>OY843747.1:0-3723 GCA_963693005.1 Alphaproteobacteria bacterium CMAR1 | reverse complement strand
CCGTGACGCGGAATTCCACCCGTTTGCCCACTTTTCCGACCGAAACACATTCTTTTTTCACCACTTGGTCATGGTCATGTTTGCCTATTGGCTACCGAAGCAGCCGCCCTTGGCCGTTTTCAAGCCTCCACGACACCTGCCTGCCGGGACTGTAAAACAATCGGCTCGGCGTACCAACGGACCTAGGGTTAGGGTTAGGGTTAGGGTTAGGGTTAGGGTTAGGGTTAGGGTTAGGGTTAGGGTTAGGGTTAGGGTTAGGGTTAGGGTTAGGGTTAGGGTTAGGGTTAGGGTTAGGGTTAGGGTTAGGGTTAGGGTTAGGGTTAGGGTTAGGGTTAGGGTTAGGGTTAGGGTTAGGGTTAGGGTTAGGGTCGCCGAGCCGAGCACCGCCAGGTGGTCAAACGGCCCCCAACGTACCCACCACCCCGGTCCCAAAATCGGTCAGAATCCGGCATTTTTGGAAATCCGGCCTCGAAAAAATCCGGCCAAAAAAACGAAGTAGCGGACCGAATAGCTGCGGAAATTTGCTATACGTCCGGCGAAGACAACACTCGAAAATATTTTTTTTCGGCCCCGAAAGGTCACTTTGGTCCCCTTGACCCCCGCGTCCGTGTCCGTCCGTCCGTGTCCGTCCGTCCGTGTCCGTCCGTCCGTGTCCGGGGTTTTTCGTGTCCCTCGGCATTCGGGGTAGGAATGTCGTCCGGAGCTGGCAGATGGCTCATTTCACAGCTGAGAACGTGCCCTATGGACCCGAGAATGCTCCAAGAAGCTGCCGAGCCACGGCAATAAAACCCCACAAACTATGAAATCCGGATTTTTGGCTTACAGCCCTGCCTTGGGGGGTGGTGGGGCCACCTTGGTGGTGACCAAAGTGGCCGAAAAAATATTTTTTTCCGACGTCTCAAAAACGGAATCCGGGCTACAAATTGCAATAGAATCCGGTTTGGGTGATTTTTCGGCCCAAAAAAATATTTCTGCCGACCCGAAAATTTTGGGCCCAAAATGGTCGACCAAAAAAAATTCGAAAATTTTCACCTCAAAACCGCCCGAAATGGTGAATCCTACCACGTGACGGGGAATTCTACCCATTTTTCCGCTTTTCCGACCGAAACACATTCTTTTTTCACCACTTCGGCATGGTCATGTTTGCCTATTGACTACCGAAGCAGCCGCCCTTGGCCGTTTTCAAGCCTCCAGAACACCTGCCTGCCGGGACTTCAAAACAATCGGCTCGGCGTACCAACGGACCTAGGGTTAGGGTTAGGGTTAGGGTTAGGGTTAGGGTTAGGGTTAGGGTTAGGGTTAGGGTTAGGGTTAGGGTTAGGGTTAGGGTTAGGGTTAGGGTTAGGGTTAGGGTTAGGGTTAGGGTTAGGGTTAGGGTTAGGGTTAGGGTTAGGGTTAGGGTTAGGGTTAGGGTTAGGGTTAGGGTTAGGGTTAGGGTTAGGGTTAGGGTTAGGGTTAGGGTTAGGGTTAGGGTTAGGGTTAGGGTTAGGGTTAGGGTTAGGGTTAGGGTTAGGGTTAGGGTTAGGGTTAGGGTTAGGGTTAGGGTTAGGGTTAGGGTTAGGGTTAGGGTTAGGGTTAGGGTTAGGGTTAGGGTTAGGGTTAGGGTTAGGGTTAGGGTTAGGGTTAGGGTTAGGGTTAGGGTTAGGGTTAGGGTTAGGGTTAGGGTTAGGGTTAGGGTTAGGGTTAGGGTTAGGGTTAGGGTTAGGGTCGCCGAGCCGAGCACCGCCAGGTGGTCAAACGGCCCCCAACGTACCCACCACCCCGGTCCCAAAATCGGTCAGAATCCGGCATTTTTGGAAATCCGGCCTCGAAGAAATCCGGCCAAAAAAACAAAGTAGCGGACCGAATAGCTGCGGAAATGTGCTATACATCCGGCGAAGACAACACTCGAAAATATTTTTTTTCGGCCCGGAAAGGTCGCTTTGGTCCCCCCGGCCCCCGCGTCCGTCGTCGCGTCCGTCGTGTCCGTCCGCGATTTTCGTGTCCCTCGGCATCCGGCGTAGGAATATCGTCAAGAGCTGGCAGATGGTTCATTTCAGAGCTGGGAACGTGCCCTATGGACCCGAGAATGCTCCCAGAAGCTGCCGAGCCACCGCAACAAAACCCCACAAACTATGAAATCCGGAATTTTGGCTTGCGGACATGCCTTGGGGGGTGGTGGGGCCACCTTGGTGGTGACCAAAGTGATCGAAAAAAAAAAAAATTCCGACATCTCAAAAACGAAATCCGGGCTACAAATTGCAATAGAATCCGGTTTGGGTGATTTTTGGGCCCAAAAAAATATTTCCGGCGACCCGAAAATTTTGGGCCCAAAATGGTCGACCAAAAAAAGTCGAAAAATTTTCACCTCGAAAACGCCCAAAATGGTGAATCCTACCACGTGACGTGAAATTGCACCCGTTTTCCCACTTTTCCGACCGAAACACAATTTTTTTTCACCACTTGGTCATGGTCATACTTGCCTATTGACTACCGAAGCAGCCGCCCTTGGCCGTTTTCAAGCCTCCAGAACACCTGCCTGCCGGGACTGAAAAACAATCGGCTCGGCGTACCAACGGACCTAGGGTTAGGGTTAGGGTTAGGGTTAGGGTGAGGGTTAGGGTTAGGGTTAGGGTTAGGGTTAGGGTTAGGGTTAGGGTTAGGGTTAGGGTTAGGGTTAGGGTTAGGGTTAGGGTTAGGGTTAGGGTTAGGGTTAGGGTTAGGGTTAGGGTTAGGGTTAGGGTTAGGGTTAGGGTTAGGGTTAGGGTTAGGGTTAGGGTTAGGGTTAGGGTTAGGGTTAGGGTTAGGGTTAGGGTTAGGGTTAGGGTTAGGGTTAGGGTTAGGGTTAGGGTTAGGGTTAGGGTTAGGGTTAGGGTTAGGGTTAGGGTTAGGGTTAGGGTTAGGGTTAGGGTTAGGGTTAGGGTTAGGGTTAGGGTTAGGGTTAGGGTTAGGGTTAGGGTTAGGGTTAGGGTTAGGGTTAGGGTTGGGGTTAGGGTTAGGGTTAGGGTTAGGGTTAGGGTTAGGGTTAGGGTTAGGGTTAGGGTTAGGGTTAGGGTCGCCGAGCCGAGCACCGCCAGGTGGTCAAACGGCCCCCAACGTACCCACCACCCCGGTCCCAAAATCGGTCAGAATCCGGCATTTTTGGAAATCCGGCCTCGGAAAAATCCGGCCAAAAAAGCAAAGTAGCGGACTGAATAGCTGCGGAAATTTGCTATACATCCGGCGAAGACAACACTCGAAAATATTTTTTTTCGGCCCCGAAAGGTCACTTTGGTCCTTCGGACCCCCCCGTCCGTCCGTCCGTCCGTCCGTCCGTGTCCGTCCGTGCCCGTTTTCGTGTCCCTCCGAATTCGGCGTAGGAATGTCGTCCGGAGCTGGCAGATGGCTCATTTCACAGCTGGGAACGTGCCCTATGGACCCGAGAATGCTCCCAGAAGCTGCCGAGCCACCGCAACAAAACCCCACAAACTATGAAATCCGGATTTTTGGCTTGCGGACATGCCTTGGGGGGTGGTGGGGCCACCTTGGTGGTGACCAAAGTGGTCGAAAAAATATTTTTTTCCGACATCTCAAAAACGAAATCCGGGCTACAAATTGGGATAGAATCCGGTTTGGGTGATTTTT
Source organism: Alphaproteobacteria bacterium CMAR1 (assembly GCA_963693005.1). Classification (GTDB taxonomy): domain Bacteria; phylum Pseudomonadota; class Alphaproteobacteria; order UBA6184; family UBA6184; genus Bodonicaedibacter. The sequence goes on along the minus strand of OY843747.1, from coordinate 120 downwards.
CGGCCCAAAAAAATGTTTCTGGCGACCCGAAAATTTTGGGCCCAAAATGGTCGACCAAAAAAGTCGAAAATTTTTCACCTCAAAACCGCCCAAAATGGTGAATCCTACCCCGTGACGCGG
>OY843746.1:0-10305 GCA_963693005.1 Alphaproteobacteria bacterium CMAR1 | reverse complement strand
TCTTGTACCACCTCGCGCGCGACGCTGGGGCGAGCCACGTGCAGAAGGAGACCCCGGCCAAAGCCAAGTACTCGAAATTCGGTGGACGCATGGACGTCGTGTTCTCGCTGGACGGCCAGCGCTACCACGTCGACGTCGGAGTCTGTCACCCGCACGCAAAAGCCTACGCCAAGAGCGCCGTCAAGACTTCCCTCGGTGCTGCTGAGATTGTCGTGGGTCGGAAGCGGGACAAGTACGCAGGACACATTTCCGACCAGATTGCGATGGGCGGGAAGCACGTGTTCGTCGCCGCCATCTGCGAGACCTACGGTGGGTTCGCACCGGAGTTTGTCGCCCTGCTGAAGAAGCTTGCGGGGCACTGGGGCAACCGGAGCGGGCTCCCTCGGTCTCGGGCCGTGCAGCTGGTCATGCAGCAGTTCTCCCTCACCCTGGCGAAGAACTTCGCCTCGCTGGTGCTGGCACCGAACGCCCGCAGCTGCGGTGATTCCATTGCCGCGCTGCGCAACGCCACCGGGCCCGCCGCCGCCACCGCGCGGCCGGCACTCCCGGCCCTCGACGTGATGGCATTCGGCACGCGGTCGGCCGACAGCGACGATGACGCCAATGTCGTCGAAGACTTCGCCGAGCCGTCGTACCGCCAGCACAGCGTGACCTCCTCCACCTCCTGGTCCATGCCCCGGGACCTCGTCGAGCGGCTGAGCTCCTCCCTCGCGCGCGCGTCGAGCAGCGCTGCGTAGTGTGAGTCGTGAGGCTCCGCCGACCCCCCTGTCGATGGCTTCTCTGCTGTCGCTTTCCCCTCCCTGTGCTTTGTCATTTAGCTCTTTGCTTTTTGGTCGGCCCTTTCTTCCATTTCTTTTTCCGTGCAACCCCCCCCCCCCCCTCTCCGTGCTTTGTTTTGTGTGTTCCTTTTGTGTGTTGTTTTCCCCTTCCTCTTAGTTTTCTCTTCCCTTCCCTTTTTTTCTTGTTCGGACATTTGTGTTTCGTTCATTCAGTGATTGTTTTTCGTTTAGTTCTCTTCAAGGAAACAAAAAATAGAATTCGTCCTCAGGCGACACGCGAGCCGGCGCGGCTCGTGCGCAAAACATCAAACGCCGCCAAATGGGCGGCAGATGTCGGAAGACGAAGAGGCAACTGCGAGGGCAAAGAAGCCCGAGCGGTGACGCGCGCGCAAAACAGAATGAAGAGCGTCAAAATCAGCCGCATCGGTCGGCGCAAAACATCACACGACATCGAGGAAACAGATGTCGAGAGACCGAGCGGCGTCCCAGCACGCATCGACGGCGCGAGGGATCAAAAGGGCGAAGGCACGAAGCCCGCCACTTGACGCGAGACGAAGACGAGCGCGCAAACGAAGATGAAGAGCGCCAACCAGACGCTCGCGCGCGTGAAAAGACGGAGCGTCACGCCGCAACCGCAAAATATAGAATTTGTCCTCAGGCGACACGCGAGCCGGCGCGGCTCGTGCGCAAGACATCAAACGCCGCCAAACGGGCGACAGATGTCGGAAGACGAAGAGGCAACTGCGAGGGCAAAGAAGCCCGAGCGGTGACGCGCGCGCACAACAGAATGAAGAGCGTCAAAAGAAGCCGCATCGGTCGGCGCAAAACATCACACGACATCGAGGAAACAGATGTCGAGAGACCGAGCGGCGTCCCAGCACGCATCGACGGCGCGAGGGATCCAAGGGCGAAGCCCGCCACTTGACGCGAGACGAAGACGAGCGCGCGAATGAAGACTGAAGAGCGCCAACCAGACGCTCGCGCGCGTGAAAGACGGAGCGTCACCGCAAAAAATAGAATTCGTCCTCAGGCGACACGCGAGCCGGCGCGGCTCGTGCGCAAGACATCAAACGCCGCCAAACGGGCGACAGATGTCAGAAGACGAAGAGGCAACTGCGAGGGCAAAGAAGCCCGAGCGGTGACGCGCGCGCACAACAGAATGAAGAGCGTCAAAAGCAGCCGCATCGGTCGGCGCAAACATCACACGACATCGAGGAAACAGATGTCGAGAGACCGAGCGGCGTCCCAGCACGCATCGACGGCGCGAGGGATCAAAAGGGCGAAGGCACGAAGCCCGCCACTTGACGCGAGACGAAGACGAGCGCGCAAACGAAGATGAAGAGCGCCAACCAGACGCTCGCGCGCGCGAAAAGACGAAGCGTCACCACAAAACACAGAACCGAATTCGTCCCCAGGCAACACGCAGCCGGCGCGGCTCGTGCAAAACATCAAACGCCGCCAAATGGGCGACAGATGTCGGAAGACGAAGAGGCAACTGCGAGGGCAAAGAAGCCCGAGCGGTGACGCGCAAAACAGAATGAAGAGCGTCGGAATCAGCCGCATCGGTCGGCGCGAAACATCACACGACATCGAGGAAACAGATGTCGAGAGATCGAGCGGCGTCCCAGCACGCATCGACGGCGCGAGGGATCAAAAGGGCGAAGGCACGAAGCCCGCCACTTGACGCGAGACGAAGACGAGCGCGCAAACGAAGATGAAGAGCGCCAACCAGACGCTCGCGCGCGCGAAAAGACGAAGCGTCACCACAAAACACAGAACCGAATTCGTCCCCAGGCGACACGAAGCCGGCGCGGCTCATGCGCAAGACATCAAACGCCGCCAAATGGGCGAGATGTCGGAAGACGAAGAGGCAACTGCGAGGGCAAAGAAGCCCGAGCGGTGACGCGCGCGCAAAACAGAATGAAGAGCGTCAAAATCAGCCTCATCGGTCGGCGCGAAACATCACACGACATCGAGGAAACAGCTGTCCAGCACGCATCGACGGCGCGAGGGATCCAAGGGCGAAGGCACGAAGCCCGCCACTTTGACGCGAAGACGAAGACGAGCGCGATGAAGAACGCGCGATGAATGAAGAGCGTCAACAGCCGCGATCGGTCATCGGGCTGGAAAGCACGCGACATCACGGCCCGGGATCGGCCAAGACATCGGAGGACCGAGCAGCGGCATCCCGAGCAGCAAGGGCTCAAGGGATTCGGGGGCGGAGGCAGCACGGAGCCCGCGACTGACGCAAACGAAGACGAAGACGAAGACACGAAGAAACGAAGAAACGAAGAAAACGAAGAAACGAAGAAACGAAGACGTGCCTCCTTCAATCGACGGACGACTGAACCGAGCTAAAAAAGTTGCAGTTCTGTACGCCATGAACGCCTTGGAGAGGCAAATGCCTTGGGAGGCAAAAGTAAGAAGAAAAACGAGGCTGCGGTGGCGGGAACCGGCCTGGCTTCTTGCTGAGGATTGATTGAGCGTGGCGAGTCGTGCGAGACTTCCACGGGCGATAGCATCGCTGGACACAACATACTGCCTACTCAGTCACCAACTTCCATCGTTGCAAGCAGCGAGTAGAAACGCTCAAGGAAGATACGCCAGCTGGCGTTTACTGCGCAATGGCTGAGACACCCAACACATTCAGGTTGGCACGCACCATGGGCAATCCCTTGAGCTTGTTTTTGTTGTGTGAATCACTGAACTCGTTACTGGAACATCGTAAGGCGATAAGTGAGTAGGTCATCAGAGGCAGAGGCACACATGGTGCTCTGTGACAACTGACCCACCGGCCCTAGGAGTCCATGAGCTACAGGAAACACCAACACTCTTGGGAGGCACTCACGGCACATGAGGAGGGTCCTCAGGGTCAACTTAGGCGGAAGGATGTTTGCCCGTAAGCCCGGCGAAGCCTCCATGAATGAGACTCATGTCGATATCCTTTCCGCGCGACACGTGGTCGACGAAGTTGTCCACACCTGGGATGTGCTCGCTGTCGAAGACGACGCCAGGGAAATGGCGGGACAGGCGTGCCGCCACGGCGTTGACCTCCAGCGACGGCGACCGCTTCTTCTGCAGCACCATCTTCGTCGTCATGTTGTCGGTGTGGACCATGATCTTGCAGTTGGCCGACGGCGCCACCGACGCGCACACCGCACGGTAGATCGTCTCCGTCTCCGCCGTCGCGGACCGCTTCGACCACGTCGTCCCCGGAGGCCAGCGCCCGCGGTGGACCTTCACGCGACCGGTGTGCATGTTGAGGACGGCTGCGCCCCAGCCCCAGTCGGACGCGTCGGTGACCATGGTATAGTCGACGGTGCGCACCGCCTGACGGAGGTCCCTCGGCTTGTTCTCGACAACCCATCCATCCATTCGGCGAGTTGGTCCCTTGCGGTGGTCCAAATCTCAGCCTCCTGCGACCAGTGGATGTCATCACGCGCCATCATCCGGCTGTGGAACCGCAGCGCGCTGTACTTGCTCGCGAGCGATTCCTTGGTGACGGAGTTGCAGTAGAACAGCAGACCGTAGATGGCCGCGACATTCTGCCAGGTCCACTTCTTCAAGCCACGCATAGCCTTGACCTTCTCGATCGTCTTGGTGCCGACCTTGACGGTCTTCTCCTCGAAGTCGTAGTCACGGCCGAGCCACTCCTCGCGCGTCTTGACCATGCCGTTGACGATCTCGTCGGTGACCTCCTGCTTCTCGCCCAGCTCGTTGACGGTGACGGAGGCGCGGATGGCTCGCTCCAGGATCTCCTTCATTGCTGCTGCTACCTCTTCGCGGGTCTCGCCCGCTACGCGAATGTTGTCGACGTAGACATTCGTATCGACGTTGTGCCCAGGTACGTACGCGATGATCGAGGCAATAGTCTGCGCTACGAACACGGCCTGCCGCTGCCCCATCGGGAGCCGCGTGCAACGGTACCACTTTTGATTGCATTGGAAGCACATCATGCGGCTCACGTCGAGTGACAAGAGGATTTGATCAAAGAACGCCTTGAAGTCACACTGCGCCTGGTACTTCTGACGCAGGGCGGTGGCGTCGGCTTCCATCGGTGTGCTGAGGACCCTTCGCGCGCGTCACACGGTGAGCGCGGGGATATCGAAACCATGCTTCAACACAGTCACTTGCAGTGCTTCGACATCCATTTGCGGGGGACAGTTTGGGATTACAGGGCGTACGGGTGATAAATCCGACCCAAAAATCAGATCTCCGTTCCGACACCCCGCGTTGAGAGGATTTTTAGTCCGGTCTCGACGATCGCGCGCACACTACCGCCACAAAGCAAAACAGACGGGTCAAACAAAACAAACCACCTCCAGGTAGTCAAGGATCGCGAGCTCGTTGCGCTTCTCATTTTTTCCGCGCGGCGATCAAGGGGAAAACAATACAGACGACCCAAGGACGGGCAGATCGAGCCACCGACGTCAACGACCAGCGAAAACGGCAGACATCGGGGCGAGATGGGAGAGGGCCTCGTCCACAGATACGAGACGGGGAGTAGGGGCTACGAGCCAGCTCGGAGAGAAAGGGGGTCACGTTCACAACACGCGTCACACACGGGGGTCCCACACGCAGGCTTCGAGGACCGAGTGTGCTGAGGAAAAAAATCAGAGGGAAACGCTCAAGGAAGATACGCCAGCTGGCGTTTACTGCGCAATGGCTGAGACACCCAACACATTCAGGTTGGCACGCACCATGGGCAATCCCTTGAGCTTGTTTTTGTTGTGTGAATCACTGAACTCGTTACTGGAACATCGTAAGGCGATAAGTGAGTAGGTCATCAGAGGCAGAGGCACACATGGTGCTCTGTGACAACCGGTGTCTTCCAGTCGATGGCGCCCGGGGCTCCCTCGTCCGCGGCGTATATGGCCGCCGTGACCCTGTCCTTGGGGATCGTGTTGAAGGAATCCTCGTGGACCTCCCCGTCGTCGATGCGGAGCCAGCGGTCGCCGCACCCCGGGGGGCGCGCGTACGCCCAGAAGTGGCCCCCCGTGGCGAACCGGGCGACCGTGACGCCGACGAGCCGGGCGGTGCCCCCTCCGTCCCGGCGGAGGGTACGTGGCAGATCCGACACCCCGAGGGTGCGTGACTCGCTCTGCCCACCCAGGATCCTGACGTTGGTGGACGGGGTGCCGATGATGGTGATCCCATCGCGCACTGTGAACTGCGACAGCCGGACGGGGGTGCCCGGGTCGGTCCGCGCCATCCCCGTGTGGACCCCGAATTGTTCGAAGCCCGCGATGACTTCCCCCATGTCTAACTCGCCCGTCATCGCCACCTTCAGGCCCACGCGGAGGATGTGGGTGCGGGGGAGCCGGAAACCGTTCACCAGAGGCGGGTTCCGGATGCCCGTGATGAAAGTTGTGAGAGCCCGGGGCAGCCGGGGTGCACAGCTGATGGCGGCTAGGACAGCGACGGCTGCGCAGCTCTTCTTGTCCGGGTTGGCGACCGCGAGGAGGGGCGTCTCGGTCCACGGGCACGGCTTGCCTGGGTATTCGGGCCATTACCACAAGCATATGCAAATGTGTGGTATTTGTGGTATTGGTGGTATTTTCCACCATAACCGTATGGTATTTGTATTTGGAAAAATACACATGTATTGCTAAAAGCAATACCACACCATATACCAATACCAAATACCACTAATACCACTTTGTGGAATAGATCCTTGGACCGGAAAATACCACAAATACCAGCTTCACTGGAAACGGTATTAGTGGTATTTGGGGCGGAAAATACCACTACTCAAAATACCACATTCCAAATTCCGGAAATACAGATGCTCTGTATTGGGAGCTTCAAATGGTATTTTCACGAATCCGACGAAACAGAGAAGCATCGGCGCGCAGGGGCGCGCCTCCAAGCGAGCGTTTCAGACCCACGCGGGGCGGCTTGGCTGTTTTCATCTGCATCGGAGCATCGCAGTGTCTGAGAACACAAACTAGGTGCAAACACAGTGGTCGAACAGAGTGGCGTCGTGGAAACGCGACAGGGGGACACTAGAACTGATAAGTTCTATGTAGTTTCACGTCTGCGACTTTCTCCTGAGTGTTTTGTCCTGAGTGCCTGTGTTAGTGTGCAGTTCCCATGGCCGCCACGGCTTTTCCACGGGAGATGGGGGCGGCCCGGTCTTCAACCGGCGTTTCTGCGTTTCCCCTTCGCAATAGTACCGCAAAACAAACCCAAACCCCTAGATGATGCCCCCCTGCTGACGCCGTGTGGAATGTACCTGCAACAGCTCACGATGGCACGACGGCATACCTCGGGAAAGTAGTTATAATCCGGACGATCCGGTACATTAGGATCCGGACGACGGTTTAATCGATCTCGTCTGCGCTGCACTTGGCAACGTGAGGAAGGCACTGCAATACCCCCCACGAAGCTGGCTCCTTCACGCGAGCGGGAGATACGAGAATGAGGGGAAGAAAACTTCCGCCCGTCAGACGCCCAGCCTGATGATCAACCGAAGCCGAAGCCTCAGCAACAGAAGCCTCAGCAACAGAAGCCTCAGCAACAGAAGCCTCAGCAACAGAAGCCTCAGCAACAGAAGCCTCAGCAATCGTGAGTACGTCTCCGGGGGGGGGGGGGAGTTCCAAAGTACTCGGGGGAAATTACCACTTTCCAGGAGGTGGGAAAATACCACAAATACCGGGCGGTGGTATTAGTGGTATTTCAATACACACTGCAATACCACTGGTATTAATACCAGTGGTATTGCAGTGTGTATTGAAATACCAGTCCAAATACCAATACCAAATACCACCAATACCAGTACCTGGAAAACCATGAGCAATCTGTATTTTTGCAAAATACACTGGTAAACAATACCTCTGGTATTTGTGGTATTTTTGGGCCAAAAACACCAATACCGTACCCCAAAATACCAGAAATACCACTCGGCATGTGGGTGTGGTAAACGACTTTAAGCCCTTGCCTGGGTGTACCGCCCGCTCGTGTGCGAGTCTGGAGTCCTCGTCCCCCGAGAAATGGATGCACCCGATGAAGCGGCACATCAACGGTGTCCTGTGGACGGCCCCCCGGGCGAACGCGTCCCGGATACGGACCGTTTCGGCCATGGCCGATTGGAGCCGAGAACGGCATTGCGTGCCTACCTCTAGCAGGAAACGCGTGAGGGTCTCCTCGAAGGGGTTCCAGGTCTCCCCGATGGCGGCGGACGCGGGTGCGATCTCCGTTGGGAGCAGTGGGCGTGTCACGAGGACATCTCCGCCGAGGCCGGACGGCGGGCCCAAATGACGTTCCCCCGTGGTGAGGCCTGGAGGGGGGCGGCCGCGTGGATTGTGTCCCCCACGGCCCCCGCCCCCCTGCCGTCGGGCGCGCGGCCTCGGCCGTCGCTGCCGCCACGGCCGTCGCCACTACCCGGGCCCCGGCCCTGCTGCCCACCACGGCCTCCGGGGCCGCCCGGGGTCGACCCCCCTCCCCCTCTATTGGAGGCGGGGTTCTGGCCGTGCGGACGATGGCCGCGACCGTCTCCGGTGTCCCCGCGCGGGGGGCGGCTGCCCCGGGCGGGAGAGTCCTGCTCGATGGACAGGCCGACCAGGAGGCGGCGGAAGACAGCCTCCGTGATCTGCGGCTTCTGGTCCCGCTTCCCGGCGCCCACGAGGCCGGTCGGACCGGCCGGGCGCATGACGGGCGACTTCCCGCTGCCGGGGTGGGCGGAAGCAGGAGCGGGGCGCCGGTTGGACTCCGCGCGGCAGGCGCGGCCCGTCGACGCCGCTGGGCGGCGCGGCCGACGCGCCTTGCGTTGGCGACCACAGCGGCGGTCGAACTTCGAGGCGGGCTTCGGCGGCTTGACGCGCTTGCCCTTGCCGGCGTTGGCGTGACGGCGAGGGGCGTGCTGGCGCGCGAGGATGCGGCGGACCTCCGCCGCCACGGTGGCCGGGGGCAGGGGGGCCTCCTCGGCCAGGTGCGGCCGGGGCGCCGCCGGGCGGCCTCCGACCTTCTGCCACTTCCCCTGGCGACCAGGGCCCCCGTTGCCCCCGCGGGGGAGCCGGATGGCCGGGGCGGCGCCGAGGGCAAGGCGGCGGTGCTGGGCGGCGCGCGCGTTGCGCGACGTCTTCTTGGCCGCCGGGATGACAGATCCCACGATGTGGTGCGCCGACGGACGCGCCAGAGGGAGCCCGGCGGGGCGAGGGGCGGCCGGGCGCTTGTCAGGGCGAGCGCCGGCGGCGGCGATGTTGCGGTTGATGTTGTTGTTGTGGACGTTGACGTTGACGTTGACGTTGACGTCGTTGGCGTCGGCGAGCTCGGCGAGGCGGTGGCGGTCCGCGCAGGGGCCGGGGGCGCTGGCGGAGCTGCTGGACGCGGCCACGCCGGTGTTGTTGAAGGCGAAAGAGGTGTTGCCGGCGGGTGTGCGGATGGGGCCGGAAACGAAAGTAAGAATACTGTTAAACTGATGAACTGGGACTGAGACTGTGAATGGGGTGGCCAGATTATACTGGAGACCTTGGAGCGTGCCGGTGATACCGGCGATCGGGAAGGTGAGATCATAGGACGTGAAGCCCGACTCGGCCTTGATGGACAGCGACGCGCAGCCGCCGTGTTGAGGGGACACCTGTGCGGCGGTCACCTTGACGATGACGGCGGCGTCGATGTTGCACTTGAGGGAGTCTGCGCACAGACTCGGGGTCTTCACGTCCTGGTTGATGCTCGAAGACGACTTGATGGCGGACGCATCCTGCAGAGTGTCTTGAGAAGATGTTGTGTTTTCACCTTGAACTGTTGTTTTTGTGCCAGAACCAGCAATGGCGGAGACGAACGGAGCTGAGCGGCCGGAGGTCGTGGAGGGCTTGCCCGGAGCGGCCGGAGCAAGCGAGGCGGAGCAAGCGAGGCGCCACCCGGCGGCCGACACGTCGCGCTGCGTGCGAGACCGCTCGCGCCCCCCGCGGGTGCCGGAGAAAGAGAGGCCGGAGGGGAGCACGCAGGACCCGAGCATGCGCCGGGCGCTCCCCGCGGAGTGGGAATGATCGAGGGTCGCGGCGGTCGCCTCGAGCACGAGGTCGTCCGAGCGCTGGGTACCCCCGGGCCTGAGTGTGACGTGCGGGCTTCGCGTCCCGCCGGCCTCCTCCACCGTCGCGGCTTCCGCCAGACCTGGCTTTGTCTGGGCCGCGGACTCACAATTTTCTTCCGACCTTGTGGCGGGCGGCTTGGCTTTCGGCCCCCCGCTGAGGAATACCAATCGTAGTGAGCAGCTGTCAACAGCGATCCCCGTTTCGATGGGAGGGAAAGCGCCGCGTGGGCATCTCAAGGGCAGCCTATCCTGAGGTAAATCGCGTGCTCCGTTGACAGCTCAAGGGAATCCGGATACCAATAATCGGGAAGGGGAACATTCGTCCGGGTGGGGGTGGTTCTGAGCATGGCAGACCTTGCTTCCTACGTCTGTCTACGTTCCCTCGGACTCTCTGTCCTCGGGCCAGGCGCTGGATCGCTAGGGCGACCTAGGAACTTCCTGACAACCCTGTAAGCTGTATCGTTCAGGAGAGAGAGTGAGGCCGGCGGGGCC
>OY843745.1:0-14097 GCA_963693005.1 Alphaproteobacteria bacterium CMAR1 | reverse complement strand
CATTCAGGTTGGCACGCACCATGGGCAATCCCTTGAGCTTGTTTTTGTTGTGTGAATCACTGTGGTACGAACTTGCAACAGCTCACGATGGCATGACGGCGGCCTCGAGAGCCTGAGACACCCAACACATTCAGGTTGGCACGCACCATGGGCAATCCCTTGAGCTTGTTTTTGTTGTGTGAATCACTGAACTCGTTACTGGAACATCGTAAGGCGATAAGTGAGTAGGTCATCAGGGGCAGAGGCACACAAGGTGCTCTGTGACAACTGACCCACCGGCCCTAGGAGTCCATGAGCTACAGGAAACACCAACACTCTTGGGAGGCACTCACGGCACATGAGGAGGGTCCTCAGGGTCAACTTAGGCGGAAGGATGTTTGCCCGTAAGCCCGGCGAAGCCTCCATGAATGAGACTCATGTCGATATCCTTTCCGCGCGACACGTGGTCGACGAAGTTGTCCACACCTGGGATGTGCTCGCTGTCGAAGACGACGCCTGGGAAATGGCGGGACAGGCGGGCCGCCACGGCGTTGACCTCCAGCGACGGCGACCGCTTCTTCTGCAGCACCATCTTCGTCGTCATGTTGTCGGTGTGGACCATGATCTTGCAGTTGGCCGACGGCGCCACCGACGCGCACACCGCACGGTAGATCGTCTCCGTCTCCGCCGTCGTGGACCGCTTCGACCACGTCGTCCCCAGAGGCCAGCGCCCGCGGTGGACCTTCACGCGACCGGTGTGCATGTTGAGGACGGCTGCGCCCCAGCCCCAGTCGGACGCGTCGGTGACCATGGTGTAGTCGACGGTGCGCACTGCCTGGCGGAGGTCCCTTGGCTTGTTCTCGACAACCTCATCCATCCATTCGGCGAGTTGGTCCCTTGCAGTGGTCCAAATCTCTGCCTCCTGCGACCAGTGGATGTCATCACGCGCCATCATCCGGCTGTGGAACCGCAGAGCGCTGTACTTGCTCGCGAGCGATTCCTTGGTGACGGAGTTGCAGTAGAACAACAGGCCGTAGATGGCCGCGACATTCTGCCAGGTCCACTTCTTCAAGCCACGCATAGCCTTGACCTTCTCGATCGTCTTGGTGCCGACCTTGACGGTCTTCTCCTCGAAGTCGTAGTCACGGCCGAGCCACTCCTCGCGCGTCTTGACCATGCCGTTGACGATCTCGTCGGTGACCTCCTGCTTCTCGCCCAGCTCGTTGACGGTGACGGAGGCGCGGATGGCTCGCTCCAGGATCTCCTTCATTGCTGCTGCTACCTCTTCGCGGGTCTCGCCCGCTACGCGAATGTTGTCGACATAGACATTCGTATCGACGTTGTGCCCAGGTACGTACGCGATGATCGAGGCAATAGTCTGCGCTACGAACACGGCCTGCCGCTGCCCCATCGGGAGCCGCGTGCAACGGTACCACTTCTGATTGCATTGGAAGCACATCATGCGGCTCACGTCGAGTGACAAGAGGATTTGATCAAAGAACGCCTTGAAGTCACACTGCGCCTGGTACTTCTGACGCAGGGCGGTGGCGTCGGCTTCCATCGGTGTGCTGAGGACGGTCTTCGGCGACTCCAATGAATTCGTTGATCAGCTCGGTCTCCTTCAGGACGCGGAGACGGTGCTTGTGATGCTCCGCCCGCAGGAAGATGTTGACCGTGCCCAGGACATCCTCCGCTGCGATCTCAACCGCTTGTCCTGCGTCGATGAGCGCGTGCAACGCGCGTGTCTTGATCTTGGCGATCGTTCGGCGTCCCCGCACCTTCGGGACATTCTTGTACGTGTCGAGTTCAAGAATCCAACGGCGGGCCTCGATCCACTTCTCTTGGAAAGGTGTGTCCTTGGCCAGCTCGTCGATGATGTTCAGGAGGAGCGTCTTGATTTTCTTGATGTGATAATCGTAGGTGCTCGTGTCTTTGGGTAACCCGAGCTCGCTCCACGTCGGTGCTTCGATGCCTAGTTTGTCGAGGAACTTTGGACGACTGCCGCCGTCATCAGTGCCTCCGCTGCCGCTGTGCCCTCCTTCGCAAGCGCCTGGGCGAGTTTCCCCCACCCCAGGTACCGACGGAGCGTCGCCTCGCGGGTGTGACCGGAGTACTCCATCAGCGTCGCCATCGACACCCCGTTGGCCGCCATGGTCTGCAGCGAGCCGCGTCGGATCGACCGGTTGCTGAGAGCCGGGTTGACGTCCCGGAGTGCGAGCCGCACTTGCGTTGTCAAAGCTGCGCGCTGCTTGAACGGCCACACCCAGCTCTTGCCATAGACGGTCGCGAGGTACTTCGTCAGAATCTCGCGATGCTCGTCCGGCAGCTTCGTGTGCACCGTCCATCCGCCGCGGGCATGGACAGTCTTGCCGCGCTTGAATGTCACCAGCAGGTGACCGTCGCTGCGTACTTCGACGTTCTCCTTCTTGAGCTGCAGAATGTCGCAGGTTCGACCCGCCGTGTACCACGTCATCACGAGTAGCGTCGCCAGGTCGAGACGGTCCGAGTCCACCGCCTTCTTGATCGCCTTCGCGACCTCCTGCTTCTGCACTGCCGTCGGTACTTCCGCATCGCCCTCCTTCGTCGCGACCTCCGCAGCTCGCATGGATTGCTGCCACGTCTTGGAGAGGTTCATGTTCACGTCGATGTCCGCATTGGTGAAGGCCTTCAGGGAGTTGAGGGCGCCCGTCCACGTCGCCATGTTGCGGTGAAGTGTCTGCGGCATCCACTTCCGCTGCAGGTACAGGTGCACTGCCGCCTCCGCCATCGCCTCGTCGAGAGGGGCGTCCATCCACTCGTCGCCGATCTCCTTGAACGCCGCCTGCATGGTCTTGAGCGCGTTGATGCGATCCTGCCACGTCTTGCGCGTCACGCCGGCCTGCGGAAGAGCCTGAATTGAGTTCTCCCAGTCGTCCAGCGGTTTCACTCCCTTGAGCCAGCTGCCCTTGTACCCCAGCGCCGGCGGGAGCGTCGCGGTGCTGGGGCCCTGAAAACTCGACTTGGCTTCCTTGCGGGCGGCGAGCTTGTCCTTGTCCATGACCTTGGCGTCGCCGAGGCGGGACTGCTTCTGCGCCGGCTTGTCGGGCTTGTCGGGCTTGTCGGGCTGGCTCTCCTTCGTCGAAGGCTTGTTGTGCGCGGTCTTCTTCGCTTCTTGGCGCTTCTTCTCGCGTTCGCGCTCCTCCTTCTCCTTCTTCTCCTTCTCGTCGCGACGCTGCTGCTGCTCCTTCTTCTTGCGCTCATCGCGAAGCGTCTTGGCGGCGGCGTCCTTGGCGCGTTGCTCCTCCTCTCGCTTGTCGCACTTCGGCATGTCAGCTCCGTGTGGACCGCGTTGCACTCCGGGCACCGCCGTTGCTTGATACGCTTCGAGGGTGCGGCATCGCTTGTCACAACGACGTCGGAGCTCACCTTCTTGGTGCATTCTGCGGCGTTCCCATAGCGGGTGGAGAGGAACTGGACTTCATTTTTCGGGAGCACGGAGAAGTGTTTCAGATCGGAGTCTTTGAACGTTAGGAACTTGTGGGTTGCTTGAATTGCCTGGGCTTGTGCTGTGGCGATGAGGGCAAGCGTTGCGGGCTTGATGTTGTCACCGGTGCGCCAGTTGTTCGACATGATGTAGGCACGCATGAACGCGCGGGTGCTGTCCACGTCACAGCTGTCCTTGGCCTTCGCCAACGCCTCGCACATCGTCTGGTAGTTCTGCGCGCGGAGCAGCATCTCGGTGTGGTTCGCGTCCTTTGGCAGCGGCATCGTCTTGTTCATCTTGGTTTCAAACACATCGAGGCATTTCGGGTTCTTGATCAGGTCGGCGGCCTCCTCCGCGAGGTCATGAACGCGCTGCAGTTCCTTGATGTGGTCGCTCTTCTCCTCCGATCGCGTGATGCGGGACACGTCAGACTCCTTGATGCCATGGAGGAAAGCCAAAGTCCATCCGAGGGTCGCCAGCCTCTTCTCCGGCGTGGCTGGCATGCCGTTGATGTTTTCGGGTGTAGCGAGCTCCATCGGGACGTTGTCGGACGGGACGTGTGTGGCACGGTACGGCATCACAGCCGTTGTGTCCAGCCGACGGGGTGGCGAGAAGACGAGTTGTTGCGGCGTCCCTGGCGGGGTTTGCGCTTCGCGATTGCGGACGGCAGAAGGTGTGTGCTCAGCCAGGCTCAAAACCGTCACGTTGCGCTCGGCGATCGCCTCGAGTGGGACCCACACATAGCCGTCCGGGTTCGAGAGCAGCCACGCGTACGCGGACTCAGAGTACAACCTGAGCTGTCCAGTGAGTGTCGTGGTGTGGTGTTGCGTGGTGTCCTCGAAGACCTTCATCTTCACGCGAAGGTCGGTGTTCACCAGGAGCTGTTCGCAGTGCTTGAAGGCGGCGATCACGCCGGGGTGCCTGGTCTCAAGCCACTGTCGGCACTTTGGCGGCGGGGCGCCTGCAACGAGGAGTCGCTTCGGGCCGTCGATGTCAGCGCCGGCGGTGGCGTAGCCCCGCAGGAGGATCCATTGGTGGATGTTTTCCAGGGCGAAGTGGTTGTTCTGATCGGCCGCGAACGACTTTGTCGCTGGGTGATACGCCTGGACCTGGACCCGCCCGTTCCATTCGGCCTTGTCGGTCTTGACCCAAATCCACAGCCGTTCCCCCACCACGATGCTGCCTTGCTCGAGCGCCTCTGTGAGGCGGGGTCCGTTGGGATTGGCTTCGCTGGCCCGTGCGTACACGTTCGGGTCGAAGTCGTTGGGGTCGAAGGGTGCTTTGGACACTGGGGTCCGGGCCTCTTGCTGCTCCTTCGGCGGCATCCTCCAAAAAAATCAGAGGGAAACGCTCAAGGAAGATACGCCAGCTGGCGTTTGCTGCGCAATGGCTGAGACACCCAACACATTCAGGTTGGCACGCACCATGGGCAATCCCTTGAGCTTGGTTTTGTTGTGTGAATCACTGAACTCGTTACTGGAACATCGTAAGGCGATAAGTGAGTAGGTCATCAGGGGCAGAGGCACACAAGGTGCTCTGTGACAACCGATGTAGTCTCACGCCTGCGACTTCTTCCTGAGTGCATGTCCTGAATGCCGTTGTGTAGTGTGCAGTTCGCATGGCCGCCACGGTTTTCCCACCCACCACACCCACCTGGCGGCCCGGCTTTCACCCGGCGATCAGCGTTTCCCCCTTCGCTATGGTACCGTAAACCCCCCTGATGATGCCCCCCTGCTGATGCCGTGTGGTACGAACTTGCAACAGCTCACGATGGCATGACGGCGGCCTCGGAAAGTCGCACGCTGGCACGCACCATGGGCAATCCCTTGAGCTTGTTTTTTTCAGAGGTCAAGCAATTGCCGTTGATTGAATGGAGCGAGAAAAAAGACACAACAGCCAAGCTGGCAAGAGTCCTGTGATGAACGTGCGGTGTGTTGCGAACAAGGGAGCTTCGCGCTCGAATGTGGGTCAAATGGAGCTCCAGCAACGCTCCCCGCCGGAGCAGGAGCCGTCGGCCGAGAAGGGCTTCACCAGCCGGGCCTGGGCTCACCGCCCCGCCCCTGCCGCTACCTCTCAACATCTCGACCCTCCGAGATCCAGTACTCCAGTCTAGTTTCCCTTGACTTCTTTCCAACCAAAACAAAACACAGACGATGCAAACTGAAGTGAGCTAAGGCTGGTTGTTTTGTCACCGTCACACACATAGGACCATGGCCTAGGCGAAGCTGGCAGTGTCATGGAACGCTCCAATTTCAGTTGTGTGAATCACTGAACTCGTTACTGGAACATCGTCAGGCGATAAGTGAGTAGGTCATCAGGGGCAGAGGCACACAAGGTGCTCTGGACCGTCCAATCGGCGAGGCAGCTGTAACAGAGTGGGTTTTCCTAGTTTTTGTTTGCGGTTTGTGTGTTTTGTTTTGTGGACTTCGTGAGGGATTCAGTGGCCTTTGATTTCCGGGCGGAGCAGGCAGCACAGGTGGAACAGTCGATCTTACAGATCTCGCAGGTCGAGCACGAGTGTGATGCGACAGAGGCGTTCCAAATCAGTTGGTTGTGATCTTGCTTTGCGACGTGATTGAACGTAGTCTTCAAGACAGTTCCAGCAATAGTTTCGCATAAAGAGCGGAAAAGGCCATGTGTTGGTGTTTTTGAGCATATGGCACGGAGGGTTTTAATTGAGTCGATGTGAATTGTGCCAACGGAGGTGACCACAATCGGGTGGAATGATACACGGGATCCGTCGATTGTGGAGTTCCAGTCACTGTATTTATTTCGTTTGTATGTGTCGCGCTGTTTCACTGCGGACGCTCTGCTTACGTCATGGGATACATGTACAACGGTAATGTCGAGAACGAACATGCCACCGCTCGGGAGGATGACGAGTACGTCGGGGCCTTCCACGTTTCTAGAGAGGACCTTCGGGAAGTGTGCCTTCAGGTTGGTGGTCGCGTAAAGGCCGTACATGTTGAGAACCCGGACCATTCCGGAAGCAGTTAGGTTGTGGCGCGTGAAATGGAATGACTTGCTGCACGTTGCGCATGTCAGGGCATGGTCTACATTATCTGCTTCATCTTTGCAAATCGTTGCGATAGACATCGGCACGTTCAGCAGCATGCGAGCAGAGAATAGAAACTGGCAACGGACGGCGCGGCGCAGCGTTGGAGACGACCGTCGTGGACAGAGTCGGCGACGACAGGAGCGAGGTTGGCGTCGGCGACCACCGGAACGTCGGCAACGGACGGCTCCGCGGCGCAGCGTTGGAGACGACCGTCGTGGACAGAGTCGGCGACGACAGGAGCGAGGTTGGCGTCGGCGACCACCGGAACGTCGGCAACGGACGGCGCGGCGCAGCGTTGGAGACGACCGTCGTGGACAGAGTCGGCGACGACAGGAGCGAGGTTGGCGTCGGCGACCACCGGAACGTCGGCAACGGACGGCTCCGCGGCGCAGCGTTGGAGACGACCGTCGTGGACAGAGTCGGCGACGACAGGAGCGAGGTTGGCGTCGGCGACCACCGGAACGTCGGCAACGGACGGCTCCGCGGCGCAGCGTTGGAGACGACCGTCGTGGACAGAGTCGGCGACGACAGGAGCGAACTGGGCGTCGGCGACGACCGGAACGTCGGCAACAGACGGCTCCGCGGCGCAGCGTTGGAGACGACCGTCGTGGACAGAGTCGGCGACGACAAGAGCGAGGTTGGCGTCGGCGACGACCGGAACGTCGGCAACGGACGGCGCGGCGCAGCGTTGGAGACGACCGTCGTGGACAGAGTCGGCGACGACAGGAGCGAACTGGGCGTCGGCGACGACCGGAACGTCGGCAACAGACGGCTCCGCGGCGCAGCGTTGGAGACGACCGTCGTGGACAGAGTCGGCGACGACAGGAGCGAACGGGGCGTCGGCGACGACCGGAACGTCGGCAACAGACGGCTCCGCGGCGCAGCGTTGGAGACGACCGTCGTGGACAGAGTCGGCGACGACAGGAGCGAACTGGGCGTCGGCGACGACCGGAACGTCGGCAACAGACGGCTCCGCGGCGCAGCGTTGGAGACGACCGTCGTGGACAGAGTCGGCGACGACAGGAGCGAACTGGGCGTCGGCGACGACCGGAACGTCGGCAACGGACGGCTCCGCGGCGCAGCGTTGGAGACGACCGTCGTGGACAGAGTCGGCGACGACAGGAGCGAGGTTGGCGTCGGCGACGACCGGAACGTCGGCAACAGACGGCTCCGCGGCGCAGCACAGAGTCGGCGACGACAGGAGCGAGGTTGGCGTCGGCGACGACCGGAACGTCGGCAACGGACGGCTCCGCGGCGCAGCGTTGGAGACGACCGTCGTGGACAGAGTCGGCGACGACAGGAGCGAACTGGGCGTCGGCGACGACCGGGACGTCGGCAACAGACGGCTCCGCGGCGCAGCGTTGGAGACGACCGTCGTGGACAGAGTCGGCGACGACAAGAGCGAGGTTGGCGTCGGCGACCACCGGAACGTCGGCAACAGACGGCTCCGCGGCGCAGCGTTGGAGACGACCGTCGTGGACAGAGTCGGCGACGACAGGAGCGAACTGGGCGTCGGCGACGACCGGGACGTCGGCAACAGACGGCTCCGCGGCGCAGCGTTGGAGACGACCGTCGTGGACAGAGTCGGCGACGACAAGAGCGAACTGGGCGTCGGCGTCAACGGCGACGGCGACGAACGGTACGGCGGCGGAGCGCAAGTGACCATCGTGTACGTGAGCGATGTTGACAGCGACGGCAACGGACGACACGGCGGGGACAGAGTCGACTTGAGGAGCTGGCTTAGCTTTGCGCTTCGGCCGCCGGGTGGACTCGAAGCAGTGCGGGAAGGCGCAGGCGTCAGCCATGGCCATTTCCATTTCGAGATCCAACCGGACCTGCAAGTTGCTCGATTCGCTTCGCTCTCGAAGGGTCGGAACCTGTGGGACACTCCATTCTTCTGGACTGCTCCGGAACCCGCCCGCGCCGAAGCCGTGCGACCGGAGCGCGCGTCGGCGGAGCTTCTCTCGCCGGCCACGGTCTAAAACCGTGGCGGCCATGCGAACTGCACACAATAAAGTACAGAAACTGTAACTTTTTTAGCGTTGAACTGCACACAATAAAGTACAGAAACTGTAACTTTTTTAGCGTAGAGTTCCTGTGTCCCAGCGTATCCGCATTCTCCAAGCGCCGGTCAGGCAGCAATCCTCTTGAGCGTCTCCCTCTGATTTTTTTGTCACTGATGGTCTAGGTGGTTATGACTCGCTTTGACACAGCGAAGGTCTTGGGTTCGTGTCCCAATCGGTGTACCAGCAGCGCCGCTGCCCGGAGTGCAACACCGTGTGGCAGCTTCGTGTGCACCGTCCATCCGCCGCGGGCATGGACAGTCTTGCCGCGCTTGAATGTCACCAGCAGGTGACCGTCGCTGCGGACTTCGACGTTCTCCTTCTTGAGCTGCAGAATGTCGCAGGTTCGACCCGCCGTGTACCACGTCATCACGAGCAGCGTCGCCAGGTCGAGACGGTCCGAGTCCTCCGCCTTCTTGATCGCCTTCGCGACCTCCTGCTTCTGCAGCCGTCGGTACTTCCGCATCGCCCTCCTTCGTCGCGACCTCCGCAGCTCGCATGGACTGCTGCCACGTCTTGGAGAGGTTCATGTTCACGTGATGTCCGCATTGGTGAAGGCCTTCAGGGAGTTGAGGGCGCCCGTCCACGTCGCCATGTTGCGGTGAAGTGTCTGTGGCATCCACTTCCGCTGCAGGTACAGGTACACTGCCGCCTCCGCCATCGCCTCGTCGAGAGGGGCGTCCATCCACTCGTCGCCGATCTCCTTGAACGCCGCCTGCATGGTCTTGAGCGCGTTGATGCGATCCTGCCACGTCTTGCGCGTCACGCCGGCCTGGGGAAGAGCCTGAATTGAGTTCTCCCAGTCGTCCAGCGGTTTCACACTCCTTGAGCCAGCTGCCCTTGTACCCCAGCGCCGGCGGGAGCGTCGCGGTGCTGGGGCCCTGAAAACTCGACTTGGCTTCCTTGCGGGCGGCGAGCTTGTCCTTGTCCATGACCTTGGCGTCGCCGAGACGGGACTGCTTCTGCGCCGGCTTGTCGGGCTTGTTGGGCTCCTTCGTCGAAGGCTTGCTCTGCGCGGTCTTCTTCGCTTCTTGGCGCTTCTTCTCGCGTTCGCGCTCCTCCTTCTCCTTCTTCTCCTTCTCGTCGCGACGCTGCTGCTGCTCCTTCTTCTTGCGCTCGTCGCGGAGCTTCTTGGCGGCGGCGTCCTTCGCTCGCTGCTCTTCCTCGCGCTTGTCACAGGTCGGGCACGTCAACTCCGTATGAACGGTCATCTCAGTGATGTGGCCGTTCAAGCAGCGCGCAGCTTTGACAACGCAAGTGCGGCTCGCACTCCGGGACGTCAACCCGGCTCTCAGCAACCGGTCGATCCGACGCGGCTCGCTGCAGACCATGGCGGCCAACGGGGTGTCGATGGCGACGCTGATGGAGTACTCCGGTCACACCCGCGAGGCGACGCTCCGTCGGTACCTGGGGTGGGGGAAACTCGCCCAGGCGCTTGCGAAGGAGGGCACAGCGGCAGCGGAGGCACTGATGACGGCGGCAGTCGTCCAAAGTTCCTCGACAAACTAGGCATCGAAGCACCGACGTGGAGCGAGCTCGGGTTACCCAAAGACACGAGCACCTACGATTATCACATCAAGAAAATCAAGACGCTCCTCCTGAACATCATCGACGAGCTGGCCAAGGACACACCTTTCCAAGAGAAGTGGATCGAGGCCCGCCGTTGGATTCTTGAACTCGACACGTACAAGAATGTCCCGAAGGTGCGGGGACGCCGAACGATCGCCAAGATCAAGACACGCGCGTTGCACGCGCTCATCGACGCAGGACACGCGGTTGAGATCGCAGCGGAGGATGTCCTGGGCACGGTCAACATCTTCCTGCGGGCGGAGCATCACAAGCACCGTCTCCGCGTCCTGAAGGAGACCGAGCTGATCAATGAATTCATTTCCAAACTGGAGTCGCCGAAAACCGTCCTCAGCACACCGATGGAAGCCGACGCCACCGCCCTGCGTCAGAAGTACCAGGCGCAGTGCGACTTCAAGGCGTTCTTTGATCAAATCCTCTTGTCACTCGACGTGAGCCGCATGATGTGCTTCCAATGCAATCAGAAGTGGTACCGTTGCACGCGGCTCCCGATGGGGCAGCGGCAGGCCGTGTTCGTAGCGCAGACTATTGCCTCGATCATCGCGTACGTACCTGGGCCCAACGTCGATACGAATGTCTACGTCGACAACATTCGCGTAGCGGGCGAGACCCGCGAAGAGGTAGCAGCAGCAATGAAGGAGATCCTGGAGCGAGCCATCCGCGCCTCCGCCACCGTCAACGAGCTGGGCGAGAAGCAGGAGGTCACCGACGAGATCGTCAACGGCATGGTCAAGACGCGCGAGGAGTGGCTCGGCCGTGACTACGACTTCGAGGAGAAGAGCGTAGCGCAGCGCGGGCCGTGGACCGCGGGGTCTGGGCAAGGGCTTCGGGGACCTGCTCGCCCTTGGCGCACATGGAGAGGTAGTACATGTCGCCTTCGAGGCACAGCGCACGGGTCACAAGAGCAACGCCGAGCTCGGGGTGTGGCGATATCAAGACAGTACACACCATTCATCAAGCGTCGCCGTTGTCGGCCGGGGCACTTGGAGGCTCCTCCGAAGGGCTCTCCTCTTCACCCTCGGGGTCCTGGTTGCCATCGCGAGGCGTGGCAGCGGCCACTCCTGACTCCGCAGCCACCTCTGGCTCCGCGGCCGCTGCGTCGTTCTCCTCGCCGCCTTCCTCTACGGTCTCTTCGCCACCCTCCTGGGCTGCCTCCTCCTGGGCTGCCTCCTCCTGGGCTGCTTCTTCGTCGGCTTCTTCTTCGGTGGGCTCACTGGGGCCTTCGCCCCCGCCCCACTCGACGGGCTCCTTCGGGAGGGGGTTCGGGCGGGCGGCCTCCTTCTCGAGCGCCGCGAGCTTCGCCCGGAGTTTGTCGCCGTAGGTGCGGTCAAGGTTGACGTAGCGCTTTTTTTTTTTTTTTTTTTTTTTTGCCTTAAGGTTAGTTTAAGCTTCTTCAAAGTGTAACACCGTGTTGTGTGCGCTTGTCCGCACGGTGTTCCCGTAGCAATCGGCCCGTAGCGCTCGACGGACTGGTGCTGTTCCTCCTCGGTGCGGTCGAGCTCCGGGACGATGCGCGGGGTGTCCTCCCCGGCGTGGTCGAAGACGCGCTCTGGGGACGCCGGGATGACGACGTGTTTGAAGGTCAGGGCTTCGAGGAGCACGCGGGTGTAGCGGTCCTCGAACCCAGCGGCGACCTTGCAGACACCAGCGGCGACGCACTTGACGACAAAGTCGAACTTGTCGACGAAGAAGACGAGGTCGTTGATGTACGGCTCGAAGAACTGGTACTGCGAGAAGTTGGCCTCGTCCATCGGCTCCTCTTCGTCCGCCGGCCCGAAGCCGCACACGCACACCTTCACCTCGCTCACGTACCGCTCCCGCTGCCGGGCGCACATGAGCTCCTCGAGGTTCCGCAGCGTGAAGGCGCGGCACTCCTGCTGCTCTGCGGAGAACCCCGCGAACGGGACGTAGTAACCACCCTCGACGATGGCGCCAGGGTGAGCGGCGCCAGGGTGAGCGCGGAAAAAAATGAGAAGCGCATCGTTTTTGGCGATCCTTGACAACCAGGAGGAGGCTTGTTTTGTTGACCCGTCTTTGTTCTGCTTGTGGCGGTAGGTGCGCGCGCGCGGTCGCGGAGGACTGGATAATCCTACGACAGCCAAGAGCACGTTGACCAGGCCGCCCTCACCGTTGCTCAGATTGTCGCCGGCTATGGCAATCTGATCATGTCGACTCTCCAATACCACGAGAAGGGGGTTGTCGCCAAGCTCAAGGAGGTGACCGCTCAAGACCCTCGACGCTGCCCAGCGCGGTAACCTCCAGATGTTGGAGCAGGGCGTGTTAAACGCGTTCCGTGCGCCGACGGCCAGCAGCGCCAGATGAAGTTGTTCTCCGCCACCCAAGCCGGCAGCGCCGCAGCGGTCACGGCCGCCCAGTTCGAGGGCCGCGCTACCCGAGAGCACTTGGCCGCGACTGGCACGGGGATGTCGAACCAGCTCATTGCCGGAACTGACCGCATCGCGCTCGGTGTCCAAGCAGTTCAAGATGACGTCCACGGCCTTCGCCGCGCCGTCGGTGAGCAAGCGAACAACGTCGCCGCCACGTTCAAGGAAACTGCCGAATGCAACATCACGGTCAGCAAGGTCAGCGAGGCCGTGTTGCAGTTG
This sequence comes from Alphaproteobacteria bacterium CMAR1, assembly GCA_963693005.1. Lineage (GTDB taxonomy): Bacteria > Pseudomonadota > Alphaproteobacteria > UBA6184 > UBA6184 > Bodonicaedibacter. The sequence continues at coordinate 1,341 of OY843745.1, read as the reverse complement.
CAGCGTGAGCTCCTGAAGCATACCACCGAGGCCAAGCGCGGCAAGCCGGCCGAGTTGCACGACAAGATTGACACCATCGCCGCCTCCGTGACTGAGGCCAAGGAGGCTGCGCAGGACGCCAAGGCCTTGGTGAAGAGCGGCGCCACCGGCGAGGAGGTGCGCGGTCTTGGCAGCTGGAGCAGTATCGCCAGGGTGTGGCCGCGTGCGTTGAGGCGCTGCGCCAGAGCTCTCTTGACCCAAAGGCCATCAACACGAACGTTGACGGCAATACTCAATACCACCTACCACTGAAAACTGGTATTGTGGTATTATTGGTATTATTGGTATTAATGTCAAAATGCTAGCACTTTGGTATTGTGGTAGGTACATACCACTGGTATTATAATACCAATAATACCAAATACCACTGGTATAATACCAGTTTTCAAAATAATACCACTGCATGTACATGTCGTGGTAGGTGGTATTATTGGCGAAATACCAAGATGCTAATGTCGTGGTATTATTGGCATGTACCAACACCCAATACCAGAAATACCAGTAATGCTGCCGACCGCGGCAGAAAGGGAATGGAAAGAAAAGCCGGAACGATCGGCGCGCAGCGGCGCGCCTCCAGGGTAAGCTCAGACCGCCAGGGCGAAGAAAATAGTTTGATCTGGTTGGGGACCTGGATGCATTCGGAAAGGACCGAGGGGGGCGAGACTCAAGCGCGGAAAAGCCGGAACGTTAGTTGTTGCGGCGTCCCTGGCGGGGTTTGCGCTTCGCGATTGCGGGCGGCAGAAGGTGTGTGCTCAGCCAGGCTCAAAACCGTCACGTTGCGCTCGGCGATCGCCTCGAGTGGGACCCACACATAGCCGTCCGGGTTCGAGAGCAGCCACGCGTACGCGGACTCAGAGTACATCCTGAGCTGTCCAGTGAGTGTCGTGGTGTTGCGTGGTGTCCTCGAAGACCTTCATCTTCACGCGAAGGTCGGTGTTCACCAGGAGCTGTTCGCAGTGCTTGAAGGCGGCGATCACGCCTGGGTGCTTGGTCTCAAGCCACTGTCGGCACTTTGGCGGCGGGGCGCCTGCAACGAGGAGTCGCTTCGGGCCGTCGATGTCAGCGCCGGCGGTGGCGTAGCCCCGCAGGAGGTTCCATTGGTGGATGTTTTCCAGGGCGAAGTGGTTGTTCTGATCGGCCGCGAACGACTTTGTCGCTGGGTGATACGCCTGGACCTGGACCCGCCCGTTCCATTCGGCCTTGTCGGTCTTGACCCAAATCCACAGCCGTTCCCCCACCACGATGCTGCCTTCCTCGAGCGCCTCTGTGAGGCGGGGTCCGTTGGGATTGGCTTCGCTGGCC
>OY843744.1:0-2519 GCA_963693005.1 Alphaproteobacteria bacterium CMAR1 | reverse complement strand
AAATTACGTAACCCCGGCTAAAAATTTGGGTGATTTCCGGGCCTAGAAACCCATATCTGGCGACCCGACCAATTTCGGGCCCCCGGAAAATGACCAAAAATGGCCCCGTACATGTTACCAGCTTTTTCGGCAGAAAATCTCACACCGTGAAAAGTTTGACAATCTCACCCACTGACGCTATTTCCGGTCCGATTTCCCACTTTCCCCGCCGGAATACTTGTTTTTTCACCACCCGGCCGATGACCGTGGCCGACTGCCTGACGACCGAAAATCGGCCCTTTTGACCCATTTTCAAGGGTCACACCTTCCCGAAAAAATAATCGAAAAAGTGTCTCAAACAGTGTAAAAACGGTAAATCCCACCCCGCCACGGGGAATACTGCGCGTTTCCCCACGTTTCCGACGAAAACACATGCATTTTTCACCACTTGCCGAAAGTCATGGTTGCCTAATTGACTGCCGAAGAGCGGGCCCTTGGCCGTTTTCAAGGGTCAAAAACAGTATCCGGCTGCCGCATGACTGCGGAAAACATCGGCTCGGGCACCAGAGAACTAGGATTAGGGTTAGGGTTAGGGTTAGGGTTAGGGTTAGGGTTAGGGTTAGGGTTAGGGTTAGGGTTAGGGTTAGGGTTAGGGTTAGGGTTAGGGTCCCGAGCCGATTGGGGGGGTCTTCCCACCCCAGAGGGAGGCCACCAACGTCGGAGGCAATACCCTTTTTCCCAAAATCCGGCCTTTCCCAACTTTAGCGAAAAAATATTTTTCCGTGGCGAAAAAAAAGTTTGTAGACCCGATTTTTTTGGGAATACCTCCGGTAATTTCATATTTTCACTTTTTGGGAAATTTTTTTTTGGGCCCAAAGTCCGGATTTTCCACCCCCGGACCAGGTGGCGTCCGTCGTCGTCGTCGTCGTCCGTCTGTCCCCCGCTCGTTCTCCGACCTCCTAAGGCCTCCGGAGCTGGCAGATGGCTCAATGAGTCGGAAAAGTGTGTAATCTTGGAGCTCCGACCGGTTTTAGACGCTGCCGAGCCACCGCAACAAATCCCCACAAACTATGAGAATCCGTTTTTTGGCTTGCTGCTAAGCTATGGCAGCAGCAAGACCCACTTGGGGGTGACCCAAGTGGCCGAAAAAAAATATTTTTCAGGCGTCAAAATTACGTAACCCCGGCTAAAAATTGAAATACTCCCCGGTTTGGGTGGTTTCCGGGCCCACAAACCCATATTTGGGGACCCGACCAATTTCGGGCCCCCGGAAAATGACCAAAAATGGCCCCGTACATGTTACCAGCTTTTTCGGCAGTAAATCTCAAACCGTGAAAAGTTTGACAATCTCACCCACTGACGCTGTTTCCGGCCTGATTTCCCACTTTGCCCACCGGAATACTTACATTTTCACCACCCGGCCCATGACCATGGCCGCCTGCTGGACGACCGAAAATCGACCCTTTTGACCCATTTTCAAGGGTCACACCTTCCAAAAAAAGACAATCGAACAAATGTTTCAAACAGTGTAAAAACGGTGAATCCCACCCCGCCACGGTGAATACTCCCCGTTTCCCCACTTTTCCGACGAAAACACATGTTCTTTTCACCACTTGCCCAAAGTCATGGTTGCCTATTGACTACCGAAGAGCCGGCCCTTGGCCGTTTTCAAGGGTCGAAAACAGTATCCGGCTGCCGCATCGCTGCGGAAAACATCGGCTCGGGCACCAGAGAACTAGGATTAGGGTTAGGGTTAGGGTTAGGGTTAGGGTTAGGGTTAGGGTTAGGGTTAGGGTTAGGGTTAGGGTTAGGGTTAGGGTTAGGGTTAGGGTTAGGGTTAGGGTTAGGGTTAAGGGTAGGGTTAGGGTTAGGGTTAGGGTTAGGGTTAGGGTTAGGGTTGGGGTTAGGGTTAGGGTTAGGGTTAGGGTTAGGGTTAGGGTTAGGGTTAGGGTTAGGGTTAGGGTTAGGGTTAGGGTTAGGGTTAGGGTCTTCGAGCCGTTTAAGGTGTACACCTTATAAGGGGAGAACATCCTTTGTCGGAGGTGATCGAAAATTGGGTCATTTTGAGCTCCGGACCAACTTTTCCGGAAAAATAAAAATCCGCGTCCCGTGAAGTTTTCGACCAATGCGATCAAACCATTTCACCGGCGGGAATGTACAACTTTCACTTTTGGGGATTTTGTATTTTCGACCAAAAGTCCAAAAATGACCCTCCAAACACACCCCAAAATCCATGTGTGTCTGTCCGTCCGCGGGTGGATCTTGCAGTAGGAAAGGTCTCCAGAGCTGGCAAATAGTGCTATGGGGAGGTGGAGTTCCGGGCATAGCCCCATTGACCGTGTATTTTGCGAACTCACCGGGGCAACGATGCGGGAGCCGAAAAGGACGGTTTTTGGACCCATTTTCGGTGTCCCATAGCTTATCAATAGTGCAATAGCGACCATGTAGGGGGTCAAAATTTCGGGGAAAAAATGTCCCCAAAACGCATCAAAATGACGAAACTCGGTCCGTAAACGGCCCAATTGCTCGTTGTGGGACAT
>OY843743.1:5000-7236 GCA_963693005.1 Alphaproteobacteria bacterium CMAR1 | reverse complement strand
TTTGACAATCTGTCCCACTGATGCTATTTCCGGTCCGATTTCCCACTTTCCCCACCGGAATACTTGCATTTTCACCACCCGGCCCATGACCGTGGCCGACTGCTTGACGACCCGAAAATCGGCCTTTTTGAACCATTTTCAAGGGTCACACCTGCCCAAAAAAAAATCGTAAAAATGTCTCAAACAGTGTAAAAAAGGTGAATCCCACCCCGCCACGGGGAATACTCCCCGTTTCCCCACGTTTCCGACCAAAACACATGTTTTTTTCACCACTTGCCCACAGTCATGATTGCCTCTTGACTACCGAAGAGCCGGCCCTTGGCCGTTTTCAAGGGTCGAAAACAGTATCCGGCTGCCGCATCACTGCGGAAGACATCGGCTCGGGCACCAGAGAACTAGGATTAGGGTTAGGGTTAGGGTTAGGGTTAGGGTTAGGGTTAGGGTTAGGGTTAGGGTTAGGGTTAGGGTTAGGGTTAGGGTTAGGGTTAGGGTTAGGGGGTTAGGGTTAGGGTTAGGGTTAGGGTTAGGGTTAGGGTTAGGGTTAGGGTTAGGGTTAGGGTTAGGGGGTTAGGGTTAGGGTTAGGGTTAGGGTTAGGGTCCCGAGCCGATTGGGGGGGTCTTCCCACCCCAGAGGGAGGCCACCAACGTCGGAGGCAATACCCTTTTTCCCAAAATCCGGCCTTTCCCAACTTTAGTGAAAAAATATTTTTCCGTGGCGAAAAAAAAGTTTGTAGACCCGATTTTTTTGGGAATACCTCCGGTAATTTCATATTTTCACTTTTTGGGAAAATGTTTTTTGGGCCCAAAGTCCGGATTTTCCACCCCCGGACCAGGTGGCGTCCGTCGTCGTCGTCGTCGTCCGTCTGTCCCCCGCTCGTTCTCCGACGTGCTAAGGCCTCCGGAGCTGGCAGATGGCTCAATGAGTCGGAAAAGTGTGTAATCTTGAAGCCCCGACCGGTTTCAGACCCTGCCGAGCCACCGCAACAAATCCCCACAAACTATGAGAATCCGTTTTTTGGCTTGCTGCTAAGCTATGGCATCAGCAAGACCCGCTTGGGGGTGACCAAAGTGGCCGAAAAAAAATATTTTTCAGGCGTCAAAATTACGTAACCCCGGCTAAAAATTGAAATACTCCCCGGTTTGGGTGGTTTCCGGGCCCACAAACCCACATCCGGTGACCCGACCAATTTCGGGCCCCCGGGAAATGACCAAAAATGGCCCCGTACATGTTACCAGCTTTTTCGGCAGAAAATCTCAAACCGTGAAAAGTTTGACAATCTCACCCACTGACGCTATTTCCGGCCTGATTTCCCACTTTCCCCACCGGAATACCTGCTTTTTCACCACCCGGCCCATGACCATGGCCGCCCGCTTGACGACCGAAAATCGGCCCTTTTGACCCATTTTCAAGGGTCACACACTTCCAAAAAAAAAAATCGAAAAAATGTCTCAAACACTGTAACAACGGTGAATCCCTTCCCGCCACGGTGAATACTCCCCGTTTCAACACGTTTCCGACGAAAACACATGTTTTTTTCACCACTTGCCCACAGTCATGGTTGCCTATTGGCTACCGAAGAGCCGGCCCTTGGCCGTTTTCAAGGGTCGAAAACAGTATCCGGCTGCCGCGTCGCTGCGGAAAACATCGGCTCGGGCACCAGAGAACTAGGATTAGGGTTAGGGTTAGGGTTAGGGTTAGGGTTAGGGTTAGGGTTAGGGTTAGGGTTAGGGTTAGGGTTAGGGTTAGGGTTAGGGTTAGGGTTAGGGTCCCGAGCCGATTGGGGGGGTCTTCCCACCCCAGAGGGAGGCCACCAACGTCGGAGGCAATACCCTTTTTCCCAAAATCCGGCCTTTCACAACTTTGCTGAAAAAATATTTTTCCGTGGCGAAAAAAAAGTTTGTAGACCCTATTTTTTTGGGAATACCTCCGGCAGTTTCATATTTTCACTTTTTGGGAAAATTTTTTTTGGGCCCAAAGTCCGGATTTTCCACCCCCGGACCAGGTGGCGTCCGTCGTCGTCGTCGTCGTCCGTCTGTCCCCCGCTCGTTCTCCGACCTCCTAAGGCCTCCGGAGCTGGCAGATGGCTCAATGAGTCGGAAAAGTGTGTAATCTTGAAGCCCCGACCGGTTTCAGACGCTGCCGATCCACCGCAACAAATCCCCACAAACTATGAGAATCCGTTTTTTGGCTTGCTTCTAAGCTATGGCAGCAGCAAGACCCACTTGGGGGTGACCA
>OY843742.1:0-18111 GCA_963693005.1 Alphaproteobacteria bacterium CMAR1 | reverse complement strand
TGCTCCACCACTACAGAACTCTTAGCACTTGAATTATCTTCTCGAGCTGCACCACCGGGACTCGCTTCCGGCCCATCACTGTAAACGACCCAGGTTGGTTTTCGCAGTTTCTGATTCCGAAGCCACAGGGAAGGAAAAAAAAACTCGTCGCATTTCTCCTCTTTCCCTTGAAGTCCCTATCCTCCGAAAGACACTCCCTTGACCTTTCCATCTTCTTTCTTCTCTTCTTTCCGACACCAAGGTTCATCGGCGAGATTCTATCAGAAATGAGGGCCTCCACCCTCCGTCGCGGCTTTCCGGGCTCCTTTTCGTCACAACCAGCCTCTCTCCGCGTTTTTCTTTTTATGCTGCCTTTTTTTTTGTTTTCCGATGTCTCCCCACTTCCTCGCTGTGTGTTGATGCTGCTGAAACAACAAGTTTCGCACCGCCACGCGTGTTTTCCTCCTCCTCGTCGCTGCCCCCCCCCCCCCCCCCCCCCCCCCATGCGCTAAGTGAATTGATGAATCCCTTTCGTTTTCAATTGCTGCGCGACCCGGCCTTTCCCACTGTCTTGCTTGAGAGTTTGGCCCGTGAGGGGGCCAAACTCTCAAGCTCATACGACACGGGAAGGTCCAAAATTGCTGCGCTTGCCCCTTGAAGTTCCCCTACTCGGGAAAGGCACACTCCCTTGACCTTTCTCCGCTTTTTCGTGCCGATTTATCGGCGGGAAGGCCTGGCACCCTACGGAAAAAAGGAAACTCCTATGAGCCATTGCATGTCCCTGTACTGTTCGCTGTGCCAAGCTTGCCTCAAAGGAAATAGGAAAGCCACGGAGCAAGAACCGCGCTTCGTCCGTCTTCTGTCCTCCCGCTGTCCAGCCCCTGCACCTCCTCGATCCACCTGGTAGAGGAGCCTGTTCCCTTTTTTTTTTCTTTTTTTTTTTTTGTCCGAAACTATAACTTTTTTAGGCTCTTCAGTTTTGGTTGTTGTCGGCCCAATCGCCACCTCTACCCTTTTCACTGCGTTGTTTCTATTTGACCCGATACTCACTCGATGCGCTCTGTATTCTCTCCCTTACCGTTTCACTGCGTTGTTTCTATTTGACCCGATACTCACTCGATGCGCTCTGTATTCTCTCCCTTACCGTTTCACTGCGTTGTTTCTATTTGACCCGATACTCACTCGATGCGCTCTGTTTTCTCTCCCTTACCGTTTCACTGCGTTGTTTCTATTTGACCCGATACTCACTCGATGCGCTCTGTATTCTCTCCCTTACCGTTTCACTGCGTTGTTTCTATTTGACCCGATACTCACTCGATGCGCTCTGTATTCTCTCCCTTACCGTTTCACTGCGTTGTTTCTATTTGACCCGATACTCACTCGATGCGCTCTGTATTCTCTCCCTTACCGTTTCACTGCGTTGTTTCTATTTGACCCGATACTCACTCGATGCGCTCTGTATTCTCTCCCTTACCGTTTCACTGCGTTGTTTCTATTTGACCCGATACTCACTCGATGCGCTCTGTATTCTCTCCCTTACCGTTTCACTGCGTTGTTTCTATTTGACCCGATACTCACTCGATGCGCTCTGTATTCTCTCCCTTACCGTTTCACTGCGTTGTTTCTACTTGACCCGATACTCACTCGATGCGCTCTGTATTCTCTCCCTTACCGTTTCACTGCGTTGTTTCTATTTGACCCGATACTCACTCGATGCTCTCTGTATTCTCTCCCTTGCCGTTTCACTGCGTTGTTTCTATTTGACCCGATACTCACTCGATACTCTCTGTATTCTCTCCCTTACCGTTTCACTGCGTTGTTTCTATTTGACCCGATACTCACTCGATGCGCTCTGTATTCTCTCCGTTACCGTTTCACTGCGTTGTTTCTATTTGACCCGATACTCACTCGATGCGCTCTGTTTTCTCTCCCTTACCGTTTCACTGCGTTGTTTCTATTTGACCCGATACTCACTCGATGCGCTCTGTATTCTCTCCCTTACCGTTTCACTGCGTTGTTTCTATTTGACCCGATACTCACTCGATGCGCTCTGTATTCTCTCCCTTACCGTTTCACTGCGTTGTTTCTATTTGACCCGATACTCACTCGATGCGCTCTGTATTCTCTCCCTTACCGTTTCACTGCGTTGTTTCTATTTGACCCGATACTCACTCGATGCTCTCTGTATTCTCTCCCTTGCCGTTTCACTGCGTTGTTTCTATTTGACCCGATACTCACTCGATGCGCTCTGTATTCTCTCCCTTACCGTTTCACTGCGTTGTTTCTATTTGACCCGATACTCACTCGATGCGCTCTGTATTCTCTCCCTTACCGTTTCACTGCGTTGTTTCTATTTGACCCGATACTCACTCGATGCGCTCTGTATTCTCTCCCTTACCGTTTCACTGCGTTGTTTCTATTTGACCCGATACTCACTCGATGCGCTCTGTATTCTCTCCCTTACCGTTTCACTGCGTTGTTTCTATTTGACCCGATACTCACTCGATGCGCTCTGTATTCTCTCCCTTACCGTTTCACTGCGTTGTTTCTATTTGACCCGATACTCACTCGATGCGCTCTGTATTCTCTCCCTTACCGTTTCACTGCGTTGTTTCTATTTGACCCGATACTCACTCGATGCGCTCTGTATTCTCTCCCTTACCGTTTCACTGCGTTGTTTCTATTTGACCCGATACTCACTCGATGCGCTCTGTATTCTCTCCCTTACCGTTTCACTGCGTTGTTTCTATTTGACCCGATACTCACTCGATGCGCTCTGTATTCTCTCCCTTACCGTTTCACTGCGTTGTTTCTATTTGACCCGATACTCACTCGATGCGCTCTGTATTCTCTCCCTTGCCGTTTCACTGCGTTGTTTCTATTTGACCCGATACTCACTCGATGCGCTCTGTATTCTCTCCCTTACCGTTTCACTGCGTTGTTTCTATTTGACCCGATACTCACTCGATGCGCTCTGTATTCTCTCCCTTACCGTTTCACTGCGTTGTTTCTATTTGACCCGATACTCACTCGATGCGCTCTGTATTCTCTCCCTTACCGTTTCACTGCGTTGTTTCTATTTGACCCGATACTCACTCGATGCGCTCTGTATTCTCTCCCTTGCCGTTTCACTGCGTTGTTTCTATTTGACCCGATACTCAGCTGCAGGGTCCGCCCGTTTTCCCCCGACGCCTTTGTGCCGTGGGACGCCGCGCGGTCTCACGACATCATGGTCACACTGTCCCGTGACCGGATGTCGCGTGCTGTCTAGCCCGACCGTGCGCGGCTGTTGTTGACGCTTCTTCGTCTCTTCGTCTCTTCGTCATGCGTCATTGGCGGGCTGCAGGGTCCGCCCGTTTTTCCCCGATGCCTTTGCGCCGTGGGACGCCGCGCGGTCTCACGACATCATGGTCACACTGTCCCGTGACCGGATGTCGCGTGCTGTCTAGCCCGACCGTGCGCGGCTGTTGTTGACGCTTCTTCGTCTCTTCGTCTCTTCGTCATGCGTCATTGGCGGGCTGCAGGGTCCGCCCGTTTTTCCCCGACGCCTTTGCGCCGTGGGACGCCGCGCGGTCTCACGACATCATGGTCACACTGTCCCGTGACCGGATGTCGCGTGCTGTCTAGCCCGACCGTGCGCGGCTGTTGTTGACGCTTCTTCGTCTTTTCGTCTCTTCGTCATGCGTCATTGGCGGGCTGCAGGGTCCGCCCGTTTTTCCCCGACGCCTTTGTGCCGTGGGACGCCGCGCGGTCTCACGACATCGTGGTCACACTGTCCCGTGACCGGATGTCGCGTGCTGTCTAGCCCGACCGTGCGCGGCTGTGGTTGCCGCTTCTTCGTCTCTCTTCGTCATGCGTCATTGGCGGGCTGCAGGCGGTCCGCCCGTTTTTCCCCGGCGCCTTTGCGCCGTGGGACGCCGCGCGGTCTCACGACATCATGGTCACACTGTCCCGTGACCGGATGTCGCGTGCTGTCTAGCCCGACCGTGCGCGGCTGTTGTTGACGCTTCTTCGTCTCTTCGTCTCTTCGTCATGCGTCATTGGCGGGCTGCAGGGTCCGCCCGTTTTTCCCCGATGCCTTTGCGCCGTGGGACGCCGCGCGGTCTCACGACATCATGGTCACACTGTCCCGTGACCGGATGTCGCGTGCTGTCTAGCCCGACCGTGCGCGGCTGTTGTTGACGCTTCTTCGTCTCTTCGTCTCTTCGTCATGCGTCATTGGCGGGCTGCAGGGTCCGCCCGTTTTTCCCCGACGCCTTTGCGCCGTGGGACGCCGCGCGGTCTCACGACATCATGGTCACACTGTCCCGTGACCGGATGTCGCGTGCTGTCTAGCCCGACCGTGCGCGGCTGTTGTTGACGCTTCTTCGTCTTTTCGTCTCTTCGTCATGCGTCATTGGCGGGCTGCAGGGTCCGCCCGTTTTTCCCCGACGCCTTTGTGCCGTGGGACGCCGCGCGGTCTCACGACATCGTGGTCACACTGTCCCGTGACCGGATGTCGCGTGCTGTCTAGCCCGACCGTGCGCGGCTGTGGTTGCCGCTTCTTCGTCTCTCTTCGTCATGCGTCATTGGCGGGCTGCAGGCGGTCCGCCCGTTTTTCCCCGGCGCCTTTGCGCCGTGGGACGCCGCGCGGTCTCACGACATCATGGTCACACTGTCCCGTGACCGGATGTCGCGTGCTGTCTAGCCCGACCGTGCGCGGCTGTTGTTGACGCTTCTTCGTCTCTTCGTCTCTTCGTCATGCGTCATTGGCGGGCTGCAGGGTCCGCCCGTTTTTCCCCGACGCCTTTGCCGCCGTGGGACGCCGCGCGGTCTCACGACATCATGCTCACACTGTCCCGTGACCGGATGTCGCGTGCTGTCAAGCCCGACCGTGCGCGGCTGTTGTTGACGCTTCTTCGTCTTTTCGTCTCTTCGTCATGCGTCATTGGCGGGCTGCAGGGTCCGCCCGTTTTTCCCCGACGCCTTTGCCGCCGTGGGACGCCGCGCGGTCTCACGACATCATGGTCACACTGTCCCGTGACCGGATGTCGCGTGCTGTCTAGCCCGACCGTGCGCGGCTGTTGTTGACGCTTCTTCGTCTCTTCGTCTCTTCGTCATGCGTCATTGGCGGGCTGCAGGGTCCGCCCGTTTTTCCCCGACGCCTTTGCCGCCGTGGGACGCCGCGCGGTCTCACGACATCGTGGTCACACTGTCCCGTGACCGGATGTCGCGTGCTGTCAAGCCCGACCGTGCGCGGCTGTTGTTGACGCTTCTTCGTCTTTTCGTCTCTTCGTCATGCGTCATTGGCGGGCTGCAGGGTCCGCCCGTTTTTCCCCGACGCCTTTGCCGCCGTGGGACGCCGCGCGGTCTCACGACATCGTGGTCACACTGTCCCGTGACCGGATGTCGCGTGCTGTCAAGCCCGACCGTGCGCGGCTGTTGTTGACGCTTCTTCGTCTTTTCGTCTCTTCGTCATGCGTCATTGGCGGGCTGCAGGGTCCGCCCGTTTTTCCCCGACGCCTTTGCCGCCGTGGGACGCCGCGCGGTCTCACGACATCATGGTCACACTGTCCCGTGACCGGATGTCGCGTGCTGTCTAGCCCGACCGTGCGCGGCTGTTGTTGACGCTTCTTCGTCTCTTCGTCTCTTCGTCATGCGTCATTGGCGGGCTGCAGGGTCCGCCCGTTTTTCCCCGACGCCTTTGCCGCCGTGGGACGCCGCGCGGTCTCACGACATCATGCTCACACTGTCCCGTGACCGGATGTCGCGTGCTGTCAAGCCCGACCGTGCGCGGCTGTTGTTGACGCTTCTTCGTCTTTTCGTCTCTTCGTCATGCGTCATTGGCGGGCTTCAGGGTCCGCCCGTTTTTCCCCGACGCCTTTGCCGCCGTGGGACGCCGCGCGGTCTCACGACATCATGGTCACACTGTCCCGTAACCGGATGTCGCGTGCTGTCTAGCCCGACCGTGCGCGGCTGTTGTTGACGCTTCTTCGTCTCTTCGTCTCTTCGTCATGCGTCATTGGCGGGCTGCAGGGTCCGCCCGTTTTTCCCCGACGCCTTTGCGCCGTGGGACGCCGCGCGGTCTCACGACATCATGGTCACACTGTCCCGTGACCGGATGTCGCGTGCTGTCTAGCCCGACCGTGCGCGGCTGTTGTTGACGCTTCTTCGTCTTTTCGTCTCTTCGTCATGCGTCATTGGCGGGCTGCAGGGTCCGCCCGTTTTTCCCCGACGCCTTTGTGCCGTGGGACGCCGCGCGGTCTCACGACATCGTGGTCACACTGTCCCGTGACCGGATGTCGCGTGCTGTCTAGCCCGACCGTGCGCGGCTGTGGTTGACGCTTCTTCGTCTCTCTTCGTCATGCGTCATTGGCGGGCTGCAGGCGGTCCGCCCGTTTTTCCCCGGCGCCTTTGCGCCGTGGGACGCCGCGCGGTCTCACGACATCATGGTCACACTGTCCCGTGACCGGATGTCGCGTGCTGTCTAGCCCGACCGTGCGCGGCTGTTGTTGACGCTTCTTCGTCTCTTCGTCTCTTCGTCATGCGTCATTGGCGGGCTGCAGGGTCCGCCCGTTTTTCCCCGGCGCCTTTGCCGCCGTGGGACGCCGCGCGGTCTCACGACATCGTGGTCACACTGTCCCGTGACCGGATGTCGCGTGCTGTCTAGCCCGACCGTGCGCGGCTGTTGTTGACGCTTCTTCGTCTCTTCGTCTCTTCGTCATGCGTCATTGGCGGGCTGCAGGGTCCGCCCGTTTTTCCCCGACGCCTTTGCCGCCGTGGGACGCCGCGCGGTCTCACGACATCGTGGTCACACTGTCCCGTGACCGGATGTCGCGTGCTGTCAAGCCCGACCGTGCGCGGCTGTTGTTGACGCTTCTTCGTCTCTTCGTCTCTTCGTCATGCGTCATTGGCGGGCTGCAGGGTCCGCCCGTTTTTCCCCGACGCCTTTGCCGCCGTGGGACGCCGCGCGGTCTCACGACATCATGGTCACACTGTCCCGTGACCGGATGTCGCGTGCTGTCTAGCCCGACCGTGCGCGGCTGTTGTTGACGCTTCTTCGTCTCTTCGTCTCTTCGTCATGCGTCATTGGCGGGCTGCAGGGTCCGCCCGTTTTTCCCCGACGCCTTTGCCGCCGTGGGACGCCGCGCGGTCTCACGACATCATGCTCACACTGTCCCGTGACCGGATGTCGCGTGCTGTCAAGCCCGACCGTGCGCGGCTGTTGTTGACGCTTCTTCGTCTTTTCGTCTCTTCGTCATGCGTCATTGGCGGGCTGCAGGGTCCGCCCGTTTTTCCCCGACGCCTTTGCCGCCGTGGGACGCCGCGCGGTCTCACGACATCATGGTCACACTGTCCCGTGACCGGATGTCGCGTGCTGTCTAGCCCGACCGTGCGCGGCTGTTGTTGACGCTTCTTCGTCTCTTCGTCTCTTCGTCATGCGTCATTGGCGGGCTGCAGGGTCCGCCCGTTTTTCCCCGACGCCTTTGCGCCGTGGGACGCCGCGCGGTCTCACGACATCATGGTCACACTGTCCCGTGACCGGATGTCGCGTGCTGTCTAGCCCGACCGTGCGCGGCTGTGGTTGACGCTTCTTCGTCTCTCTTCGTCATGCGTCATTGGCGGGCTGCAGGCGGTCCGCCCGTTTTTCCCCGGCGCCTTTGCGCCGTGGGACGCCGCGCGGTCTCACGACATCATGGTCACACTGTCCCGTGACCGGATGTCGCGTGCTGTCTAGCCCGACCGTGCGCGGCTGTTGTTGACGCTTCTTCGTCTCTTCGTCTCTTCGTCATGCGTCATTGGCGGGCTGCAGGGTCCGCCCGTTTTTCCCCGGCGCCTTTGCGCCGTGGGACGCCGCGCGGTCTCACGACATCATGGTCACACTGTCCCGTGACCGGATGTCGCGTGCTGTCTAGCCCGACCGTGCGCGGCTGTTGTTGACGCTTCTTCGTCTCTTCGTCTCTTCGTCATGCGTCATTGGCGGGCTGCAGGGTCCGCCCGTTTTTCCCCGACGCCTTTGCCGCCGTGGGACGCCGCGCGGTCTCACGACATCATGCTCACACTGTCCCGTGACCGGATGTCGCGTGCTGTCAAGCCCGACCGTGCGCGGCTGTTGTTGACGCTTCTTCGTCTTTTCGTCTCTTCGTCATGCGTCATTGGCGGGCTGCAGGGTCCGCCCGTTTTTCCCCGACGCCTTTGCCGCCGTGGGACGCCGCGCGGTCTCACGACATCATGGTCACACTGTCCCGTGACCGGATGTCGCGTGCTGTCTAGCCCGACCGTGCGCGGCTGTTGTTGACGCTTCTTCGTCTCTTCGTCTCTTCGTCATGCGTCATTGGCGGGCTGCAGGGTCCGCCCGTTTTTCCCCGACGCCTTTGCCGCCGTGGGACGCCGCGCGGTCTCACGACATCATGGTCACACTGTCCCGTGACCGGATGTCGCGTGCTGTCAAGCCCGACCGTGCGCGGCTGTTGTTGACGCTTCTTCGTCTTTTCGTCTCTTCGTCATGCGTCATTGGCGGGCTGCAGGGTCCGCCCGTTTTTCCCCGACGCCTTTGCCGCCGTGGGACGCCGCGCGGTCTCACGACATCGTGGTCACACTGTCCCGTGACCGGATGTCGCGTGCTGTCAAGCCCGACCGTGCGCGGCTGTTGTTGACGCTTCTTCGTCTCTTCGTCTCTTCGTCATGCGTCATTGGCGGGCTGCAGGGTCCGCCCGTTTTTCCCCGACGCCTTTGCCGCCGTGGGACGCCGCGCGGTCTCACGACATCGTGGTCACACTGTCCCGTGACCGGATGTCGCGTGCTGTCTAGCCCGACCGTGCGCGGCTGTTGTTGACGCTTCTTCGTCTCTTCGTCTCTTCGTCATGCGTCATTGGCGGGCTGCAGGGTCCGCCCGTTTTTCCCCGACGCCTTTGCCGCCGTGGGACGCCGCGCGGTCTCACGACATCATGGTCACACTGTCCCGTGACCGGATGTCGCGTGCTGTCTAGCCCGACCGTGCGCGGCTGTTGTTGACGCTTCTTCGTCTCTTCGTCTCTTCGTCATGCGTCATTGGCGGGCTGCAGGGTCCGCCCGTTTTTCCCCGACGCCTTTGCCGCCGTGGGACGCCGCGCGGTCTCACGACATCATGGTCACACTGTCCCGTGACCGGATGTCGCGTGCTGTCAAGCCCGACCGTGCGCGGCTGTTGTTGACGCTTCTTCGTCTTTTCGTCTCTTCGTCATGCGTCATTGGCGGGCTGCAGGGTCCGCCCGTTTTTCCCCGACGCCTTTGCCGCCGTGGGACGCCGCGCGGTCTCACGACATCATGGTCACACTGTCCCGTGACCGGATGTCGCGTGCTGTCAAGCCCGACCGTGCGCGGCTGTTGTTGACGCTTCTTCGTCTTTTCGTCTCTTCGTCATGCGTCATTGGCGGGCTGCAGGGTCCGCCCGTTTTTCCCCGACGCCTTTGCCGCCGTGGGACGCCGCGCGGTCTCACGACATCATGGTCACACTGTCCCGTAACCGGATGTCGCGTGCTGTCTAGCCCGACCGTGCGCGGCTGTTGTTGACGCTTCTTCGTCTCTTCGTCTCTTCGTCATGCGTCATTGGCGGGCTGCAGGGTCCGCCCGTTTTTCCCCGACGCCTTTGCCGCCGTGGGACGCCGCGCGGTCTCACGACATCATGCTCAGACTGTCCCGTGACCGGATGTCGCGTGCTGTCAAGCCCGACCGTGCGCGGCTGTTGTTGACGCTTCTTCGTCTTTTCGTCTCTTCGTCATGCGTCATTGGCGGGCTGCAGGGTCCGCCCGTTTTTCCCCGACGCCTTTGCCGCCGTGGGACGCCGCGCGGTCTCACGACATCGTGGTCACACTGTCCCGTGACCGGATGTCGCGTGCTGTCAAGCCCGACCGTGCGCGGCTGTTGTTGACGCTTCTTCGTCTTTTCGTCTCTTCGTCATGCGTCATTGGCGGGCTGCAGGGTCCGCCCGTTTTTCCCCGACGCCTTTGCCGCCGTGGGACGCCGCGCGGTCTCACGACATCGTGGTCACACTGTCCCGTGACCGGATGTCGCGTGCTGTCTAGCCCGACCGTGCGCGGCTGTTGTTGACGCTTCTTCGTCTTTTCGTCTCTTCGTCATGCGTCATTGGCGGGCTGCAGGGTCCGCCCGTTTTTCCCCGACGCCTTTGCCGCCGTGGGACGCCGCGCGGTCTCACGACATCATGGTCACACTGTCCCGTAACCGGATGTCGCGTGCTGTCAAGCCCGACCGTGCGCGGCTGTTGTTGACGCTTCTTCGTCTTTTCGTCTCTTCGTCATGCGTCATTGGCGGGCTGCAGGGTCCGCCCGTTTTTCCCCGACGCCTTTGCCGCCGTGGGACGCCGCGCGGTCTCACGACATCGTGGTCACACTGTCCCGTGACCGGATGTCGCGTGCTGTCTAGCCCGACCGTGCGCGGCTGTTGTTGACGCTTCTTCGTCTCTTCGTCTCTTCGTCATGCGTCATTGGCGGGCTGCAGGCGGTCCGCCCGTTTTTCCCCGGCGCCTTTGTGCCGTGGGACGCCGCGCGGTCTCACGACATCGTGCTCACACTGTCCCGTGACCGGATGTCTAGCCCGACCGTGCGCGGCTGTTGTTGACGCTTCTTCGTCTCTTCGTCTCTTCGTCATGCGTCATTGGCGGGCTGCAGGGTCCGCCCGTTTTTCCCCGACGCCTTTGCCGCCGTGGGACGCCGCGCGGTCTCACGACATCATGGTCACACTGTCCCGTGACCGGATGTCGCGTGCTGTCAAGCCCGACCGTGCGCGGCTGTTGTTGACGCTTCTTCGTCTTTTCGTCTCTTCGTCATGCGTCATTGGCGGGCTGCAGGCGGTCCGCCCGTTTTTCCCCGGCGCCTTTGCGCCGTGGGACGCCGCGCGGTCTCACGACATCATGGTCACACTGTCCCGTAACCGGATGTCGCGTGCTGTCTAGCCCGACCGTGCGCGGCTGTTGTTGACGCTTCTTCGTCTCTTCGTCTCTTCGTCATGCGTCATTGGCGGGCTGCAGGGTCCGCCCGTTTTTTCCCGGCGCCTTTGCGCCGTGGGACGCCGCGCGGTCTCACGACATCGTGCTCACACTGTCCCGTGACCGGATGTCGCGTGCTGTCTAGCCCGACCGTGCGCGGCTGTTGTTGACGCTTCTTCGTCTCTTCGTCTCTTCGTCATGCGTCATTGGCGGGCTGCAGGCGGTCCGCCCGTTTTTCCCCGGCGCCTTTGTGCCGTGGGACGCCGCGCGGTCTCACGACATCGTGCTCACACTGTCCCGTGACCGGATGTCTAGCCCGACCGTGCGCGGCTGTTGTTGACGCTTCTTCGTCTCTTCGTCTCTTCGTCATGCGTCATTGGCGGGCTGCAGGGTCCGCCCGTTTTTCCCCGGCGCCTTTGCGCCGTGGGACGCCGCGCGGTCTCACGACATCATGGTCACACTGTCCCGTAACCGGATGTCGCGTGCTGTCTAGCCCGACCGTGCGCGGCTGTTGTTGACGCTTCTTCGTCTCTTCGTCTCTTCGTCATGCGTCATTGGCGGGCTGCAGGGTCCGCCCGTTTTTCCCCGACGCCTTTGTGCCGTGGGACGCCGCGCGGTCTCACGACATCATGGTCACACTGTCCCGTGACCGGATGTCGCGTGCTGTCAAGCCCGACCGTGCGCGGCTGTTGTTGACGCTTCTTCGTCTTTTCGTCTCTTCGTCATGCGTCATTGGCGGGCTGCAGGGTCCGCCCGTTTTTCCCCGGCGCCTTTGCGCCGTGGGACGCCGCGCGGTCTCACGACATCATGGTCACACTGTCCCGTGACCGGATGTCGCGTGCTGTCAAGCCCGACCGTGCGCGGCTGTTGTTGACGCTTCTTCGTCTTTTCGTCTCTTCGTCATGCGTCATTGGCGGGCTGCAGGCGGTCCGCCCGTTTTTCCCCGGCGCCTTTGCGCCGTGGGACGCCGCGCGGTCTCACGACATCATGGTCACACTGTCCCGTAACCGGATGTCGCGTGCTGTCTAGCCCGACCTTGCGCGGCTGTTGTTGACGCTTCTTCGTCTCTTCGTCTCTTCGTCATGCGTCATTGGCGGGCTGCAGGGTCCGCCCGTTTTTTCCCGGCGCCTTTGCGCCGTGGGACGCCGCGCGGTCTCACGACATCGTGCTCACACTGTCCCGTGACCGGATGTCGCGTGCTGTCTAGCCCGACCGTGCGCGGCTGTTGTTGACGCTTCTTCGTCTCTTCGTCTCTTCGTCATGCGTCATTGGCGGGCTGCAGGCGGTCCGCCCGTTTTTCCCCGGCGCCTTTGTGCCGTGGGACGCCGCGCGGTCTCACGACATCGTGCTCACACTGTCCCGTGACCGGATGTCTAGCCCGACCGTGCGCGGCTGTTGTTGACGCTTCTTCGTCTCTTCGTCTCTTCGTCATGCGTCATTGGCGGGCTGCAGGGTCCGCCCGTTTTTCCCCGGCGCCTTTGCGCCGTGGGACGCCGCGCGGTCTCACGACATCATGGTCACACTGTCCCGTGACCGGATGTCGCGTGCTGTCTAGCCCGACCGTGCGCGGCTGTTGTTGACGCTTCTTCGTCTCTTCGTCTCTTCGTCATGCGTCATTGGCGGGCTGCAGGGTCCGCCCGTTTTTCCCCGACGCCTTTGCCGCCGTGGGACGCCGCGCGGTCTCACGACATCATGGTCACACTGTCCCGTGACCGGATGTCGCGTGCTGTCTAGCCCGACCGTGCGCGGCTGTTGTTGACGCTTCTTCGTCTCTTCGTCTCTTCGTCATGCGTCATTGGCGGGCTGCAGGGTCCGCCCGTTTTTCCCCGACGCCTTTGCCGCCGTGGGACGCCGCGCGGTCTCACGACATCATGGTCACACTGTCCCGTGACCGGATGTCGCGTGCTGTCAAGCCCGACCGTGCGCGGCTGTTGTTGACGCTTCTTCGTCTTTTCGTCTCTTCGTCATGCGTCATTGGCGGGCTGCAGGGTCCGCCCGTTTTTCCCCGACGCCTTTGCCGCCGTGGGACGCCGCGCGGTCTCACGACATCATGGTCACACTGTCCCGTGACCGGATGTCGCGTGCTGTCTAGCCCGACCGTGCGCGGCTGTTGTTGACGCTTCTTCGTCTCTTCGTCTCTTCGTCATGCGTCATTGGCGGGCTGCAGGGTCCGCCCGTTTTTCCCCGACGCCTTTGCCGCCGTGGGACGCCGCGCGGTCTCACGACATCATGGTCACACTGTCCCGTGACCGGATGTCGCGTGCTGTCTAGCCCGACCGTGCGCGGCTGTTGTTGACGCTTCTTCGTCTCTTCGTCTCTTCGTCATGCGTCATTGGCGGGCTGCAGGGTCCGCCCGTTTTTCCCCGACGCCTTTGCCGCCGTGGGACGCCGCGCGGTCTCACGACATCATGGTCACACTGTCCCGTGACCGGATGTCGCGTGCTGTCTAGCCCGACCGTGCGCGGCTGTTGTTGACGCTTCTTCGTCTTTTCGTCTCTTCGTCATGCGTCATTGGCGGGCTGCAGGGTCCGCCCGTTTTTCCCCGACGCCTTTGCCGCCGTGGGACGCCGCGCGGTCTCACGACATCATGGTCACACTGTCCCGTGACCGGATGTCGCGTGCTGTCTAGCCCGACCGTGCGCGGCTGTTGTTGACGCTTCTTCGTCTCTTCGTCTCTTCGTCATGCGTCATTGGCGGGCTGCAGGGTCCGCCCGTTTTTCCCCGACGCCTTTGCCGCCGTGGGACGCCGCGCGGTCTCACGACATCATGGTCACACTGTCCCGTGACCGGATGTCGCGTGCTGTCTAGCCCGACCGTGCGCGGCTGTTGTTGACGCTTCTTCGTCTCTTCGTCTCTTCGTCATGCGTCATTGGCGGGCTGCAGGGTCCGCCCGTTTTTCCCCGACGCCTTTGCCGCCGTGGGACGCCGCGCGGTCTCACGACATCATGGTCACACTGTCCCGTGACCGGATGTCGCGTGCTGTCTAGCCCGACCGTGCGCGGCTGTTGTTGACGCTTCTTCGTCTTTTCGTCTCTTCGTCATGCGTCATTGGCGGGCTGCAGGGTCCGCCCGTTTTTCCCCGACGCCTTTGCCGCCGTGGGACGCCGCGCGGTCTCACGACATCATGGTCACACTGTCCCGTGACCGGATGTCGCGTGCTGTCTAGCCCGACCGTGCGCGGCTGTTGTTGACGCTTCTTCGTCTCTTCGTCTCTTCGTCATGCGTCATTGGCGGGCTGCAGGGTCCGCCCGTTTTTCCCCGACGCCTTTGCCGCCGTGGGACGCCGCGCGGTCTCACGACATCATGGTCACACTGTCCCGTGACCGGATGTCGCGTGCTGTCTAGCCCGACCGTGCGCGGCTGTTGTTGACGCTTCTTCGTCTCTTCGTCTCTTCGTCATGCGTCATTGGCGGGCTGCAGGGTCCGCCCGTTTTTCCCCGACGCCTTTGCCGCCGTGGGACGCCGCGCGGTCTCACGACATCATGGTCACACTGTCCCGTGACCGGATGTCGCGTGCTGTCTAGCCCGACCGTGCGCGGCTGTTGTTGACGCTTCTTCGTCTTTTCGTCTCTTCGTCATGCGTCATTGGCGGGCTGCAGGGTCCGCCCGTTTTTCCCCGACGCCTTTGCCGCCGTGGGACGCCGCGCGGTCTCACGACATCATGGTCACACTGTCCCGTGACCGGATGTCGCGTGCTGTCTAGCCCGACCGTGCGCGGCTGTTGTTGACGCTTCTTCGTCTCTTCGTCTCTTCGTCATGCGTCATTGGCGGGCTGCAGGCGGTCCGCCCGTTTTTCCCCGGCGCCTTTGTGCCGTGGGACGCCGCGCGGTCTCACGACATCGTGCTCACACTGTCCCGTGACCGGATGTCTAGCCCGACCGTGCGCGGCTGTTGTTGACGCTTCTTCGTCTCTTCGTCTCTTCGTCATGCGTCATTGGCGGGCTGCAGGGTCCGCCCGTTTTTCCCCGACGCCTTTGCCGCCGTGGGACGCCGCGCGGTCTCACGACATCATGCTCACACTGTCCCGTGACCGGATGTCGCGTGCTGTCAAGCCCGACCGTGCGCGGCTGTTGTTGACGCTTCTTCGTCTCTTCGTCTCTTCGTCATGCGTCATTGGCGGGCTGCAGGGTCCGCCCGTTTTTCCCCGACGCCTTTGCCGCCGTGGGACGCCGCGCGGTCTCACGACATCATGCTCACACTGTCCCGTGACCGGATGTCTAGCCCGACCGTGCGCGGCTGTTGTTGACGCTTCTTGGTCTCTTCGTCTCTTCGTCATGCGTCATTGGCGGGCTGCAGGCGGTCCGCCCGTTTTTCCCCGGCGCCTTTGCCGCCGTGGGACGCCGCGCGGTCTCACGACATCATGGTCACACTGTCCCGTGACCGGATGTCGCGTGCTGTCAAGCCCGACCGTGCGCGGCTGTTGTTGACGCTTCTTCGTCTCTTCGTCTCTTCGTCATGCGTCATTGGCGGGCTGCAGGGTCCGCCCGTTTTTCCCCGACGCCTTTGCCGCCGTGGGACGCCGCGCGGTCTCACGACATCATGCTCACACTGTCCCGTGACCGGATGTCTAGCCCGACCGTGCGCGGCGGTTGTTGACGCTTCTTGGTCTCTTCGTCTCTTCGTCATGCGTCATTGGCGGGCTGCAGGCGGTCCGCCCGTTTTTCCCCGGCGCCTTTGCCGCCGTGGGACGCCGCGCGGTCTCACGACATCATGGTCACACTGTCCCGTGACCGGATGTCGCGTGCTGTCAAGCCCGACCGTGCGCGGCTGTTGTTGACGCTTCTTCGTCTCTTCGTCTCTTCGTCATGCGTCATTGGCGGGCTGCAGGGTCCGCCCGTTTTTCCCCGACGCCTTTGCCGCCGTGGGACGCCGCGCGGTCTCACGACATCATGCTCACACTGTCCCGTGACCGGATGTCTAGCCCGACCGTGCGCGGCGGTTGTTGACGCTTCTTCGTCTTTTCGTCTCTTCGTCATGCGTCATTGGCGGGCTGCAGGCGGTCCGCCCGTTTTTCCCCGGCGTCTTTGTGCCGTGGGACGCCGCGCGGTCTCACGACATCATGGTCACACTGTCCCGTGACCGGATGTCTAGCCCGACCGTGCGCGGCTGTTGTTGACGCTTCTTGGTCTCTTCGTCTCTTCGTCATGCGTCATTGGCGGGCTGCAGGCGGTCCGCCCGTTTTTCCCCGGCGCCTTTGCCGCCGTGGGACGCCGCGCGGTCTCACGACATCATGGTCACACTGTCCCGTGACCGGATGTCGCGTGCTGTCAAGCCCGACCGTGCGCGGCTGTTGTTGACGCTTCTTCGTCTCTTCGTCTCTTCGTCATGCGTCATTGGCGGGCTGCAGGCGGTCCGCCCGTTTTTCCCCGGCGTCTTTGTGCCGTGGGACGCCGCGCGGTCTCACGACATCATGGTCACACTGTCCCGTGACCGGATGTCTAGCCCGACCGTGCGCGGCTGTTGTTGACGCTTCTTGGTCTCTTCGTCTCTTCGTCATGCGTCATTGGCGGGCTGCAGGCGGTCCGCCCGTTTTTCTCCGGCGCCTTTGCCGCCGTGGGACGCCGCGCGGTCTCACGACATCATGGTCACACTGTCCCGTGACCGGATGTCGCGTGCTGTCAAGCCCGACCGTGCGCGGCTGTTGTTGACGCTTCTTCGTCTCTTCGTCTCTTCGTCATGCGTCATTGGCGGGCTGCAGGGTCCGCCCGTTTTTCCCCGACGCCTTTGCCGCCGTGGGACGCCGCGCGGTCTCACGACATCATGGTCACACTGTCCCGTGACCGGATGTCGCGTGCTGTCAAGCCCGACCGTGCGCGGCTGTTGTTGACGCTTCTTCGTCTCTTCGTCTCTTCGTCATGCGTCATTGGCGGGCTGCAGGGTCCGCCCGTTTTTCCCCGACGCCTTTGCCGCCGTGGGACGCCGCGCGGTCTCACGACATCATGCTCACACTGTCCCGTGACCGGATGTCTAGCCCGACCGTGCGCGGCTGTTGTTGACGCTTCTTGGTCTCTTCGTCTCTTCGTCATGCGTCATTGGCGGGCTGCAGGCGGTCCGCCCGTTTTTCCCCGGCGCCTTTGCCGCCGTGGGACGCCGCGCGGTCTCACGACATCATGGTCACACTGTCCCGTGACCGGATGTCGCGTGCTGTCAAGCCCGACCGTGCGCGGCTGTTGTTGACGCTTCTTCGTCTCTTCGTCTCTTCGTCATGCGTCATTGGCGGGCTGCAGGGTCCGCCCGTTTTTCCCCGGCGCCTTTGCCGCCGTGGGACGCCGCGCGGTCTCACGACATCATGGTCACACTGTCCCGTGACCGGATGTCATGTGCTGTGAAGCCGACCGTGCGCGGCGGTTGTTGACGCTTCTTCGTCTCTTCGTCTTTTCGTCATGCGTTATTGGCGGGCTGCAGGCGGTCCGCCCGTTTTTCCCCGGCGCCTTTGCGCCGTGGGACGCCGCGCGGTCTCACGACATCGTGGTCACACTGTCCCGTGACCGGATGTCGCGTGCTGTCTAGCGCGGCTGTTGTTGACGCTTCTTCGTCTCTTCGTCTCTTCGTCATGCGTCATTGGCGGGCTGCAGGCGGTCCGCCCGTTTTTCCCCGGCGCCTTTGCGCCGTGGGACGCCGCGCGGTCTCACGACATCGTGGTCACACTGTCCCGTGACCGGATGTCGTGTGCTGTCAAGCCCGACCGTGCGCGGCTGTTGTTGACGCTTCTTCGTCTCTTCGTCTCTTCGTCATGCTCCGAATCATCAAGACAAACAAAGTCGAAGTCCTGCAACGGTGCCGGAGGCGGACGTCGTCAGCGCGTCAACGCCCTTTTCATTGCGTTCGCAAGCGCCGTGTCCCTTCCTGGAGAGAGTGGTTTTACATTCGTAGAAAGACAGGAAAGCCATCGAGAGTTGAGGAAAGATCGTAGAAGAACAGGAAGGCCATCTAGACGGTGAGTACAATCGTAGAAGAACAGGAAGGCCTTTCGCGAACTTGTTTCTTTGCGGGCGACGAAGGAACACGGCTCACTTGCAGCTGTGCCCTTCAAACCCCTTGTGAGCCGCACCCACGATTGTGAGGTGCGGGGTGTGAGGGATCCCGAGCACTTACTCATCGCCACGGGAAGCAATCACGATGGGGTTGTGGCTCCGTGGGCGCCTTTCAGTTTGTGTGGGAGTTGTGGG
>OY843741.1:0-2806 GCA_963693005.1 Alphaproteobacteria bacterium CMAR1 | reverse complement strand
TTTTTTCGATTTTTGAAAAATGCCGTTTTCGGTCCGGAAATGTGTCATAGCCCGGAGTTGGGTCAATTGTAGTCCCTGTTTCGTCATTTTGACGCGTGGCAAACATTTTTTTTTCGGCCACTGGGACCCCCAAAAGTGCCCCAAGCACCCCCAAGGCAGGGCTGTAAGCCAAAAATTGGGACTTCATAGTTTGTGCGGATTCTGTTTGGCCCTCCCGTCAGCCAATACACGGTTGACGGGGATATGGCGTTAACATACGCTCCCCAAATCACTACTTTGCAGACCTTACGGCCGCAGCACCCGGAAGAAAAAAGGGGGCACGGACGGACAGACACACATGGGGCCCAGGGGGGTCATTTTTGGGCTTTTGGTCGAAAATTCGAAATCTCCAAAAGTGAAAGTTTTACATTCCCGCGGGGGGAATTGGGGGATCGCATTGGTCGAAAACTTCACGGGATGCGGATTTTTATCTTTCCGGAAAAGTTGGTCCGGAGGTCAAAATGACGTATTTTTCATCCCCTCCCAGAAAGGATGTTCTCCCCTTATAAGGTATACACCTTAAACGGCTCGAAGACCCTAACCCTAACCCTAACCCTAACCCTAACCCTAACCCTAACCCTAACCCTAACCCTAACCCTAACCCTAACCCTAACCCTAACCCTAACCCTAACCCTAACCCTAACCCCAACCCTAACCCTAACCCTAACCCTAACCCTAACCCTAACCCTAACCCTAACCCTAACCCTAACCCTAACCCTAATCCTAGTTCTCTGGTGCCCGAGCCGATGCTTTCCGCAGTGATGCAGCAGCCGGATACTGTTTTCGACCCTTGAAAACGGCCAAGGGCCGGCTCTTCGGTAGTCAATAGGCAACCACGACTTTGGGCAAGTGGTGAAAAAAACATGTGTTTTGGTCGGAAACATGGGAAAACGCGTAGCATTCTACGTGGCTAGGTCGGATTCACCGTTTTTACGCTGTTTGAGACATTTTTTCGATTTTTTTTTTGCAAGGTGTGACCCTTGAAAATGGGTCAAAAAGGCCGATTTTCGGTCGTCAAGCAGGCGGCCACGGTCATGTGCCGGGTGTTGAAAAAACGGTTGTTCTGGTGGGGAAAGTGGGAAATCAGACCGGAAATAGCGTCAGTGGGTCAGATTGTCAAACTTTTCACGGTTTGAGATTTTCTGCCGAAAAAGCTGGTAGCATGTACGGGGCGATTTTTGGTGATTTTCCGGGGGCCCGAAATTGGTCGAGTCGCCAGATATGGGTTTCCAGGCCCGGAAATCACCCAAACCGGGGAGTATTTCAATTTTCAGCCGGGGTTACGTAATTTTGACGCCTGGAAAATATTTTTTTTCGGCCACTTTGATCACCCCCAAGTGGGTCTTGCTGCTGCCATAGCTTAGCAGCAAGCCAAAAAACGGATTCTCATAGTTTGTGGGGATTTGTTACGGTGGCTCGGCAGCGTCTGAAACCGGTCAGGGCTCCAAGATTACACACTTTTCCGACTCATTGAGCCATCTGCCAGCTCCGGAGGTCGCAGGAGGCGAACGAGCGGGGGACAGACGGACGACGACGACGACGACGGACGCCACCTGGTCCAGGGGTGGAAAATCCGGACTTTGGGCCCAAAAAAAAAATTCCCAAAAAGTGAAAATATGAAATTACCGGAGGTATTCCCAAAAAAATCGGGTCTACAAACTTTTTTTTCGCCACGGAAAAATATTTTTTCGCCAAAGTTGGGAAAGGCCGGATTTTGGGAAAAAGGGTATTGCCTCCGACGTTGGTGGCCTCCCTCTGGGGTGGGAAGACCCCCCCCAATCGGCTCGGGACCCTAACCCTAACCCTAACCCTAACCCTAACCCTAACCCTAACCCTAACCCTAACCCTAACCCTAACCCTAACCCTAACCCTAACCCTAACCCTAACCCTAACCCTAACCCTAACCCTAACCCTAACCCTAACCCTAACCCTAACCCTAACCCTAACCCTAACCCTAACCCTAACCCTAACCCTAACCCTAACCCTAACCCTAACCCTAACCCTAACCCTAACCCTAACCCTAACCCTAACCCTAACCCTAACCCTAACCCTAACCCTAACCCTAACCCTAATCCTAGTTCTGTGGTGCTTCGAGCCGTTTGTTTGCTCGGATTCTATCCAAGGGCCGGACACGCGGTAGCTCGCACCTACTGCAGTAGTCAATAGCTATGCTGCAATAGGCACCACCGAAGGAAAAAGGACCATTTTTCGATTTTTCAAATATGCCGTTTTCGGTCCGCAAATGTATCAAAATGGGCAATTGGGCCATTTAGGGACGGAGTTTCGTCATTTTGATGCGTTTTGAGGACATTTTTTCCCCGAAATTTTGACCCCCTACATGGTCGCTATTGCACTATTGATGAGCTATGGGACACCGAAAATGGGTCCAAAAACCGTCCTTTTCGGCTCCCACACCGTTCTCCGGGCGAGTTCGCAAAATAGACGGTCAATGGGGATATCCCAGGAACTCCACCTCCCCATAGCACCATTTGCCAGCCCAGGAGACCTTTCCACCTGCGAGACCCACCCGCGCACAGACGGACACACATGCATTTTGGGGGTTTTCAGAGGGGTCATTTTTCGACTTTTGGGCGAAAATACAAAATCTCCAAAAGTGAAGGTTTTACATTCTCGCAGCTGAAATCGGGGGATCGCATTGTGCGAAGACTTCACGGGATGCAGATTTTTATTTTTCCGGAAAAGTTGGTCCGGAGCTCAAAATGGCCCAATTTTCGATCCCCTCCCAGAAAGGATGTTCTCCCCTTAT
>OY843740.1:0-5771 GCA_963693005.1 Alphaproteobacteria bacterium CMAR1 | reverse complement strand
AGTGTGCCCCATTGCTTCGCCTGCAGTGGCTCAACGCGAGGGTGGGGTACATTGACGGGGCCCGCTTTCAATTCCCGCTATTTTCAGCCCCATCCGAGCGAGCATAGGGTCACTTTAGGCCGAAATGCCATAACATGGTAATAAAGGGGAACGCGGGGGCGTTCCTGAAGTGCAAATGGTACTTTTTTTTTGTTGTCTGCAGAAGCACTGAAAAGCTTGGCAAGTTTTCCATCCAAGCTCTGACATGTTAGTTCCATGACGGCGGGGCTGCTTGTTCGTCCGCCTGGCGTCCGTCCGCCGCTCGAACCTCGCTTCGCTTCGGTTCTCGCTGGGTGGTGTTGCTTTGGCTTTCTAGGCTGTTCGGGGTGGCGTCCGTCCGCCGCTCGAACCTCGCTTCGCTTCGGTTCTCGCTGGGTCACTGGGTTTCGAAATGTGGGAAAACGGGTGGAATCCTCCGGTTTTTGGTCGTCGGTCATGGTGAAAAAGTGGTCATTTTTTCAACTTTCTGGAACTTTCAAAGTGCGGAATGTGGGTAAAAATCGGTCAAAAATCGGTGGGAATCGGTTTCGGACGATTTTGGGCGAAAAAAAAAAGTTCGATTTTTCGATTTTTTTGGTCACCCAAAAAGTCCGGATTTTGGTGACCGGTCATGGTGGAAAAGTGGTCGATTTTCAATTTTTCGAAGTCGGCGTTGTCGGGTTTCCCGGTGAAAACCTACGAAAAACTCGTGGGAATCGGTTTTCCATCGATTATGGCCAAGAAAAAAAAATATATTTTTTTCATATTTGTCGAAAAAAAATGTCCCAAAAACCACAGGTCCCTACCTGTGCTTTTTTTGGGAATATGCAAAAAAGGACACTTTTTGCGTATTAGTACAGGTAGGGACCTGTGCTTTTTTGGGTGTCCAAAATTTGTTGCATATTTTTGAAAATTAATTGGGGCCCCACTGGGAGACCAAAACCTTGAAATTTTCCAATCTTGAAAAATGTTCTTTTTTTGATTGGTTGAAGTTCCAATGGTCCCAAGGGGGTACCATTTGCACAATAAAAAAAAATGTCACTGTCGGTCCTGGGGAGCCCCCGGGTGAGGAATACGCAAGAAACGACTTTTTGGGCGATTTTTTTTTTTTTTGGTCGGTGGCCCTCTTGGTGAACTCGGTGCCCGACCCGCAGGTTCTCTCTCACCTTCACTCTGCGACTGATCACTTCGCTTCCCGCTGCAACGAAGAGCCGCGATCGAGAGCTTTCAGAATCCAATTTTAGAATCGCAGGAGGACGAAGCAACGCCGAGAACGGATTTTTTGAGTTTTTGTTGCCTCTGAGGCTGCACTGCAAGGTGAAAAACAGGTGATTTTCACGTCAATCGACTTGTTCGACCTCAGAAAATTGCTCAACTACGAAGAAAAACGTTGCAGATGGAGACTCCACTTTGCCCGCGATGCGATTGCATACTTTTTTCGGTGGTTTCGCCAATTCGGATTGCATTTGCAACGTTTTTGCAGACATTGGGCACAACGCCGCAGGATTTTTGTAAGGGCAGCCAGGCAGGTCACTGCAGCCAAAACCCCAAACTAAAGTGATGAAAGTAAAACGGTGAACACCCGTAGGGACCCCAAAAAACACTGTTCTAGCGATTTTTAAGGTTTGCGGCCGAAAAGAAAAAAAATATTTGGGCGACACGGACCCGTTGCGGACCCTGTACAGCGTCTTCTTCTCGCATCGACGTCCGTTGGGGACGATGAACGGCCTCAGTTCTGCTGGTCCCAGCAGCAGTACGTCCAAATGCTCATCCCATTGCAGATCCGCTCGTGGTCCGCCGGGCTCGTGTCGCTGTCTCTCCGTTTTTCGCTCCCAGTACGCGACGCCGCGTCGGCGGAGTGCCTCCAGAGGGCCTTTCGGACGCCGTCGTGTGGGACCGCCACGCTACGGACTGTGGTGCTGGACAACGCGTCTGTCACAGCGGAGATCATCCGTGGAGTTGCTCGGGCATGCCCGAAACTCGAGCACGCATCGCTGCTGAACTGTTGGGCCCACGACAAGTCGGGCAAGAGGACGGGATGGTACAATTACCAGAACGGTTTGTCGACGGCTGTGGTGTTCGCCATTGCCCACGCCGAGTGGCAGACAGGCCTCCGCACGTTGACGGTGACAGGGCACTACGACCGGCACGTGCTCCTGTCCCAAATCTTCCTCCGGGGGTACCGCGACGAAGTCTCCGCTCCGCCCACAAGCGGCAAGAAAGAGCCGACTCCTTGTTCTTCCGATGGCGGTGTGCCGCTGTCGCAGACCTTGGAGGTGCTCTGCCTCGGCTGCGGCTACGATGCCGAGGAGCGTGTCTTCCTCAGCGATTTGCAGCGCTCATGCGTCGCCTGCCGCCGCCTCCGCACCTTAGACCTGCACGGCCTCCACATCAAGGTCCTCGATGAGCTGGCGACCCTCCGCGATCGCACACCTGCAACGCGGCAGACCGAGGACAGCACGGCTGACTGCAGACCGCCTCTGTTCGTCGAACCCTTACCATCGGATAGCATCCCAGGGCATCCGTCGTTTGACACGCCGTCACTCTTGCCGTTCTCCATGACTCGGTGCGGCACAGCACACTCTTGGCCGCCGCGGTTTTTGCAGTCGCAGGTCCATTCGATGCTCCGGGCTGCCCTCTGTGGGCCCCTGCCATCACGCAGCGCGTTGTACGCCCACAGCCGCAACTTGAGCGCTCAGTGTGACGTCGCTGCCATCGCTCACAAGTGGACATCGTCCCTGGCGTGCGACGGCAGAAGGTACAACCGCCCGACGGACCCTTCTGAGAACGCGCCGGAAGCGCGCCACCAACGGGCGGAGCTGCTGAGGACGAGCGACGAGGCGGTCGTCTACACGGAGGCGCACTGCGAGAGACTCCGAGCCGCGGGCGCCGTCGCCCCGCACCTTCCCGTGATGCAGAGCGAGCTCCAGGCGCTACGGAGGGCGCAGTGGGCGGCGGACCGCCGCAAGGCCAGCGCCCGGTTCACGCCAAGTACCTCGCCCGCATCGACGCTACCCGTACTGCAGCAAGGGCGGATTCAAATGATGATGCAAGCGCTGATGCACACGCCGACACGAGCTGCGACCATTGGCCTGGTCTTGCGAGCGTGCTCGATGATCTTGCATCGGTTGCCGGAGATGACATTCAAGCCGTAGCCATGCTCCAAAACGGGGCTTGGGCACCCGGGTGCCTCGACACGTGGGACACGACGGCTGCGGCCGATGTGCCGTTCCAGCACAGGTTCCCGTCGGCCTCGGACCTTTGCTCCATTGCTTCCGTCCGAGGGCGGCTGTCTCTACAAAGCCCCATCACGCCAGATGGTTGGCTTTGACGCGCCGCTGCCTTGACAGGGCGTCGCTCCCTGTTCTCCTCGATTCTCTTTTGCCCCCCCTACGTTGGTGATGATGGATCCGTCGCACTGCGTCTACAGTACTGTACTACACGTGTGCGTTTCGTTACTGTGTTGCTGTGAACACTCAAAGTAAAAGAAGCAGAAAAGGAAGAAAAGGAAGAAGAAGAAGAAGAAAAGAGCATGTCAGGCGCGCCTCAAGGTAGCTTCGCGCCGTGGCAAACCATGCTTGGGGTAGAGCCGCTCGTCGGTGCTGGCGATGAGTGCTCTGCGGTGATCGCCTACACCGGCAAGAGACTGGACCGCTGGCCCTTATCCGAGCGGTCGTATGCGGACGGCTGGGTCACGCTCATGGAGTGCGATGAGGCACGGACCATCGTGTGCGCATCCCACGGCGTCGCAGTGCTGGCCGACAGCTCCTCCGACACCGCGGACGCTGTGTTCGTCCGATTCGACCCCCACGGGTCATCGAAGGGTGTCTCGGGCCCGACACCGCTCCCGGAGTCCGCCACGCTTCTGAGCGCCGCCGTGGCGCCGGACGCGCGGCTCTTGATAGGAGGCACCCGCTCTGGGCAGGTGAAGGTATGGTCGCTCGCACCTGAGAAAACAAAGGAACACCGGTGGGCGTGAACTAAAAGAACAGTCGAGTGACTGACACAAGTCAATGAAAAGCACGCATTTCGGTTCACGTTCGAGTCCCTGATCGTTTTTCTACACTGTGTTTGTTTTTTACCACAGCATGGATGGCGTGGTGTTTGAATGCACACCGGGGAGCGCAGGAGTTTTCTTGCATGCTGGTTGGGCTTCACCAAATAGTGCAGTTGGTGGGCTGTCGGAAAGAAAAGTTCAGGACTAATCCTGGTAAATGTGGGTGCCCCTCGTATCAACGGGAGGGCCATCGTGCTACTGCTGCGAGTCGCTACCGTCGTCCTCGTCGAAATTACTCGGCATCCAATCCCCGGCGACGGGCGTGTCTGGTTCCGTCGCGTAAAGGGCGAACGAGTGGCCGCACGACCCGACGATCCGAGTCGTGTCGCCAACCCAGCTCGCGCAACGCAACGAAATCGCGTTCGTGTTCATGTAGACGGTGTGCTCCAACTCCTGAGATTCCAGATCTTCTACGGCGATCGCCTCCTGGTCTCTGCGAGCGACCATCACCCAGTAGCGGGCCGGGTGGAACTGTACCGCAGTCACAGAAGTGTCGGGGTTGTCGACACCATAGCGGTCGAAGCCATGCGGTCGCACGGTGTGCTCCACCTCCCCCGACGCAGCGTCCCACAAGATCACCTCACCGGTGCGATCACCGGTAGCGACAAGGCTCCCGCCAGGGGAAACATCGACGGCCGTGATGGTGAGATCATCCGATGCAAGGGCGCCCTCCCCGTCGGGCCGTACGAGCTGCACCGAAGCGAACGACGACTCGCTGATGAAGTGGGCGAACGCCGTGCCGTGCCACGACCCACTCACCGCGACGTACTTCGCATCAGGGTGCTCCTCCGAGACGGTGCTGTGCATGGCTCCGCTGTTGACCGCCACACACGTCACCCAAGCATGCCCGTGCCCCTCGAAGGTGTGGAGCAACGTGCCGGCGTTCTTTCGAATTCCTTCCCCGAATTCACTTCCAGTATCCCCGTTGCATTGCAACGTCATCAGTCCTCAGACTCTTTCTATCCCCTGCCATTGTTTTACCTTTGATCGTTCAGCACGCGTGCCGTGCTCCGTATTCCCATCACTCATTATTCCCCGTCCTTCAGCAGGGCACACACCACCAACAACACCAACGACAACAACAACACAACAACAACAACAAAGTGAGTTCCACACACTCTCTCAACGCCAGGAGGAACTAAAAGCCACTTTCACCGGCTGGACTTCAGACATTCCTCTTTTTTGCAAGGATGCACCCCATTCGCTTCTTCACCGCCAGTGCGATCGTGGTACTCTTTCTTTGCGCTCTTGGCTGCGATGCAGCGGTTCGAACGGCCGAGCTCGTTGTGAACGGCGGCGCGGAGAACGGTGTGACTGGGTGGTCTGTCTTCTCCTCGAACTATGGCAACATGGCGATCCGTCCGGCGGCGGACCGTCCAGGCACGAATGGCAACGGTTACTTCGGCCGGATGGTCTTCACAGGAGGTATCACGCAGTGGATCGATCTCACTGATCATGCTGCAGAGATCGAGAACAGCAACGCACACGCTGACGTATCTGTCCTCATCGCCGGGAGTGCTGGCAACTCGATGGCAGTCACTGTGACATTTCGTTTCTGCGCCGCCTCTCCCTGCAGCGGCACCGCCCCAACGATCAGCTTCAACTCCGGGACGGGGCAGACGGTCCGTCTCGAGCAAGCTTCCCTCTGCCGCCTGCCCACGAATACCCGCCAGATTTACGTCCGGGCAGACTTTCC
>OY843739.1:0-584 GCA_963693005.1 Alphaproteobacteria bacterium CMAR1 | reverse complement strand
TGGGTTCGTGTCCGCGTTTTTCGTGTCCCTCGGCATCCGGCGTAGGAATGTCGTCCAGCGCCCGGAGATAGGTCATTTCACAGTTGAGAACGTGCCCTATGGACCCGGGAATGCTCCCAGAAGCTGCCGAGCCACCGCAACAAAACCCCACAAACTATGAAATCCGGATTTTTGGCTTGCGGGCATGCCTTGGGGGGTGGTGGGGCCACCTTGGTGGCGACCAAAGTGGCCGAAAAAATATTTTTTTCCGACGTCTCAAAAACGAAATCCGGGCTACAAATTGCGATAGAATCCGGTTTGGGTGATTTTTCGGCCCAAAAAAATATTTTCGGCCACCCGAAAATTTTGGGCCCAAAATGGTCGACCAAAAAAAGTCGAAATTTTTTCACCTCAAAACCGCCCAAAATGGTGAATCCTACCACGTGGCGTGAAATTCTACCCGTTTGCCCACTTTTCCGACCGAAACAGATTTTTTTTTTCACCACTTGGTCATGGTCATGTTTGCCT
This sequence comes from Alphaproteobacteria bacterium CMAR1, assembly GCA_963693005.1. GTDB lineage: Bacteria > Pseudomonadota > Alphaproteobacteria > UBA6184 > UBA6184 > Bodonicaedibacter. The sequence goes on along the minus strand of OY843739.1, from coordinate 77 downwards.
AATTGACTACCGAAGCAGCCGCCCTTGGCCGTTTTCAAGCCTCCAGAACACCTGCCTGCCAGGACTTCAAAACAATC
>OY843738.1:0-11022 GCA_963693005.1 Alphaproteobacteria bacterium CMAR1 | reverse complement strand
GCTCGGCAACCCTAACCCTAACCCTAACCCTAACCCTAACCCTAACCCTAACCCTAACCCTAACCCTAACCCTAACCCTAACCCTAACCCTAACCCTAACCCTAACCCCAACCCTAACCCTAACCCTAACCCTAACCCTAACCCTAACCCTAACCCTAACCCTAACCCTAACCCTAACCCTAACCCTAACCCTAACCCTAACCCTAACCCTAACCCTAACCCTAACCCTAACCCTAACCCTAACCCTAACCCTAACCCTAACCCTAACCCTAACCCTAACCCTAACCCTAACCCTAACCCTAACCCTAACCCTAACCCTAACCCTAACCCTAACCCTAACCCTAACCCTAACCCTAACCCTAACCCTAACCCTAACCCTAACCCTAACCCTAACCCTAACCCTAACCCTAACCCTAACCCTAACCCTAACCCTAACCCTAACCCTAACCCTAGGTCCGTTGGTACGCCGAGCCGATTGTTTTGAAGTCCCGGCAGGCAGGTGTTCTGGAGGCTTGAAAACGGCCAAGGGCGGCTGCTTCGGTAGTCAATAGGCAAACATGACCATGACCAAGTGGTGAAAAAAAAATGTGTTTCGGTCGGAAAAGCGGGCAAACGGGTAGAATTTCACTTCACGTGGCAGGATTCACCATTTTGGGCGGTTTTGAGGTGAAAATTTTCGACTTTTTTTTGGTCGACCATTTTGGGCCCAAAATTTTCGGGTCGCCAAAAATATTTTTTTGGGCCGAAAAATCACCCAAACCGGATTCTATTTCAATTTGTAGCCCGGATTTCGTTTTTGAGATGTCGGAAAAAATTATTTTTTCGGCCACTTTGGTCACCACCAAGGTGGCCCCACCACCCCCCAAGGCATGTCCGCAATGACAAAATCCGGATTTCATAGTTTGTGGGGTTTTGTTGCGGTGACTTGGCAGCCTCTGGGAGCACTCTCGGGTCCATAGGGCACGTTCTCAGCTGTGAAATGAGCCATCTGCCAGCTCCGGACGACATTCCCACGCCGGATGCCGAGGGACACGGAAAACGCGGACACCGACACGAACCGACACCGACACCCACGGGGGGTCAAGGGGACCAAAGTGACCTTTCGGGGCCGAAAAAAAATATTTTTGAGTGTTGTCTTCGCCGGATGTATAGCAAATTTCCGCAGCTATTCGGTCCGCTATTTTGTTTTTTTGGCCGAATTTTTCCGAGGCCGGATTTCCAAAAATGCCGGATTCTGACCGATTTTGGGACCGGGGTGGTGGGTACGTTGGGGGCCGTTTGACCACCTGGCGGTGCTCGGCTCGGCGACCCTAACCCTAACCCTAACCCTAACCCTAACCCTAACCCTAACCCTAACCCTAACCCTAACCCTAACCCTAACCCTAACCCTAACCCTAACCCTAACCCTAACCCTAACCTAACCGGAAAGTGGCTGAGGGTGGCGTCCGTCCGCCGCTCGAACCTCGCTTCGCTTCGGTTCTCGCTGGATGGTGTTCCTTTGGCTTTCGGGGTCGGTGCTCATCCAGGGTGGCGTTCGTCCGCCGCTCGAACCTCGCTTCGCTTCGGTTCTCGCTGGATGGTGTTCCTTTGGCTTTCGGGGTCGGTGCTCATCCAGGGTGGCGTTCGTCCGCCGCTCGAACCTCGCTTCGCTTCGGTTCTCGCTGGATGGTGTTCCTTTGGCTTTCGGGGTCGGTGCTCATCCAGGGTGGCGTTCGTCCGCCGCTCGAACCTCGCTTCGCTTCGGTTCTCGCTGGATGGTGTTCCTTTGGCTTTCGGGGTCGGTGCTCATCCAGGGTGGCTTTCGTCCGCCGCTCGAACCTCGCTTCGCTTCGGTTCTCGCTGGATGGTGTTCCTTTGGCTTTCGGGGTCGGTGCTCATCCAGGGTGGCGTTCGTCCGCCGCTCGAACCTCGCTTCGCTTCGGTTCTCGCTGGATGGTGTTCCTTTGGCTTTCGGGGTCGGTGCTCATCCAGGGTGGCGTTCGTCCGCCGCTCGAACCTCGCTTCGCTTCGGTTCTCGCTGGATGGTGTTCCTTTGGCTTTCGGGGTCGGTGCTCATCCAGGGTGGCTTTCGTCCGCCGCTCGAACCTCGCTTCGCTTCGGTTCTCGCTGGATGGTGTTCCTTTGGCTTTCGGGGTCGGTGCTCATCCAGGGTGGCGTTCGTCCGCCGCTCGAACCTCGCTTCGCTTCGGTTCTCGCTGGATGGTGTTCCTTTGGCTTTCGGGGTCGGTGCTCATCCAGGGTGGCGTTCGTCCGCCGCTCGAACCTCGCTTCGCTTCGGTTCTCGCTGGATGGTGTTCCTTTGGCTTTCGGGGTCGGTGCTCATCCAGGGTGGCGTTCGTCCGCCGCTCGAACCTCGCTTCGCTTCGGTTCTCGCTGGATGGTGTTCCTTTGGCTTTCGGGGTCGGTGCGGCCTTCGGTATTTTGGGCCATTTTGGGCCATTTTGGGCCCAAAATTTTCGGGTCGCCGGAAATATTTTTTTGGGCCGAAAAATCACCCAAACCGGATTCTATTGCAATTTGTAGCCCGGTTTTCGTTTTTGAGATGTCGGAAAAAAATATTTTTTCGGCCACTTTGGTCACCACCAAGGTGGCCCCAGCACCCCCCAAGGCATGTCCGCAAGCCAAAAATCCGGATTTCATACTTTGTGGGGTTTCGTTGCGGCAGCTTCTGGGAGCATTCTCGGGTCCATAGGGCACGTTCCCAGCTGTGAAATGAGCCATCTGCCAGCTCTGGACGACATTCCTACGCCGGATGCTGAGGGACACGAAAACGGGCACGGACGGACGGACGGACGGACGGACGCGGGGGTCAAGGGGTCCAAAGTGACCGTTCCGGGCCGAAAAAAAATATTTTCGAGTGTTGTCTTCGCCGGATGTATAGCAAACTTCCGCAGCTATTCGGTCCGCTACTTTGTTTTTTTGGCCGGATTTTTCCGAGGCCGGATTTCCAAAAATGCCGGATTCTGACCGATTTTGGGACCGGGGTGGTGGGTACGTTGGGGGCCGTTTGACCACCTGGCGGTGCTCGGCTCGGCGACCCTAACCCTAACCCTAACCCTAACCCTAACCCTAACCCTAACCCTAACCCTAACCCTAACCCTAACCCTAACCCTAGGTCCGTTGGTACGCCGAGCCGATTGTTTTGAAGTCCCGGCAGGCAGGTGTTCTGGAGGCTTGAAAACGGCCAAGGGCGGCTGCTTCGGTAGTCAATAGGCAACCATGACCATGGTCAAGTGGTGAAAAAAAAATGTGTTTTGCTCGGAAAAGTGGGCAAACGGGTAGAATTTCACGTCACGGGGAAGGATTCACCATTTTGGGCGGTTTTGAGGTGAAAAATTTTCGACTTTTTTTGGTCGACCATTTTGGGCCCAAAATTTTCGGGTCGCCAGAAATATTTTTTTGGGCCGAAAAATCACCCAAACCGGATTCTATCCCCATTTGTAGCCCGGATTTCGTTTTTCAGATGTCGGAAAAAAATATTTTTTCGACCACTTTGGTCACCGCCAAGTTGGCCCCACCACCCCCCAAGGCATGTCCGCAAGCCAAAATTCCGGATTTCATAGTTTGTGGGGTTTTGTTGCGGTCGCTCGGCAGCTTCTGCGAGCATTCTCGGGTCCATAGGGCACGTTCCCAGCTGTGAAATGAGCCATCTGCCAGCTTCTGGCGACATTCCTACGCAGAATGCTGAGGGACACGAAAACGGGCACGGACGGACGGACGGACGGACGGACGGACGGACACGGACGCGGGGGTCAGGGGGACCAAAGTGACCTTTCGGGGCCGAAAAAAAATATTTTCGAGTGTTGTCTTCGCCGGATGTATAGCAAATTTCCGCAGCTATTCGGTCCGCTACTTTGTTTTTTTGGCCGGATTTTTGCGAGGCCGGATTTCCAAAAATGCCGGATTCTGACCGATTTTGGGACCGGGGTGGTGGGTACGTTGGGGGCCGTTTGACCACCTGGCGGTGCTCGGCTCGGCGACCCTAACCCTAACCCTAACCCTAACCCTAACCCTAACCCTAACCCTAGGTCCGTTGGTACGCCGAGCCGATTGTTTTGAAGTCCCGGCAGGCAGGTGTTCTGGAGGCTTGGAAACGGCCAAGGGCGGCTGCTTCGGTAGTCAATAGGCAACCATGACCATGACCAAGTGGTGAAAAAAAAATGTGTTTCGGTCGGAAAAGTGGGCAAACGGGTAGAATTTTCCGTCACGGGGTGGGATTCACGATTTTGGGCGGTTTTGAGGTGAAAATTTTTCGACTTTTTTTGGTCGACCATTTTGGGCCAAAAATTTTCGGGTCGCCAGAAATATTTTTTTGGGCCGAAAAATCACCCAAACCAGATTCTATCCCCGTTTGTAGCCCGGATTTCGTTTTTGAGATGTCGGAAAAAAATATTTTTTCGACCACTTTGGTCACCACCAAGGTGGCCCCACCACCCCCCAAGGCAGGGCCGTAAGCCAAAAATCCGGATTTCATACTTTGTGGGGTTTTGATGCGGTGGCTCGGCAGCTTCTGGGAGCATTCTCGGGTCCATAGGGCACGTTCTCAGCTGTGAAATGAGCCATCTGCCAGCCTTTGGCGACATTCCTACGCCGGATGCCGAGGGACACGAAAACGGGCACGGACGGACGGACGGACGGACGGACGGACACGGACGCGGGGGTCAAGGGGTCCAAAGTGACCTTTCGGAGCCGAAAAAAAATATTTTCGAGTGTTGTCTTCGCCGGATGTATAGCAAACTTCCGCAGCTATTCGGTCCGCTACTTTGTTTTTTTGGCCGGATTTTTCCGAGGCCGGATTTCCAAAAATGCCGGATTCTGACCGATTTTGGGACCGGGGTGGTGGGTACGTTGGGGGCCGTTTGACCACCTGGCGGTGCTCGGCTCGGCGACCCTAACCCTAACCCTAACCCTAACCCTAACCCTAACCCTAATCCTAGTTCTGTGGTGCTTCGAGCCGTTTGTTTGCTCGGACTCTGCCAAGGGCCGGACCCCTTCCGTAGCTCGCAATAGGCACCACCGAAGGAAAAATGACCATTTTTCGATTTTTCAAATATGCCGTTTTCGGTCCGCAAATGTGTCAAAATGGGGAATTGGGCCATTCACGGACCCAGTTTCGTCATTTTGATGCGTTTTGGGACATTTTTTCCCCGAAATTATGACCCGCTACATGGTCGCTATTGCACTATTGATAAGCTATTGGGCACCGAATATGGGCCCAAAAACGTCCTTTTCGGCTCTAGCATCGTTGTGCCGCGGAGTTGGTGCGAGAAACGGTTGAAATCGTTTGGAGACACACCTGATCTCTGAAAATCACCATTTGCCAGCTCTGGAGACCATTGCTGCCACGAGTGCCAACCAAAGACCGACAGACGGACGGACACACATGGGGTCCGAAGGGGTCATTTTTGGACTTTTGGTCGAAAATTCGAAATCTCCAAAAGTGAAAGTTTTACATTCCTGCCAGTGAAATTGCACGATCGCATTGGTCGAAGACTTCACGGGACGCGGATTTTTATTTTTCCGGAAAAGTTGGTCCGGAGACGAAAATGACCCCATTTTTGATCCCGTCCCAGAAAGGATGTTCTCCCCTTATAAGGTATACACCTTAAACGGCTCGAAGACCCTAACCCTAACCCTAACCCTAACCCTAACCCTAACCCTAACCCTAATCCTAGTTCTCTGGTGCCCGAGCCGATGTTTTCCGCAGCGATGCGGCAGCCGGATACTGTTTTCGACCCTTGAAAACGGCCAAGGGCCGGCTCTTCGGTAGTCAATAGGCAACCATGACTGTGGGCAAGTGGTGAAAAAAAGCATGTGTTTTGGTCGGAAACGTGGGGAAACGGGGAGTTTTCACCGTGGCTAGGTCGGATTCACCGTTTTTACACTGTTTGAGACATTTTTTCGATTCTTTTTTTTGGAAGGTGTGACCCTTGAAAATGGGTCAAAAGGACCGATTTTCGCTCGTCAAGCAGGCGGCCATGGTCATGGGCCGGGTGGTGAAAAAACGGGTATTCCGGTGGGGAAAGTGGGAAATCAGGCCGGAAATAGCGTCAGTGGGTGAGAGTGTCAAACTTTTTACGGTTTGAGATTTTCTGCCGAAAAAGCTGGTAGCATGTACGGGGCCATTTTTGGTCATTTTCCGGGGGCCCGAAATTGGTCGGGTCCCCAGATGTGGGTTTGCGGGCCCGGAAATCACCCAAACCCGGGAGTATTTCAATTTTCAGCCGGGGTTACGTAATTTTGACGCCTGAAAAATATTTTTTTTCGGCCACTTTGGTCACCCCCAAGTGGGTCTTGCTGCTGCCATAGCTTAGCAGCAAGCCAAAAACCGGATTCTCATAGTTTGTGGGGATTTGTTGCGGTGGCTCGGCAGGGTCTGAAACCGGTCGGGGCTTCAAGATTACACACTTTTCCGACTCATTGAGCCATCTGCCAGCTCCAGAGGCCTTAGGAGGCCGGAGAACGAGCGGGGGACAGACGGACGACGACGACGCCACCTGGTCCGGGGGTGGGAAATCCGGACTTTGGGCCCAAAAAAATTTTTCCCAAAAAGTGAAAATATGAAATAACCGGAGGAAAAAAAAAAAAAATCGGGTCTACAAACTTTTTTTTCGCCACGGAAAAATATTTTTTCACCAAAGTTGGGAAAGGCCGGATTTTGGGAAAAAGGGTATTGCCTCCGACGTTGGTGGCCTCCCTCTGGGGTGGGAAGACCCCCCCAATCGGCTCGGGACCCCAACCCTAACCCTAACCCTAACCCTAACCCTAACCCTAACCCTAACCCTAACCCTAGGTCCGTTGGTACGCCGAGCCGATTGTTTTGAAGTCCCGGCAGGCAGGTGTTCTCGAGGCTTGGAAACGGCCAAGGGCGGCTGCTTCGGTAGTCAATAGGCAAACATGACCATGACCAAGTGGTGAAAAAAAAATGTGTTTCGGTCGGAAAATTGGGCAAACGGGTAGAATTTCACGGTAGGATTCACCATTTTGGGCGGTTTTGAGGTGAAAATTTTCGAACTTTTTTTGGTCGACCATTTTGGGCCCAAAATTTTCGGGTCGCCAGAAATAATTTTTTGGTCCGAAAAATCACCCAAACCGGATTCTATTGCAATTTGTAGCCCGGATTTCGTTTTTGAGATGTCGGAAAAAAATATTTTTTCGACCACTTTGGTCACCACCAAGGTGGCCCCACCACCCCCCAAGGCAGGGCTGTAAGCCAAAAATCCGGATTTCATAGTTTGTGGGGTTTTGTTGCGGTGGCTCGGCACCTTCTGGCAGCATTCTCCGTTCCATAGGGCACGTTCTCAGCTGTGAAATGAGCCATCTGCCAGCTCCGGACGACATTCCTACCCCGAATGCCGAGGGACACGAAAACGGGCACGGACGGACGGACGGACGGACGGACGCGGGGGTCCGAAGGTCCAAAGTGACCTTTCGGGGCCGAAAAAAAATATTTTCGAGTGTTGTCTTCGCCGGATGTATAGCAAATTTCCGCAGCTATTCGGTCCGCTACTTTGTTTTTTTGGCCGGATTTTTCCGAGGCCGGATTTCCAAAAATGCCGGATTCTGACCGATTTTGGGACCGGGGTGGTGGGTACGTTGGGGGCCGTTTGACCACCTGGCGGTGCTCGGCTCGGCGACCCTAACCCTAACCCTAACCCTAACCCTAACCCTAACCCTAACCCTAACCCTAACCCTAACCCCAACCCTAACCCTAACCCTAACCCTAACCCTAACCCTAACCCTAACCCTAACCCTAACCCTAACCCTAACCCTAACCCTAATCCTAGTTCTGTGGTGCTTCGAGCCGTTTGTTTGCTCGGATTCTGCCGAAAGGCCGGACCCCTTCGGTAGCTTGTAGCTACTGCAGTAGTCAATAGCTACTGCAATAGGTACTACCGAAGGAAAAGTGACATTTTTTCGATTTTTGAAATATGCCGTTTTCGGTCCGCAAATGCGTGATAACGCGTGGTTGGGCCAATTGTAGCCCCTGTTTCGCCATTTTGACGCGTGACAAACTTTTTTTTTTCGGTCACTGGGACCCCCCAAAAGTGCCCGAAGCACCCCCAAGGCAGGGCTGTAAGCCAAAAATTGGGACTTCATAGTTTGTGCGGATTCTGTTTGCCCCTCCCGTCAGCCAATACACGGTTGACGGGGATATGGCGTTAACATACGCTCCCCAAATCACCACTTTGCAGACCTGGCGGCCCCAGCACCCGGGAGAAAAAAGGGGGCACGGACGGACAGACACACATGGGGCCCAGAGGGGTCATTTTTGGACTTTTGGTCGAAAATTCGAAATCGTCAAAAGTGAAACTCTTACATTCCCGCCGGTGAATTTGGGGGATCGCATTCGTCGAAAACTTCACGGGACGCGGATTTTTATTTTTCCGGAAAAGTTATTCCGGAGACGAAAATGACCCATTTTTGATCCCCTCCCAGAAAGGATGTTCTCCCCTTATAAGGTATACACCTTAAACGGCTCGAAGACCCCAACCCTAACCCTAACCCTAACCCTAACCCTAACCCTAACCCTAACCCTAACCCTAGGTCCGTTGGTACGCCGAGCCGATTGTTTTGAAGTCCCGGCAGGCAGGTGTTCTCGAGGCTTGGAAACGGCCAAGGGCGGCTGCTTCGGTAGTCATTAGGCAACTATGACCATGACCAAGTGGTGAAAAAAAAATGTGTTTCGGTCGGAAAATTGGGCAAACGGGTAGAATTTCACGGTAGGATTCACCATTTTGGGCGGTTTTGAGGTGAAAATTTTCGAACTTTTTTTTGGTCGACCATTTTGGGCCCAAAATTTTCGGGTCGCCAGAAATAATTTTTTGGTCCGAAAAATCACCCAAACCGGATTCTATCCCATTTTGTAGCCCGGATTTCGCTTTTGAGATGTCGGAAAAAAATATTTTTTCGACCACTTTGGTCACCACCAAGGTGGCCCCACCACCCCCCAAGGCAGGGCTGTAAGCCAAAAATCCGGATTTCATAGTTTGTGGGGTTTTGTTGCGGTGGCTCGGCAGCTTCTGGGAGCATTCTCGGGTCCATAGGGCACGTTCTCAGCTGTGAAATGAGCCATCTGCCAGCTCCGGACGACATTCCTACGCCGGATGCCGAGGGACACGAAAACGGGCACGGACGGACGGACGGACGGTCGCGGGGGTCCGAAGGGTTAGGCGGCCTTCGGGGCCGAAAAAATTTTTTTTTTTTTGTGTTGTCTTCGCCGGATGTACAGCAAATTTCCGCAGCTATGCGGTCCGCTATTTTGTTTTTTTGGCCGCATTTTTCCGAGGCCGGATTTCCAAAAATGCCGGATTCTGACCGATTTTGGGACCGGGGTGGTGGGTACGTTGGGGGCCGTTTGACCACCTGGCGGTGCTCGGCTCGGCGACCCTAACCCTAACCCTAACCCTAACCCTAACCCTAACCCTAACCCTAACCCTAACCCTAGGTCCGTTGGTACGCCGAGCCGAATGTTTTGAAGTCCCGGCAGGCAGAGGTGTTCTGGAGGCTTGAAAACGGCCAAGGGCGGCTGCTTCGGTAGTCAATAGGCAAACATGACCATGACCAAGTGCTGAAAAAAAAATGTGTTTCGGTCGGAAAAGTGGGCAGACGGGTAGAATTCCCCGTCACGTGGTAGGATTCACCATTTTGGGCGGGTTTGAGGTGAAAATTTTTCGACTTTTTTTGGTCGACCATTTTGGGCCCAAAATTTTCGGGTCGCCAGAAATATTTTTTTGGGCCGAAAAATCACCCAAACCGGATTCTATCCCCATTTGTAGCCCGGATTTCGTTTTTGAGATGTCGGAAAAAAATATTTTTTCGACCACTTTGGTCACCACCAAGGTGCCCCCACCACCCCCCAAGGCAGGGCTGTAAGCCAAAATTCCGGATTTCATAGTTTGTGGGGTTTTGTTGCGGTGGCTCGGCACCTTCTGGCAGCATTCTCCGTTCCATAGGGCACGTTCTCAGCTGTGAAATGAGCCATCTGCCAGCTCCGGACGACATTCCTACGCCGGATGCGGAGGGACACGAAAATCGCGGACACGGACGGACACGACGGACGCGGCCGGGAGGGGTTTCCCAGAGGACCAAAGCGACCGTTCCGGGCCGAGAAAAAATATTTTTCAGTGTTGTCTTCGCCGGATGTATAGCAAATTTCCGCAGCTATTCGGTCCGCCACTTTGTTTTTTTGGCCGGATTTTTCCGAGGCCGGATTTCCAAAAATGCCGGATTCTGACCGATTTTGGGGACCGGGGTGGTGGGTACGTTGGGGGCCGTTTGACCACCTGGCGGTGCTCGGCTCGGCGACCCTAACCCTAACCCTAACCCTAACCCTAACCCTAACCCTAATCCTAGTTCTGTGGTGCTTCGAGCCGTTTGTTTGCTCGGATTCTGCCAAGGGCCGGACCCCTTCGGTAGCTTGTAGCTACTGCGGTAGTCAATAGCTACTGCAATAGGCACCACCGAAGGAAAAATGACCATTTTTCGATTTTTCAAATATGCCGTTTTCGGTCTGCGAATGTGTCAAAATGGGCAATTGGGCCGTTTACGGACCGAGTTTCGTCATTTTGATGCGTTTTGGGGACATTTTTTCCCCGAAATTTCGACCCCCTACATGGTCGCTATTGCACTATTGATAAGCTATTGGACACCGAATATGGGCCCCAAAATCGTCCTTTTCGGCTCCGGCATCGTTGTCCCGCTGAGTTGGTGGGAGAAACGGTTGAAATCGTTTGAAGAATCACCTAATCTCCAATAATCACCATTTGCCGGCTCTGGAGACCGTTCCTGCTGCGAGAGCCAACCGCCGACCGAAGGACAGACAGACAGACACACATGGGGTCCAGAGGGGTCATTTTTGGACTTTTGGTGGAAAATTCGAAATCTTCAAAAGTGAAAGTTTCACATTCCTGCCAGCGGAATCGGGGGATCGCATTGGTCGAAAACTTCACGGGATGCGGATTTTTATTTTTCCGGAAAAGTTGGTCCGGAGCTCAAAATGACCCCATTTTTGATCCCGTC
>OY843737.1:0-2364 GCA_963693005.1 Alphaproteobacteria bacterium CMAR1 | reverse complement strand
TGTGTGCAGAATGGTCTCGATTGCGAATCGATTCGTGAGTCTGTGCGTGTTCGCAAGTGCGAAAGCAGTTGGGCGAACCAACAAACTTCCTCACTGTGTTGAATCCCGTTTCGCGCATTCTCTACGTTCTTTTTAGCCCATTCACAGACAAACTCCCGTGTAGGTCCGCGCCTTGCCTGTGCAAGCCTTGCGCAGGGACTAAGAAAGCACTGACCTTTGGGACGCTTTCAAGTTGCTAAACGCATAAAACCCGTAGCTCTTTCGAGGAATTTTTGTGCTGCCTCAGGCAGCTTTTTTTCATTTCTTGGACGGCGGGGACCGGACACAGGCAATCTGCCGATGACTTTGGAATTTGTATCTTTGTGAGTAGGAGCTGATGTCGTGCATATCTACAGGACTCTCTCAGGATGACGGATACAACTTCATGAGCCCACTTCTTGTTGCAAGTGTTACAAATTGAATTCGCACCTTCGTGAAAAGAGTTGAACGGAAAGGCAGCGACTGCAGAGCGTCTCGAATTGGCGTGTTGGGCAGTTTCCCGAGACAGAAACCAAAAAAGGTCGGACCGTCAGGAATGCAATGATGTCAGGCAAGGTCGCTCAGGAAGGCGGTTACTTCCACAATCTGACACACCGACTCTTCGCGCTTCCGACTTTTACAAATCGAAATTGCGAGGGCGCCACCGCACAACCGCGGTGTCGTTCTCTCGCCCCTCTTGGCCGTGGTGATGCTGGGCATCGGTTTGGAATCCTGACGGTTTGAACTGTATCAAAGGCCCACCTCGAGCCGGGTCCGGGCACCCCAACCGCCTCCGCAACCGACCTTTTTGCCCACGCTCGTGAGCGACGCTATCTTCTGGGGGGTTTTGCGTCTCTTGTGTCTCCGCCGCTCGTGCCAGCCGCCGCAGGTCAGCAAACCGCCGCTTCGCCCTGTCCTGGGGCCCACGGTTTCCCGGAACACCTTTGCTCGATCACCGGTCGCAAGACGGTCGTGAACGGGCTTGGCGCGCGGTTGTCGTCCGAACGGGGAGCTGCCCGATCAAGATCCGGTCACTGCCGTGACATCCTGCACGCTTGGGCCTGAACGCCGAAGCAGATCTTTCCCTTGCCGCCGAAGAAAAAACAACAACAAACAAAGAGAGAACTCCGGATTTGGGAAAGCTTGCCCCTCCGCAAAACGCGAGCCGACCCTGAGAACGTTGGTGTCGCGGACGGGTGGACCCTCCTGGGTGAAGACTTGTCTTTAGCTTTCTTTCGGAGTGATTTCGGAGTGAAGACTTGGACTTCGCCTTACCACTCGGACCGGGTGGGCGGGTGAAGGTGAAGGTGAAGGTGGAGAGTCTTCACTCCACGGCTCTTCACCCCTCCCCGACGAGCCGGAAGCCCGCCGAGCCGAAAGCGTGCACAAAGTTGGGCATTCGATTGCATTGCGAGCGGTGTGTGCTGAGCGGGGCCCAGTGTTTGATGTGTGGCTTTTCCTCGGCCCTTCGGAGCACGCCTGCTTCTCGGTGTTCAAGTCATTGGCCAGGGTCTCCAACGCTGCGCCGCGGAGCCGTCCGTTGCCGACGTCCCGGTCGTCGCCGACGCCCGCTCCTTTCGGCGCGTAGTCACAGGGGACGGCCGGTCAAAGAGCCTCTGGACGCCATCCGGTTCGCACGAAGCGAAGTGAAGGTTTCAAAACACCTGCGCCTCAATCGTCTTCATGGGGGGGCTTCCGGGCACAACCCGAAGTTGACGTCTTGGCGCCCACCAGCGTTGGAGTTCAATGGGCGGACCGACAAAAACAAGCCGCCGAGCTGGCCCCTGTCCCTGTTGAGAACTCTGCCCTGCGTTGCGCAGGAGTTTTCGTGCTCGGAATGTGGTGAAGAACTTGCGCACCAGCGGACGATCTGTGTGCGCGGCATCCGATCTTTGTGCGGCATCCGGATCTGTGTGCGGCATGCGCGTTCTCCAAGGAATGCCGGAGTCCCCTCCAATGGGTGAGTGGATGCGGTCGCCATCAAAGATGCAAAATGCCGTGCGCAACATCAAATCAGAGTTTGCGAAAGAGCCGGTGAGACTCACTCCTGCGCAACGCAGTTGATGGCGAAAGGGATGTCGCAGAGGACTCCGCCGCACGGTCCCACACCACCGCGGGGGCCGGTAGAAGTCGACTCGATTTACAGGACCCCATCGCTGCCGCGCGAGTCAAGGGCACCGCACCCACCAGGCGACCCAGCCGTGGGTGAAGTTCCTTCGGGGCGACCCTTGAAGCCCTGGCCCCTGCGCGGGGAGCGGAAGCCCAGCTGGCGTACACATCCGCCCGCCGCCGCCGCGAGAGCCCGTTTGGGCCCAGATCCAGGACCTTCTACGGCGGCAGCAGCGA
>OY843736.1:0-7238 GCA_963693005.1 Alphaproteobacteria bacterium CMAR1 | reverse complement strand
GTTTGCGGCCTGCTGCCAAGATGCGTTGAACCCGCCGAACACTGCGTCTGACTGCGAGAAAGAGTCCTACTTCATCATGGCCACGTGTGCTCCGATCTTCTTCCTCCGACGCAACACGAGGAACCCTGTCCATGAGCTCTGTCAACGCCTCACTCGACTGGTCAGCTCTCGGGCGGACCGTGTTCGTCTGTTCACTCAGTTCTTCAAAGATGCTGCTGCGATGTCGGTCTCAGTCTCTCAGTCCCAGGATGTCACGACCAACGTGGTCACGCAAACCGAGGAAATCATCACCACCACCCATCCTGACGGCTCGTCCGTAAGTGTGGCGAAAAGAACGCACAATCTACGTGCTCAAAATGATGACGACGACCAAACTCCTCCACCTGACATCGAGATTTCTGTTGATCGCAGTGCGAAGAAGGCAGAATCGCTGATTCGGAAGGGCTGCGGGCGGAAGGCGCTCGAGTGTTTTGCGCGCACCGGCGTCGCTCCTTTCTCCGCTGAAAACTCCGCTGAGATTGAACGCAAGCTAAACCCACATGCCCAGACGATTACTGACTTGTCTGCCGATGCGCCGGCTGTCTCCCATGCCAGACGCGCCCGAGTGATTGCCGCCGTCAAGGCGTGCGGCCGCATGAAAGCCAAAGGAATCACCGGATGGACCCGCGAACTGATGCTGCCATGCCTTTTCAATCCGATGTGCGGTGTGTTTGTCGACACCCATATCACAAGGATCTGCAGGGACGAACTGGACTCATCACTCCGGACCTTGCACTCCACGGGTATTCTAATCCCGTTTGTCAAACCGAATGGCAAAATCAGACCGGTAGCGGTTGGCGACTTCTGGATCAAGGTCTCCTGGCGCCTCATGCTGCAACACTCTCGACGCAGGATCCGTGAGCTCATTCCGCAGGAGCAAGCCGTCGCGAGATTCGATGGCATTCGATCAACGGTCAAGGACGTGCAAGTAGCGCTGGATCGTAACTTGGCGGTGTTCATTGGTGACTGCAGTGGTGCGTTCAACAACATCTCTCGGCAAGCGATCTTCGACTTCATCAAGGAAAACTGCCCAGAACTGGTCGGTCTCTTCCGGTTCGAGTACACGAACAACACAGCCGTCTGGTTCAACGGGGCGGCTGCCATGCAGGAATACTCGATTCACTGTGGTGAAACTCAAGGATCGGTTCCATCTTCTCTATTCTTTGCGGCTGTGACCGCACCTCTCGTTCGAAAGCACGCCGCGCATCTTCGATGCGCCACTGACGATGTTGCGATTTTCTGTGAGCCCGACAAGCTGTCGACGCTCGTTGCTGAGATCAATTCCCAATTTGCCGCAATCAACCTCCCCTTCATCGGCGAAAAGAGCAAAATTGTCTGCTCCCAGCAGCAGTTCGGATACTTTGATGCAACGAAAATCAGCGTCTCTCAGTCGACCATCTTCCTCGGCGGCTACATTGCTGCTGACTCCGTGAAAGCAATGCCAACGGATTTTGAACGTCTTTCTCAAGCTGAACTCCTGCTCCACAAGGTCCTACATCGACTCCGACCGCAGTATGCTCTGAACCTCATCCGTCTCACTTCGCGGCGCTGGCACCACGCCTTCGCCTGCTCTCGCCCCGCGCTCATGGAAGAAGTCGCTGCGGCAGTATCTGTGACGAACTCCGACTATGCCGCCTGGGTGCTGAAAAAGCCCGACCTCACCGACGCCCAACGCATGCAGCTTTATGCTCCACTAGCCGTTGGCGGGTTCGGGATCGCACACTGGAAACTGACTCATCGTGCTGCCTTTGAAAACAATCCAAAAGAGGCGATGCAAGTCTTTGACAAGTTGCTGACTGACGCGTGGCGACGCACCGAAAGCGGGCGCAACACTTCCGTGAAGAGAGACATCCTCATTGCGTACCACGAGCAGTCCAGTCACCAAAACCAACCGTTCTGGCTCTCCCACTTCCCACACGATGCCCGCGACGAGCTGTCTGACCAAGAGTTTATGTTCGCTGCCCGTATGCTTCTCAACATACCCATGTCGATTGCAGCGATCTGTCGTGACGAGCCAGCGGACGTGGACCACGCGCTCACTTGCTCCACCTGCAGCAAATCTTTCCACCTGACACGCCACAACCTGACCGCTTCTGGAATGGTGCGTGTTCTCAACATGCATGGATTATACGCGACCACCAATCTCAAGTCCCACTTCCCGAAAGTGCTCTCTCGTGCTGTCGAAGGCCCCGATGTCCTTGTCATCCTCCCAAGTGGTGGGATCTACGTGCTTGATATCACCGTTGTTCACATCTCGCAAGACACGGACCGGGTCGGCACGCTGAAGAACCGAGACATGGCGAAGCACAAGAAATACGCTTCGTGGAACTCTGAGATCGATGGATCAAAGATCATCTTCAAACCTATCGTAATCACCTCGGTAGGAACAATTCACATTGACTCAATCAAAACATTACGCACAATTTGCGCAAGCAACCCCATCCATGGCCTATTCCGTTCTCTTTGCGAAACTATTGTACTCGCTGCTTGCAACGATGGAAGTTGGTGACTGAGTAGGCAGTATGTTGTGTCCAGCGATGCTATCGCCCGTGGAAGTCTCGCACGACTCGCCACGCTCAATCAATCCTCAGCAAGAAGCCAGGTCCGGTTCCCGCCACCGCAGCCTCGTTTTTCTTTTGCCTCTCCAAGGCATTTGCCTCTCCAAGGCATTCATGGCGGCACGCCGCTGTACAGAACTGCAACTTTTTTAGCTCGGTTCAGTCGTCCGTCGATTGAAGGAGGCACGTCTTCGTTTCTTCGTTCTTCGTTTCTTCGTTTCTTCGTCTTCGGCTTCGTCTTCGTTTGCGTCAGTCGCGGGCTCCGTGCTGCCTCCGCCCCGCATCCCTTGAGCCCTTGCTGCTCGGGATGCCGCCGTCGGTCCTCCGATGCTCGGGCCCCCCCAGGTGTGGATGTCGCGTGCTTTCCAGCTCGATGACCGATTGCGGCTGTTGACGCTCTTCATTCTTCGCGCGCTCCTTCATCGCGCGCTCGTCTTCGTCTCGCGTCAAGCGGCGGGCTTCGTGCCCGCGCCCTTTTGATCCCTCGCGCCGTCGATGCGTGCTGGGACGCCGCTCGGTCTCTCGACATCTGTTTCGTCGATGTCGTGTGATGTTTTGCGCCGACCGATGCGGCTGATTTTGACGCTCTTCATTCTGTTGTGCGCGCGCGTCACCGCTCGGGCTTCTTTGCCTCGCAGTCGCCTCTTCGTCTTCCGACATCTGCCGCCCATTTGGCGGCGTTTGATGTCTTGCGCACGAGCCGCGCCGGTGCGTGTTGCCCGAGGACGAATTCGGTTCTGCGTGTTGTGGTGACGCTTCGTCTTTTCGCGCGCGAGCGTCTGTTTGGCGCTCTTCAGTCTTCATTTGCGCGCTCGTCTTCGTCTCGCGTCATGTGGCGGGCTTCGTGCCTTCGCCCTTTTGATCCCTCGCGCCGTCGATGCGTGCTGGGACGCCGCTCGGTCTCGACATCTGTTTCCTCGATGTCGTGTGATGTTTTGCGCCGACC
Organism: Alphaproteobacteria bacterium CMAR1; assembly: GCA_963693005.1. GTDB lineage: Bacteria > Pseudomonadota > Alphaproteobacteria > UBA6184 > UBA6184 > Bodonicaedibacter. The sequence continues at coordinate 3,695 of OY843736.1, read as the reverse complement.
GATGCGGCTGATTTTGACGCTCTTCATTATGTTGTGCGCGCGCGTCACCGCTCGGGCTTCTTTGCCCTCGCAGTCGCCTCTTCGTCTTCCGACATCTGCCGCCCATTTGGCGGCGTTTGATGTCTTGCGCACGAGCCGCGCCGGCTGCGTGTCGCCTGAGTACGAATTCGGTTCTGTGTTTTGTGGTGGTGACGCTTCGTCTTTTCACGCGCGCGAGCGTCTGTTTGGCGCTCTTCAGTCTTCATTTGCGCGCTCGTCTTCGTCTCGCGTCATGTGGCGGGCTTCGTGCCTTCGCCCTTTTGATCCCTCGCGTCGTCGATGCGTGCTGGGACGCCGCTCGGTCTCTCGACATCTGTTTCCTCGATGTCGTGTGATGTTTTGCGCCGACCGATGCGGCTGATTTTGACGCTCTTCATTATGTTGTGCGCGCGCGTCACCGCTCGGGCTTCTTTGCCCTCGCAGTCGCCTCTTCGTCTTCCGACATCTGCCGCCCATTTGGCGGCGTTTGATGTCTTGCGCACGAGCCGCGCCGGCTGCGTGTCGCCTGAGTACGAATTCGGTTCTGTGTTTTGTGGTGGTGACGCTTCGTCTTTTCACGCGCGCGAGCGTCTGTTTGGCGCTCTTCAGTCTTCATTTGCGCGCTCGTCTTCGTCTCGCGTCATGTGGCGGGCTTCGTGCCTTCGCCCTTTTGATCCCTCGCGCCGTCGATGCGTGCTGGGACGCCGCTCGGTCTCGACATCTGTTTCCTCGATGTCGTGTGATGTTTTGCGCCGACCGATGCGGCTGATTTTGACGCTCTTCATTATGTTGTGCGCGCGCGTCACCGCTCGGGCTTCTTTGCCCTCGCAGTCGCCTCTTCGTCTTCCGACATCTGCCGCCCATTTGGCGGCGTTTGATGTCTTGCGCACGAGCCGCGCCGGCTGCGTGTCGCCTGAGTACGAATTCGGTTCTGTGTTTTGTGGTGGTGACGCTTCGTCTTTTCACGCGCGCGAGCGTCTGTTTGGCGCTCTTCAGTCTTCATTTGCGCGCTCGTCTTCGTCTCGCGTCATGTGGCGGGCTTCGTGCCTTCGCCCTTTTGATCCCTCGCGCCGTCGATGCGTGCTGGGACGCCGCTCGGTCTCTCGACATCTGTTTCCTCGATGTCGTGTGATGTTTTGCGCCGACCGATGCGGCTGATTTTGACGCTCTTCATTCTGTTGTGCGCGCGCGTCACCGCTCGGGCTTCTTTGCCCTCGCAGTCGCCTCTTCGTCCTCGCTCACATCTGTCGCCCATTTGGCGGCGTTTGATGTCTTGCGCACGAGCCGTGCCGGCTGCGTGTCGCCTGAGGACGAATTCGGTTCTGTGTTTTGTGGTGACGCTTCGTCTTTTCACGCGCGCGAGCGTCTGTTTGGCACTCTACAGTCTTCATTCCCGCGCTCGTCTTCGTCTGGCGTCAAGCGGCGGGCTTCGTGCCCTCGCCCTTTTACGCCGCTCGGTCTCCACATGTTTCCTCGATGTCGTTCATGTTTCTCGCCGACCGATGCGGCTGATGCTTGACGCTCTTCATTCTTCAAATTCTTCATTTTGCGCGCGCGTCACCGCTCGGGCTTCTTTGCCCTCGCAGTTGCCTCTTCGTCCTCGCTCACATCTGTCGCCCATTTGGCGGCGTTTGATGTCTTGCGCACGAGCCGCGCCGGCTGCGTGTCGCCTGAGGACGAATTCGGTTCTGCGTGTTGTGGTGACGCTTCGTCTTTGCGCGCGAGCGTCTGTTTGGCGCTCTTCAGTCTTCATTTGCGCGCTCGTCTTCGTCTCGCGTCAAGTGGCGGGCTTCGTGCTTTCGCCCTTTTGATCCCTCGCGCCGTCGATGCGTGCTGGGACGCCGCTCGGTCTCGACATCTGTTTCCTCGATGTCGTGTGATGTTTTGCGCCGACCGATGCGGCTGATTTTGACGCTCTTCATTCTGTTCTGCGCGCGCGTCACCGCTCGGGCTTCTTTGCCCTCGCAGTCGCCTCTTCGTCCTCGCTCACATCTGTCGCCCATTTGGCGGCGTTTGATGTCTTGCGCACGAGCCGCGCCGGCTGCGTGTCGCCTGAGGACGAATTCGGTTCTGCGTGTGGTGGTGACGCTTCGTCTTTTCACGCGCGCGAGCGTCTGTTTGGCGCTCTTCAGTCTTCATTTGCGCGCTCGTCTTCGTCTCGCGTCATGTGGCGGGCTTTGTGCCTTCGCCCTTTTGATCCCTCGCGTCGTCGATGCGTGCTGGGACGCCGCTCGGTCTCGACATCTGTTTCCTCGATGTCGTGTGATGTTTTGCGCCAACCGATGCGGCTGATTTTGACGCTCTTCATTCTGTTCTGCGCGCGCGTCACCGCTCGGGCTTCTTTGCCCTCGCAGTCGCCTCTTCGTCCTCGCTCACATCTGTCGCCCATTTGGCGGCGTTTGATGTCTTGCGCACGAGCCGTGCCGGCTGCGTGTCGCCTGAGGACGAATTCGGTTCTGTGTTTTGTGGTGACGCTTCGTCTTTTCACGCGCGCGAGCGTCTGTTTGGCACTCTACAGTCTTCATTCCCGCGCTCGTCTTCGTCTGGCGTCAAGCGGCGGGCTTCGTGCCCTCGCCCTTTTACGCCGCTCGGTCTCGACATCTGTTTCCTCGATGTCGTTCATGTTTCTCGCCGACCGATGCGGCTGATGCTTGACGCTCTTCATTCTTCATTCTTCATTTTGCGCGCGCGTCACCGCTCGGGCCTCTTTGCCCTCGCAGTTGCCTCTTCGTCCTCGCTCACATCTGTCGCCCACTTGGCGGCGTTTGATGTCTTGCGCACGAGCCGCGCCGGCTGCGTGACGCCTGAGGACGAATTCGGTTCTGCGTGTTGTGGTGACGCTTCGTCTTTGCGCGCGCGAGCGTCTGTTTGGCGCTCTTCAGTCTTCATTTGCGCGCTCGTCTTCGTCTGGCGTCAAGCGGCGGGCTTCGTGCCCTCGCCCTTTTGATCCCTCGCGCCGTCGATGCGTGCTGGGACGCCGCTCGGTCTCGACATCTGTTTCCTCGATGTCGTGTGATGTTTTGCGCCGACCGATGCGGCTGATTTTGACGCTCTTCATTATGTTGTGCGCGCGCGTCACCGCTCGGGCTTCTTTGCCCTCGCAGTCGCCTCTTCGTCCTCGCTCACATCTGTCGCCCATTTGGCGGCGTTTGATGTCTTGCGCACGAGCCGCGCCGGCTGCGTGTCGCCTGAGGACGAATTCGGTTCTGCGTGTGGTGGTGACGCTTCGTCTTTTCACGCGCGCGAGCGTCTGTTTGGCGCTCTTCAGTCTTCATTTGCGCGCTCGTCTTCGTCTCGCGTCATGTGGCGGGCTTCGTGCCCTCGCCCTTTTGATCCTTCGCGCCGTTGATGCGTGCTGGGACGCCGCTCGGTCTCGACATCTGTTTCCTCGATGTCGTTCATGTTTCTCGCCGACCGATGCGGCTGATGCTTGACGCTCTTCATTCTTCATTCTTCATTTTGCGCGCGCGAGGGTGCTCCAGGAGGACTCGCTGCGAGACCACGAACCGCCGCGTCGTGGGGGCAGCAGACACAATGGGACGCCCGTCCCAAAACCCAAAAACTTCCCCCCCTGCGGACTCAGACAACAACATAACACGCCTACTCGGCGCCACGGCGCCCTGGCCTTCGGGCTTCTTTGCCCTCGCAGTTGCCTCTTCGTCCTCGCTCACATCTGT
>OY843735.1:0-4895 GCA_963693005.1 Alphaproteobacteria bacterium CMAR1 | reverse complement strand
GACGTTGACCACCAGCTCGCCGAGGACATCGAGGAGAACACGGCGATCCGCAACAAGATCGGGTACCTCCAGCGCCTCGAGGTGCAGCGGGCGCAGTGCGCACAAGGAGAGCCTCGAGCGGGAGTACACACGGTACAAGGCCGTCCAGGCCGCGGTGGAGGAGGAGGCCGCCCCGACCCTGAAGGCCCTCGACCAAACCGACACATCCGTCTTCGTCTACGACGATCTCATCGACACCGCCAAGAACCAGATGCAGGACGTCGAGCGGGCAGCGAAGCTCGAGACCCAGTCGTATGGGTACGAGAGCAAGATGCTCGTCTCCCTGAACGTCACGGCAGAGGCTTTGTGGAAGAAGCTCCGTGCCCCGGAAGAGCGGGGCTTCCTTCAGCAAGGAGCTCCGGGCGCTGCAGCAGGAGCTCACCGACAGCGCCGACATCGAGACCGTCGCTGCACCGCTGGAGCCGTGTGCGGCGCAGGGCCTCCCCGCCGAATCCGCCCGTCCAGCAGTCCGCCCGGTCCGTGGCGGCCACCATCGAGGCGGCCCGCCCTGGAGGCGGCCAAGTACTCCCCGGTCGCGACGCCGCTCATGATGCTCAAGTTCGCGACGCCGCTCGACCGTGCCGTCGTCAAGCGCCGCACCGAAGACGCCCGCATCGACTCCTTCGTCGGCCGCGCGGCCGCCAATGACTACGCCGCGGCGATCCGCACCGCCGGTGCCGTCAAGGCAGCCCACCCGGAGCCGGAGGTCGCGGCGGCGGTCGATACTTTCTGCGACATGGCCCTGGCAGCGGCTCGCGGCGGAAAACCTCGAGCGCTACATCCAGGCCGTCGTGGCGACGCAGCGGCACGCCCTCGTAGTGAACCTGCTTCCAGGAGAAGGAGAATGACGCCCGGGGCAAGTAGACGCCCTGCCGGCCGCGGCCCCTCCTCCATGGGACGAGTGGGGCAACGAGTGTTGACCACCCGTTGTGCTTGTTCCTGTGGTGGAGGTCGTTGCCTGCGGTGCGCTCACCCCCTATCATCACGCTTCAGTCGACCGCAGTTGTTACGAAAAGAAAAACGATGGCTCATCAATACAGTGTCCCTTTAGAGAGAGAGTGTGTGTTGGTTTAGTCAGCCTGGTGCAGGGTGCGTCGCCCAATGGCAGCCGCCCATCGACACAGTCGCCGAGGCGGGCGCAGCGACGAATCCACGGCACGACTGCGACAGCGAGCAGTGCCCGTGCTGCGCCGCCACCGTCCCCCCGGGGTCCCGCCTCCCACAGCCTCGGATGGGCCCACATCGGGAGCCGCGACTCGAGCATGCAGCCAGGGCAGGACCTCTTCTCTCCCCTCCGCCCGATGCCGCTGCGCTACCCAAGCGAGCTCGGCGACTCCATCACCGCCCGGGAGCCCCACACCGTCGGATTCCTTGGTCATCCAACCCTCGACCGATACCGACGCCCATGGACTCCACACCACCACCCACGACGCAGGAGTCAGCGTCGCCCATTGCCCCGACGCCGCCCCGGCCCCCGTCGCTGCAGATGGAGGACCGCCTGTCGACCATTCCCTCCCGCTCCGCCGTCAAGGAGCGTGGCAACACGCCGCACACCACCAAGGCCCCCGTCGCCACTCTGTCGCTGCCTGCGCTCCCGCGGCCGGTGCTCCGTGCCTCCCCGCCCAGCGGCGACAGAGACCACAGGACGCCGGCGCCGTTCCAGGACCCGCTCTCGCTGCCGCGTGCCGGTGGCCACCGCCGCTGCTCATGTCGCTGGTGGACAGCGCCCCGATGAGCGGGGCGTTGGACCCCGCGACAGCGATCGCGAACCAAGCGCCGCCGCCCCTGGGCCTCGACGTCCCCCCTCTGTCGCTGCACCTAGACAGCTGTGGGACGTCGCTCGCCTCGTGCCCGACAGGCAGCGCTGTGTTCGTCCCACCGGACTCTGGGCTCGGCGACGTCATCAGCGGGCAGGTCTACGTCGGCTCTAACAAGGACGTCAACGACATGAGAGCCGTCGCGTCGATACGTGCCACGGCGTTCCTCTGCTGCGCCCGCGACCTCCACCCGCCGGGCTTCGTGACCTCCGAGGACCTCTCTTCCGGCCGCGTCGCGTACCGCAATCTCCACCTCTTGGACGCCACGGACGTATCGCTGGGTCGAGGCCCTCCCCGCCCGCCTTCGCTTTCCTCGACGCCGCCCGCGAGGCCAGGCGTGTGACGATCATCTACTGCCAGGCCGGGGCGAGCCGCAGCGTCGCCATCGCCGTCGCGTACTTAATGCGGGGAGTCCAAGGCCTCTTTCACGGCCGCGTTGGAGCACGTCCGGAGCACGCGGTCGCAGGGCCGACCCGAACTTCGCCTTCTGCGCGCAGTTGGCCGATAGCGCCGCGATCCCAGACCGGCCGTCGCGGCTGACGTACTTCCTCTCCAAGCAGACGTCGCTCGCCGACTTCGGTGCGAATTCTGACAGCGAGCGGTCGGGGGTCCCGGGGCCGCAGCGAGAGCCCGCAGCGGACCCGCGCCGTCGACGAAGTGTCGGACGACGCCGTGCCCGCCGACGACGACAGCGACCTCCCACCAGCCTGCACTCGGCCACGACTCTGTCCGTGGCGGAGGACATCATGCCGTCCTCCACCTGGGACTCGCGCATGTCGCACGTCTCGGCCCACCATGTGCGGCAGCGGCAGCGCCTGTGGTCGTCCGTCGGAGAGACAGGGAGCGCTGTGTTCTCTGGCCACTTCGGCCTCGGTAAACACGTCGACGCAAGCGGCAGTTGGCGGTCCCCCGCGAAGCGGTCGTCGTCGATCCCAGAGCCGCCGCTGTCGCCGCCGCCTGAGGACGACATCAGCCTGCACGAGCTCCAGGCCGTCGAGCGTGCCCTGACCAAGTCCATCTCCGGCTCTAACTTCGCCAACTGGCGCGTCGTCGAGCCGCTCCACCGAAGAGCGCTGCGCTGACGCGGAGTCGGCCGAGTCAACCCCTCGGGCGGTCGCCAAGGGGGAGATGTCGATCTCGGTGTGGTTCCGTGTGCACGACCTCCCTTCGTACCTTCTGCTGTCGAGGGCGTCCTCCACCGCGGCCCTCCGCAACGTCCGTGGGGCAAGCCTTTACGTGTGCCCGCCCCCCTCCGACTGCGTGAGCGGATCGCCGATCCTAACGCAGCGCAACACCGCCGGAGGGACGAGTGTGAGCGGCTCTCTGCCGTTGGTCTCTACGGTCGGGAGCTCCGCCGCATCGCCATCTCTCGTCGGGGGTACCGTCAAGAGCCCGGTGTCATCGCCAGGATCCCCGCCGCTGCCAAGCAATGCATCGGTAGTCTGTAACGTCGCTACGAGCACCAGAGGGGCACCGGAGCGCGCGCTTCCTCTCGCCCGCGTCGTGCATCCCCAGTCTGCCCTCCTCCGTCTCGGTGTCTCTCCCGTCACCTGGGAGCGGCCCAGACGGTGTCCGATGTTGCTGTCGCAGAAGCGCGGCACCGATGCGGTGAAGCCGCTGCGTCTCGTGGCCGATCCCAGTGTCGGGTCCGTGTCCCGGCAGGGCTCGTCGTTCTATCCCGACACGGCGCCAACCAACGCGCCGACGCCCATATCCACGCCGTCACGTCCTGAATGAGTTACACGCATCGGCGTTGTGTAGTTTTCGTTTGGTTTTCGTTTACGTCTTCCAGGTTTTTTCCTGCACTACCCTTTGGTAACTGTGTCTTTCCCTGCCCCTCTCTCTCCCTCACATGCACACATCCGTGCGACTCTCTGTTGCCTGCGAGAGCCCGTGGCCCGCGCGTTATTCGTTGTTGTTCTCTGGACGTGTTTTTACTTTCGTGGATACACCTACTTCTTTTTACTTTCTACTTTTGTGTTCTCTTTGTTTGTTCGATCTTGATTTTGTCTTTGAAGCCTTCTGTTCGACACTCTGAGCCCCGTCAGGCATTCTCGCCCCCGACGTGCGCTGCTTCCTATTGCTGCCCTGGTCCCTCTCCCGCTCCTGTTCCTACTTCCCGTTGTTGAGTTTCTGTGTTTTTTGTTGTTACTTCTCAACGCAACGCGCCCCAACCACTCCTGACTGACCCTTTTCCCCCGACATTCGCTTCTTTTGGCGCGTCTGGTGATAGCTCTTCCTTGGGCCAATTCCAGTCGTTTCTGACCTCGCTTCTGCGCGGTTTCCCTTTCCACAACTTTTTTTTTTTTTCGTTTGGCTTTGCTGACTGAGACTGCTCCCATGATCCATGACACGGTGATGTTTCGTCGCACATTTCTATTTGCCTGCCCGGCCCCCGCTCCGCCCGTGTCGAGAGACCTGCGGCATCGTAGCCCACAACACCGACGATGTGCGTGTGCCAAAAAAAAAAAAACAGTCGGGCCCTTTTGAACTGCACCGCTGAACGATCAGCTGCACTCGTGACCTTCAGAACTCAAAACAGGGCAACCCTGACTTCTTTCGGCTTTCTTTTGTCGGCCCCAGTCTCATTTTTCTGTATCTTGTGAAGTTGTTGTTCGGAGCCCCCCGTGCCCGCATCATGCGGTGGAGGCCACCAGTGCCTTCCAATCCAACAATCGTACGATTTGACAGCTTTCCTCTGGTTGTTCCGTGGTCGCTCATTTCGTGTCGGCCTACTCCGCGGACGGCATTTTACCTTTGCCTCATATCCACCTTCCATCATGCGTCCTGTTGTTTGTTGATGCCTGTGATTTGTGCGAAAGGCGTAGACATGCGCAACGGGCAGCGGCCTCGACGATTGCGCAGGGTGCGCTTCGGCGGTGGCGCATCTTCGCCTTTCCGTGGCCGCGTCGCTGTGCTTCTGGCTCTACCTCGCCGTCGGTATCCGGGCCCGCCCCAGTGCCCCGTCGTCGCTGGTACGCGTCGCGGCGCCGCCGCTCTTCCGTGGGGCGACGAAGTTCTTTGTCTTCGCCGAGGCCG
>OY843734.1:0-2411 GCA_963693005.1 Alphaproteobacteria bacterium CMAR1 | reverse complement strand
ACCCCTAAACCGGGGGAACGATCTCAAAACCCGTCCGCGGCCACAGTTGTACGGCTCGACGACGGCGAGGCTGCTGTCCGACCCCTTAACCGGGTAACGATCTCAAAACCCGTCCGCGGCCACAGTTGTACGGCTCGACGACGGCGAGGCTGCTGTCCGACCCCGAAACCGAGGTAACGATCTCCAAAAACCCGTCCGCGGCCACAGTTGTACGGCTCGACGACGGCGAGGCTGCTGTCCGACCCCTTAACCGGGTAACGATCTCAAAACCCGTCCGCGGCCACAGTTGTACGGCTCGACGACGGCGAGGCTGCTGTCCGACCCCTAAACCGGGGTAACGATCTCAAAACCCGTCCGCGGCCACAGTTGTACGGCTCGACGACGGCGAGGCTGCTGTCCGACCCCTTAACCGGGTAACGATCTCAAAACCCGTCCGCGGCCACAGTTGTACGGCTCGACGACGGCGAGGCTGCTGTCCGACCCCGAAACCGAGGTAACGATCTCCAAAAACCCGTCCGCGGCCACAGTTGTACGGCTCGACGACGGCGAGGCTGCTGTCCGACCCCTAAACCGGGTAACGATCTCAAAACCCGTCCGCGGCCACAGTTGTACGGCTCGACGACGGCGAGGCTGCTGTCCGACCCCTAAACCGGGTAACGATCTCAAAAAACCCGTCCGCGGCCACAGTTGTACGGCTCGACGACGGCGAGGCTGCTGTCCGACCCCTAAACCGGGTAACGATCTCAAAACCCGTCCGCGGCCACAGTTGTACGGCTCGACGACGGCGAGGCTGCTGTCCGACCCCTAAACCGGGTAACGATCTCAAAAAAACCGTCCGCGGCCACAGTTGTACGGCTCGACGACGGCGAGGCTGCTGTCCGACCCCTAAACCGGGTAACGATCTCAAAACCCGTCCGCGGCCACAGTTGTACGGCTCGACGACGGCGAGGCTGCTGTCCGACCCCTAAACCGGGTAACGATCTCAAAACCCGTCCGCGGCCACAGTTGTACGGCTCGACGACGGCGAGGCTGCTGTCCGACCCCTAAACCGAGTAACGATCTCAAAACCCGTCCGCGGCCACAGTTGTACGGCTCGACGACGGCGAGGCTGCTGTCCGACCCCTAAACCGGGGTAACGATCTCAAAACCCGTCCGCGGCCACAGTTGTACGGCTCGACGACGGCGAGGCTGCTGTCCGACCCCTAAACCGGGGGAACGATCTCAAAACCCGTCCGCGGCCACAGTTGTACGGCTCGACGACGGCGAGGCTGCTGTCCGACCCCTAAACCGGGGTAACGATCTCAAAACCCGTCCGCGGCCACAGTTGTACGGCTCGACGACGGCGAGGCTGCTGTCCGACCCCTAAACCGGGTAACGATCTCAAAACCCGTCCGCGGCCACAGTTTTTTTTTTTGACAAGCGTCGTCACAAGATCCTTTTCTGGGATTGCGAAGCCCAGATAAAGTAACGCATGGCGGCCAGGTTGCGCTAAAACCTGCCTTCGATCGGAAGAGCCCCGAAGGGCGTGACGGCGAGAAGCGTCGGGCAGTTCTCCGAATCGCATAGCCCTAACCCCGATGGGGGCTGAGCACGCATCCACAAACTATACAGAGAGTATACGAGTGGCCTACGGCTGGAATACAGAAGCGCAAAGAAAATGTGACTTGGAACCAAAAAGAGAGACACCTGACGAGAGCGAACCACTGAGCCGACAACGGAGGGATGAGGAACCTAGCCGTTTCGTAACCCCGAAACATCGTCCCGAGACGCTGCGTACTCAATTTTGCCACCGCCTGACCTCCGAGACCTCAAGAACAAGACGTAGACCGCGTAACCAGACGGGAAGAACGAGAAAGACGGAGAGTGAGGATCAGACGAAAACAATCCCTCAACCCTGAGTGGGGGCCCCTGGCAGGCCGAACATTTGACACACATTTGACATTTGAACAGAATTTATCCATTGCTGAGACAACAACGGCCGGAGGGGAAGGGTGCCAGGTACGGAATGGTGGTGAACCTTTGAACAAATCCGTGGTTGAACAACCTGCGCTGCAGCGCAGGACCTTTTGTGGAAGCATTGGTATACTGTACTACTGCACGTTCACTGCAGGAACGGCGGGTCGTGGTCCATGGTCCCCATGGAAGATCTAGTCCCGGGAGCCGCGAAGAGGCTGCCTCCAGTCCCGGGACCGCGGCCACAGTTGTACGGCTCGACGACGGCGAGGCTGCTGTCCGACCCCGAAACCGGGGGAACGATCTCAAAACCCGTCCGCGGCCACAGTTGTACGGCTCGCGACGGCGAGGCTGCTCTCCGACCCCGAAGCCGGGGGAACGATCTCAAAACCCGTCCGCGGCCACAGTTGTACGGCTGGACGACGGCGAGGCTGCTGTCCGACCCCTAAACCGGGGGA
>OY843733.1:0-4825 GCA_963693005.1 Alphaproteobacteria bacterium CMAR1 | reverse complement strand
GATCCGTGCGACGGCGGCATCGTACATGCGCGTCGACGAGGCGAAGATCCTGGCGGTGCGGTACGACTGCTGACTCCACATCACCACAACTGCACAACTGCGTGTCGCTTGGAACTGCCAGTGTGTCAGTCGCCACGATGACATGCCGGGCATGAATCACTATGACGGTGCGAGAGCTCGTGTTGTGCGGTCAGCCACACAGACCCTACCATCAATGGCCCCCATCCGCACCGCCTTCGTGGCGCTGGTCGCCCTCCTCGGCGTCGCGGTGACCGCGTCCTCCATGCACCTTCACGACCGCCACGTGGCACCGGGGCTCGGCGTCCGGGCCGGCGCCCCCGTCGCCGGGGCGAACCTGGAGCTGCAGGCCAGCTTCTTCCGCAAGGTGATCGCGCCGGTGCTCCCGCTGGTCAACGAGGAGCTGCGCAAGGTGCACATCCCGGGCGGCAGCCTGAGCGGGATCACCTTCGGGCCGATCAACTTCACCGACTTCAGCATCGGCGGCGTCGCCGTCGGTTTCGGCGCCCCAAACAAGGTGGCTATCGAGGTGAGCAACATCACGCTCGCGGTGCCCAAGACGGATGTGACGATCAACAAGAAGATCAGCATCCTCGATATCCACTGCCCGGGGTGGGTCTCCGTCGGCATCAACGACTTCTCGCTCTCCCTGACCACCGCCCTCGGCCTCAACGCCACGACGCGGCACCTTGCCGTCGAGGACGTCACGGCCAAGTCGAGCTTCGGGCCGATCGACCTGAAGCTGGAGCTGCTGCCGGTGTCGGCTTCGTGCAAGAGCGACAACGGGCTGATCCAGCTGCTGCTCGGCACCATCGAGGGCCTCATCAAGAAGGAGGTCGCCCCGCTCGTGGCCAAGGCCGTCGAGGGCGCGCTGCGCAACCTCACCGACACGCTGCCGCTGGAGATCGTGACGGCCCCGGTCGCCACCGCCACCTCCATCGCCATGGACTTCGACCTCGCCTCGCTCGTCGGCTCCGTGCGGGCCCCGGCGCACCCCGCGCTGCCGTTCCAGCCGTGGCGCGTGGTGAAGCCCGCCATGGTCGGGGCCGCCCCCATCGCGACCCGTGACCTCATGGTGTGGACCACGGCCCGGGCGCTGGACGTGCTGCTGGCCGACATCGCCGCCGCGGGGAAGCTCGATATCGACCTCACCCTCCCGGCGTCTCTGATCAACACCACGTCTCTCAAGGCCCTCGCACCCATGGCCGCCAAGCTATGCCCGGAGTGCCCGATCAACATCTTCACCAAGGTGTCCGGGGCCGGCGTCCCGAAGGTGCGATTCACCGGGGGACTCACTGTCGCTCCGCCTCGACGACGGGGTCCTCGGCTTCAACGCCTTCCAGGCCTCCACGGGGGCGAAGATCGCGCTCCTGACGGTCTCCACGAACTTCACCCTCGTGCTGTCCAACTTCAGCACGGCGGGCGACGTGCTCAAGTTCAAGGTCGGGGTCCCGGAGATGGGCGTCTTCCCCCGCACGAGCAACGTCGGGCCGCTGCCCATCGCCATGATTTCCCGCCTGCTCGTGCTCGTCGTCGCCGAGGCCCTCGTGCCGTACATCAACGAGCACTTCGCAGGCATCCCGCTCTCCGTCCACGGCCTTGGCCTCACCGACGTGGAGGTCTATCTCCAGAACGGTGTCAACGCCTTCGGTGCCAACATTGCACTCTAGGCTTTATCCTGGATCCCCACCCAACCCACCAGTCCAGTGGTTGTTGCAGCATAGGACTCCTTCGGGTCCCCCAGCGTGTGTTATTGAATCATGACGTGTTACCGGGCGTGACTCACTGTGATAGTGCGCGAGAGCTCGTGTTGTGCGGCCAGCCACACAGACCCTACCATCAATGGCCCCCATCCGCACCGCCTTCGTGGCGCTGGTCGCCCTCCTCGGCGTCGCGGTGACCGCGTCCTCCATGCACCTTCACGACCGCCACGTGGCACCGGGGCTCGGCGTCCGGGCCGGCGCCCCCGTCGCCGGGGCGAACCTGGAGCTGCAGGCCAGCTTCTTCCGCAAGGTGATCGCGCCGGTGCTCCCGCTGGTCAACGAGGAGCTGCGCAAGGTGCACATCCCGGGCGGCAGCCTGAGCGGGATCACCTTCGGGCCGATCAACTTCACCGACTTCAGCATCGGCGGCGTCGCCGTCGGTTTCGGCGCCCCAAACAAGGTGGCTATCGAGGTGAGCAACATCACGCTCGCGGTGCCCAAGACGGACGTGACGATCAACAAGAAGATCAGCATCCTCGACATCCACTGCCCGGGGTGGGTCTCCGTCGGCATCAACGACTTCTCGCTCTCCCTGACCACCGCCCTCGGCCTCAACGCCACGACGCGGCACCTTGCCGTCGAGGACGTCACGGCCAAGTCGAGCTTCGGGCCGATCGACCTGAAGCTGGAGCTGCTGCCGGTGTCGGCTTCGTGCAAGAGCGACAACGGGCTGATCCAGCTGCTGCTCGGCACCATCGAGGGCCTCGTCAAGAAGGAGGTCGCCCCGCTCGTGGCCAAGGCCGTCGAGGGCGCGCTGCGCAACCTCACCGACACGCTGCCGCTGGAGATCGTGACGGCCCCTGTCGCCACCGCCACCTCCATCGCCATGGACTTCAACCTCGCCTCGCTCGTCGGCTCCGTGCGGGCCCCGGCGCACCCCGCGCTGCCGTTCCAGCCGTGGCGCGTGGTGAAGCCCGCCATGGTCGGGGCCGCCCCCATCGCGACCCGTGACCTCATGGTGTGGACCACGGCCCGGGCGCTGGACGTGCTGCTGGCCGACATCGCCGCCGCGGGGAAGCTCGACATCGACCTCACCCTCCCGGCGTCGCTTCTCAACACCTCAGCCGTGAAGGCGTACATGCCGGCAGCCTACAACCTCTGCCCGTCGTGTCCGTTCAACATCCTCACCCAGGTGAACGCCCGCACCGCGCCCACCGCCCGCTTCGCTGGCGACTCGCTCTCCCTGAGCCTCAACAACCAGGTCATTGGCCTCCGCGCCGTCGACAGCCGCGGGACGAAGATTCCGCTGCTGTCGCTACGCGTCAACGGGACCCTCGGGCTCACGGACTTCAGCACGAGCATCATCGACAGCGTCCTCAAGTTCAAGATCTCCCTCACGGGGCTGTCGCTGACGCTCGACAAGAGCCACGTCGGGCCGTTCAACGCCCCGCTGCTGACGCAGCTGCTGCAGCAGCTCCTCTCGGAGTTCCTCGTGCCGTACATCAACGAGCACTTCAAGGGCATCCCGCTCTCCCTCGCCGGGTTCGGCCTCACCGACGTGGAGGTCTATCTCCAGAACGGTGTCAACGCCTTCGGTGCCAACATCGCGCTGTAGGCTCTCCCCGGTCCCTTCCAAAGCGACCATCGTGACGTCGGCCAACCCTCACTCCTTACGCCGGCCTGTAGCACCACACTCACCACCTGCGCACGTCCACTCGACATCCCTCGTGTAGTGTCTCGTGTCTCTTCCATCCAACCATGCGTGTGTTCTTGCAGCGACTTCCCTTCGACCCTGGAAGAGCTCTGCGTGGATGTGGTCCACCGGTTTGTGGGCAGTGATGTTCCGCACAGCGGCCCTCGTGGCCGTGCTGGCATTGGCGGTCGCTCCTGCGGCTGCCTTCTACCCGGCGCCCAAGTTCACGCTCGACCTCGACAAGGAGCCGAGCAAGCGCTGGGCCGGCGCCGTGTCGAAGGTCATCGACGCCTTCGGCTACGAGCACAGCTTCGGCCCGGTGATCACGCTGTACACCGGCCTCATGGAGCTCCTCCCGGAGTCCTTCCTCGCCGCCGCGGAGAAGAAGATCGAGGCCCGCTTCCCGGAGTACGCCGCCGAGGTCCGCGGCATCGACGCCGAGCTCAAGGCCCACGGGCACCCGCTGCCTCGCCCGACGGGGTGGTACTTCGTCTACGAGCTGGGCCACATCTCACTCGAGTCCGTCCCCAACGCCCCCGCGTGGTTCCGCCGCTTCAAGGCGGAGTACGCCAAGAGCTGCACCGCCATCCTTGCCCTGCCGGCCAACCGCTCGGCGGCGGTGATCCACGGCCGCAACATGGACGAGTCCCCGCGCGCCGGGCGCAACATGACCCTCGACATCGAGGTGGTCTCGAACGGCCGCCGCGTCGCCCGCGTCTTCGACTGGGTGTGGGTCACGGGCGGTTTCTACACCGGCCAGGTCGACGACCCGGTGCGGGGCCTCACCATGGAGATGAACTGGCGCAACAACGGCACCGCCTCCTTGGAGCACATCCTCAACTCGCTGCTGCAGCCGGAGACGATGCCTGTCATCTTCGCCTACCGCACCATCGTGGAGGCCGGGCTCCCCTTCGAGGCCGCCGTCCAGTTCCTCAACAACGCCACCTTCGCCGTCCCCTTCTACGCCATCCTCTCCGGCACCGGCCGCCGCGGCGCCGTTCTGTCGCTGTCGGCAAACAAGGAGTACAACGTCATCGAGCGCCTCTCCGACCAGGCCCCGCACCCGTGGTACATGGTGCAGACCAACTACGACCGCTGGAAGCCGGACCCCACCTCCGACCCCCGCCGCACGGTGGCGGAGCAGCACATGGACATGCTCGGGGCCGCCCGCGGCGCCACGGACCTCGGCGTGTGGATGACCCTCTCCACGTACCCGGTGCACAACCCGAACACCATGTACTCCGTGCTCATGGGCGTCGACCGCAGCACCATCGAGGGCTTCATCCGTATCCCCATGCGCCCGACGTAGCGACCTCCTTCTCTTCAAACACCTGGAAATGAAACAAAGTCTGAAAGAATGCCTTCTGCCCTATGCGTGTCGAATTGGTCTCCGCGAGAGTCACCTCTCGTT
>OY843732.1:0-1584 GCA_963693005.1 Alphaproteobacteria bacterium CMAR1 | reverse complement strand
ACGTCCCCAGCAACCGGGCGCTCGCTCCGCATCGCGCGGCGTGGCTCTGCTCTCTTCGCCGCTCCGTGCGCCTCGGCGGCCGGACGCCCCAGCAACCGGGCGCTCGCTCCGCATCGCGCGGCGTGGCTCTGCTCTCTTCGCCGCTCCGTGCGCCTCGGCGGCCGGACGCCCCCAGCAACCGGGCGCTCGCTCCGCATCGCGCGGCGTGGCTCTGCTCTCTTCCCGTTTTTTCCGGGGTCCGGAAATTCGGCATTTTCCGGGGTCCGGAAATTGTCGGGTCGCTGGCCGTGGTGCCTTGGGGCCAAGTAGCACCCAAACCGCAGAGTATTCCGATTTTGAGCCGGGGTTGCGTAATTTTTACGCTTTTTTTTTTTTTTTTTTTCGTCATTTTGGTCACCCCCCGGTGGCCCCTCGTGCTCCCATAGCTTAGCAGCAAGAGGAAAAACTGCTTTTCATAGTTTGTGGGGATTCTGTAGCGGCCTGTGTTGGGCGAAAGCACCGGTTCGAGTTCCGAGATGACGTCGCGTGCGACCCGTAGAGCTATTTGCGAGGCCAGGGCGATGTAGGACGGCCGAGAACGGGCGAGGGACAGACGGACGACGACGACGACGACGGACGCCACCCGGTCCAGGGGTGGAAAAACCGGAATTGGGTGAAAAATGAAAATCCTGAAAACGTGAAAGTATGCAATTGCCGGAGGTGTTTCGAAATGAGAAGCGTCTACAACTTTTTTTTTGGCCATTCGCAAGTATTTTCCGGGCAAAGTTGGGAAAAGCCGGATTCTGGTGAAAAGGGGGTCCCCTCCGACGTTGGTGGCCTCCCTTTGGGGGTGGGAAGCCCCCGCCCCATACGGCTCGGGACCCTAACCCTAACCCTAACCCTAACCCTAACCCTAACCCTAACCCTAACCCTAACCCTAACCCTAACCCTAACCCTAACCCTAACCCTAACCCTAACCCTAACCCTAACCCTAACCCTAACCCTAACCCTAACCCTAACCCTAACCCTAACCCTAACCTAACCCTAATCCTAGTTCTCTGGTGCCCGAGCCGATGTTTTCCGCAGCGATTTCGACCCTTGAAAACGGCGAAGGGCCGGCTCTTCGGTAGCCAATAGGCAACCACGACTTTGGGCAAGTGGTGAAAATAACCTAGTGTTTTGGTCGGAAACGTGGTGAAACAGGGAGTATTCCCCGTGGCGGGGTGGGATTCACCGTTTTTACACTGTTTGAGGGAAGGTGTGACCCTTGAAAATGGGTCAAAAGGGCCGATTTTCGGTCGTCAAGCGGGCGGCCACCGTCATGGGCCGGAGTGGTGAAAAGGCACGTATTCCGGTGTAGAAACTGTGAAATCAGGCCGGAAATAGCGTCAGTGGGTGAGATTGTCAAACTTTTCACGGTTTGAGATTTTCTGCCGAAAAAGCTGGTAACATGTACGGGGCCATTTTTGGTCATTTTCCGGGGGCCCGAAATTGGTCGGGTCCCCAGATGTGGTTTGTGAGCCCGGAAATCACCCAAACCGGGGAGTATTTCAATTTTCAGCCGGGGTTACGTAATTTTGACGTCTGAAAAATATATTTTTTCGG
>OY843731.1:0-7097 GCA_963693005.1 Alphaproteobacteria bacterium CMAR1 | reverse complement strand
GGGGGCGATGTGCCGCTCAGACCTTCGGCCCTCGCTGGGGGCTGGGGTTTGGATTCTGGTGGCGGTGTTGGGCTTCGGGGTCCGTTTCCGGTTTCCGGGTCGGGGGCGGGGTGCCGCTCGGACCTTCGGCCCTCGCTGGGGGCTGGGGTTTGGATTCTGGTGGCGCTGTTGGGCTTTTGGGTCTGTTTCCGGTTTTCGCGTCGGGGGCGATGTGCCGCTCGGACCTTCGGCCCTCGCTGGGGGCTGGGGTTTGGATTCTGGTGGCGGTGTTGGGCTTCGGGGTCCGTTTCCGGTTTCCGGGTCGGGGGCGGGGTGCCGCTCGGACCTTCGGCCCTCGCTGGGGGCTGGGGTTTGGATTCTGGTGGCGCTGTTGGGCTTTTGGGTCTGTTTCCGGTTTTCGCGTCGGGGGCGATGTGCCGCTCGGACCTTCGGCCCTCGCTGGGGGCTGGGGTTTGGATTCTGGTGGCGGTGTTGGGCTTCGGGGTCCGTTTCCGGTTTCCGGGTCGGGGGCGGGGTGCCGCTCGGACCTTCGGCCCTCGCTGGGGGCTGGGGTTTGGATTCTGGTGGCGCTGTTGGGCTTTTGGGTCTGTTTCCGGTTTTCGCGTCGGGGGCGGGGTGCCGCTCGGACCTTCGGCCCTCGCTGGGGGCTGGGGTTTGGATTCTGGTGGCGGTGTTGGGCTTCGGGGTCCGTTTCCGGTTTCCGGGTCGGGGGCGGGGTGCCGCTCGGACCTTCGGCCCTCGCTGGGGGCTGGGGTTTGGATTCTGGTGGCGCTGTTGGGCTTTTGGGTCTGTTTCCGGTTTTCGCGTCGGGGGCGATGTGCCGCTCGGACCTTCGGCCCTCGCTGGATGGGGGGATGCCGGATTCTGCACTTCGGGAGGGTGCCACTAGGGCTTGGAAACGGTTTTAGAGCCTGAGGACGCAGGAAATGGCCGTTTGGGACCCCACAAACGTGGGGACCAGGGGCGGTGCAGCGGCCAAGGGCCGGACAGCGGGGCCCATAGGTGCAATGTTGCGGGTCGGAAAAGTGTCCGAAAACGCGTGAAACGCGTGCCAGAACGCCTGCCGGGGTGGGAAATCGACGTTTCTGGGCCGTCTGGGAGAAAAAGAAGTTCCAAAAAATTCGGCCTCCGGGACCCCCTTGGGTCACTGCAGGCGGTGCTCGGTCACCGGGTCGGGGTGTGGTGGGGTGCCGCTCGGACCTCCGGCCCTCGCTGGATGGGGAGATGCCGGATTCTGCACTCCGGTGGGTGCCACTAGGGCTCGGAAACGGTTTCAGGGCCTGAGGACGCAGGAAATGGCCGTTTGGGACGCCACAAGTGCCAGAACCACGGCCGGACCCCAAAAATCGGCCATGTCGGGGACCAAGGCCGGATTTTTCCAAGTCGCCAAAGAAATTTTTTTGGGCCCCAAAAGTGTCGAAAACACGTCAAACTAGGCATAATACGGGGATCTGGGGCATTTTTGGGGAAAAAAAAAAAGTTGGAAAATGGGGTCTCGAACCCGGGGTATGGCCCAAGGGTGCTTACCAGAGCCTTGACCCCACTTAGACGGTTGAGCTAGTCTCGCACGGTCTACTGGACCGTCGTACGGATTCTACGATATGCCCAAAAAAAATTTTGGGAAAATGGGGTATCGATTTTGGGGTCGGGACCAAAGGCCGTAATCTGGCCCAATCCCGTTGAGCTATTCTTGCACGGTATACTGGTCCGTCGTACGGATTCTACCCTATTCTCATCCTGGGGTTTAGGGCTGGAATTTATCCGGTGGTAAACTTCCTAAGAATTCTTTCAGAATTCGTAGTCAGAAATAAAGTACAGAAACTGTAACTTTTTTAGCGTTAGTTGAAAGTCCAAAGGGGGTCCCCGCAATGTTAGGACCTCTGGCGAACGCAGCCGCACTTCGCACCAGCCCCTTGGGCCAAAGGGAAAAATGAAAAAGGAGAGGGAGTACGACACTCAGGGTTCCCGAGTCATCACTGACCTCAGTACTAACTAAGCCTGTGGTTGCTTAACTTCCCAAATCGGACGGGATGGGGTGCTTTCAACCAAGTATGGACGTACCCGACGGTGTGGTACGAGCAAACGCCTCGACACAGGTTTTGACCAGGTCCAAAAATGACCAAAAAAAAAGACAAAAAAAAAAGATCCCTTTTCGGGATCGTTTCAAAAATTGTGTCGAAATTCGACTGGAAAGTTCCTCATACCAATAAAGTACAGAAACTGTAACTTTTTTAGCGTTAGTTGAAAGTCTCAAGGACCCCGGTGACATGTTAGGACCTCTGGCGAACGCAGCCGCACTTCGCACCAGCAAGCGGTTCCTGCAGTGCCCTGCTTGACACCCCGATTTTGGCACGAAAAGGTCCGTTCGGGCCGGTGCTGCGGCCGTTTGGGGTCTTGTTTTTGCGGAAACATGGTCGAGCAATCGGCATCTCCCCAGATTCGACGGTTTCCGGGGCTGCGGGGCCAGGGGAGGTGCTGAAAACGCCAAAGGAGGGTAAATTACACGCACCCCGTTTTCCGGAAACGCGACGCCGGGCCGAACCTCTCTCCGGACAGAAGTCGGGTGTCCCTGGTCCGTTTGACGTGCCGTTTGACGTTAACGTGGCCTACGCAGCGCCAGCTCCCCATTGCGCCATGCCACAGCCCCGGAGGACGCAGGAGCGGCGAGTTCTGCCCGGAAAGCGGATTTTTCGGCGGCGGCTTTTTGGCCAAAAACGGGGTCCCGCCCGGGGCCGCCCGGACCGCCGAATCGCGGCTTCCGCCGCACCGCCGCCGCCGCGCGGGCTGCGACCGCCGGGAACGAGTCCGCAGACACAAAAAACCCCGGGGGTGGGGGCTGGGTTTCGGGAAGTCCGCCCCACCACCCCCACCTGGCACCCTGTGGCGCTGACTGGGCCCCTCCGGGCCCGGGTGTCCGGAAACACCGCTTTTGCACTACATCACCCGCTCTGTCGGCCTTCGCCGGCCCTGCCCGGGGCTGCGTGTGCGAAACTTGATTCCCACAGTTCCCACCACGGAGGAAAAAAAAACTTTAGCTCAAACGGCCCGGTTTCGTCCAAGAACGGTCGGTTTTCAGGTTTTCACGGGACGTTTTTCCGGGTGGCCAAAGGTCAAAAAGTCGAAAAGTCCCAAAATAAAAAAAAGATCCCTTTTCGGGATCGTTTCAAAAATTGTGTCGAAATTCGACTGGAAAGTTCCTCATACCAATAAAGTACAGAAACTGTAACTTTTTTAGCGTTAGTTGAAAGTCCAAAGGGGGTCCCCGCAATGTTAGGACCTCTGGCGAACGCAGCCGCACTTCGCACCAGCCCCTTGGGCCAAAGGGAAAAATGAAAAAGGAGAGGGAGTACGACACTCAGGGTTCCCGAGTCATCACTGACCTCAGTACTAACTAAGCCTGTGGTTGCTTAACTTCCCAAATCGGACGGGATGGGGTGCTTTCAACCAAGTATGGACGTACCCGACGGTGTGGTACGAGCAAACGCCTCGACACAGGTTTTGACCAGGTCCAAAAATGACCAAAAAAAAAGACAAAAAAAAAAGATCCCTTTTCGGGATCGTTTCAAAAATTGTGTCGAAATTCGACTGGAAAGTTCCTCATACCAATAAAGTACAGAAACTGTAACTTTTTTAGCGTTAGTTGAAAGTCTCAAGGACCCCGGTGACATGTTAGGACCTCTGGCGAACGCAGCCGCACTTCGCACCAGCAAGCGGTTCCTGCAGTGCCCTGCTTGACACCCCGATTTTGGCACGAAAAGGTCCGTTCGGGCCGGTGCTGCGGCCGTTTGGGGTCTTGTTTTTGCGGAAACATGGTCGAGCAATCGGCATCTCCCCAGATTCGACGGTTTCCGGGACGGCGGGGCCAGGGGAGGTGCCGAAAACGCCAAAGGAGGGTAAATTACACGCACCCCGTTTTCCGGAAACGCGACGCCGGGCCAAACCTCTCTCCGGACAGAAGTGGGGTGTCCCTGGTCCGTTTGACGTGCCGTTTGACGTTAACGTGGCCTACGCAGCGCCAGCTCCCCATTGCGCCATGCCACAGCCCCGGAGGACGCAGGAGCGGCGAGTTCTGCCCGGAAAGCGGATTTTTCGGCGGCGGCTTTTTGGCCAAAAACGGCGTCCCGCCTGGGGCCGCCCGGACCGCCGAATCGCGGCTTCCGCCGCACCGCCGCCGCCGCGCGGGCTGCGACCGCCGGGAACGAGTCCGCAGACACAAAAAACCCCGGGGGTGGGGGCTGGGTTTCGGGAAGTCCGCCCCACCACCCCCACCTGGCACCCTGTGGCGCTGACTGGGCCCCTCCGGGCCCGGGTGTCCGGAAACACCGCTTTTGCACTACATCACCCGCTCTGTCGGCCTTCGCCGGCCCTGCCCGGGGCTGCGTGTGCGAAACTTGATTCCCACAGTTCCCACCACGGAGGAAAAAAAAACTTTAGCTCAAACGGCCCGGTTTCGTCCAAGAACGGTCGGTTTTCAGGTTTTCACGGGACGTTTTTCCGGGTGGCCAAAGGTCAAAAAGTCGAAAAGTCCCAAAATAAAAAAAAGATCCCTTTTCGGGATCGTTTCAAAAATTGTGTCGAAATTCGACTGGAAAGTTCCTCATACCAACAAGAGAGTTTCAGTGTCGTTTCCGTGTGACTACGAATTCTGATCTGATTCTGAAGCCTCTGTTTGGGCATTCCTCCTTTTTTCTGTTTGTTTCATTATTTGGTTTTGGCGTTTCCGGTTTTCGGGTCGGGGGCGATGTGCCGCTCGGACCTTCGGCCCTCGCTGGGGGCTGGGGTTTGGATTCTGGTGGCGGTGTTGGGCTTTTGGGTCTGTTTCCGGTTTTCGCGTCGGGGGCGATGTGCCGCTCAGACCTTCGGCCCTCGCTGGGGGCTGGGGTTTGGATTCTGGTGGCGGTGTTGGGCTTCGGGGTCCGTTTCCGGTTTCCGGGTCGGGGGCGGGGTGCCGCTCGGACCTTCGGCCCTCGCTGGGGGCTGGGGTTTGGATTCTGGTGGCGCTGTTGGGCTTTTGGGTCTGTTTCCGGTTTTCGCGTCGGGGGCGATGTGCCGCTCGGACCTTCGGCCCTCGCTGGGGGCTGGGGTTTGGATTCTGGTGGCGGTGTTGGGCTTCGGGGTCCGTTTCCGGTTTCCGGGTCGGGGGCGGGGTGCCGCTCGGACCTTCGGCCCTCGCTGGGGGCTGGGGTTTGGATTCTGGTGGCGCTGTTGGGCTTTTGGGTCTGTTTCCGGTTTTCGCGTCGGGGGCGATGTGCCGCTCGGACCTTCGGCCCTCGCTGGGGGCTGGGGTTTGGATTCTGGTGGCGGTGTTGGGCTTCGGGGTCCGTTTCCGGTTTCCGGGTCGGGGGCGGGGTGCCGCTCGGACCTTCGGCCCTCGCTGGGGGCTGGGGTTTGGATTCTGGTGGCGCTGTTGGGCTTTTGGGTCTGTTTCCGGTTTTCGCGTCGGGGGCGGGGTGCCGCTCGGACCTTCGGCCCTCGCTGGGGGCTGGGGTTTGGATTCTGGTGGCGGTGTTGGGCTTCGGGGTCCGTTTCCGGTTTCCGGGTCGGGGGCGGGGTGCCGCTCGGACCTTCGGCCCTCGCTGGGGGCTGGGGTTTGGATTCTGGTGGCGCTGTTGGGCTTTTGGGTCTGTTTCCGGTTTTCGCGTCGGGGGCGATGTGCCGCTCGGACCTTCGGCCCTCGCTGGATGGGGGGATGCCGGATTCTGCACTTCGGGAGGGTGCCACTAGGGCTTGGAAACGGTTTTAGAGCCTGAGGACGCAGGAAATGGCCGTTTGGGACCCCACAAACGTGGGGACCAGGGGCGGTGCAGCGGCCAAGGGCCGGACAGCGGGGCCCATAGGTGCAATGTTGCGGGTCGGAAAAGTGTCCGAAAACGCGTGAAACGCGTGCCAGAACGCCTGCCGGGGTGGGAAATCGACGTTTCTGGGCCGTCTGGGAGAAAAAGAAGTTCCAAAAAATTCGGCCTCCGGGACCCCCTTGGGTCACTGCAGGCGGTGCTCGGTCACCGGGTCGGGGTGTGGTGGGGTGCCGCTCGGACCTCCGGCCCTCGCTGGATGGGGAGATGCCGGATTCTGCACTTCGGGAGGGTGCCACTAGGGCTTGGAAACGGTTTTAGAGCCTGAGGACGCAGGAAATGGCCGTTTGGGACCCCACAAACGTGGGGACCAGGGGCGGTGCAGCGGCCAAGGGCCGGACAGCGGGGCCCATAGGTGCAATGTTGCGGGTCGGAAAAGTGTCCGAAAACGCGTGAAACGCGTGCCAGAACGCCTGCCGGGGTGGGAAATCGACGTTTCTGGGCCGTCTGGGAGAAAAAGAAGTTCCAAAAAATTCGGCCTCCGGGACCCCCTTGGGTCACTGCAGGCGGTGCTCGGTCACCGGGTCGGGGTGTGGTGGGGTGCCGCTCGGACCTCCGGCCCTCGCTGGATGGGGAGATGCCGGATTCTGCACTCCGGTGGGTGCCACTAGGGCTCGGAAACGGTTTCAGGGCCTGAGGACGCAGGAAATGGCCGTTTGGGACGCCACAAGTGCCAGAACCACGGCCGGACCCCAAAAATCGGCCATGTCGGGGACCAAGGCCGGATTTTTCCAAGTCGCCAAAGAAATTTTTTTGGGCCCCAAAAGTGTCGAAAACACGTCAAACTAGGCATAATACGGGGATCTGGGGCATTTTTGGGGAAAAAAAAAAAGTTGGAAAATGGGGTCTCGAACCCGGGGTATGGCCCAAGGGTGCTTACCAGAGCCTTGACCCCACTTAGACGGTTGAGCTAGTCTCGCACGGTCTACTGGACCGTCGTACGGATTCTACGATATGCCCAAAAAAAATTTTGGGAAAATGGGGTATCGATTTTGGGGTCGGGACCAAAGGCCGTAATCTGGCCCAATCCCGTTGAGCTATTCTTGCACGGTATACTGGTCCGTCGTACGGATTCTACCCTATTCTCATCCTGGGGTTTAGGGCTGGAATTTATCCGGTGGTAAACTTCCTAAGAATTCTTTCAGAATTCGTAGTCAGAAATAAAGTACAGAAACTGTAACTTTTTTAGCGTTAGTTGAAAGTCTCAAAGGGGGTCCCCGGTGACATGTTAGGACCTCTGGCGAA
>OY843730.1:0-9223 GCA_963693005.1 Alphaproteobacteria bacterium CMAR1 | reverse complement strand
CGCGGGCGCTCCGCCGTCCGCGTCCGGGGCGTCCATGGACCAGAAGACACTGTCGAACTGGAACGGGAGGACACCCTGGGCACCGCGCAGCTCTGTGACGCCGCGGTGGGGCTCCATGGCGACGACCGGGGCCTGCGCCTCGGCCCGCTCCCTGTCGTTGAAGGGTCGCACCCGGACCGCGACCTTGACGCTGTCCTGCGTGGTGAGGACGCCCGCGACGGACATCCGCCGGCCGGGCTGCGACCGCCGCGGGACGGTGAGGCGCTCCTCGGAGGACGGGACGTCGGTGACGCTGAGGGCGGAGGTGCGGCGGGTGATCCACGACGGTTGGCTCATCGCTGCCCACGGGGGTCACACGACAGCACGGGGCACAGCAGGGACACGAGCAACTGCAACCAAGACCGCGACCGCATGGCGGCCATGGGCGGGTCATGCCCAGAAGCGACATCTCGAGAGAATCCCCCGCGGCGGGCCGCCCTGCTTCCCGAGGTCGACGCCGTTGGAGGGCGGCGGGGCGGGCGTCGGCATCGCGTTGATCTTGCGGGCGACGTCGAGCCACAGGTCCTGCACCCCGATGCCCTTGACGCCGGATAGGAACACCATGCGGTCGAAGCCGTGCTCCCGGCACACCTCCTCCAGCTGCGCCTCCATCACGGGGAGCTGGCTGAGCACCGCCTCCCGCACCTGGGCGGCCGGGACGTCGGGCTTCCACAGCGCCCGGGGCAGGAGGTAGTCCACCTTGTTGATCCCGAGCACGCAGCGCACCCCGGGGGCGTGGGCCTCCGCCTGGGCCCGCCACTTGACCACGGTGCGGAAGGTGTCCGCGATGGACCGGGCCTGGCTCGCCCCGCGGTTGCGCTTCGCCTCCACGACGGCGCTATCGTACGGCTGGTTGTCCTCGGTCCAGAAGGCGTTCACGTCGAGCAGGATGACGAAGGCGTGCGCCCCGGTGTAGAGGAACCGCGACAGGTACGTCGGGTCCTTGTCCTGCCCCGCTGCCTCCCACAGCGACAACCGGCACTCCGTGCCCTCGTGCCGCAGCGTGCACACTGCAGTGTCGATCCCCATCGTCTTGCGGTACCCCGTCCCGGAGGGGGCCCCGGTGCGGGTGTAGGTCAGGAGCTCCGTCTTCCCGCTGAACTTGGGGCCGAGGATGACCACCTTGGGCCCCGTCTCTTTCGGCCGGCTCTGGCCCGGCGACTGCGCCATCGCTGCACACACACAAGCGTGGCACCAACGCCTCATGGGCTCCGCACCGTGGGGGCACAGTACAGTCACGAGACCGGCCGGGCGGTCATGCGGCGCGGGCTCACAGGGTCGGCCAGGGCGGGCTGGAGCCTCGCGGCGATGCTCTGGAAGGCGCGGTCCAGCTCCTGCGCGGCGACCTCGAGGGCGGCCCAGTGCCGCACGGTGTTGGCCACCGTCTCGTTCGGCGCCGCGCCATCGTGCTGGGCACAGCCGCAGTCGAGGCGGCCCCCGCGTGGGAGCAGCGCCCCGTGGTCGGTGGCGAGGAGGCAGCGGGAGCAGACGGTCTGCCCGCAGCTCGCGACGATGTGGGGCCCGCCGAGGATCCCCCAGCAGCGCTGGCACGAAAGCTCCACCTCGAGATTGTCCGCGTACACCTGCACGTGGGCCACGGCCGCCATGAGGGCCCGGAAGGCCCCACCGAGGGCGGCTTCCTTGCGCTGCAGGGCCCGCACACGCGAGCGGCCGTACTGCTGCAGCTGCTCCTCGATGTCGCTCTGGCACGCCGCCTCCGCCGTCGGCACGCGCGACCCGAGGCCCCCGCGGGCGGCGAGGAGCCGTGCAGCGGCGGCCAGGGCCTGTGGCCGCTTAGGCTTGGTCGGCGACGTGCGCCCGCCGGCCCGGAGCCGCTCCTTGGCCTCCGCGGCGGCGGCGTCGATGCGGCCCTGCAGAGCCTCGGCCCGCTGCGCGAAGGCAGCCGCCTTGGCACGGAGGAGCACGACGCGGGCGGCCGCGGGGAACAGCGCCGCGCCCCCGGCCCCGAGGATCTCCGCCAGCGGGGCCTGCAGTGGGTCGTCTGGGTGGTGCCCGCGGGCCAGGCCGCCCGCCGCCGCCCGCTCCTCCTGCCGCTTCTCGGCCGCCTCGTCGGAGGAGGCCCGGACGGCCAGCAGCACCGTGGTCGCGGCGTCGTTGAAGGCCAGGCGCTCCTCAGCCGCAGCGACGGTGCGCAAGAGGTCCCGCAGCGGCCCCACGAGCGTCGCTGGGACTTCGCCCTCCCATGTCCCAGTGTCCCGCTCCAGGAAGGCCACCGACCGCCGCGGGCTTCCAGGGCTCCCGGGACTCCTCGGAGCCCCCGGGGTTCCCGGCAGGCTGGCCAGGGAGTCGCGGCCCTTGGCGGCTGGGCGCGACGCGAACAGCGGCGGCGGCTCCACCGGCGACGCCGACAGCGGGCGGTCGCCGCGGCCCTCCGCCCTCCGCTGCGCTACCGCTGTCCGGAGCCGCGCGGTGGCGAAGACCAAGCGGTCGCTCTCCTTCTCCAGCGCCGCCCGCTCCGCGCTCCCGGCGGGCATCGTGAGCTCCGGCCCCGGGGCGGGGGAGGTGGTGAGCGACCAGCGCTTCTTTCGCACCCGGACTGGGGCCACAGGAGGGAGCCCCGGAAGCGCCGTGCCCCGGGCGGCTTGCGGCTGCAGCGCGGCCGCGCCCGTCGGGGACCGGGGTGGGGACGTGGGGTGGGAGCCTCCGCCCGCTCGCCCAAGCGGCGGGAGCCCTTCAGGCGACCGCTCCGCACCCGGCACATTGCCGTTGCTATGGGCGGAACCGCCGCCATCGCCACCGGGACTCCGCTGACCGCGGTCGGTGGCCTCGCTGTCGTCACTGCTCGAAGACGAGCCCGGGCCATGGGTAGGCCCCACCAGCAGTGCCCCCCAATCCACGCCGTCGGGCTCGCCCTCGGCGCCTGCCGGGAGCTGCGCTTTCAACAACCGCTGCGTCGGTTCACTCAGCTGCGGCCTCCCCAAGGGTCCGGACGCCGCCGCCGCATGGCCCGCACCGTCGCTGGAAACGGAGTCCGGGTCGGCGGCGGCGGCCCGGGCGGCCATGGTGGCGGCCCACTCCGGGCGGGCCATTTGCGTGGGGTAGTCGCGGAACACAGCGAAGCCGGCGGCCGCGGGGTCGCCGCCCTCCGCCGCCGCCCCGCGGGCCGCCTTGAGGCACTGGTTGAACACCAGCAGCAGGTCCCCCACCGCCGCCCGGCACACTGCCCCGTGCACCACGCGGGAGACGCGCCCCGGCTCGGCGCCCGCCGCAGCCTTCGGGGCCCGAGGAGGCGACCGCCCAGAGGCGTTGCTCCAGGACACGGAGGGTGCTTCCGGGGTGCTGGGGCGCGCCGTGAGAGGTCCGGCGGGCCGGAACGGCGGCCACAGCTGCCGGGACACAGGCGACGACGTTCGTGCGGTCGCGGGGGCCGCGCCACCCGGCGTCGTGGCAAAGGTCCCGGCGGAGAGGCTGAGCAGCGACGGGCCGTAGCGCCCGAAGGGGGGCCGCCCCTGAGACGAGGCGAGCCCGGGCCTGGAGGGAAGGCCCGTCGGTGCCCGGGGGCGCAGTGACGGCATCGGTGCCTCGGGCGGGGGCCGCGGTGCGCCCACATCCCGGTCATGGAGCCCGAGGTACGGCGCGACTTGCGGTCGCCCCCGCAGCAGCCGCGGCGGCTCACCGCCGGGCCGTGCTCTGTGCTGCGTGGCGCTGCGGACGGCAGTCGGAGGCCGCCCCGAGGCCGTCGCGAGGCCGCCGCTCGTGGCGGGCCGCACGTGGTCGAATCCTTGGCGGTCGCGGGGCCCGGGGGCACCCACCGTGGCGGGCCGCGACGCGTGAAGCGTAGCCCCAGTGGACGGCCGGGTCGAGTCGGGGCGCGCCCCACGCCCCGCCGTCCCCTGCCCGCCTTGGGTCCTACGGCCATGGATGGGGAGGGGCCCGCCCGCTTCCACGTCCTCGAGCAGGCCGAGCATGTCGCCGAGCAGGTCCGGCTGGGGGGCGGTGGAGGGCCGGGATAGCACCTGGGGGAACTGCTCCCGCTGCTCGCACGGCCGGGCGAAGCCAGCGGCGGGGACGGGGTGGGCGGCCTTGCCCCGCCCGATGCCGTAGTTCTCGAGCACCCGCATGTGGCGCTGCGCCGGGCGGAGCAGGGCGGGGTCGCCGTCGTACGGTAGCATCGGCCTGCACAGCAACGGGGGTGCACACGGCAGACCTACGGGCACTGCGGGAGGGCCTGGCCACTGACTGTAGTGTGTTAAACGATGTCGACCACGGGCAGCGCACCGCAGGCGGCCCGACCACGGGAGGGAGCTTGGCAAGAGGAAGAAGAAGATATGCGACCCTTACTTCTTCTTCATCTTGACCAGCTGCTTCGCCAACGAGAGGCCCTTGCGGCGGTCAGCCTTACGCATCGCGTGGGTCTGGTCGTCCGTGGCGAGGGCGGCGGTGGAGTCGGCCTCCATCATCACCAGGCCGTCCCCGCGCGGGGCCTTGCGCCGGGGCTCGTCCGCCTCCGGGGCCTCCGGGGCAGCGCCCGCCGCCGCCTCGTCGTCCGGCACGACGCGGTACTGGGAGTCCTCGTACTTGCGGCGCCGCTCGGCGGCCTTGGCGCGCTCCTGCTCGACCTTCTGGAAGAGCTTGAGGCTCTCCGGGTTGCGCTTGTCGACGGCGAACTCCCCGGTGCCCATCTTCGCAGCGAAGCGCGGGTCGCGGCCGATGAGCTCCATCGCGGCCGGGGACATCCCTTTGAGGAACGGCGCCGCGCTGCTGCCAGCCGGCACCGCGGCGGCCTCGGCCTCGGGGTCGGTGCGCTTGAACTTGGAGATGCGCTCGGAGACCTTGCGGTCCCGCTTCGCCCGCTGCTGGGCCATGGCGTGGCGCCCGAAGGCTTGTGGGTCGGCGACCGCCTTGAGCTCGCGGTAGAGACGGTTCTCGATGTACGCGCCGTTCATGAGCGGGCGCACGCGGCCGTCGGTGATGGACTCCGGCGAGACGCCGAGCTGGTCGAGCTCCGCCTTGGGGATGAACTGGTAGTCGTCGTACACCACGGCCGCGTCGCGCTCCTCGAGCTCCTCCGTGATGGAGTCGAGGAAGCTGCTCCACTTCGGGGCGACGCCGAGCTGCGGGACGAAGTGGACCTGCACCTTGGGGGTGTCGCAGCAGAGGCAGAACACGCCACTGTCGGCGCACTCGTACGGGGCGGCGAGGTTGTGCTGCGACTTGACGACGGTGAAGTCGTAGATCTGCGCAGGGGCCTCGAGCGTCGTGAAGTTCGCGCCGTCGGTCTTCCCCCACACCTTGAGGGCCTGGGTGTCGGCGCTGCACACATGTGTGGTCTCCCCCGCACGGCCCTCGAAGAAGTGGATCTTGACGATGGGCAGAGAGGTCATGTGGTCCTTCACGAGGAGGGGCTTGTTGAGCCGCACGTCGAAGAGCGCCACCTCGCCGGTGCTAGTGCCGGCGCCGAAGACAAGGCCGCCACGGTCGGTGGCCACGGCGGAGATGGAAGCCCCCGCCGCGACGCCGGTCTTGGCCGACCCCGCGATGGCCAGCGACGCCGCCGGGGCGGTGCCCTGCCGCGGGTCCCATGCCTCGACGACGCCGTTCTCGCCGCCGAGCAGAGTGAGGCCGTGGCCGCGCCAGTAGTCGACCGTGTTGACGCCGTCCTCCGACGCCGTCTTGAAGGACTCGACGAAGCACCCGGTGTCGAGGTTGATGCGGAACACCTCGTGCGAGGCGCCACCCGACATGAGCTCCGCGCTGTGCTCGTGGTACTCGAGGCAGCGCTGGGCGTGCGGCACACGGAGGCGGTCGATGACGTTGGCGCTGTGGTGCACCGTGATCATGCGGCCCTCCCCGCGCAGGGCGAACTTGCGGAAGTCCGGGGAGAGCGACACGCCGGACACGATGGGCATGTCCGCGTTGAAGCTGTACTTGAGCGACAGGTCGTTCACGTCGAAGCACTTCAGCCGCGGCGGGTACTCCCCGGCCGCGAAGAGGTACGAGCCGTCGGGCGTGCGGAACATCATGCGGGTGAAGTGCGGGAACTCCAGGTCCTGGATGAGCTCCACGCGGCGGTCCCCGTCGGTGCTCTTGTTCTTCTTGCGCTGGGCGAGCCACTCTGGCAGGCTCTTGCCCGCCGTCAGGTTGTACACCTTGACGTTGTTGTGCAGCGCCACCTGCATCGCTGTCAGGGCAACGGGATCACTCAGCCACGAGGTCCACAGAGGGCACGGCCCATCCTCAGGGCACCGGATGCGGATGTGGGGGCATCGTATCATACAGGGGCGGCCTCGCGGCGGCGGTCGATGCGGAGCGGTGGATGTGGGAGTGGTGGGGTCGTGGCGGGGTAGTGGACAGTACAAGTACAAGGGGTGGGGCCTACGCCTCGAAGTCGTCGTCCTCCTCGAGGTCGAGCTTCTTGGCGAGGGCCCAGGAGGCGAACTCGTCGAAGAGGATCTTGCCGCCGTCGTTGGTATCGATGGCCTTGAACTCCGCTTCGGCGTCGTCGACCTGCAGCCCCCAGGCCTCAATCTTCGCGACGGCGGCCTTGAACTCGTCGAGGTCCACGCGGCGGTCGTCGGAGGCGTCGACGCGGTCGAACATCTGCCAGAGCTCGAAGTACTGCCGCAAGTAGACGAGCAGGAGGCGGAACTCGCACTTCTCGATGTAGTCCGGCCCGTGCGACCCCGTCTTGTTGCGCTTGTCGTTCGCGCCGCGGGCGGCCTGGAAGGCGCGCATGACGACGGGCTTCGCGTCGAAGATGTCGTAGAGACCGAGGACGTCGTGGCAGCCCTTGTCGACCTCGGCGAGGCTGAGGTAGCCGTTGCCGTTGGGGTCGAACTGCCCGAAGAGCTCGAAGCGCTTCTCGCGCTCCTCCGCGGTGCGGTCGGTCGGGAGCTTCGCGCTGATGGCCTCCCAGTCGATCACCTTCTTCTCTTGGTTCTCCTGAGCATTCTCCGGGGGCGGGGCGGCGTCCTCTTCGGCGGGCTGCACCTTGTTGTTGTCCTCCTGAGGCTGGCCGCGGGCCTGCTGGTCCTGCTGGTCCTGCTGCGGCTCCTCCTGCTGCTTCTTGCTGGAGTCGCTCTTCTGGGTGTCGGCGGTGTTGCCGGTGGATGAACCGCAGCCCATGGCGTTGTCTGGAGGCCGCAACGCAGGGTCAGGCGGGAGCACCGGCGCACGGCATGCAGCGGCCCGGGCGGTGGGCGGGACTCGGGATCAGTACAGGTGTTGGTGGCGGCCCTTGCGGGTGCGGTGAGCGTGATGCCCCAGTCTGTGGCCTACGCCTCGAAGTCGTCGTCCTCCTCGAGGTCGAGCTTCTTGGCGAGGGCCCAGGAGGCGAACTCGTCGAAGAGGATCTTGCCGCCGTCGTTGGTATCGATGGCCTTGAACTCCGCCTCGGCGTCGTCGACCTGCAGCCCCCAGGCCTCGATCTTCGCGATGGCGGCCTTGAACTCGTCGAGGTCCACGCGGCGGTCGTCGGAGGCGTCGACGCGGTCGAACATCTGCCAGAGCTCGAAGTACTGCCGCAGGTAGACGAGCAGGAGGCGGAACTCGCACTTCTCGATGTAGTCCGGCCCGTGCGACCCCGTCTTGTTGCGCTTGTCGTTCGCGCCGCGGGCGGCCTGGAAGGCGCGCATGACGACGGGCTTCGCGTCGAAGATGTCGTAGAGACCGAGGACGTCGTGGCAGCCCTTGTCGACCTCGGCGAGGCTGAGGTAGCCGTTGCCGTTGGGGTCGAACTGCCCGAAGAGCTCGAAGCGCTTCTCGCGCTCCTCCGCGGTGCGGTCGGTCGGGAGCTTCGCGCTGATGGCCTCCCAGTCGATCACCTTCTTCTCTTGGTTCTCCTCCATAGGCGGTGCCTCGCGGGCCTCCTCCTGAGTTGGTGCCGCCTCTTCCTGGGCAGGGGCCTCTTCGTGGGCCGGGGCCTCCTCTTGGGCAGGTGCCTCTTCCTGGGCAGGGGCCTCTTCTTGGGCCGGGGCGGCCTCGTCGTTGGCCGGGGCAGCCTCCTCTTGGGCTGGCGCCGCCTCCTCCTGGGCTGGGGCGGGCTCCTCCTTCTTCGGCGCCGCCTCCTCCTCGGGGGCTTCACGCTTGGCGGGCTCCTCCTGACCCCGGGCCTGCCCTTGCGGCTGCTCCTCCTGCTTCTTCTCCTCCTGCTTTTTGTCCTTCTTCTCCCCCGACTGCACCTGCTGCGTTGAGCTCCCGCATCCCATGGCGACGAGGCTGCGCACAACACCATGGACCACACACGCACCGCACCATGGACGACGGGCGAGGACACCGCCGGATGGGACAGCAGCGCACCTCGGGCGCGGCAAGGCGTGGCCATTGCCAGGGCCCCGGGGTCAAGCAAAGACGATGAACAGGAGACGATTACTGGGTGGGGCACACCTTCTTCTTGATGGCGCCACCAAGGACCTTCACGTGGGAGAAGTCGCACTCCGGCTGGTTCCCCGTCCGCTTGCAGCCGCAGAACCACATGGTCTTGTCCTTGTCCGCGGTGTACTTGACAGACTTGAACTCCGTGCTGTGCTCCTTGTTGAAGGCGTTGTGCGCCCCGTCGCAGAACGGCTGCTTCTTGGACGCCCCGCAGGAGCACCACGAGTAGGTCTTCCCCGCCTCCACCTTGTGGAAGTACGGCTTCATCTGCGGCACTGCGGCCTTGCTGCTGCATCCGCGGGCCTGGGGCAGGGCGGGGAGGCGGGCAACGGCGCGACGCATTGGGTGCTGGACGCAACGGGTCGACAAGCGCGACTAGTGTTGTGGTGCGACACGCACGCGAAATGTACAAACGGAGGCGGAACCAGGAGGCGGCGTCAACGGCGGCGGCGCGGGGTCGGGGCCCTACTGTCGTCGCTCTTGTCGCTGTTCTCCTCCAGCACCGGGCTGCGTCCCCCACCGTCATGGGCCCCACCGTGATGGCCCCCATCGTTGCTCGCCCCGCCCCTGGGGGTGCTGAGGCCCGGGGCGTGGGAGGGGGCGTCCACGGTGGCACCCACTGGGGCGGTGGAGCCGTCTGCCGCCGGGACTGCCTGGCCCTCCCCCGGGGCCTGGTGCTGGGGCTCGGGCGGGCCCTGGGGAGCCTGGACAACATGGCCGTCCGTGGGGCGCTCTTTGGACTCCCCACAGCCCATCGCTGCCACACAACGCACAGTGGGCACACACATCAGGCACTGCGACAGGTGGCATGAGTTGGTGGTCACGCAGCGGCCGGGCCGTGGCCGGAAGA
>OY843729.1:0-44929 GCA_963693005.1 Alphaproteobacteria bacterium CMAR1 | reverse complement strand
ATGCATCTCCCCATATAGTGTTTTTAATGAGTGTTTGTTGAACTCTCAATATAGGATATGAACCCTATGCGTTAGTTATAAGTCAAGTTACGGCAAGTTTCAAGTCTGTGTGAGGCAAGCTTAAACACTCGGAACTAGGGATGACCCCTCGACCCAAGCATTATAGTATAGTTGGCTTATTTTTCTTACTTGTAGTTCGCAATACATCTTCTAGAAGTATACCGAATATAACACTAAATGTAGCTATATGGGTAAACCTGCGACCAACTCATATCGCACTCTTGCTCAGATCTTCTTAAGTAACTACATCTCCTGTTTTAATCTAGGGTTTATGAATCACATAGGTTACGACACCCCAGATATGGAAGCTCATCTCCTCTGTTATGGTGATCTTTGTGTATTTGGGGTCTATAGATCTATCTACGACTAATAGGTCATCCGGATGAATACCCGCTCCTATCATAGAGTCTCCAGATATTCTTACAAAGAAGGTAGCAGGTGGATTTTTGATTAAATGCTCGTTTAAGTCGAGCTTTCCCTCCATAAAGTCGGTGGCGGGACTCGGAAAACCAGCAGGAACCTTCTTACCATATAAATTTAATGCTATTTGAGAAAGAACTTCAGTGGGTTTCAATATGGTGACATCATTGAATCCTTGCTTTAGGGATGTATTGCTTGTGGATTCATCTTTTTTCATAACTCAACTTTCTATTCATGTGGGTTTTTCTGATAATGATTTGAGCTTATCAAATCACACCTTTGGAAGCTCTGACCATTTAGTGGTGAACCCTGGAGAGGTGTGGTTGCGACTCCCCTTCCATCTCTTTGTTTTGTGTGGCACTGTTCCTACACTGACTGTATGTCGACCATACCTTTGATTAAGCTTATCGAGTGCAGCCATGAGGGTCTCTGAAACTCCCCGTCCCTGCTCAGACGGCAATTTGGGCTGAGCAACTTGATTATCTAAAGTGAGTTGAGTAACATCTCCATGCGATGTTAAATCACCCAGCAAGATCCCACTTTTCTTATAGCCGACTCCTGCCTTATATATTCGTTCTAAGACTATTTTAATCCCTCAGATTTGCCTGCTTTGAGTCCTTCCGTCTTCCCTGCGGCGTTACCTTTATCGAACTTGTATTCGATAGCGGCAATATTGTCACGGAGTCGCTTGATTTCTTTATCATAGGCCATCAGGTCGGGTTCTGACCAATGGAAGCGGTTCAATTGATCATAAGCCTTCTGGATCACCCTGTCTCTTCCGATCAGTTTCTCCAAGTCCTCTTCCGTGGTCTCATCGGCGTACTTAAAGTAATAACACCACTTCTCTAAGATCCCTTCAAGGTCTTCAACGCGGTCCTTCTTAAACTTCGGTAATTCGATAAAGGTAAAAGAGAAGTCTTTGAGGTCATGTTCATAGCTATGCTTATCTAAGATCACATGATCAGACTTATAGGCGTCCTTATCCTTAAATAGGATACAGTCCACAATGGCTATAAAGATCACTTCCCTTAAGTGATGATATGTACTGTCTTTCCCTTTGTTCAGTTGTCGGGAATAGGCTTTAGCCGCATAGTACTGCGCTCGCTTCTCAAAGCCCTTGGTCGGGGCAACCTGCATTTCTACAATAATCTGAGCACCATTTTTCGCCTTACACAGAATATCGATGATACTCTGTTTTTTAGAGGAAATCTCTGGGTCTTGAATCGGAGATAGAAACTCCACGTCTTCGATGACGTCAGATCCTTGATAGCCCAACACATCATTGATAAAATGAATCACAATGTCCTTATGTTCTTCAGAACCAAAGACCTTTCTGAAGGCAACATCATTCTTGGGATCTAAAAACTTACTTAATGGCATCGGTATTGATCTCTCTCATCATAGACAATATTTGGCATAAGTATATCACACTTTTAGATTATTGACGGAGTAGTTCTTTAAAGGCACGATGTCGATAATACGTTGCTTTCACACATCGTAACGGCGGATTGTTCGCAGATAAGATTAATTGATACTCAGAACCTAACTGTAATACTTCATCCACAGTAATGAGGGGCCTACGCTGTTGATGCGTTGACACCGACTGTGAGGTTTGATGGGCATCTGTTTGGTTAAGACGGCATAGCATTAGACTTGAAACTTGACATTCTTTGCCTTATAAGTAGCTCATAGGGTTTAGATCTTATGTTTAGAATTCAACACACACTGGTTTAAGATACTATCTGGGGAGATGCATTTATGAAACACTATCCTACTACACTCAAGAATTCACTTCTGGCAACAGCTCTGGGAGTTTGCGTCACCATGCCTGCGACTACCGCGGCCGACTTAGAACAAGATCCTGCTACACCTACCCGTAATGCTTCAGCATTAGCAGTTCATGCTGCAGAACAAACACCAGGCGCACGTGTTAATGTAATAATTCAGAGCGATCTAACTAAAGAAAAGTTGCTTGATGTTATCGGGGTACAGGCCGCTCAAGATCTTGGATTGAATCTCGATATCTTAGCAGATCTCTCTATACCTTTTGATGACCAAAGAAAGAAATCTTTGTTGCTTAGGATAAAGAACCACTTAGATGGTCGATTCAGAAAAGGTCTAAATACTCCTAACTTAAATGCCTTACGTGGTAAACTGAATGATGTTTTGACCTTTTGCAAAGGTGCACACCTTGATCGAATAGAAGAACTGTTTCCAAAATATCTTTTAACAGTGCACCATGGTTGCTCGGTAAGCTTTGTAGAAAAGCATGACGGTGTTCAACTTGGAACACAAGCCATTGTCACTTTAGCTAATGGCCAAACTGTGAAATACTACATTAAAACACACTCTGGAGGGCTCACTTCTGAGAAGAGCTCTGCTCCTTCGCTAGTTAATCCATCGGAGTTATTAGTCTACAAGGTATTAGAAGGGTTGGGTGTTGGCCCTCAGTGTCATTTCTTTGGCCGTGATGGGAATAACATGTATATTGCTACTCTCGATGCAGGCACTCAGCTTAACTCCGATGGAACAGTCACCCAAGTACCGTTTAAGGAATACGCACACTTTAAAGACGATCGCAACTCTGCGGCTCAAGCTCAACTCTGGGGAGATCTTTCTCAACTCCCAGACGTAGTCGACTTTTCAGATGCTGAACATCAACAAGCTGAAGAAATCGTGAATACTGAGGGTGGGATAGCAAAGAACTTTGTAAGAGAAGTCGCTAAATTAGATGTGCTTGCTAGAATTATGCGACTCTCTGACTTCCAGACAAATCCTGGTAACTACGGTTTCGTTCAAGAACCCGACGGCAGACTAAACGCAAAAGCTATCGATTTTAGACTTAATAGTACAGACCTAAACGAAATTCGATTTGGTGAGTATTTTTTCAAAGGCTTTCTCGAAGGTAATGGATATTTTGACTACAGTAGCACGGGCAAAGCGATGTATTATGCACTTCGCAAGCGCCAACCACATCTACGGGTTCATGAGGCTACAACCATCATGGCTGAAGAACTCCGACAGTTTGACAGAGTTGTAGATGCAGCCTGTCAACATGTATCAGGTACTCTAATGCAGGTCCCCATGACAACAGATGATCAAAGTAGTCGACAAAGAGAGCTCGATCAATACGCTAAGATTATAAAGTCGAACTTTAAACTCTTCAGAGATCAACTTCAGAAATGGCGCCCCGCCACTACTGGTGAATAATAATACCAGATAACGCTAGCGCCCCTCTCCTCCGAATCAAAGGAGGGGCTTTCAACTATCCAGAAAGAATAGGGTGTAGTTTGCTAGAAGCTTCAGCAAAGCAAGTTAAGCATTTAGAAGCTTGATACCTCGCTCTCTAATTTCGCTTGTTGAGCTTACGTGCCGGTATAAAGTAGATCGGGTGATATTTAGCTCCTGACATAATTCAGTAACAGACGTATCTCGACTTTTCATCACAACTTGGGCCATTCTGAGCTGTGATTTTGTAAGCTGGAACTTGCGCCCTCCCTTCCTTGTGCAAGGGCATCGTCAAGTTAAGTTAGGTTGGATGTGTTATATTGGGAGTTGGTATTTAAACATAGCGCGTGTCGATGAGTTTAATGAGAAAGCCGAAGAGGTATCGATATCCTGGATCCGTGATCAGTTGTGCAGTCTGGCAGTATCATCGGTTTAACCTGAGTTTTCGAGACGTCCAGGAGCAGCTTGCCTATCGAGGGATTATAGTGAGCCACGAAACGGTACGGAACTGGTGTGTAAAGTTCTCTCTCGCTTTTAAGGATGTATTGAAGAAACGCGAACGTCGGATATCTGACAAATGGCATTTCGATGAAATGAGTCTTCGGATTAAAGGGGAACCCTACGTATTATGGCGAGCCGTCGATTCGAATGGCGTAGAGCTGGATGTCTTTCTACAGAGGCGTCGCAACAAAGCTTCTTCGATACGGTTCTTAAGCCGATTGCTGAAGAACTACACTACCCCAAGAGTGATTGTCACTGATAAGCTGAGAAGTTATATCAAGCCGATTAAGCGGATGTGTCCCGGTACAGATCATCGATCCCATAAGGGTCTGAATAATCGGGTTGAGAATGGGCATCAGCCTACGAGAAGGAAAGAGAAGACATTGATTAAGTACAAGTCCTCTCAAGGGACCCAGACGTTGCTTTCCTTAATGGGAAAAGTCAGGAACCTCTTTGCTGTCTCAGTGAATCGGTATCGACAACCTGCATGCTTGAGAAGACGGAACTTCGTGGCCGCTAAATCCCTCTGGGATCATTCGGCCTCTGAGGCTCTTTACGCCTAATTCCTAAAACTAAGCCCATCCAATTTACTCGGAATACGTTAACTTGACGATGCCGTGTTTACTCCTCCCGGATAAAAGGATTTTTACTATGCACTGCCTGACAGGGTGTATTAATTTGTGTGAGATGGTCTATATAGTTGTAAAACAGAGAAAGAACTTTGAAAAACAAATAAATGGAATAGATGTTAAGAATAAGACCAATGGATATGCGTTAGTGTGTATATTTTATCAATATCAATAAAGAAGCCTTGCCCCCTTTTGGCTTGCGATGAGAATAGTATAAGCGTTTATAGCGCGACAACTTTCCAAAAAACATTCAGAGAGGTTTAATTGATTTATTCACTAAATAAGTATACAATACTGCTACATTTGATAATTTCTTGTACCCGTATTTACGCAGCAGAATATCTTCCAAAGGATGTTTGGGGCACTTCAGACTATACTTATGGAATAGAAAAACTTCCTGATAATAGTAAGGGAGTGTACATGATAAAAGATCCTCAAAGCTTTGAAATAAAGTACATCGGAAGCAGTATCGACATTAATTCTCGACTTTCTGTACATTTAAGAACGGGCATCCTAAAGAGCTCAGATATTATACGAGCCTTTCTTTTCAGGCCCAAAGCAAGACAACAAGCACTGTTCAGACTTGAACAACAATTATTATCCAAACACTCTCCGAACTTTAATAAACACCCAGGAACTCCAGGTAGACCTAGTTTAGAAGAACAGCTTGATAAGCTTCAGACGTTTTATTTTTATAACGAGAGATTTTTTACTCCAGAAGGTTGTAGGATGATCGAACATATGTTGTGTAAAAAGCGTATCCCTGCAAATTGTAAGCTTTCTAGAAGTATATTAAGGGTAATGAGAATATATCGTTGAATCCCGTGGTTTAAATAACATCGTTAATGATGGTTTATTGATAGGCAAGTTGTTTTTAGACATCTCGAGAAGTTAGATTAAATCGATGATATTTCGAGACTTCACAACAGATCCAGTATACCGATACTACTTAATCACTAAACTCATCGACACGACTTATGTTTAAACACCAATTCCCAATATACCACATCTATCACTACTTAACTTGACGTTGCCTGTCGATCTCATCGCCATTGATATGGTCTGCTAATATATTCGAAACATCCTCGATGTCGTTCGTGTCAACGTGTCTAGAAAGATGCAGATCCAGTTTGATAGATCTGTTTTAGAGAGCTATGAAGACGGGTTCATAATATATTTTTACTTGTATAGAGGTTTTTTATCTATTACGTTTCGATGTGAACAGTGACTCTTTTAAGGAATGTTATGCGGTTAATTTTTTTCTTTGTTTTTTTTGTAGTTTTGTGGACAGATGGGGCTCCTGTGGCGAGTGGAACTCGATTTCAACAACAAGAAAGAGTTTCCAGGTTTGTGCGTCGATCGGTGCGTTTTCAGCATAAATCATTAGCCTCTGTCGAAGAAGAAAAACAGAACTCGAAGAAAGATATTCTTGAAACCGGTGAAAGCAGTTTGAATTCTAAGCTAGAAAGACGAGATTTACCCGACGTGTTATACACTTTTTTAGGTGGACACAACGATGCCTTTGAGTCACAACGGCACAAACTGAATCCATCAATGCGATCAAGAAGTATAAATCCGTTAATAATGCCAGAAACTACTTTTAAGAAAGGGGCAGAAGATTTTAAAAGTGCAAGAACGGTTTATATCCAGA
Organism: Alphaproteobacteria bacterium CMAR1; assembly: GCA_963693005.1. Lineage (GTDB taxonomy): Bacteria > Pseudomonadota > Alphaproteobacteria > UBA6184 > UBA6184 > Bodonicaedibacter. The sequence goes on along the minus strand of OY843729.1, from coordinate 38,440 downwards.
CATTAGATGCTTATAGAAAGGCTAACTTCTCGGCTGAGGAGTTTTACGTTAATTTATTGCGAAGAAAAACAGAAGCTCTCGCCAGTAAATCACCTGATGGAGAATGTTCACTTCCAAGGGTGTTTCCTAACGAAAATAAGGCTGAAGAGATATATTCTGATACTGAATTGAGTGTATATTTAAAAAAACTTAATGTAGATCTAGGAACGGATTCAGAGCGCAAGTTTATGCTTTCATCTGTTCCGAATGGAGTTCCAATAACGCTTGAATATAACAATGGTATGCTGCAGTCTGCCAGTACAGTATTATATGAAGAAGTTGATCTAACAGATGTTATTTTAGGTATGCGTCAAATACCAAGATATTCAAAAGATGTAAGCAATTTTAAAGTTAAAGGGCGGATGTATCTTACTAAAAATTCGCTTGAGATAATTAATAGGGATCGTGTTAAGAGAGGGGTTGGTGAGTTTGTAGATCCGTACCAGGCTATTACAATGGCTGCTATTTACACGGAGGAACCTATTAGATGGTTAAATGGAGGGCTAAGTTGTTACTTTGATGAGTTTTTAACTGCTCAGAATCATGGAGTGATAGAACAGCGGTCTAAATTAAAATTTAATGGTTTTCCTGTCCTAGATAGATCTCATGTACGCTATTCCAGTTCTCAAGAAATCACAAATACCCTTAAAGCAATGAGCTATCAATCAGACTTTGAGCTAAGCGGTGTAAAAATAGCATTAGTAGAACCTGTGAATTACTATCTTCTTGGCGAAAAGTTTGCCATTTACAAGTATGTGCCGAACATTTCAACTGCAAAAATTAATGCTATTAAATTTGAAGTTTTGGATGATGGCTCTATTGTTGCTGTGGTGATAGCACATGATAACTTTGCGGATATGTCGCATCGGTTCTTATTTGGTAGTGTAACGGATTTTGATCGTTTAAACCTTAGTTTGGGTGATGACATTAGTGTTGTATCTCCAAATAATAGAAGCCCATATATTCATTACTCTTATGCAAATGGAAGTAAAGAAAAAAAAGGCTTTCCAACACAATGTCCACAGTGTGACTCAAAAGTGATATTAAGCGTGAATTCTGACGGTGAAAAAGTGGCGAGCTGCCATGCACACTTAGGATGTAAAAACTATGGAGTAGAAGAGATACTTCGTTTTACAAATATACACGGTTTGCATGTACCTTCTCTCACAAGGGAGATTGTAAATGAATTAAGGAACAGGGTTAAGGCTTTCGGTCCAGTAGATTTGTTTATGTTAACTCCCGCTGACTTTAACTCCCTAACTGGCATTGAAGAACATGCTTATAGGCAAGTATTAAAAGAAATTCAGACTTCAAAACTAACGACACTTGATCGACTTCTATTTGCGTTGAATGTTCCGGGGATACCTGATGTGTATGTGGCAGAACGTTTAAGAGATCACTTTCCCAGTATAGACCATTTGTATACAGCATCAACTAAAGAATTACGCGCTGTTCCGGGCGTTGATGCGATAATGGCAAAAAATATTCGTAAATATTTTTCGAAAGAAGACGTTAAGAGTTTTCTCAAAAAACTTGTGTTATCGGGCGTTGTACTTGAAGAGCCTAATGACGAAATGCATACGTTATTGAATAAACCTGATTCTAGTGTTACTCCTGAAGAACACAAAATGATCGAATCACGAGTTCAGGATTATAACTCAAGTTTTGAAGTGAGCGACATGGAGTATGATCACTTTCAAGAGAAGCTAGATCGTTTAAGCGATACCATCTCGTCACCTAAAGATCTCTTTAAGGATCCCTACACAATGAAAAAAACGTACGATATTAACGAATTGCGTAGTATTTGTGAGAAATTATTCAACACATCTCCATATGTTGTAGAGCCCAAAGTAAACGGTATAGGATGTATGCTTAGGTTTAAAAATGGGCAGTTAGTGTCTGCACACACGAAGCACAGAAAAAAGGCACAAGATATTACACCATTCGTGAAAAAGTGTACCAACATTCCTAAAAATCTGCATAGTTCTAGTTTTTCGGGAGTTGTTCGTGGTGAAATTTACATATCGAAAATATCTCTAAAATTAGCAAATGATCGGCGTGTAGAAGAAGAAAAATCGGAATATGTCGATTGCTTAAGTTGTGTGGTTGCATACTTGAATACTGCACACACAACTTTACGGTCTTCAGATTATGATCTTATAGAATTTATTCCTTATGACCATTATTCAGAAGAAGATACAAAAAATGTTGACAGAATAACGTTACATCAGTGGTTTAAAAAGTTAGGTTTTAAGTCCTCGGTTAAAAGTTTTTTGAAGAACTGCACTCGATTCCAAGAGGTATTTCGATATATAGAGCAGGTAAAGAATAGCGAAGTTAATTTTGGCGTTGATATAGATGGTTTAGTAATTAAACCACTAAATGACATAGGAGTTAAAACATTTACAACCTACAAATTCAATCAAGATATTCGCAATGTATTTTTAGAATCAGTTAAATTTTCTTTGACACAATCTGGTAGAATTGTCGCAATAGCCCAAATAGCTCCAACTCGCTTTAATAGTGGCCGTGAATTAAGGAGCTTACATATCTCGGATATTCGATCACTTGAAAATGTTGCTGAAAACTCTTTGATCCGAGTCAGCTTTTCGGTAGGATCTTCTCCTGTGTTTAAAGAATTTATAGCACCTAAGCGTGCAACAACATCAGTAATAAAGATTCCTACACAATGCCCAAATTGTCGTAAAAAATTAGAAAGAGTTAATTCTATGTTACGATGTGCTAATTCCAGGTGCCGTAGTACGAATATGCACGAACTCCTACTAGTAGCAGAACGCCTGGGCATTATAAATAAAGAGTGTCCAAAAAAACATATCCAAGATTTGATAGCTCAAAAGGCCATACTTAGCTTTGGTGATTTTTATAGATTAATTCCTGAAGAGATCTATGCATCAACATCTTTAACAGAACAAGAGACGGCGATCTTGATGGCGTCGATCGCTGCTTCTTTGCATAGCCCCCCGAATTCCTTTATGAGGAAAGTCATGGGTGCTGCTTGTCGCATACCACCAAGTCACTTTGATAAGATATTCCAGGGATTAGATAATCCTTTAAATATACTAAATATGAAATATGAAGACTTCTTATTGCTTGGTTTGAGTTCGACTACAGCTATAAAAGTTTCGAATTTTATAAAAGATAATAAAGAAGACTGCATAATCTGTTTAGAACGTTTAAACTCCAAACAAGAAACGAGTGCTTTAAAACAAGCAGAATTAAAGAGAATTACGAGCTCTTTAGAAACAAAAGCTCAACACATATCGGAGCAAATAGGGGCTTTGTCCCATGGTATTCATGAATATCAAACGGAATTGTCTCATATATCTTCTATGACAAAAAAAGACTTAAAGGAGTCAGGTGCTTTACCTTGGTTTGAAGGAGAAAGCAGTTTAAAAAGAAGTAATGAAGTACTTTTGAGGGCATTAAAACAGTATAGAGAACATCAAAAAGAGATCATACCTACACTTTAAAAGAGTGAACACTCCGCGGGGCAAGCCCCGTGGTATCTAAGTCGACCTAAAGGTCGAGTACAAGCTGTGCTTGCCCTTTGTCTTCCTGTCCCTGATGTTCTATTGGCATCGTCAAGTTAACGTATTCCGAGTAAATTGGATGGGCTTAGTTTTAGGAATTAGGCGTAAAGAGCCTCAGAGGCCGAATGATCCCAGAGGGATTTAGCGGCCACGAAGTTCCGTCTTCTCAAGCATGCAGGTTGTCGATACCGATTCACTGAGACAGCAAAGAGGTTCCTGACTTTTCCCATTAAGGAAAGCAACGTCTGGGTCCCTTGAGAGGACTTGTACTTAATCAATGTCTTCTCTTTCCTTCTCGTAGGCTGATGCCCATTCTCAACCCGATTATTCAGACCCTTATGGGATCGATGATCTGTACCGGGACACATCCGCTTAATCGGCTTGATATAACTTCTCAGCTTATCAGTGACAATCACTCTTGGGGTAGTGTAGTTCTTCAGCAATCGGCTTAAGAACCGTATCGAAGAAGCTTTGTTGCGACGCCTCTGTAGAAAGACATCCAGCTCTACGCCATTCGAATCGACGGCTCGCCATAATACGTAGGGTTCCCCTTTAATCCGAAGACTCATTTCATCGAAATGCCATTTGTCAGATATCCGACGTTCGCGTTTCTTCAATACATCCTTAAAAGCGAGAGAGAACTTTACACACCAGTTCCGTACCGTTTCGTGGCTCACTATAATCCCTCGATAGGCAAGCTGCTCCTGGACGTCTCGAAAACTCAGGTTAAACCGATGATACTGCCAGACTGCACAACTGATCACGGATCCAGGATATCGATACCTCTTCGGCTTTCTCATTAAACTCATCGACACGCGCTATGTTTAAATACCAACTCCCAATATAACACATCCAACCTAACTTAACTTGACGATGCCCTTACTATTATTTTCTCAGATGTTAGTCTATGACCATCTTATGGAGAATATATAAAAAGAATATCAATTTTTCCAGATTGAAGTGTGGATTATCTTATAGACTTTCTTAAGTGTATATTGTATATTCGAACCATTGTTCCGAGTTTGACACATGCTAAAAAGAGACACTTACATAAATGATCTAACGAAATACTTTGATATTTTTCCTGTTTGCGCTTTATTGGGGCCAAGGCAATGTGGAAAAACTACTCTTTCTTTGACGTTTCAAAAGTTATTTTCAGAAAACCATCACTTTGACTTAGAGGATCACACCGATTTAGCTAGATTAGCTAACCCAAAGTTAGCGCTAGACCCATTAAATGGGTTAATTGTTATAGATGAAGTTCAAAGAAAACCAGATTTATTTCCATATATTAGAGTATTAGTAGACAAGAAGCCTGGCACACAGCTTTTGATTTTAGGCAGTGCATCAAGGGATCTTCTTCAACAGTCATCCGAAACCTTAGCCGGAAGAATCCATTACACAGAAATGACACCCTTTAGTTTTGATGAAACTGGTGATGTGAATTTATTGTGGAAAAGAGGCGGTTTTCCAAGGTCATACTTAGCAAGCTCAAATGAGAACAGCTACACATGGAGGAAAGCCTATATTACGTCTTTTCTTGAAAGAGATATTGCTGCTCTTGGGTTTAACCTATCTCCACAATTAATGAGGAGGTTGTGGACCATGCTGGCTCACTACCATGGAAATATTATTAATTATACAGAATTTGCACGATCACTTGGAGTAACTGATAAAACTATAAAATCTTATATTGACGTCCTTGAAGGATCTTTTATGGTTAGAGCTTTAAAGCCTTGGTTTGCGAATATTAAAAAACGCCAAGTAAAAGCCCCTAAAATATACATTAGAGATAGTGGAATTCTTCACACTCTCCTTGGTATTTCTTCAGAAGAAATTTTTATGCATCCAAAAGTAGGGGCATCGTGGGAAGGGTTTGCGTTAGAAGAAATAATTAAACACCTAAAAGTTGATGCAGATGACTGTTACTATTGGCGAACTCAAACGGGTGTTGAGTTAGATCTATTAATATTTAAAAACGGGAAGAAGTATGGGTTTGAGTTTAAATATACTGATAGGCCAACTACTACAAAATCTATGCACATAGCACGAGAGGATCTAGAATTAGATGATCTTATACTTATTATTCCAGGAAGCAAGAGTTTTCCCCTTGATGAAAACATTAAAGCTGTTGGATTGAATGATTTGTGGCGTTTGCCAAATGGTGATTGATCACCTAGCTACATTACACACAATATAAAAAGTGCTAAGTTTCTTTCCTTAAATATTGGTAGAGAGTTTCGCGACTGATGTGTAAAGATTTGGCTATATCGCTCTTTCGCTCTCCGTTTCGGACTCGTTCTCTGAGCTCTATGATTTGATCTTCTGACAGTGCTCGCTTACGACCCGTGTATACTCCTCTCCTCTTCGCTAACTCAATCCCTTCCCGTTGCCGCTCCTTTAGAAGCGCTCTTTCGAATTCAGTAAACGCCCCCATCACGGACAACAGTAACATCGCCATAGGAGAGTCTTCTCCACTAAACGATAGATTTTCCTTGATAAACTTTACTCTAACCCCTCTTTGAGTAAGACTTATCACCAACTCTCTCAAATCACTCAGGTTGCGCGCTAATCTATCCATACTATGTACGATTAATGTATCGCCTTCTCTTATAAAGACTAACATTTCCCGTAGTTCCGGTCTGTGGGTGTCTTTTGCAGATGCTTTATCGATAAACGTTCGATCTAGATTAATCCCGTCAAGCTGCCTTTCAGGGTTTTGCTCCTCCGTACTCACACGCACATAACCAATACGTTGCCCTTTCATAAATTCCCTCAGAATCTTTCAATAAGTGTCAAGAAATATTCTATGACCTTTGACTGTTTCTGTCAACCTTTAAAATATTAGACTCTATCCTGACTTATTTGTTATATTCAGGGTGACGCCCATTTGAGGTATACCCTATTCGGACACCCCAACTGAGACATTTAAAGGGCATCGTCAAGTTAAGTTAGATTGAATGTGGTATATAGGGAGATGGTGTTTAAACATAGGGCGTGTTGATGAAGTTAGTGAGTAATCCGAAGCGGTATAGGTATCCTGGATCTGTGATCAGTTGTGCGATCTGGCAGTATCATCGGTTTAATCTTAGTTATCGAGATGTTCAGGAGCAGCTTGCCTATCGAGGAATTATAGTGAGCCATGAAACGGTACGGAACTGGTGCGTGAGGTTCTCTAGATCCTTTAAGGATGTCTTGAAGAAACGAGAAGGTCGTGTATCGGATAAGTGGCATCTTGATGAAATGAGCTTACGTATCAAAGGGGAACCCTACGTTTTATGGAGAGCCGTCGATTCGAATGGCGTTGAGTTGGATGTCTTTCTACAGCGCCGTCGGAACAAAGCTTCTGCGATACGGTTCTTAAGCCGTTTGCTTAAGCATTATGACTCCCCGAGAGTGATCGTCACGGATAAGCTGAGGAGCTATATCAGACCGATTAAACAGATGTGTCCTGGTACAGATCATAGATCCCATAAGGGACTGAATAATCGGGTTGAGAATGGACATCAGCCTACGCGACGGAAAGAGAAGACATTGATTAAGTACAAGTCCCCTCAAGGAACCCAGACGTTGCTTTCCTTAATGGGAAAAGTCAGAAACCTCTTTGCTGTCTCAGTGAATCGCTACCGACAACCCGCACGTTTAAGAAGACGGATGTTTGTGGCCGCTAAATCCCTTTGGGATCATGCGGCCTCTAAGACTCTTTACGCCTAATTCCCAAAGCTCCATCTAACCCCTGTAACCCAACTCACTTAACTTGACGATGCCCTATCTACATATAGATAGCGTCTGTTGCGAGCGCAAAATCTATCCTATACAACAAATTGGATCAGAAAAAGTAGTGTACTAGTCTATCGAACCAATACACTTATGACACCAGTATTTATACTGCAATATTTGGAATACGAAAACAACTAATAGCATTTACGCTACCAGGATTATGGTTCATATAGTTCGCGGCCGAAAACTATATGAGTTGAGAAGCAATTTCCAGCAATTTTTCTTTCAAACTCTTCTTCTGCGATTCGCTAAGTAAGCGCATGGCTTTTTTTTGAACCGTATAGTTTCCTTCCGACAAAGATATCCTTAAAATGGATATTGACTTCATCCCCCCACTAATAACCTGGCTGGATAACGTCGGGGCCACATTAAGAAATGATTTCATTTCTTCTGAGCTGTCCAAAGACATTAACTTTCTCAGAACATCTCTTGATCGAATATCGTGTCGGACTAAATACTCTTGAATATCTTGCGGCAATCGGGCTAACTTTAAATGCTCAGATACTGACGACTTCTTTAAAGAGAGTTTATCCGCCAGTTCTTGTTGTGTTAGGTATTTTCCTGTTTCCAAAAGCTTATTATATGCACTGGCAGCTTCCACCGGATGTAAATCAGACCTGTGTATATTTTCAATTATTGCAATTTCGTCTGCCTTTTGAAAGTTGTGTAAAATCACACAAGGAACTCTAGACAAGCCAGCCTGAATAGCTGCTCGCAAACGACGCTCACCACTCACCACTTGATATTTTTCTTCTGCCGTTTTGTCTTTTACTACCGTCAGTGGCTGACGCACTCCATACTCTTGAATTGTTTGGGCGAGAGAATTAATCTCTTCTGCTTTAAATACTCGACGCGCTTGGCTTTGAAATGGGACTAGGTTTTGCACCTGAATAGAATAGACATCCGACACCATATCCTCATTTCCAATACTGGCACGTGTAGCTGTAACAGACTTAGGGGCAGCCATCTCTGTTAACTCCGCTGAAGGCTTTTTGTATCTTACTTTCATTTTCTTACTCACATCCAAAACCCCAATAACTTTAACTTAATTATCTACTCGACTGCTTGAGAAGATAATGCAATAAATCCACAATATCCTCAAAGGCAATCGAATTACTCTTCGCAAAAAAAGAAAGTGGTAAGCAATTCTTGGCTGAGATATTAATATCTTCAGACTTTCTTACGGCAAAATCAGGCTTCATGTAACTACTATAATATTCTCTCAATATCGTCATCGCCTCTGCTGACGAAGAGGTTCTATCCTCATACTTATTAGGTATAATACTAATGTCCGGCATTTTCATTTGCATAGATTCGCAAAATCGCTCTAGGTCTTCGAAGAGAATTTTCAATCCATTCAAACTATATGGTTGTGTTTCACAAATAACGTTCAACCTATCTGAAAAGGCGATAAGGTTGCGATTAAGCTGACTAATAGTCGGGTTACTATCAAACATTATAAAGTCATATTTTTCCAAAGAGTCTGCAAAAGCAATCTGAACTCGTTCTTCTCGCTTAGGCATCTGATTAAGAGCAACCTCTAGCCTTGTTAGAGATAAGTTTGCTGGAATACAGTGTAAATTTGGATACACAAAATGTACAGCATCAGAAATCGGAATATTTTCTGCAATGATATCAAACAATGTTCGATGGTTTTCATCATTTCTAATCCCGAACGAAGTAGACAAGTGTCCCTGAGGATCTGCGTCTATGACCAAAACCTTAAAACCTAATAGGGCCATGTGTGAAGAGATCTGAAAACACAGACTTGTTTTTCCGGTTCCACCTTTAAAGTTATAGAAAGTTTGAACTTTATGTGATAATTCAAAACTTTTTGAGAATAGATGGAAAACAATATTCGCGACATCTTCAATCGGATATCGAAGATTCCTGTTAGAAGAGTTTGCCATGGGCTTGATGCCATTCTTTTTTATGTATCTACTAACAGTCGATGTAGACACTCCACCAGCAAGTTTCCCTATAAAGGCTTGCGTTAGTCCACTTGCTTCATACTTTCTCATAGCCCCCCTGTCTTTCACCTATAATGTTCGCGGCCGCGAACATTATGCTTGGTATCCCAACACCATTGACAATAGCACCATCTAGGTTTAATTGCAATCAGTATTGCAGTCGGGCCGATAATAGGCTGCGCGCAGCGCTCTGTTAGTCACTCGGCTAAATGAGATCAATGCCAAAGTCTTACCCGATAAACGTTATAACGAGATAGGTTTATTTGTCCAAAAGACAGAATATATAAAACACGCTATCATATAAAGCGTGTTTTATATATTATTTTTATGCGTGTCGTTGCGCCTTTTTTACTGTAACTACTTATGCTATAACTCAGTCTGATTTAATTGTTCTATGACAATGCAAATACTGAAATACACACATGATATAACTACCTTTCATCTAAGGGCTGCTCGTTATGCCTTGAACTTTAAAGTGAAGACAATTACAAACTTAACTGGTATCGCCGGTAGTACTATTCTCCGTATAGAAGCTCACGACCCATACTCTTATCCTGGACGTGCAAAACTATCTACGATTACACGACTACGAAAGTTATATGAGTCTTATGGAATTGTATTCTATACGCCAGCTTGTATAGGGTTACAGCCTATATCCGAGGTACTAAATGGGAATATACCTGATTTGATTGACTTTAATACAGACACCTAACCTTTAATGAGTTTAAGTATTTATATATTTAACAGTGTTTATATATTTAGAACCCTCGCATAAGCCGCGCGCTTCGGTCCTTAAGGAAGACAAACTATATAAAATTAGTAGCCAGGATATATATGATTGGTAGCTAAACCATATAAGGTTGGTAGCCCACTCATATAAATACAGTAGCTGATTTATATAAGGAAGGTAGCCCCATTATATAAAATTGGTAGAACTATATAAATAAGGTAGCAAATCTATATAAGATTAGTAGAGGTGTGCTTCTGTAAAGAAATGAGTGAAAACTTGACCGAGCTACTAGTTTCATATAATCTGTATTCACGATAATAGCGCGAGCTTTATGAAAACACCCCTTTATAATATTCGGAAGAGGCTTTTATTAAAGCATACTGCTACCGTCCACTCAAGCTCAAGCTTGACAATGGTCCAAAAGAAAATATTCAATTTATTTGTTTACAAAGCGTTTCCGTCGATTAGAGATGATAAGTATCACTCCCTGCGTGTTGTTGATTTAATGCAGAGTTTGAGTTGGTCTCAAAGTAGTAATTTAAATCATCGACTGAAAGATGCATTGGCCGGACTGACGCGAGAAAATGTAAAATGGAATATTCTTGAGAAAGATAAAAAGCGCAAGTGGGTTTCATCTGCATGTTTAGCAGATGTTTCAATAAAGGATGGTGTTATAGAGTATTCTTTTGGAAAGTTCCTAAGAGAAGTTCTCTATAATCCAAATATATATGCAAAAATTGATCTTGATGTACAAAGTACACTCGACAGCAAAAATTCGCTAGTTATTTGGGAACTATCGATAGAAGAGTTAAGCTCTAAAAAAACAGATGCAACTACTTCTACTTGGTTGGAATGGGAAAAGATCTGTCATCTCACCTCAGGTAATAGTGCATCGTATTCTAAAAATTATGCTTTATATAAATCGAAAGTGTTAAATAAGGCGATTAAAGAAATAAATCTTAAAACTGACCTATCGCTCAATCTCATTGAAAAAAAAGAGGGCCGTAAAATAAAGTGGGTAGCGTTTGAGATTGAGCGCGATACAGAGTTAACTGATCATACTCACAAATCACAACCGCTATTAAGCACAGAGCTTCAAAAATCTATGGCGACGATTCTTGGCTGTGAATTAAAAGCAAAAAAGCTATTTGAAAAATACTCGGAGTCTGAAGTGCAAAGAGGGGTTGACTATTATCAGCACACCCTATCCCAGCAGGGAAACAAGATAAAAAACCCCATTGCTTTCTTTATGAAAGCGCTTGATGAGGGATGGCATACGCCTGAAGAGGCAATAACTCGGATAAATAAGATACAAAACACAGAGTGTCATCCGTCTGAGTTTGTCGAGCTAAAGGGGGAGGAGTCTGAAGAGTTTCTCGAGATAAGAACTGATATATATCAGGAGTTTGGTGAAGCAATATATAAGTCATGGTTTCATGCAGCGTACTTTTGTTTTGTCGATGGAGTGCTTAATATTAACCATCCAAATCCGTATGCTGTCACGCAGATAAAACAAAAATACGACAAGAGGTTAATTGATATATTTAAAAAACATTCTTTTGAGCTGAAAGACATTCTGGTTAATGAAGAAGAGCTGGTATAAAGTTCGCGGCCGCGAACTTTATGTACAACATATAGTGCAATGTACGCATTAACTGATTGTTCGAATTTCTATGCATCTTGTGAGCGAGTGTTTCAGCCGAACTTGGAAGGTGTTCCTATAGTGGTGTTGTCGAATAATGATGGAAGTGTCATTGCGAGGTCCGAAAAGTCAAAAAGACTTGGAATCGAAATGGAGGCTCCATTCGTTTAAGATACACGAAGCTGTCGAGCTTCTTGGATACACTCCTCTCTTCGTTCAATTTCAGCGTCTAACTCATGTATTGGCATCGTCAAGTTAACGTATTCCGAGTAAATTGGATGGGCTTAGTTTTAGGAATTAGGCGTAAAGAGCCTCAGAGGCCGAATGATCCCAGAGGGATTTAGCGGCCACGAAGTTCCGTCTTCTCAAGCATGCAGGTTGTCGATACCGATTCACTGAGACAGCAAAGAGGTTCCTGACTTTTCCCATTAAGGAAAGCAACGTCTGGGTCCCTTGAGAGGACTTGTACTTAATCAATGTCTTCTCTTTCCTTCTCGTAGGCTGATGCCCATTCTCAACCCGATTATTCAGACCCTTATGGGATCGATGATCTGTACCGGGACACATCCGCTTAATCGGCTTGATATAACTTCTCAGCTTATCAGTGACAATCACTCTTGGGGTAGTGTAGTTCTTCAGCAATCGGCTTAAGAACCGTATCGAAGAAGCTTTGTTGCGACGCCTCTGTAGAAAGACATCCAGCTCTACGCCATTCGAATCGACGGCTCGCCATAATACGTAGGGTTCCCCTTTAATCCGAAGACTCATTTCATCGAAATGCCATTTGTCAGATATCCGACGTTCGCGTTTCTTCAATACATCCTTAAAAGCGAGAGAGAACTTTACACACCAGATTACGTGTTCACGCTAATATAGACACGCACGGGTAAACCTGTAGTTCTAACGGTCACGACTCTAAACAGAGTTGTCTTGGATGTTCAATCGTTTCGATGACCACTACGGGAGTACTTCCTTAATACTCGGCTCAGATAACTTGTGGCACTAGGATTCAGCGTCGGTAGTTGCATACCCACATCACGTGATATTCAAGTCGGTATACACTATGGCCTGTTTTTATCTCTCCATCTTGGCTGTGTACCGACGCCGATCTATATCCGGTTGAGAGGGCTAGGTGCCACAAAATGCATAGATGTTCTTATTGTGGGAGCAGCTCTTAGCGTATACAACATTCTATGTAATATTGATAAGACTGATGAGTAAGTAAAAAACGATGAAATATGCTGTGGAAAAACGATAGGTTGAAGATTGGGAAACTGGCGTGTTCCAAGCTGTGGCTGTATGTTCGAAAAAAAAGATAACAGGCACGGTAAGTCATTATTTTTAGTGGCCCCAATCAAGCCAAGACTTACATCTATTTCACCAGTCATATCTTCTATTTTTAATTCAGGCTCTCCTGATTCTATGATTATTTTTGTATAGGGTGGTGCAGATAATTTGAAATCCGCTACGCATTTTTCAACAAATCCAGGTTGTTTTCGGAAATTAACCCATAAGGTTCGACTATCAATAGAAGTTTGGATCAGGCATCTCGGCTCTCTCGAGAAATATTTCATAACCGATAATTTGTATGCATCAGAGGAAGATACACAAACATTGCCACTATCGATGTGTATATGTACTACCTCGAAGTCCCCTTTAACAACCCCTGTAAATTCCCAGGTGCCCTCAATTCCGCTAGCTTCAAGCCGGATCAGAAAAAGCATCATTAACAAAAACAAAGAACTTTTCATAATTTCTCCTATAAATATATCAATTCTTACGTCGCATTTTAGCACAAGAATCATTTAATATGATAGCCTCTTAGAAGGCAGCGTCATCACCACACTCATTATAACATCTACTGCATACACGCCAGCTACAACTATATCACATTCAATTCAACTTAACGATGCCAGCCTAAGTGATGGATAAAAAGGTATCCCTCAAACAATCTGAGATTTTAAGTTATCAACATTTGCGTGGAGCACTGGGAAATGACAGCGCAATGAGATGCTATATTTAACGTAGACATTCCTTATAAGGATGCTCAAAAACGGAGTGAACACTCCACGGAGCAAGCCCTGTGGTTTATATCTCTATATAAACACTCGTAATACTCTCTGCCGAAAGTCAATAGGAGCCAGAGATGGATGCTCCTATTTGACTTTCAATGATCTACACACATAAAAGCTAAAGCATATCCATTGGATATGTCTTTCACCTGCTTTTCTGTTTGTTTTTTATCATTTATTCACTGTTTCCAGTGTCTCGTAGCTTCCCGGCAGCTGAAAATAACTTTCTAAAATAAGCAATATCTATATTTTCTGTCGAACCTTCTGAAATTGCTTCCTCACGGATTTTTGAAATTGCAGCATTTAGATCTGGACCAATATTAGTTTTTACTTCTCCATCATCACCCTTTTTTAAAGCGTCTGTTATACTTTTTCCAGAGTATTCTGGTAATAATGCATACAATCGGATCAGTCTACCGGTTACATCATGCTCAGGTTCAAATGCAAACACTCTAGAGTTATTTCTCTCTTTTTCTAGAGCCCAAAAAAGTTTTCGAAAGTATTGAAGGTCAATCGTCCTACTACAGCCCACTTCTCCGCTTTTACGTATTTCATCTATTACTTCCCCCAATGAGGAGTTTATTGATGTGGTTACAGGAGTCATTTTTCTCAATGCATCCGTAACGCTTTTCTGCTTATATCCCTTACGAAGGAGCAACTCATAAAATTTATTAAAACGATCTTTATCCTTTAAAGATATATTATATTTTCCGTTTCTTGTATTCAAAAAACACTCTTCCAGGGGGGGATCTGCAGAGTGAGACACATGTCTAATTATAGCTTCAGATTTCAAAGCTGTCGGGTTGTTTCCAGGAACAATTTGTTGCATCTTAGACGTGGTAGGCGTATTCCCTAAAAAATAAAATCCCTCAATTAGAGTTAAGGCATTATTATTGAGCGCTTGACTTACCCACCCAAACTGCTTGCGGCATGTTTTAAGATCTGAACCTTGAGATTGTAAGTATCGAGCAACAGAATTGTAGATACTACTCTTTGGCGTGTCTACGACACCAGATAATACACGTGTAATGCCGTGAGAATTCCCTAATTCTTCTAGAGAGGTGTATAGATTTACTATTGTTTTAACCTCTTCTGGGTCTGTCGGATACATCGGGTTAGATCCTTCTGAAATTACACTAACAAGATCAACGTCAGTGCTCTTGCTTTCGAGACTCTCTAAAAGACTACGAAATAAAGCTTCTCTTTTACCATAACCAACCTCAATAATTTCTTCTGCCGCATTAAGGGGCTCTTTACCAAGGGATTTTTCTAACTGCTTGTAATCCTTTCGGCATGTTTTAAGATCGGAGCCCTGAGATTGTAAATATCGATTAATAGCATTGTAGATACTACTCTTTGGCGTGTCTACGACACCAGATAATACACGTGTAATACCGTTATTGTTTTTTAAGTGGTGTAAATCCCTATATATATTTAGTAAAATTTTTAATTTTTCTATATCTACTGATTGATGGATCTTTGCATTTTTAGCAATGCTCCGAACAAAGTTATCAAACTTCTTCTCGGCGTTTTCATTTTGATCTTGTACACTCTTCTGTAAAAAATCTTGATCAGAATGATGCTTGGATGCATGTAATTGTGTTGCAGTTCTTTTTTTCGCCACCTCCATATCCTGAATAGATTTTTGAAGTTGCTGCAACAAGGGTCTTATTTCTAACATCTGTTTCATCACCTCTTCTTGAGGAAAAGTGGCTTTTCCTCCGTGTGACACCCACCTAACAGTCGATGTAACTTGAGGAGTGAGGGTTGGTCGTTTATATGCTGCTCCAAAGCACAAAAAATTCCGCTGCTGTGCGGAGATGAATCCACTGCTTCTACGTAGCAACATCTCTGTTGATGCATCAGCAGAAGTCCCCATCAAAAGTAGCGGGATAAAATATCTCAATTTTCTCAAAGTATTCTCCATTTACAACTACACACTCTGTATCACGCAACCGAAAAAGACTATCGGCATGTTAAAAAAAGCCTCTTCATACAAAAAATATTTTAAGACTCTCCTCACATAGAGAAACACTATAATACTCTGTCAGGCATTGCATAATAAAAAAAAATTTACACCCTTATGAAAGAATTGTAAAGTTAACTGGAAGTAGGTGTGTTGTGTTGAATGATTCTCTTGCAGCTGATTTTGTGTAGTAGTTTTAAGGGCCTCGTCAAGTTAAGTAATGATGAATGTGGTATATAAGGAGATGGTATTTAAACATAGGGCATGTTGATGAATTTAGTGATTAAGCCGAAGCTGTCTGGCAGTATCACTGGTTTAATCTAAGCTATCGAGATGTTCAGGAACAGCTTGCCTATCGAGGGATTATAGTGAGCCACGAAACGGTACGGAACTGGTGTGTAAAGTTCTCTCTCGCTTTTAAGGATGTGCTGGATGTCTTTCTACAGAGGCGTCGCAACAAAGCTTCTTCGATACGGTTCTTAAGCCGATTGCTGAAGAACTACACTACCCCAAGAGTGATTGTCACTGATAAGCTGAGAAGTTATATCAAGCCGATTAAGCGGATGTGTCCCGGTACAGATCATCGATCCCATAAGGGTCTGAATAATCGGGTTGAGAATGGGCATCAGCCTACGAGAAGGAAAGAGAAGACATTGATTAAGTACAAGTCCTCTCAAGGGACCCAGACGTTGCTTTCCTTAATGGGAAAAGTCAGGAACCTCTTTGCTGTCTCAGTGAATCGGTATCGACAACCTGCATGCTTGAGAAGACGGAACTTCGTGGCCGCTAAATCCCTCTGGGATCATTCGGCCTCTGAGGCTCTTTACGCCTAATTCCTAAAACTAAGCCCATCCAATTTACTCGGAATACGTTAACTTGACGATGCCCGTTCGACACTTACACCCTAATCGGATAGCGCGTATTGGCGTTGTTGGAAAGATATGGAGGTGGGGTGGTGTCAGGGTGGAGTATACTCCATATTGACGTCATGTGGGATCTTATTAATACGTCAATATAGGGTGTGAAAATTCAAATATTGACATAATTGCGCTAAGGTCATAGAGTATTTGCTGACATGTATTGAAAGGTATGAGGAAATTTATGAAAGGGCAGCGTATTGGTTATGTGCGAGTGAGTACAGAAGACCAAAACCCTAAAAGGCAACTTGAAGGGGTCGATCTAGATCGAACATTTATTGATAAAGCTTCTGCGAAAGATATTAACAGACCGCAATTACATGAAATGTTAGCTTTTATTAGAGAGGGCGATACATTGATCGTTCATAGTATGGATCGACTGGCTCGAAACCTCAGTGATTTGAGGGAGTTGGTAATCAGTCTAACGCAACGAGGAATTAGAGTAGAGTTTATCAAAGAAAGTTTATCTTTTAGTGGAGAGGACTCTCCTATGGCGATGCTTCTTCTGTCAGTAATGGGGGCATTTGCAGAATTCGAAAGGGCTCTTCTTAAAGAGCGACAACGGGAAGGGATTGAACTCGCCAAGAAGCGAGGGGTATATACGGGTCGTAAGCGCGCTCTGTCAGAAGAGCAGGTTGTAGAGCTTAAAGAGCGTGCTCAGAGTGGAGAGAGGAAGAGCGATATTGCTAAATCATTACACATCAGTCGTGAAACTCTCTATCAATACTTGAGAAGAGGGGCTTAGAATCCATTACAATTGTTCGAGTTATTGTTAAGATATTTAAGTTGCGCTTTAAAAGATGTTTGAATTATAATTTCACAAAAAAATGTTTGTATTTTGACAGGGTTTGTTACAATGGGCGGTGTGTTGATTCGCCAAATGGCTTTTATCCAGTGCGAATTAAAATAAGATTAAGGAGGTATGTCATGAATATTTTTACAAAAACACTATTAATAAGCAGTGGTCTGTCAAGCATCTTTGCTGCAAATACAATGGAAATCCATCCAACTGCCCTCAGGCAAGGATGGGGAGATACTATTATCACGGGTGTCTACCCAACCCAGATAGAAAGTATTAAGTCAGGTGACACCGTCGACTACCGTCTTTCTAAAGTTTCAGACCTTGAAAGTTCAAACACGGTTTCAGTGTTAAGTGTGTTGCGTGATATCAGAGAGAAAGTGCTAAGGTCCCCTTACAATCCTTCGGACATTACTATTAATCTTTCCGAGAACTATATTACCTCTAGTGGATTCAAAGAGCTTGTAGACTTTTTAGTTGATGAGGAAAATCAATCATTTGCGTCTAGAATCAAGACGCTAGACTTAAGTAATAACCGTTTAGACGCCCAGGCTAGAGAAAATGTTATAAGACTCCTACGAAAGTATGTTCACTTAAGTATAGATTTGTCTATCAACTATATAGCGCCCTCTGAGTTGAGTGGGATAGAAGATAGTGAACGTACTCGTACCACTATACGAACGTACTAGATAATAAAACTACCCTCATAATTAGAGTTTAGCATTTATCAGTTTAACTTGAGAGAAGCATTGCCTATGAATTTACTATTCAGACATTTTGTTACGTTATGTTGTGTGTCTATCCTTAGTGTTAAGCTGTTTGCGGCAAGCTCAGGATGCGTTTTGTCTGAAGAAGGTAGTCGGTACCATGGGACACTTGATGCACGAGTAACTTTTAATGGAAAAGTCCTAGATTGTAATTTCTGGGGTGAGCATGCGGCGATGGCATCGGTAGTACAGTCAGATGCAGATGAGGGACAGTACTCATCTCTCGTTAGGTTTTCCCCTATCTTCATCAATCCAAATGATGAGTTAGAAGTAGGGCCAACTGTTCATATTACATCGCCAGATCTTTTAAGCGTGCCTGAAACTCAACCATCTTATGAAGTGGGTTTTGCAAGTGGTGAATATAATGCTAAATCCCAAGATCCGAGTATGAAGTTTAATACGGTCTATGACTTATCGTTGTCGGATACCATTTCTAAGCGTGGGTTACTGACCCTTCGCCCCGCATTGCATAAAACAAAGAAAGATGGATGTGTTACAAATAAGTTTCCTGTTAGGTTTATGATGGGTAACTATGTTGACCCTGGGTTGCTTAAACAACAACTTCAATATCGTTATGTAAAGACTGATGGTAGTCTTATAACAAAAGGAAATATTGAAGCAATTCTAACACCTCATCAAGAAACTCTCCGCGCTATTGATGAAAGTAGAAGATCTGCTCGAGAGAATTTGTTAAGAATGGCGGAAGCTGTTCAGGAGGAGGCAACAAATGTTGTTTTAGAAACACACCGACTTGAATTAGAAGCTACAAATTCACCCAACTCCAACCCAAAAACAAACAGTTATAACTGTGCTGAACAATGTAAGTTCACATATTTAAAAGACCATAGAGTTATGGATTACTTGAGAAAAAGACTAGGTGTTGAAAGCCAAAAGTTTGTAGGTTTGATAGTAAATGCACACTGCTCACATACTCCTTGCCACTCGTGTATGACTTCATTTACTCGTGAAATAGAATCGGGAGGAGTTTTTAATGATATTGCAAAGGGAAAACCAGTACATGTGCTTTGCTCCTGTCAGTGGCACTATAAGAGACCTAAAGAGATGTTACCCTATGACCAAACACACTTTTTTGACTCTCTTAAAGAAGATGTTGCCTCGCTATCCTTACCATATCCCGCTTTTATGGATAAAGGCTTTGAACGGACTCCATATCCTGTTGTTTTATTAGAATCAATCTCAGGAGGTGCTTGGAGAGTGGCTACCGAACATTATAAGCAAATATGGCATCGTCAAGTTAAGTGAGTTGGGTTACAGGGGTTAGATGGAGCTTTGGGAATTAGGCGTAAAGAGTCTTAGAGGCCGCATGATCCCAAAGGGATTTAGCGGCCACAAACATCCGTCTTCTTAAACGTGCGGGTTGTCGGTAGCGATTCACTGAGACAGCAAAGAGGTTTCTGACTTTTCCCATTAAGGAAAGCAACGTCTGGGTTCCTTGAGGGGACTTGTACTTAATCAATGTCTTCTCTTTCCGTCGCGTAGGCTGATGTCCATTCTCAACCCGATTATTCAGTCCCTTATGGGATCTATGATCTGTACCAGGACACATCTGTTTAATCGGTCTGATATAGCTCCTCAGCTTATCCGTGACGATCACTCTCGGGGAGTCATAATGCTTAAGCAAACGGCTTAAGAACCGTATCGCAGAAGCTTTGTTCCGACGGCGCTGTAGAAAGACATCCAACTCAACGCCATTCGAATCGACGGCTCTCCATAAAACGTAGGGTTCCCCTTTGATACGTAAGCTCATTTCATCAAGATGCCACTTATCCGATACACGACCTTCTCGTTTCTTCAAGACATCCTTAAAGGATCTAGAGAACCTCACGCACCAGTTCCGTACCGTTTCATGGCTCACTATAATTCCTCGATAGGCAAGCTGCTCCTGAACATCTCGATAACTAAGATTAAACCGATGATACTGCCAGATCGCACAACTGATCACAGATCCAGGATACCTATACCGCTTCGGATTACTCACTAACTTCATCAACACGCCCTATGTTTAAACACCATCTCCCTATATACCACATTCAATCTAACTTAACTTGACGATGCCGTTTTGAACGATAGTTTTGAGTAGGACGGCATAGAAGGCGCGTTATGGTAAAAAAAGAGGGCAAGTTACAACAACTCCCAAAAAGCATTATCGTTGCTCAAAAGGAGTTTCCTATTTCCTTCAGAAATAGTACAAAGGCAAAGCGCTTATCCTTAAGAGTTTCGCCCGACCGAGAGTGTTTAACGATCACCCTCCCGACTCACTGAGGGCATCACGATGTCATTCGATTTATAAACCAATGTAAAGATTGGTTGGCCAAAAAACTGAAACAATGGGGACCGCTAGAGAAAACATTCACTGCGTTTAGTCATGGCTCACACTTACCCATTCTAGGAAAAGATCGGCAGATACACATTGATGCTTTGAATTCAGAAGATCAGATAGCTTTGAAAGACAACACGTTGATTGTTCCCAGTAAATTAAACCACCCGCGTTTAATACACTCATATTTGAGTGGGCAACTTTACTATTATGTCTGTGAAAAAAGCAAACAATACGCGGAAAGTATCTCAGAGTCCGTCAATATGATACGCGTAAAGAACTTAAGATCCAGTTATGGGCTCTGTTCCTCTCAGCGCATACTTACGTATGCCAATCGATTAATTTATTCACCGATAGAGGTCATTGATTATGTGTGCGCACATGAAGTTTCACATTTAAAACATATGAATCATAGTCCTGCGTTCTGGAAAACGGTGGAATTCATCCAGCCAGACTACAAAACCCATAAGATGTGGGTTAAAACTCATGGTCACACTTTACTTCAATACATTTCTTTATAAAGTCCTTGATGAGATGTTTTTGTATACTATGTGAGTGATTTCAATGTTCTATTGCTTCAGAAATTTGATTAGTTTCGAGTAATCATGATTGTCTGCAGCTTTTAAAGCAGCAATATAATTATCTCTATGCTGACTATCTTCTACGAGATCTGAGTTTCTTCCCCAGTTAAATGGGCTTAGACCATTATCCTTAAGTAATAAATCTGCCATTAATCTAGCATGTCTTCCATTCCCATTAGGAAATGGATGAATCCAAACTAGTTTATGATGCAGGCGTAGCGCAACCTCTTCAAGTGAATATATTTGATTGTCCAACTGATACTTCGTTTCCTCTAACAAGTACATTAGTTCTTGAAGTATTTGAGCGGTATCAACTCCGATATTTGTTCCAACCTTTCTCCATGTTCCTGCCCAATTCCAGGTTTTAGAAAACATTCTCTTATGTAAATCTGTCAGAAACTTAAGGGTAAGAACATCCTTGGTCTTTCGTTTGTAATAGACCCAGTAAACTGCCTCTTGAATATTTTGAGCCTCCCATTCGTCAAGCTCTTTCTGTTTGGAGATATGATCAGGTATCAAACCTGCTAACGTATCTTCGTCAAGAGGAGTAGCCCCTTTGGGGGATCTAAGATTAATCATTCCAGATATTCTTGGGTGTTTTTAGAAGCTCTTTGATAATCTGCTTCTTTTGTTCGTCTAACTCCTCTGCATCAACAGATTGATCTTCCAACCCCATCGTATCATTTAGTTGCTTTACCAATATTATAGCTTTATGTTCAGCGGACTTTCTTAGAAATCCATCTAGATCTTCTCTAGGAACCAGCGCATAGACAAAGTCACAATTTAGTGCATTAGCAACTTTCTCCATTGTTTCTAGTTTGATCGATTTGTTGACTTCAGCTTTTTCAATAGCAGCCACTCTTGACCTCACTACACCTACCCGATTTGCTAAGTTATGTACGGTCATTCCAAAGTATTCTCTTAAGGTCTTAATCCAACCATTTTTGGGCATTTCCAAGGGTTGTAGATGATAAGCTGTATCAATATAGTTCTTAAGATGTTTCTTTTTGAGTCTGTTAAGCATTTGCTACACATATATGAATATTACACTTTATGTATAACACATATATATGAACATATCACTAATATTGTAATACACATCTATGTCGCTATATGTTTATATATGATATATATATGTAGGCTCCTGAAGCTTAAGATAGGGGCGCCACAACTACTTACTTCAAATAGGGGTGTAGTTTCTGAAGAAGATTTTGTTGTTCTGTCTCGGGGAGTGTGTCTAGGTGGTTTATGAAGGCGGAGCCGTAGCGCATGAGTTTTTGATGAACCTGGTTATGATCGCTGTTTAAATACGAGAACATCACGAATGTTGTTAGGATGGCAATGAAACATGCAAATATGCCAGCACTCACTGCCCACAAAGCTCCGCGAACATTGAGTTTACGTTGAGCTTTCTGGGTATTCTGATCTAAATGTTTAGACGCCGAGTTTAACTGTTCGGTCATAGGAAGAAGTCGGTGAGTAAGCTCTTGAGATATTTTCTCGGAAAGTCCAGATGAAACCTCGGTAATACTTTCTTCTACAGTTGTTTTGAGCTTGGATTCTAATGCAACAAACGCGTCCATATGACTAATGAGCTTGGTGCTTGCAACATCTAGGGTGTCAGCAGATTCTTGTGCTTTATTCGCATAACTATCCAGCTCTTTCTTCTTCTCGGAAAGGGATAGCGTTAAGGTATCCATGCGTTGTAACAGCTTTCCAATGACACCCTGATGATCCAAGGTAGGCTCTGTACTCTGGTTGCTATCTTCTTTCTTCATTGTGACTTCTCCTTAACGTGGTTTTCTTCATTTATCCGTAATGCTGATAGTGTCTTATCCCCCCACAAAGGGTAGCTCGACTTTTGTAACTACATCAAACTGTGGCAACATGACATATCCTTCTAGGTTCTTTAATCCAATAAGTTCATGTGGCGTTACAATAGGTTTCAGTTGTTTATTCATGGAGAGATTGACGCCATCACGGATGTCATTCGCTCCATAAGAAATGCCTTCATGGACCTCCATTAACTCTTGCTCTCCTAAGGCTTTTGATAATCCGGATGCAATCTCATAGGATGCAGCCCGGAATAATACTTTTGTCGAACATAGATCAATCATGGTCTTTGTAATTGAATGACCATAGCGTTCTTCAAGCTGGGGTATATTCTGAACGCCTAATACAGCAGCACCACCATATTTACGACCTTCCGCTAAACACAGCTGTAAATCATGTAACTTATGAAGACTAGGAAGTTCATCAATACAAAACCACAATCGTCTATCCGAGCTTGGAGCACATCCTAGGAGGCTTTTAATGGAGATGGATGTCCATGAGGTAATTAAGGGTCGTAAGGCCTCACGTTGTTCAGGACTCATGGCTAAGAAGAGCCATCGATCATCAGGAATGTCATCGTTCTTCACCCAGCTGCGAATTGAGAATGGAGAGGTCGTTTCTGTAAGATAAGATAAGCCATTAATCGCAGATGTCAGTGTAGCCCGTATTGAAAGTGCTGTCTTCTCTGAGGCAGGGTCCATTAGAGGGGCTGCCTTTGTTCCAGATAGGTGTTGATGCAGGTCCTTCAAAGACGTCGATGTCAGTAGGTTGAGTGCAGTTGGAAGGTTATATTCTTTACGATTCGCAAATACCTTCAGTGCTTCTGTAAATACAGTGCGTGCAGAGTTTACCCAAAATGGATCATTACTTGTATAAGGAATAAGGTTTGTTGCCAATTCATCATAATGATACGTTTCAGTACACTCTACCCATGGATGCCATGCGTTTGATCGCCTATCCAGCGGGTTTAAGAGAATATCCTTTCCTTCACGATAATATCTGGCGACAAACTCACCCGTCGTATCAACAACGACAGCTCTTTGACCCTTGTTACGTATCTGAGGGAGCAAATGGTGAAAGCAGTTTGTTTTGCCACTGCCGGTAGTTCCCGTAATTAGCATGTGTTGGGTTTCAGAGTCTTTAACGAGAGGTAGTTCTCCTAAGGTAAAGTCAGAAGCTTTGCCCTCTTTCTTGAGCAGTCGTGTCAGCTCCTTTACAGAAACAAGCTTGGATCCCGATAAATGTCGCTGTTGCTTATCGCGACGCCCCTTTAACGACCAGTGTAAGAACGCTAATCCCATGACCCCCATCAAGGAAAGAAATCCGTAAAATCCTGCCTGTTTAAGCTGATTAGGTAAAAACACCGTTGCATTATGTAAGTATCCAGGATGGGTAGCACGATCCTTTGCATAGATAAGCCCTCCATCCTCATTCTTCATTTGATGCTGGTCTCCAAAGATAAAGACGCGTGTCTTCGCGTCCACAAGTTTCCAGACATGTGTATAGACATAGGAAGGTACATTACGAACCACGAGCGATCCAAACACCACTAAGCCCATTATCAAACCAATCCTAAAAGCTAGCCCTAACACTTGGCGCAACATCCGCACCTTATGCAGAAACGTTTGTCCTCCTTGGGCTAAATGGTTCGATAACGCCATGCGTTACTTTCCTTTGTTCTTTTGTTGATCTGTTTCCTGTGACTGACTATTCTTTGATTCTTCGGTATGTTTTGAGAGTTCAAATTCAATCTGCTCAATAGAGGGAAGAGCTGTTTTGATATTTTCGGGTAACTCTCCAGTTAATCGATACTCTGATACACCGATGGGGCTATTCAGGTTTCTAAGAGCATACTCCACAGAAACTCCTTTCTTTGACTGACAGAGTAATATACCTATCGTTTGATTATCTGATTTGTGTTTCAACTGTTCGTCAATAGCTGTTAAGTAGAAGTTCAGTTGACCTGTATCGCTAGGCCTGAACTTTCTAGCTTTTAATTCAATAACCACAAAACATCTGAGTCTAATATGATAAAACAACATATCTAGAAAGTATTCTTCGTCATCTACTATTATTGAATACTGTCTTCCTAAGTACGCGAAGCCTTCTCCCAACTCCAACAAAAACTTTTCGATATGTTTTTCTAAGCCATTCTCAATTTCTCTCTCATGAGCGTCGGCGCCAAGATTAAGAAAATCAAAACTATACGGATTCTTTATTGTCTCATTTGCTAAGTCCGATTGGGAGGTAGGCAAACGATCCTTGAAATTTGTCGTAGCAGACCCCTGTCTCAAATAAAGCTTAGTGTCAATGTGCATTTCCAAAATATTTCGAGACCAACCATTTTCGATTGCCTTTTTAAAATAGAATTGTCGTTCTATATCGTCTTTCACACGTGTAATAAGAACTGCTATATGGAACCATGGTAATTGTGCAGCAACTTGCTGCACAAATTCAGAATCAGGGTACAACTCAGCAAATTGACGCATATATTTTAGGTTTCGAGAACTGAATCCTTTCATCTCAGGGAACTGTGATTTTAGGTCTTTACTTAGATGGTCAATTACCTTCGCACCCCAGCCTTGGGATTTTTGCTTTTCTAAGATCTGTGTGCCGATATGATGATAAAGAAGGATCAATTCCTGATTTACTGCTCGAGCAGCTTTGTATCTGGAGGATAAAATACGATCTTTAATCCCTTTAATAAACGACTGATAATCTTGTGTCAAATTCAAATCACTCATCTTCTCTCCTTCTGTTATAACGTTCGAAGTAGTCGTAATGGACAGTTTGGTAAATTGTCTCGACAGTGTTGAGACAATTGATTCACCCTAAAACTATCCTTCTCCCAATATCCGAATTGGGCAACAGGCTGCTGCATAACTTCACTGACTGAATTTGACATAAGGTTCGAAAGCACAACTCTTACAGCTCCTTTATGATATTGTTTACGACGTACGCATAAGCAGTTTCAAAATCCCATTGAGTTGAACTTGGGAGCAAGGCGTTCATATCATATCTAAAGTCTTCATGTTCTCGTTTTTGAAGAAGATTATCCAGGAATAATTCACGCGTAATCAAAGTGCTGTTAATACGGCAATATTCATTAAAAATATGAATTATTTTGTGAATATCCACATTCGTATCTTTCAAGATGTACCATAAATCAAACAAATCACGCCCCTTACGACGTTGATATAATGCTCGTAGTTTTGTCGCTAATAACTCTTCGAGGCTATATGTAGATATGTTGCAGCTTCCATTAAACCAGTTTGACTTTATGGAAAAAGGAATTGTCTGGATAGGTAACACATTGATATGTTCGGTGGTATTAATCTCTATCTTAAGCTTAGCGGGGACTCCTCCAATCGCTTGGTATGAGTACAATAATTTCGCACTTCGCTCTGTCAGCTTACGTTTAGGCTCCCCTAACCATGGACTCAATAGGTCCCGGATGATATCGATTGTACTTCCAATAGGCTCTGCCTTAAGTTGTACCAAATCAATATCTTCACTGTAACGCGCTGCAGGATTCATAAAGAGTTTATTTAGGGCTGTGCCACCCCTAAAAATAAGATTCTCTCGAATGTTTGGATGAGAGTAGAGTTCTACAAGCGCGCGACTGATGATCATATCTTGCTCAATCATGGGGAGGAACTGCCAGGGGGTATATTCCCACCCTTCTTCTACGTATCTATTAGGAATCATAAATCGCTCTCTATTTTTGCATTTTCAATGATTTTCCACTTTTTATTTCGTGCATACCCTTTACGACCAATCCCTGGCTCCATGGGTATATATTGCTTTACTTTATTCCGTAAATGTTCAGAAAGCATCTCAGTTATTTGCCCTTTTTTCTCGTCATCATCTGTTTCGATGTGATCCAGAATATACCCCAACCTTTGTAACCAGGTGTTTTCATTTAAGCGTCCTGCGAGTTCAAGCATACGGACAGCATCTAGTGAGCTCATAAGCTCACATAAAAGCGTCGCAATATGATTTAATCCACCAGCACGTCTCGAATAGTAAAACAAATCAAATACTAAAAGTTCTGGCGACGCAATCTCTAGATATCCAGCCGGAGTTGATATCTGATGAGTTGGGAGTAAATCTAACTCCTTCTTATACACAACATCAATACGTATACTTCCAAACTCTAAAGGATGTTGAATACGTTTATTACACACCACCTGAAAACTATTAGGACGCTGATGTGTAGCATTATAATACTGTGCCGCTGATAACAAGCTAACATAGTAGGGTTGACTTAGGTGTTCCATTAGTAAAACTACGAGCTCTTCTGGGGGAATTGATCCCTGTCGCTGATACTCAGGTGGAACAATCACATAGAATCCGCGAGAAGGACTGATGATATCACCCTCTTTCCTTAATCGA
Organism: Alphaproteobacteria bacterium CMAR1; assembly: GCA_963693005.1. Lineage (GTDB taxonomy): Bacteria > Pseudomonadota > Alphaproteobacteria > UBA6184 > UBA6184 > Bodonicaedibacter. The sequence continues at coordinate 11,060 of OY843729.1, read as the reverse complement.
TGGAGCCCTACAAGGGATGTTGATTGCGTTGTCTTTAATTCAGCCATTAACTGCTGAAGGGTAAACGAACGCCTACCTCGCTTTCTCAGTTCTTTTAGATAAGAAGAAAATACACTCATTGTTATGTCAATCTTTACACAAATGTAATATTGTATACACAGATAACATATGTTTGTATACAAATGAATAATCTTAATGTAGTGTTTAAACTATCAAATAGATTGATTCCCTTAAGGAGAACCTCATGACAAAGTTTCCAATGAATCAGAACACCCCTAAGGGTCAGTCTCACACCATTATGGAATCGCCAGTATGGGTTGCTAGACTTCATAGTTATTGGCTGACCTTTGCTGTGACTTGGTTTTCTTTGTTTTGGATAGGACCAGCTTTTGATCACTCCCACCTTCCACAGCTTTCATTCTCTTTTATTTTTGCCATACCATTAATCGCTTCAGTGTATATTGATGAGTATTTTACACAGTCGTTTTTTAAACGAGACTGGGAAGAATCTAAAAAGATGGACAACCTTTCAATTCGTGGAATTCCAACCCCTAAAATCCGCGAATACATTGAGTTCCAGATTGCCCTACGCAAGAAATCTATTTCGTATTCCGTTGCAATATATTTCATAGTAATTTTATTCATGCGGCATCCAAGTTTAGAGCAAATGCTGGCTACTAATTTTTCCTTACTATTTTTCACAATAGTTGGAGGCATAGTCCGCACCAAGTTAGGAAACGATAAGTTTGGATTTACTAGCTCATATTTCAAGGGCACCTCCGAATTTAAGTCTTTTAATTAGTTTTTATCTCTTTCTGAGTTTTTTAATTTTGGATTGGAAAGTGAAGATGAAATAAATGCTGCCTTACCAGCCTTCCATCCTATCCACTCTTCATCGTTTTCCTTATATTCCTTTTCAATTTGAGACGGCATCGTCAAGTTAAGTGAGTTGGGTTACAGGGGTTAGATGGAGCTTTGGGAATTAGGCGTAAAGAGTCTTAGAGGCCGCATGATCCCAAAGGGATTTAGCGGCCACAAACATCCGTCTTCTTAAACGTGCGGGTTGTCGGTAGCGATTCACTGAGACAGCAAAGAGGTTTCTGACTTTTCCCATTAAGGAAAGCAACGTCTGGGTTCCTTGAGGGGACTTGTACTTAATCAATGTCTTCTCTTTCCGTCGCGTAGGCTGATGTCCATTCTCAACCCGATTATTCAGTCCCTTATGGGATCTATGATCTGTACCAGGACACATCTGTTTAATCGGTCTGATATAGCTCCTCAGCTTATCCGTGACGATCACTCTCGGGGAGTCATAATGCTTAAGCAAACGGCTTAAGAACCGTATCGCAGAAGCTTTGTTCCGACGGCGCTGTAGAAAGACATCCAACTCAACGCCATTCGAATCGACGGCTCTCCATAAAACGTAGGGTTCCCCTTTGATACGTAAGCTCATTTCATCAAGATGCCACTTATCCGATACACGACCTTCTCGTTTCTTCAAGACATCCTTAAAGGATCTAGAGAACCTCACGCACCAGTTCCGTACCGTTTCATGGCTCACTATAATTCCTCGATAGGCAAGCTGCTCCTGAACATCTCGATAACTAAGATTAAACCGATGATACTGCCAGATCGCACAACTGATCACAGATCCAGGATACCTATACCGCTTCGGATTACTCACTAACTTCATCAACACGCCCTATGTTTAAACACCATCTCCCTATATACCACATTCAATCTAACTTAACTTGACGATGCCCTTGTACTTAATCAATGTCTTCTCTTTCCTTCTCGTAGGCTGATGCCCATTCTCAACCCGATTATTCAGACCCTTATGGGATCGATGATCTGTACCGGGACACATCCGCTTAATCGGCTTGATATAACTTCTCAGCTTATCAGTGACAATCACTCTTGGGGTAGTGTAGTTCTTCAGCAATCGGCTTAAGAACCGTATCGAAGAAGCTTTGTTGCGACGCCTCTGTAGAAAGACATCCAGCTCTACGCCATTCGAATCGACGGCTCGCCATAATACGTAGGGTTCCCCTTTAATCCGAAGACTCATTTCATCGAAATGCCATTTGTCAGATATCCGACGTTCGCGTTTCTTCAATACATCCTTAAAAGCGAGAGAGAACTTTACACACCAGTTCCGTACCGTTTCGTGGCTCACTATAATCCCTCGATAGGCAAGCTGCTCCTGGACGTCTCGAAAACTCAGGTTAAACCGATGATACTGCCAGACTGCACAACTGATCACGGATCCAGGATATCGATACCTCTTCGGCTTTCTCATTAAACTCATCGACACGCGCTATGTTTAAATACCAACTCCCAATATAACACATCCAACCTAACTTAACTTGACGATGCCCTTGCACAAGGAAGGGAGGGCGCAAGTTCCAGCTTACAAAATCACAGCTCAGAATGGCCCAAGTTGTGATGAAAAGTCGAGATACGTCTGTTACTGAATTATGTCAGGAGCTAAATATCACCCGATCTACTTTATACCGGCACGTAAGCTCAACAAGCGAAATTAGAGAGCGAGGTATCAAGCTTCTAAATGCTTAACTTGCTTTGCTGAAGCTTCTAGCAAACTACACCCTATTCTTTCTGGATAGTTGAAAGCCCCTCCTTTGATTCGGAGGAGAGGGGCGCTAGCGTTATCTGGTATTATTATTCACCAGTAGTGGCGGGGCGCCATTTCTGAAGTTGATCTCTGAAGAGTTTAAAGTTCGACTTTATAATCTTAGCGTATTGATCGAGCTCTCTTTGTCGACTACTTTGATCATCTGTTGTCATGGGGACCTGCATTAGAGTACCTGATACATGTTGACAGGCTGCATCTACAACTCTGTCAAACTGTCGGAGTTCTTCAGCCATGATGGTTGTAGCCTCATGAACCCGTAGATGTGGTTGGCGCTTGCGAAGTGCATAATACATCGCTTTGCCCGTGCTACTGTAGTCAAAATATCCATTACCTTCGAGAAAGCCTTTGAAAAAATACTCACCAAATCGAATTTCGTTTAGGTCTGTACTATTAAGTCTAAAATCGATAGCTTTTGCGTTTAGTCTGCCGTCGGGTTCTTGAACGAAACCGTAGTTACCAGGATTTGTCTGGAAGTCAGAGAGTCGCATAATTCTAGCAAGCACATCTAATTTAGCGACTTCTCTTACAAAGTTCTTTGCTATCCCACCCTCAGTATTCACGATTTCTTCAGCTTGTTGATGTTCAGCATCTGAAAAGTCGACTACGTCTGGGAGTTGAGAAAGATCTCCCCAGAGTTGAGCTTGAGCCGCAGAGTTGCGATCGTCTTTAAAGTGTGCGTATTCCTTAAACGGTACTTGGGTGACTGTTCCATCGGAGTTAAGCTGAGTGCCTGCATCGAGAGTAGCAATATACATGTTATTCCCATCACGGCCAAAGAAATGACACTGAGGGCCAACACCCAACCCTTCTAATACCTTGTAGACTAATAACTCCGATGGATTAACTAGCGAAGGAGCAGAGCTCTTCTCAGAAGTGAGCCCTCCAGAGTGTGTTTTAATGTAGTATTTCACAGTTTGGCCATTAGCTAAAGTGACAATGGCTTGTGTTCCAAGTTGAACACCGTCATGCTTTTCTACAAAGCTTACCGAGCAACCATGGTGCACTGTTAAAAGATATTTTGGAAACAGTTCTTCTATTCGATCAAGGTGTGCACCTTTGCAAAAGGTCAAAACATCATTCAGTTTACCACGTAAGGCATTTAAGTTAGGAGTATTTAGACCTTTTCTGAATCGACCATCTAAGTGGTTCTTTATCCTAAGCAACAAAGATTTCTTTCTTTGGTCATCAAAAGGTATAGAGAGATCTGCTAAGATATCGAGATTCAATCCAAGATCTTGAGCGGCCTGTACCCCGATAACATCAAGCAACTTTTCTTTAGTTAGATCGCTCTGAATTATTACATTAACACGTGCGCCTGGTGTTTGTTCTGCAGCATGAACTGCTAATGCTGAAGCATTACGGGTAGGTGTAGCAGGATCTTGTTCTAAGTCGGCCGCGGTAGTCGCAGGCATGGTGACGCAAACTCCCAGAGCTGTTGCCAGAAGTGAATTCTTGAGTGTAGTAGGATAGTGTTTCATAAATGCATCTCCCCAGATAGTATCTTAAACCAGTGTGTGTTGAATTCTAAACATAAGATCTAAACCCTATGAGCTACTTATAAGGCAAAGAATGTCAAGTTTCAAGTCTAATGCTATGCCGTCTTAACCAAACAGATGCCCATCAAACCTCACAGTCGGTGTCAACGCATCAACAGCGTAGGCCCCTCATTACTGTGGATGAAGTATTACAGTTAGGTTCTGAGTATCAATTAATCTTATCTGCGAACAATCCGCCGTTACGATGTGTGAAAGCAACGTATTATCGACATCGTGCCTTTAAAGAACTACTCCGTCAATAATCTAAAAGTGTGATATACTTATGCCAAATATTGTCTATGATGAGAGAGATCAATACCGATGCCATTAAGTAAGTTTTTAGATCCCAAGAATGATGTTGCCTTCAGAAAGGTCTTTGGTTCTGAAGAACATAAGGACATTGTGATTCATTTTATCAATGATGTGTTGGGCTATCAAGGATCTGACGTCATCGAAGACGTGGAGTTTCTATCTCCGATTCAAGACCCAGAGATTTCCTCTAAAAAACAGAGTATCATCGATATTCTGTGTAAGGCGAAAAATGGTGCTCAGATTATTGTAGAAATGCAGGTTGCCCCGACCAAGGGCTTTGAGAAGCGAGCGCAGTACTATGCGGCTAAAGCCTATTCCCGACAACTGAACAAAGGGAAAGACAGTACATATCATCACTTAAGGGAAGTGATCTTTATAGCCATTGTGGACTGTATCCTATTTAAGGATAAGGACGCCTATAAGTCTGATCATGTGATCTTAGATAAGCATAGCTATGAACATGACCTCAAAGACTTCTCTTTTACCTTTATCGAATTACCGAAGTTTAAGAAGGACCGCGTTGAAGACCTTGAAGGGATCTTAGAGAAGTGGTGTTATTACTTTAAGTACGCCGATGAGACCACGGAAGAGGACTTGGAGAAACTGATCGGAAGAGACAGGGTGATCCAGAAGGCTTATGATCAATTGAACCGCTTCCATTGGTCAGAACCCGACCTGATGGCCTATGATAAAGAAATCAAGCGACTCCGTGACAATATTGCCGCTATCGAATACAAGTTCGATAAAGGTAACGCCGCAGGGAAGACGGAAGGACTCAAAGCAGGCAAATCTGAGGGATTAAAATAGTCTTAGAACGAATATATAAGGCAGGAGTCGGCTATAAGAAAAGTGGGATCTTGCTGGGTGATTTAACATCGCATGGAGATGTTACTCAACTCACTTTAGATAATCAAGTTGCTCAGCCCAAATTGCCGTCTGAGCAGGGACGGGGAGTTTCAGAGACCCTCATGGCTGCACTCGATAAGCTTAATCAAAGGTATGGTCGACATACAGTCAGTGTAGGAACAGTGCCACACAAAACAAAGAGATGGAAGGGGAGTCGCAACCACACCTCTCCAGGGTTCACCACTAAATGGTCAGAGCTTCCAAAGGTGTGATTTGATAAGCTCAAATCATTATCAGAAAAACCCACATGAATAGAAAGTTGAGTTATGAAAAAAGATGAATCCACAAGCAATACATCCCTAAAGCAAGGATTCAATGATGTCACCATATTGAAACCCACTGAAGTTCTTTCTCAAATAGCATTAAATTTATATGGTAAGAAGGTTCCTGCTGGTTTTCCGAGTCCCGCCACCGACTTTATGGAGGGAAAGCTCGACTTAAACGAGCATTTAATCAAAAATCCACCTGCTACCTTCTTTGTAAGAATATCTGGAGACTCTATGATAGGAGCGGGTATTCATCCGGATGACCTATTAGTCGTAGATAGATCTATAGACCCCAAATACACAAAGATCACCATAACAGAGGAGATGAGCTTCCATATCTGGGGTGTCGTAACCTATGTGATTCATAAACCCTAGATTAAAACAGGAGATGTAGTTACTTAAGAAGATCTGAGCAAGAGTGCGATATGAGTTGGTCGCAGGTTTACCCATATAGCTACATTTAGTGTTATATTCGGTATACTTCTAGAAGATGTATTGCGAACTACAAGTAAGAAAAATAAGCCAACTATACTATAATGCTTGGGTCGAGGGGTCATCCCTAGTTCCGAGTGTTTAAGCTTGCCTCACACAGACTTGAAACTTGCCGTAACTTGACTTATAACTAACGCATAGGGTTCATATCCTATATTGAGAGTTCAACAAACACTCATTAAAAACACTATATGGGGAGATGCATTCATGAAACACTATCGCACAACACTTAAGAATTCACTTCTAGCAACGGCTATATGCGCTTGCGTTACCGTAACTACAGCTACAGACGCAGAAGATTTTGCTACACCCAACCGGAATGCAGAGATGGAAGAAAGAGTTCAGGTACTTGCGATGACTGAAGGGCAAAAGGTATCTCTCAAACAAGCTGAGGTGTTAAGTTATCAACGTTTGCGTGGGGTACTTGGAGATGATTTTCTCAGCTTTGCTACAACATACTTCGGAGAAAAGGATGAAGCTGAGATGGCAACGCAGTGGGATGCTATATTTAACGTAAACATTCCTTACAATGATGCTCAAAAACGGAATATATTGCCTAAACTTTTGAAAGTAGTAGACCAGTGTCAGGGGCAATTCGATGAACTACAAGCCTTACAGGCGGACTTATTTAAACTGGATAGGCAGACCAAACAAGTCCCCTTGACGCGGATAGAAGAAAGTACTCGTGAATATTTTGAGTCTGTATTTAAAGGTTGCAAGGTAGCAACCTCGTGGAAACGGGGAGGGGATCAATTGGGGCGCGTTGCAGAGGTAACGCTTCCTAATCAACAAATACTTACGTATTTCGTTAAGACTCACTCTGGTGGACTTAGGTCCGGTCATAGCTCTGCAGCTAAGCTCGTTAATCCATCTGAGTTATTAGTCTATAAGGTGTTAGAAGGTTTAGGCATTGGCCCTCAGAGCCACTTCTTTGGCCGTGATGGACACAACCTTTATATTGCTACTCTTGATGCAGGGATGCAACCAAGTGCAGATGGGAAGACGCTAACGCAAGTACCGTTTAAAGAATACGAGTATTTTAAAAACGATCAGCAAGACCCATCTGTTCAAGCTCAACTCTGGGGGGATCTTTCTCAGCTACCTACAGATGTTGATTTCTCAGAGGTACAGCATCAACAAGCTGAAGTACTCGTGAATGCAGAGGGAGGAATAGCAAGAAATTTTGTTCACGAAGTTGCTAAATTGGACGTGATTGCCCGAATCATGCGACTCACGGACTTTCAGACAAATCCTGGTAACTATGGATTTATTCCGGGATCCGACGGAAGACTAAAAGCAAAAGCTATCGACTTTAGACTTAATAGTACAGACCCGAACGAAATTCGATTTGGTGAACATTTCTTCAAAGGATTTCTTAATGGAAATGGATATTTTGATTATAGCAGCACGGGTAAAGCGATGTACTATGCTCTTCGCAAACGTCAGCAACACCTGCGCGTTCAAGAGACAAGAACAGTCATGGATGGAGAGTTGGAACTGTTTGAGAGTGTTGTAGATAGAGCCGCTGCGTACGTGTTAGAGACCTTATCCACTCAAATCCCCATGACGCAAGATGATCAAACTAGCCGGAAAATAGAGCTTAATCAATACGCAGAGATTATAAAATCGAACTTTAGACTCTTCAGAGATCAACTAAGGCAATGGCGACCTTCTTCTGAAGAAGAAGGTAAGTAACTTTATTGGGAACTGTTCAAAATAAAGAGCTTATACATAGCAGATGATTCTTACCACGCTTAAAAGGTTTAGAAGTAAGGGGGGGTGTCTAAAAAAGAAGTTTGAATATTTAAGGAAAGCGTATTGGGGGAAGAAGGGGGTCTTGTCGGATGGATACTTTGTTTCACCTATAGGCATTGATGAGTTCGTGATCAAAAAATATATTGAACTTCAGGGACAGGAAGACAAAGGGCCAGCTCACCTTGTCCTCGACTTTTATGGTGACTTAGATACCACGGGGCTTGCCCCGTGGAGTGTTCACTACTCTAATATGTGCTCCTCACATTTCTATAAGAACGGCTATAATAAGTAATGACCCCAAAGCTTTTTTAAAAACTCTTCTATGGGAAGAACGGTTATTTTTTGACCTTTTTCATTTTCTATAATTCTGGCTTTTGACTCACCACAAACGAGTATGGCCTGTGTCTCAGGGTAATCCTCTAGGAATTTATATAGTCCTTTAGTGTCAGAGTGTCGTACTCTATTAGAAATTTTTACCTCAATTGCAAACTTTGCTTTTCCAATAATGAAATCAACTTCCTGGCCTGTGCTTGTTCTCCAGTAGGAGATTTCTTTTTTTTTCTCGTTATAAGTTAAGTAAGCTTTGATTTCGTGATACAAGTAAGTTTCAAGATTGTGGCCTGCCTCAACTCCGGATAAACTTTTAAGTTCTCGGTTTTGAAAATAATTAACAACACTCAAATCAAAAAAATAAAACTTAGGAGTATGAGAAAGAACGACTCTTTTGGATTTATATGAGAAGGGGTATATATGGCTGCCAATGAGCGTGTCTTCTAGAATAGCAAAATATTCTTTGACCGTTTTGCTATCAATCCCGCTGTCTCGCGCTATATTACTGTAGTTAATTTGTTCGCCATTAGAAAAGCTTGCGCTCTCTAAAAACTTTGAGAAATTACGAAGATTCCTAACTACACCCTCATCTTTTATTTCTTCTATCAAATAATCTTGTACATATGATTGTATCGACTTGTTTATATTGGTTGATGTGTAGTGTGAGGGTATACACCCCCTATTCAACACCCTCAATAAATCAAAGCTATTATTTTTACTGAGTTCTTCATATACCAGAGGAAAGAAATGAAATCGCCACGCGCGACCTCCAAGAAGGTTTACCCCTTTTTGCCGCAACTTCCTTGCGCTTGATCCACAAAGGATAAACTGCAATTGAGTATTTTCGATTAAGCAATGTATCTCATCTAAAAGTTCTGGAACTTTTTGAACTTCATCAATAATAACGATGTTAGAGACATTCTTTGGGTACTGAGCGAGAAGTTCTTCTCTTAGTCTTGAGGGTTCATTTAAATACTTTAAAAATACATCTGACTTCAGTAAGTCAATATAATAGGCATCAGGAAATTTATGTTTCAGGAAAGTAGATTTTCCTGTTTTGCGAGCTCCCCATAAAAATGCAGACTGTCGCTTAGGTAAGTCTAACGCCAAAATACGTTGAAAATAAGAATTTGTATTCACGATAACACCCCACATGCATATAACATATATGGAGTATACTCCGTATATGTTAAAAATAGAATGAATTTGTTCCGAAGTGTTTTTGTTTAGTTACAGAATATTATGAGTGTCCGAAAAGGATCCTTTACGGACACGCAAACATACCCTTTTAAGCATGCTAAGAATCATCTGCTATGTATAAGCTCTTTATTTTTGTAACAGTTCCCAATAAAGTTACTTACCTCCTTCTTCAGCAGAAGGTCGCCATTGCCTTAGTTGATCTCTGAAGAGTTTAAAGTTCGATTTTATACTCTCAGCGTATTGAGCGAGCTCTCTTTGCCGACTAGTTTGATCATCTGTGGTCATATGAACTTGATTGGATAAGGTCTCTGACACGAGCCTAGACGCTCTGTCCAAAACAGTTTCAAACTCTTTGAGTTCTCTTTCCATGATTGTTTGAGCCTCTTGAACTCGCAGGTGTTGTTGACGCTTGCGAAGCGCGTAATACATTGCTTTACCCGTGCTGCTGTAATCAAAATATCCATTACCATTAAGAAATGATTTGAACTCTCTATCATCGTGCGCAAACAGCTCTACCTTCTTTTCTTGTAATCTAAAGTCGATAGCTTTTGCGTGCAGTCTTCCATCAGGTCCTGGAACAAACCCATAGTTACCGGGGTTTGTTTGAAAATCTGTTAGCCCCATCAAGCGTGCAATTACATCCAATTTAGCAACTTCATGAACGAAGTTTCTTGCTATCCCTCCCACTGCATTCACTAGTACTTCAGCTTGTTGATGCTGTACCTCTGAGAAGTCAACATCTGTAGGCAGCTGAGAAAGATCCCCCCAGAGCTGTGCTTGGACGGATGGGTCTTGCTGATCGTTTTTAAAATACTCGTATTCTTTAAACGGCACTTGCGTTAGCGTCTTTCCATCTGCACTTGATTGCATCCCTGCATCGAGAGTAGCAATATAGAGGTTGTGTCCATCACGACCAAAAAAATGACTCTGAGGACCAATACCTAAAATTTCTAATACCTTATAGACTAATAACTCCGATGGATTAACTAGCTTAGCTGCAGAGCTCTTGCCTGAAGTGAGTCCTCCCGAGTGTGTTTTAATGTGATATTTTACAGTTTGGCCATTGGGTAGTTTTACTGTTGCTTTAGCCCCAAATTGGACGCCATCGTATTTAGGAGCCAAATCGATAACCTCACATGATACAGACTGGAAAAATTGAGGTGTAAGTTCTTTTACTCGATCCCAGTGTACGCTTGAGATAGATGCATCAATAACAGAGAATTGCGTCCAAACCTCCATAAATTTTGCGTTTGTAGCCTTAGAAGGAAGTAATCGAGTCAAAACACGTTTTAGCCTTACTAAACTGCTTCGTATATCAGGGTGATCGAATGGAAGTCGTGGGTTGGATAGAGCCTCCCAATTAATATCTATTGAGCGCATTTCGTCATCACTGAGAACTTGAGAAAACTTTTCCATCGTTAAAGTCTCTGAAATCTTCATAGAAAGTTTTTGACCTGGCCTTTGTTTAACAGTTTGAGCAGTTAATGTTGAAGCGGCACGGTTAGGTGTAGCAAAATCTTCAGCGGCTGCAGCTGTAGTCACAGGCAATGAACCGCAAGTGCCCAGAGCAGTTGCTAGAAGTGAATTCTTAAGTGTTGTGCGATAGTGTTT
>OY843728.1:0-7690 GCA_963693005.1 Alphaproteobacteria bacterium CMAR1 | reverse complement strand
GCTTCTCCATGACGTCGTCGGTTGATGCTCCCGAAGCCCACGCCGGGCAGCGTCGCGCTCGGCACAAGCGTCCCCGCCGTGCTGTCGGAGCTGAAGTGCCCGGCGCTCGGGGCGGCGCGGATGAGGGCGTCGATCTCGGCCTGGTTCGTGCCCTTCTTCTTGCCCTTCTTGAGCCACTTCCCCGCCGCCGCCGTGGCCCGCATCTTGCCGGCCGCCCCGATAGCAGACTCGGGCGACGGCGGCGCGGTGGTGCTGCTGCCGACCATGGTGTGCACCGACATGAGGGCCCCGGGCTCGAGGCTGAAGGTCGGGGCCGCCTCGTCCGCGCTGTCCGAGTCGGCTGAGTGCAAGGCCGGGACAGAACCCGCGCGCGAGTGCCGGTGGATCGGCGGCAGCGTGGGCGGCGGCGTGGTGACACGCGGCGGCGGCGGCGACGACCCGCGTGCCGGGGACGGCCCTCCGACAGTGTGCCGCAGGGGCGACGGCCCACGCCGCGGCTGCGTCGGGGCGGAGCGGGCGCCGGGCGGCGGCGAGCGGCTGACGGGGAACGTCTGGGAGTGGCGGCTCGGGGTCTCCCGGCCACCAGCGTACGAGAGCTGGTCGCGGCGGGCGGCGGCGGCAGCGCGCGCTTCTCGCTGGGGGCCTCGGTGACGAGCTCGTCCTCGGTGAAGGTGCGGACCCGCGGCGGCTTGTTGCGGTCCATCATGGTCTGCCGGAACCCCGCGTAGGCCGCGTCCTCCTCCTCGAAGGCCCGGTCCAGCTCGTGCAGGTGCCGCGACGTGAGGTTGCGGGCGTTGCGGGCCTTCTCGAGCACACGCTGCGAGGCGTCGCCGGTGTCGTTCCGCGGCATTGATCCGTGCAGGCGGCGCCGCACGGCCCCGATGTTGGTGAGCTCGCCGCCGAGGACATCCGTTCCGTCGGTCGTGCGGGCGCGGCGTGCCTGCTCCTTCTTCTCCTTGGCGGCAGCGGCGGCGGAGCGCTCTTCCTCCGCCTTGGCCTTGGCCTTCTCGAAGATTCCGGGGAGGATGTGCCCCGCGGCCGTCCCGGCAGGGGGCTCGCTCTTCTGGCCGACGGGGCTCACGAGCTCCCCGCGGTCGTAGACGGCGGCGCTTTGGGCCACGGTGGGCTGCACCAGGAAGGGCGGGCTGAGGGTGCGGGACGAAGGCCGGCCGGCCTGGTCCCCCGGCAAGCGCTTGCTTGACATTAGCTGTCACCGCCACACTTCGACACAGCACGCACCAAGGTAAGCACGACGGACGGCTACAGGACAACAGTGAAGACCTCCGGGTGCGACCCCTTCGGGCGGAACGCGGCGCTCACGGGCGGCCCCCACGGAACGTGCAGCGATGCGCGGCGGACCACCGCCCACACTGCGAGCAGTGCGGCCTCTAGAGGGCCGAGCGCCAGGTCGGTGGGCCCAAGGGTGGGCTGCCCGACGGCTTCGCCACCTCCGGCCCACCAATGCTCCGGGCAGGAGCCTGCGACGGCGCCCGCTAAGGCAACCGCGGCGCTCGAGCAGCGCCCAGCGTCGGTGTCTCCAACAGCGGCGGTCGCACGGCGCAGGGCGGCAGCGGCGGCGAGGCCGTCCCCCGACGCGGCGTGGTACAGAAGGAGGACTGATGACAACCACGCGGCGGCCGGAGATGTGCCGCGGTGGAGGGCGGCAGCGGTGGCGAGGGCGGACCGCAGCTCATCGATGTTCCCCGTCGCGGCGACGGCAAGGACCGACAGGAGCCACACGCGGCGGACGAGCGCGGCCTCCTCACCGCCGGCTCCACCATCGCCACCATCCGGCCTCAGGGCGGTGGCAAGGGCCCCGCTGCCAACCAAGGCCTGCCGCGCTGCCCGGAGGCGGTCGGTCGCCACCCCGGCCGCGGTGTCCCGGGGCAGGGAGCATGGGTCGAAGCGGAGCGCGTCGCCTGAGTCCGGCTCCGCGGTGAGCCCGAGGGCGGGGGCCCATGCGGGCGGCAGGTGCGGGGCGACCGCCGCCCACGCCTCGCGCACGAGCAGCGGGACGGCGGCAGCATCGGCCGCGCAGCTTCGGGATAAGACCAACTCGGGCCCAAGCATCGCCTGCGGCAACAGGGCATCGGCGGACGGCACAGGGGGCAGGGGCCCACGCAGGGAGCGCAAACCAAACAATCGACGAGGCAAGATCAGCGATCAGGCGAGGGCCTCGAGGGCGGCGGCCACGCGGGAGGCCAAGTAGAAGTGCATGGTGAAGTGCAGGGCGGTCTCGGCCTCCTGGAACCCGACGAGCCGCAGGAACGCGCACGCCCTCGGGACGGGCACGAGGCGCTGCAGGAACGTCGCGCTCGTCGTCTTGATGGTGCGGACGCGGGGCACGAGCGGCTGGTCCCGGAGGTTGCCGAGAATCTTCCGCAGCGTCTCCTTGGCTGCGTCAAGCTTCGCCAGGGCCGGCCCTGGGTCGTTCGGGGCGCCGGCGACGAGCTCGGCCTCCGCGGTGGCCAGCAGCGAGCGGAAGCCGTCGGCGGTGGGAGGGGGCAGCACGACACTGCGGTCGAAGTCCGTCACGGCGTTCTCGGCCGCCGGGGTGGCGTCTTCCTCCGCGTTGCCGACGACGAGGTGCGCGAGGCTCCACGCCCCGCCGCCGGAGGCCGAGGCCTTGGCGGCCCGCTCCTCGTCCTCACGTCGCTGGGCCTCCATCTCCGCCAGCCGCTTCTCCCGCTCCACCCGGGCGGCCTCCGCTTTCTCCTCGCGGTCGGCGAGCGCCGTCTTGCGCGCCTCCTCCGGGGCCATGCCCTTGCGCACGTAGCGGTCAACGGCGAGCTCGAGCTCGATGCGGGCCTTGGCGGCGCGGTCCTCGTCCTTCTCCCGGCGCCGCTCGGCGTACGCCTGCTCGCGCTCCCGCTTGTCGCGGGCCTCCTTGACCTGCCGGGCGTCGCGGGCGGTCTGCATGCGGGTCTTCTCGGCGGAGATGTCCCGGGCCTGGGACTCCTGGGCGTCGGTGGCCTTCTTCGCCGCGATCTTGGCCTTGAGCTCCGCCACCTTGGCCGCCCGCTCCTCTTCCGTCAGGACGCGCTTCTCTTTCACCTTGACGTACACGTGAGGCTCGAGCGGGTCCTCGAGCTCCGCCACGCCGAGGTGCATCTCGAGCCACTGCAGGCAGGTGCCCTCGTCGATGCACCCGCACACGATGCTCTTCTTCACCGCCACGTCGCTGAAGCCCATGCCACGCAGCGTGCGGTAGAGGTCCCCGTCGATGCTGTGGATCTCCGTGATGGACGGGTCCTCCTCGGGGCAGTACTCCGCCGCCGCCCCACCATCGGCCTGGGCGTCATCCGACGGCGGGGCGTCGTCGCAGGGAACGGAGGCATCGGGGTCCGTCGTGGTGGCCACACCGGGCGCTGGCTCCGGGGCGGCCGCGGGAGGGACGGCGTCGGGGTTGCCGAAGTCGCACTGCTGGGTCGCGTCGGCCATGGTGCCTCCCTGCCGCAACGCCAATAAAAGGAGGGGCACACCATGCAGCTGCAGGACATAGTCGTGGGATTTGAGTATGGGACGTTCGGGGCACCGAGGGTCAACAACGACGGTAGGGGGGAGGGTCTCGACCAAGACGGCGGCGTGGGTAGGCGGGCACGCAGTTGGAGGACCAGACTTGATGGTGAGAGGACAACGGTTGACAGGATGCGATATACAAAGGCTGTAGGAGGAGCGGCGGTGCTCGGGTTAGAGAGCGCATGGGGGGCCTGTGCAGCGGAGGCCGATGCTCAGCATAGGCTAGCGGCGGCCGAGGAGGATGGAGCGCCGCAGCTGCGATGAGCGCGAGGCGCCCCTCGTGGGCGGTGCCTGGCCCACGCTCGGGCCGGCGGCGTCGGAGAGGATGCGGTCGAGGCCGCTGGAGGCCACCGTCTGGCGGCGGGCCTGCATCGAGGGCTGCGGCGGGGTGATGGACGGCAGCGACTTGTGCCGCTCCGTGGCCCGCACGCCCTGGGCCGTCGTCGTGCGCGGGCCCGCCCCTGGGACGACGCGGCCGGGGACGATGGAGGCCCGACCGCGGAGGAACGCGTTGGTGCCGCTGTTCTGCGACGCGGCCCTGACGGCGGACGACGCCGGCTGCGGGGCGGTGGTGCGCACGACGCGCTGGAGCTCCTCCTCGGCCTCGACGTCGGCCAGCAGCGACCGCGACGGTGGCCGGGGGAGGCGCGTCGTGGAGGCACGCGTGGAGAGCCGCCGGGTACCCGAGGCCGGCGGGGGCCGCGAGGAGACGGACGTCCCCTGCCCCGCGGCCCCGAGGCCCGCTGTCGCGAGCACAGGGATCTTCGGGGTCCCCTCCGGCGTGGCGCTCGACGGGATAGTGCCCTCAAAGCCGTAGGCGCTGATAGGCTGCCCGTCGCGGCCGATGGTCGGCTTCTTCGTGCCAGTCTCCCCGAGGCCCGGAGCCGCGTCGCCACCCACCCAGCGGGCGTAGATGGCGCGGGCGTCGGTGAGCTGGCGGCCAATGACGTTGGACGGGGCCTCGGCCGGGACGCGCTCGCCGGTCCACATGCGGCGGAGGTAGAGGGCGGTGTGCATGTTGCGGGTGTCGAAGAGCATCAGGGCGTGGGTGTAGCTGAGGGGCGGGGTCGGGTCGATGGGCGGGGCGAGGTCGCTGTCGTGCGCCCCGAGGAACTCCGGCTCCAGCCGCCCGTCGGAGGGGTCCACGGCGAGCGACGACGCGAGGGAGTCCTCGGCGGACCCAACCGTCACGCCGCGGTCTTTGAGGGACGCGCGGCGGCTGCCGGGGCCCCGCAGCGCGGAGGGGGCGGGGATGTCGGTGCGGGAGTCACGCCGCCCGGGCCCGAAGCTCTGCCGGCGGCTGCCGCCGGGGTACTTGCTGCGGGCCGGACGGGCGCGGCGGACCTCACGGTGGAGGTGGATGAGCAGCAGCTGCCCGGCGATGTCCCCGACAGTGACGCTGCTGGTCCCGAAGCGCGGGCCGTGGTAGTGCAGCGCCACTGCCCGCTCGGCGTTGTGGCGGGCGGTGACGGCCTCGAAAGGGTAGCGGGCCCTGCGGTCGAGGACGGCGTTGTGGCGCCACGCGCGGAAGTGAGCGAGCCAGTGGTGGCGGCGGTCGAGCCAGAGGCGGTCGACGGCGGCCTCGACGGAGCCGCGGTCGATCCAGCAGTCCATGAAGAGCTGCCACAGCTGCTCGCTCTGCCGCATGGCCGCCACGCTCGAGCGCCCCTTCTCCTTCGCGGCGGCGATCTCGCTGCGGATGCGGCCCCGGGCGAGCTCCTGCTCCTGCATCCACTTGTCCACCACCGCCGTCCGCCGCTCCTTCAGAGAGGCGAGCGACTCCCGCACGAAGGCCTGGATCAGCTTCGTCGCCGTGTTGAGCCGCCGCACCCGCATCACGAGCAGCTGCGTGTCCCGCGCCACGCTGCGCAGCGTCGTCGCGATGAGCGAGCAGGTGTGGCCGAGGTCGGCGGGGCGGAGGATGTGGGCGGCGTGCGCCTGCCGCAGCCTGTGCTCGCGCTGGAACACGCGCCACTCCTCCTGGAACCCCGTGTCCTCCACCGCGGCCAGCGACTCCAGCGCCGCCTCCGGGTCCAGCTGCATGAGGTGGTCCACCGCGCGGCGGTCGATGTCCTCCTGCGTGAGCGTCACCGTCGAGCGGTACTCCAGCGCCATGTGCGGCCTGCAAGGTAATCATCAACACAACCCACACGCTGCATCACGCCCACTGGTGCACTGGGCCGGGAGGGGTAGCGAGACCATGATCAACGTCAGCCCCGGGGCCTCCAGTCTACAGACTGAGGCGGCCGGGGCCGGAGACGACAGCCGGTGGGGAGGCGGTTACTTGTCCCACAGGAAACGCGTGGCGTTGCCGAAGCGGATGACGCGGGCAGCGGTGAGGTTCTTGCGGCTCGTGAGGAACTCGTCGAGGGCAGCGAAGCACTTCGGCGACACCCACGCCTTCTCCAGCACGGCGCACTCGCGGCGGTTCGTGGCGCGGAGCAGGTAGATGTAGTCCTCCGGCTCGGCGCGGAACATAGGGCGCTTGAGCTTCTGGTCGAGGGTCTCCTTGGCGAGGGTCTGGGCGATGTCCTTGGCGCGGGGGAGGAGGTCCTTGGCGGGGAGGATCTCGTCGATGAAGCCGCACGCCTTGGCCTCGGCCGCCGTGATCTTCTTGCCGTCGTCCAGCATCGCCCGGGCCATGTCGGCGCCCATGAGCTTCGGGAACGTGTGGGAGGAGCAGCCCTCCGGGGCCTGGGCGAGCTGCTTGAAGGGCGTCGCGAAGGTGGAGTTCTCCGTGCACAGCCGCACGTCGCACACGCCGAGGGTGGTCACCGGGATCCCCACGGCCGGGCCGTTGACGGCGGCGATGATAGGCTTCTTGCAGGAGACGAAGGAGTCGACGAAGTCAAAGCAAATGTCGCGGCCCTGGGCGGCGAGCTTCTTCGGGGCGCCGATCTTGGCGAAGTTCGACAGGTCGTTGCCCGCGCTGTAGTAGTCGCCCTGCCCGGTGAGGATGATGGCGCCGGTGCTGGAGTGCTCGCTGGCGGCCTTGAAGGACTTCATGATGTCGCGGTACATCTGGTGGTTGATCGCGTTCTTCTTCTTCGGGCGGGCAAGCTCCAGCGTGGCGAAGCGCCGGCTCGGCGTCCCCGGGTCGTACTCGATGACGTGGCGGGGCTGCTGGTTCTGCCCGGCAAGGAACCAGGCCTTGACGGCGAGGTCACGGGCGGCGCTCTTCATCAGGCGCTGCGGCACAACACGTCTCACAAACTGGACCTGGTGCGTCCTGCAGCAGCGTCGAAGGCTCAATCAATCTCGAACGCTACGCTGCGTCGACTGTGGCCCCAGGGAACGTCGTGGTGGCCCACTCCGTCTGGGCAGCGGTGATGGCCTCGGTGCGTGCCCTCCAGAAGGTCAGCGTCGGCGGGAGCGCGCAGTGCGGGGCGGCCGTCGACAGCAGCGCCCGGAGCCCCTCGATGGCAGCCGGGGGCTCGGCGAGGCACAGCCGCACGGCGAAGGTAAGGCCGCGGCAGAAGGGCGCAGGAGCTGCGGCGGCGGCGGCATCGAGGAGGGCTGCCATCGGGCGCACGGCGTCGTCGTCATACGGCGCGGTCGGGGCGCCCCACCCGACGGAGACGGCGTCGAAGAGAGGGGCGGCGCGGGCGAGGACGGCGGCGGGGTCGGCGTACATGCAGGGGCCGCCGAGCTCGACGAGGTCCGCGTTGAACCACACCTCCACCCGACCGTCACCATGACCGTCACCCTGCGTTCCGTTGTGGCGGAGCTCCGCGATGGCGGCGGCAGCCTCCCGTGCCCCAGGTGCAGCGTCCGGGCGCCCCTCCATGGCGGCCATGAGGGCGGCCGCGGCGGCCTCCTCCTTCACGTCGAGCTTGACCACGACGCTGACAGCTGCGCCGCGCATTTGGCCGACAGCAGCAAGCAGCGTCGTCAGGGGCAGCAGGCCCGCACCCTCCGCGGCCGGAGCAACGTGGTCCCTCATGTCCACGGCGGCACCGGGCGGGACAGGGTCATGGTGGAGGACGAGCGTGCCGCTGTACAGCCGGACGTCGGTCTCCAACCCCAGCGCCGGGGTAGGGCCGGCATGCGCCCAGACGGCCGCGAGCTGCTCCCGGGTCTGCACCGCGTGGTGCCACACGGTGGGGCACAGAAGGGCGGGCATCGCTGCCGCAGGCAGATCACCGTCGTGCCATGAGAGCACAAGTTGGTC
>OY843727.1:0-14080 GCA_963693005.1 Alphaproteobacteria bacterium CMAR1 | reverse complement strand
GTCATCCTCCCCGAGCGCCGATTACGCGTCAGTGGCGCTGTCCGACTACCCGCAGAAGCTGAAGAACTTGTTCGGCGCGCACCTCGACGACACGGCGATGCTCACGGTGTTCCGCATCTCCCGCACCGTTTGGACGCTCCTCAGCCGTCCCGCGGTGGCGATCCGTCTCCCGCCCAACGAGAAGGATCTCCCGCAAGCATTCAAGGACCGCCTCGCCAAGAACTCTGGGCACGCCGCGCAGCCCGGCGACTACATCGTGTTCGAGTGGTCGCCCGAGGGGGCCACCGTGGGCATGGCGCTGTCCGCGGACGTGTTCAGGCAGGCCGGGTGGTCCGTGGACAGCAAGCGCGTTTGCAGCGCGACAGAACGGACAATGTTCGACGCATGCGTGGCGGTATCGCAGGGTCGTCACTACAGCTTTCTCTGGTTCAACTGCTAAGACTGGACACAAGCGGCCGCAGCCGAGGTGGAGAACCGGCAGTTGGATAAGCACGTGCTGTAGGTGTCGGCTCTGTTCGTCGCCGTTATTTTGAGCCGCTTTTTCGTGTTTTCCTCCCTTCGCGCGGTTGAGGTCCTTTTTCTTTGCTTCCCGGACAGCAAAGCTGCCGCAATAGTTATTCCTTCGCTGTTCCAGAATGCGCCCGGTGCCACGGCCGCGACGGTTCCTTCCGCCTCAAGGGCGCCGGCACCGAAACCTTTCTTCTTTTTTTTTGATTCCGCCCATCATTTCCACCTCGTGCGCCTGGCCGCCCCCACACGATGAGCCTGCTGTCTGTCGGCTCGCCCCTTTGATGTTGCACCGTGCTGCGACACCCCGCCCCGCAGTGGACAGGAGTTTCTTCGAATGACTTGTTGTTTGTCTTGTCGCTGTGCCCCAGAAGCCCCGACCCAATGTCATCCTCCCCGAGCGCCGATTACGCGTCAGTGGCGCTGTCCGACTACCCGCAGAAGCTGAAGGACTTGTTCGGCGCGGACCTCGACGACACGGAGAGGTTCACAGTGTTCTACATCTACCGCTACCCGTGGACCGCGGTCTATCATCCCGCAGTGGCGATCCGCCTCCCGCCCAACGAGAAGGATCTCCCGCAAGCATTCAAGGACCGCCTCGCCAAGAACCCCCGGCACGCCGCGCAGCCCGGCGACTACATCGTGTTCGAGTGGTCGGCCGAGGGGGCCACCGTGGGCATGGCGGTGTCCGCGGACGTGTTCAGGCAGGCCGGGTGGTCCGTGGACAGCAAGCGCGTTTGCACCGCCACGGAGCACGCCCTCTTCGACGCGTGCGCGACGGTCTCTCGCCGCGGAACGTACCACTGTCTTTGGTTCAACTGCTGGCACTGGTCGCGGGCGGTTGTGGCCGCGGTGGAGAACCAGCGCCAGCCTTAGCGCTCCCTCCAACTCACTTCGTTTCTCCGTGCTGTTTCCGTCGCTGTTGCCGTCGCGTGATGGCGCTTGCGTGTTAGTTTGTTTGTCCCTTCCCCCCTTCCCCTTTTGGGGCGCTACGTTCGTGCGTTCCCATCGCCCGTGCTGTTCCGGTTTCCGTGTCTTGCCCTTCCTTGCGTCGTCCTCACGATCCCCCTTCCTTGTTCGAAGAGTCACGCGGAAGAATCAACCGGCACACGTGCGAATCAGTGCAGTGGGTTCCCGTGTGCTCATAACCGTGGCGTTGCGTTTGCGAAGACACAGCGACCCGTGCGGTATGCTGAACTACGCCGTGTTCATGAAGCGGCAGACGTACGATGCGTCGGTGATGGCCGCAATCCCCGGACACAACTTCATCGACATGGCAGACGATCCGCCGCCGGCGTCGTGGTCATCCATGACGGTCCCCTCGGGCCCATGGGGGTGGGGTACGCCCGCGCCGTGTAGTGCGGGCCCAGCCCCGCGGATTCGGCTCTCGACGGTTTTCCTCCCCCACGCGGCAAGCCGCCGCGTGGTGCTGTTCCACCACGGCAACGCCGAGACGCTTCGGAGCTGCCTGCCGTTCCTGCAGGAGGTGCATCGCGAGCTCCAGTGCTCCGTGTTTGCCTTGGACTACCCAGGCTACGGGGCTTCAGGCGGGGCGCCCACCGAGGCGTCCGTCCTCGCCGCGGCGAGGGCAGCGTACGACCACGTGACCGGGACGCTCAAGTTCGCGCCCGCCGACGTAGTGCTGGTTGGGTGGTCCCTCGGCTCCGGCCCCGCGGTGGACCTCGCTGCGACCGTGGCGCCGGACGTCTCGGCGCTGGTGCTGCTGTCGCCATTCCGCAGCTGCGCGTCGGTGATGCTCGGGCGCAGCGTGGGCACCCTCGACATGTTCGACAACGAAGCAAAAGTGGCGCGGGTGCGGTGCCCGCTGCTCGTCATCCACGGCACCCTGGACCGCGTTGTGCCCTTCTCGCACGGGGTGGCGCTCGCGGCTGTCGCCACGGCCCAGCGCGGCCACGCAGACGGCCGAGTCACCAATTTCGTCGAAGCGACGCAGTACGGGCACGACGTAAAGCAGTGGTCTGGGCTCTACGTCGCTGTGGGCGACTTTCTGAACAATACCGAAACCCGCAACTGAGTGGTTTCATCTTGTTTTTCCTCTCCTCTTGTTTTATCTCTTCCTCGGCGTAAAATCGCACTAGTGCTCGATCGTCAACATCGCTTTTCTGTTCCAACAACTCCATTTCATCAGGTGAACCACTGACTGACTGACTGACCGACTGACTCTACGTTTACCGCTTCGTCATCCTTCTGCTCGACCGCGGTCCGTTGCGTGAGTTCCCTCCTGCGCGTGGCCCTCCACCACGAGCTTGCTCGCCCTTTGATGTTCCCACCGCGTTTTGCGACACACCGCGTTTGAAACGAGTGTGGTTCGATTGACGGCTGTGCCCAGAAACCCCAAATGTCATCCTCCCCGAGCGCCGATTACGCGTCAGTGGCGCTGTCCGACTACCCGAAGAAGCTGAAGCAGTTGTTCGGCGCGCACCTCGACGACGCGGCGATGCTCACGGTGTTCCGCATCTCCCGCACCGTTTGGACGCTCCTCAGCCATCCCGCGGTGGCGATCCGTCTCCCGCCCAACGAGAAGGATCTCCCGCAAGCATTCAAGGACCGCCTCGCCAAGAATTCTCAGCGCGCCGCGCAGCCCGGCGACTACATCGTGTTCGAGTGGTCGGCCGAAGGGGCCACCGTGGGCATGGCGCTGTCCGCGGACGTGTTCAGGCAGGCCGGGTGGTCCGTGGACAGCAAGCGCGTTTGCAGCGCGACAGAACGGACAATGTTCGACGCATGCGTGGCGGTATCGCAGGGTCGTCACTACAGCTTTCTCTGGTTCAACTGCCAAGACTGGACACAAGCGGCCGCAGCCGAGGTGGAGAACCGGCAGTTGGATAAGCACGTGCTGTAGGTGTCGGCTCTGTTCGTCGCCGTTATTTTGAGCCGCTTTTTCGTGTTTTCCTCCCTTCGCGCGGTTGAGGTCCTTTTTCTTTGCTTCCCGGACAGCAAAGCTGCCGCAATAGTTATTCCTTCGCTGTTCCAGAATGCGCCCGGTGCCACGGCCGCGACGGTTCCTTCCGCCTCAAGGGCGCCGGCACCGAAACCCTTCTTCTTTTTTTTTGATCCCGCCCATCATTTCCACCTCGTGCGCCTGGCCGCCCCCACACGATGAGCCTGCTGTCTGTCGGCTCGCCCCTTTGATGTTGCACCGTGCTGCGACACCCCGCCCCGCAGTGGACAGGAGTTTCTTCGAATGACTTGTTGTTTGTCTTGTCGCTGTGCCCCAGAAGCCCCGACCCAATGTCATCCTCCCCGAGCGCCGATTACGCGTCAGTGGCGCTGTCCGACTACCCGCAGAAGCTGAAGGACTTGTTCGGCGCGGACCTCGACGACACGGAGAGGTTCACAGTGTTCTACATCTACCGCTACCCGTGGACCGCGGTCTATCATCCCGCAGTGGCGATCCGCCTCCCGCCCAACGAGAAGGATCTCCCGCAAGCATTCAAGGACCGCCTCGCCAAGAACCCCCGGCACGCCGCGCAGCCCGGCGACTACATCGTGTTCGAGTGGTCGGCCGAGGGGGCCACCGTGGGCATGGCGGTGTCCGCGGACGTGTTCAGGCAGGCCGGGTGGTCCGTGGACAGCAAGCGCGTTTGCACCGCCACGGAGCACGCCCTCTTCGACGCGTGCGCGACGGTCTCTCGCCGCGGAACGTACCACTGTCTTTGGTTCAACTGCTGGCACTGGTCGCGGGCGGTTGTGGCCGCGGTGGAGAACCAGCGCCAGCCTTAGCGCTCCCTCCAACTCACTTCGTTTCTCCGTGCTGTTTCCGTCGCTGTTGCCGTCGCGTGATGGCGCTTGCGTGTTAGTTTGTTTGTCCCTTCCCCCCTTCCCCTTTTGGGGCGCTACGTTCGTGCGTTCCCATCGCCCGTGCTGTTCCGGTTTCCGTGTCTTGCCCTTCCTTGCGTCGTCCTCACGATCCCCCTTCCTTGTTCGAAGAGTCACGCGGAAGAATCAACCGGCACACGTGCGAATCAGTGCAGTGGGTTCCCGTGTGCTCATAACCGTGGCGTTGCGTTTGCGAAGACACAGCGACCCGTGCGGTATGCTGAACTACGCCGTGTTCATGAAGCGGCAGACGTACGATGCGTCGGTGATGGCCGCAATCCCCGGACACAACTTCATCGACATGGCAGACGATCCGCCGCCGGCGTCGTGGTCATCCATGACGGTCCCCTCGGGCCCATGGGGGTGGGGTACGCCCGCGCCGTGTAGTGCGGGCCCAGCCCCGCGGATTCGGCTCTCGACGGTTTTCCTCCCCCACGCGGCAAGCCGCCGCGTGGTGCTGTTCCACCACGGCAACGCCGAGACGCTTCGGAGCTGCCTGCCGTTCCTGCAGGAGGTGCATCGCGAGCTCCAGTGCTCCGTGTTTGCCTTGGACTACCCAGGCTACGGGGCTTCAGGCGGGGCGCCCACCGAGGCGTCCGTCCTCGCCGCGGCGAGGGCAGCGTACGACCACGTGACCGGGACGCTCAAGTTCGCGCCCGCCGACGTAGTGCTGGTTGGGTGGTCCCTCGGCTCCGGCCCCGCGGTGGACCTCGCTGCGACCGTGGCGCCGGACGTCTCGGCGCTGGTGCTGCTGTCGCCATTCCGCAGCTGCGCGTCGGTGATGCTCGGGCGCAGCGTGGGCACCCTCGACATGTTCGACAACGAAGCAAAAGTGGCGCGGGTGCGGTGCCCGCTGCTCGTCATCCACGGCACCCTGGACCGCGTTGTGCCCTTCTCGCACGGGGTGGCGCTCGCGGCTGTCGCCACGGCCCAGCGCGGCCACGCAGACGGCCGAGTCACCAATTTCGTCGAAGCGACGCAGTACGGGCACGACGTAAAGCAGTGGTCTGGGCTCTACGTCGCTGTGGGCGACTTTCTGAACAATACCGAAACCCGCAACTGAGTGGTTTCATCTTGTTTTTCCTCTCCTCTTGTTTTATCTCTTCCTCGGCGTAAAATCGCACTAGTGCTCGATCGTCAACATCGCTTTTCTGTTCCAACAACTCCATTTCATCAGGTGAACCACTGACTGACTGACTGACCGACTGACTCTACGTTTACCGCTTCGTCATCCTTCTGCTCGACCGCGGTCCGTTGCGTGAGTTCCCTCCTGCGCGTGGCCCTCCACCACGAGCTTGCTCGCCCTTTGATGTTCCCACCGCGTTTTGCGACACACCGCGTTTGAAACGAGTGTGGTTCGATTGACGGCTGTGCCCAGAAACCCCAAATGTCATCCTCCCCGAGCGCCGATTACGCGTCAGTGGCGCTGTCCGACTACCCGCAGAAGCTGAAGGAGTTGTTCGGCGCGGTGTTCTACATCTACCGCTACCCGTGGACGTTTGCGAGAGGTCGGCGCGGTCTATCATCCTGGCGATCCGCCTCCCGCCCAACGAGAAGGATCTCCCGCAAGCATTCAAGACCGCCTCGCCAAGAACCCCCGGCACGCCGCGCAGCCCGGCGACTACATCGTGTTCGAGTGGTCGGCCGAGGGGGCCACCGTGGGCATGGCGCCGCGGACGTGTTCCGGCCGGGTGGTCCGTGGACAGCAAGCGCGCACCGCCACGGAGCACGCCCTTTCGACGCGTGCGCGACGGTCTCTCGCCGCGGAACGTACCACTGCTTTGGTTCAACTGCTGGCACTGGTCTTGTGCCGCGGTGGAGAACCAGCGCCAGCCTTAGCGCTCCCTCCAACTCACTTCGTTTCTCCGTGCTGTTTCCGTCGCTGTTGCCGTCGCGTGATGGCGCTTGCGTGTTAGTTTGTTTGTCCCCCCCCCTTCCCCTTTTGGGGCGCTACGTTCGTGCGTTCCCATCGCCCGTGCTGTTCCGGTTTCCGTGTCTTGCCCTTCCTTGCGTCGTCCTCACGATCCCCCTTCCTTGTTCGAAGAGTCACGCGGAAGAATCAACCGGCACACGTGCGAATCAGTGCAGTGGGTTCCCGTGTGCTCGTAACCGTGGCGTTGCGTTTGTCCTCGCTGCGACCGTGGCGCCGGACGTCTCGGCGCTGGTGCTGCTGTCGCCATTCCGCAGCTGCGCGTCGGTGATGCTCGGGCGCAGCGTGGGCACCCTCGACATGTTCGACAACGAAGCAAAAGTGGCGCGGGTGCGGTGCCCGCTGCTCGTCATCCACGGCACCCTGGACCGCGTTGTGCCCTTCTCGCACGGGGTGGCGCTCGCGGCTGTCGCCACGGCCCAGCGCGGCCACGCAGACGGCCGAGTCACCAATTTCGTCGAAGCGACGCAGTACGGGCACGACGTAAAGCAGTGGTCTGGGCTCTACGTCGCTGTGGGCGACTTTCTGAACAATACCGAAACCCGCAACTGAGTGGTTTCATCTTGTTTTTCCTCTCCTCTTGTTTTATCTCTTCCTCGGCGTAAAATCGCACTAGTGCTCGATCGTCAACATCGCTTTTCTGTTCCAACAACTCCATTTCATCAGGTGAACCACTGACTGACTGACTGACCGACTGACTCTACGTTTACCGCTTCGTCATCCTTCTGCTCGACCGCGGTCCGTTGCGTGAGTTCCCTCCTGCGCGTGGCCCTCCACCACGAGCTTGCTCGCCCTTTGATGTTCCCACCGCGTTTTGCGACACACCGCGTTTGAAACGAGTGTGGTTCGATTGACGGCTGTGCCCAGAAACCCCAAATGTCATCCTCCCCGAGCGCCGATTACGCGTCAGTGGCGCTGTCCGACTACCCGAAGAAGCTGAAGCAGTTGTTCGGCGCGCACCTCGACGACGCGGCGATGCTCACGGTGTTCCGCATCTCCCGCACCGTTTGGACGCTCCTCAGCCATCCCGCGGTGGCGATCCGTCTCCCGCCCAACGAGAAGGATCTCCCGCAAGCATTCAAGGACCGCCTCGCCAAGAATTCTCAGCGCGCCGCGCAGCCCGGCGACTACATCGTGTTCGAGTGGTCGGCCGAAGGGGCCACCGTGGGCATGGCGCTGTCCGCGGACGTGTTCAGGCAGGCCGGGTGGTCCGTGGACAGCAAGCGCGTTTGCAGCGCGACAGAACGGACAATGTTCGACGCATGCGTGGCGGTATCGCAGGGTCGTCACTACAGCTTTCTCTGGTTCAACTGCCAAGACTGGACACAAGCGGCCGCAGCCGAGGTGGCGAACCGGCAGTTGGATAAGCACGTGCTGTAGGTGTCGGCTCTGTTCGTCGCCGTTATTTTGAGCCGCTTTTTCGTGTTTTCCTCCCTTCGCGCGGTTGAGGTCCTTTTTCTTTGCTTCCCGGACAGCAAAGCTGCCGCAATAGTTATTCCTTCGCTGTTCCAGAATGCGCCCGGTGCCACGGCCGCGACGGTTCCTTCCGCCTCAAGGGCGCCGGCACCGAAACCCTTCTTCTTTTTTTTTGATCCCGCCCATCATTTCCACCTCGTGCGCCTGGCCGCCCCCACACGATGAGCCTGCTGTCTGTCGGCTCGCCCCTTTGATGTTGCACCGTGCTGCGACACCCCGCCCCGCAGTGGACAGGAGTTTCTTCGAATGACTTGTTGTTTGTCTTGTCGCTGTGCCCCAGAAGCCCCGACCCAATGTCATCCTCCCCGAGCGCCGATTACGCGTCAGTGGCGCTGTCCGACTACCCGCAGAAGCTGAAGGACTTGTTCGGCGCGGACCTCGACGACACGGAGAGGTTCACAGTGTTCTACATCTACCGCTACCCGTGGACCGCGGTCTATCATCCCGCAGTGGCGATCCGCCTCCCGCCCAACGAGAAGGATCTCCCGCAAGCATTCAAGGACCGCCTCGCCAAGAACCCCCGGCACGCCGCGCAGCCCGGCGACTACATCGTGTTCGAGTGGTCGGCCGAGGGGGCCACCGTGGGCATGGCGGTGTCCGCGGACGTGTTCAGGCAGGCCGGGTGGTCCGTGGACAGCAAGCGCGTTTGCACCGCCACGGAGCACGCCCTCTTCGACGCGTGCGCGACGGTCTCTCGCCGCGGAACGTACCACTGTCTTTGGTTCAACTGCTGGCACTGGTCGCGGGCGGTTGTGGCCGCGGTGGAGAACCAGCGCCAGCCTTAGCGCTCCCTCCAACTCACTTCGTTTCTCCGTGCTGTTTCCGTCGCTGTTGCCGTCGCGTGATGGCGCTTGCGTGTTAGTTTGTTTGTCCCTTCCCCCCTTCCCCTTTTGGGGCGCTACGTTCGTGCGTTCCCATCGCCCGTGCTGTTCCGGTTTCCGTGTCTTGCCCTTCCTTGCGTCGTCCTCACGATCCCCCTTCCTTGTTCGAAGAGTCACGCGGAAGAATCAACCGGCACACGTGCGAATCAGTGCAGTGGGTTCCCGTGTGCTCATAACCGTGGCGTTGCGTTTGCGAAGACACAGCGACCCGTGCGGTATGCTGAACTACGCCGTGTTCATGAAGCGGCAGACGTACGATGCGTCGGTGATGGCCGCAATCCCCGGACACAACTTCATCGACATGGCAGACGATCCGCCGCCGGCGTCGTGGTCATCCATGACGGTCCCCTCGGGCCCATGGGGGTGGGGTACGCCCGCGCCGTGTAGTGCGGGCCCAGCCCCGCGGATTCGGCTCTCGACGGTTTTCCTCCCCCACGCGGCAAGCCGCCGCGTGGTGCTGTTCCACCACGGCAACGCCGAGACGCTTCGGAGCTGCCTGCCGTTCCTGCAGGAGGTGCATCGCGAGCTCCAGTGCTCCGTGTTTGCCTTGGACTACCCAGGCTACGGGGCTTCAGGCGGGGCGCCCACCGAGGCGTCCGTCCTCGCCGCGGCGAGGGCAGCGTACGACCACGTGACCGGGACGCTCAAGTTCGCGCCCGCCGACGTAGTGCTGGTTGGGTGGTCCCTCGGCTCCGCCCGCGGTGGACCTCGCTGCGACCGTGGCGCCGGACGTCTCGGCGCTGGTGCTGCTGTCGCCATTCCGCAGCTGCGCGTCGGTGATGCTCGGGCGCAGCGTGGGCACCCTCGACATGTTCGACAACGAAGCAAAAGTGGCGCGGGTGCGGTGCCCGCTGCTCGTCATCCCCACCCTGGACCGCGTTGTGCCCTTCTCGCACGGGGTGGCGCTCGCGGTTTGTCGCCACGGCCCAGCGCGGCCACGCAGACCCGAGTCACCAATTTCGTCGAAGCGAAGTACGGGCACGACGTAAAGCAGTGGTCTGGGCTCTACGTCGCTGTGGGCGACTTTCTGAACAATACCGAAACCCGCAACTGAGTGGTTTCATCTTGTTTTTCCTCTCCTCTTGTTTTATCTCTTCCTCGGCGTAAAATCGCACTAGTGCTCGATCGTCAACATCGCTTTTCTGTTCCAACAACTCCATTTCATCAGGTGAACCACTGACTGACTGACTGACCGACTGACTCTACGTTTACCGCTTCGTCATCCTTCTGCTCGACCGCGGTCCGTTGCGTGAGTTCCCTCCTGCGCGTGGCCCTCCACCACGAGCTTGCCGCCCTTTGATGTTCCCACCGCGTTTTGCGACACACCGCGTTTGAAACGAGTGTGGTTCGATTGACGGCTGTGCCCAGAAACCCCAAATGTCATCCTCCCCGAGCGCCGATTACGCGTCAGTGGCGCTGTCCGACTACCCGGAAGCTGAAGGACTTGTTCGGCGCGCACCTCGACGACACGGAGAGGTTCACAGTGTTCTACATCTACCGCTACCCGTGGCCGCGGTCTAGGGCGATCCGCCTCCCGCCCAACGAGAAGGATCTCCCGCAAGCATTCAAGGACCGCCTCGCCAAGAACCCCCGGCACGCCGCGCAGCCCGGCGACTACATCGTGTTCGAGTGGTCGGCCGAGGGGGCCACCGTGGGCATGGCGGTGTCCGCGCGTGTTCAGGCAGGCCGGGTGGTCCGTGGACAGCAAGCGCGTTTGCACCGCCACGGAGCACGCCCTCTTCGACGCGTGCGCGACGACCTTAGCGCTCCCTCCAACTCACTTCGTTTCTCCGTGCTGTTTCCGTCGCTGTTGCCGTCGCGTGATGGCGCTTGCGTGTTAGTTTGTTTGTCCCTTCCCCCCTTCCCCTTTTGACCGGGACGCTCAAGTTCGCGCCCGCCGACGTCCTCAGTGCTGGTTGGGTGGTCCCTCGGCTCCGGCCCCGCCGTGTGGACCTCGCTGCGACCGTGGCGCCGGACGTCTCGGCGCTGGTGCTGCTGTCGCCATTCCGCAGCTGCGCGTCGGTGATGCTCGGGCGCAGCGTGGGCACCCTCGACATGTTCGACAACGAAGCAAAAGTGGCGCGGGTGCGGTGCCCGCTGCTCGTCATCCACGGCACCCTGGACCGCGTTGTGCCCTTCTCGCACGGGGTGGCGCTCGCGGCTGTCGCCACGGCCCAGCGCGGCCACGCAGACGGCCGAGTCACCAATTTCGTCGAAGCGACGCAGTACGGGCACGACGTAAAGCAGTGGTCTGGGCTCTACGTCGCTGTGGGCGACTTTCTGAACAATACCGAAACCCGCAACTGAGTGGTTTCATCTTGTTTTTCCTCTCCTCTTGTTTTATCTCTTCCTCGGCGTAAAATCGCACTAGTGCTCGATCGTCAACATCGCTTTTCTGTTCCAACAACTCCATTTCATCAGGTGAACCACTGACTGACTGACTGACCGACTGACTCTACGTTTACCGCTTCGTCATCCTTCTGCTCGACCGCGGTCCGTTGCGTGAGTTCCCTCCTGCGCGTGGCCCTCCACCACGAGCTTGCTCGCCCTTTGATGTTCCCACCGCGTTTTGCGACACACCGCGTTTGAAACGAGTGTGGTTCGATTGACGGCTGTGCCCAGAAACCCCAAATGTCATCCTCCCCGAGCGCCGATTACGCGTCAGTGGCGCTGTCCGACTACCCGAAGAAGCTGAAGCAGTTGTTCGGCGCGCACCTCGACGACGCGGCGATGCTCACGGTGTTCCGCATCTCCCGCACCGTTTGGACGCTCCTCAGCCATCCCGCGGTGGCGATCCGTCTCCCGCCCAACGAGAAGGATCTCCCGCAAGCATTCAAGGACCGCCTCGCCAAGAATTCTCAGCGCGCCGCGCAGCCCGGCGACTACATCGTGTTCGAGTGGTCGGCCGAAGGGGCCACCGTGGGCATGGCGCTGTCCGCGGACGTGTTCAGGCAGGCCGGGTGGTCCGTGGACAGCAAGCGCGTTTGCAGCGCGACAGAACGGACAATGTTCGACGCATGCGTGGCGGTATCGCAGGGTCGTCACTACAGCTTTCTCTGGTTCAACTGCCAAGACTGGACACAAGCGGCCGCAGCCGAGGTGGAGAACCGGCAGTTGGATAAGCACGTGCTGTAGGTGTCGGCTCTGTTCGTCGCCGTTATTTTGAGCCGCTTTTTCGTGTTTTCCTCCCTTCGCGCGGTTGAGGTCCTTTTTCTTTGCTTCCCGGACAGCAAAGCTGCCGCAATAGTTATTCCTTCGCTGTTCCAGAATGCGCCCGGTGCCACGGCCGCGACGGTTCCTTCCGCCTCAAGGGCGCCGGCACCGAAACCCTTCTTCTTTTTTTTTGATCCCGCCCATCATTTCCACCTCGTGCGCCTGGCCGCCCCCACACGATGAGCCTGCTGTCTGTCGGCTCGCCCCTTTGATGTTGCACCGTGCTGCGACACCCCGCCCCGCAGTGGACAGGAGTTTCTTCGAATGACTTGTTGTTTGTCTTGTCGCTGTGCCCCAGAAGCCCCGACCCAATGTCATCCTCCCCGAGCGCCGATTACGCGTCAGTGGCGCTGTCCGACTACCCGCAGAAGCTGAAGGACTTGTTCGGCGCGGACCTCGACGACACGGAGAGGTTCACAGTGTTCTACATCTACCGCTACCCGTGGACCGCGGTCTATCATCCCGCAGTGGCGATCCGCCTCCCGCCCAACGAGAAGGATCTCCCGCAAGCATTCAAGGACCGCCTCGCCAAGAACCCCCGGCACGCCGCGCAGCCCGGCGACTACATCGTGTTCGAGTGGTCGGCCGAGGGGGCCACCGTGGGCATGGCGGTGTCCGCGGACGTGTTCAGGCAGGCCGGGTGGTCCGTGGACAGCAAGCGCGTTTGCACCGCCACGGAGCACGCCCTCTTCGACGCGTGCGCGACGGTCTCTCGCCGCGGAACGTACCACTGTCTTTGGTTCAACTGCTGGCACTGGTCGCGGGCGGTTGTGGCCGCGGTGGAGAACCAGCGCCAGCCTTAGCGCTCCCTCCAACTCACTTCGTTTCTCCGTGCTGTTTCCGTCGCTGTTGCCGTCGCGTGATGGCGCTTGCGTGTTAGTTTGTTTGTCCCTTCCCCCCTTCCCCTTTTGGGGCGCTACGTTCGTGCGTTCCCATCGCCCGTGCTGTTCCGGTTTCCGTGTCTTGCCCTTCCTTGCGTCGTCCTCACGATCCCCCTTCCTTGTTCGAAGAGTCACGCGGAAGAATCAACCGGCACACGTGCGAATCAGTGCAGTGGGTTCCCGTGTGCTCATAACCGTGGCGTTGCGTTTGCGAAGACACAGCGACCCGTGCGGTATGCTGAACTACGCCGTGTTCATGAAGCGGCAGACGTACGATGCGTCGGTGATGGCCGCAATCCCCGGACACAACTTCATCGACATGGCAGACGATCCGCCGCCGGCGTCGTGGTCATCCATGGCCCGCGCCGTGTAGTGCGGGCCCAGCCCCGCGGATTCGGCTCTCGACGGTTTTCCTCCCCCACGCGGCAAGCCGCCGCGTGGTGCTGTTCCACCACGGCAACGCCGAGACGCTTCGGAGCTGCCTGCCGTTCCTGCAGGAGGTGCATCGCGAGCTCCAGTGCTCCGTGTTTGCCTTGGACTACCCAGGCTACGGGGCTTCAGGCGGGGCGCCCACCGAGGCGTCCGTCCTCGCCGCGGCGAGGGCAGCGTACGACCACGTGACCGGGACGCTCAAGTTCGCGCCCGCCGACGTAGTGCTGGTTGGGTGGTCCCTCGGCTCCGGCCCCGCGGTGGACCTCGCTGCGACCGTGGCGCCGGACGTCTCGGCGCTGGTGCTGCTGTCGCCATTCCGCAGCTGCGCGTCGGTGATGCTCGGGCGCAGCGTGGGCACCCTCGACATGTTCGACAACGAAGCAAAAGTGGCGCGGGTGCGGTGCCCGCTGCTCGTCATCCACGGCACCCTGGACCGCGTTGTGCCCTTCTCGCACGGGGTGGCGCTCGCGGCTGTCGCCACGGCCCAGCGCGGCCACGCAGACGGCCGAGTCACCAATTTCGTCGAAGCGACGCAGTACGGGCACGACGTAAAGCAGTGGTCTGGGCTCTACGTCGCTGTGGGCGACTTTCTGAACAATACCGAAACCCGCAACTGAGTGGTTTCATCTTGTTTTTCCTCTCCTCTTGTTTTATCTCTTCCTCGGCGTAAAATCGCACTAGTGCTCGATCGTCAACATCGCTTTTCTGTTCCAACAACTCCATTTCATCAGGTGAACCACTGACTGACTGACTGACCGACTGACTCTACGTTTACCGCTTCGTCATCCTTCTGCTCGACCGCGGTCCGTTGCGTGAGTTCCCTCCTGCGCGTGGCCCTCCACCACGAGCTTGCTCGCCCTTTGATGTTCCCACCGCGTTTTGCGACACACCGCGTTTGAAACGAGTGTGGTTCGATTGAC
>OY843726.1:832500-1062565 GCA_963693005.1 Alphaproteobacteria bacterium CMAR1 | reverse complement strand
AGTTGCCCTATCAACGCATTTTGGATATCAAGAACGTGAAGGAGTGGTTGGAGAATTAGAGCTAAGCGGAAAGTTAAACTTAGACTCAGGTATTGGCTTTTCCAGCAACTTAAAGTTAGGAAGCAAGACAGCGTCAGAAGCAGGAGTTAGTTTCTCGCTTAACCGTTAAGCTCACTGAGCTCAAACCCTACCTCAAACACATACAAAAACACCCCCATTTAGGGGGTGTTTTTGTGGCTAATTTACTTACCTAGCTAGGTGTTTTATACCTTTTTCTTTTGCAATTTGGATTTGATGATGTCTCGCTTCAGCCCCAGAATGCTGGGACTTTGAGCGTTTTTCATAACATCTGTGACAGTGCACGCCCTCTTTATAATGGGGGTGTTGTTTCTGCTCATCCGAAACTGGGTATCTACAGCCATAACACTGATCATATGACCCTTCTTTAACGCCATGTTTTACCGAAACTCGGTTATCAAAAACAAAGCACTCACCTTTCCAAAGGCTTTCATTTTCAGGCATTTCTTCCAAATACTTTAGGATTCCACCTTTCAGATGATACACCTCGTCATACCCCATTTCTTTTAGTAACGCCGTCGATCGTTCACAGCGAATCCCTCCCGTACAAAAAGAGGCTACTTTTTTATTTGACCCCGGAGGACAATGCTTTTTCATATACTCAGGAAAATCACGAAACGTTTCAGTATTGGGGTTTTCTGCGCCCTTAAACGTGCCAATTTCATACTCATAATCATTACGCGTATCTATCAACACTACATCATCGCGGGAAATTAATGCATTCCAGTCCTTTGGCTCAACGTATTCCCCAACGCCATTTTTAGGTGTGATTCCAGGAACCCCCATGGTCACTATCTCTTTTTTAAGCTTTACCTTCATTCGCAAAAAAGGCTCCTTTGAAGCAAAGGACTCCTTATGCTCAATGTCTGAAAACGATGGGTGAGAGCGAATAAACGCTAATGCTGCATCGATGCCCTCTCTCGACCCTGAGATTGTACCGTTCATTCCTTCTTCAGCCACCAACAGAGTCCCCTTAACACCCAATGATTTACAGACACTCAGTAATTTTGGCTGAAACTCTTTAAAATCTGAAAAATCTGCAAACTTATATAAAGCCGCAACTACATAAGGTAAACTCATAGAACCATCCTTGATTGATAAAACAGTTGACATTTTGCACATATTATAGAAGCTTGTACTGAAAAGGCAATCAAAATCACAGTATATATGGCACTTCCACAAGAACTTCCTACAGATAACTATCTTACTGTTAAGGAACTTTCCCAGCAAATTAAAAAACGATTGGAAGCTGGCTTTCAATTTATTCGCGTGCGTGGAGAGGTCTCAGGAGTCACCTATCACAAATCTGGACACGTTTATTTTGCACTAAAGGGGGATGATTGCGTTATCGATTGCGTTTCATGGCGTGGCTACGCCAAATCTTTCGCCATTCCACTGTCTGATGGCCTTGAAATTGTTGGTCGGGGCTCTGTCACAACTTACATGGGGCGATCAAAGTATCAATTTATAATGGATAGCTTTGAGGCCGCCGGCAGAGGTGCTTTATTTACATTGCTAGAACAACGGAAAAAGTTACTCCAAGCAGAAGGTTTATTTGACGAAAGCTTAAAACTTCCAATACCTAGGTTACCACACCGCATTGGACTAATTACTTCTTCAGAAGGCTCAGTACTTCATGATATTACAGCCAGATTGGAAGAAAGATATATAGAAGATAAGGTATACCTATGGCCAGTAACCGTACAGGGAGAAAATACGCCGGCTGACATTATCGCTGCCATAAATGGCTTTCACAAGATTACTCCTCGCCCTGACGTTCTTATCATCACACGCGGAGGAGGCAGCTTTGAAGATCTATGGCAGTTTAACGACGAAGCTCTAGCCAGAAGAATCAGAGCTTCAGAAATTCCTATTATTACAGCAATTGGGCATGAGCCAGACACCCCGCTTATAGATTATGTTAGCGATCGTCGGGCCTCTACTCCCACAAATGCTGCCGAAATTGTTGCTCCAAAAAAAGAGGATGCAAAACAGTATTTAGACCGCCTAGAAACACGCATGCAGCATGCTTTTAATCGGATGTTACAATTTCATCAATCAACTTTCCAACGATATCAAGCCACTCTTCAATCTCCAGACAGCTATTTACTTCCTCACCTTCGAAAGCTTGATCAAATTCACCTTGCTCAGTTCTTAGAACGGTTCCACAGCCATAAAAAGCTGAACCTTCTCTCTTTGTCAGAACGCTGCGCATCACCTGAAGCTACCCTAAAACAACACAGTTGGGAGCTTCAAAGACATTCAGAAAACCTAACAAGTCACACTCAGCAGAGCTTAGAAACAGCTCAAAACAAAATTGAGGTCATTAATACCCGCCTAGAAAAGTCAAATTTTGTCAACTTGCTAAGGCGCGGATTTGCAATTGTACACGATGAGAATCATCAAGTTATTAACTCTACTCAGCAACTAAACTCTCCAAAAAGCATTTCAATCCAATTAAAAGATGGATTAATAACTGGGGTTTTCAGCCCAAAACCCTAAGGCTCCACTCATCTTGTGTGTTTTATTTGCAACACATAGCCTCGCAAAACAATAAGGTTTACGCACACCATTCGAAATCAACAAAACAATTTAACTTTTTATTAAGAAATTTTCTTGACTTTTATCCGCCGCATCTCTATCAATACCCTTGGGAATATCAATTAGGAAGTATTACCATGAAGAAAATAATTTTACTATCGACTGCAGCAATGTTGTTATCACCAATTGCTGCGAAAGCAAACCAGAAGTCCAGCATTCTCGTTGGATTAAAAGGTGTGTGGGAACGCAAAGTAGGCGGAGACTCTAACATCGGCGGAGAAGACATTTTAAAAGCCTACGAAGGCGAAAACTTCATCTCTGGCGGTATCGAAACTTATTATACTTACAAAGCTTGGAAAAGCTTGCAGATTTCTGCTGGTGCAGAGTTCACTTTTTCACCCGAACACGAGTTTCAAGCGGCTAGTCAAACAGTCTTAGGGAACAAAGCTGCTCCTTATTCACTTGGTCTGGCGCCTCGCTTCAACATAGGTTGGACATTTGCCTCAGCTAATAATTTGGAAATAACGCCTTACGTTGGCTTTGGCCTTGAGTTCAACTTTGCTGAACAGACAAAAGCTGCTGACAAAAAAGAATGGGCTTCTGAATTCAAGATGCCTGTGTTTGCAGGTGTTCGAGTGAACTACTCTTACTTCTACGCAAGTCTAGCAGGTCGCATTGATGCAACCTCAACAGATTTGATGGAAGGCCGAGCAGCCGACGCAAAAGCTGATGCTCGCTTCGCGGGTGTTGAACTTTCTATCGGTTCTGAATTTTAATTAAAAAGGAAAAACACATGAAGCAAAAATTATTATTTAGTGCTGCTGCGTTAGCCCTAACGATTACTTCAGCTGATGCTCGTATTGGTGGGATAGCCGAATCTGTTGTAACTCGCGCCGACAACATGCAACGCGTGGCTGTTGTACTTGAAAAAGAAGCAAAAACTGAGGGAACTGAAGCTTTAAAAGGTGACGGTCACTCAATTTTAACTGCTTTAAATGCGAAAGATTCTGATGCAGTAAAAAAAGCTCTCGGCGATGATGTGGATATTTCAGATGAAAAATCCTTACATGACGCTTTAAAAAAACATGACGTTTTAAAAGCATTGGCTACGCTTGCTGCTGACTCAACGGACGAAGCAGTTCTAGAGCAAGTAAAAAAACTAGCGCCTAAGCCTTCTTCGACTGAAGTTGCTCCAGTTGAGCTTACTCAAGCTGAAAAAGAAGCAAAAGAAGCAAAAGAAGCAAAAGAAGCAAAAGAACTTGCTGAAAAACTTCAGAAAGCAACAGATTTAAAAGCAAAGCTAGCTGCAGAGACTTCTGAAGCTCGCCAAAAACGCTTAGACGAAGCTTTAGCTGCTGAAAAATCAAAACCTGACTATAAAGAAGCAACAGAGGCCGAACTAGAGACTGCTGCTGCTGAATTGGCAACTAAAAACGCAGCTCGCGCGAAGCGTCTGAAAGATGCGAGAGAAGCTGCTGCTGCTGAATAATTAAATTAAATTAAATTAAATTTGGAGAATACTATGAGAAATACATTAAAAGCACTATTGTTATCGTCAACTTTAGCTATGACGTCATTATCAGCATCTGGTGCAGTTGATCAACTATGTACTGCAGCGATCGGCGCTCTTGAGTCTGCGGGTCAAACTGCAGAGACTTCTGAGGGCACTTTGCTTGCTCGCGGTATGGCTGCTATGAATCAAATGGCTAATGCTATTGTTAACAGCGAAATAGCACAAATTGACTCAGCAACAGCGCTAAAAACTTCTAAGAAAGCAGAAAAAGAAGCTAATGAAGCCCTAACCGCTGCCAAAGCAGAAATTGAAGCTTTAAATGATAAATTAGCTACTGCTGCTGCTGACACTTCAGCTGTAGACGCTTTGAATGCTGAATTAACTACTGCTAAAGAAGCTCTAGCAACTGCTGAGTCAGAAGTAGAAGTTAAGATTGCTGCTGAAAAAACTAAGCTATCCAATGAGCTAAGAGAAGCTAAACTTGCTAAAGCAAAGTTTGATGACGTAAAAGAAGCATTAGATGAAGCTGAAGCTAAACTAAAAGCAGCAGCAGTTCCTGCTTTAGAAAAAGACGTAAGAATTGCTGAACTTGAATTAACGGCTGCTCACGCTGCAGTTGCGAACTCTGACGCAGTAATTGCTCTAGAAGAAGCTAAAACTAATAACTCTGATGCATACCGGACGTTTGTTGCTATTTCGGAATTAGAAGCAACTGTTGCGAAGCTAGAAGCTGACTTAATTACGGCTCAAGAAGCTTTACAACCTCTTGCAACTAACAAGAAATCTAGCAAAAAAACCTCAGAAGAGAAAGAAGCTATCGCGGAAGTAAATGCTATTTACAACGCTGAGCAGAACTCAGGCTCACTAGCTGATGCTAAAACGGATCTTGCTAACCACAAAGCCTCTGATGAGTACAAAGCTTGGGTAGACTTGACTAACGCAGCTGAAACAGCTGACGCAGTTAATGAGCTAAACACCGCTAAAGCTGCATTAGAAACTGCTAAGGCTACATTAGCTGCTGCTACATCAGAAACTCCTGCAACAGAAGAAACTCCTGCAACAGAAGAAACTACTGCAGCAGCAGATAACGCTTCAAATGCTGGTTTACACCACAGCGAATAGTTAATTCAAAAAGCCTTACTCAGGCTTATTGAATCACTGCATTCCCCTTCCGGGTTGCGGTTCGGAAGGCGGCAGTAACTGCCGCCTTCTTCTTTTAGTTATTATTAATAGGATTTATTATGAATATCTTTTCAAGACTTTCACTTTCTACGGCCCTAGTTCTATCCCTTTCAACACTTTCTGCATCTCATGTTGATCCTGTTGCTGAAGAAGTAACCGATGAAACTCAACAATTTGACTTTAACTCTATCGTAGTATCTCAAGCTGCTACATTGGGATTAACCTTCCCCTCTACTGAAACGGCTCCAATAGTGTCTTTAATAACAAGCTCTAAAGAAGCTAAGCAACTGTCAAGATTACTTAGCTTACTAAAAACAGTTGGGATGTCTGCCACAGCTATGACACATAGCGATGACGTAAACACAGGAAATGTCGTATTAAAAGACGATGACTTTGTGACTGTAGTTGAAAAAATTATCGATGCACTTACTAACCCATCCGTGGGAGTTATACCTGACGATGAGATCTCGGATTCTGAGACTCTTAGCCAACCAGAGTCTCAAGACCTCGGTGAAGGAGCTCTAGAGTTTGGTAATTTTGCACTGCGCATCTCTGACAACCTTCATATTGGAAACGATCAAAAAACTTCTGTTATCTCTATACTCACTCACTACGCAGATAAATTATCTGCTGACCTCACCAAGTTAAACACCCTAAGAACACAAACTATAGCTGCTCTAACCAACGACATCCAGGAAGCAGAGACTCAACTAAC
Organism: Alphaproteobacteria bacterium CMAR1; assembly: GCA_963693005.1. Classification (GTDB taxonomy): domain Bacteria; phylum Pseudomonadota; class Alphaproteobacteria; order UBA6184; family UBA6184; genus Bodonicaedibacter. Next base: position 1,056,536 of record OY843726.1, on the reverse strand, counting down.
CACTGCAAAATCGGACTCTTACGTAGATAACCCCGACCTCTTTGTTTCTACAGTTGTGGCTGCTGCCGAACTACTCGGCACAAGAAAAGCACAGTTTGAAGCGGCCACGCAACTAGCCAGCGATTTAAACAATCAACTTCCTCAAGAAGCTGAACACCGTTTAACCGCTTTAAACGCTTACCTAAACGATAATAACTAGCCGTTGTAAGCTTAATTGCCTTGCCGCACCTAAACACATAATGTTTTTATATTTTGCAAAAAGGATTTTTTTACAATGAAACTACGAACGACACTATCCATGACAAGCGTGCTCATTACGTTAGCCGCAAAACACATGGATCTGATTACGAACGCTCCGACGCAAACACCGGAGCCTCTCCTAATAGTGCATCAAGCGAGTCACCGCAAAGAGTAGCTCGCCCAACAAAATATTTTTCTGGAAAAGCTTTAACTCAACAAACGGCAGCTGACTTTAAAAGTAGTCATCGGGCATGGGAAAAGCGCGCGATCGCTGCTGAAAAAGAGTTAAGCACTACTTCAGCAAAATCACTAACCCCTCAATTGGCCGAGGCAGATCAAGAAGCACAACTAGCTGACTTGACTCAACAGTGCAAAAAACTAACAAAAATTAACGAAAACTCTGAAACTCAAAATTATTGGTTCTTTGCCTATGGAGTTGGGGCTAGTGTAGCTTGTTGGCTCTTTACCAAATTGATTCGTTCTTAACTGATACCTACAGTTGTCAACTTTCAAAAAACCAATTGACAACTACACTTATTTGAGATACCAATCTCATAGTTTAACTTTGGTCACTGCAGCACTTATGCTGCATAGAATAAAATTCATAATAAAAACACCATTCTATTTTTTATATTAAGGGAGTATTATTATGTTGAAATCTAGCATATTTACACATTCATTCACCGCTATTGGGATATCATTGTCCGCCTTATCTATTTCACCCGTTTCTGCGTCTTTTGCGAGTAAACCTACGTTTTCTGACGTTGATAGCAGAGCTGGAACTGCAACCCCCACCTCTATAGCTGACAGCTGTGACACTCAGTCTATGAAATCTCGCAAATCTGCCCGCTCTGGGTACTCAACCATGTCCATGAAAGGTGCAGTTAGACCATTAGACTCTTTTTCAGAAAGTACTGTTAGTAAGGAAGATTTTGCAGCAATAAAACGCTCAATTAGATATGCTCGCAATGACATTTCCACACTTCAGACAAAACTAAGTGAGACACAAACTACAATCAGTGATCTTAGAGAATCCATTGATCCACTTTGGTCCGAAAACCTGACTATATCGGAGCAGGACGAAACTAAACCAGACTGCTTAACTTCAACTTTACCCGTTGCACCAGATACCGTAACGCTTCCTGAAAACCCAAACGTTAAAAGCATGACCGCTGCTTCAATGAAGGCGTTTATAAAAACACTTACTCCTATGGATGAGCATCGAAACAACCTTCAACAACACCATGCTGTTTTGCTTGATTTATCGCTCAAGTTAACAACACTACGCGACAAGTTACAGTTAGATGTGCGTATAAAAGCTGAAAAAGAAGCTCAATTGAAAGCCGAAGAAGAAGCTCAATTAAAAGCCGAAGAAGAAGAAGCTCAATTGAAAGCTGAAGAAGAAGCTCAATTGAAAACAAAAATCGAAGGAAGTAAACTCTATAAAGTTGTCCTTTTTCGTTTCAATCTTGATAAAGATACTCAGAAAACTCAGCTTCCAGCCGATCACCCCTATTTGCTGGCGTTATCCAGTCAAATAGCTGAACAAAAAGAAACAGGTGCACGCTTAGTATACGAGCTTCCGTTAGAACATAAGTGTGTAACAGATTTAGATCGCCTTAACTTTGACAAACTAACTAGCAATATGGAAATGGTAAAAAAGTCATCCTTTCTTAATGTTGCTCCGACTCCACGCGCAACGTTATCAGGGAACTCTTCTTCTGGTGCAAAAACTATTCGTCTTACGAACCCTCAGAAAAAGACTCAAGATAATAATAAAAAATGCCCTTGCTAAGGGTCTTGAACTTTCTAGATTTTAAAAGCCTCCATTTTTGGGGGCTTTTTTTATTGCATGATTCTTTCAAACGTATAAATATAAGATCATCACTATAAATTATAAAGAGGGTTCATGCTTAAATTATTGTTACTTACCACAATCTCAACATCTTTTTGTGCGATGCACGGTGCTTTTACCACGCCCCATAAAGAAACATCGGCTGAACCCCGCCAAGGATCTACTCACTCTCCCGTAACTCATAAAAAGACAAAAACTTACCTTGACCTATTTAAAAAAATTGAAGCTCTTGAAGCGGGGGTTTTAACGCTTGAACAAAATTTCAACGGGGCCCTTCCAGAAAAACCCCAAGGGATTAAGCCTGCGGCTGACTTTAAAGGAAAACAAATAACCCCATCTATACAAGCTGACCTAATTGCATCTGCTAACGGTCTTAAAACCTATACAAATCGATTACTAGAACGCCCAGACGACACCCGATTCACCCCTGCACGCAACAATCGAGGAGTATCAGAGCGCAACGCTCAAATATCCTCTCCTTCGCCCGAAAAACCACATACTCTTACACATGCGGACTCTGGCAAATCACCCACTGCGGAACCAACAAACAACTACTTAAATAGCTTCTACCAGAACTGCCGAGAAAGAATGGCGCCAGTGACCCAGTCAGTTTTTACTCCACAAGCTCTAATCTCTCTTCTGACTACAGTATTTTTGGTACTACTCATTGCCAGCACGTTTGTTTCTTTCTCTCCCGACCCTGCTTTTCAAGGACTTACAGGCCCTCACGCTCTATTAACACCTCAACAAGTTTTTGCCCCCCAGCCACAAAGACCTATCTTTGATAGTTTGCTCCCTATTCGAAACACCTCAACAAGTTTTTGCCCCCCAACCACAAAAACCTATCCTTGATGTTTGCCCCATAAATACATTTACAAATTACCCCTCTGCTGGCATGTGCCCACGTAAAACAGACCTACTCTCCCACACTCAGCCATCCACTCCCCCCCCCTCTAACTGGGTTATCCCCCAAACTCCACTCACTGTATTGGGAGAAGGAACGCTTACAATGGTTGCAGCTTGGTATTTTTTTATGAAGTAGTATCCACTGCCCTTTTTATACTCAGCCCCCATTAGGGGGCATTTTTTTCTTGTGTTGAGTAAAAAAAACTTACTATCCTACAGGTAGGCATAATAAAAAGGACAAAAAAATGAAACGATTATTGCTTGCTATCACGTGTGCACTCTCTACGTCTATTACGCTTAATTACGCATCCAACTCTGATTTGACTCTTCAAGAAGACTCAAGCGATACTGAATCTACTCATAGCCGCAGCTCTGTGGAAGAGATTACTAAAGCTACTACCAACCACACGATCACGTCCCCTTCTCAACCAACTTTTCTAACTAATCAAGCAATTCAGCCTGCAGCTAAGCTCTCTGAGCGCCAACAAATTATGCAGCAAATAAAACTAACCTCATGGGAACTATTTCAAAGCAGCGCTCAGTGGTTACTGCACTCCCAGGAAGGAACGTATTTACCTTGCAGGCTTTGCTGGCTATACCCTGGCCTGGGTCTTCTTTACTGCAACTCACCTTAGCCACTCACTAGTTAATCACTCGTAACCCGCACAGTTCACTATAAACTGCCCTGCCCCGCCTCCCTCCCAAGAGGGGAGAGGCATTTATAACATTATAACCTTCAAATACCTTGGAACTATTACTTGCAAAAATAGGACAAAGCCTATAGTCTTTGATGTATAGTAAGTTTTATTAGGTGTTTCATGTCTGACAACAACCCTTGGGGAAGCAATAATCGCACCTCATCATCCTTTGATCTAAACCGTCTTTTTGATTATATTAATGCGTTTTTAGGAGGTAAAAAAGACAACAAACACAACAAATCTTCTCCCCCCAACAAACGTGTAATTATTGCAATTTTTCTATTGGTTATGGGTGCTTGGCTTGCTTCAGGTTTCTACAAGTTGCTACCTTATGAACAAGCACTAGTTCTACGCTTTGGTAAGTGGGTCCGCACGGATACAGAAGGATTGAACTATCACCTTCCATTTCCTGTTGAGATTGTAAGAAAGGTCCCTACTGGAACAATTCATCGCATGGATATTGGAGTTCCTAGCGGATACCAATCTCCCCCCCAAGCAGAAGAACACATTATGCTTACAGGTGATGAGAATATTCTACATATTGGTATGTCTTTATCCTGGCAGATCCGAGACTTGCAGCAATTTGTTTTAATTTCACAAAACCCTATAGACACCTTAAAAGTTGCGGTTGAAAGCGTTTTACGTGAAATTGTAGGCCATACAAAAACAGCACCCATTATTTCTAGGTCTGGATGGAGTGATATTAATTTAGACGTTCAAAAACGACTTCAAGTTCTCATCGACAAATATAAAATTGGTATCCGCGTTGTCAACGTTGAGTTACACACTGCCCTGCCCCCTCAACCCGTAGCCGATTCGTTTACAGAGGTTCAGCGAGCAAAAACATATCAAGAACAAGTCGTTAACGAAGCACAGGCATATGCAAACGATAAAATCCCTCGTGCGCGCGGTGAACACGCAAAGATCGTTCAAGCAGCGCAAGCACAAGCAAATCAAACTGTTAACCATGCAAAAGGACGATCTGACCGCTTTCGATCAATGTATGAAGAGTACCGAAAAGAGCCCGAACTTAACAAAAAACGTATGTACCTTGAAAATATATCTAGAATACTTTCAAAAAGCAAGAACACGAGAATTTTCGACAAAACCCTGATAAAAGGGGGAATACTTCCCCACTTGAACATTAATGAACCTTCAAAAACTAACGGGGGACTAAACTAATGACTCGCCTCAATTACTCTATTGCGCTTCTCGTCGGGCTTGTATTTTTCTTTTTTCAGTCTGCCTTTATTGTTATGGAAACAGAACAAGCCATCGTACTTCAGTTTGGTGAATATATGCGAACCATAAAAGAGCCAGGACTTTCTTTTAGAATTCCGTTTATCCAAACAATTGTAAAAATTGATCGTCGTCTATTAAGTTATGACCTTCCCCCAAGAAAAATTACACTTGGAGATCAAAAGTTCTTAGTTCTCGACTCTTATACACGCTATCAAATTTCCGACCCACTTAAGTTTTTTAAGTCTGTCAGAAACGAACGAAATGCTCAGAACCGCTTGATTCCTATTGTTATGGGACGCATGCAAAGCGCATTGGGAAATACATCTTTAACTGAGCTTTTATCTGAAACGCGCGTTGAAATTCTTGATGACATTGTTGAAGGCGTCCGCGAAGCTGTTGCAGAGTTTGGTATAGAACTCGTAGATGTTCGCATTCGCAAGGCCGATCTTCCACCTGAAAATAGCAAGGCTATCTTTGACCGCATGCAAAGTGATCGTATGCGAGAAGCAAAGCTTCTTCGTGCAGAAGGCGAAGAACGTGCACTTATTATTAAGGCTGATGCCGACAAACAAGTTACAACAATTTTATCTGAAGCCAGAAAAGAAGCTATGATCTTAGAAGGAAAAGCCGAGGCAACCGCAACAAAGTTGTTGACACTCGCCTATGGTCAGGATAAAAAGTTTGCAGAGTTTGTTCAAAGGATGAGACTCTTGCAAGAGTCTATCCACCCAGAAACCCCGTTGTACCTCAGCACTGAATCGGAGGCACTACAGGGCCTATAATTGGTAAAAACGTCATGCGTAATATTTTATTTTTTCTATGGGTAGGGCTTTTATTTACTCCATTAGTGTACGGCAAGATATCCCCTCCTATTGCAAAAAAAGTAATGGATGTTGTCGTACGCATTGATATTACTAAATCTACTTCCAATACTTTAACTACCCTCCAAGAGGAGCTGAATAAAAGCAACACATATGGATCTGGATTCATATTTCATCCTGATGGGTATATTGCGACCAATTTACATATTCTCGGAGAGGAAGTTGGCTCTATCCAAGCCATCCATGCCACGCTCTCTAGTGGCCAACGAAAAGAAGTAAAGATCATTGGCTATGATAAATTTTTAGATTTGTTAGTTCTAAAAATAGACGAAAAGACGCTACCATCCGTCACCTGGGGAAACTCTGAGAAGCTGCCACTCACCAGCTCTGTTTATGCCTTTGGACATCCTCTGGGGCTAACTAATAGCATTGTACAGTGCTTTGTTTCTGCACTTAATAGAAATATCGGTGAAAATGATTTCATTATGGCTTCTCGCTCATTTCCTGATGGCATTACACGCAACTTAATTCAGCTAGATGGCAACCTTAACCCTGGTCTTTCTGGGGGGCCCGTAACAAACGAAAGTGGTCAGGTTGTTGGTATGTCATCCAGCAACTTTGGAAACGACACACACAGTGTGGGAATTGGTTTTTGCCTACCCGTCAACACGATTAAATCAGCCCTATTAACTATAAAAACCACAAAAAAATCTATCATTCGCGGAACTCTCGGCGTTCATGTGCAAAAACTTGATCCCAGCACAATCAAAAAAAACCACCTGCAGCAGCTTTCTGGGGTATTAGTCACCAGCATTGACTCAAAATCTGCAGCATCAACATCTAATTTGCATGTCGGTGATATTATATTAAGCCTTAATGGACATGCCATTAATGACTCCGCCAAACTACGTTATGTTGTAAAATCTGCGCCTTTAGGCATAGAGCTTCCAATTTCTTTATATAGAGATGGCCACATCGTAAAAAAACAAATCCTATTACTACCTGACAATTCCGATGTTTTACATATTTCTCCTGAAGTTTTATCTAATGTACCGATAAAATCACAAAATCTTGGGTTTTCTTTAAAACGATTAACCCCTCAATTAAAGGCTAGTTTAGGGCTTTCTTCAAGTTTGTCTGGGCTTCTTGTCGAACACTTTGTCGCCAATGATTTAAACAACGCGATCCACATCCAACCTGGCGATATTATAAAATCCGTAAACAATACAGACGTTTCCACGACCGATGAGTTTGATGAAGCCTTAACACTCGCATCAAAAATACAGTCAACTGTGGTACTATCTATCAAACGCACCGATTGCAAAACATTTGAAACATTAAAATTACGATAAGTAGAGTTACCTATGGACATAATTGAACGCTCTTTCCAAGAAACTCTTGGCGAAAAATATCTCTCGTATGCTTTGTCTACGATTATGTCTCGATCTCTTCCAGACGTACGAGACGGCCTAAAACCTGTTCACCGTAGGTTATTATTTGCGATGAGAGAACTAAAGCTAAACCCCTCTTCCGGCTTTAAAAAGTGTGCTCGTGTGGTAGGTGATGTCATTGGTAAATTCCATCCTCATGGTGATGTTGCTGTCTATGATGCTCTCGTTCGATTAGCTCAAGATTTCTCACTTCGATATCCGCTTATTGAAGGACAGGGAAATTTTGGCAATATTGACGGTGATAATGCCGCGGCCATGCGATATACAGAGGCCCGCCTTACTGATATTGCTATGATGTTATTCGAAGGCTTAGATGAAAGCGCTAGTGACTTTAAGGAAACGTATGACGGTGAATCCAGTGAACCTAAAGTGCTTCCTGCTGGGTTTCCAAACCTACTTGCGAATGGCGCTTCCGGCATTGCCGTCGGAATGGCGACTAATATTCCTCCTCACAATATCTTAGAAATTTGCGCAGCTCTCCAAGCTTTACTAAAAACGCCAGAAACGTCAGTAGAAGAACTTTTAACTCATATAAAAGGCCCTGATTTTCCAACTGGTGGGCAACTGTATGTTGATCAAAAAACTCTTACAGATATCTATACACTTGGAAAAGGCACCTTACGTATACGCCCAACCTATACGCTTGAAGATTCAGATCGCGGCAGAAAAAATATTGTAATTACTGAAATCCCCTATGGCGTCCCCAAAGCAAGACTTTTAGAGAAGTTTGGCCAGCTTATGGAGGCTAAAAAACTGCCCTTTGTCTCCGACATTCGTGATGAATCATCAGATATATTGCGCGTTGTTATTGAGCCAAAATCAAACTCTATCGATCCTTCATTGATACTAGAGTTTTTGTACAAAAACTGCGAACTTGAAACAAGGTTTAGTGTTAATTTAAATGTACTAAATCATCGTTTAACCCCCTCTGTTATGGGGCTAAAAGACATTTTACAAAGCTATATCGATCACCGTTTTCTTGTGTTAGAGCGACGAACTTCGTATCGGTTAGAAAAAATATCTGCCCGCTTAAACCTTCTTTCAGGGTTTTTAATAACTTATCTAAATATTGATAAAATAATACATATTATTCGCGAAGAGGATGAACCAAAACCTATTCTCATGAAATGCTTTAACCTCAACGAATTGCAAACTGAGGCTATTTTAAACATGCGGTTGCGTTCGTTGCGAAAACTTGAAGAATTTGAACTAAAAAAAGAATTCGATACCCTATCTACAGAACAAGCGGCCAAACAAAAATTGCTGGGTTCCCCGACCTTACAACGCACCTTCCTTAAGTCTGAGATCCAAAACTTAGAAAAATACTTTCTAAAGAACCCTAATGGCCAACGACGCTCAACCATTCACCATAATTTTGATGAAATTTCTGTCAACATTAACGATTTCATTGAAAAAGAACCTATAACTATCGTGAGCTCTCAAAAAGGTTGGATAAAAATAATCAAAGGGCACCAAACTGATTCAAAAGATATAAAATATAAAGAAGGCGATAAAGAGCTTTATATCCTAAAAGGTGAAACTACCGATAAACTTATTGCATTTTCCTCGTTTGGAAAAAGCTACACGCTATCCTGTGACAAACTCCCCGGCGGGCGTGGGTTCGGAGAACCTTTACGTCTAATGCTAGATATGGCTTCTAACGAAGAAATTATTACGCTGTTCGTTTACCCAGAGACTGGCTCCAAGATGTTTATCGTTGCAGCAAAAGATGGCCGAGGCTTTAGATTAGAAGCAACTCAATTACTCTCACAGACGCGCAACGGAAAACAGCTCCTGAATGTTTCAGACGACAACATAGCGCATCGCTGCCTCCCTATCAATGGTGATAGAGTCGCCGCTATTGGAGATAACCGTAAACTTGTTGTGTTTCACACTGAAGATATTCCAATTATGAGTCGGGGTCGCGGCGTGATGCTTCAAAAATACCTACAAGGTGGATTATCTGACTTACAAACTTTCAACTTCGAAAATGGGCTAACCTGGAAATATGGAAACGGCTACAGAACTGAAACTATTCTCGATAGATGGATAGCAAAGCGAGGCCAGGCAGGTCGATTAGCTCCCCCAGGGTTTCCTAAAAATAATCATTTTACTTAACCGTTTACCTATTTTATAGAACTGTATATACTGTCGGTAATCAAATACAAAAAGGCACCTATATATGAGAAATATACTGTTTCTTACACTTTTATCTCTAATGGTAGCAGGTTGCGCAACCATTATTTCTGGAACGAATCAATATATCCAAATTCGTGTTATCGACACAAAAACAAATGAATCTATCACTGATTTTAATTGTGCCGTTCTGGAAAGCAATGGCACTAAACACTCACTAAACAAGGACGGATCAGTTTTAGTGACTCGATCTAACGCTCCTCTACAAATTACGTGTAACAAAGACGGGTTTAAAGCCTCTCAAATGGGGATTGGATCAAGCTTTAACTCCACCACGTTGCTTAACATTATTACGGCTATGGGAGGCTTTATTGTAGATGCAGTCACGGGTGCAATGTATGCTTATCCGTCACATTTTGTAATACATTTAGAAAAACAATAGCCCACATAAACACCAAGTTAGTGGAACTTTTTAGTTCCACTAACTCTTATAAATATCTATTACTCAAATATTCCGGGTCGCGTTTGGTAGCTGAACTTCTAAACCATCAAATTTATCTGACATAATAATCTGGCAACCCAATCGGGAAGTATGCGTTAACCCAAAGGCTAAATCTAGCATATCTTCTTCAGATTCAGTGGGCTCTTCTAACTTTTCAAACCATTTAGGTGTCACCACGACATGACAAGTAGAACAAGCTAAAGATCCTCCGCAGGCTCCTTCCAAGTCGATCTCATTCATATGCGCAATTTCCATTACAGACACACCATTAGGTGCGTCAACTTCTTTACGGTTTCCATCTTTTTCAATAAATATCATCTTAGGCATGTCAAATTTATCCTTAGTAGCTAATTTTTATACTCATACTCGGAATACAGGTAAAATTCAAGTGTTCTATGAGAAAGCTACTTAACTAGGAAAGAAACAACGTACTAAATTAAAAGAATACAAGTAATACAACCCCCATAGCCACCCGATACAGCGCAATTGGCAAGAATGACATCCATTCTAAGAGGCGCAACATAACAACTATCACTAAATAACTAACCGCAAAAGATATTAACGACCCGTACGCAAACAACTCAACATCCACACTAGGGTCTCCCCAACAAATATCTGACAATTTTAATACGCTTGCCCCTAAAATTGTTGGAATTCCCAACAAAAAAGCAAACCGGGTTGATTCCACACGCGAATACCCCATAGCGCGAGCTGCCATTATGCAACTGCCCGATCGGCTAGCCCCTGGTAACAGCGCAAATGCTTGAGCCGCTCCAATTAAAAAAGCCTCCCACAACGAAATTTCTAACGCAGTTTTCTGGTGTGCAGGCCTTAAATCGGCTATATACAACAAAACTCCAAATATAATACTATTTATACCAATTACATATGGCGTGTTTTGCGGTTTTTCTATAATCTGAAACAAAAAAAGCCCGACTATCATCACAGGGATTGTCGCGACTATAATTGCAATGCTGAGCTTAAAGTGCCCCGTTATCTTTCCTTGAAAAAGCGAACACCAGCCCACAAACATTTGAAAAATATCTTTAAAAAAGTACAAAATAATAGCAAACATGCTACCCACATGTAGAACCACTAAATAGTGCACTCCTGGATAAATATTGCCAAAATATTTGGCAATAACAATCATGTGCGCTGTTGAACTAACAGGTAAAAACTCTGATATTCCCTGGATAAAAGCAAGTAATGTTAACATTTTTTCTTTGTAATATTTCCTAAACTATACTACTTTATAGTCATTATTTTAATCATTTATATTATACATTGTATACTACTCACTAAAGGACACGGTAAAATATGCTGTTAAAGCTTGTACAAAAGATTTTTGGGTCTGCAAATGATCGTTTAATTCGCCAATATCAGCTAATCGTAGACAAAGTTACGGCTGTTGAAGCTAACCTCACGTCGCTGTCAGATCATGATCTAAAAGAAAAAACAAATGAGTTCAAACTTCGCCTTGAAAAGGGTGAAGAACTTGATGATATTTTGCCCGAGGCCTTTGCAACTGTTCGCGAGGCAGCAAAGCGCGTTCTTGGTGAACGTCATTATGATGTACAGCTTGTTGGTGGGCTTGTCCTCCACAATGGTAAAATCTCTGAAATGCGCACGGGTGAAGGTAAAACATTAGTGGCAACTGCCCCCGTCTACTTAAATGCTCTTTCTGGAAAAGGTGTTCACGTCGTAACTGTAAACGACTATCTAGCACAACGTGACTCTAAATGGATGGGACAAGTTTATGAGTTCCTTGGCCTATCAGTTGGCTGTATCGTCAGCGGCATGGGCGATATGGAACGTAAAGAAGCTTATGCTAAAGACGTTACTTATGCAACAAACAATGAACTCGGCTTCGACTACTTACGTGACAATATGAAGTTCTCACTGGCAGAAATGGTCCAACGCCCATTTAACTACGCAATTGTTGATGAAGTTGATAGCATTTTGATTGATGAAGCACGCACACCGCTAATTATATCTGGCCCTGCAGAAGATTCTTCCCAATGGTATTATATCGCAAACAAATATATTCCATCGTTGGTAGAGTCTGACTATGAAAAAGATGAAAAAGGTAAAAACATTACGCTCACAGACTCAGGATCTCAAAAACTTGAAGAGGCACTCGAAAAGGATGGCCATTTAAACGGCACCAATCTTTATGACCTTCAAAACATTGGTATTGTTCACAACTTGAATCAGGCGTTAAAAGCGCACAAAATGTTCCAACGTGACGTCGATTATATGGTAAAAGATGGCGAAGTATTAATCGTTGACGAATTTACCGGGCGAACAATGGACGGACGCAGATATTCTGATGGTCTGCATCAAGCTTTAGAAGCAAAAGAAGGCGTAAGTGTTCAGGTCGAAAACCAAACATTAGCCTCTATCACTTACCAAAACTACTTCCGTCTATATCCAAAACTTTCAGGAATGGCAGGGACTGCCATGACAGAAGCGCAAGAGTTTGATGATATTTACAAGCTGAGTGTTGTTGAAATTCCCACTAACAAACCCGTAACACGCATAGATAGCGATGATGAAATCTACCGCACAAAGCGCGAAAAAATTCTAGCTATCGTACAGTTGGCACAAGAACGCAGCAAAGCAAATCAACCCTTACTCATAGGGACAATAAGCATTGAGAATTCAGAAGAAATCTCAAGAGAGCTTACAAAAGCCGGGTTAAAGCACAATGTCTTAAATGCGCGATTCCATGATAAAGAGGCAGAAATCATTGCTGAGGCTGGATATCCAGGTGCTATTACAGTTGCAACCAATATGGCTGGGCGTGGAACTGATATTAAATTAGGTGGGAATTTTGATGCCCATTTAAAAGCAGCATACGCAAAAATTGGCCCCGTAGTTTCAGAAAAGCAGGCAGAAGAAGCAAAAGAAACGGTGCGAAAAGAGCTATCTGATCTTGAAAGCACCATAAAGGCAAGCGGCGGCCTCTATGTAATAGGAACTGAGCGCCATGAAAGTCGGCGAATTGACAATCAGCTTCGCGGTCGATCCGGGCGCCAAGGTGACCCAGGACACACAAAGTTTTTCTTATCTTTAGATGATGATTTAATGCGAATTTTTGGTTCTGAACGCTTAGAAGCCATGCTAGTGCGCCTAGGGCTTAAAGAAGGTGAAGCTATTACTCACCCTTGGGTTAGCAAAGCCTTAGAAAGGGCACAAAAAAAAGTAGAAGCACGCAACTATGACATTCGCAAACATCTACTAAAATATGATGATGTTATGAATGATCAACGGAAAGTTGTCTACGAACAGCGCAAATATGTGATGGATACCGACTCTATTCACGATACTATCGTTGAGGCTCGCTCAGAAATGCTTCAAAAATCTATCCATAATCATATTTCAGAATCCTCCCATATCGAACAGTGGGACATTGCAAAGCTTCATGAAGAATTACTGAGAATTTTCAATGTTAATCTGCCCCTGTCTGACTGGGCACATGAAGAGGGAGTTGGATATAAAGAAATGTGTGAGCGTATTCAAAGTGATGTAGAAGCATCTTGGCTAGAAAAAGAGGCTCTTTTCCCTGAAGACGTCATACTAAAAATAGAGAAAGACGTATTTTTGCATACATTAGACCAGCTATGGAAAGATCACCTCCACACTCTAGATCATCTGCGCACAGGTATTAATCTTCGTGCCTATGCACAACGCAATCCATTAAATGAGTACAAACAAGAAGCTTTTGATCTATTTACTCATATGCTAGATAAAATTAAAGAGACAGTTGTCAGCATTCTTAGCCATATGAATGTCGACAAAAAAACCGAAAAAGCAAATCAAGTCCCCTTCAAAAACACGGCACTAGAAGATGCAAATAATAATCGATTAATGACCGAGGAAGAACTCGAGTTACTGCGCATGGTGCCTCGAAATGCCCCCTGCCCTTGCGGATCGGGTAAAAAGTATAAATACTGTCATGGAAAGCTAGCTGAATAAATGAAGTATCTATTGGTTTTTTTATTAATTGTATTGATTGGAGGTGGGGTTGCCCTATCTTGGGTTGGAGTTCCCGCCCCTAAAACAGATATGCGTGTCCCCATTCCTTTAGACCTTGAAAAAAAAACTAGCTAATCTTCCCCCAGAGATTGACCAATTTTCTGAAATGTTAATCTCTGAGGTTGGAGCCAGTAAACATACTATTTCTGCTTACTTATCTGATATTCGCCATTTTTCTCTGTACTGTCAGACTGAACCTCAACCTTTATCTATAATTGATTGCAAAAAAAAGCAGATAGAAAACTATTTATCTTTTTTGTCTCAACAAAAGGTTTCAGAAAGAACACGCGCGCGCCGCATTTCCGCGTTACGGATGTTTTATGCATTTTTACTTCGTGAAAATAAAATTTTAGAAAACCCAACAAAACTCATTGATCGTCCCAAGCAACCTAAAACGCTTCCAAAATATCTAACCGAGAAAGAGACGCTTGCGCTGATTGAAGCAGCGCACTCTCACAAAGATCCAACCGAGAAGCTACGTCGGGTTCTGTTTATCGAGATACTCTATGCAACCGGATTACGTATCTCCGAGTTGCTTAATATTCAAATTTCAGATATTCAATGGCAAGAGGAATGCTTACTGGTCTCTGGAAAAGGAAATAAGCAGCGTCTAGTCCCATTTAATGAAGCCACCCTGACCGCACTAAAAAACTATCTTAAGCACCAACCAAAAGCATCGAAATGGCTATTTCCCTCAAACCCTACATCAAACTCCCCCTTAACTCGGCAAAGATTCTTTCAAATTATCAAAGAACTCGCGGCTTATGCGGGAATTCCTCCTGAAAAAGTATCTCCACACGTCATCCGCCACGCCTTCGCAACTCACCTTATTAATCACGGAGCAAACTTAGTCAATGTACAAAAATTACTCGGACATTCAAGCATTTCAGCCACAGAAATTTATACCCACATTATGACTCAAAAATTACAAAATACTGTTTTTAGTCATCATCCATTAGCTGAAAAAAAAGAGAGGGAATAATCCCCCCCTTCTTTTTTTCAGCTGTATCGCTCAAAATTTATTAGCTTTTTCTCATTCCTCCACCAATCAAAGGAATCCCTTCTTGGGCATCCTTTTTCTCCTGCACCAAAGGTATTTTATTTCCCTGTAAATCATACACTTCCAGCTCTCTTAACAAATCAGTCTGTACCACTCCTACCATTTGACGGATAATTACTTGGTCAATTTGACGTTTCATTTCTGGTGATTCCAATGGTGGCAAGACTTGATCTCTTCGCATTCCCTTATCAATTCTTACTATAATATGGACATCGCCGTTTGCTGATGATGACTTAATTGGCTTTGATGTCTCGCATTCTTTCATCTCTGATAGTGCTTTTGTAACTTCTGGTGAAAAGGCTTCCTCAGGTAAAAATCGACCTATTTCTCCCCCCGAAGCTTTTGACGGGTCTATGGAGTGTTCTTTTGCCAAATCTCCAAAACTTTCACCCTTCATTAACTTTGAGTGAATTTCAGATGCTTTTTTTTCATCTGTCAATACTATGATTTTAGGGCTAACTTCTTTTTTATCTTTTACAGTTGCTTTAAACTGCTCATACACACTCTGGCGCATTTGTAACGTAATACGCTTGGCAGCCTCTTGTTGCAAGTAGTAGTTACGTTTAAAATCTTCTGCATTAGCCTCTGCTTCTTTTTTAAACTCAACGTCAGACTCTAACTTAGCAGCAATCATTCGTTGGCTTAATAAACGCTCTTCAGCCAATCGCACCAACAAAGGCATAAAAACTTGGTCTCTAGGGGCAGAGGTTAGATTAAGTTCTTTAATCTTAGCATCTACATCTTTTTGAGTGACTAAATCTTTTCCTTTATGCTTTACTACTCCTGCCGCTTCAATTGAAGGCAACCCCAACATTAAAGTGATTATTAAACTACCTAGTTTAAAGCTTCTCTTCATTTGTTTTCCTTTGCAAATTATTAAAATTAAAATACAATTCACTTTAAAGATTTCATCGTTAGAAATCAAGGTTCAAAAGGGAGTTTATAATATGAAGTGGCTGGATGAAGGGATCCTTCTTTCTACTCGTCCTCATGGTGAATCTAATTTAATTGTAACTTTTTTAACTAAGAATCATTCTTTAATAAAAGGCTATCTACGCTTAAATAAAAAGTGCCCCCCCATCCCAGGAAACTTATATCATATTAGCTATAAAGCGCGACTTACAACTCATCTCGGTTTTTTAAGTATTGAACAGCATGATTTTTTTTCTGTCGCAATTTTTTCAGCCCTACAATCTCCTGTGAAATTAGCTTGTATTAATGCCATGCGTGCCTTGATGTTGCAATGCCTCATTGACAACGACTCAACAAGTGAATTCGATATGTTCTATCCGCAGGTAAAAAAACATATCATAGAAATTTCACTTAACTCTTCTTTTGGTCATTATCCTTTATTTGAGACTAACCTTTTAACTCATTGCGGGTTTGGACTGGATCTTATGCGCTGTGCGGTTACAAATGAACTGCAGAATCTTGCCTATGTTTCTCCAAAAACAGGAAGAGCAGTTACCCAAGCAACTGGCGCTCCATATAAGCAAAACCTACTCAAATTACCTCAGTTTTTAACTACTCATGAATTAGATAACGTTACTCTCGAAGAAATTCTAACGGCTTTAAATCTAAGCGGATTTTTCTTATCTCGAGTGCTACAAGAGACTTTCCATCAAAAGCTTCCTGCTGAACGTAATTATCTCATTACTCTTTTTCAAAAAAAGGCGAGCTATGCCAAAAATAATTGATTTCACCCATACCGTTTCCCCTCACTCTCCGACTTGGAGTGGTTCTTGTGGTTTTTTTCTTCAAACTCTTTCAGATTATACTCTTCCCTTAAGTAACCCCTCTTTTAAAGTGCAAAATGTTCGAATGAACTGTGGTATTGGCACCCATATTGATACACCTTCTCATTGTTACTCCGGACACAAAACTGCTCACCAATTTGAGCTAGGCGATTTAATTGCACCCGCAGTGCTTATTGATATATCTAGACGATTTCATTCAGACAATTCATTATCTCAGTCAGACATACAAAATTTTGAGTCTCTAAACGGTGAAATAAAGCCCCACACTTCAGTTTTAATTCATACTGGATGGAGTAAACATTGGAATTCGCCAAAATTATATCACAATCACTATCAATTTCCCTATGTAGGGGCCGAGGCAGCAAACTATTTATCAAGTAAATGCATACACTCTTTAGGAATTGATACGCTTTCTCCGGACAGGCCGGAAAGTAGCTTTCCTGTGCATAAACTGCTGCTTGAAAAAGGCATTATTATCATAGAAAACCTCAACAACCTTGGCAAATCACCCACTTCAAAGTTCACACTAACTATAGCCCCATTAAAGCTAGAAAATGCAACTGAATCGCCCGCTCGTATTTGGGGGACATTTTGACATATAGAATATTAACTGACTCCTTCTTCAATTCAATAGAGCCGAATAACAAACTATCTATGAAAGTCACCTAATATAGATAGTTTAAGCACCTAAACTTTTCTCTTCCGTGTATGCTTAACAGGCATAACTTCAGGCAAACAACTATCTAATTTAGAGGGCTCAGTTAAAAACATTTCATCATAAGCTAACTATGCATTTAACTCCTGAGTCTGTTGGGACCACATTTTTGCATATTGCCCCTGCTTGAGTAATAAGTCCTGATGCGTACCTTGTTCAATAATTCGCCCCTGGTCTAAAACTAAAATTTTAGCTGCATTAATAATCGTTGATAAGCGATGAGCTATGACTAAGGTGGTTTTTCCTTTAGAAATTTCCATTAAGTTTTGTTGAATCTCTTGCTCAGTTTTCGTATCTAACGCACTAGTTGCTTCATCAAATACAAAAACTTTCGGATTCTTTAATAGCGCCCTAGCAATTGCCACTCTCTGTTTTTCACCACCAGATAACTTCAAACCACGCTCACCAACTATTGTCTTTAACCCTTCTGGTAAAAGTTGGATAAAACTTTGCAAATGAGCTCCTTCAATAGATCTCCTTAACTCTGACTCCGTTGCATTTATGTTTCCATAACGAATATTATACTCTAACGTGTCATTAAATAAGACTGTATCTTGAGGAACGACAGCCATTAGCGCACGAACATCATTTTGGGGCAGTGCTTGAATATTATCTTCATTAAGATAAATTCCACCACTATCCACATCATAAAATCGGAATAATAATCGAGTAATTGTCGATTTTCCCGATCCACTTTCACCGACAATTGCAATAGTTTCACCCTTATTTAATGAAAACGAAATGTTTTGTAAAATTTTTCGTTCCTTAGTATAAGAGAAACAAACTTCTTTAAAAACAATGCGCAAAAAGTCAGATGAAATTTTTTTAGGAGCTTTTATATCTTGGATATCAGGTTCCGCATCTAGCACCTCAGTCATCGTATCTAACTTAAGCAATGACTCTCTCATTTCTCTATACATAAAACCTAAATTTCCCAAAGGAATATATAGTTGAATCAAATATGTGTGAATCATTACATATTGACCTAGAGTTAGCGTATTTTCCATTACTCCTAAAGCCGCATAATACATACATGCACCTAATCCAGAAGACGCAATCACTCCCTGCACCACATTTAAAAGTGCTAGTGACTCTCTTAACCGAACTGATACTAGTTCAAAATTACCCAGCGTTTTGTCATATAAATTAGTTTCGTTTACTTCGTTTCCAAAGTATTTTACTGTTTCATAATTTAACAGACTATCCATAGCTCTATGATTAGAATAAGCTTCTAAATCATTCCGTTTGCGCAATACACGCGTACGATAATTTGTAATCCAATAGGTGCTAATCACATAAGAAAATATTGTGAGGAAAACTATAAGAAAGAATTGTATAGGAAATAGCGCAATTAAAAATGCACCAATGAATGTCATTTCAAAAAAAGTAGGAAAAACACCAAATGTTGAAAATAAAATCAAGCGTTCCATTGCCTGAATACCTTGCTCAATATAACGAGTCACCGCACCTGTTTTTCGATCTAAATGGAAACGCAGACTTAATGAGTGCAAATGCTGAAAAACATCCAACGCTAAAAATCGAATAGATAGATACAATACTCTGGCAAATAAAACTTCTCGAATATCATTCAAGGCAGTAGATAATAATCGCACTACCCCATACATCACAATTAATCCAACTACCGAAACAACTGACTGCAACGTGCCATTTAAAACATCTATCGTTTGTTGAAAGTATATCGGTACATACACAGCTAAAATTTTAGCAACTATTAACAAACTCAAAGATCCAACGACTATTAACTTGGCTGTTATGTTATGCCGTGTCCAAAAATATGAAAGAATGCGCCTTAACGAGCTTTTCTTCATTTAGCACCCTATTATTTAATTTCAACAACTTGCCCATTTCTAAGCAGCTTAACTTTTTTTACCCGTTCGACTTCCAAGACTTTTAAAATATCTTTTACCGACTTTAATACATGCCCATTAATGCTATGAATGATATCATACTTTTGAAATAACTTTAGTGAGTCAGTAGCTTCTACCGCACCTAAAATAATAACACCTGAGCGCATACTATCTAGGCCTAGCTCTACCTCTAACGCTGGAGAAAGGTTTGCAATAACGACCTCATTAAATATGTGAGTACCTTTTAATGCCGTACGCTGACGTTTAGGTATTTCTACTGGACGCCCCAACAAAAATGTTTTTTGCATTATTTTTCCGGATCGCAATAATTTTATCGAGACTACTGCCCCTACTGGCACTCCTGCCAAACGATAATAATATGATGCCTTATCTAGCAATTGCTTTCCATCTAACTCCAAAATCACATCACCAACTTTTACGTCAGATGCCCCGCTATTTGGATGAACAGTTTCAACTACAACACCCATTGGTGCAGAAAGATTTAGTTTTGACGCAATTTTAGGAGTAACAGAGCGCACCCATAACCCCGACCACCCTCGAGGCACAGAACCGCCCCCTTTCTTTAGTTGAGTTAACGCCGGTTTTGACATATTGATGGGAATAGAAAAGCCAACTCCAGCAGACACACCCGACTTTGAAATAATAAAGTTATTAACACCCACTAATTGCCCTCTCATATTCACCAGGGCTCCACCTGAATTTCCAGGGTTGATAGAAGCATCAGTTTGTATATATCCACCAAAACGACTTACCGCAGAAATT
This sequence comes from Alphaproteobacteria bacterium CMAR1, assembly GCA_963693005.1. Lineage (GTDB taxonomy): Bacteria > Pseudomonadota > Alphaproteobacteria > UBA6184 > UBA6184 > Bodonicaedibacter. The sequence goes on along the minus strand of OY843726.1, from coordinate 1,036,464 downwards.
ACCCCGGTACTTACACTTGTACCTACCCCAAAAGGGTTGCCAATAGCTACTACCCTGTCTCCAACTTCCATTGCCTCCGGGTCACCAATTTCAATTGGTGATAACTTAATCTTAGAGTCATTAAGCTTGAGTATAGCTAAGTCAATCTTATCATCTTTAACTGCTACATGTGCCTCATATACTCGCCGATCTGAAAGAACAACTTTAATTTTTGTTGCACCTTTAATTACATGAACATTAGTTAAGATAACCCCTTCAGATCCAATCACAACACCTGAACCTAAAGAACGCTGGATCACTTCTCGTGGGGCAGCAAACAACATATCGAAGTTAAACGCTTTTCCTTTTAGTAACTGTAATATTGGGTTTGCTCTATCTTCAGTCTGCTCGGGCTCTGTTGTTTGAACTCTCTCTGAGTAAATATTAACAATCGAAGGGGCAACTTTTTTCACCAGAGGGGAAAAAGAAAAACTATTATTCATCAATGGGCTATCGGAAGATTTTTGGGGCTCGTTATCATTAGTATTAACTTTTACATCAATTGCTCCATCCACGCTTAAAATACAAAATACTATAGTAGCTAGAACGTTTATAACAATAGATATAGGTTGAAGCATGTCATTCCTCTCAAAATAAAAAAAGGGCCCTTAAGGCCCTTATAATAGAACAACTATGTTAACATAGTTACTACTTATTCAGCTTGCTCTGCAACTTCTTCAGACTGAACGGGCCCAGAATCTATACCCTTTACACTTAAATCACGATCAACAAATTCAATAACTGCCATTGGAGCCATGTCTCCGTGTCGAAAGCCCGCTTTTATAATTCGAAGATATCCACCAGCTCTATCTTTAAACCTAGGGCCTAAATGAGTCATCAAACGAGATACTGAATGATGATTTCCGTTCAAAAAAGATAATAAGTAACGGCGATTTGCAAGCGTATCTTCCTTTGCAACGGTTACCAGTTTTTCAACAATCGGGCGTAGATCTTTTGCTTTAGGCAAAGTTGTAGTTATCTGTTCATGTTTAATCAAAGACGTAACTAATGACTTTAATAAGGCAGTACGTTGACCTCTATTCCGATTAAATTTACGCCCTTTTAATGCGTGCCTCATAGTATATAACTCCTAGCTTATTAATACGGTTCTTCTATTTTTTTTGCTAACTCTTCAATGTTTTCAGGTGGCCACTCGTCAACACGCATGCCCAAGTCTAAACCAAGATGCAGAAGAACCTCTTTAATTTCATTAAGTGATTTTCGACCAAAGTTGGGAGTTCGCAATAGTTCACCCTCAGACTTCGCAACTAAATCTCCAATATAAATAATATTTTCATTACGCAAACAATTCATTGAACGAACTGATAACTCCAATTCCTCAACTTTTCGTAATAAGTTACGATTAAAGGGAAAATCAGCCTCATCTTCTGCCTTAGCAACGGGAGTGGGGTCTTCAAAATTAATAAATTGCTGCAGCTGATCCTGTAAAATGCGTGCAGAAAGCCCAACAGCCTCTTCTGGATTCACTGTTCCATCAGTTTCAACGTTAAGTATCAAAGTATTATAATCTGTATCCTGGCCGACACGAGTATCTTCTACCGAATATGAAACTCTCTTAACCGGAGAAAAAATAGCATCAATCGGTACAATTCCAATTTCATCTTCTAATCCACGATTGCGATCTGCCGAAACATACCCCTTACCTAACTCAACTGTTAGCTCTAAAGAAACTTTTGCGTTAGCATCTAATGTAAACAATACTAAGTCTTTATTTACAACTTCAACATTTGCAGTATCTTCTATCATTCCTGCAGTTACGATACATGGACCTTCAACATTCAAGCGCAATTTTTGCGGGTCAGCTGAATGAGATCGCAAAGCTAGCTGTTTAATATTCAAAATAATATCGGTAACATCTTCTTGAACCCCAGGTACCGTGCTAAACTCATGTAACACGCCATCTATTTTTAGCTGCGTAACTGCAGCCCCTTGCAATGAAGACATCAAAACACGGCGTAACGCATTACCCAGTGTAATACCAAAGCCTCTTTCAAGTGGGCTAATCACTATCTTTGCAGAATTTTGATCTTCACCTACTTTTATATCAACTTTTTGAGCTTTAATTAAAGATTGCCAATTGTTTTGTATCACGAGAACCCTCTTTCACACACCTGGTTAAATTATACGCGACGACGCTTTGGAGGGCGACATCCGTTATGGGGAATTGGCGTTACATCTTTAATAGCAGTAACTACCAATCCTACAGCATGAAATGCTCGCAATGCAGATTCACGCCCAGAGCCCGGGCCCTTTACTCGAACTGACACTGTTTTTAAACCATGCTCCATTGCCTTACGTGCTGCATCCTCTGCTGCAATCTGTGCAGCAAATGGAGTCGATTTACGAGACCCTTTAAAGCCTTTTGCACCGGCAGTTGACCATGCTATAGCATTTCCATGCAAATCAGTAATTGTAATCACAGTATTGTTGAACGTTGAATTTACAAATGCCAACCCTGTAACTACATTTTTCTTTTCGCGCTTGCGCACTCGCGTTGCTGTTTTTTGACTCATTATTTCCTACCACTATTTTTTCTTGCCGGCGATCGCTACTGCCTTACCTTTACGAGTACGCGCATTCGTATGAGTGCGTTGCCCTCTTACTGGTAAGCGCTTACGGTGACGCAAGCCACGATAACACCCTAAATCTTGAAGTCGCTTAATATTCATCGACACTTCACGACGCAAATCACCCTCTACTTGGTAATCACTGTCAATCGCAGTACGAATCTTTAATACTTCTTCATCAGTTAACTGAAACACTCGCGTTGTTTCTACAATACCTACCTTTTCGCAGATTTCTTTAGAGTATTTAGGGCCAATGCCATAAATATATCTAAGAGCAATCTCTACTCGCTTTTGGCTGGGTATATTTACACCTGCTATACGTGCCACTTATTTCTCCTTGATTTTTAGTACGTAAACCTTCTATATCCCTTTAAAGGAAATGGGCAAAAAAGTCAACGTTTATTCGTTGATTAAAGCATTTTCTATTTGCTCAAAGACACTTTCCATCGACTGCATTCCATCAATACAAACTATCTTCACGTTCTGTGCTCTCAGTAAGTCTAAAACTGGCGCAGTTTCATCTTTATACATTCGAAGACGAGTTTTTACCGTTTCCTCAGTGTCATCAGACCTTACCTTAAACTCCTCAGACTGACAAATATCACAAACCCCTTTTTCTTTACAGGGCTTATAATACTTGTTATAAATTTCGCCACATTGAACACATGAAAATCGTCCTGTGATCCTTTTTAAAAGGTCCGCATGGTCAACTTTAATGTTTAATACCGACTCAACGACAGCCCCCTTATTCTTCAATGTGTCTATTAGAAATTTTGCCTGATCCACCGTACGAGGAAAACCATCATAAAGAACTCCAGACACATTCTCTTGGTTAGATAAAAATCTATCAACTAAGCGATATATCAGCTTACTATCAGGGAACTTACCTTGCGCCATTACAGACTCACACTCTCGACCTACTGCTGAGCCAGACTCAATTTCCGACCTTAACAAATCACCCGTTGACATCCCAATGAAATTAAGCGCATCAACAATCTTCTTTGACTGAGTTCCCTTACCTGATCCGGGCGCTCCAAAAATAATTACGTGCCTCATGCTCTTGGCAGGCCTCCTTTTCCACCTTTGACCCAAGATTTTTTCATCAACCCCTCATATTGCTGAGCAATCATATGTGAGTGAATCTGACCTACAGTTTCAATAGTAACACTAACCACGATCAGAACCCCAGTTCCACCTAAAGCTAGCGGAATGGAAGAGTATCTGGTAAAAATTTCAGGCATTACACATACTAGTGATATATATGCAGCTCCAGCGACAGTTAACCGAGTCAAGATATAATCTAAGTAATCTGCCGTATTCTTTCCTGGTCGAATCCCTAGAATTACCGCGCCACCTTTTCGTAGATTTTCAGCGGTTTCTTCAGAATTAAACACAATAGATGTGTAAAAGAATGCAAAAAATACAATTAAGGCAACATAAATACCAATGAACCCCCAAGTTCCATGTTGAAAGTGTGCTGCAAACTGCGATAACATCCCTTCTCCACCAGAAAACCCTGTAATAGTTGCAGGAAAACTTAACAACGCCCCAGCAAAAATAGGTGGAATCACTCCCGAACTATTTAACTTTAACGGAAGATGGGTTGAGTTTCCTCCATACATCTTATTTCCCATCTGGCGTTTTGGATATTGAATGTTAATTTTTCTAAAGGAACGCTCCATGAAAACAACAAAAAATATAATCGCCACAGCTAAGACTAATACTGCAATAACAAACAATGGACTTATCGTACGATTTCGCCCCATTTCAAATAACAACGCCAAACCTTGAGGAAGCCCTGAAATAATACCAGCAAAAATAATTAGTGAACTTCCCTGACCAATACCCCGAGATGTTATTTGCTCACCTAACCACATTAAGAAAACTGTCCCCCCTACTAAGGAAGTAATAAAAGTAATCTTAAACAGTAATCCCGGATCCATAACGGGAGAATCAGGAACCGTTTCAAGGAATATAGCCATTGAGGAGGCTTGGAAGATTGCAATAATCACCGTTAAGTATCGAGTGTACTGGTTAATCCTCTTTCTGCCACTCTCTCCATCTTTTTTCAACACCTCCAACTGGGGCACTATACTAGTTAACAACTGAGTAATGATGCTTGCCGTAATGTACGGAACAATGGAAAGCGCAAAAATTGTCATTCGACTCAAAGAACCTCCACCAAAAGTATTAAAGACAGCTAACAAGCCACCCGCAGCCTTTCCAGCTAGATTCGCCATCGTTACGGGGTCTACTCCCGGAGAGGGAATAAACGTCCCTAATCGATAGACAATTAAAGCCCCAAGGGTAAACCAAATACGCTTTTTTAAATCTTCCGCTTTACCAAAAGCTTTTAAGCTAAAAGAAGACGCTAACTGTTCTGCTGCAGATGCCATGTTATACTCGTTTTATTTTATTAAGATACTATTTTAATCGATCCGCCAGACTTCTCAATCAATGCTTTCGCCGATTCAGAAGCAGCACTTACATGCAAGCTTACTTTTGCAGTCAATTCACCTTTACCTAGTACTTTTACAGGTAGTTTTGTTGATCGCAACAAACCAGCCTGCATAAGAACTTCAGCATTGATGTCTTTTGATACATCTAGACGCTTGCTATCAATAAACTTTTGGATCATTCCGGTATTTACCGTTGCTATTTCTTTTGCAAAAATATTAGTAAACCCACGCTTCGGCAAACGACGGTAAATTGGCATCTGGCCACCTTCAAACCCACCGATAGACGCACCAGCTCGAGACTTCTGCCCCTTCACACCGCGTCCTGAGGTTTTTCCAGTCCCAGAACCGATTCCACGACCTACACGCTTACGCAGTGGGCGAGAACCTTCATTATCTTTTATTTCATTTAATTTCATAACTGGTGCCTTTTTTAACTTTCAACACGAACCAAGTGGTGAACTTTATTAAGCATACCGCGGACGGCAGGCGTATCTTCAAGTTCACGAGTTCTGTTCATCTTGTTTAAACCCAAACCAATTAATGTCGCCTCTTGATCAGCTGGGCGACGAATGGCACTGCGAATCTGAGTGACTGTTACAGTCTTCTTTGCAGTTGTTTTCTTAGTCATTTGTCAATTCCTTATTTGCCCTTGTCTCCCGACGAGAAATCAAGTCGGAAACTTTCAATCCACGACGATTGGCGACATGACGAGGAGAAGTAACACTCTTCAATGCATCAAATGTTGCACGAACCATATTATGTGGGTTAGATGTACCAATTGATTTTGCAACAACATCATGTATGCCTAATGCTTCTAAGACCTGACGAGTTGCACCACCAGCAATAATCCCAGTACCTGGAGCTGCAGCACGCAAAACGATTTTACCTGCACAGAAGTTACCTTCCATATCATGGTGCAATGTACGTGAATCCCTTAAAGGAACTCGAATCATTGTACGTTTTGCTTCTTCTGCAGCTTTTTTCACTGCATCTGGAACTTCTCGTGCTTTCCCAGACCCAAATCCAACTTTACCTTTACCATCTCCAACCACTACTAATGCTGAGAAAGAGAAGTTTTTACCCCCCTTAACAACCTTACATACGCGGTTAACACTAATCAGCTTATCAACTAAATCTGTATCTTGCTGCATTACTTTATCTGTATTTTTACGAGCCATGCTTTACTACTTTCCTCTAGAATACCAAACCGTTATCACGAGCACCCTGAGCCAAAGCAGCCACACGACCATGATACAAATAGCTACCACGATCGAAGAAAACTTCTTTTACCCCTGCTTTTACCGCACGCTCAGCTACTAACTTGCCAACCAATGCAGCCGCATCTTTTGTACCTTCCTTAGGACCTTTATAATCCTTTTCCATAGTAGAGGCCGATACAACGGTATTACGTTTCTTATCATCAATTACTTGCGCATAAATGTGCTGGTTCGAACGAAAGACAGACAAGCGCAGCTTAGTATCAGCAGCAACAACCTTTAATTTGTAACGGTTGCGACGCTGACGGCGTAAATTCAAATCTCTATTACCTATTGCCATGATGTCCTACCTTTATTTCTTTTTACCTTCTTTGCGCAAAATATATTCGCCAACATACTTAACACCCTTACCTTTATACGGCTCAGGCTTTCTATATCCACGAATTTCTGCAGCCATTTGACCAATTTTTTGCAGATCTGCTCCAGAGATTGAAATAGACGTAGGCTTTTCACACTTCACCTCAACTCCTTCTGGAATCTGGTACTTAATGTCGTGACTAAAACCTAATTGGATGTTTAAAGTACTACCCGCAACGTTTGCACGGTACCCAACACCCACTAATTCTAAATCTTTCTTAAACCCAACACTCACACCTGTCACGACATTCTGGATGCGACTACGATTTGTCCCCCACAACATACGCGTTTGGCGTTCTTTGTTACGTGGAGTTAATGAAATTTTATCCCCTTCCAGAGAAATATCCACTTCACCAGTCAACGAATAAGACAAAGTCCCTTTAGGACCCTTTGCCGAAACTAAACGACCATCAATAGTTACTTGTACACCAGAGGGCACTGTAACTGGATTCTTTCCAACACGAGACATTCTACCCTCCTACTAAAATAGTGTACACAGAACTTCGCCACCAACATTCTGTTGACGAGCTTGTGAATCTGACATCACACCGTTTGGTGTCGATAAAATGGCAAGACCTAATCCATTGTAATACGTTGGAATTTTAGATGATTGCACATAAAGTCGGCGACCCGGTGTAGACATGCGGCGAATTTTTTTAATTACAGGTTCGTTTGAATAGTATTTCAACTCAATACGAATATTTTTAATACCCTGACGAACTTCCACACTTTCATAACCACGAATAAAGCCTTCATTCTTCATAACCTCAAGAACTGAGCACTTTAAGTTTGAAAACGGGCATAATAGCGACGTCTTCTTAGCGTGATGTGCGTTACGAATGCGTGTCAGCATGTCAGCGATAGGATCAGTCATAGACATATACGTTTTTCCTTCTTACCAGCTTGCTTTTGTCATTCCAGGAATCAATCCATGTGCAGCCATTTCGCGCAACATGATTCTTGAGATTCCAAACTTGCGATAGTTTCCGCGCGAGCGTCCCGTCAACATACAACGGTTACGAACTCGCACTTTTGAACCACTTCTGGGCAATTCTGCTAACTTAACGCTAGCTTGGAATCGCTCCTCAGGAGCAACTTCACGATCTGTCGCAATAGCTTTCAATGCTGCTCGTTTTGCAGCGTGGCTGTTGGAAAGACGTCTACGCTTTTCATTAATTTCAATTGAGCCTTTTTTAGCCATTAGGAACTTCCTTCTTAGTTAATTGGCACATTAAACGCTTTTAGCAATGATTTTGCTTCAGCATTTGTTTTTGCCGATGTCACGAACACAATGTCCATTCCACGAATTTCATCGATTTTGTCGTAATCAATTTCAGGAAAGACAATTTGTTCTTTGATACCAAAACTATAGTTCCCCCGACCATCAAAGCTTTTTGGCGACAATCCGCGAAAGTCGCGAACCCGAGGTAAAGCAATGTTAACCAGCCGATCAACGAACTCAAACATTTGGTTTTTACGCAAAGTAACCTTAACTCCAAGGCTCATATCTTCGCGCACCTTAAATCCTGCTATCGACTTTTTAGCTTTTGTTATCACGGGTTTTTGTCCAGCAATTGCAGTAATGTCGTTAACAGCAAATTGGATTTTTTTGCTGTCTTGCGCTGCTTTACCGACGCCAACGTTGATAACAACCTTTAAAAGCCTTGGAACTTCAAAGGGGTTTTTGTACTCAAACTCCTTTAGAAGCGCAGGTTTTATGGTTTTGTTATAAACTTCTTTTAAGCGTGCCATAATTTATTCTCTACTTCTTCTCTAAACTTTCACCGGAACGACGCGCAACTCGCACTTTCGAACCATCTTTTTCAACCAAAAAACCAACACGTGTCGGCTTTTGATCTTTAGGATCTAACACCATAACATTAGAAGCATGAATAGATGCCTCCATGCGCTCAATGCCTCCCGCAGCCATCTGCGAAGGACGCTTGTGCTTAGTCACTAGATTAAGCCCCTTTACCTTTACGCGACGAGTATCGCGAAAAACCTCTAGAATTTCTCCGGATTTGCCCTTGTCTTTACCAGCAATCAGTTGAACTGTATCGCCCTTCTTAATACGCCATTTTTCCATTACAAAACCTCCGGAGCTAAAGAAACAATACGCATATAACCGCGACCACGCAGTTCACGTGTCACTGGTCCAAAAATACGTGTTCCAATAGGTTCGCCCTGCTTACTCAGCAACACTGCTGCGTTTCCATCAAAACGTATCGATGAGCCATCATTCCGACGAATCGTCTGCGCAGTGCGCACGATTACTGCCCTATGAACCTCACCTTTTTTTACCTTACCGTTCGGGATTGCTGCCTTTACAGACACAACAATTATATCCCCAACTCCTGCCGACTTCCTCTTACTTCCGCCCAATACTTTAATACAAAGAACTTGGCGAGCACCCGAGTTGTCAGCAACATCTAATCTAGATTCAGGTTTAATCATCTCTTCTTAACCCTTATTTTGATTTTACTTCATTTGATGCCACAACCCAGTTCTTATTCTTAGAAATTGGACTGGACTCTTCGATAAGCACAACATCACCAGCTTTATGAGTGTTGTTTTCATCATGTGCCGCATATTTTTTATGCGATACAACTGACTTTTTATACAAAGGATGAACGAAACGACGCTCAACCTTCACTACAACGGTCTTGTCTTGTTTATCACTGACAACGACACCCTGCAATACGCGCTTTGGCATATAATACTCCTATTGCAACTAGGCCTGACGTTGCTTTTGTGATAGCAACGTCTTGATACGTGCTACTGTCTGACGATGCTTAGACAGTGTAGAGGTATCAGTTAATTCCCCAGCAACCTTCTGAAAACGCAAAGCCATCATAGCTTTACGAGCATCAAGAATTTGCTGTTTTAAGTCATTTTCGTTTAAGCTTTTTAATTCAGCTAACTTCATCGCACTTTCCTAATCTAACCGCTTAACAAACTTTGTCGCTAAGGGCAATTTAGCTGCTGCAAGACTCATAGCCTCACGAGCAACCTCTTCCGACACACCATCCATCTCAAATAGAATTTTACCCGGATGAATACGGCACGCCCAGAACTCAACATTTCCCTTACCACTTCCCATACGCACTTCCGCAGGTTTAGACGAAACTGGCACATCTGGAAAAACTCGGATCCAAACACGTCCAGAACGTTTCATGTGGCGAGTCATCGCACGACGGGCCGATTCAATCTGACGCGCCGTAATACGATTAGGAGCCACTGCTTTTAGTCCATAAGAACCAAAGTTAAGTGTCGCACCTGAGGTTGCAACCCCATGAATCCGACCCTTAAAGGCTTTCCTAAATTTCATTTTTTTTGGACTTAACATAATTACAACAATCCTGTCTTTAAATCAACCTTTACTTGCCGTGGCGAGCTTCTCTCGAACGGTTTTCACTGTTAACAATGTTTGTATCTTTTGTATCATTTTTTTCTCCACGATACAAAAAGACCTTCACACCAATCACACCATACGTTGTGTGCGCCTCAGCGAAACCATAATCCACATCCGCACGCAGTGTATGTAACGGCACTCGGCCATCACGATACCACTCCATACGAGCAATTTCAGCTCCACCTAACCGACCAGAACAGTTTACACGAATACCCAAAGCTCCCATACGAAGAGCTGACTGCATAACGCGTTTAACTGCACGGCGAAAAGAGACACGACGCTCTAACTGCTGAGCAACATTATCTGCCGCCAATTTTGCATCTAACTCAGGCTTGCGAACCTCAACAATATTCAACATCACATCTTCACAGGTCGTCATTGAAGAAAGACGCTTTCTCAACTTCTCAATATCAGCACCCTTTTTACCGATAATCACACCCGGACGAGCCGTGTGAATTGAAATTCGACACTTTTTCGCAGGGCGCTCAATAATAACCTGAGAAACAGAAGCTTGCTTTAAGTTCTTCATTACATAATTGCGGATACGCGTATCTTCTAACAACAAAGTACCATAGTCTTTTTTGTCGGAGTACCAGCGAGAATCCCAAGCTCGGTTAATACCAAGCCTTAAACCAATTGGATTTACTTTTTGACCCATTACGCTACCTCTACTTCACGAACTATTAACGTCATGCGGCTGTATCGTTTTAAAATACTCGCCCCACGCCCACGCGCTCTTGGCATCATGCGTTTCAGCATCATCGCCTTACCCACAAACGCCTCAGAAACGATCAACGAGTCTACATCCAGACCATGATTGTTCTCTGCGTTAGAAATAGCGGAAGAAAGTAACTTGCGAACTTCTTTAGCTGCGCGTTTTTTAGAAAACGCCAATGTATCTAGTGCATTACTTACATGCATTCCACGAATTAACTGGGCCACAAGATTCAACTTGCGGGGTGACGTTGTTAATAAACCAACTTCAGCTTTTGCAGAATTAGCAGGTAATGTGCGTTGAGTTTTTTTCTGACTCATAACTTATTACCCTTTCTTTGCTTTTTTATCTGCGCCATGCCCCCAGTAAGTCCTAGTTGGTGCAAACTCACCAAACTTATGACCTATCATGTTTTCAGACACAATCACAGGAATGAACTTCTTACCGTTATGTACACCGAACGTCAACCCAACAAACTGAGGGAGAATCGTTGACCGGCGTGACCATGTTTTAATGATCTCTTTGCGTCCTGATTCGCGAAGACCTTCTGCTTTTTTAAACAGGTAGCCATCAACGAAAGGACCTTTCCATACTGAACGAGACATTTATTTACCCTTCTACTTACTGCGACGACGCATAATGTACTTTTGCGTAAGCTTGTTGCTACGCGTACGTTTACCTTTAGTTTCTTTACCCCAAGGTGTTTTCCAGTTAGTACCACCGTTTGTACGACCACCATGAGGGTGATCTACTGGGTTCATAGCAATACCACGCGTACATGGACGAATACCCTTCCAGCGTGAACGTCCCGCCTTACCAGAGTTTTCGTTTTTGTGATCTTGGTTCGAAACCGCGCCAATTGTTGCATAACAATCCGCATGAACTAAACGCAACTCACCTGACTTAAGCTTTAGCTGCACCAAATCACCATCACGCCCAACAAGCTGAACAAAAGATCCGGCAGCACGAGCAATTTGCCCACCCTTGCCGCTTTTTAACTCAACATTATGTATCAAAGTACCAATTGGAATATTTCGCAATGGTAATGCATTCCCAGGCTTAATATCAGACTTGGGACCAGACTCAATCTTGTCCCCAACCTTTAAACGCTGCGGTGCTATAATGTACGAAAGAGATTGATCCTCATAACGAACCAATGCAATGAAGCTAGTTCTGTTTGGGTCGTACTCTAAACGTTCAACCGTAGCAATACCCGCAGTACGACGCTTAAAGTCGATCATACGATATCGGCGCTTATGTCCTCCACCTTGATGGCGCACTGTAATGCGCCCAGTGTTATTTCGTCCACCCTGCTTGCGGAGACCTTCCGTCAAAGACTTCTCAGGATCACCTTTCCATAACTCGGAACGGTCCACCAAAACTAATTGGCGGCGCCCTGGGGTGACAGGTTTAAATAGTTTTAAACTCATTTAATCATCCCTGCACTTAGATCTATAGATTGACCTTCGGCTAAACGCACATAGGCCTTTTTCAGATCTGACTGTTTTCCTTTTCGACCACGAAAACGTTTTGTTTTACCTTTTGTGATCGCTGTATTAATTTTCTCAACTTTTACGTTAAAAATATTTTCAACTGCTTGCTTTAGTTCATGCTTTGTTGCATCTGAAGCGACCTTAAATACAACACAGTTCTTTTCAGCACATGCTGTTGATTTTTCAGTTATGTGAGGAGCGCGAATTACGTTGTACTGACGTTCCTTGCTGATCACATGAACTTTACGACTTCCGTGATTCATCATTTCTTTAAACGCTCCTCTAACTTCTTAACTGCATCTTGCGTGATAACTAGCGCATCACGACGCAAAATATCGTATACGTTCGCACCGTCAGTTAGAAGAACATCCATTTTAGGAATATTCTGCACTGCACGAAAGAACTTTTCATCTACTTGTCCAGCTCCAATAAATAACGCGGAATCAAAACCAAAACCTTGCAGCTTTGATTGCAAATCCTTTGTCTTATGAGTAGACATTTCAAGAGAATCAACAATAATAAGTTTCTTTTCTTCCATTTTTCTAGACAATGCGCAACGCAATCCAAGCGCACGGACCTTCTTCGGAAGATCATGCTCATGACTGCGTGGGCGAGGACCATGAGCCACACCACCTGTACGCATTTGAGCACTTCTCAAGGAACCCTGACGTGCATTACCTGTACCTTTTTGGCGGAACGGCTTGCGCGTTGTTCCACTAATTTCACTCACATTACGTGTTGAGTGCGTACCTTGGCGATGCTTAGCCAATTGCCAATAAATCACTCGAGCCAAAATATCGCGACGAACCTCTACACCAAATACAGATGCATCCAAGGTTAGGTCACCAGCTTTCTTGTTCTCAAGATTTAAAACTTGTGTTTTCATTGTTTCACCCTATCCTATTCAGCCGCTTCAGAATTTGCATTTACATCTGATTCGCTCGATTTACGAATAGCTGCAGGAAAAGGTAAATTTTCAGGCATTTTCTTCTTAACCGCATCACGAACCAAAACAAACGAACCAATTGCACCAGGCAGCGCGCCCTTTACAAGAACTATGCCTTTTTCAAGGTCAGTTCCAACAATCTCAAGGTTCATAGCTGTACGTTTCTTGTTTCCCATTTGACCAGGCATTTTAGTTCCAGGAATAACTCGCCCTGGATCCTGACACATCCCTGTTGAACCGGGAGTACGGTGAGCCAAAGAGTTACCGTGAGTAGCTCGGCCACCCCCGTAATTCCAGCGCTTCATCACACCCGCAAATCCTTTACCAACAGATGTACCAGTCACATCAACATGCTGACCTTTAACAAAGTGATCTACAGTCACTTCTTCACCTACATTTAATAACGCATCAGATGAAACACGAAACTCAGCCAATTTACGCTTTGGTTCAACACCAGCCTTTGCAAAGTGACCTCTTAAGGGTTTCTTTACATTCTTTGGGTTAATCTTTCCAACGCCTAATTGGATTGCTGAGTAGCCGTTCTTTTCTTCTGTACGAACAGATACCACTTGGCACCCCTCAACTTTAAGGAGTGTTACGGGGACATGAATACCATTCTCGTCAAAGAAACGAGACATACCCATTTTTTCCGCAATTAAACCAGTACGCATAGTCCAATTCCTTTATAGTTTTATTTCAACTTCCACACCAGAAGGTAGATCTAACTTCATTAAAGCATCTACAGTCTGAGGCGACCAATCCACGATATCTAACAAGCGCTTATGTGTGCGAATTTCAAATTGCTCACGAGACTTCTTGTCAATATGAGGAGACCTATTTACAGTATATCGTTCAGTACGAGTTGGCAATGGAACTGGCCCACATACTTTTGCTCCCGTACGCTTTGCAGTACCTACTATCTCGCCGGCTGATTGATCCAGAATTCCGCTATCAAACGCCTTTAAACGAATACGTATATTTTGTGACATATTATATCCAATTTAATAAAAAATTCAAGAGCCCCGTATGGGGCCCTTGATTTATTTAACTTATTTAACAATCTTTGATACAACACCAGATCCGATTGTGCGACCACCTTCACGAATCGCGAAGCGCAAACCTTCGTCCATCGCGATTGGAGCAATCAATTCTGCTTCCATAGTGATGTTTTCGCCTGGCATTACCATCTTCGTACCTTCTGGTAATTTTACAACACCAGTCACGTCAGTTGTACGGAAATAGAATTGAGGACGGTACCCATCAAAGAAAGGCTTGTGACGCCCACCTTCTTCTTCTTTCAAGATATAAACCTCAGCAGAAAAAGTGGTGTGTGGGTGAATAGTTCCTGGCTTCGCCAAAACCTGTCCGCGCTCAACTTCTTCACGTTTTACTCCGCGAATCAACGCACCAACGTTATCACCAGCTTCACCACGATCCAACAATTTGCGGAACATTTCAACACCAGTAACGATTGTTTTAGTTGTTTCTTTCAAACCAACGATTTCAACTTCATCACCAACGTTTACTGCACCACGCTCAACACGACCAGTCACAACTGTACCGCGACCAGAAATAGAGAACACATCTTCAATTGGCAACAAGAAAGGAAGGTCAATTGCACGGGCTGGTTGAGGAATATATTCATCAACTTGCGCCATCAACTTCATGATAGCTTCCGACCCGATTGGACCTTTGTCACCTTCAAGAGCTTTCAACGCACTTCCGCGAATAACTGGAATATCATCACCAGGGAAATCGTAGGCACTTAACAGTTCTCGAACTTCCATTTCAACTAAGTCTAGAAGCTCCTCATCATCAACCATATCGCACTTGTTCAAGAACACAACGATCGCAGGCACACCAACCTGACGCGCCAAAAGAATGTGCTCACGTGTTTGTGGCATAGGCCCATCGGCAGCGTTCACAACCAAAATCGCTCCATCCATCTGCGCAGCACCAGTAATCATGTTCTTTACGTAGTCGGCGTGACCTGGGCAATCAACGTGAGCATAGTGACGGTTTCCAGTTTCATACTCAACGTGCGCAGTATTAATCGTAATACCACGAGCTCTTTCTTCAGGAGCTCCGTCAATATCAGCATAGTCTTTAAATACAGCACCACCAGCTTCAGACAAAACCTTAGTGATCGCAGCTGTTAATGACGTTTTACCATGGTCAACGTGTCCAATTGTACCAATGTTACAATGTGGTTTATTTCTTTCAAATTTTTCTTTAGACATCTAAATATCCTTTCCTTACTTACCTGCTATTTTTTCAGCAACTTCATCAGCAACGCTCTGAGGTGCTTGTGCATAATGCTCGAATACCATCGAATACTGAGCTCGTCCCTGACTCATAGAACGCAAAGTATTAATGTAACCAAACATATTTGCCAATGGAACCAAGGCGCTAACAACACGCGCAATGCCTCGTTGTTCCATTCCTGAGACTTGACCTCGTCGACTGTTCAAGTCTCCAATAATATCCCCCATATACTCTTCAGGGGTTACAACCTCAACCTTCATCATCGGCTCTAGCAATACTGCTCCACAACTTTTAACACCTTCACGGAACGCAGAACGGCCCGCGATTTCAAAGGCCATGACACTAGAGTCAACATCATGATAAGCACCATCAATCAACATCACCTTGAAGTCAATTGTTGGAAATCCAGCAATAATACCATTTTCCATCGCATCACGTATACCCTTTTCTACACCAGGGATATACTCTTTAGGAACAGAACCACCTACGATTTTATTCTCAAAAAGAAACCCTTCGCCAGCTTCTTGAGGCTCAATAAGCAGTTTAATTTTCGCATATTGACCTGCTCCACCAGATTGCTTTTTGTGTTGGTATTCGATCTCATACGAACGGGTAATAGTTTCACGATAAGCAACCTGAGGCTGACCTACGTTTGCTTCAACTTTAAATTCGCGACGCATACGGTCAACGATAATATCAAGATGAAGCTCCCCCATCCCCTTAATCACTGTTTGTCCCGACTCAATATCAGAAGTCACTCGAAAAGAAGGATCTTCAGCGGCCAAACGATTCAAAGCCAAACCCATTTTTTCTTGGTCAGCCTTTGTCTTAGGCTCAACTGCAACTTCAATCACTGGCTCAGGAAACTCCATTTTCTCCAGGATAATAGGCTTAACTGTATCGCACAATGTGTCACCAGTTACGGTATCTTTCAACCCACATAACGCAATAATATCACCCGCACGCGCAATTTTAATATCTTCACGATCATTAGAGTGCATTTTTAACATACGGCCGACACGCTCACGCTTACCTTTGGTAGAGTTCAAAACGTAACTACCTGAATCAAGCGTACCTGAGTACACACGAGCAAACGTCAAGCTACCAACAAAAGGGTCTGTCATAATTTTAAAGGCCAAAGCTGAAAAAGGCTCTTCGTCAATAAACTTACGCTCAGCAACCTCTTCAGTATCAGGCAACACACCCTCAACCTTACCCAAGTCCGCTGGCGATGGCAAAAAGTCAACAACAGCATCTAATAATGTTTGAACACCCTTGTTTTTAAAGGCCGAACCACACAAAACTGGAACAAAAGAAAACGCAACCGTCCCCTTTCGGATACAAGCTTTTAAAACTTCCTCAGATGGCTCTTCACCATTCAAGTAAGCCTCCATAGCGTCGTCGTCCTGTTCAACTGCCGTCTCTAGCAGCTTCACACGCCATTCAGCCGCTTTTTCTTGCATGTCAGCAGGGATATCAACATAGGAATACTTCGCTCCTAAGTCTTCACCCTCCCAAATAACAGCCTTCATTTTGACCAAGTCAATAACCCCCTGGAAGTCTGCCTCTGACCCAATCGGCAAGTTAATCACCAAAGGAACAGCACCCAAACGGTCGATAATCATATCTACAGTGCGATAAAAGTTAGCACCAGTACGATCCATTTTGTTTACAAAACAAATACGCGGCACATCATATTTATCAGCCTGGCGCCAAACAGTCTCTGACTGAGGCTCAACTCCAGCAACACTGTCAAATACAGTAACTGCACCATCCAAAACTCGCAAAGATCGCTCAACTTCAATCGTAAAGTCAACGTGGCCAGGAGTATCAATGATATTGATGTTGTGGTCATTCCAGAAACAAGTCGTCGCAGCAGACGTAATCGTAATACCCCGCTCCTGCTCTTGCTCCATCCAATCCATAGTGGCTGCACCTTCGTGCACCTCACCAATCTTATACGTTTTTCCTGTATAGTACAGAACACGCTCAGTTGTAGTTGTTTTACCCGCATCAATATGGGCCATAATGCCTATATTGCGGTATTTTTCATAAGGAATACGTGACATTTTCACCTACCAACGATAATGAGCAAACGCACGGTTTGCTTCAGCCATTTTGTGAGTATCCTCACGCTTTTTCACTGAAGAACCACGCTTTTGATATGCATCAATAAACTCATTCGCCAAACGCTCTGTCATTGTGTTTTCAGAACGTTTGCGAGCAGCCTCAATGATCCAACGGATCGCTAATGCTTGAGCACGAATAGGACGAACCTCTACAGGAACCTGATAAGTTGCTCCACCCACACGGCGAGAGCGCACCTCAAGATCTGGCCTTACATTCCCCAGAACTTCATGGAACAACTCAACCTCAGGGCGACCCAACTTTTTATTGGCTCCGGTCAAAGCTTCATAAACTATATTTTCAGCAACGGATTTCTTTCCGTCAAACATAAGACAGTTAACGAATTTCGTAACTACCTTATCCCCGAACTTTGGATCGGGTAAAATTTCACGCTTAACAGCGGCGCGACGACGTGACATTTAATATCCTCCTATTTAGGACGCTTAGCGCCGTATTTCGAACGGCCTTTTTTACGATCTTTTACACCTTGGGTATCTAACGCACCACGAACAATATGGTAACGAACACCCGGAAGGTCTTTCACACGTCCACCGCGAATCAACACAACAGAGTGCTCTTGCAAGTTGTGCCCTTCCCCGGGGATATACGCAGTAACTTCAAATCCGCTTGTTAAGCGAACACGAGCAATTTTACGCAAAGCCGAGTTCGGCTTCTTAGGGGTTGTTGTAGTAACACGCGTACACACGCCACGACGCTGAGGGCAAGCCTTCAACGCAGGAACCTTGCTTCGCGCAGCCCTAACTTTGCGTGGGTTTCTAATCAATTGATTAATAGTTGGCATTCCACTATCCTTTTTTATTTAGTCAAAAATATATTTTAGGTGCAGTTATGTTGCACCCGAACTGCTAGGCTTAACCCCTAGCTCACTTTTGACGAAAGCTTCGTACACTTCAGCCCCCCTGCTCGGGCAGAGGGCTTACTAAAGTTTTAATCGGCTACATCTAAGAGGTGTTACCTTAAGCTTTTGCAGCCTCCAGCAACTCTAGATCTTTTTCAGCGGCCAAACGTCGGACTTGTCGAGTCATACTGCCCGTTCCAGCAGGAATCAAGCGACCAACAATGACATTTTCCTTTAAACCTTTAAGTCTGTCAACTTTACCAGCTATTGACGCATCAGTCAATACTCTAGTTGTTTCCTGGAAAGATGCCGCAGAAATAAATGACCTTGTCTGCAACGACGCCTTAGTAATACCCAAAAGCACAGGCTTGGCTTGAGGAGGAGCTAATCCTTCAGCTTCAGATTTTAACACTTCAGCTTCAAAGTCTTCTTTCTCAATCACCTCACCTACTGAGTGCGTAGTATCCCCCGAATGTGTGATTTCTACCTTACGCAGCATTTGGCGAATTACCATTTCTATATGTTTATCATCAATCTTCACACCTTGCAGACGATACACTTCCTGAATTTCATTAATCAGGTAATCTGCTAATGCAGGCACTCCCAAAACTTGCAAAATGTCATGTGGTACTTGATGACCATCCATAATCACGTCTCCGCGATGAATAAAGTCACCTTCTTGAACCATCACATATTTACCTTTGGGAATCATATATTCCGCACTTTCTAGCGACTCATCCTTAGGTGTTACGATAATACGACGCTTATTCTTGTAATCTTTACCAAATGTTACAAAGCCATCAACTTCACAAATAATCGCACAATCTTTTGGTTTTCTTGCCTCAAACAACTCTTCAATACGTGGCAAACCACCCGTAATATCTCGTGTCTTTGATGTCTCAACTGGAATACGCCCCAAAACAGACCCCGCACCCACTTCTTGTCCATTTTCTACGCTCAAAATAGCGTCTGCAGACAAGAAATAACGCGCTTCCATATCATTGTCTAACGTAATTGGGTTTTCTTTTTCGTCCACGATCACAATACGCGGCTTCAGTTTCGAACCACGCGATGATTGCTTCCAATCTGTAACTATGCGACTTGAGATACCAGTGGACTCATCAACCGTTTCACGCACAGATACGCCATCCAACAAGTCTAAATAGCGAACTTGCCCTGCCTTTTCAGTAACAATCGGCAACGTATAAGGATCCCACTCTGCCAAAATTTGAGCACGAGAAACCATTTCACCTTCTTTTACTTTAAGCGTCGCCCCATACGGCAACCGGTGGCGCAACTTCTCACGACCTAAGCTATCTAATACCAACATATCCGTGTGACGGTTCAAAACTGCCATCGTGCCATCCGTGCGATCCACAAAAAAGCCGTTATCAAAAGCAGCCTTACCATCAATTGGCGACTCAACCGTTGACTGCTCAGCGCTACGTTGTGCTGCACCACCAACGTGAAAAGTACGAAGTGTTAGCTGTGTACCTGGCTCACCAATCGACTGTGCGGCAATTACACCCACTGCCTCACCGATATTTACCATCGTACCGCGAGCAAGGTCACGACCGTAACACTTTACACACACACCTTCTTTTGATTCACACGTCAACACAGATCGAATCTTTACAGAGTCCACACCTGAATTCGCAAGACGCTCTAACGTATCCTCGTCAACCAGGTTATCCTTCGTCAAAAGCGTTTTGTTGCTCACTGGGTCAACCATATCTTCTGCAACCACTCGACCTAAAATACGGTCCTCTAGCGAGGCAATTACATCCCCTCCATCAATCACAGACTTCACAGTTAGACCTAAATCAGTTCCACAATCATCTTCTACAATCACGCAGTCTTGTGCTACATCCACCAAACGACGCGTCAAATATCCAGAGTTTGCCGTTTTTAATGCCGTATCAGAAAGCCCCTTACGCGCTCCATGGGTAGATGTGTAGTATTCCAAGACATTCAAGCCCTCTTTAAAGTTTGAAATAATTGGCGTTTCAACGATTTCACCTGTTGTTTTTGCCATTAGTCCACGCATACCTGCCAGCTGACGCATCTGAGCTGCAGAACCACGAGCCCCAGAATGTGCCATCATATAAACTGAGTTCACTGGCTTACCTGGAACCATCTCAGAAATACCCTTCATCATCTCATCAGTAACCTGGTCCACACACTTAGACCACGCATCAATCACCTTGTTTTGCTTCTCACCACGCGTGATTAACCCGTCTAGATACAAAGTTTCGTACTCAAGCACTTTTTTCTGAGTAGAGTCCACAAGTTTTTGCTTTGCTGGCGGAACAACTAAATCTGCCTTACCAAAAGAAATTCCAGACTTACCAGCATACTCAAACCCAAGTCCCATTAACTTATCGGCAAAAATCGCTGTAGTTTTTTGACCACAGTGACGGTACACAACATCCACAAGGTTCGTCGTTTCTTTTGACGTCAACAGCTTGTTCACCATTTCAAACGGTAACAAATGATGCTTGGGCATAATGTTCCACAAAATCATACGACCCGGCGTTGTTTCATAACGCTTCGTAATTTTATTTCCATCTTCATCGGCCCAAGGAACCAAAGCTTGAATCTTTGCGTGCATAGATACAACACCCGAGTCCAAAGCATACTCAATTTCACCCAAAGACGAAAAGAGCATTCCTTCGCCCTTCTCACCCTCACGCTGCAACGTAATGTAGTACACACCCAAAACAATGTCCTTCGATGGAACAATGATTGGACGGCCACTTGCTGGGCTTAAAATGTTATTTGTCGACATCATCAAGACACGCGTTTCTAGCTGCGCCTCAATCGATAATGGAACATGTACGGCCATTTGGTCTCCGTCAAAGTCTGCGTTAAATGCAGTACATACCAACGGATGCAAACGGATAGCTTTACCTTCAATCAAAATAGGTTCAAAAGCCTGGATACCCAATCTATGAAGCGTCGGAGCTCGGTTCAACATCACTGGATGTTCGCGAATCACTTCTTCCAAAATATCCCAAACTTCTACGCGCTCGCGCTCAACCATACGTTTAGCTGCTTTAATTGTAGGTGCCATACCATATTTTTCTAATCGAGCATATACAAATGGCTTAAATAGCTCTAAGGCCATTTTTTTAGGCAAACCACACTGGTGTAGCTTTAAGTTAGGGCCCACACAAATTACTGAACGCCCTGAATAGTCCACACGCTTTCCAAGCAAGTTTTGACGGAAACGCCCCTGCTTACCCTTTAACATATCTGAGATTGATTTCAACGGACGTTTGTTAGCACCCGCAATTACTCGACCACGACGACCGTTATCAAACAACGCATCTACTGACTCCTGCAACATTCGCTTTTCATTTCGGACGATAATGCTAGGGGCATGCAATTCCATCAACCGCTTCAAACGGTTGTTACGGTTAATTACACGACGATATAAATCATTCAAATCGGACGTCGCAAAGCGACCTCCGTCCAAAGGAACCAATGGACGCAATTCAGGTGGAATTACGGGAACTACATCCAACACCATCCACTGAGGGTGCGATTGAGATGAAAGAAAGTCATCTGTAATCTTAAGCGTCTTCAAAATCTTCTTGCGCTTAACTTCTGACGTCACTTCCTGCAAATCTGTGCGCAAACGGTCTCTAGTCTCTAGCAAGTCAATGCGCTTTAGCATTTGCCTTAATGCTTCCGCACCAATTCCCGCAGTAAAAGCATCTTCGCCATACTGGTCTTGCGCATCAAAGTATTCTTCTTCACTTAATAACTGGTTCGCTTTTAACTCAGTTAAACCCGGATCAACCACCACATAGTTTTCAAAGTATAATACTCGGTCTAAGTCTTTTGCTGCCATATCTAGCAACAACGCTAATCTGTTGGGCAGCGACTTTGTAAACCAAATGTGCGCAACTGGCGAGCATAACTCAATATGCCCCATACGCTCACGGCGCACTTTGGATAAGGTAACCTCAACGCCACACTTTTCACAAATTACACCACGAAACTTCATCCGCTTGTATTTACCACACAAACACTCATAATCCTTTACTGGACCAAAAATCCTTGCACAAAACAACCCATCTTTTTCAGGTTTAAATGTACGATAGTTAATCGTTTCAGGTTTTTTTACTTCACCAAACGACCAAGAACGTATCTTTTCTGGGCTTGCTAGGCCAATGCGAATAAAGTCAAAATCTTCTGACGCATCGGGTTTATCAAATACTGCTTGTAAACTTGTCATCGTTACGTTTCCCTTTCAGCCTAACCATTCAACTCTTCTTCACGCCCAAACTCCATGTTTAGACCCAAAGATTGTAATTCTTTTACCAACACGTTAAAGGACTCAGGAATACCTGATTCAAAGTTATCGTCCCCACGAATAATGGACTCATAAACCTTAGTACGACCTGCAACGTCATCCGACTTAATCGTTAACATCTCTTGTAGAGTATGCGCGGCACCGTATGCCTGTAACGCCCACACCTCCATTTCACCAAATCGCTGCCCACCAAACTGAGCCTTACCACCCAGTGGTTGTTGAGTTACCAAACTATATGGACCAATCGAGCGTGCGTGAATCTTATCATCCACCAAATGGTGAAGCTTTAACATATACAAACAACCAACTGTTGCAGGGCGATCAAAATACTCACCTGAGCGACCATCTATTAGCCTTACCTGCCCCGTCAACGGAATATTGGCTTTCTCTAACATACGATCTACATCAGCCTCTTTAGCACCGTCAAAGACTGGAGTTGCCATTGGCACACCTTTCTTCAACTTAGACGCCATATCTACCAATTGATCATTATCCAAAGCTTTGATTTTTTGTTTGTATTCATCTTTTTCGTAAATAGTATCTAACAAACCTCTTAAATCATCTGATTTATTACTTTTCTTATACTCTTGCAACGCAACTTCTACCTGCTTACCAAGATTCATGGCCGCCCAACCTAAGTGAGTTTCCAAAATCTGCCCTACGTTCATACGAGAAGGCAACCCAAGCGGGTTCAAAATAATATCTACAGGTGTTCCATCTTCTAAAAATGGCATGTCTTCTAATGGCACTACTTTGGAAACAACACCTTTGTTTCCATGGCGTCCAGCCATCTTATCTCCTGGTTGCAGCTTACGCTTCACAGCCAAAAATACTTTTACCATCTTCAATACGCCAGGAGCTAACTCATCACCCTGCTTTAGTTTTTCAACCTTTGCTTCGAAACGTTTAATCAACTCATCCATTGTACTATCATGCGCCGATTTCATGGCATCAATATCAGCCATTACTCCAGCATCATTTACAACGATTTGTCGCCACTGCCCCTTTGTAGCCAAGGCCAATACATCATCCGTAATTTTAACACCCGATTGAATAGTATCTAAACCTTTAGGCCCCTTAACAACGGTTTGCCCCATTAAAATATCGCGCAAACGGTTAGCTAAGTTGCGGTCTAAAATATCCCTCTCGGCATTTCGGTCTTGTTTCAATCGGTCAATTTCTGCCATCTCAATAGCAACTGCACGCTCGTCCTTATCCACTCCACGGCGAGAGAAAATACGCACATCAACAACTGTACCTGCAACCCCTGGTGGCACACGCAACGATGAATCACGCACATCCGCCGCTTTCTCACCAAAAATCGCACGAAGTAGCTTTTCTTCAGGCGTTACCGGAGACTCACCCTTTGGTGTCACTCTGCCAACCAAAATATCACCTGGCTTTACTTCCGCCCCAATAGCAATAATACCCGCTTCGTCTAAATGCTTTAACGCTTCATCACTAACATTTGGAATGTCGCGTGTAACTTCTTCGTTACCCAATTTTGTATCACGAGCGACTACTTCATACTCTTCAATATGCACCGATGTATATACGTCATCGCGTGAAATTCGCTCAGAAATAATGATTGAGTCCTCAAATGTATACCCATGCCATGACATAAACGTCACCAAGACGTTACGCCCTAAGGCCAGCTCACCCATTTCAGTCGCAGGACCATCGGCAATCACATCGCCTTTTCCTACTTGTTGACCCACTGAAATCAATGGTTTCTGGTTAATACATGTATTATGGTTTGAACGCTGGAATTTAGCTAAGTTATAAATATCCACGTTAGATTCTGATGCCGATGCATCTTCAGTGGCTCTAACAACTATTCGGTTAGCATCCACCTGGTCAACTATTCCTGAACGCAACGCTTTCACAACTGCTCCAGAGTCAGTCGCAACAACGCCCTCCATACCCGTTCCAACTAACGGAGCCTCACTCTTCAACAACGGCAAAGCCTGACGTTGCATGTTTGATCCCATCAGCGCGCGGCTGGTGTCGTCATTTTCTAAGAAAGGAATCAAAGATGCCGCAACAGATACAATTTGCTTTGGAGACACATCCATACACGTCACATCTGAAGCAGGAGCATTAATAAAGTCTCCCTTATTACGACACTGCACAAATTTTTCAGAAAACTTACTATCTTTTGTTAGCGGAGCACTCGCCTGTGCAATCGTATGCTTCTCTTCCTGAATTGCAGACAAATGTACAATTTCATCAGTAACCTTACCATCTACAACTCTTAAGTAGGGGGTCTCAATAAAGCCATAGTCATTAATACGCGCAAACGATGACAATGAGTTAATCAATCCAATATTTGGACCTTCTGGTGTTTCAATCGGACAAATACGGCCATAATGCGTAGCATGTACATCTCGCACCTCAAACCCAGCTCTATCACGCGTCAAACCTCCTGGCCCAAGTGCAGACAATCGACGCTTATGCGTAATTTCTGACAACGGGTTTGTTTGATCCATAAACTGTGATAATTGAGAAGAACCAAAGAACTCACGGATAGATGCAGCCGCAGGTTTTGCGTTCACAACATCATTCGGCATCATGTTTTCAACTTCTAATGAACTCATGCGTTCTTTAATCACACGCTCAATACGTAACAACCCAGATCGGTATTGGTTAGCTAACAACTCGCCAACAGAACGTACTCGTCGGTTTGACAAGTTATCAATGTCATCAATTTCACCGCGACCATCTTTTAAGTTCAGCAACGTTTTCACCATTGCCAAAATATCTCGACGCGTCAATGATCGAACTTCTTCAGGAACATCAAGGTCCAAACGACCATTTAATTTCACACGCCCAACAACCGACAAATCATATTTATCATCTTCAAAAAATAAGTTTTGGAATATATTATCTGCAGTTTCTAAGGTTGGAGGCTCACCTGGACGCAACACACGATAAATATCTAATAACGCCTCTTCTTTCGTAGAATTCTTATCTGCCATCAACGTATTACGCAAATAAGGCCCCATATTCTGATTATCGACCGCCAAAGTTGGAATTGTTTTTATTCCATTATCTGACAAATTTTCTAACAGCTCTTCTGTGACTTCCTCACCTGCAGAAGCGATCACTTCCCCAGTATTATCACTAATCAAATCTTTTGCTATAAAACGCCCAATCAAAGCATCGTCTGACAAACGAATCTCTTTTAATCCGTCTTCTAATAATTTCTTTGCCACACGCGGGCTAATTTTAGTTCCGACCTCAACAACAGTGTCGTTATTCGAAGCATCCACCAAATCATGGACTAAACGCTCACCTTTCCATTCATCGGGAATATACTCAGTTTTCCAAAACTTTTTAACACGCTTAAATAGTTTTGTTTGATAAAAGGCATTCAACAGAGCTTCTTTATTCAACCCCGTCGCTTCTGAAACCTTAAATTCTTCCCCTTTTTCTTTCGCTTCTTTACGCTTAGTTTCTGTTGCTTCATCATCTAACGCCAACAGAAAGCTTGTCGCCAACAACTTGCGACGACGATCAATGCGCACATACAATAAATCTTTAGGGTCAAATTCAAAATCTAACCATGACCCACGATACGGAATCACTCGAGAAGAGAAAAGGAACTTACCTGATGCATGCGTTTTACCTTGGTCGTGGTCAAAAAACACGCCCGGTGAACGGTGCATTTGAGACACAACCACTCGCTCAGTTCCGTTAAAAACAAACGTTCCCTTGTCTGTCATTAAGGGCATATCGCCCATATACACTTCTTGCTCTTTTATATCTCGAACTGTTTTTGATCCAGTGTCTTTATCTACATCCCAAACAATTAAACGAAACGTTGTCCGCAATGGCGCAGCATAAGTAGCATCACGCTGCAAACATTCTTCAACGTCATACTTCGGCTCCTCTAAGGAATACTTAATGTACTCTAACTGAGCACGACCAGAGTAGTCCTGAATCGGAAATACAGACCTAAACACCTCATCCAATCCGCTACCTATGTCTTTGCCATTCAATGTACGTTCGTACAAGAACTGATCATAGGATTTCTTTTGCAACTGGATTAAATCAGGAAGGGCTGCTTTTTCGGGAATGCGGCCAAAACTCTTTCGAATACGGTTAACCCTCGTTAGGGACAGTGACATAAAAGCCTCTCTTTCAACTAGCAATCTGAGAACAAGAACAGATAAAGTGGAAGGTCAGAATGACCCCCCACTAAAAATAACACCAAGGCAAAAAACTAGGCAACTTTTACAGTCGCACCAGCTTTTTCTAAGGCTTCTTTAATTTTATTAGCTTCGTCCTTGCTCACACCTGTTTTCACTGGCTTAGGAGCTCCATCAACCAAGTCTTTTGCTTCTTTCAAGCCTAGACCCGTGATTGCACGAACTTCTTTAATCACTTCAATTTTCTTCGCACCAACTGCTTCCAATGTTACGTCAAATTCTGACTTCTCTTCAGCAGCAGCTCCACCAGCAGCAGCTCCACCAGCTCCAGCAACAGCAACAGCAGCGGCAGCAGATACGCCCCACTTTTCTTCTAACATTTTTGCAAGATCAGCAGCTTCTAATACAGTTAAAGCTGACAATTCATCAACAATTTTTTCTAACTTTTCAGACATGTTTTTTCTCCAATTAATTTAACAAAATAGATTAACAATTAAATATCCGGTTATCCCTTTGCGGCATATGCCCCAGCAACACGTGCAATTTGAGCACCAGGCTCTTTAAGCGTACGTGCGATTTTTGTCGCGGGCGCCTGCAACAACCCAACAAGTCTTCCACGAAGTTCGTCCAAAGAAGGAAGCTTCGCTAACGCATCTACGCTTGCGTCATCTAGCAACTTCCCATCAAGGGATGCCGCTATGACTTTTATTTTTTTGTTGGTTTTTGCAAACTCTACCGCCACTTTTGCTGCAGCAACGGGATCTTCTGAAAATGCCAAAGCAATGGCACCATTAAAATGATCCCCCAAAGGAGCAACAGGAGTATCTTGAACTGCTAATCGCGCTAAAGTGTTTTTAACCACTTTGTAGTTCGCACCGGCCTCTCGCATTTTAGCCCGAAGGTCAGTCACTTCCGTAACCGTCAAACCCGACTGTTGAGTAACAACAACTAGTTTTTTACCCTCTAGACTATCGCGCAAAGAAGCTATAAATGCTTGCTTTTCATTACGATTCACGCAATACACTCCATTGTTTGTAGTTGTTAAGTCCTGTCCGAAAAGTCATCCGTCTATGAAGGACATTAAGCTTTCGCACCCTCAGTCTTGGACAGGAACTAAATAGGTCTATATTTCTATAAACCATTCTGTATTAAGAAGAGAGAGGCTATTCCCTCTCTTCTACAATTCTAAATTACCCAGTAATTTCCTTCAACGCAGCCAAATCTAACTTAAAACCTGGTCCCATAGTTGAACACAACGAAATTTTCTTGATGAAATTACCCTTCACACCAGCAGGACGAATTTTAGCTAAGGTAGAAATTACCAAAGATGCATTCTCTTGCAACTTCTTTTCGTCAAAGCTAACCTTACCAATACCTAAATGAATAATACCCGTCTTTTCTGCGCGGTATTCAATTTGACCACTTTTAGCAGCCTTAATTGCCTCAGCAACATTCATTGTTACGGTTCCTAGCTTTGGATTCGGCATCAGTCCTTTTGGACCTAAAACCTTACCCAAACGCCCCACAACACCCATCATATCTGGAGTTGCAACGCAACGCTCGAACTGAAGCTTTCCGCTAGTGATGTCATCAATTAACTCTTCACCACCTACAATATCAGCCCCGGCTTTTTGCGCTTCTTCCGCCTTTGCGGCCTTTGCGAAAACACACACACGAACCGTTTTACCATTACCATTTGGTAAGGTTAACATTCCGCGCAACGCCTGATCTGCCTTGCGAACATCTAAGTTTAAGTTCATCGCAATTTCAACAGTCGCATCAAACTTTACATACGAACGATCTTTAACTTGCTTTACTGCATCAGCCAAAGCATATTCAGCATCTTTATCCAAGCCTTCCCAGGCTTTTTTTAAGTTTTTTCCCATACGTGCCATAGCTTACTCCACTACCTCAAATCCCATTGAACGCGCAGAACCCTTAATCATGCTCATTGCTGCTTCAATATCGTTTGCATTCATATCTTCCATTTTCTTTTCAGCGATCTCACGCACCTGATCCACCGTAACTTTACCCGCCAATTCACGCCCGGGCGTCTG
Organism: Alphaproteobacteria bacterium CMAR1; assembly: GCA_963693005.1. Taxonomy (GTDB): domain Bacteria; phylum Pseudomonadota; class Alphaproteobacteria; order UBA6184; family UBA6184; genus Bodonicaedibacter. Next base: position 1,007,398 of record OY843726.1, on the reverse strand, counting down.
ACCACCCTTTTTAAGCGCAGCGGCTTTTTTCAAGAAAAACGAGTTTGGAGAGGTCTTCGTAGTAAACGTAAACGACTTATCTTTGTAAGCCGTAATTACCACTGGAATTGGAGCTCCAGCTTCCATGTCTTGAGTTTTTGCGTTAAACGCCTTACAAAACTCCATAATGTTCAACCCACGTTGCCCTAATGCCGGACCAACCGGAGGAGAGGGGTTAGCTTTCCCTGCAGGAATTTGCAGTTTAATGTAACCAATAACTTCTTTTTTTGCCATACTCTTCTCTTTCTAACTTACTTTATCTTTAAAGAGTGTGTGGTCGACGACTTGGCGTATCTTCCACACATTTTCTACTTAATCTTGTCAACTTGCGAAAATTCAAGATCAACGGGCGTTGATCGACCAAAAATAGAAACAGACACCTTCATCCGTTCTTTTTCCAAATCAATATCTTCAACCATACCGTTAAAGGTCGCAAACGGACCATCGTTCACACGAACCTCTTCACCAATCTCAAAGACTACGGCAGATCTAGGGCTTCGAACACCCTCCTCAATCTGCCCCATCAAGCGCTCAACCTCACGCGAACTAATAGGAGTTGGACGAGTTGTCCCTCCCAACAGCCTAGAAACACGAGGAATCGAACGGATCAAAGACCAACTCTCATCTGTTAAAGCCATCTGAACCAGCACATATCCAGGAAAGAAACTCTTTTCCTTGCTAACCTTCACTCCTTTGCGAAGCTCAACCACCGTTTCGGTCGGAACCAAAACCTTTCCAATCAAATGCTCAAGATTCTTCTTAATTACCTTCTCTTCGATGGTCTGCGCAACACGTTTTTCAGAGCCCGAATATACGTCAATTACATACCAGCGCTTTTTAATTTCTGATACTTCTTCCATACTAAGAACTCAATCCTTTGAAAATACGCATTAATACTGCAGATATTCCGCTATCTACTGCAAAGAAAAACGTCGCAGCAATGGCACCCAAAACGAACACCATAATGCTAGTCACCAATACCTCTTTGCGTGTTGACCAGGTAACTTTAGAAACTTCTTGCCGAACTTGTCGGGAAAACTGAACCAGGGATACTTTCGCCATACATCAAAACTTTCATATCGCACATTAATAAGTGGCAGGAGCGGCGGGAGTCGAACCCGCAACCCTCGGTTTTGGAGACCGATACTCTACCAATTGAGCTACACTCCTATGCCGTAGCGGGCACTTTTGCCCACCGAAAACTGTTTTATCATAGCCTCCTTCATGTTTCAAGGTATATCGCTATGTTTACATTCTTTTCTTCACGTTTTTGTTTTTAACCTCCCTTACTCTGCACAACCACCCGCATACTCATGCGTCTTGCAAATTTAACCCACCCTTCTAGCACCCACACCTAAACTTTCCATAACCCCACAACAACAAAAGCCCCCAAAAGGGGGCTTTTCACTCATTAAAAGAAAACTACATTTGATACCCAAAGACAAAAGCAACGCGATCGTTAACCAAACTCATGTCCGTACGATTCAAAGTTTTGTCACCTTCGTTTTTATGGGCTATCGATCGCTGATACTCATAAAACACACCCGCTGTCCAGTTTCCTTTTAGCTTAAAGTCCGCACCTATACGTGCATGCCACGTCCACTGCAACTCTGCCTTATCATCTGAGTTTTTTGGAAAGTGTGCATGATACCCTCTTAGTTTTTCTTTTTCCGAAAGGGCATATAGGGCGCCTACTCCACCCCCTGCATACACCAACATATTACAGCGAGCAAATCCAACGCGCGCTGTGATTTTAGGGTCGTATAAAAAGCTAAACTCATTCGATTCCATTCCGTGCATTACCCCAGAAAGCCCCAACATCGTCGCATCCGCACCCGCATAAACACCACCAGAGAAGACTCTACCCCAGCCACCTGCGACAGACAAGTGCATCAATCTCTCAGTTGAACCTTCTTTTTTGCCAGCCAACGCCGGGGCATCGTTTTTTTTGTGAGAGTTTCCTCCTCCCATTACAGCCAAATCTGTTCGAACATAAAAACCATTCCAACCAGCCGCCGACAAATCACACACGCTCGAAAGCAACACGCCACTTAACAACAAACCTTTTTTCATACATCACCTTTTTATTTACTTATATTCTATTATACGACGCTTTAAACAAAGAAGGCTACATACAGATATTTTTTGCGTGTAAATGCGATTTATTTGCAACGCTCCACAACAAAAACCGTTAACTGCGCCAATAAGTCTCGAACTGGGTGCTCCGGCAACTCTACTAAGGAGTTTTTAGCTTTTGCCGCGAAACGCATTGCAAGATCCGATATTTTTTTAGAAACTTGATGTATTTCTAACTGCTTCTGCACCCAAACTAAATCTTCTATCGTTCTTTCTGCCTTTGAAAGTATTGCCTTTAGCGCAAAAAACTCCTCGCCCCTATCTATAAGCAACCGCAAATATATCAACGGTAAAGTCATCTGCCCTTCAAAAAAGTCATTTCCTTCTGGCTTTCCCAATGTTGCAGCATCTGATGTATAGTCCAAAACATCATCCATCAGCTGAAATGCCACACCAATATTATATGCATACTCAGCCAGTGCATTTAACTCATTTTGACTAACCCCCGCAACGCGCCCACCTAACTCTAACGCCGCCTGAAACAGAGAAGCCGTCTTAGCCTCTATAATTTTAAAATAATCACTTTCCGTCACTTCAGAGTTAAAGCGAGTCTTAATTTGAAGAACTTCTCCCTCAATTAATGTCTGCGATGTATTTACAAACAACCCCAAAATCTCTAACGAACCATCGCGAACCAACAAATCAAACATTTTTGAAAACAAAAAGTCTCCACCAAGAATGCTTAATTGGTTCCCCCACACCTTATTGGCTGTCGGTCTACTGCGTCGCAACTCACTTTCATCCACAACATCATCGTGCAACAGAGTGGCCGTATGCAAGAGCTCGATGCATGCTGCCATTCTAATAGCTCGATCACCCTCATGACAACTGCACATTTCAGCTGCTGCCAAGGTTAACAGAGGTCGCAAACGTTTTCCACCGGACTCAATAATATGAGCACTAATACTTGGCAACTCTGCAACATCACTATACGCAAAGTCTCGCAAGCACTTGTCAACAGATTTTATCTTGCTCGCAAGCAATACTTTAAGCTGGCTTAATGGATTAACTTCTTCTGAAGGGTGGTTTGCGAAGGCAACAGACATTGGTTTCTTTTCGATTTTTTATAATATGAATTTAGACACATCTAAGTTTTGCGATAAACGCCCAACCATCTCATCAACATATTCTTTTGTAATGACATAGGACTTTCCAGGGGTTTCACTTGCATTAAAGCTAATATCTTCAAATAGCTTTTCCATTACCGTGTGCAACCGCCTAGCACCAATATTTTCAACGTTTTGGTTCAGGCTATAAGCAAGACTCGCAAGGTACTTAACTCCCTCGTCCGTAAAATCAATCGAAACTCCTTCAGTTTCAATTAAGGCCTTATATTGCTTTACCAAACTATTCGCAGGCTCACTTAATATACGAACAAAATCTTCCTCTGTCAGTGCTTCCAACTCCACACGAATGGGTAATCTCCCCTGTAACTCCGGCAATAAGTCAGAAGGCTTCGCAACATGAAACGCGCCCGAGGCAACAAACAGAATATGGTCAGTTTTAACTGGGCCATGCTTTGTGGCAACTGTCGTCCCCTCCAGCAGCGGCAATAAATCTCGCTGCACTCCTTCACGGCTTACACTTCCATCACGCTGACCTCGGCTGCAAATCTTATCAACCTCATCCAAAAAGACAATTCCTGCCTGCTCTGTTTCTCGAATTGCAGTTTCAGAAATCACGTCCTTATCTAACAATCTGTCTGACTCAAGCTGAATCAATAGTTTTTCAGCCTCCTCAACTGGCATTTTTCGGGTCTTAGTTTTTTCAGAGCCAATTGCTTTATTTAACATTTCCGACATATCAATCATACCCATTTGCATCTGCCCACCGCCAAAATCAAACGACGACATCGGGTTTCCTCCAGGTGCTTCAGGCACTTCAATCTCAATCTCTTTGTCTTTTAACACGCCGTCACGCAGCCTTTGTTTAAAGGTATTCCGGGTTTCCACAGATGCATCCACCCCAACCAAAGCATCTAATAGCTTGTTTTCCGCAACGCTTTCTGCTTGCACCCTAACATCACGGCGCATCTCTTCTCGGGTTAAGTTCATCGCAACTTCTACCAAATCACGTATAATCTGCTCAACATCCCTACCTACATAGCCAACTTCCGTAAACTTAGTGGCCTCGACCTTTACAAATGGAGCATTGTCAATTTTCGCCAATCGCCTTGCAATTTCGGTCTTTCCCACACCCGTAGCCCCTATCATTAAGATGTTTTTAGGGCTAATCTCTTGGCGCATTTCATCTTCTAACTGTCGACGACGCCACCGATTACGCATCGCAATCGCCACCGATCTCTTTGCATTTTTCTGTCCAATAATATATCGGTCTAATTCAGAAACAATTTCTTTGGGCGTAAATGTCTTCATGTCTTTACAAACTCTCAATCACAAATTTATCACTAGTAAACGCACAAATATCTGCAGCTATTTGCATAGATTTTTGCGCCATCTCCGTTAAGTCCATATCAGGGCAGTTTGTGGCTAACGCACGCCCTGCAGATAACGCATACGCGCCCCCAGAGCCAATACCAATTACTCCACCTTCAGGCTCTAACACATCACCTGTCCCCGTTAAAATCAACGACGACTCTTTATCAACCACCGCCATCAGCGCCTCTAGTTTGCGCAAATACTTATCGGTTCGCCAATCTTTGGCTAACTCAACACATGCGCGCTTAAGCTGCGAAGGGTACTGCTCTAACTTACCTTCCAAACGCTCAAACAATGTCATTGCATCTGCCGTCGCTCCAGCAAAGCCAACTATTACACGGCCTTCAGATATACGTCGCACTTTGTTTGCATTGCTTTTTAAAATGATTGATTGTCCCATTGTAACCTGGCCATCGCCAGCAACAACAACCTCATTCCCACGACGAATCGATAAAATCGTTGTTCCGTGCCAAGGGCTTAATCCATGTGCGTCCATGCATGTTCCTTCAGTTATTCTGCTCGGATTATACTGAAATTTACCTCCCGAGGAAAGGCTTTAGCGCAAAAAATCAGCACCCGCGCCTAAAAGCGCAGCTATTATTAAGTTTATTCATATCTAACCTACCAAAACTTATCCATCATTTACTGAAAGATAGCCTTTCCTTCATAACACCCCCCCTTTCAAACAGTCCAAAAGCCGCACAAAAACCTTTGTTTATTGGGAAAACACCTTACTAAACACAAAAGACTGGACACCGAAGAAAAAAAAACTATAATACAGAAAGTTTTTCACCAGCTCGGGGAAAAACAAAAAATATGTAAACCAAAGGAATCCACGATGAGTGATCAAATTTTTCAACGCGTAAAACAAATCATTGTAAAGCAATTGGGTGTTGATGAAGATAAAGTTACACTAGAAGCACGTTTTATCGATGACCTAGGTGCGGACAGTTTGGATACTGTAGAAGTTGTTATGGCATTCGAAGAAGAGTTCGGATGTGAGATCTCTGATGAAGCATCTCAAAAAATCATGAGCGTTCAAGACGCAGTTAGTTTTCTTTCTGAAAACTCAACAAAATAATTTAGTTTTATATTATGAAGCGCCGTATTGTAGTTACCGGGTTAGGGTTAGTCACTCCACTAGGGTGTGGTGTTGAAGCCACTTGGAAAAAATTACTTGCAGGACAGTCTGGCATTAGTCAGATTTCTGCCTTTGATCCCACAAATTATGCCTGTAAAATTGCAGGGCAAGTGCCTGAAGGAACTGGACCTGACGAGTTCAACCTTGAAGACTATGTTCCTGTAAAAGACCAAAAAAAAATGGATCGTTTTATCCATTTGGGTATTGCAGCTGCTAAACTAGCCATTGAAGACGCTAACTGGGCATCCCCCTCTAATGAAGAGCGCGAACGTACTGGCGTCTCTTTAGGTGCTGGCGTTGGTGGACTTCCTGAAATTGAACGCACTTCTATTTCCCTCCATGAAAAAGGGCCGCGACGTGTAAGTCCATTTTTCATCCCCGCATCTTTGATCAACTTGCTCTCTGGGCACGTTTCCATTAATTATGGTTACAAAGGGCCTAACCATGCCGTTGTAACCGCATGTGCTAGTGGCGTTCACTCCATTGGTGATGCAGCCAGAATGTTGCAGTATGGTGATGCAGATGTGATGATTGCCGGAGCCGCAGAGTCTGCGATTTGCCCCATTGGTATTGGTGGCTTTGCTGCACTACGCGCGCTATCCACAAAGTACAACGACACGCCTGAATTAGCATCTAGACCTTGGGATAAGGGTAGAGATGGATTTGTTATGGGTGAAGGTGCTGGAATTTTAGTACTTGAAGAACTCGAACACGCCCTAAAGCGTGGCGCAAAAATTTATGCCGAATACAAGGGATACGGAATGTCAAGTGACGCTCATCACATGACTTCACCTCCCGAAGATGGTGATGGAGCTTACCGCGCTATGAAGGCCGCGTTAAGTGACGCAAAGTTATCTGCTGATCAGCTTGATTACATTAATGCCCACGGAACCTCAACACCAATGGGTGATGCAATTGAACATCGCGCAGTTAAAAAGTTGCTGAATGGCAAAACATCAAATTTGTCGATGTCTTCAACAAAATCAGCTATTGGCCATCTTTTGGGTGCTGCTGGTGGGGTTGAAACCATCTTTAGCATTTTGGCCATGCGGGATCAAATTGTGCCTCCAACGCTCAATCTTGAGGATCCAGAGGATGACTGCGACTTAGATCTAGTTCCATTAATAGCAAAATCACGAAAAGTTGAACACGTATTGTGTAACTCATTTGGATTTGGCGGAACAAATGCCTCAATTGTCTTCTCAAAATGGAATGGCTAAACTTCTTACTTCCCCTAACTCATCGAGCGCAAGAAAAAATTTGCGCTCTTTTTTCTTATGGTTAAAGCTCAGTTTTTTACTGTTTCTATCCCTCCTTAGTTTTCTATGTTTTTGGGTGTACACATCTCCTTACGTTAAATCTAACTCCGTAATTACAGTTCATAAGGGAGAAAGCACCCGCACAGTTTTAAAACGACTGCACAGAAAAAAAATCTTACCTCATCACTTCATTTCGCTTTCTGGTGCCTTCTTGTTCAATGGCTCCACGCAAATACTTGCGGGAGAATACCAAATACCACAAAACGCAACCCCCAGAGACGTAATTCAAATATTGAATGATGGATCATCTTTAATATTACACAAGCTGACTTTCCCCGAGGGGATATATACCCAAGAAATTCTGCAATCTCTAGGTGCTAATCCTAAACTTTCTGGCGAACTTCTCCAAGCCCCACCCGAAGGTTCGCTTTTTCCTGACACTTACCATTTTTACAAGAATCACAACCGGTCAGACTTCATCAAAATGATGAGCTCAAACATGGCTCAAACCACCCTCAAACTCTTCTCAAAAAATCAAAACCCATACATAAAAACACCCCAAGATCTCATTATTTTTGCATCACTGCTTGAACGAGAAGCCGCAACACCTCAAGAAATGCCCAGAATTGCTGGTGTATTCGTCAATCGCCTCAAAAAACGCATGCGATTACAGTCTGACCCCACTGTTGTATACGCACTCACCGAGGGAAAATATCGCCTCAATCGCAATTTAAAAAAAGATGACCTAAAAATCGACTCTGACTACAACACCTATCGTCGTCATGGCTTACCTAAAGGGCCAATTTGCTGCCCTGGGCTAAGTGCTCTAAAGGCAGCGACTCACCCTCAACTTCATAATGAATTATACTTTGTTCTCACCTCAGATAAAACAAACCACCATTTTTCACGCACATACCATGATCACGTAAACTATATCAACCAGCATCTCAAACTCCTCAGGAAATCCTCACATGAATAACTCATCACACAAAAGACGCGGCATGTTAATTATTATATCCGCCCCATCTGGCGCTGGAAAAACAACAATTGCAACCGCACTTCTACAAAGAGATCAACATATTCAACGCTCAATCTCAGCGACTACTCGCCCACCTCGTCCACAAGAGATTAACGGCCAAGACTATTTCTTTCTAACTCAGCAAGACTTTATAACTAAATTAAACAATGCCGATTTTGCTGAACATGCAGAGTTATTTGGCAATTGTTATGGGACATTTAAAGCAACTATCGATACAGCATTAGATAATGGAACAGACACCTTGTTTGTGATCGATGGCCAGGGAACCAAACAGCTAATGGAAACTTACCCCGACGATATACTCTCTATATTTATTCTTCCTCCCAGTTTTAACGACTTAAAAAATCGCCTTATTGGACGGCGCACAGAAACTGATAACATCATCAACACTCGCCTTCAAAAAGCAACTAGTGAAATTAGCTTTTGGGCTGATTACGACTATGTCGTAATGAATAAGGATCTTGACCCTACCATTGAAAAAGTATATGACATCATCCAGGTAGAGCGTCAAAAACGCCACCGCCAATCAACTTTATCCAATTTTGTTAATATCTTATTAGAACAGGGAAAGGCCTATGCCCAGGCTGAATAAGACTCCTTACTCGCGCAAAACCAACCTCAAAGCATGGTCAGTCAGGCTGTTGTGTGGTGCTATCTTTATCATTTTGCTAATAATCTTCTGGTACTCTTACGATCTACCCAGTATTAATTCACTCACTGAAGCCGAACGAAAACCAAGCATTACTATGCTAACCCGTGACGGTGACCTGCTTTCTACATATGGTGATTTATACGGAAACACTATTACTCTAAATTCACTTCCAAAACATATTCCACAAGCTGTTGTTGCCATTGAAGATCACCGATTCTACTCTCATATAGGCATTGACTTTTTTGCCTTTGGGCGTGCTTCTTACAACAATATAGTCCGAAAACAAGTAGTACAAGGCGGCAGTAGCATCACCCAACAGCTTGCAAAAAACTTCCTATTATCCCAGGGGAAATTTCACTATACTGACCGATCTATGCGCAGAAAAGTGCAAGAGCTCTTTCTTTCTGCTTGGTTAGAATATCAGTTTACAAAAAATCAAATTTTATCCATTTACCTTAACCGAATTGATTTTGGAGCCGGAGTCTATGGGTTCGACGCAGCCGCTCAACGTTATTTCTTCAAACAACTTCATGAACTCAGTGTATTTGAGTCCGCAATCTTAGCGGGAATGCTAAAAGCCCCGACTCGTTACAATCCTCTTCGCCACCCCCAAGATTCTGCCAAGCGGGCCGAAGTAGTAATTCAACGAATGGTATCACAAAACTTCATCTCTCAACCTGCCGCCAATATTGAGATCAAACTTGGCAAAGACCGTTTATTTAATCGAAAAATCAATACTAGTATCTACAGATATTTCACTGATTGGGTTATGGACTCTCTCCCTAACTATCTTGGACACATTGACAAAGATTTAGTCGTAGTTACTTCTTTGAATATAAAGGCACAAGCGGCTGCGCACAAAACTGTCAGACACGTCATAGATACTTACTCGAAAGATCGAAACTTAGAGCAAATGGCGCTTATTTCTATGTCAACAAATGGCGAAATCTTAGCTATGATCGGAGGTGAAAATTACGCAAAAAGCCCCTTTAATCGTGCGACTCAAGCATTGCGCCAACCTGGCTCAGCATTTAAACCCTTTGTCTACATAGCAGCCTTCGAGAACGGCTTTTCCCCTACAGATGTCATGAATGACAAAGTGCAATCTTATGGGAAATGGGCGCCAAAAAACATCTATAATCAGTACAGAGGTGATTTAACACTCGAGGATGCCCTCGCCTACTCTAGCAATACAATCACCGTTAAGTTATTATACCAAGTAGGTGTCAAGCCCTTAGTAAAACTCGCCCGTCGCCTAGGCATAAAAACTAGACTTGCGCACAACTTAACGCTTGCCTTAGGATCTGGCGAAGTTTCTTTGTTTAATCTAACGTCTGCTTATGGAGTAATTGCAAACGGGGGGTGTGAAATATACCCACATGGTATTATTGAAATTCGAGATAAAAACACTAACAAAACTTTGTATAGAGCTGGACAACCTCTTCAAAAAAGGCTCTTAAAACCAGAGGTTTCGCGCCAAATTGATCAATTATTAACCTCTGCCGTAAAATATGGAACTAGCAAACGATCAAAGCTACAAAATAATATTCCTTCTGCGGGAAAAAGTGGAACTAGCCAACAATATCGAGATGGCTGGTTTGTTGGATATGTAAAACAAAGCTCTGGACCTATAACAGGAATCTGGATAGGTAACGATAACTACTCACCAACAAAACGGGTCGTCGGAGGAATGATTCCTGCTGAAGCCTGGAAAATGTACCATGACGAATGGGTTCAACACTCACCCCACTCTCATCAGCCTGCACGGCTAGAGCCCGCCCCCACTGCTATAAAATATCATGGAAACTCTGCCTTAAATTTGTTAGAACCAAGTGCAACAGACACGATTGAATCTAACTTAAATAATACAATGAATGATGAAGAGGAAACAGATAAATGAAGATTAGCTACCATATTGATGACTTACCTATCGACACCCACTTTCAAGGCAGTGTTGCAATAGATACTGAAGCCATGGGGTTAAATGTTAACCGAGATCGGCTATGCCTAGTGCAACTATCCGACTCAGATCAGAACGTACACCTAGTACACTTCAAGGCAAACTCCACGTTTGATGCGCCTAATTTAAAGCGCATTATGACCGATGAAAAAACGCTTAAAATATTTCATTTTGCTCGATTCGACGTCATGATGATTCAAGCATACCTTAAAGTTCAGGTGAAGTCTGTCTATTGTACAAAAATTGCCTCTTATCTTACTCGCACCTATACAAATAGACACGGGCTAAAAGATTTGTGTAAAACTCTCCTCAATATTGATCTGTCTAAAACTGAGCAAACTTCTGACTGGGGTGCAGACACCTTACGTGAAGAGCAAATGGAGTATGCCGCCACAGATGTCATTCATTTGCATGCTTTAAAAGAAAAGTTTGATCTTCTGCTTCGCAGAGAACACCGTACCGAAATTGCAAACAACTGCTTTGAATTCTTAAATACTCGCGCCCTATTAGATATCCTCGGAATGGCTGATGAAGATTTGTTCTCACATACACTCAGCTCTAAAACGCGTATTTAACTAATTCTATACTTTGGGGCAAAGCGCCTCAAAGTATACCCAGCCTTACAATTATTGCAAAATCATCTTCAGTATATCACTCCTATCGTTTTAACACACTCACTCCCAAACTAAGTGCTCTCATCTATAAAAAAAACACTGGCAAAAAAATCTTGACTTTTAAACTTAAATACTTCATATTCACCCCATTCTTTAGGAAGGCAGTTCCATGGCTAGCAACTCTTTACAAACTGGATTTCTTGTATCTTCCGTTTTGCTATGCCCTATAGATGCAAAAGGACAAAACAACACACAGACAGAGACCATTACTCCTGCCCTAATCCAAACTATTGAAACTACCAAAGAAACAGAACTAGAAGACGCCTAATTTTTTAAGTTTCACCCTATAGTGAACTCCTAAGTTTGGCTATTTTTCATGCATTAAGCCACGCATATCCAGTCCAAAACTCCTCATGGAACAAAAATTAAACTAACAAGTGTAAAAACCATTCATTATACATGTTATTTGTATACCCTAATATTTTTCCCTATTATACTCTCTTGCTAAAATAATTTTCAAACGTTCATATAAAGAAAACTTTACGCTTTGTCTAATATCCGGCTAAGAATACTTAATAAAAATAGGCTTCCATAAAAATTATACAAATCAACTTGTACTTAAACTTAAATCAGGTTAGGTTTCATTTGAGATTGTATTGCAAAGTTGATAATAATGACACTGTCTACGAAAGTAAACATAGACGCCCTAGTAGAGGGAACTATTCAACAAATTTACCTTAATGAAAAATTAACCTTACCTATACCAGACGTTATCGACCTTACTCGACAACTCAAGCAATTTGAGCTAGGAAAAACCATGATGATCTCCTGTGGCCTAACTTCATCTTCGGTTGATTATATCTGCCATCACGACACTTCTCCAACAGACCATAATTTAGAAAATTGGTTTCTGTCAAAGGCCCCAAGAATAAAAGCGGCAAGAGAGCGATATAACATTACAAAATCAATCTTACAGTCTTTATTAAAGTCAGGAGTTACTCTAGGAGTAATGCCTTGTGGTGTTATTTCAAAAGTTGCAGAACTTGACTATTCAAAATTAAATAAAGTTAAAATCGTTGGATATGATCGCGACGTATCCGGGTTAGTAAAAGCAGAACAACAAATGCAACCGCTTGTAGATCAAGAAAAAGTTAACCTTTTTCTGTTAAAAAAAAATATATGGCTACTAGATGATAGAAATCAACACAATGTGATATTAAGCAACAGACTAAGTGTTATGGAACATAGCTCCAGTAAGGTTGTGGAGTTACTAAAAAAATTTCACTCAGCTCTTACCAAGAATGGTGTGCTTGTTTCCAGCTTTTTTACTCCTTCACCTTTGGTAGATGTATATGCCTCTACATGGAAGGACATTTATGCCGAGGATGTTTTAAAAGAACACTGTATTTTCGAAGACATTTTAGACTTTCATCCCGCAGCCCGAACAGAAGAAGAAATGCAACAACTTTTACATGAGGCCGGTTTTGAAGTTCTTGAAATACACAACGATACTCACTGCATTTACCCTACTATTACGGCACGCAAGCGTTAGCATTTTACTAATTACTTCTTCCTTAGAGGCCCGAGCTCTTACAAAAGAAGACGCAGAAGCTATCTCTCAACCCTCCCTTTTCTGGTTAGAAAATTTTTCACAAATATTTAAGGATTTTTTTGATACGGCCCCCCTAGAAAGCAAAACTAAGACTCCTGCACACCCAACCTATTTTTCTTCCCCCCCTCCCATAGAGATGCGAAAAAAACCTAAAACTATATCTGTCACAGAGGGAAAAACTCCCGAAGAAACACTCATAGAAACAATAAATTTTTCTAAAAATACAGATTTAAATGCCTACAAAGCTAAATACAGACAATTAAAACAACGCTGGGGTATTCAAGACGGAAATACTCTTTCTCTCCGAAAAAAAAGCAGTGTGTTTTTTAAAGAAGAGGAAGCTTTGCTTAACTCTCAGTCCTCGTTCGACGAAATTTCTCAACGCTCATCCGAATTAACTGAAGAGGCTATACTTGCACTACAAATGCGCTTCTTGATTGATAATCCTGAAATTAGTATCAAAAGTCAAAACTTAGAAAACTTGCGAGTTATGAATGTTTCTGCCTCTGAAGAACTTCCCAATAGCGTTAAATTTGCGCCATCCGACTTAACTGATGTTTGGATACGCCCCACTTTAGATAAGTTTCATCAAAAGTCTACAAAAGAAGTTTATGCATCTATCATTAGAGTCACTGCCGGTAACCAGCAAAATTTTGTTGTTGTGGTTGCTCATAAAGATGGGCGTGTTGACCTAATTGATCCAACGTCAATAACAAAACAATATAATGAAAAAATACTTCAAACTTGCGTTGATGGTTTAAACTCCTCACAAACCACTTCTGACAAAACTCAATTCCGAAAAGAGCGTTCCACAATATATACCGGAATACAAGCTTCAGGTGCTGCCCTCCCAAGCTCATCAATTTATGCTTTTTCTTATTGGGCTGCTACTCTGTCTTCACAAAATTTAGACGCTTACAAGTCTTTAAACGGAGCATACTCTGAAGGAAATTTAACAACTTATTCTCAACTTGTACCTGCGGCAGTTTATTCCAAAGAATCCCCCAAAGTCACGGGTCTACAGAACGAAAACCGTTTCGATGAAAGCTTGCGTAACTGGTTGCAAGAAGAACTTCATGGAATAAATCATTAACGGACAAATCAAAATATTGACAAAACTTGATGTGTGCTCTTAATTTAGGTATATTATACCCTGAATTCAAAGGGATGTTACGCATTTTATGACACAGCGATCAAAGCGCAAAGGTGCTACTCGTCATCAAGAAAAACAAAAACTATACATTCCAGAAAGTTATAGAAAAAAAAGTGCTCCTCGAAAAGCAATTCACTTTGCCTACAAATGGTCTAAGCCTTATATTTGGGGTGTTTTTTGCCTACTTCTTGCATTCAGTCTCTTAGCCGGCTTCTTACTTTATAACGCCAAAGCCCCTTCATGGGGAAGAGTTATAACCTCCGCACCCAACTCTTCTTGGTTACTCTACGCTTTAAATTATCAAACGGATTTTTTTCTGCAGATTTTTGGAGTTTCAGCCTTTGTTTATGCTTTAACACTTGTGAATTGGGGGGTGTTGATGTTGCTTCGAAAACGCATATCTCACCTAAAGCTCAGACTTATACTCTTCTTAGCCGCCATCGTATTAATTTCGATGCTTGCAGCAAAGCTAGACTCACTTTTTCTGTCAACACTCCACCCCATATTTTCTTCTGGTTCAGGTGGCGCAATTGGCTCAGCTATGGTAATAAAACTTGACTCGACATTGCTTTCCTTGCCAAGATATACTTACTTTGCCTTAACTATCGCTTTTACGCTTTTGGCTCTTAGCTTGTTGATTTTATCTCTTGGTTTTTCAAACACACAAATTCGAAAAAGCTTGTCGCTTCTCAAAACTGGAGTAATCAACATTGTTTTCTATACAATTTTAGTCCTGCGATTTCTCTGTCATGCATTCTACGTCTTAATTGCCAAAAAACTCAGAAAACCCCCGTCAGATTGGCAACACAATCCGTCCGACATCGTTAACACAACCGACCACTTAAATTTTAAAGAAGAGTCCAGTCTAGTTGCCAGCTTTAAAAAGAAAAATAATACGAGAAAAGCAGTCTCTATACCAAGAAAAAACACCACCACATATGTTCCACCTTCTGTAGATTTATTAACAAAAGCTTCAACTACAACTAAAGACCCAGGATTAGGAAAAAAAGCACTCGAAGGCAATGCCGACCGCTTGATGGAAGTTTTAAGCGAATTTGGAGTTAATGGCCGCCTTCTTAGGGTCCTGCCGGGTCCAGTTGTAACTCTATATGAGTTAGAGCCCGCTGCTGGTGTAAAGTCTTCACGAATTATTAGCTTGTCTGATGACATTGCTAGATCTATGAGCGCTACATCAGCCAGAGTATCTGTAGTTCCTGGCCGTAACGCTATGGGAATTGAGCTACCCAATGAAACTCGACAAACCGTTTACTTTCGAGAAATCCTATCTGGCACAGACTACAAAAACTCCCAACTTCAACTTCCTTTAGGACTAGGAAAAGATATTGGAGGAAGCCCAGTTATTACCGATTTAACAAAAATGCCTCACTTGCTAGTCGCTGGAACCACGGGGTCAGGGAAATCTGTAGGGGTAAATGCTATGATCTTGTCTCTATTATTCAAACTTTCCCCCAAAGAATGTAAGTTCATTATGATTGACCCTAAAATGTTAGAACTATCTGTGTATGATGGCATTCCTCATCTTTTATCTCCAGTAGTAACCGAACCCAAAAAAGCTATTATTGCCCTCAAGTGGGTGGTACAAGAAATGGAAGCTCGCTATCGATCAATGGCACAGCTAGGAGTCAGAAATATCAATGGCTATAACGACAAACTTAAAAAGGCCAACGAATCTGGAAATGCTTTGTCTCGGCGTGTTCAAACTGGTTTTGATAGCGAAAGCGGATCACCCGTGTTTGAAGATCAAGAAATAGACATGACTTTATTACCCTATATTGTTGTAGTGGTTGACGAAATGGCTGATCTAATGCTGGTAGCTGGCAAAGAAATAGAAGCCGCGGTCCAACGCTTAGCTCAAATGGCACGAGCAGCAGGAATTCACTTAATAATGGCTACTCAGCGTCCATCAGTTGATGTTATAACTGGAACCATCAAAGCCAACTTTCCAACCCGAATTAGCTTTCAAGTAACTTCAAAAATTGATAGCCGAACTATTTTAGGCGAACAAGGCGCTGAGCAGTTGCTTGGACGTGGAGATATGTTGTATATGGAAACTGGGGGACGCGTTCAACGTGTTCACGGAGCATTTGTGGCCGACGACGAAGTTGAGCGCATTGTAAATGAGTTGAAGAACTCCGAAGAACCTAACTATGTGGATATATATTCCATTTCTGAAGACTCAGGAGGATATGAGTCAAACTTGCTGAGAGGGGGAGACGTCTCTGCAGGAGACGAACTGTATGATCAGGCCTTGTCAATTGTACTATCAGAAGGTAAAGTATCAACTAGCTTTGTTCAACGTCATTTAAGCATCGGATATAATCGGGCTGCAAAGATTGTTGAAAAAATGGAAAAAGAAGGGGTAATAAGCACCCCCAATCGTGTGGGAAAGAGGGATATTTTAGTTCCTCATGAAAAAAGGTAACAAAATGATAAAACAGATAATAACGACCTTAATACTTGGCTCTTGTGTATTACACTCCTTAAGTGCAAGCCCAACAATAAATAAAACTGGAATTCAAAACCCAGAAGAGCGAAAAAAACTATTAACGGATTTACAAAACTACCTCAACTCTGTACGCTCTTTACGAGCCTCATTTAGCCAATCTGACCCTAAATCAGGCAACTTACAACAAGGTTCTTTGGTATTACGAAGAGGTGGAAAAGTTCGAATACAATACACCCCACCAAATGGGCTTATTATCGTCGGAAATGCTGGAGAGCTCCGATATTTTGATCACAAGATGGATAAGGTAAACTCAACAACACTTGACTCTACTCCTTTAGGAACCCTATTAGCTGATCACGTAGATTTAGAAAATGACGTAAAAGTTTTAGACGTTCGCCGATCTCTTGGAAGCATTCGCTTATTAGTCACAAAAGAAGGTATTGGTAATGGTGGGTATTTAGTATTGGTATTCTCAGACAACCCCATTGTCCTGCGTCAGTGGGTAATTATGGACCAAAAACAACAGCAGGTTAACTTTTCTCTTATTAATCCAGTCTTTAACTGCGATACCGAAGAAAAGCACTTTGACCTTAACTCTGTGAAAAAACGTTTCTGATGCTTCTAACTCTACTCATTATTAATGAGCTGTTAGTTGCAAATAGCTTAAACTCTCCGCTAAATGTATTAGATTCGTCTGTATACAACGAAGAGCCATCCAAAAATATTCAAAATATGTTTTTAGGGCAACCTTTACCTAAGAAACATTTTATAATCTTAACTAACAAGGACAAGCATCTAACAAAAAATCTGCTACAAGATGCGCTAGAAAATAGTCCATCATTTATTCGACACACCTGGGAAAACTTAGATAACCACCATAAAGGAATCATAGAAGTTCTCCCAATCACGCACTCGGGATTAAAAAAATGTCGGGGCTTTACTGTTATTATCCACGCTCAAAGTGAAAAAATAACTATCTCAGGAACTGCTTGTCGCAACGGCCACTCCGAGAAAAAATGGGATATTCTGGGCGAAAACTAATCAACTCATTTTATCTTTAATATTAGTCCGGCCAAACTGCTCCAAATATGTGACTTTCTGTATCCTCTTGAATAAAAGCATTCATTCGAACTTCAGCTTCTTTAAAAATGGCACTAACATTTAAAGGCTTATCCGGATCAATATGCTCCAGGTGTAAACCGATACCTATTATTTGTGTTTCCTCACCCTCAGGCAAGTCATGCTTCAAAACCTTAGAAAAACCTTTGACTTGACCTATAAATGCATCGCGATACTCTAAAAACTGAGAATCATTAATCGTAGCCTGCCAATTAAAAAGTGTTTCTTCTTTGTCCTCTGGTAAATTAACCCCCTGCTTCACTATGGGATCAATAAACCACAATTCTTTTTCCAAATACTCCGACATCCATTCAGAGTTATTACATGCATAAAAATTAGGTATATTATCAACGCTCCTAAAAACTCCTATATAAATATTTTCAAACAACGGAGAATCTAAAACTACTTTTTTTGCTCGGTCACAGCGTTGATCAAAGGTATCATCAATTGGCATGTGCTTGTGTTATCCTTTTCGTTAAGTTTGAACGCCTATATAATAAGCAAACAAACAAAGCTCCTGACATTATAACAACCCACAACGCAGGATGCCCTAGGGTGCGCGTAAAGTAGATGGAAATTTGAGGGGTAATTCCACCCAGAATTCCAGTGCCGAATGAAAAGCTAAACGCAATGGCGCTATATCTATTCTGGCTTGGAAACAACTCTTGCATATAGAGATGCTGCGGTCCTGCGTGTAACCCTATAAGCATCCCAAAAATTAGCTGCCCTAAAATAGCCAAGGCAAATGACTGAGATAGCAATAAATGGAACACTGGAGTTATCAAAAAAGCCGCAGCAACTGATGACCACATCATCATAGTTTCTTTTGGTAACGTGATTTTATCTGAAATAAATCCCGACAAAACACACATCGCAGCAAAAGAAACCAAACCAATCAATCCTAAAACGTAAATCTCATCTCGACTAAATGCATGCAATTGAGCAAGAATTGAGGAAGGGGTAATTAACGTAAACATCATATAACCCAAAATCGCTGTTTGCCCTGCAATCAAAGCCGTGGTAAGCATTTCAAATCTATGGTGTCTAATCGCATCTAAAATAGGTGCGCCACGATGCTGTTTTTGCTGTAGCGCTTTTTGAAATTGAGGACTTTCAAGGTTCTTACGTCGCACATAGTATCCAAACAACGCTATGAACACACCAAACAGAAAAGGGATTCTCCACGCCCAGCTTGGCAAGGAGTTCGTTGTAAAAATATAGGAAACTATAGTTGCCAGCAGTAATCCTGATGCAGATGAGGCTGTCATCATGCCACTTACTAGGCCTTTTTCTCCATCTTGTTGATGCTCAATCGCAAATATTGCCGCACCATTATACTCTCCACCAGTACAAAAACCTTGTAACACGCGCGCACTAATTAATAACGTTGGCGCTAAAACCCCAATTGTTTCATATGTCGGTAGCACTGTAATAATCAAACTGGGTATGGCCATAAGATACATTGACAAACTTAACGCCATACGTCGACTATACCTATCGCCAATATGCCCAAAAATTAAGCCACCCAACGGTCGAGATATTAAACCAAGTGAAAAAACGCCCACACCACTTAAGAAAAGCGATGAGACTGGATCAGATGCAGGAAAAAAAAGTTTTGTAAATAACCCCGACAACACACCGTACAAGGCAAAATCATAAAACTCTAAGGTATTTCCAATGAATGATGAAAACGCAGCCCGTTTATTCATAGCAACCCTCTCTACTTATAAACCTCCAACTATTAACGAATATAGTTTATCTAAGACCTTTTTCAACATTTTTTTTTGAAAGTAACAAAAAATTTGCTATCTTCTGGATAAAGAAGGAATTCATGACACACAATAAAACAGACGATCTATATGAGCGCACCCATAACCAAATGGGTTACATGACGACAAAACTAGACGAACTAGCGCACGCATTTTTAGACTTTGCTGAAAAATCTGGTGGACCTTCGCTTGAAATTGGTGCCGCATTTGGTAAAGTCGCGCTCGAAGCTGCAAATCGCAAAATACCAATCACTGTTAATGATTTGGACCCATCACATTTAGACCATATGCTTGACCGAGCATCCCCCGATCAGAAACCTTACCTAACACTTAAAGTTGGGCATTTTCCTAACGAAATCATGTTAGAAAAAAACACATTTTCATCAATTCTTATTTGCCGAGTTCTTCATTTTTTCCCACCTGAAATGTGGATGCGCGCAACTAATAAGCTTTTCGATTGTTTACTTCCCGGAGGAAAGCTTTTTATGACTAACGAGTCTCCTTATTTTGGAACCATGCGCGAGTTTATCCCTATTTACCAAAAGAGAAAGAAAAATGGGCATCCTTGGCCTGGTCTCGTCTTAGATATGTCGTATTTTGATAAAGCTAGAAAACAGGCAGTAAACTCAACTATAAACTTACTGAGCAAAGAAGAAACTCAAGCCACGTTAGAAGACATTGGCTTTCATATCGAGCAAATAAACTACATCAATCGCCGTGGAGTATATCCCGATGATGCGCTATACGATGGCAGAGAAGCCATTGGCGTTATTGCTCAAAAGCCCTTTAATTGTGAGTAATTCATAGGCACCATCTCCTCGCTCGGCTCATTTTTTATCCAAGTTTCATATTTGTATTCCCCTCGAAAAGGTCTATACTGTTTCCAACTTAAGTTTAGGAAGCTCCACCATATGCGATTGTCGACTTATTTCTTACCTCTAATGAAAGAAACCCCTGCAGAAGCAAGTATTATTTCACATCAACTCATGCATCGTGCCGGATTAATTCATAAAACTGGATCCGGCATCTATAGCTGGCTACCTTTAGGATTAAAGGTTTTAGAAAAAATTGAACGCATTATTTGTGAAGAACAAGACAGAATTGGCAATAACTACATAAAAATGTCAACGATTCAACCCGCCGAGCTGTGGAAAGAAAGCGGCCGTTACGAAGCTTATGGAAAAGAAATGTTACGCATTTCTGACAGGCATGATCGAGAATTATTATTTGGACCAACTAACGAAGAGCAGGTTACTGATATTTTTCGAACACATGTTAAAAGTTACAAAGCCTTACCCCTAAATTTGTACCAAATTCAGTGGAAGTTTCGCGACGAAATTCGCCCAAGATTTGGCGTAATGCGTGGGCGTGAATTTTTAATGAAAGATGGTTATTCGTTTGATATTGATTATGATTCCGCAAAGCAAACCTACAAAAAAATGTTTTATGCCTATCTACGAACCTTTCGACGCCTCGGGCTAACAGCAATCCCCGTACAGGCCGACCCAGGCGCCATTGGTGGCAACATGAGTCATGAGTTTCAGATTTTAGCTGAAACAGGAGAAAGCATCCTACACTACGACAAACGCTACGAAGAATTAGCTAGCATGGAAACAATTGACTACACTGAGTTAAGTCAGTTATACGCGGTAGAATCAAACAAACATGACCCCGAGAACTGCCCCATACCTGAGAATCAGCTATTAACAAAAAAAGGTATTGAGGTTGGCCACATTTTCTATTTTGGCACAAAATACTCCAAAGCAATGGACGCTAAAGTTGTTGGCCCAGATGGAAAGCCCGTATATCCAGAAATGGGATCTTATGGCATGGGTGTCAGTCGCTTAGTTGGTGCAATTATTGAAGCATCACATGACGAAAAAGGGATTATCTGGCCAGAATCAGTTGCGCCATTCCAAGTGATCATCCTCGACCTTGCAAAAAAAGATACAGCAACCAGTTCAATAGCAGATCAATTACACACCAGCCTGCACAACGCAAAGGTGGATGTGCTGTATGATGACCGAAATGAGCGTCCTGGCGTTAAGTTTTCATCCGCAGAACTTATTGGTATTCCATATCAGGTTATAATTGGAAAGCGATCAGTCGAAACTGGATTGGTCGAGTTAAAATGCCGAAAAACCGGAGTTATCACCGAATTAACGCTAGACCAAGTAATTGATCGATTTACAAAAGGCAAGAAAAAATGAAACGTATTTCTTGGGTTATTGCCTCTCGCTATTTTCGCAGCCGAAAAAACGATGGATTTGTTTCAATGATGAGTGGGTTTTCAATGGTTGGAATCGCCCTAGGGGTTGCGACTCTAATCATTGTTATGGCCGTAATGACTGGGCTGAGAGAAGACCTAATGGACCGGGTATTAGGATTTAGAGGACACTTAAACGTCGTCCCTATTTCTGGGCAAAAACAATTATTAAACTATGAATCTCTCCAAACTGAAATCGCAAAAAAAACTTACGTAACTTCTGCAGTTCCTGTGTTAGAACAACACACCTTAATTACCTGTAAAGATCGCTTTCAAGGTGCAGTCGTGCATGGCATGCGATTTAAAGACTTAAAAGAACAATCCTTAGTCGGGCAAAAAGTCATTATCGGCGATATTCCTTTAGAATTAGATACTAAAGGAATTGGTATTGGTCGTATTATGGCTGAAAAATACGCCATGCACATAGGGGATCAAGTTACCTTCATCAACCCTATTGGTGTTCAAGGCCCTTTTGGACCAATGCCTAGAACAGGCACTTATCCTGTTGCATTCATTTTTGATGTAGGCTACCGAGAACTTGATGCAAACTTTATTTTCATGCCACTTCCTATTGCGCAAATGTTTTATAACTACGATGATGGCGTTACTGAAATTGAAGTGCGTGTTCAAGACCCAGAACAAACACATTTATACACAAAAGAATTACTACAAAACGCCAACAGCCGCTACAGCATCTACGACTGGCGCACAATAAACACTGGCTTTGTAGCATCCCTTAAAATCCAACAAAGCGTATTTTTTATTATCCTTAGCCTTATCATCCTAATTGCTGCCTTCAATATTATTTCTAGTCTCACTATGTTAGTACAGCGCAAAACAAAAGATATCGCAATTCTCCGAACCATGGGGTTAGGACGCAACGCACTGATTCATATTTTTATGATTATGGGCTCACTCACCGGGCTTGCTGGTACAATTGCTGGAACTGGACTTGGCCTGATTATATCTTTAAATCTCAATACGATTCGTTTATGGATTGAAAAACTCATTGGTGTACGACTGTATTATGAAGAAGTCTACTGGTTAACTCAGCTTCCTGCAAAAGTAGTTACCTCTGATGTCATAACAATCGCATCAATGTCTTTCTTAATCTCTTTCCTTGCGACGCTATACCCAGCATGGAGAGCCGCAAAACTTGATCCTGTAGAGGCCTTACGTTATGAATAACCATGAGCATCAACCATTTATCCAAGTCTCTAACCTAAAAAAAACATATGGGGCAGATCCATTAACGCAACTTACTGTCTTAGATGGTACAAGCTTAGAGTTGTTTCCTGGTGAAATTGTTGGATTAGTTGCCCCCTCCGGAACTGGAAAATCTACATTACTTCACCAGCTGGCCTTATTGGAAAAACCAACGGGTGGTGATGTTAAAATCATGACCACTTCAACCGGAACTCTTGGAGATAAAGCCCGAACCAACTTACGATTAAAAAACTTAGGCTTTGTCTATCAATTTCATCACTTACTACCTGAATTCACTGCACTTGAAAATATCATGATGCCTCAATTAATTTTAGGTATCACTTCATATAAAGCCGAAAATCACGCCTTAAAATTACTCGCAACAATGGGCCTAACTGACCGACAACACCACCGCCCATCTGAATTATCTGGAGGAGAACAACAACGAGTTGCCATTTTGCGTGCTCTTGCTAACACACCCAATATTTTATTGGCAGACGAACCAACTGGGAATCTTGATGAATCCACGGCCGATATCGTTTTCAAAGAGTTAATACATATGGTTAAAACTAATAATATGACCGCGCTAATTGCAACGCATAATTTAAACTTGGCAAAACGAATGGATCGAGTCATTACTATTAAAGATAAAAAAGTACAACCGTGGACACCTTGATACGACCAGATTTAATTTTATTTAATCCCTTATCTAAACAGCTAAAGCTGTCTAATTTTCATAAGGGGTTATTGTCTCGCTTAAACCTACACACTTTCAAAGACCTTTTATTCTACACACCCAATAGCATACAACCCCGCAAGTCTTTTAAAACTTTGAAAGAACTAAAAGAGTTTTATGTAAACTCTCCAAGCAACTTGTCAATCAAAGCAAGCTTTATCGCCGAAGTTGTCGCCTACGAGCTATCCAAATCACGAAACGCCCCCACCCGAGTTATCATTAAAGATACTACCGCAGGCCTCGAACTAGTATTTTTCAATTTAAGTGGGTCCTATTTGCGATCAAAACTCCCAATTGGCCGAAAGTTTGCATTCGCCGGCAACATTACCACTTATATGGGGAAAGTCCACATGGTGCAGCCCGAATCAATCATTGATCCAGCCCAAAGCGCCACCCTAACAGGCAACGATCAAGTATATGGATTAACAAAAGGTCTAACCCAAAACTTTTTTCGAAAGTTAATGCCCTCAGTTTTATCACAAACGCCCGCAGTACCCGAGTGGGACATTGAAACTGTAGAGAAAAATCAATGGCCAAAATGCATGTAGCTATCAAGCTACTACATAACGCAGACTCCGATGCCGATTTAGCTTCAAACACCCCTGCAAAACAGCGACTCGCTTACGATGAACTATTGGCGCATCAATTATCTATGGTTTTAATCAAATTAGCTTACCAAAAAACCGTAGGCGTATCAAAAACCCCATTACAATCTCTAGTGCAGGAAG
Source organism: Alphaproteobacteria bacterium CMAR1 (assembly GCA_963693005.1). Taxonomy (GTDB): domain Bacteria; phylum Pseudomonadota; class Alphaproteobacteria; order UBA6184; family UBA6184; genus Bodonicaedibacter. Next base: position 983,064 of record OY843726.1, on the reverse strand, counting down.
CCTTAACACTCTGCCCTTATACCCTTACTAATGCTCAAAAAAACGCACTATACGATATTCAAGCTGATTTAATCTCTCCACATCAAATGCATCGCTTAATCCAAGGAGATGTCGGCTCAGGAAAAACCATAGTTGCTCTATTAGGAATGCTACATACAGTTGCCTCTAAGCATCAAGCAACGCTATTAGCTCCGACCGATATCTTAGCACGTCAGCATTTCGCAAGTATTCGCCCCATATGCGAACAGTTAGGGCTTAATGTTCGGCTATTCACCGGACGCGATAAAGCTGCTGAACGACGACAAAACACGTCTGATCTAGCTGACGGCACCATCCACATCGCCATAGGAACTCATGCGCTCATTCAAGAGGCAATAACCTTCAAAAGTTTGGGAATGGCCGTAATAGATGAGCAACACAAATTTGGCGTTGAACAACGCGCTGCACTTTCTGAAAAAGGCCAGTTCATTGATACATTGTTCATGAGTGCAACCCCTATTCCTAGAACGATTGTGCTTGCACGATATGGAGACTTAGATATCTCCATTATTGACGAGAAACCACCCGGCCGCAAAGATATAAAAACCCTAGTTATGCCCGCCACAAAAGAACCAGACCTTATTTCTTCTTTAAATCGCTCTGTACAGGCAGGAAATCAAATCTATTGGGTCTGCCCTTTAATCGAAGATTCTGAAACGCTTGACTTAACCCCTGCAGAGCTACGTTATGAAAAGCTACAAGCCATCCTCTCCCATCGCATTGGATTAGTTCATGGCCGCATGAAAGGGGCTGAAAAAGATGCAGTAATGGATGCTTTCAAGCTGGGTGATCTTGATATCCTAGTCGCCACAACCGTCATCGAAGTAGGGGTAGATGTCCCAAACGCCACACTTATGGTTATAGAAAATGCCGAGCGATTTGGCTTAGCTCAACTCCACCAGCTCCGTGGTAGAATAGGTCGAAATGATCTAGAATCAACGTGTATCCTTCTTTATAACGAAAACCCCAGTGAAATAGCACAAGCCAGACTCCGCGTCATGAAAGATACAAACGATGGATTCAAAATTGCAGAACAAGACCTTCTCTTACGGGGAAGCGGAGAAATTGCCGGCACCCGACAAAGTGGATTTTCAAATTACAAATTTGCAGATCCATTTGAACATCGAACCCTAATGGAAACCGCGTATATAAGAGCTAAACATTTATTACAGAACAATCCTAACTTAATCGGGGCCTCTGGCGATGCACTACGCCTACTTCTCAAACTTCATAACCGTCACGATACACTCCGGTATGCACGTTCAGGGTAATACTGCTCTAAGGGTTTCCAGACAGATTTCTACACCTCGAAATGTAGGCAGCAGAAAAGACTCCATCACTCAAAAGTACTAACGAATATTCCCCCGTTAACTTTTCATATTCGCTACTCTTCTTAGATTTTATTATCTCTACATACAGTTTACTTGCAAAAGCTTTCTGCCCCATCATTTCCAGTCCATGTGCTGCACGAAGCAGCTGCATAGAAGTTGCCTCTATATTTTCAACAACGCGGACATACATAGCACTAGCTAATACTTCTCCATTTTCTTTAGTTCTATAGATTTCTTCCAGAATTAGGTCTTCATCAATAGTATTACCTGAACTATGAACATTACTTTCAAAATAGAAAGCTCCGCATACAAATACTATCTTAATTAGAAGTTTCTTCATATTCTCTCTCTTTGCCTTATACTTATATTAATTAGGACACTCTTGCTGTTTCAAAATAGACTTTTCTGGATTTGCCTTAGAATCATATTTATAATTTAGAGTTTTTAACTTTGCCCTAAGACTCGCTTGCTCTCCATCTTCTAACTTATCTTCATAATGACATAAAATTGATTGAAGTAACTTAGAGACAATTCGCTCAGCTCCGACTTCCTCAAAAAAAACTAAAAGGCATTGCAAATCTTTTAATGGCATCCATCCGGTATACTGGTTTTCCAGCATATGAAAATATTCTATACACTCATATAATTTTCCTAACTGATATGATTTTTTTGCTGCATTAAACAGCTGATTTTCAAAAAAATCAGGATACCCCTTTAATGGGTTAACTGCACGGAAAGCCTCTAAAGATCTTGAATCATCGTCAAATGAAAATACAACTGTCAAGTTTTTCACCGTTGTTTCTAATCTATTTGGACTTTCATAACTAACTGTTTCGCTACTTCCGCTTACTTGGCTAGTTATACACAAAAAAACCAACCAAACTGCAAAAATCATCTGGCAACTACTTATCTTCGCGCAACTTTTCAAAATTAACCCTTCACTCTGAATAATATGACGTATAAATTAATAACAAACAAAAACTACTGTCTATTCATTGTTCCTGTCAGCAGTTCAATTAAACGGCTTTCTTTTTCCTTACTCCCTCGGGAAGACCCAAACTCAAAGGCATATGCATCTTTTAAACATGATCCAAATATACCGGCTATTGTTGAAATAATCCCAACTACTTCACCTGAAAGAGACATTTTAAATACGGTTAATGCCCCTAAACATCCCAATAACCCCAACAATGCACTTAGTACCATAATATCACTCCTTATATTTCTACGCCCCACTTGAAATAATGAAATATCTCGCATTCGTGCATTTGCACGGTCATTATTTACTATCTTTTCAGCCTCTCTACGAAATTCTAATACTGCCTCTGGAGACTTTCGTAAAGACTCAGAAATATCTTCTAGTTCGCTACCTCCTGTAACTATTTTTGCAGTCTTAACAACTTTCTCGGCAATTTTTTCAGATTCGTTTCCATTTACTATTTTTGCAATAAGGGGAGCAAACTCCATTAATCCCAATGCAATAGAAACAAACGACATATATCCTCCTTTAATATTTTAATGTAATAATAGTTCTGAAAATTATGAGTTTATCCTTGTTGAAGGATAAAAAAACCTTAGGAAACATCAATGTTACAATTTATTAAATTAGCCCCATGTATTCTGCTATCTAACGCAATTAGCGCTAATTTCTTTACTTCACCTGATTTTTCTCAGTGGATACCCGAGGCAGAAAGTGGATGCATCGTATGCCACCAACCCAATGGTAGCGTTTTGAAGCTAGTCACAACAGACATTAGCGCAGAACTCTCCTCTGAAACTCCAAATACAGCTATCATTACTGCTTACTGTATGACAAGTCATGCCACTTATCGTCCAGGATTCACCTTTTCTCTAGATACTTTTTTATCGAACTCACAAACGGTTTTTTGGTGGGGGGCTCATCTATTTCCCATAAAGAAAAAAACCTCTTAAAACAATTTAATTAGATGTCAAATTTTATGAAAAAATATCCATTAGTGATCTGCACATATTTTTCCGCGCTATATGCATCTGAGCATGAAAAGTGGGAGTATAACAACTCAACCGGCTATGCCACTTTATATCAAAAAAGAAAATGTGTTGAACATCACTTCCCCTCAAAAGTTGAATGGCAGTTATTACCCAGCCACGAAAGTGTTCGCTGTATTGCCCGTTACACACGAAATAATGGCACTCTACATCAGTATTTATTTGAGAAAAACCTGCATAAACGAACATTAAGATACCAAAATGAGGATACCCGAAACCTAGAAATCACAGTATTTCTAGACTTCACCTGGGGAGGAAAAACTTTTCCTGTAATGCAAAAACCCCCTATTAAAGTATCTTACTTACCTATTCAAGGCTCCACTAAATATTCGAATGTCCTCGTTAATAAAGAACACAGCACCGTTACATTTACACGAACGCAACAGTATACACGCCCATTAGATGAAAGCATTCATACTCATACAACTGAACTTGAAACCCCCATATACCAAGGAGCTGCCATTTATAACGGATATAACTTACTACTTCACCCCACCCTAAACTCAAAAGAGCTTAAGAAGTAGTCCGCTTATACACTTCTACAACAAAAGACATAGTTCTTTCTATAAGCTTCAATAAAAAAACCCACTAAAACTGTGTATTTAATATGAAAATAGCAATAACGCTAATCTCACTCTGCTTCCTCTTCAAAAGGTACGCCAAAATCAAGAAAATATCTCGCAATCAAAGTCAAAGTCTCATCAAATTTGTTGGAAACTGTGTCTTGTTTTTCTTCTGCATGTTCCAAAATATAGCAGTCACACACATCACTGATACTCTTATATTTACTGCGCGCGTCTTTATAATTTCCTGTATCTATTAAATCATAAATCGTTGCTTGCGCATGTCTCAAATCATGCAGAATTACATCCAAGCTAGATCTTTCTTCTTCAAAATCAATCTCCAGCGTACCTGCTCCAAATGTACTTGAAATACATATTGCACTTAGTGCAACCCACCACTTGCTTTTCATCCCAACGCCCCTATATTTAAAACACCTTAATGTAACAAAGTTCCCCTAAAAATTTCTTAAAGCCTATAAAAACGATGAACACCAACTTCTGTAATAAAGTGACACTCTTTGGCCCAATTAGGTGGCTCTAACCACTTTGCATAATAATGGTTTGAACCTCCTGTTAAATCTTTGCCTAAAGAGCAAAGCCACTTAAACGCAATCCGCACACATGAAATATACTCTGGTGTCGCCTCTAATTCTTTCCCGCATAAAATTGCATAATTAGGATCCCTCAAGTTCCAACATGAGAACTGATAAGGCTTTAAACACACTTCTCGAACACTAACCCCATATCTCTTTGGATTTTGTTTCCATCGGTTCCAAATTACACTGGCTACCGCCTCTATACCCACAATCCCTACCTTTGCAATCTCTCCACGCGCTTCTCCATACAATGTTCTTGCTACAATTTCTTCATTTGAAAAGCATTCAATCATTATCTCCCTCCAAGTTTCGGTGCTCCAGTCTTATAAAAGCTCACAAATGCCTTACCTTCTTCTTTCTGTTGAATACTCCTCGAGACATACTTTTGCTTCCATTCTTCGTCACCAACTGTAGCAACTCCAAAGCATTGAATTTCTGAGTTTTCAACAATAGCTTTTAATGGTCGTGTTTTTTTCTGATCCCCAACTTCCATCAATTCATAAGCATATTCCGGATCATTATTATCAAACAGCACACCCGCTTTACGCAATTCTTCATACGAATGTAAATTAATCTTTGTTTGTCCATAAGTTTCCGAAACTGTCACATAAACTGCATCTCCTACCTCAGCATTTCCAAATGGGTGAACATACCCGCCAAATGGATAAATATGCTTTTTACCCGAGTTTTTATTCACCAAATGATGATGTACTACCTCCTGTATATCTAAAAAAGATTCCGCACACACATGAAACTCTTTGCGAAACAACAACTCTCCCTCACACAAGTTCAACTTAAATTCAGTATTAGCACCTACCTCAACATGCTTCACCCACAAGCCAATAGATTCACACCGTCCAAAATTTCCCCTATCTCCTCCAAATTTCCCATTATAAATCATAGCTGAAATACACTTTTTACTCCCAATCTGTACTTGCGCTGTTACAGAAGCATCCATAACGACTTTAGGTTTTAACTGCACATGCACACGAATTAATTCTGGAAATGTCTCTTTGCCTAACCGTAATGTCTTTAAACGCCCACGATCTCCTGTTTGAATTATAACTGGCCAATTAGCGGCTCTTGTACGCAAAAACTTCCTGCGCCGAACTGGTGATTTAACCAAGCTATTCACCCAACGATTTAACATATAGTCTCCTTCTGTTCTTAGCATCGGTATATACTCTCTTGATACTCATCCGCATTCATATTCATGGGTTGAATCTCAAGCTCCAACTGGCTAAGAGGAAACCCATCTATCCACTCATTTATATTATCCAAACAATGTTCCTGTGCGTAAGCATGCTGACTTACTGCATCATTCATTAAACGCACTTTCGAAACTATATCCGAAGCTTGTTTCGGGCCTTGAACTTTCTCGCTGCTACTTGAAACATGCACTATATCTCCGCACACCCATTCACCTTCAGCTGCCCACAATAAAGTTAACTCTATCCATGCAACTCCCTCATTATTCACCCATTGGCAGGCAGTAATTGGCCCCTGAATAAGTCCTTGCACATGTTGTGATTGCAGGCACACCCATCTGCCTATGCAAAATTCTTCAACTGCAGTATTAGGCATTATTGGAACTTTCAATTTTACCTGCGTATTCAATGATTTCAGGCGCGCATATGCCTGAACCCAAGCTCTCAACTCTGCAATAACCTCTAGTTCATTTAAAACCACTCCGTCTTTCACTCCCAGCGATACGTCAAATCCGCCATCTCCGCAGATCAACGTCACGCTCTCGTGGCTTTTAACAACAGTCGACCAGCTGCATAGCAATATGGCCGTATAGGAATGAAAGGGAATACTTATCATTTCATTCCTTTGATCACTTCCATTTATATGTTTAGGAATGTCTGCACGTTGCCGCTGCAACCGCTGCAACTCTGAATTTTGAACATCATAACCCGCGCGCATTAATCGTAAACCTAACCGATCAAATTGCTCAGACAACGCATCACCCGAATATGTATCAATCGCGCCACCCAACTCTCCCGTAATACATGGGCCTACGTCTAATATCCCCGACTCTTCACGCTTAGTTGATCGCACAACCGAGGCACTCACTCCGCTAAAGTTAGAAGATAAAGGAATAATCACAATGCTCTCAGAATCATATTTTCCTGTCAGATCTAACGTCTCTTTTTGTGAAAATACTGAGTGCCAGCTAATTGCATGGCTCACAGGGTCTATTACTACACTTCCAACCTCACCACCACGAATGTCTGCCAATGTCCCTATCAAGCTACTTTTCTGGTCTTCAGCATCTAATACCGCACGACGATCAGATTGAAAGCCCTCACCAACACCAACGGAAATCCACGATAAGCTGCCGTCTTTACACTGGGTGGGATACGCCATCACAGAGCCCTGAAACAAACATATGTCCCCTCTCCACAAAGCAATCTTTTGAAAATTTGACACTGCACTCATTGGCATTGACCAAGTTAAAACAGCAGGCTTACCCTTTTGCAGTTCCACACGAAAAGAAACAACCTCAGTTAATTCACGCTCACCATCTGCAATCAACTTCCACTTCATATTGCGACCTCTGAAAATGTATAACTCCAAACATATTTAAACTCCCACGGCACCCAATTTACCTGCCACTTATCTAAACGCATCTGGCAAATATGGTTTAGTTTTTCACTACGAACTGCTGTTTGTTTTCCTATCTCAACACCACACTCAGGTGCTACATTTCCACTACCTCTTACCGTCAAGGTACGCATATGTGTCTTAGTATTTAAAAAATCTCCATTTATCGTTCGTACTCCACGCTCTGCTGAAAATGAGCTTCCCCACTCTTCCACATACTCTTTGTCACTCCCCTTTGGAAACTTCAATCCTTCAAACACACTATATCCATAGCTCATTATACAACCTCATTTGAATGCCTCAGAGTTACCCCACAACTAATCGATAGCGGTTTAGGCTTAAACTGCAGGTCACCCAACCACCACTGTGTCCGCAAATCTTCAGGTTCTTTGTCTTGAATCAAAACGCCTAAATCTCGAACCCAAGCCATTACCTGATCCATTTTTCCTCCCTCTAACTCGGGGGCATACGTCAATCCCAATTGAATTTCACATCCATCAACCCTCTGTATCCAGCGATGAATCACAACACCAACGCCAGTTTCTTTTTGCTCCAACGCACCCGCTTTAATAACCATTTCTGGCCATAAATCCCGCAACCTCTGAATCAAGCCCATAACAATATCACTCATTGCAACTCCTCCATTTTAAACTGCACAACATCCGTTCGAACGTCTTCACCACGTCTTTGAACAACCCTCCAATTTCTTCCGCTCCAACGCACTTGAATATCTTTATTCTTAGGAAAAAAAGAACGTACACTTACCAACGCAGTCATCTTTGCACCCAAAAGTAATTTAATATCCGCCCAACACTCATATCCCTCGTCAAATTCCAACGGCAGAACGCACCCCCATGCATCAAGCGCTTTCTCCTTAGGCCGTAATACCAAAATCCTATCTCGCCATCTCTTTTCCATATTTCCTCCTAAAAAATAAAGGGCATTAACTAAATGCTAATGCCCTGCTAGTACGTTATATCTAATAATTATGTGATTAAAAAAATGTCAACTCGCTACAAAACAATTTATTTTTTGCTCTGTACATTATTTTTTTCTAATCACCTTTCTCTAGGATCTCTTGCAAGCGCATATGAATCAATACGCAACAACCATTACGCATTCGCAGAACGTAGAATGCAATTAGCAGCTGAAAATTTATCTGCTCCACGTACAGTTGATACCAGTTCAGACACCTCTTTTTACACTCCTAACTCCTCTCGTATGTGGTTAGCGTTCCAAAATCACAGTTTACGCACTCATCTGCACAGAGAGCCCCCCTCTGAAAGCTTCCGTTCAGTTGTAGAGCAGTTTTCTTCTATTGCAATAGATCTAAGACAACACAACGAAATGCAAAGACTGTCCATTTCCTTTTCTGAAGCAAATAGCATACCTTCTACTTCTCAGCTAAACGGAACTTCCCATTTCCTAACCTCTTACCCAATTAGTTCATCCACAGCAGAACCTCATTTTTCTCAAAAACAAATTGATGAAATTTTAGGCATTTTAGCTTCAGCAAAAAAAACAACTCCACAACTTGTTGACCCTCAGAGAGATGGGGGAAACTTTGCAGATATAGAACTTGGTATGGCCTCCGCAATACTTCAAATCTGCCCTCACACCACGCAAAGTGGCTACCTTGCTGCTTTACGTATGGTGTTTTCTGAAAGCCGCTCCACTTCTTTACTTAACGTAATCATTTCTGGAGACAACAACGAGCCTCAGTCAAATAGTAATTAACACTACAAACTTTTATCAAACTATCCTTGAAAACACCCCATATATCCTCTTATAATCTTAAGGAATAATTAATATTTCTATTGTAATTTATAAAAAAAATGGTAAAAGATCATGTGCAAAACTATTAAACTAAGCTCCCTCTTATTTACTTTAGCTACTATTACTACTGCTAGCGCAACCTCTGACATTCTCTCAGAAGATCAAACATCTCAATTAACAAACCTAATTTCTCAGGACACCAACTTCACCAACTCCACCCCTCCTAATTCTCCTCAATCTGGACAAATTCTCTCTCCAGAGTTAGATCTTGAGCTTTTAGAAAAATCCTTACAAACTGAAACAAAAAAGTAACTCCTACTCGCAAGTTTAATCTAAATTAACGTTGCAGGTTTCAATACCTGCAACGGGCGTAATACTGCACGCACTTTCGTCATATCTACTACTTCGCTATCATATAAACAGCACACCAAATTTAACCAAACTCCCTGAATTAATGATGAAATTGGAGATACTCCCGCACGCCCAGTCAACCGGATACTATGCACGTTTTCAATCAGCAGCTGCGTAGGAACACCCACAAAATACTGCTTTAGTTGAAAGACAGTTGCCGGCATATCTTTCCACTCTCCAGAAGTTGTTCGAAAGCTCACTAACTCCAATAAATGTACTGGTCCAACTGGCATCCTAATCCAAGTTAACGGCGCAGAAACTTGCTCACACAAACCTCTCTGAGTCTCTTTTTTCGGCAAATTATCTAAGGTTACCTCCAAACGAACATTCCCTAAAATCATCTGCGTATATGTTTCCATATATTGTTTTGCTACCTGAACAAAATGCCGCAACAGTTCATCATCCGCTTCATGCTCTATCCGAAATGCTGCTTTTATCCGCCCTAACGGCAAGGAGGGGATCTCTCCCTCCTCAATAATGCGCCAATTCATATTACTCACCAAATCGAATTAATTTAATTGCATCAAAATCAACTACATCACCACCCACTCGGCGCGTAGCATAAAATTCAATATATGGTTTGCTGCTATATGGGTCTCTCAATACCGACAACTCCTGACGATCAACCACTTGATACCCACGTTCAAAGTTACCAAACGCAACTGATAAGGTTGATTTCGATGGATCTAATGCAGGCATATCATCAGATATAATCACAGGATACCCCAACAGCATATTGGCAGCCTCACCCGACAAACCACTTCCTGTATGCCATAAAAACACCCCTGTATTAGGGTCTTTCAATTGACGTAATTTTGATTGAGCCGACCTCGACATCACCCAACATGCAGTATTCAAATACTCACTTTTCATAGAGTCCAAAGCCCTAAACAGCACTTCTAAAGCTGTTGCATCATCAATAAACCCACCATTTTGAAGAGTTGAGAATGTCTGCAACTTGCCCCATTCGCTAGCTTCAGATCCAACATAATTTAAAAACCCTTTAGGTTGAGTGATGCCATCACCCTGAATAAACGCTTTGTTTTCAACCTCTGCCATTTGTGAAGCAACTCTCGACATCAGCCACTCTTCAATGGGAACCTGAGCATCATCAATCAAGCGTTGGCTTAATCGCACCTTTGCATACAGCTCATGTACTCCTATACGGCGTTTCTCTAATTGAGAAGAGTCCGTCTCCACACGACTCCCCTGTTCAGTAACCCATCCAACATTTGGTGAGTTCTTTTCAACAACTACGTCCAAACTATCGCTAGAAATAGCCGTGCTACAAGCTAATTGGCGCAACGGGGCTAGGCTATCCACCTTTGCTTTCACCTGGCTACCAATTTCGGCAGGCATCACTAATCCACCTTCTGCCGTATCACTAGTTAGAGATTTAGTTTCCCAGTTCACAGCTCCCGATTGTACAAATTCTTTAAATTGCTCAGTTGTGCCATCTAATGTCATTGGTGTCATAGTATTTTCTCCTGTAAATATTATAAAATCACATGCAAGCCGGCATGCACGGAATCACCTCAATCGTCTGCGCGATCTTGGCAAAATTTGAAAAATTGAAATAAAAAAACACCCCTCGGGGTGCTTGTATTAATAATAAAGCCTGCTTAGTCGCGTTGTTCTTTCAGTCAGCCTTCTTCCTCTGCGGTAATATGTTGAACGCCCAACAAACTTTCACTGTACACCTCTCCAAAAGCCGTTAAAACTTCAACGACGGCTCTCGGCGTTAACAACGCTTTAGAGGTATCAAAAAATGCGGGGTCAAACTCCACTTCCTTAGCTTGCAAAGCAGAGATAATTTGCGCTTTCACACTATGAGCGTGGTGCTTATAAAAGACGGACAACACAGAGTTTTCTAACAACTCATCCTCAATCAATACTCCCACTTTAAAGCGCCACTCAAAGTTCTCCTGTACATCAATTATGTTCCAAGATTCTCTACCCATACTTCTTAAAACATGGTTATCTTCCTCTATAGCTAGCTCTTCTACTGGTAAACCACCCCCATCGCTTCCAAATACTTCTAAAGCAAAAAATATTACTATAGTGCTGGGGCTCAACATTATGGTTCCTCTTCTGATTATATCGATCGTTGCTCTATTTTAAAGCTTTAGCCTTAAACAAGTGGGTCTTTCTAAGTTACTATGAACAAGCACACGATATAAATATGTTACTTAGCCTTTGCCATATAACGCCTCAATCGATCAATTTCTGCATCATTATTGTATCTTTTTATAATCTGCATAATCACATCAGGCTGGGCATCATCTGTTAATTTATTACCGTCAAAAATATTTTCATAATTACTTCCCGTAATAGATCCCGCAAAAAAAGAAAATACATACGACTTTTCTTTCCACTGCCTATAGTAGATAGACAGACCTTTTTTTTCTAAAAACTCCACTAATTCTATCAAACTCAACCCTAATGGGATAATTACCTTTTCTTCAACTTCTCCCAACCAAACATTAACCTCAAATCCCCCTGCCTTTAATGCCTCAGCCATTACAGAGTGATGTTGCTCGCTTATTTTACTTTCTCTACTAACAATGTAAGCTCTACGCTCAGTCTCATTTTTATACTCTTGCTTTAAAAGCTCTTCCAAATTTAGGAACAACTTTGTCTCTCCCACACTAGCTCCTCCACAAAAATTAGCAATAAAGCTCTGAACTCCATCAACGTCTAAAGTCTTATCAAGATCAAAATCCGATGGCAGCTCAATACCGCATCCAGAACGCACTAAACGACTCAATAAATTTCGGTACGTATCTGTATAACTATAAGTTAAACAGCTACTTTTATGCGAAACATCACTTTTTCCAACTAAACAAACATCTAGTTGGTTAACTCCTATAGGCATCCATGTTGATTTAGTAGAAGATAACTGAACATATCCAAGCTCACTTCCACACACGACTCCTAAACCAAGAGCTACTACTATTAACCCCTTTAAAAACATTTTTCCCACCTAAATTAAAAACTCTTTATATCAAAACAACTAAAATAAATAGTTACTTTGGCTCAATATGCTTCACTTATTCGCACAACTAGCACACCTCTAGAGAACTCGCTCACTACGGTTTCAAAGGGCAATAGTTTATTTTCTAAAAAAAACTGAACATCTTCTGTACTACATTCAGATTTTTGCGCAATAATTTCTGCAAAATCTTGAAGTATTTTATCTTCTCCTATCCCCACCGTATGCACTGTATTAGGCTCTTCCTCAAAACAGTACTGCAGCACACAGTTTAATGTATTTTTTTCCGGAACCACTCTTTGCAAATTTTCTGCATCAACAGATTCCATACAACACACCGCAACACCAACAGAAGCAGAGTTTTGATAAACAAGACTATCCTCAGCTAAAACACCTCGCGAAATATCACAAAGTACAAACTCACCCGTCAAAGCGTGTTGCAATGAAAAATAGGCTTTAATGTCCTTAACCGTTGAGTTTATAGGAAATGTTTTGCGTTCCAACTCTCTCATCTCTACTAAAAAAACTACTGAAAAATTTTCAATAGATAGTTTTCTAAGCGAAAATTCTGTAATACTTCCCTCACTCACAAGAGAGTGCGTCTCCGGAGAGATGTGCTGACTACTAAGGGCTGGGCTCTCCTTTATATCAGGCCAAGCTCCTTCATTCCCACAAACAAAACTAGCCCAAGAATTTGGTACTGTTAAGTTAAAAACACACAGAATAAAAAGTAACGATTTCAAAAAAAACACTTCAACTTACTCATCTTTTACAATTTCTACAAAAAATGCGGAACTATCCATTATTGCATATGTAATTTTATGGTCATTCTTCAATTCTCTTTTTCCCCAAGATATTTTCAAATTTTCTAACTGTGTCTCTTGTAAGCTCTGCCCTCTAGCTATCAACATTTGCTTTAGCTCCAACACTGATTTGTTCTCTGAAAACCAAAAACTATGAACCAGTCGCTCTCCTTCCCACTCACAAACTACGGTTAAAGACTCGTAGCCTGTACCAAATACTGGGCCAATAACACACATACATAACAAAAAGAATTCTTTTATACTCATCTACTTTTAGTGTGATCCTTCCACTAACGCAGATATCTCGCCTGAAAATTGAGCAACACTAATCTCTGGGTTTTGCTTCACTTTATCTATAGGAAACAGCTTCACTTCAAAATCAGGGTTCTTCAAACTAAAGTGTTTAAAAATCTGAGTGCGGACATCACCTGGTTGCACCCCCTTTAAAAAAGCCAAACTTTCACGAGACACCAATTGCCGCATCATACTAGCTACTCTCAACTTTCTTGGACATTTAACCGTAAAACAAGCCCCTCTCATCCGTCCACTAGCAGAAATACACTGCACGCGAATTTTCACACTTGCAAAGTATGCTTCTGGCAGGGGGTCTGGCACTAGAAATATATCACTATTTCCATACATACAGGCTGTAACTGCCACAAAAAAACTAACTAAAATCAATCGCACTAATTAACCACCGAAGCAACGTCAATTTGCACTATTTCCTTTTCGACGTCCTGAAAACATCTATTGTCACCAAAAGGTACATTACCCAAATAGAGCGAGCAAACACGCCCATCAATAGCCGAAACTTCATGCCCCAGTGCGCTAACAATATCCGCTTCTGATAAAAACTCTCTGGCGGTACAAATTTTTAAAGTTAATTCTAATGGGCGCTCACGCTTCTTAGGGCTTAACCAATTACTTTCAGAAAGAGTCACTCGCACTTTAATCGATATATCTATAGGCTCTTCTATTTCTGCCTTTAATTGTGAACCAAAAACTGAAACATTTCCAACCAGCAAAGACACAATAATAAAAACCCGCATTTTTATCTCCATAACACACCTTCTGTTTTTTTTAAGTTCTTACTCCACGATCTTTTTTTGTCGTTAAGTCTATTTTTAAAGTTAATATACAATCATTCAACACACTTATAGCTTGCCCAACAGGAAGCGCGCCCCCCGTTTCTTCGAAAAAAAACAAAACACGATACTTCCAAGCTAGCTCAACTGCATCTTGCCCATCGTATTGCTCTAATAGAGAATAAAACACATCTTTAGGAGTAGTCCTTCTGTCCTGAAGAACAACTGGGAAAAGTCCCAACTCTTCTTCTCCAAAAACCAAACTGGCTTCTGGTTTAACCCGGCGGCTACTGCTAACAACTCGAACTAATATGTCATGCTGCCTACCATCCTCTTCGTTGCGCCCTTTTACAGCAGCACAGGCTGAACACCCCAGTGAGTAAGTCTCTAGTTCAGTGTTTGCCATTACAGAACTCCCAGAAATGGGTGCTCCAGGCTCATCAACATCTCTAGATTCCAGTTCATTACTAGATCCAAAAATCACGCACAAGTTCAAATAAAGCACACTAAAAATAAAACAAAACATATGTTGAAACACACTAACCACTCTTTATAAAAAGTTTATCTATAAACAAATCATAAATGTCAACAAAAAGTCAACACTCTTAACCAACCTAATAAAAAAGGCAGGAAAAACCTGCCTTTCATATCTATCCAAAAAAAAGTTTTACTTTTTATCTTCACGCACAACGGCTACTTCCGAAGAGGTCGCTACGTTACACGTCATTGCTGCAGCTAATAATTCTTTCAAATCAATTTATTACCTTTTTTATCGGATGAGGTATTAAATTATTCTTCACCCTCTGCATTAGCACTGCCAACAGTTGCAGGTAGTGGCTTCATTGGGGAAATTCTTTCACTCTCTTCAGGTACAGGCGTTCCTTGAGTTGATAGTTGAGGTGAGCGAGTTTTATCTTCAATAACGTTAATAGACAGCTGACGTGCATCTGCCCCTGCCAATTCAGCAAGAGTTTTGGCATAGTCTGCAGCTCCCAAAGTTATGCCCCCTATCTCTAGGCGAGACGCCGCTGGTTGCTGCATTTGCCCTGAAATAAACTGCTCTAAAAACTCACGCATCGTCAAGTTTGACGACACATTAACTTGACTTTCCTTGTCATCAATTTTAGAAACTGTAACGTACGTTACTGCTCTCTCAAACCCAGCACATCCACCATGGCCAAAACCATGTTTACCCGCTGGTGATATTGGCTCAGCCGCAAGATCTTGGTTTGAGGCAACTACCATATTGCTTAATGCAAATGCACTAAAAACCGTAAAGCTTAATATTTTTTTATTCATTATATCTCTCCATTATTATTATTTAACTCGCACAGTATATGTACTCCACCCGTGAAGCACAAGATATTATCAGTCATCTAATGTGGAAGTATGTCATACTGACTTTGGAAACGGTCCTCCTGTCAAGTACACCGGCGTGAAAGTAGGACTCTCCACCTCAGATAACTCCCCATCTACATATTCAACCTGCAAACCTTTTAAATTCTCTGGGGTTTTTAATTTTACTCTCCAAAGGTTGTCGTCAATTTCTATTGCCGTCCCACCCAAACGCTGCATTAATCTTAACTGAGGCATATCATCATCATTTTTTCTCTGAACCACCCTCGAAACAACCGCCGTCAAAGTATTAAGCACCTGGGATAGTTCACTTTGCATTGTTAACTTTATAATGTAATCCTTTCCCTTTTCTGGCAGTCCAATTATCACTGAGAACCCCTTAGTTTCAATCTCCTCCCGAGATCCTGAGACCACTTCCGATCCAAAAACAGCGCCCGTGGATACGACAAGTACACACAGTAAGTTTTTTAAAACCATTTTTATCCCCTTTACTAAATCACTACATCTCTAGCATTCATAAAAATATAATAAAAATCAATTTTTTTAGTTTATAAAATTTTCCTTAACCCGCGCAAACTGTAGACATACATTGATACAACCCCTTAAACACAAAGCTCAGCTTGATCTATCCACATATCACTCTTGCAAAAAAATTACAGCAAACTATCAGATCATATATCAAAAACCTTTGCTTTTGGATGCGCCGGAAACGTTACCAACGAAACCTCTTTTAAATCCACTTTCAGCAACTTGCGTCGCACTCCAGCTTGTCCTCGCGCTGATTTTTTAACTGTATACCCCACCGACAACCCTTTCAAAACACCACTCTTTATCAAACTCATTGCATCTCGGCCCATTTGTGTATCCAAGCATATCTCCATCCTAATTCGCAAACCCACCGCATTTTCCTGCATCTCCACAACTCTACCAATTGGCACGTTAGGGTGATGCTGCCATAACACAGGTATGTCATCTTTTTTATTTCCTAAAAATGCGCCTGGCAACATCACGTCTCCATGTTGATCTGGCTCATTAAATACACTTGCATACCCACATATACTGTTATCTTCCACCTTCTACCTCTCTCTCAAAACCCAATACCTCTCGTTTTTCAATATCGCTTAAGAAGGTTGCATTTGATACTTTGCGCCACACTGCTTCTCTACGAGGCGCCAGTGCCGAAATCGCGTCCATGTCATACCCAAATCTCAATGCCGCATCAACCCTCTTGGCAAGATTGCATGTGAACACATGTTGAAATCGCTCTAACAATGGCAAAATAGTGTCTTCCCACAAATGAAAGCGCGCTTCCTTGTAGTTAGCATATGTTGCATCGCCAGGTACGCCAACCAACATCGGCGGTACTCCAAACGCTTGTGCAATTTCACGTGCAGCCACATATTTACCCTCCACAAAATCCATATCTTTAGGACTTAACCCCATCTCTTTCCACTCCACATCGCCTTCTAAAACCATAATGCGACCCGCATTTCCCTGCCCTGAATAAGCTTGAGTTATTCCTTCACTCAGTGTTTGCTTTTGTTCTGCAGTCAGCCCCCACCCCTCTTCTGTATTTTTCCAAACAAATACCCCCGATGGTCGCCCCCCATTCTGAAGCAATGCCAAATTATGCGAACTCACGGCGTTATGTTGATCAATTGCCATTGCAGCCACCTCAATAGGGCTCAGTCCGTACCAATCATCCAATGGATGTGTTGATTTTAAATGCACCACCGAATCTACCGACAAACGCTGACCAATTCCATTTACCATATGGTCATATGCCTCAACACCCTGCTCGCCTGCCACTACTCGCACACGATCAGGACGCAACACCTCCAGCTCTACAGGCTCACCTAAAGTATTGGTTTTTATGTGTAAATACGCATTACCCGACAATAAAAAACACGTCGCCAAATCCTCTAACATTGAGGCTTTCGATTCACTTTTCGATGGTGATTGCATTAATTTTAACAAAGGGTGATCAGTTAGTATCGAGCTTCCTTGAAATAATAACCAAGGAACTGTTGCAATTCCCCGCGCGATCATCGATACACATCGATACACAATCACATTCTTCTCATACCCCTCTTTTACTAGCGGTTCATACTGCCGAGAAGTCCACTTTGCAGTTAGTGGGCTGGGTACTGCCAATTTCTGCTGTTTCTCAACTGACCCACGTCGCATCCATTTCCACATAATATATTCCTTTCCATAAAAAAAGCCCCCATTTGGGGGCTTATATTAAGTATATCAAATTTCCTTAGCTCATCTCGCCACTACTTTAGGCTAATAACCTCAAATATTTTTCATGGCTTATTGTTCCAAACGAGCTCTCACTGCTATATAAAATTTGTTCAAATATTCCTGAGAGCACGTTACAGAAGTTTTTAAATGACAATTAAGCAACCAAGGAAAAAGTACAGACTTAAGCGCCACCTCCTCCATACCTTTGCCTACAGATCTCTCCTTTTCTGATAGAAAAAAAGCCGACACATCTCTCTCTAACTTTTCTTGCTCAGTCTGCGCTTTTCGTCTTGCAAGCAACCTTTGCCTTTTTTCTTCTCCATAAATAGACGTCTCTGCCTCATCAACGGCAAAGACGTCATCACCAGAAGAACTAGAATCCTCAGAAGATGATCCTCTTATCTCAGATCCTTCCAAAACTATACCGCTTAAAATTACCCAAAAACCTACCTTTATAATACCCATACACTCCTCTCCTTATAATAAAAAAATTTATGAATCATATCATAATCACAACATCAGCCCATAAAAAAAAGTGGCAGCAAAAGCCACCACTTTATCTTACTCGTCAAAAAGCTAACGCCGATTCACTCTCTTTGATGGTGCTTTTTTAGCCGGTATTTTCGCTGCTTGTGCTGAAGCAGCTTTTTCAAACACAGGCCCAGCCTGCTGAGGTTGTACAGGAGTCGCAGTGGAAGCTGCATTTGTCGAACCTGCAGGAACTTGAGCCGAAAGCCCTGGCTCTATAACTGCTGACTCTTCTGTTGATGCAGCTTTATCTTTTGCCGCCTGAAGTCGCGCTTTTCTTGCGGCATTCTTCGTTTCTATTTCCTCAATAGCTGCCTGAAGTTCAGCAGCAGTATCCTCTGCTTCAGAAGTCGCAGAGCCTGCTCCGTCTTCTGAATCTGATGATTGTACAAGATTACTTCCAAAACTTAGCGAGGTAGTCGCCAATAAGACAGAAAATGCTGTAACTATTTTTTTCATTTATTATTCCTTTTTTTATTGTTGTTACACTATTCAGTCTAGACCACTATTTTCTTCAACTTCAAGAAAAAAACATCAACAAAAAAAACCCACTTCATTTCTGAAGAGGGCCGAAAAATTAAAAATATGCATATTATAGATACAACTATATCTACTTTTTTAGTGCTGTCAACTATTTTTTTACTGAAAATACATTTATATCAACACTCACCTGGTCCATGTTGCTCAAGTGCGGGCGCTTTACCACTGCCCATATCAAGACCAGACTGCCCGCCATCATTCCTAAAATACACGCTGTTATTGGCCGCATCATACACTCCCCATTCATGATATCAGGTATATAGCGACATTCTAACAAAATTCAAGCTAGATACAATATAAGTCACTAAAGTGACCACTCGCACAGTAACTATAAATCTGATTTTTCCTGATTCACACAACCTATCAACGGCAATTTATCATCGATTTTCGTAAAACATATCCCATAAAAACTTCAAATCTAAATTCTTACAACAGCAGATTACTTAGATAACTAAACATAGAGTTAATATTTTTGCCTTAGTTGGCAAGTCTCACGCCGCCATGTATGCCCACTTTTACCCCAGACACACAAAACTTCTTTCTATACTTACCCCTCTTTCATGATGTCTGTTTTTACTAATTTTCACACCTCCACTCCTAAAAGCCCATAAAAACAAACAGAAAACTACTTGCCTCTTCTTTAAAACACAACACCAATTATCACGGCTTGTTTTTAACATCTCCCAACTATTAATACTTATAGAGTTTTCACTTGAGGTTCTTGTCAAAATTCGTTAATTTACTAGAATTCAATAAATCAATAGAGCAAAACTATGAACATCGCCGGAATGATGAAAAAAGCCCAACAAATGCAACAGAAAATGCAAGACGCACAGGCTGAATTAGAAACCATCACCGAAACTGGAACTGCTGGCGCAGATCTGGTCACAGTTGTAATGTCAGGAAAACACGAACTTAAAGAAGTAAAACTATCACCTGACCTCTTAAATATTGACGACAAAGAAATGCTAGAAGATCTAATCATCGCAGCAGTTAATGATGCCAAACGCAAAATTGACACTAAAACTTCAGCCGAAATGGAAAAAGCCACTGTCGGAATGGGCCTTCCAGGCGGAATGAAACTCCCATTTTAAAGGATTAGTGATGGCGGGCGCCGAAATTGAACATTTAATTAAACTTATGGGTAAATTACCCGGACTCGGGCCCCGCTCGGCTCGCAGAGCCGTACTCCATCTATTAAAAAACAAACAAACAACACTTACCCCTCTCATCAACCTTCTTCAGCATACTTCCGACAATGTCTCCGAATGCACAACGTGTGGAAATATGGACACCAACAATCCGTGCTCTATTTGCGCTTCAACCTCTCGTCAAAAGCACCACCTCTGCGTTGTAGAACATGTAGCCGATCTTTGGGCACTCGAACGATCTGGCGGATTCCAAGGCAGCTACCATGTCCTTGGCGGCACCCTATCTGCACTTGACGGAATCGGCCCAGATGAGCTTCGCATCCCTCATTTAAAAAATCGCATCATTTCAGATAACATTACAGAAATCACGTTGGCATTAAATGCAACGATGGAAGGTCAAACCACCAATCATTATCTTGTTGCAGAACTTACGCAGCCCAATCTCCGAATTACGTCAATTGCACAAGGTGTTCCTCTAGGAGGAGAGCTCGACTATTTAGATTCAGGCACACTTATTACTGCGCTAACCGCGCGCAGAACTATGGAAACCGACTTATGATATATGCAGACACTCACTGTCATTTAGATTACCTCCAAAAAGACCACAACATTACCGATGTTGTTAACAGTGCGTGGAATGCAAATGTACGCTTATTGCACACCATCTCCACTCGTCTAGATGAAAGCGCTAAAATCAAAACCATTGCAAACCAATTTAATCACGTCTACTGCTCCATTGGCGTTCACCCTAATGAGTCCTCCGAAGTCGCTGAATTATCACAATCTCGCCTTACCGATGCTTTGCTGTCAGAAGTTACAGATAAAGTTATCAGCTTAGGCGAAACTGGGCTAGATTATTACTATGAACAAAGCGATCAGGCCACTCAACACAAAGCCTTTGCTGCACATATCGATGCTGCCAAAGCGTCAGGACTACCACTCGTAATTCACTCGCGCGATGCCGACAATGACACCGTCAAACACCTCCGCTGCGAAAAATCAACCAACATCACTGGCATCATTCACTGTTTTACGGGGTCCCCAGAAATGGCAAAAGCTTGCCTCGATCTTGGCTATCTAATTTCTATTTCCGGCATAGTAACCTTCAAAAATGCCACTCAACTTCAAGACATCGTTCGTTGGTTACCATTAGATCAAATGCTAATTGAAACCGATGCCCCCTATTTAGCTCCCACACCCTATCGGGGAAAACCCAACCACCCCGCATACGTCGTGCATGTCGCCGAAAAGGTTGCAGAACTAAAAGGCCTCCCTATCAATCAAGTCGTCGAACAAACAACAGAAAACTTTTTAACCATCTGTCCAAAAGTTAAAATTCACCATGACATTTAACGTCACAATTCTAGGGTGCGGAGCATCTGCTGGCGTTCCAACCATTGGCAATAACTGGGGAAATTGCGACCCCAACAACCCTAAAAACCGCCGCACACGCACATCTATACTTATTGAATACAACAATACAACGCTATTGGTCGACTCAAGCCCAGATCTTCGCGAACAGCTCATCCGCGAAAAGAAACACACCATTGATGCCGTATTTTACACACATGAACATGCCGATCACTCTCATGGCATCGATGATCTACGCTTAGTATATTATTTAAACAATCAAAAACCACTACCAATTTATGGAGAAAGTCGCTGTTTAACTGAACTTCAGCAACGGTTTCCTTATCTCTTTGGTCTCGGAAAAAACGCTGCAACACCTCAAGATTTTAAACCATTTTTAACACCAAGAATTATCAGCACCACCCCCCTTAATATAGGAAACATACCCATCATTCCTTTTCTTCAAGATCATGGAACTATCACCACTCTAGGCTTACGTATTGATAACTTTGCCTACTCTACTGATGTTGTCGAGCTGGACAATACGGCATTTGAAAAACTTCAAGGAATTGACACCTGGGTCGTTGATTGCCTGCGAACAACTCCCTCAAACGTACACGCGCATCTCGACAAAACTTTATCGTGGGTTAATCGCCTTAATCCCACACGCGTCTACCTTACGCAAATGAGTAAAGACCTAGACTACCACCAACTTTGCCAACTACTCCCCAGCCATATCCGCCCCTGCTATGACGGCCTAACTCTAAAAAACTAAGCTCTTAATAAAAGATTAACCCTTGTCAATTAAACTCAGCAATTATACCCTAACTATATGTATTATTTAGAGGAAACTATGCATCACCAAAAACTGTTACTCACAACCTCCGCACTCGCCCTGGCACTGTCTGCCTGTGGTGATGGAAACAATCAAAATCAATCAACCGTCACACCCGACGGACAAGCCGGGCAAGCTGTAACTATTTCTGATGGCTCTTCACACGCGGCCTCAACAACTACGGCTACAACAGCGTCAGATAATGGAGAAACGACAACAGCAGTTACCATGCCTTTTGCGCTAACACATGCGCAAGAAGTACAATTTTCAGCAGAATTTAATACTATTTTAGGAAAAATCGACCAAGACTTTGAGATACATGTAGCCGAATTAGCTGAAAATAATCAGGAGGAAAAAGAAGCTGCCCAAACTGCGCAGGACGCATTCACTTTAAGAGCTCAAGAGCAGCTAAGGCCCTTTATCAAAAGGGAGTTTTTTGACCCCCTTGATAAATTAACAGAAGAATATAATACCTTCAACGTAGCGGGCGACCTAACTGTCCCCAGCAATCCTCAAAAACCGTGGGCAGATCTTATTGAAATACAACAACTAATTAATAAGTTTAGTCCTGAAAACCTTGACTCTTACATAAGAACTAAAATAAACAAATTACTTCAAAGTTCTGACCTTACCCGCCCATTTCTTGGCACAGAGTTTTATAAGCTAAGTCCCAAAGAAACAATTTTTAACGACTTATTATCTGGGTTGATAGATCCTCTGAATACCAAGGAAAAGCAATACGTTGAGCTTGTTGATAAAACACCTAAAGACAGCCACTTCCCTGAAAATTTAGATACTTTAGCAAACACTGTATATGCAGCTACAGATCAAAAACTACACTCTATTTTTGATAACAAACTGTATGTTAAAAACTTTACACAAGCGGTCACACTCAAACTCACAGAAAAGTTTGTGTTTGCCTATTCCGGACCTCTCAACCAATCAACTGAAGAAAAAATGGAAAGAGAAGCCCCCTATATTCAGAAAACAACTAAAAATCTAGTTTACAACATAGTTAACCCAAACAACCAATCTCCATTCCGCGCTATAAAATTTTCAACCGACTACAACTCTTTTTATGTAAAAGGGTCCCTCTTAGCACACGTTGGCGTACCCAATGTCACAGATGCAGGTGTGTATGCTTTAAATAAGGTAAATACATTCTATCCCGAAGACGGCTACTCAGTTCAACCACTTAGTTTGACAGAACGCGGGGGATATTCTGAAACAGAAAATGTACATCTTCCAGACGGGGAAACAGCTACTATTACTGAGGACGTGCATACTCGCATACAAACAGAGTTCGCTAAAATCCTTATCACCGCGATGAAGCAATCCTACCGTGGTTGGAAAACTATGCGTAAGATTAACTCAGGAGCCGAGAAAGAGCCTTGGTGGGAGTTTAATCCTGAACTAGATGCAGACGGCAACCCTATTGTTGCAGAAATCAACCCCTTCGCAGGTTTGTTTGACGGCCTTGATTTAGATGGTATCGATACCACTCCTTCTGTCTCTGCATTAGCTGCGGGTATGCCAACCACTCTCTCTCACAGCTCCTCTCGCAATGCACGCGTCTCCTCTCAAGGGGCGCTTGATCTCAGGGCTTTTTCTGCCAATGGAAACAATGGCCAACTCTTCAATCTTAACCTTCCCGTTCATATCTCTCTTACGGGTGGCTTAGATGCCTCTAAATCTACCTCTCTTACCTCAGGAACGGCCTCCTATAAACTGGGTAATACCCTCATAGGGATCTCTCAAGGATATGCAAACTCTGGCAATGGGTTTGAAGCTAATGGGTCTCAGTTTGAATCTAGCGCTCTTCTCTCTCACTCTTGGAAGGGTGCATTTATAGAGGCTCAGTTCGGCTCTGTCTCTGCTACTAACCTGCATGATTCTGCTTGGGAAGGCTCTCAATCTATGCTTACTCTCGGGGTAGATACAAACTTTTATCTCTCTCCGTTTGTTCAGTTCCATTCACGGACTCTAAACCGTGACCAACTGTTCACGCTGAACGATACCACTGTGTCGCTGGGGCTAGAGCTTGATATCGCTAAACTTACTATCGATTCTTACTCTATCGATACGCGCCTAGTTGCAAAGGCTGGCTATGGTACGCATCACTGGTCTAACGATACTAAAGACATTGGATCCACTCGTGGGTTTGATGGGTCCGTAGAATGGTCGGGGTCTCTTAACCTTCATAGTGGGGTCTCTTTTACCTCTAACCTAAGCTTGGGCTCTAACTTGGGTGCCTCTACTGCCCTAAACTTTAGCCTTAACCGCTAACTCTACTCCCCCCCCTCCTCCTTTAAAAAAGGCGGGGGGATCTTTAATGCATAACTTGTTCCTTAAAAGGCAGCCGTGTATACTCAACTTAATTGTTAGTAGGATATAACCATGATTGATTTAGCCCCGTTTCTTATTGCCCTTGTAGTCTTGGGTATTTTGATCTTATTCGGCACTCTCTTTACCGTTGATCAACAAACAACTGCTATAATTGAACGTCTTGGACGCTTCACCCACACTGCAAAAGCTGGCCTTAATTTTAAAATACCCATCATTGATCGCATTGGCGGGCGCATTAACCTGCGTGTAAAGCAGCTAGATGTTGCCGTAGAAACAAAAACACAAGATAACGTTTTCATTGATATCGTTGCATCTGTGCAGTACCGCGTACTTCCAGGCAAAGTCTATGAAGCATTTTACGTTCTTGATAATGCAGAGGCCCAAATTCAATCTTTCGTATTTGATGTCATCCGTGCACGCGTACCTCTTATTGATCTTGATGATGTTTTTTCTAAAAAAGATGAAATTGCAATTTCTGTAAAAGAAGAACTTCAAGAAGTTATGAATGATTTCGGGTACGATATTATTAAAGCCCTCGTCACCGATATCAACCCTGATGCTCGCGTTAAAACTGCCATGAATGAAATCAATGAAGCACAACGCCTACGCGTTGCAGCAATGGAAAAAGGTGAGGCAGAAAAAATCTTAAAGGTCAAACAAGCCGAAGCAGATGCAGAAAGCAAAGTTCTACAAGGACAAGGTATGGCAGGTCAACGTCGTGCAATTATGGATGGCCTTCGTGAATCATTAGATGAGTTTCAACGCCAAATGGGAGATAGCAGCCCTCGTGATGCAATGACATTAATCATGATGGCTCAGTACTTTGATACGCTAAAAGATTTAGGTGCTCACGGCAATCAAAATACAATTTTAATTCCGCACTCTCCCTCCAGTATGCAGGATTTATTTGAGCAAATGCGAAACGCCATTATTACTGGAAATAAAGTTGCAGACAGCGCACCAACAACTACCCCCCCTCCTGCAACAAAAGCAAAACCCAGTTAACGTTTCGTTAGAACTCTCCCCTCTATGATATAGAAAAACTAATATTAGGTGAGAAAACAACATGAGTGATGTTTGGATTTTTAATGCAAAACGCACGCCAATGGGTGCGTTTTTAGGTGAACTTAGCACACAATCTGCCATTGATCTGGGCGCTGCCGCTATTAAAGCAGCAACCACTGATATTGATACAAATTTAATTGAAGAAGTCGTTATGGGAAGTGTGCTTCCTGCCAACCTGGGGCAGGCTCCTGCTCGTCAGGCTGCCTTAAAATCTGGCCTCTCTCAACAGGTCAACGCTACGACTATCAACAAAGTCTGCGGGTCTGGTCTAAAAGCCATTATGATGGCCGCAGATAGTATTCGCTTAGGTCGTCATAACCTTGTTGTAGCAGGTGGCATGGAAAGCATGAGTAATGCACCTTTTCTAATGCCAAATGCTCGAAAAGGTCAGAAATATGGCCATACGCAGCTCATGGACCACATGGCCCTAGATGGACTAGAAGACGCCTATGAAAAACCAGGAACTTCCATGGGTGTTCTTGCAGAGCGGTTAGCTGAAAAATATAACTTTAGCCGCGAAGAGCAAGATGCCTTTGCCCTTGGCTCAACAAAAAAAGCACTTGCTGCTCAAGAAGCCGGTTATTTCATCAACGAAATCACTCCCATTGAAATAGGCGGACGATCTCCTTTTACTGTAGAACATGACGAAGGCCCTCGAAAAGCAAAACCAGAAAAAATTTCTAAACTGCGCCCTGCTTTCAAACCAGATGGAGCCATCACAGCCGCCAGTGCCAGCCCTATTTCTGATGGTGCCTCAGCCGTACTACTCGGTTCAGAAGCCGCAGGAAAGTCAGCCGGATTAAATCCCCGCGCAATCATTCGTGCATACGCTACCTACTCTCATGAGCCACAATGGTTCACAACAGCTCCCGTAAATGCCATCAAACAAACAATGTCAGAAGCTAACTGGTCAGTTGAAGATATAGATCTATTTGAAATTAACGAAGCATTTGCAGTGGTTCCACTTGCTGCCATGCGAGACCTTAATATTCCCGCTGAAAAAGTTAATATTCATGGCGGCGCACTTGTATTAGGACACCCTCTTGGTGCTTCCGGAGCGCGCGTTGTTACCACCTTATTACACGCATTAGAACAGAATAACTTACAAAAAGGGATAGCTGCATTGTGTATTGGTGGTGGAGAAGGTATTGCCATCGCGATCGAACGTGTTTAAACTATCTAAATAATAAAAATAATAAGGATATACATAATGTTAAAAGTAACCACTTTTTATGTTGCTACTTTCGTTGCAATTTTAAGTGCTTCCCAACTATCTGCGACAAATGAACTTTCTCAAGAAGAGCAAAGCAGCCCATCAAAAACGCAAACAACAGAAGTAGTTGCTCAGGTATCTGACACCGTCAAGACCCAAGGGTCTAAACCGCAATCACCATCTTCACCCAAGTCCTACCCTAAAAGAAAAGAAAATCTACAATCAAGCACCCCAAGCTTCAATTCTCAACGAGGCAAAATACAACAGCCTCGCCTTCGTGGGAAGAACCATCAATAAGTATATACATCAGGGACTCAAGCAGGGTAAATCCACGCTGTAACGAAAAAGGTCTAACAATGGTTAGACCTTTTCAGCAAATCGAACTCTTATTAACTACACGTCAGCCTCTTCGTTATAAAACTAACGACACACGAAACTAATCACTAACAATAAAAAAAAAGGAAACTGTGATGAAACTTTATATATCTGCAATTACACTATTAACTAGCGCAATATCTAATAACACGGCCAGTCACGAACTTCTTAATAATGAACCGTTAACTCCTTCTGCATTGGCAGTTATTGAGGAATTTGAAACTAAACAAAACCACCCTAAAAGCTTCAAAAGCCCTAAATATTCTGCAGAGTCCTCACGAAAAATAGCAAAGCGCTTACAGACTGGAAAAAAAGATTCCGAAAAATAAGCTCTCTTTAAAGTAATAATACTTTGAGCAAGCCATCCAGGAGGTCGCCTTGTTTTCTAGTATAACTCTAGCTCAGCTCACTCTATTCGCAAAATCAGTTGAGCCAACAGAACATTTTGATTACACTGTACGAAAACACAGAAGGATATAATGAGCAATTCATTCGATTTAATAGTTATTGGGTCTGGCCCTGGTGGATATGTCGCTGCAATTCGCGCGGCACAGCTGGGTCTAAAAACGGCCATTGTTGAAAAAGAACATCTAGGTGGCATCTGCTTAAATTGGGGGTGCATTCCCACAAAGGCATTACTGCGCAGCGCTGAAGTCTACCACCTAATGCAACATGCAAATGAATTTGGCCTATCTGCATCTAATGTCAGCTTCGATCTACAAAAAGTCGTTGCCCGCTCACGCAAAGTATCCGAACAGTTAGCCGGCGGTGTAAAACACCTTCTCAAAAAAAATAAAGTCGCAATTTTTGAAGGAAAAGGAAAGCTCAACGGGTCTAAAACTGTTCAAGTAACAACACAAAAAGAAACCACAACTCTAACTGCAAAAAATATTATTCTTGCAACAGGAGCTCGCGCCCGTACATTAAAAGGTTTAGAGCCCGACGAAAAATATATCTGGACGTATAAAAAAGCCCTTGTGCCCGATGAGCTTCCAAAAAAACTACTCGTTGTTGGCAGTGGTGCTATCGGTTCAGAATTTGCCTCCTTCTACAATACGTTTGGCAGCAATGTCACCGTTGTAGAAGTTATGGATCAAATTCTCCCACAAGAAGACAAAGAAATATCAACGCGTGCTCAAAAAGCTTTTGAATCTCAAGGCATCAACATCCTTACAAAAACCACGGTAGAATCACTTACCGTTAATGGCAACAAAGTAGATGCAGTGCTTAAAACGCCAAAAGGCGCACAAACCGAAACCTACGATAACGTTATTACTGCAGTGGGTGTTATAGGAAACATCGAAAACATCGGTCTAGAATCTACAAAAATCAAAACTGAAAACACACGCATACTAACCAACGAATATTGTGAAACAGCCGAACCTGGCATCTACGCCATTGGCGATGTTGTCGCAGGCCCTTGGTTAGCTCATAAAGCAAGCCACGAAGGCATTATGTGTGTCGAAAAAATTGCAAACAAGTCACCGCACACTATCAAAAAAACTAGTATTCCTGGTTGCACCTACACGCATCCACAAATTGCAAGCATTGGTCTCACAGAACAAAAAGCAAAAGACCAAGGTTACGACATCAACGTCGGGCGCTTTGCCGCGGCAGGGAATGGAAAATCGGTAGCTTTGGGTGATATGGAAGGCTTCGTAAAAACTATTTTTGATAAAAAAACAGGCGAGTTATTAGGCGCACACTTAATTGGTCCAGAAGTCACTGAAATGATCCAAAGCTTTAGTGTTGCAAAAGAGCTTGAAACAACTGAAGCTGAACTCATGCACACCATCTTTGCGCATCCAACACTTTCTGAAATGATTCACGAAAGCGTCCTAGATGCCTATGGTCGTGCCATCCACATGTAACCTAACGGAGACCTATGACAAAGCTACAAAAACCCGATTGGATTCGTGTTAAAGCCCCCGTACAAAAAGAATATTTAGAAACAAAAAACATCATCAAGGGGCTTAATTTAAACACAGTGTGTGAAGAAGCAGCCTGCCCAAATATCGGGGAATGTTGGTCTAAAAAACACGCAACCATTATGATCTTGGGCAGTGTGTGTACCCGCGCCTGTGCTTTTTGCAACATTGCAACCGGCCGCCCTGACTTACTTGACCCCCACGAACCCGAACGTGTTGCCGAAGCTTTGGGAAAGCTCGCGTTAGACCATGTCGTTATTACGTCGGTTGATCGCGATGATTTAGATGATGGAGGGGCTGGCCACTTTGCTGCCGTTATTCGCGCCATCCGCACCAGCTCCCCTACAACAACTATCGAAGTCCTCACTCCCGATTTTCGCAGAAAACGCAGCGCTATTGAAAAGGTCATAGACGCAAAACCAGATGTCTTTAACCATAACTTAGAAACCGTCCCTCGCCTTTATCAATCCGTACGTCCCGGGGCACGTTACTTCCATTCGCTAAAAATCCTTTCATTTGTAAAAGATGCCGACCCATCTATTTTTACAAAATCTGGCATCATGGTTGGCCTTGGAGAGGAAACAAAAGAAGTGTACCAGGTCATGGATGATTTGCGCTCGGCCGAAGTAGATTTCATGACCATTGGCCAATATCTACAACCCACGCAAAAACACCATCCAGTCATGGATTACATCCATCCAGACACTTTCCAAACTATGGAAAAAATGGCCCGAGGCAAAGGGTTCCTCATGGTATCTGCGTCTCCTTTAACACGCTCATCTTATCATGCTGGCGATGACTTTACACGCTTACGCCTTGCCCGCGAAGAGCAGTTAAAACTACATGCCTCAGCTACATAAATCGGCAACGTCTGCTTTTTCACCCAATCAGCTATTTAAACTGATTATGGACGTAGAACAATACCCCGACTTTTTACCCTTTTGCCAAAATACGCATATCCATGAATCCTCCAATGCACATATGCGTGCAGATATGTCCATTGGATACAAAGGCTTTACTGGCACTTTCCAATCAAATATTACAATGCAGGCTCCCGAAAAAATCAACATTCAGCAAACACACGGCAGCTTAAAACACCTTAATAGTACGTGGATACTCACTCTAGAAGGGGCAGGTTGTCGTATAGAATTTCAAATTGATTTCGAGCCAAAATCCTGGCTACTAAAAAAAATAATATCCCCCATTCTAAACGAAATGGGTGACACAATGTTAAGTGCATTTCTAAATCGCGCGCAGTCTATTTATTCTAATACTTCTCCCTAAAATACCACAAAAACTAGGCGCAGACTTATTTCTTAAACTGGTGCGTTATAACGCAACCCCAACCAAGCTCTCCCCCCTGCATTAGCTGATTTATATTTGTGTCGAAATTTTTTATCTACTAACTTTGCATAAAATTAAATGATCGTTCAATTAATTTTGCACACCATCTATTTACTCTTATGCCTCCAACTCTAAGTTCTTGCATGAATGGAAATATCAATCTGATCTCCAAACCATTACAGACTCATAAAGCCCTACGTCCTTTTTTACAAATTATGATAAGATTCCTTAATGATGGGCCCCTGGAGCAAAAATGACTCTTGATTTAGAAAAAACAACCCTTTTCGAAGAAAACATCATAGTATGGCAACCTTTAAAAGGTTATAGGTTTGCGCTAGATTCAGTGGTGCTCGCCGCGTTTACGCATCCAACCTCCAATCAGTATGTTTTAGAACTAGGCATCGGAACTGGCGCAGCCTCTCTTGCGCTTGCCACTCAACATCCAGACATCCACATACATGGCCTTGATATCCAGGAAGATATTCTGCCTATCACACAACGCAGCATTGATGACAACGACTACTCCAAACAGATTACTCTTTTTGCGGGAAATTTAACCGACCGCATCATGCCTGGGCACTTTTACGATCACGTAATGATGAATCCTCCGTTTTTTGATCTCAACCACTATCTCAACTCCCCCTCAAAAAACAAGGCAATTTCTCATGGAGAGCAGGAAACAAGCCTAAAAAAGTGGATTCACGAAGCTCATCGCACCCTAAAATCCCGAGGACACCTAACCCTCATTCATTCAGCACATCGCTTAGACGAAATATTAACTATTTTAGGTGTACACTTTGGTAATATTGAAGTGTTTCCATTGTGGCCAAAGATGGGAAAACCAGCAAAGCGTGTTCTTGTTAAAGCACGAAAGTGCGTAAAAGGCCCGCTAAAACTATACGCTGGCCTTATCCTTCACAACGAAGATGGCACGCTAACACCAGAAGCGTATAATCTAATACATAAAGGGCAGAAGCTAATACCACTAGCTCAGAAATAAACGAATTGTACGAAAAAATGACAAAAAAAAAGTACATACAATATGGATTGTTTTATAGCATTTCTTGCCTATTGGCCGCATGCATAGGTGAAGATCCAAACAACCCTAGCTCAGCCCCCACTGACACAACTACGTCTATCCCGTCAACCGCAACAACAAGTTCTCCAGTAAATATAAGACCCGGAGCTCTTGGAGTAGCGCCCGCCATTTATACAGTCCGAACACGTGCAACTCCAATCTTGCAACATTATTACACACACCACTATACAAAAAATAACCTCACACTTGAGCAAAGAGATGAACACGACATAAAAGAGTCTATCAAAGACCAACTCGATCAGTTACCCAAATGGTCAGAAAATACGACGCGCTGGACAGATCAGCATGGCTCAGTAAGCCCGCCTCCTGAAAACGAATCAAGAGCCCGAATTTCAAATGATCACCAGGCTTCCACTCTACAAACAGATAGTAATCACGTCCTTCAGCACTTGGAAATGGAAAAGTCAACCGGGCTATATATTCCTGGAGATCTAGATAACAGCACAACTTTGCTTGTACAAGATCGACTTATTATGGGTGAACACACCTGGATTGATGTCCGAGGTAGAATGGAAACTGGTCAACTAGATATGCATTCTGGTAGCGTTATAGATCTAACAAACGGGTATGGTTTATCCGTACTCATGGCACAGAAAGCTCTTAAGTATGATCGGGACTTAACTCAAACTGGCGTTCTAACCATCGAGAGTTCTGGTTCAGTCAATCTTGATCATGCAACTATTACCACTCACTCAGTCAATTTTCAGGGAACATTAACTTCCAGAAACTCTACCATCAATCTACAAACTCGACGTGTTACATCCGGAGAGCCCGATTTAACTAATATTATGTTTTCACAACGAGCCTCAGATTCCAGAAATAAAACGTTTTTATATGCAAAAAACACTGAAATACCCGAACATGTTTTAACAATTAACGGTCCAGCACACTTTTTTGCCGGGTCAGAATTGCACTTATTTTTAGGAAAAGAAAAAGTCTCAACCCTTACCCTGAACTATCCTTTTACACACTCGGGGTTAGACAGTGAAAAGCCAACACTTAAAGGAAAAATAATTCTAAACCCAGCTCCTGGAATTTCAGAATTAAACACCACTCCTTCCAATAAACCCTTACTTATTATTAAATCAAATATTGGGTTCCAACAGGATCTCAATACAGATCAGCTTTTAACTAGCGGTCAACTGTTACGAAAAAAGCTTACTCTCCAAAGGCTCCCTATCCCCTCTGAAGACAACCTACCAAATACCGCCGAAGGCTTATATCTCAAAATTAGTGATGATTCAAATGCACTAGCTAATGGATTTGCGCGCATCACTCCACCACTCCAACAAGCCTTTCAAACCATGCAAATTTCAACGCTGAAATCACAAATCGCAGCTCAAGGATTTTCTGCAAGCTCCACCGGAGTGGTTGGAAAAACCCGCATTTCTATCAGCTCCGCCTCTACCCACGACTCTCATAAATACAGCACCACGAATAGCCTGGGAGTTGGGCACTCTTTTTGTATTAATAACTACGATTTAACAATTAATCATTATATTCACAAAACAAACTCTTGTGCGCATTCATACGCTTTAACGCCGGACGCTAACTCCCCATTAATCATCCTAAACAACACAACCCACTTAGAGCGAAACTTTAAATTTGGCTCCATAAGCATAAAACCTTCTATTGGCTTCGTGCATTTTATGTTACCCGAAACTCCTCATCAGGTTGCCTTCCATACCTTGCATCCAGAAGCCCTATTATCTTCTAAGCTCACCCATAGTTCAGACAGCGAAAATTTCTGTTTAGCAGCTACTGTAAAAGCTCTTTATCAAACTCAAGAGCTTCAAATTTCACCTTCTTCTTTAGCTGTTGACGTTGCATTCTCAGCTCAATTTTCAACCAAAACAACAAAATGCTCGCTTACTCTTATTAACCCATTTCACTCTAGTGCAGAACTTTTTCTTTCCTGGAACGTCAATTATTAATTGACTGGTTGACAAGATAGTTATACTTTATAACTCATGCGCTGCTTTATATATTTTATTTGCCTGCTTGCTTCTATCCCACTCTTATCTTCACGTAACATTTTGCCTGAAGATGCCGATAGTTATTCAATGTCGCTGCCTATCCCTATTCATTGTGTTATAGAACAACCTCCATCTTTAGATAGACCTCTTCCGCCTGAGGAAAGTTTTGATCAATACTATAAAGAACAACCCGGGGTTACACATAACATTTACACCGACATTGCAACCGAACGTAAATTCAGAAGAGTTTCCGTAACTCCAGATGGAAATTGTTATTTTTATGCCTTAGGAATTACCCGCAAACAGCTGGTCGAAACTTTACAGGAGCAAGTTAACCTGTATGATCCTATAGCCTCGGGTCCGCTCTCATCCTTAGTCGACGCTTATACGACATTAAATCGCCTAGAACGCTTGATTATTAATAGAGTTCAAACTTTAGAACAACCCTCTGACTTACTAAAACTATCAAACACCCTAAGCAATGAACTTAACGAGAAATGGACAACAGAGGGAATTTCAGATGATCTACCTAATAAAGAGCAACTAATATCCACGTTACTCACTTTACAGATAAAAATAAACGATCTAATCCATAGTGGGGCTACTATTGCAGAAGCACAGGCTATCTTAATAACCGACTCTCTTGTTTTGCAGTCTGAAATAACGAAGTTCTTCTCCTCTCCAGTGGAGGCAGCTCTCATTCAAAAGACCTCTCAGTACAACCAAGTAATCGCAGTTATTTTAAACTGCTTTGCTCAAAAACATTCTTTAGAAAACCTTTTTAGAGCTCCAACAGAAAATCAACATCCGACATTTCAAGAGTTGCCCCATACAGAAAAGAAAGACGTTTTACACAAAATCTACCAAGATTACAATCAATGGCTAGATGTTCACACAGCACACTTTCTAATATCAACACTGGGCTTAAACATAGAAGAGTTTACTAAGACTGCTCCAGGAAAAATTCAATCGCTTTATACCTCGCCTAATTTCTCAACCAATTCTTCTAAGAGCGTTAGGTACATTTTATTCCATCAACTTGTATCGGGGATAGACCATGCAGATCTATTAATTCCCATAGATACAAATTAGCACTAAAAATTAGCACTCCTCCTTAAAAGACTCGATTTTTGATACATAAATCAGTATACTTCGACGTAAACAACATGAATTGAGGTTGAAATGATTTCCTTCTTACGACAATCGTCTAACAGTTTTTTAATGCGCATATTGCTAGCCGTTGTAATGGTTGCTGTTGCACTGTCGTTAGGAGTTTCTAACTTTTTCACTTCAAACAAAGCAAAACGGCCAGTGGCACATGTTGGTAGCACCGTCATTCCAGCCATTGATTTTTTACAGGCTCTAGAACAAAAAAAAGACTCTATGAAGCAATATTTTGGACGCACAATTACAGACCAAGAAGCTCTAGGGTTAGGAATAGTAAGTCGCACCGTTTCTGAATTAATTACACGCGAGCTTGTCACTCAAGAAGCAGAACGTATTGGTATCATTGCATCAGAAGAGCAAATTACAAAAGCCATCCAAAAAGACCCTAATTTTAAAGATGCGCAAGGTAAGTTTAGCAAGGAACGCTTTGCTGAACACTTAAGCAAATCACGCCTTTCTGAATCAAAATACGTCGAAGAACTCCGAACACAGCTTGGGCGCGCTATGCTAGCCGGATCCCTAGACTCACAACTGCAATACTCCCCAAAAGCTTTTTCAGAGCCAATGTACCGCTATTTAAAACAAGAACAAGACATTCAGATTGTTTCAATTAATATCGACAAACTGCCTGATGTATCTGAGCCTGACACAACAAAGCTCAAAGAGTTCTATAACAAACATACTAGCGCATTCAAAGTGAATGAAGCTCGTTCATTTAATGTTCTTTTACTTAACTTCCAAACCATCGCACAAACAGTAAAGGTCACTAATGACAATTTACAAACACTGTACAAACAAACTAACAACCAAGTGCCCGAAAAACGATCTATAACGCTTATTCCATTTTCTGATTATACCGATGCCCTACACGCAAAAGAGGAGCTCCGCACTGGATCTACGTTTTCTTCTGTTTACTCACGTTATACAGGCGATTCTGCAGAAAATGCACCTAAACCCCAAGAAGTTGAGCTAAAACAGCTGCATCAAGAAGTTGGTTCAGAAATATTTTCATTAAAACGTGTCCACGATGTAACAAACCCCATCTATTTAGGTGGGAATTATATGCTGTTTATTTTAACCGACATTAAACCTGAAAAAACACTTACATTTGATGAACAAAAGTTTACACTTCTCAAAAAATATAAAACCGACGTTGCTCGTGAAAAAATGTACGACTACACACAACGCGCCGAGAAAATGTTAGCATCTGGAGCAAAGCTCCATGAAGTCCTCACTTCCCTAAAACAAACCGGAGCCGTCGGGGTCTCTATGTTAACTTGGAGTAATACCACTCAAGATGGTAGAATGATTGATGGAACGGAAGCCCCCGGCTTGCAAGAATTAGACCCAAAAGTTTTATCAACAGCATTTGATACGCCTCAATTCACATATAGTGATCCTCAAAAATTAAACACTGACGACTATGCCATAATAGAGGTTACCAACATCAGCCCCCCACACCAACGCACTTTTGAAGCCGCTAAAACGCAGGTGTCTCGTTACTGGCAATTTGAACAGAAGCGTCTAAAGGCCGCCAAAATTACAAAAACTTTAGAAGACGCAATGAAAACTTCAGTTCGCATAGATGATTTGGCCGCGAAAAATCACGCAAGCATAGATGTTTTACATAAGATCACCCGAGCTAACATGCAAAAAAACCAACCCTTTGCCGGCATTCTCGCACAGGTAGGAAAAGCAAACATTGGTGAAGTTTCTATTGACATCTCTTCAAACTCTATTCAATTAGCCCGAGTATTGCGTGATTACCCTCAAAACATGGAGACTTTCAAATCAAGTGCTAATACTTTTTCACGTCAGGTAATTTTACCTTTATTAGGTAAAGACTTACTTTCATCATATATTGCTGGATTAGAGGCGTATTTTCCTGTTCAGCGTAACGAAGACTATTTTATTAACCACTTTGGAAAAGAGGATTTACACAATGGGCCTGCCCCTCAAGCTCCAGATTTCTAAATCTGCTGAAACCCAATTAGAAAAAATACTCTCAAAACACTCCGGAAAGCATTTGCGTGTAACTGTATTTCCCGGAGGGTGCAACGGCTTTGAATACAAATTGGATCTAGACGATATATACAAAGCTAATGACGATATTAAATTTTCTCCCTCAGAGCATGTCAGTGTCGTAGTAGACACCACTTCGTTAGAACTCATTAATGGTTCAACCTTAGATTATGAAACAGAATTAATTGGCGCTGCATTTAAAATAACAAACCCTAATGCAGCCACTTCATGCGGTTGTGGAAATTCGTTTAGTGTATAAATTATGAAAATTGCTACTTGGAACATTAACTCTGTCCGCGCTCGCATTGACCACCTTATTAAGTGGTTACGCGACTTTCAACCCGACGTACTATTATTACAAGAAATAAAAGCACAAACAGAACTTTTTCCCTACGATCCCATAATGGATGAAGGATACCAGTCTGTTGCAGTTGGGCAAAAAAGCTATAACGGTGTTGCAATTCTTTCGAAGTATCGGATTGAAGACGTTAATATTAGCTTTGAAAACAACCCACTTTCCGAAGAAGCTCGCTACATCGACGCACTCATTGACGGGAAGCTTCGGGTTGGTTCAGTATATATTCCCAATGGTCAAAACCAAAAGTCTGAAAAATTTCCTAAAAAACTTGCTTTTCTAGATGCTTTTATACCTCCAATTTTAGAAAAAGCAACCGAAGACACTCCCTTTGTCTTAGGAGGAGATTTTAATATTGCTCCCCGTGACGAAGATGCAACAAACCCTGAGAAGTGGCATGGTGACGTCCCTTTTACTTCGGATGAACGACTAAGATATAACCAGCTTATGCATCAAGGGTTATATGATGCTACTCGTATTAAATACCCCTATGAAAGCCCTAATAACCCAAGCCTCATGACTTGGTGGGATTATCGAGCCGGCTCGTTTGAAAAAGACAACGGCTTACGCATTGATCATTTATTACTTTGCCCTCAAGCTACTGACCTGTATGTAGATACTGGCATTGATCGCACTCCCCGCACTTGGGAAAAGCCTTCTGATCACACACCTGTCTGGTGCGATATAAATATTTAAGTTTTATTGTTTTGGTAAATATTTTTAACAGAATGTGTCACAAGTGTCGCGCTATTAAGAAATAATTAACCTTTGTTAAGTACATTGCACTCCAGAGATCATTTAGGAGAGAGCATGAAAAAAACTCTATTATCAGCAGCTATTCTATTATCAACAACTACTTTAACAAAGATTGAAGCAACCGAATCCACCGTTATCACGCCCACCGGTGAATCATTTTCAGTAACCCACACCTCAACTATCGCCGGTAACTGCGCATTTGATGCAATAGGGAAATCGCGAATTGAGGTTGTCTCTGCATTAACTGCTTACATTGAAGAACACCATCTAGCCCATAGCACTTTTGACACGTCTCGCACACTCTTACATAAACAAATTTTACAGTTAGGTCCAAATACACAAGTTGAAGATATTTCTACAACTTTGGCCAACGTTGAAGATTTTATAAACTCTGCTGCCTCAATGTATTCAACAGATCCGTCTGCTCGCACGCCTTCTGTTTTAGCATCAGAGGCGCTTACTGACTTTCGAATCAAAACTACTGCAACAAAATCAGAGTTTAAAGACGCTCAGAGCATGTTGCAAAGTCGCATTCTAAACATGTATTACGAAAAATATGAAGCTTTCCAAGTAGCGTTAAAAGAAGAGCTCATATCCAGTGGTATAAATGATTCTAAATTAACGTCAGAGCCTGCTTTAATAAAAGCAGTTTCCGACGTTTTCTCGAAGAATAATGGCAAAAAATCTTGGCTACCTATGGGTTTGGTCGTTGGTATCAATGATAAGTTGAACCTAAATCTTTCAGTTTGGTCATCAAAAAATGAACCTACTGGAAAAGTACGACTTTATCAAACCTCAACCGTAGATACTGAATCTCCAATGATTCACGTAGTATGGAACGGCAATCACTATGATGTATTAACACCCAAGGCTAACTAAACTATATATTCGAAAAAGCCCTGAGGTGTCCCCAGGGCTTTTCTGGCAGTCTTAAATTTACAATCCCCTAAAGCAACGACATTTTATCAGTGAGCCTCTCGTTTATTCAGCTCTACTAACACACTTTGATAAACGTAGCGATACAATGCTTAAAATCATAAACAAAAACAATCCCGAAATTAAGACCCAAAAAGTTGGAACTGGTGTTTGATCAAATACCATCCCAGCAACCCCTATATAAGCTGCCATTAACGTATTTCGAATCAATGACGCTATGGACGAGACACTCCCAGCATTCAATGGAAAACTTTCAAACGCTTTAGACATAGCTGCTGGCAACACAAAGGGAATAGCCGAATTGTAAAAAATCATCGCTACCATTGTATACATTGGAGTTGCAGGCATTATATGTAGTAACATTCCAATAATTACAAACAACCCTAATGCTGCCATAACTACTCCAATTATCTGAGTATTATTTATCCCTACTGCCTTAATCACTGCTTGATACAAAACGCCAGCCCCAAACTGAAACGCCAGAGGCGTAATAAAGTAGTATACGTATGTCTTCGCTGCTAAGCCAAAGTACCCCATATAAATAAAGGGGCTATATGCAATAAATGCCATAAACGCTCCCATAAATATAGAAGGAACTAAAGCATTCACCAAAACCGTAGGCGAAGACAAAATCATCTTATAATCAACCCACATTTGTTGCAAACTCAACCGAGACCCTGAACGCGCTTTCGTCTCTGGTAACATAAAGAACAAGGCGATAGAAATTCCTAATAATATGGAAGCTAAACTAATAAAGGTTGCCGGCCAACCATAAAGCTCGTAAACCAACTCTCCCAAAAATGGTGCAACTCCCAATGCTACAGGAAATAAAAATGTCGCAATTCCCAAAACCTGCGCCTTTTTCACTCCAGTATACACATCCGATAATATCGTAGAGACCATTACAAAAATCACACCTGATGCCCCACCTTGCAATGTTCGAGCCAAACTAAAGAAAACAACATCAGGAGCTAACGAGCACAAATATGTAGCTAATCCAAACGCAAATAGTGCAGAGATGAATAGCTTTCGGCGACCAAAATGATCTGACAACGTTCCGGAAATTAATCCCATCATTGCACTAGCCGCAATATTCATCATCAAACTGACATGAATTCCTGTTTCTGTAGTTCCAAACTCTTTGACCATTTCTGGTAAGGCTGGTAAAAACATATCTAAAGATGCTGCAGCCAAAGGCATGGTTGCCACTAACAGCAATATCGTCATTGGAGATAAAGAGGTGATTTTCATGAGTGTTCTCTATTCTAGGCAATAGATCTGTTATATATCAAAATCCATTAAACTGCACGATATTCTGCCAATTTTTTCATATTTAAGATCTCAAACATACCTCAAACTTCTCTCAACGATTAATTTATGTACTGCATTAGTTCTTTTTTAGATACTATAAGTCCACTGGCATAAAAAAAGCCCTTAATTATTAAGATAACAGACGCTATGTTTATTGGATAAAAATATGAATTCTTCTAAATTCACGTTCACTCAATTTTTAAGCTATTTTGAGAATATAGAGATTTGGCTACACGACTATCTAATTTCTTGGTCTCTATTATCACAAGTAATTGCTTGCATACTTGCCTGCTCGCTCGCACATATACTTTCCAAAAAGACTTACTTCTGGTTAAAAAACACGCCCAAAGTTTACTTTTTAGTAAAATCTAAGAGCTTAAATATCTCACCTAAAATGATCTTTCAACTTACTTACTTTATTTTTTTTCTTTGGATAGAAATTCTCATTGCCCAAGAAATACACGCACATCGAGAAATACTAAAAACCGTAGCAAGTTTAAGCACTGCTTGGGTCATTATCAGAATTTTATCCAATGTTATAAAACATCATTTTTGGTCTCGCTTAGTCAGCGTAACACTTTGGATTATAGCAACCTTAAATACTTTAGATTATCTATTTCCTGCGATAAATTTACTTTCAGAACTTGGAATTACTTTTGGCGAAAAACAAATATCATTGCTGCTTATTTTAAAAAGTTTCCTAGCTTTTGCATTCTTACTCTGGTTGGTAAGCATAAGCTCTAAACTTCTAGAAAAAAAACTAAAAAGCGCAAAAAACTTAACGCCTTCTCAAAGCGTTCTCTTCTCTAAGCTATCTAATATTACACTTTATGCTTTTGGAGTCATTATTGGGCTTAATATTATCGGGCTAGATTTATCTACTTTAGCTATCTTTAGCGGAGCTCTAGGTCTGGGAGTTGGGTTCGGATTACAAAAAGTTTTTTCAAACCTTATTAGTGGAATTATTTTATTATTAGACAAATCTATAAAACCAGGTGATGTAGTTGTCGTAGGTAACACATATGGATGGGTTAACTTTCTTGGTGCACGCAGTGTTTCAGTCCTGACACGCGATGGAAAAGAACATCTCATTCCCAACGAACACCTTATCACAGAAAAAGTAGAAAACTGGTCGTACAGCGATAAGAAGGTCAGGCTACACATACCTATTGCTGTGTCTTATAAATCAGACCTCCATAAAGTTAAAGAGCTTTTATTAGAAGCCGTCTCTGACCACCAAAGAATTCTGAAAGATCCAAAACCATCTTGCCTAATTATAAATTTTGGACCTAGCGCCATAGAACATACACTTCGTGTTTGGATTTCAGATCCAGAAAATGGCTCTGGAAGCATCAAAAGTGATATCTATTATAAAATTTGGGATTTATTTAAAGCACATAGCATAGAGATTCCATTTCAACAACATGACATTCATATAAAATTGACTGATAAACCTGATTTAATCAAAACTTCTACTGCTGGAAATCATAATGCCACCTGATGCTACACGGCTACTTTTCCATAAATCTATCTGCTTACTTTTAGTTTGTTTGTTTGATAACAGTCCTAATTTTATAGACAATTTACTGGCTTAATCAGCATCAAAACTCCAATAAACCGAACATATCAATAACAGACAATACTATAGTGATTCCCTAGCATTTTCACTTTTACTTACAAAAATGACTTCTAAATATTAATTTATATATTTGTAAATTAATTATGATATATCTGAAATACAAACAGCCATAATTAATTGGACTTAAAATGATACAAAAACATATCCATCGCGTTTTGTTTGCCTTTTTTGTATTCGCCGTTACTCTCCAGTATACACAGGCAACACCTTGTCAAGACGAAGTTTCTACTCAAAAGCTTCATCAATGGGCAGTTCAAAGCCATAGGGAGTTTTGGACACTCATTGGACGAGGGGCCGGATATGAAGCCCGAAA
This sequence comes from Alphaproteobacteria bacterium CMAR1, assembly GCA_963693005.1. Taxonomy (GTDB): domain Bacteria; phylum Pseudomonadota; class Alphaproteobacteria; order UBA6184; family UBA6184; genus Bodonicaedibacter. The sequence continues at coordinate 940,981 of OY843726.1, read as the reverse complement.
TGAAACTAATTATCAGTACGTTCGAGCCCCCAGTTATTATGGCCTAAACTATGTATATATTGCAAAAGACTATCAGAATAGTGATGCCCTCTTTAACATGATGAAAGATCGTGCATTTACAGTTTTTTTTGAAGGAGACGATGATGACCATATGTTTAAATATATCACTATATTAAGAGAGGCCAACACTTTTGTTACTATGGGAATGGATCTTAAAAAACTCAATCAAAGCTATAAAGCAAAACCTAATGTTAAAGTGTGGAAAGTTGAAACTGACTCTGACTATGAAAAATGGATTCAAACCATGGCAAATCGACGTAACAATCAAAAAGAACAAGAACAGTTGCGAACATTCTATGATGCATTTAAACCCTCAAAAAAGAATTCTTCAATAACATTTTACCTTGGCTCTATCAATGGCGAAATCGCAGGTACGGCAACCCTTTATCATAGCGAAAATTTTGTAAGCTTATTCTCCGTTGGAGTACACCCAAATCATCGACGACACGGGTTAGGATCTGCATTAAGTTACTTTCCTTTAAAAGATGCTGTAAAAAGCGGCTATCGATGGACTGTTCTGCAAGCTCAACCAGATGGCGTTTCTGTTTATCCCCAAATTGGCTTTGAAAAAGTGGGTTCTATGAAAGTCTTCTATCACACTCCACAAAGCAAGTAGTCTGCACAAAAAATGGGCAAAACCCACATCTTCCAATAGATGAGGGCTCATTGGGCTTTATACCGAATTTTCCCACACATTTATCCACAGCTTCTGGGGAAAACTTTACTAAGCGCACTTCAATTTTCCTCTTTACTTTAGAAAGTCTCTCTGCTATTTTCGCCTAAAATAAAGTCTTAACACGTACTCTTTGAAAAAGCACTATTCTGATATCTTTTCTACTGCATGTTTTTATTAACAACTTATCCACAGGTTTTACCACAGCCTGAGGTAGGTTATTTAACACCATTTTTCTGAATTTACTTGAATGAAAGAATGAGATCATTTATATCTATGCCATCGGAGTGTAGCGCAGCCTGGTAGCGCACCACGCTGGGGGTGTGGGGGTCGTGGGTTCGAATCCCGCCACTCCGACCAAGAAAAGAAGTTCCGTTCTTTTATTATTCTTTTTATTTTGCACAACGGAACTATGTATAACCTAACGTAGATTCGTTAAATAACACTTAATGGGATACTCATGATCACTACTTCGGACACAAAACTTCATTTAAAAAACTTGATCGAACGCATTGAAAAGCTAGAACAAGAAAAAGCAAATATGGCCGAACACATTCGCGATATTTATGCAGAAGCAAAATCATCCGGCTTTGACACGAAAGTTATGCGTCAAGTTCTTAAAATTCGCCGTATGGACGCACAAGAAGCCCACGAACAAGAAGAGCTTCTTGATATTTACCGTGCAGCACTCGGCATGATCCCCGATGATACAGAAGAATAAGCTCTACTATTCTCTATTTTGCCCCCTACCCCACTCTCTTAATTCTTCACTGCTGATTCAGCATGTTTTTATTCAGAAATCACAAGAAGTTTATGAGCTTCTCTTCCAGTTTAGAAAAAGCATTATGCACTTGCCCCGTCTTCACTCGATTTTTTTCTTTTCCTTAATTCTTAGATTTAGTCATTAAAAATTTAGCCCTGCACTCAACCTAGACCTTCACATGTAGGCCGTATGGTAAAACTAAAAACCAGAAAAATTCACTTTTATACTTTCCGTACAGTGATTTAATAAGCTTTAATTGTTTCCATATTTGCGCATAACACGTTTCATAATATCACGCCCCATCGGCGCTGCTACTGCGCTACCAAACCCGCCATGCTCTACTAGAACAACAACAACATAGCGCGGGTTTCCTACTGGTGCAAATCCAGCAAATAATGAATGATCCTTTTCTTTCCACTCCCAATCAAAACCATGGTGAGTACCTTCATCTCTCTCTTTTTGGGTAATACGCCTCACTTGAGATGTTCCTGATTTTCCTCCCATTTGCCAGCTCTCTCCCTCAACGCGGCTCCTATACCCCGTTCCCTTTGGATGATTAATAACTTCACCCATAATGTAAGTTAATAGCTTTAAACGTTGTTTAGACACATTAATACTTTCACGCTTCTTGTCCGACGTTTCCTGAACAACATGAGGACGCACAAGGGTGCCTCCATTCACAAACTGAGCCATCATCTTAGCCATCTGTAACGGCGTCATTAATAAGTATCCTTGCCCAATATTTACATACACAGTATCTATCCGACGCCATCTATCTTTGCGATATTTGCGTTTCCATTCGTCTGATGGCAATAATCCTTGCTTTTCTCCAGACAAACCACTTCCCGTCAACGCACCCACCCCAAACTGAGACAATCTATACTGCAAACGATCTTGGGCCATCATTCTAGCAACCTCATAAATATAAACATTGCAAGACCCTCTCAAGGCTTCTTCTAAGTTAACTATGCCATGTCCCTCACTTTTCCAACAATGACAGACCTGACCGTCAATTGTTACAGAGCCTTGACAGTTGAAGCGAGTCTCTGGAGTAATCATTCCCTCCTCTAATGCTGCCAATAGCACTAAAGGTTTAATCAATGACCCCGGTGGGTACATACCCATAATGTTTTTATCTACCAAGGGTGTTTGCTGGCTATTACGTAAAGCATTCCAATCTACATGTGATATTCCACTCTCAAATATACCTGGGTTAAATGAGGGATAAGACGCCAAAGTTAGCAATTCCCCCGATACCGCATCCATCACAATAACTGCCCCACTTTTATAAGGAGTTAGTTTCTCGTATGCAAACTTCTGTATGTCTTGATCAATTGTCAAACGTATGTTCTTACCTAATACTCCTGGTGTGTGTGATAAAGAACGGACAACCTTACCGTGAGCGTTTACCTCTTCTTCCAACATATCTGGAATACCAAACAGACGTTCATCTAAGTCTTTTTCTAACCCAGACCTACCCACATTAGCAAAAGGTAGCTTTTTAGCATAGGGATGACTTTCTGAAATTCGACTAGTATATCCAATAAAATGAGGAGTCATACTATCTAAAGGATATGATCGCTCATAGAGTCTTTGCACCTCTATCATAGGTAGTTCATTTTTTCTGGCTTCTAACCATGACACTTCTTCCCACGTCAAATGATCTTTCAACACAAAGCGCTTAGGTTTTTCCATATTAAATTTATCTAACTCAAATTTAATAGTTTTACCTAACGAGATGACTTCCCTACATTTTAAAAGGCAGTCTAAACTTTTACAGTTAACCACGGCATTATAGTAAGGCACACTGTGTGCAACCACTCTCCCCCATCGATCTTCAATTTTCCCCCGAATAGCAGGATTTAAAGTAACTCGAATACGGTTTTTATCCGATAGAACTGCATAGCGCTCTTGATCAAGAATCTGCATATAGAATAGCCGAATTATCAGAACTACAATAAGTATTGATTGCAGTATAATAATAAGCGACAAACGAATACCAAATACATTGAATGACTGTATCTTAGCCTCCTAAATAGTTGAAAGGCGTTGATATAATGGATGCATCCCCTTTACATAAAAAGGAAACAGCAAAAAGGTTGTAAAAAAACTGACCAATTGAGGTAAGATCGCAAAAGAAACACTGCCAAGAGGGAACATTATAAACTTCCCTATAAAAACAATACTCAACAACGCACCAAATCTTATCCAAAGTTGGCCAAATTGCAGCTGTCGAAAAAGGCGCTGCTCCAAGTATACAATCAAAGCAAACACACTAAACAAGCACATTTCAAGCCCAATAAATGGACCAGAAAAGCTATCATATAATATTCCCAACAAACATAACAACGAGATAGGCACCAAATCAAACCGAAATAAAACCCAGTAAAATATCCCCAAATAAGATAAAAAGCCGACTCCTAACTGAATACCCAAGAGCACACCCAATACAATTAAAACGCCAGGAATATTGTCATAAAGAGATTTCACTAAATTACTCATGTCTATGATCCAGCTACTAATACATATATCAAATGTGATTGGCTTAGTGTATGCATAGGAATCAGACTCATTGACCCCAACTTCTTTTGGACAATAGCAACACTAATCCCTCTAGGAAAAACTTCTCCATGCCCTGATGTTAACAGTCTGTCGCCATCTTCTAGATCTGCAAACTCCGCATAATCAACTTCTAAGGTATGGCTTAAACTCCCTTTTACCACACACTGATGACCAGTCCTCTCTACATATACAGGAACTGCTAACATTGGATGCCCTAGTAACAAAACTTCTGATGAATTGTTTGCAATGTTTGCTAACTTTCCTACCAATCCATACTGACTTACAACAGTAGCATTACTATGCATCCCATCTTTAGAACCTAGTTTAATAAATGCCCTATATGTAGAAGTGTAGTCCCCTGGTAAAAACAAATTTGTAGATAGCCAAAATAGGTCGTCATTATTTTTTTTAAAGTTAAGTTGCTGCTTTAAATAGGTAATTTCACTCTGAAGTCGTTGCGCCTCCAGCTTCCAAATGGCAATCGCCTCATCTTTTACTCTAAGTTGTTCTTCATAACGCAGATTAGGTTGAAGAAAATCTTGCACATCATGAATTAAAGTACGTGAGACTTCTACTCCCATATCTAGTGCTGGAAGGGTAGCATCTATAACAATAGATTTTAATTGTTGAGTTAACTTATTATTTCGGTAATCTACAAATGAAACGATCAAAGAAAATAAGACTAAACATACTAAAGTCACCTTCGCAGCATTTAATCTAACTCTAAAGAACGCAAACGAGAAACGAAGGTATCGTCGAGCTCGGGATCTAGAAGAATTCGAACGTCTTAACATGTTTACATTTTTATTAACATGCTACTCAAAGAGTCCATATGTTCTAAAGGTTTTCCGGTTCCTAAAGCTACACAGTCAAGAGGGTGTTCTGCAACAGTAACCGGTAAGCCTGTTGCTGCCCGCAATACCTTATCTAGATTTCGCAACAACGCACCGCCGCCAGTTAGAACAATCCCACGGTCCACAATATCTGCCGCCAACTCTGGATCTGTTCGTTCTAGAGCCATCTTGACACTTCCAACAATCGCTTGAACCGGCTCTGAAATAGCCTCAGCGACTTGCTGTTCGTTAATCGTAATCTCTTTAGGGACTCCCGCAATTAAGTCACGCCCCTTAATCTGCATTGTTAGCCCCTTGCCGTCCTTGGGTGGCGCAGCAGAAGCAATTTCTTTTTTAATACGCTCTGCAGTTGCCTCTCCTATAAATAAGTTTAATGTTCGTCGAATATATGAAATTATTGCCTCATCAAACACATCGCCCCCAACTCTCAATGAGTGTGAGTATACCAATCCACCCAGAGATACGATCCCAACTTCGGTAGTACCTCCACCAATATCTACAATCATTGAACCTGCTGGCTCAGTTACTGGCAATCCTGCCCCAATTGCCGCAGCCATAGGCTCCTCAATTAAAAACACCTCCCTAGCTCCTGCATTTTCTGCAGAATCTTGAATCGCACGACGCTCTACTGGTGTCGCACCTGATGGCACACAAATAATAATCTGAGGACTAATAAACGCTCGACGTTTGTGAACTTTGCGAATAAAATGCTTGATCATTTCCTCGGCAATTTCAAAATCAGCGATCACCCCATCTTTCATAGGACGAATCGCACGAATATTACCCGGGGTCTTACCGACCATTAGTTTAGCCTCATCTCCCACAGCTAATACCCTTTGCTTTCCACCTTGGTCTAAAATCGCGACTACTGAAGGTTCGTTCAACACAACACCCTGCCCCCGAACATATACCAATGTATTCGCAGTACCCAAATCAATCGCCATATCTGCCGAAAACAAACCTTTTAATTTTGCAAAAATACTCTTCGCCACGTTATCTTCCCTTTATCTTACTACTTTTCGTAACTATTACAGAGATCCACCACCCTGCTTACATCATATTTTGGCCCATACATCTGAAGATCAGGTCTAACCTGGTGTTTTAACCAAGTTATTTGACGCTTGGCATATTGACGCGTTCGCGCTTGCGCCTTTTCAATCGCATCAATTTCTGGTATTTTTCCTTTTAAAAAGTCAAGCACCTCCGAAAAACCAATCGCTTTCGCCGCGTAATTACTTTTTATACCTTGATACTGTGCTTGAAACAACCGAACCTCGTCAAGTATACCATTCGACCACATGAATTGAAAGCGATCATTAGTACGCCGATATAGAACATCTCGATCAATCTCACAAACCACATGAATCCAACTCATGTCTATCGGCTTTTTGTGCCTATCTTGCCAAGTTTTAATTGATTTTCCTGTTGATTCATAGACAGACCAAGCTCTTATTACGCGGTGCACATCTGTAATAGATAGATCTTGAGAGAGAGAATCCTTAGTTGCTAAATCAGCATATAGCGACTCTATCCCCTTCTCTAAAACCCATGATTTTGCAGTTTGCAAAATGTCTTCCGGAACTTGTGGAATTTCTGCCAATCCCTCTTTTAAAGCCTTGATATAAAGCCCCGTCCCACCAACAACAATAGGTCGTTTTGACTGAGATTGAAGCAATTTGATGCGTTGTTGAGCTAAAGTTAACCATCGAGATACATCACATTTATCAAAGGGCTCTAAGCTTGCATATAAATGATGGTGACTCATTAAAACACGAGGCTGAGCTGTAAGAATTGGCAAACCTTTATATACTTGTAAGCTGTCCGCATTGATAATCTCACCCGACAATATTTCAGCTAAATCTTCTGCAAGGTTTGATTTGCCACTTGCCGTTGGTCCTGAAATAATAACCGGTGTTAATGCTGTCATTGACCTTACTAAAAACGCCCTATTTGCAAAAACTTTTCCTGACGCTGATGCGAAAGTGTATTTTGAGTAACCCCATCATATGCTTTTAAGGCCGTTTCTACGTACCTAGAAACACTCTGAATTGCTGAATCACGATAACGATGAGCCCCCCCCACTTCTTCAGGTATAATTTGATCAATCACTTTTAAATCCAACAAATCCGCAGCGGTCAAACGCAAAGCATCTGCCGCAACATCCTTTTTATCTGCATCTTTCCACAAAATCGATGCGCATCCTTCGGGAGAAATTACCGAGTATACTGAGTTTTCAAGCATCATAACCGTATCTGCGACAGCAATTGCGATTGCGCCCCCTGAACCACCCTCACCAATAATTGTACTTACAATAGGAACTTCCACCTTTAAACAAGTTTCTATAGATCGTGCAATCGCTTCTGCCTGACCACGCTCCTCCGCATCTACCCCCGGATAGGCTCCTGGCGTATTTACAAACGTTAGAATAGGCAACCTAAACTGATTTGCCAACTCCATTAATCGAGCTGCTTTTCTATACCCTTCAGGGCGAGCAAATCCAAAATTATGTTTAACTCTTGATTCAAGATCATTTCCTTTTTGATGCCCCATTACAACAACTGAACGGCCCTGAAATCGCCCTAATCCTCCAACTATAGCAAGATCTTCTCCAAACTGTCGATCTCCTGCTAATGGTGTAAAGTCTTGAATTAATGCATCTGCATAATCCAAGAACTGAGGCCTGTTCTCATGACGAGCAATTTGAACACGCTGCCAAGAAGTTAAATTACGATAAGCTTTTACAAGCAGCTTTTGAGCCTTTTCTTCTAGTGCAGAGAGCTCTTTTGCAATTTCATAATCTTCCACACCAGCAAATTTCTTCAACTCAGAAATTTTAGATTCCAATTCAACTATTGGCTTTTCAAAGTCTAAAACGTTACTCATAAATCTCCTCGTTTAAAACTGTTCTGCAATAATACGTTCTTCTAGATGTGAGTGCTGACTAAATAAAACAGTTGCACTAATTGAATGTTTCTGATGAATTGAAACACGCACAACTCGGCGCATTTCAACCATATCTGCAACCGCGTTAACGGGGCGTTTCTTAGATTCCATAGTTTCAATAACGACCGTGTCTCTATTTTTCAATAGGGCTCCACGCCAATTCTTAGGCCTAAATGGACTAATTGGCGTTAACGCCAACAAATTTGCCTGAACTGGAAGTATTGGCCCACCAGCAGATGAGTTATATGCCGTACTTCCTGCTGGAGTAGACACCAAGATTCCATCCGAGATTAACTTGGGCACGCGCACTACTTCATTTACATGTACTTTTAGTTTTGCCGCTTGTGGAGAAGCTCTTGTTACGGACACATCATTAAACGCAATCACTTTGCGCTCATTCCCCCAAACGTCAATGGCATCCATTTCTAATGGAAAAAGCTGCACTGCATCTGCCTCTTGTACCAGAGCCTCTATATCATCCGAACCTTCTTCATTAATCGTATTCATTAAAAAGCCTAGATTCCCCAAATTCATACCATAAAATGGTTTGTTTAGGTGGTGAAAATCCCGCAATGCCTTTAACATGAAACCATCTCCGCCCAATATCAAAAGAACATCCGCAACTTCCGGAGGATAATTTTGGTATCGACGCTCTAAAATTTCGGCTAGCTTTCGGGCTTTGAGTTTATTCGCTGTTACAAACGCAAGCTTCATAGGTTTCCACCAGATAAATTACTGAGCCCACCTTACAATAGAACGCACCATATTTTCTATTAAAATATGGTATCCATCATGCGTAATAGGCTGTTTGACCGCCTCAATATCTATTTCTAAAACTTTAATATCCTGCTCAGAAAACACACGTTTCAGTACATCAATTGGCATATGATGATCTTTAACTATTCCTAAAATTCGCCCCGAATTTAATAACGCATATGTTTTTTTTAAACTGCGAGGTTTTGCCGCATCTAGTGGTGATGGAGTTAGAACATTAAGCACTTCAAGATTATAATCATCTGCAAAATATTTAAAAAACGCATATGTTGTAATCACTGCCCGCAACTTTAACCCTAACATATGTTCGCGCACCCAGACATCCAACTGATTCAAATCCAAAGAAAATGAGTTTGCATTTTGATCAAGAATGTCATGATACTGGAGAGGATAAATTGTTTTTAGAGCGCCAACTATATCAGAAATGCTCTCTCTTACTTTTTTAGGAGACAACCACTCAATGCCATCTTCCGCAGAAAAAACACTAACAAAGATAACATTAGATATATTCTTTTTAGATAAAACATGGCGCTCTGCCCCCGAAGAGAACACTAACTTAGCAGATTTCAGGGAAGACACCTCAGACGGACGCAAATGATTCTGATGAGAACAACCATTATGTTTTTTAAGAAGAATAGGTGTGTCAACTCCTTGCAAAAGAGGCGCAACAATAAAATATAGTGGCTTAGTAGTAACCACCACCTTAGCGTATAAAAGCGTATCGGCAAATAATGCCGCCAGTATAATTAAAAGAAATCGTATCATTTTGATCTAGAATGTTTGGCAGATCTTATATCACGAATAAGATTATATGGCAAGGTATGTTTTTAGCCTGCTTATTAATATCTTTGCCCTAAGCGACCAAGAAGTTGAACACAAAAAAATTAAACAAAAAAAAACAAGAGCCTTTGTTGCAAGTCATAAAGGCCCCTACTTTGATAGTCAGGCCGCTTAATCCTAAGCGGCCGAAATGCTACCATCTTCAACCTCAGCTTGCTGGGGGCTGCGCAATACATAACCACGACCCCAGATGGTTTCTATGCAACTCTCGCCATCAAGTGCTTTTGAGAGTTTTTTACGTAACTTGCATACAAACACATCAATAATTTTCAATTCTGGCTCGTCCAACCCTCCATAAAGGTGATTCAAAAACATTTCTTTCGTAAGAGTAGACCCCTTTCGCATCGCCAAAAGCTCTAAAATTGCATACTCTTTTGATGTTAGAGGAATTGCCGTTCCTTCTACATCCGCAGTATGTGACTGCAAATTAATGCTTAAACGCCCTACTTTTATAACCGCATCTGCATGTCCTCGAGCCCTTCGAACAATTGCATTGATGCGCGCAATTAATTCATTTTTATTAAACGGTTTTGTTAGGTAGTCATCCGCGCCGATTCCAAAGCCTTTTATTTTGTCGTCCGTCTCAGTCAGCCCCGATAAAATTAAAATTGGCGTTTTAACAGCCGCATTTCGCAAGCGCTTAATTACATCAAACCCATTCATATCTGGCAACATTAGGTCTAAAATGATGATGTCATAGTCATATAGCTTGGAAATTTCAATACCTTCTTCTCCCAAGTTTGTAACGTCACATACAATATTGGTAGATTTCAACATCAGTTCAACACTTTTTGAAATCGTAGGATCGTCTTCAATTAACAATACGCGCATCGTAAGAGGCTCCTTTTTTTATTTATTATTATTATTAAAAGCCAGTAAAGTTTAATTAAACGTTAAAGCTTAAATTTTTAGCTGAGTTAATACCCGCTCTAGCTCTCTTAAGATCACTTTTTCCAAGATCCCAGAAAGATTCTGATGCAACCAATCTTCAATTCTAATAACAACGATTTTTTCAATCATCGTATTAATCATATCATTTAATTTTGAAGATCCCGCAAAACCTAAATTTGACGTGTCTGCCTGTGGACTCTCACTCACCACAGATTGTTGTACTTTTTTATTTGCATAAGACTCAACAATGCCCTTTAATGCCGAGGAAATATTATCTCCAACTGACGCATGCGCCTCTCGTGAAAACTCTGCTTGATTAAAGTAAGGCGCTTGCTTTTCCTTAAATGAGGTCTCATTTGAGAAGTGCTGCTTAAATCCTTCATCAGGAAAAACTTCATCTCTTTTGGGAGAAGCGACAGCTTGAGTCTTATTTTTTTTCTCTTGGTAAAAATCTGGCAACTGAAAACCACCATCACTATCAAACTTTGGGAGATCCCCCATTTGGCGAGCACCTGACGGATTAGTTGTGGCATCCTCCGTAAATGTTCGCTTCTCTTCAGGTCGACTCTCTTGATCTTCTGTAATAATATTACGAATAGACGAAAGAATTTCGTCCATGCTTAATTCTTGTTCTTGCGGTGCAGAGGTTTTTACTTCGGCCATAACTTTATCCTGTTGTATTCTGCTCATTTATATTTAAACCAACTGCTTCTGGCGTTAACACACCCATTGCAGCCAACATTTTGTATCTTCCTAAGATTTCAGCCTTTGTTGCCTCTATATGGTTAAGCTCGGCCTTTAACAGCTGCTCCTGAACCTTTAGCAAGTCCAAGTACGCACGCTGCCCCAAGCGAAACTCTTCAACTGCACCTGCATATGCATTTCGTGCTGCATCAACCGCTAAGTCTGCCTGAGATCTATTTGATTCTGTTGTTTTTAAACCATGCCAAGCTGCCTTCACTTCTCGCACCATGACATTTAAAGCATGTTCATATTTATAGCCTGACGCTACTTTTTCATGCGTAGACCGCTTAAGTTGAGAAAAATGGTTTCCCTTAGAGGAGTTTGAGAATAACTCGTAAGATACCTGAACTCCAATACTAGCATCTCCTGGTTTATCCTTATCCGCACGCTCTAATGAGCGACTATAAGTTAACGTTAAATCCACCGTCGGAGAAACAGATCCTAACACTGTTGCTGCAAGCCCATAGCGTGCAGCTCTAACACCAGACTCACCCTTTAGTTTTCCAAGGTTATGCCTTTCTGCGATCTCAAGGCTTTCTTTCAAAGTGTTGGGTAATTTTAAATTATTTTTAGGATAAGTTAACGGAGGAGCTGCCTCCCCACTCTTTTCAACATACGCCTGCTCTGCATTAATCAATTCTGTATGCGCTTTCATACGATTGCTAGTGGCCTGAGCTAGCTCAGCCTTTGCAGTTAAGACATTCGTCTTTGTTGAAGAGCCCACTGTAAATTCAGTCTGAACTCTTTCGAAATTATGACGCGCCTGACGTTCAAACGTTGTATATACATTCAGTGCTTGACGCCCTTTCAATACATTAACGTACACCTCGACTGCATCTAAAATAAATTTTTGAAGAATATTTAAGTGCTCAATATCATAAGCGTCTTGCTTTGCTAGTGCGGCCATAACGCCAAACGTGTCCGAACCCCCTCTAAATAGATTAATGCGCCCATCAACTTTACCTTGAACCAGATATTCAGTATCAGAAAAGCTATCTACTGTATCTCCTAGAGAGTCCTTCTTGGCCCCCCCAAACACATTACTCATGCTCTTAGGTTTTGCCGAAGCGGCCAGATGAACACTGGGGCCGAAACGCGAATAAGCTACCAACAGTTCGCTCTCTTGCGCACTTCGAGCGCTTCTCTCGCCCAACAACTCCGGGTTTGTATCATATGCTTTCTGCAAAAAACGTAAAAAGCCTAACGACGATTCTACTTCTGACTTCTGCGCTTGCTTTGTCGAAGACATGCCGGTTTTACCATCCTTTGACACGGTAGAATTCGCATGCAAAGCAACCAAACAAGTTGATCCTATTAAAAATAACCGGTACAACACTCAAGTTTCCTTTTTTTATCACTCCAATCACTTTGACATAATGACTCGCGCTATAAAAGTTTTTTTTCACTCGCTGGATTAATGATTTATTACCAAATCAACAAACTCAGCATCACGCCTATACATTTTCAAAAAAATATTACCAATATGATCACCCTTCAGTTAATCCTCAATGAATAGCTCTACGTCCTTCTTTCTTCACACTTGGGCTATTCATAGAAAAATCTGGACATATGCACTTGATTTAGGCAATCTATAAGAAGTTTTAATAGGGTTAGTGCGTGCAGCCGTTAATTACATTTGATAACGTCTCTCTATCGTATGCGAAAGGCGAGGATATTTTCTGGGACTTAAATCTTAGGTTTAATTCCGGCTCATTCTATTTCCTGACAGGCCCCAGCGGGTCCGGAAAAACCTCTCTTCTCAAACTTATTTACATGGCAGCTCTCCCCACTCAAGGTAAAGTTTCTGTGCTGGGCTATAACTCTTCAAATATTGACCAACGCAAAATACCCTACGTTCGCCAAAAAATTGGAATGGTGTTTCAAGACTGCTACATGCTCAATCACATGACGCTTGTTGAAAATGTGGCTCTTCCTTTACGCATTCGGGGCATTGGCAAACAACAAGCCTTATTTAATGCTGAAGAAATGCTAAAGTGGGTAGGGTTAAGTCGCTATGTGCATTATTATCCAGAAGTGTTATCAGGAGGGCAAAAACAACGCGCCGCTATTGCCCGTGCCGTCATCGGTCGCCCTGCTTTTCTTCTAGCAGACGAACCCACTGGAAATGTTGACCGTGAAAATGCCGAACGTATTTTGCATTTGTTTGAAGAGCTACACAAGCGCGGAACTACTGTTGTATTTGCAACGCATGACCGTACCTTGGCTAAGGCTTACTCATACCCAGAACTGTTGATTAAAGAGTATAAAATTCAACTTAACGAACGCACGATCAAGCAGCAACCTGGGCTTGTATCACAACGAACAAACACCTTAACTTCATCTAAAATTTCACGCAGAAATGTAATTATCGGCTCAAATAAACCCGAGGAGTTACTATGAAGCCCGGCCGTTTTGATATCCCTTTTGGGTCAGATTTTTGGATGAGCCTAGTCCTAGGACTAATGTTTTTCATCACGAGTTTAGCGTTATTAGTCAGTATTGGGGTAAACCAACACATTCATGATTGGAACACCTCAGTTCAAGCCACTTTCACGTTAGAACTTCCACCCCAAATCGATAATGAATTACCCGAAGCAATAAGTGTTCTGCGCCAACACCCTGAAGTTGACCAAGTGCATGTACTTGATAAAACATATGTGCAAAAACTTATGTTACAACTTGGTGTTTCTGGTGCAGACTCGCCGATATTGGTTGATTTCATCGTTGCAAAAGATATGTTGCCTACCTTTGATGCAGACTCCATATTAAGTGACATTCAAAACGTTGTCCCTGATGCACAATTAATCAAACCGGCGCTTGTTTCCCCAGAGGCACTTATAATTGCCGAGCGTGTACAAACTGCAGCATTTGGATTTGGCGTTATTATGGTCGCCGCTTTGTGTTTAATTTTAGCCTTTCTCATTCATTCAGAGGTACAAGTGCATAATCGCACAATCTCTCTGTTCAATCTTTTGGGCGCGCCAAATTACTTTATTTCCAAGATCTTTCAAAAATACATGACTTGGACACTTTTTAAAGCATTTTTCCTCTCTGCTTTGCTAAATTGTGCCTTCTATTATTTGCTATCAAATGTAGCAAACGACGAGGGGTTCTATATGCTACGCAGCTTCTCCCCCCTAATCTGGGGATATGTCATATTTGGCGTACCCATACTAATTATGTCTCTGGCTCAAATTATTGTACCCATGACAGTTATGCGTTCATTAAAGAAACTATATTATACTTCGTTACACGCATGATATTATTACGGTCCCTTTGCTTTCACATTTTATTTTATACCGGCACTACGCTCATGATGTTTGTATTGTTTCCTTTTTTAATCTTACCTAAACCTCTATTCGTACCACAGGCTTTCACAGGATACACAGCCTGGCTGTTAAAATATGTGATAAATTTAAACTTCGAGGTCGATGGCAAAGAACATATTCCTGCAGATCGTGCATTTTTGATTGTTTCTAATCATCAATCCTCCTGGGAAACACTCATGTTTTTTCAACTTTTCAAACATCCAGTCATGATTCTAAAAAAAGAACTCATGCACATTCCTATTTTTGGTTGGTTTTTAACACGCACTGGCATGTTATCTCTCGATAGAAAATCACCTGCAGCCTCATTTCGCGCCTTACTGCGAAACGTCAATACTCAGATAAACCACGAAAATCGTCCGGTTTGTATTTTTCCCGAGGGCACACGCAACCCACCAGGAATGCCCAGAACATTTCAGCGCGGCGTTTATCTCATCCAAAAACAAATAAAAGCCAATATTTTATGCGTTGCACACAATGCAGGCCTTTACTGGGCTCCTCGAACATTTGTAATTCAGCCCGGCACAGTAAAAGTCTTTATCTATCCTCTGTTACCACAAACACTAGAGGTAAATCAGCTAGAGGAAGCACTGCCACGCATGATACACTCAAAATCAAATGAACTTGCGAAAGATAAGAAATAATATGAACAATCAGCATTTAACCAATACTATCACCGCATTGCTATCTAATGGAAAAGGCATTCTTGCCGCCGACGAAACTCCCGGAAATATCGGCAAAAAACTATCTGTTCTTCATATAGAAAACACCGCTGAAAACCGTCGTCGTTACCGCGAAATGTTGTTTACAACACCAGGAATAGATAACTATATCTCTGGCGTGATTTTGCAAGATGAAACAATTCACCAAGCCACAAACGCTGGTATCCAGTTCACACAATTGTTACACGACAAAAACATTCACGTCGGCATTAAGGTCGACCTCGGCCTCACCCCTTTTTCAAGCGAATCTCCAGAATCCCGCACTCAAGGCTTAGACGAGCTAGACGTTCGCCTTCAAAAATACGCATCCTTAGGTGCAACGTTTGCAAAATGGCGCGCAGTTATCCATATTAATGCCGAAAGCAATCTTCCAACTCAACAGGCTATTCAAAAAAATGTTGATGATTTAGCTAAATATGCATTCGCTTGCCAAAGAAATAATATTGTTCCCATCGTTGAGCCCGAAATACTCATGGAAGGAACGCACACAATAGACACAACCTTTCAAATTTCAAAAAAGGTATTAACCGCTCTTTTCGACGCACTCGCATTACATTCAGTTGATCTAACGCGCATTTTATTAAAGCCCAGCATGGTCATTCCCGGAATCATGTGCACAGATCAAGCCTCAGAACCCCTTATTGCGCAAAAAACGTTGGAATGTTTTACTCAAGCTCTACCCGACGCACTGCCAGGTGTTGTGTTTTTATCGGGTGGGCAATCAGATAGCGCTGCCGTCAATCACTTAGCTATTATGAATCAATCAATCAACTTACCCTGGATACTAAGTTTTTCATATGGGCGCGCCTTACAGCGAAAAGCAATGCTTGCCTGGGCCGGGAAAGATGAAAACACCCTACCCGCGCAAACTGCACTTTTAACTCAGGCCAAGCTATGCTCACTTGCAACGTTAGGTAACCACCCATAAAGTCCACTACAATAATACAAACCCACCCCAGGTGGGTTAAACTTTATAATTTATTTCGCATCTGCCCCCTTTACGCAAAAACAGTCTAATTCAGAGCTAAAACAACGCATTTATAGGAAATCTTCTTTCTAAAACACACCCCCGCCCACAAAAATATGTGTAATTTTTATACAAATTTACCAAGGGTTAATGTTTTTTGATTACTTTTCTAGGTATAGGGTCAATTTAAGACCTAAGTTAATCAAAATTAAGAATGGAGAGTTCCCATATGAAACAATCAATTAAAACACTATTAAAAACGTCAGTTGCTCTAGGCGCAATTGTATTTGGTAGCACGTCTTGGGCTGCAACATGGATAGGTGAAGACGGGATAAACTACGAGCCAACAGATAGAAACGTCTCAATATTTGCAGCTTTCACAGCAGGTGGAACAGCAGGAGTTCTTGCCCCCTCTGGAGCAATAACTGCCACAAAAGACGGTGCAATTATTGTTTTGGGCACCCAAAATGGGGGAGGTAATGATGTTACTCCTACTGGAGAGCTTACGGCAACTAAAAACTCTAAATGGTATTTAGGAACTGGTGTTGATGATTTAGACCTTTCCGGCGCCACACTAATTGGCCCAGCATCCGACACGGCAACACTCGTACTTGCAAGCCCTTCACTTGTAACGTTACCCGCAGTTGACGCAACCCAGTTCGTGCTTAGTGTATTAGGTTCTGCTGCAAATATCGCAGGCTTAGGTGGCGACCTTTACCTTCCAACCTATATTGATTCAGCTGCCCAGTTAACAATACCCGCAACAATAACAGCTATATCTGGGGCATTAACAGGTGCTGGAGTGATAGAACTTAATGCTGCAACGATAAATATTAACTCTGATTTATCTAAATTTACAGGGCGCGTAGAGTTAGGTGCATCAGGAGCAACAGTCGTGTTCGGTACAGATTTATCTAAGTTTACGGGTACATTAGTTACAGGAGACGCTGTAAACTTTTCATCAGCAACACGCAACCCTAATTTTAAATTACCACAAAATCTTGAGCTCGGCGCAGGTGCCGACGTAACCTTTGGTTCTGGAAAACTTAAAAAGTTCATAGTTCCTAATGCCGCTGATGGAGGTGGAATTGTAGCTGATGACTTCACAATTGAAGAAGTTGACCTAACCGGATTAACCGGAACAGTTGACTTCAGCCCAACTGTTGGTAAAAAAATCACCGTCAAAAAATTAACTGGCGCGACCGATAGTAGTCTTATTATTGATAATAAAGGAGCGGGAGAGCTTGTCCTGCCAAAATTATCTGGATTTTCTGGAAGCGTAACAACTTCAGCAACTGGAACTGTTTCTTACAAATAGTTAGCCAATAGTTTGTAAATAAAGCCCCGTTTGGGGCTTTATTTATTGCACGACTACACCACCATACCCAACTCTAAACCCTGCCTCCCCCTCAGTTACTACCTCAATATTCAAAATTTCATCGGGACTCTCGCGATTAATGTCCCCCTTATAAATTTTGTTGTTTTGGTTCCAATAAATTGTATCGCCATAAATATATATTCCATAAATACTTCCAGAAACCCCAGGTATTGTTGCATTAAGTTTCGTCCAGTTAGTTAGTTCTGGAAAGGTGCCAACTTCAATTTTTGATGATCCCGACATATAAATTCGCCCTTTCAATTCGTCCACAAACAAACCAGCTGAAAATCGCTGATTAATGCGCCCTAACTTTGTTTCATTTAAAATATGAACTGGGTTTGATTGATTTAACTCCAACTTGAACAGATCATAGCGATTTTTATAAACATACAGCAGGTTCCTATCTGGAGACTTATACATAATAGGGCTAAAGCTTCCCATCTGAACCAACTCCTGCTTATTAGATACAGCTGGAGGCGTTGTATTTGTTATATCCCATATGTTGACCCCCGAAGATACTCCATATAAATAACCATTTTGAAGATCCGGCCAAAACGAGTATAACAAACCTAATACAGAATCTTTTACCCATAAAGCTGCATTAAATGATGTTCCGTTCGGAAATAAATTTGCTCGGTATATTTCAGAGTTTCCACGTGTCCAATATACATACTTCGGTTTATCTAATACCGCAGGCTCGGCTGTTTCAGGAATCGTTTCACTCGGCGTAACAGGCACTGGCTCGCTATGGCTGGGCGTTTTTTCCCAACTGTCCGTTCCTGAAACTTGCTGCGTTGCTGTAGGCATCCGCCCTAAATCAACGCCGTCTTCCACTGTAACTTGCGGCCAATCAAATTGAGACCTATTTGTATAACTGCGCGCTAACCACACATGGGCATCCCAACGATGCTCAACTGCAGGCGTTAAGCCTCCACACCCGGCAGCATCAATATCACCCGTATATTCGGGCGCCTCACCCAATTTAGCTGCCATTTGGTCAATTTGCCCTTTGCGGATACGAACATCTACCCCCACATCTTGATGCATTATAACGCCGTATTGGTCATACAGTCGTGCAACTTCACTTTGTAGCACTCTAACACCACTGTCTCCGTTAGAACATGCCTGATTTGCAAGCACTTTTAACACCTGTAGCAAAGCTTGTTTTGCGATATCAGAGGTCATCAACCAATAGGGTGTAGCAATTTCCAAGGCAGCTTGGTTTATCTCCAGCTGAACACTCTCAAACTTTTCTCCATTAGCAATAAATCGTATAACTCCCTGGCTGCTAAAGGTATTTGCCGTTCCTTCAGCGCAGGTCCCCATCGATAACGACTCTGGCGAGATCAATAAATCACACTGCACACCATTTGCTGTCATCACCCATTGGCGTGCAGAGAACATCTGTTTTGCAATCACGACTAGGTCGGCAAGGTCTCCTGAATCACTCGGGTTCCAGTAGTATAAAGGCATTACGACGTCAGATAACTTATTAATAAATGCAGAGTTTGTCATAAGTTCTTGTTGAATTGACTCCTCTACACTTAAGCCAGACCCTGAACCGCTCTGAGCCTGCATTAATCGTCTTTGGGTTGTAACATGATCTGGGTGTTCCGGGTTGGGAGTTGTGTCGGCATCCGCCACATAACGATGATTGATAGGTCCCGTATGTGGCAATATATGCGTTGTCCAAAGCCTCCAACGCTCAAAGGCACGGCTTTTTCGTAAAAACCAAACTTGAGCATCAGACGTTACATTTTGGGAAGACCAATCAACTGGGCGCCTCTCTTCACGGCAATTATGCAGTCTATCCTGGTTAGCCTGAGACGCAACATCAAACTCACATACAATATCTTGAACAAGTCGAACTCTATGTGTTTTAAACACATAATCTGATTGCGCTATAACCTCATTCAAAGCTGCAACGCCAGGTGTTTCCTTGTGACGATATTGCAATACAACTACAGCTATCATACTCATAATGTTTTGGGCATTATTAAACCACTCCTGAACTGAGTCTGTTTGGTTTAAATATTCGGTAGATTGTAACCCGTCACGTCGAATCATTTCAGTGTGGTATTTGATTGAAGCTTGGGAATAATCAGGAGTTTGCGTCAGTACAGGATGGTGGTTTTTTGGGATGGTTAACCATCGATAAAGTTCGGAAAAATTAGGGGCAATTGATGAGCCAAGGAAAGTTTTCTGCTGCATATCACACAATATCGAGATAAAAGAGAAGAAAACAGTTATAAAGGCAACTATCGCTAGTGGGATCCAAACTGCAGGGTGACTTGTCACAAAGTCTACGGTTGATACTGCCGTATCATAAGATTTTTTTCTAATAGTTTCTAACGTGTTTTTTGCTAAATCAAAATAGTTAGATGATTTTTCTTTGGGTTGCAAGGATTCAGGGTCATAATCTACAGCAGCAAAATACTTTAGAACTTCTGCAGCAGTTTCGCCATTATCTTCCTCTTCTTCTCCGCTGGAATATCCAGCGTCAACGTACCCTAGTCTCATATCAATAGATGTAGGGTCGTGTATATTGGTAGCAGGCGGATGCCCTTCTTGAAACGCTGCCGACAAATCAGAAATTAACGCACAGCTCGTAACTTGCAACAAACAATACGCCATACACAGGTGTATAAATTTTCTCATAGCAATCTTCTCCTTTTGTAAGGATATAAGGGCACTGTCAAGTTATTCAAGAATTTTTTCTTATTTTTAGCAAACTATTACCCAAGCGCACTCACGCCTAAAAAACTCACACTAAACCCATATCAGGCTTTAGTTTTATAAACACTTAATGTTTTTGCTTGATAAAAACTTCTATAAAAGTTTACAGAATATAAAGATTTCTTTACATTTATTTTACTTTTTTATGTGCCACTTATTGACTAACCAAACAACGCGCAATAAAACCTACCTATTTGTCAAGAAAGATGGGGGGTTCTTCTATGCGTTTTTATAATTATTTTATATTGCGGGTTTAAAAAACCCCTCCACAGCAGTGGTGAGGACGCAACTATTTGGAAACATTTGAAATCTCATAAGTTAGCAACACCTAACCCGACTCATCCTTACGGGTACAGGCTAAAATCAACGCCTCAAACTTACGTCAATGCGAATAGTCCTAATATTCCTCACCTCTTGTTTTACTATGTCGAATAGTAAACAAAATAGATTCTCTTCTCTCCGTTTGGCCTATACAGTGCAAAATAGTGCAAATCGCCCTGGCACAAAGGCGAAAAAACAAAAAAACAGTGCAAAGTTCTATCTACACCGTTTTTTTATTATTCTCTTAAATGCTTAATTCAGCCCCAAAACAAGCCTTTTAAAGAAAGGGTTCAATTTTATTTCTAAAAAACATTGACTTTATAAAAGTTCGATTTAGAATGGAGCTTGAGAAACGATCAACTGATTCTTTGATAAACACATACGCCACCTAGGTGACGTTGTACGGGGCCTGAATAGACTTTCAGTGTTTGGTAAAGATTAAGACTACATGTTGTCAGATGGTTATTGACTCATAAACAAACTGAAATCTATATGGAGACTACAATGGAAAAAGGTAACGTAAAATGGTTTAACGCCACTAAAGGATACGGATTCATCCAACCTGAAAGCGGCGCAAAAGATGTATTCGTTCACATCACAGCTTTAGAACGCGCAGGATTGCGCTCACTAGCTGATGGTCAAGCAGTAATGTTTGATTTAACTGAAGAAAAAGGTAAAACTTCAGCGGTTAACATCCAGCTAGTATAACGTTTTAAACATTATGCAAACAGCACGCGGCCATTATGGTTTGCGTGCTGTTTTTTTTTGAGACTCACAAATGAATTACTATATCTTAACTGGCACGCCCGGATCTGGTAAAACAACTCTCATTAATCGGTTATCCCAACTAGGGTACTATACAGCTCCCGAAGCCGCCACTCACATTATCTCAGAGCAACAATCTCTAGGTATTAGCCAACCTTGGACACGCCCAAACTTTATTGATCTGATTCTTCAACAACAAGTTCACGATTATACGTCCTCTCCGCGCAATCAAAGTGTATTTTTTGATCGTTCACCTATTTGTACGTATGCGCTATGTCAGTTTTTAAACCTGCAGCCACCTATTGATCTACTAACTATGATAGAGAACGCAACCTATCAAAAAACCGTCTTTTTCATTGAAAATATTGGCAGCATAAAAAACACTCACGCACGCACGATCAGTTATGAAGACGCACTAATATTTGAAAAGATTCACAGAGTTGCATATACCCACTTCGGGTATCGTTTGATTAATATCCCAAATACATCCGTTGAAGCACGCCTTCAACTTATTCTAGACCAAGCTTAAATTAAGCCAATCCTACCATCGCGATGTTAGAATCAAAGAGCAAATATCCATCATCAAAGCAACACCAAAATGCAACGCAACTCCCATAAGAATTGAGTTCGTACGCAAACTCATTACGCCTAATATCAATCCCGCAATAATTGATCCAAACGCTTCTAAAAAAGGCTTTTGAAAATGAATCATACAATACGGGATCATTGACACAAAAATTACATAGAAACCAAATCGATGTTTTAATCCATGAATTAAAAACCCTCTAAAAAAGAACTCAGTCCCCACAAATTGAAAAAAATAAAACACTTCCCAAACTAGAATATAGGGCCAAACAGATTCTCCCGGAGCTGCTTGATAAAATGGATACATTCTTTGAAATGACGGAAACGTCGCTGCCAACATAATAAGTGGCACCATAACTACCATAAAAACTATATAGAATTTACCATATAGAAAAGCACCTTTAAACTTTACTCCAAAGTCTACAAAACGCTTTTTAAAAAAGACGCGCATCAAAAATGTCGGCAGCAGCATATAGAAGAACAAACACATACTTGCAAACCACATTAATTGGGTTAGGTTTCCTTTTGAACCCGGAGCAACAAACTGCCTAAAAGAATTAGCGGCAGAGTGTAATCCAAGCTCTCCTAACAATCCAACAAAGTTGCCTGATTTTGCAATACTTTGCACAAATAGCAAGGATAAAGCACCCAGAGTACACACCGCTAGCGTTTGCCAATCAACCTTCTGATTTTTTTCTTCTTTATGATGGGTATCTTGGATAATTTTAAAAAACTCTAGAAAGTATTTTTTTACCATGTTCTTGTTCTCATAAATAACTATGCAAAATCCTAGCACGCACCCTTACCACGAACAACTTATTAGTTAAAGGCACCCACCATATATATAGGATCTCATCTAACTCACTCCTATCGATGAATGCCTTCAAAACTCTGCTTAAAGCTCTCATTAAGTTTGAACTTCAGCATTTGCTTCGTCTTTATCTAACTCCCTATCATTAAGCTCTTCTAGGGGAGCTATTGCCATAACGTTTCTATACTCAACCTCTCGAATAGCAAACCACAAATCATTAATAATCAAACACGAACAACTTATTAGTTAAAGGCACCCACCATATATATAGGATCTCATCTAACTCACTCCTATCGATGAATGCCTTCAAAACTCTGCTTAAAGCTCTCATTAAGTTTGAACTTCAGCATTTGCTTCGTCTTTATCTAACTCCCTATCATTAAGCTCTTCTAGGGGAGCTATTGCCATAACGTTTCTATACTCAACCTCTCGAATAGCAAACCACAAATCATTAATAATCAAATTTGTAATTTTACGATCTTCTTCGCTCAACTCATGAGACTTTACATAATCTCTTAATTGTTTAGCCCTGTCTTTTGCCTTAATCAAATGTGTTAACTTTCCATTCGACCAAACCTCATCTAACAACGCTCCAGCCGTCCCTCCCGGTAATCCATCCGAATCTCTAAATAACTGATCATAAGCACTTTGTAGTTTTTTGTTGTTTGTTCTTGGCCTGGCATACACATGTAAGCCTTGTGGATATGGAGATTCCGCTTCCAAAGATTTCTCTCTACTCTCCACGCGCAGTTTCTGATCTTCTCTAGCAATGGTTGCTCTTAGCACCTCCAAGTACTCTGAAAAAGAATCTCTAATTTCTTTTGCTTTCGGCCCACTAAACGTGCCCGAATGACGCAATTCAACATTGATCGTAAAACTTCCTCCCTGCACAAACTTTAGCGGCGTCTCCAGCTTATATTTAGACACGCCAGACCGCACACCTACCGGGCGTAAAAAAGGATCATTCTTCAGTACACTCTTTACATCTGAGCAATCAAATTTATTCGATGCCACTAAATTTGCCACTTTAACTTCAACATCTTGCATTTGCTTCAAATTTGGCCCAACGGCAATAGAAAAATTAGGCGCTATTTCTACAGTTCGCTCTGCCCAACTAACCTGAATAAACAAACTCACAAATAATAATTGATACAAATACTTCATAGTACCTCCTACATTCTTTGGCTATGTGTTAAACACATAATTACCATGCTAAAAACACAAAGCGTTGTCAAGCATATAAAATATGCTTACTCTGATTTAATTTATGCTCCATAAGCGACAGTCTCCAGTTACATTTAAACTAACCATATGCTAACAGCCATTGTGCCTTTATTAAGATTCCTAAAGCAAAGTGATCAAAAAATTGAGAAACTTCTTATTTTATGTTAAACACCAGTAAAGTATTTATACAAAAAATGGGGAAATTTTACATGAAACGCTTTATTTATCTATTAACCATTGTCTTACTCTTTTCATCTCTATCAGATGTGCACGCAAATTGGAATGGTTTCTACCTTAGGGGTGCTTTAGCCTCTAGAGTTAAAGGCCAAACTGATATGGCCAACGAAAAGTTATTAGAATTAAACCATGCATCCGTAGCAGTGCTTTTAGACTTTGCTGCTGGATGGGGAACTGTTATTAACGATACGGTATATCTTGGTGTTGACGCACAGTTTGGAAATTTCAAAGTAGGCCTAGACAATCCACGGCATCCGAGAGGGAAAAACTTTAGTGAAAACCGCAATTTATGGACACTTGCTTATCGCCCAGTATTACAGGCAAAGATAGGTTTGCCTCAGGAAAACTTTATGCCTTACATAGCCGCAGGTATCGGATATGTAGCAACAACAACTTACAATAATATTACTGGCGGCCTCTCAGGTACTGCCAGTCCCGATCTATTGCCAAATAGCGTTACTTACTCCGTTCGACTCGGCATTGATGTTAAAATTGATACTCACTGGATATTTGGCGGATACCTTCAGTATGAGCATGTCAACATGGAAAATTCTCTGGCACGATATTTAGACTATAACGAAGCCCTCACCGGTGTTACACTAAGTTACCAGTACTAACTTTGTTTTATAGGCTTCCAGCCTAAGCCGACACCAATAAAAGCACAGCTTTGTTTTAAACAATTAATAGTTTCTAACAAAGATGTGCTTTTTTCTTGAGTATGTTACAATTCCAAGAAAAAAGCGTTTAAAATGTTATCAAATTACACATCTTTAAGTACTAGTCTCCGAATTTTGTGTGCAGAGATGGTCGAAACTGCACAATCTGGCCACCCTGGCATGCCCTTAGGTATTGCTGATGTTGCTACCGTTCTATGGAAAGACTTTTTAAAACATAACCCTAAAGACCCCACCTGGCATGATCGAGACAGGTTCATTCTGTCTGCTGGGCATGGATCTACCCTATTGTATGCTTTACTTTATTTAACTGGCTACTCTGACACAACGCTCGATAAACTAAAAAACTTTCGACAACTTCACTCTGGAACCGCAGGACATCCAGAATATGGTGAACTTGCCGGCATTGAAACCACTACAGGCCCTCTAGGTCAAGGGCTAGCAAACGCCGTAGGAATGGCCATTGCAGAAAAAAAACTCTCCACCGAGTTCGGCCAAGACCTAGTCAACCATAAAACATATTGCATTGTTGGCGACGGTTGTTTAATGGAAGGCATCTCCCAAGAGGCCATTTCCTTAGCCGGGCACTTAAAATTAAAAAACCTCGTTGTCATTTGGGATAACAATGAAATTACAATTGATGGCCCTACATTACTTTCAACCTCTGAAGATCAAATTTCTCGCTTTAAAGCAAGTGGCTGGAATGTCATTGAAATTGATGGCCACAATCATGACGCTATTCATGCTGCGTTCATGACCTCAAACCTAGCTCAAACTCCTACTCTAATTGCAGCAAAAACAACTATTGGATGGGGAGCTCCCAGCAAACAGGGCACTGCAAAAGCACATGGATCACCCCTAGGAACTGAGGAGCTAAAACAGCTAAAAGCCCTTTTAAACTGGACTTTTCAACCTTTTGAAGTTCCCGAGTCCATCCTAAATACTTGGCGAACCCTAACCACAAACGTATCCACCAAGTACGCTACGTGGAAAGACTGCCACAATCACTCTTCCCAACGCTCAAAATTTAACTCTTGGCACGCTACTTCTATTGATGAAAATGCTATAAACCCCCTAAATTTCCTTAAGAAAACCTTGATTGACAACAACGTGTCTGAGGCTAGCAGAAAAACTTCTGAGCACTGCTTAACTGCCTTATACAGTGCCATCCCCAATCTTATTGGAGGCTCAGCTGACCTTTCTCCTTCAAATAACACACGAACATCAACCATGTCGGCAGTCTCTCCTAACGACTTCTCTGGAAATTATTTACATTACGGAGTTCGCGAACACGCTATGGCTGCAATCATGAATGGTATTTCCCTGCATAAAGGCTTAATTCCTTATAGTGGAACTTTTTTATGCTTTAGCGACTATGCTAAGCCTGCAATTCGCCTATCAGCTTTAATGAAACTCCCCATAATTTATGTAATGACGCATGACTCTATTGGATTAGGCGAAGACGGCCCAACACACCAACCCATTGAACATTTAGCAACCTTGCGCTGCATACCAAATATAAATGTTTTTAGACCTTGTGATTCAATTGAAACTGCAGAGTGCTGGGAGCTTGCAATAACCTCTAAAACAACGCCTAGCATCTTAGCACTCTCTCGTCAGACCCTTCCCTTAGTCCGAAAACAAGCTACTCAAAACCTCTCGTCAAAAGGGGCTTATGTTATAAAAGAGTCTGAATCTAATCACACTCTAACTCTTATAGCCAGTGGCTCTGAAGTAAACCTCGCCATCGACGTTGCACAAAACATAGAGCAAAAATTCAATCATGGCGTCGCCGTGGTTTCGATGCCTTCTTGGTACTTGTTTGAACAACAATCAAACACTTATCAACGGCACGTTCTAGGCACTGCTACAAAAGTAAGCATTGAAGCTGCCTCAACTTTTGGCTGGAAAAAATGGGCCGATCATAGCATTGGTATAGATACGTTTGGCGCTTCTGCACCCGCATCTGACTTATATCAATATTTTGGCTTAACTGTTGAAAACATTACTCATACTTGCCTTAACTTATTATCAAATGGAGAAACAAAATGACACTACGTATTGCAATTAATGGATTTGGGCGCATCGGTCGAATGGTATTAAGAGCTTATGCCGAGCAATCACCAGAAGCTCTTGAAATTGTTGCTATTAATGACTTTGCACCTATCGACACAAGCCTACATTTATTCAAATATGATTCAGTTCACGGAAAATACTTGCCGCCAATCTCTCAAAAAGAAAACAAGTTTGATATCGGTTTTGGAAACATATTGTATTTACAAGAAACTGACCCTACAAAACTACCCTGGAAAGACCTCGGCATTGACATTGTCTTTGAATGCTCTGGCCGCTTCACCTCGCATAGCGATGCATCCAAACATATTACCGCTGGAGCACAAAAAGTCCTAATTTCTGCTCCTGGTAAAGACGCAGATATAACCGTTGTCTATGGTGTGAATCACAATAAAATTACTGCCGACCACACAATAATTTCGAACGCATCATGTACTACAAACTGTCTTGCTCCTGTTGTATCAGTTTTAGAAAAAACTGTAGGTATTCTACAGGGCTATATGACAACTATTCATTCTTACACTGGTGATCAAAACTTAGTAGACTCTGGACATTCTGATTTACGTCGAGCTCGCGCCGGTGCCGTTTCCATGATACCGACCTCAACTGGAGCTGCTAAAGCTGTGGGGCTAGTTCTACCCGAACTGAAAGGTAAATTAGACGGCAGCGCCATTCGAGTACCCACTCCTAATGTATCCTTAGTTGACCTTACCTTCGATGCAAAAAGAACCAGCTCTGTAGAAGAAATAAACTTAGCAATGAAAACTGCAACTGACTTAAAGCTGAGGGGAATCGTTGATTACAACGATGCTCCCCTAGTGTCTATAGACTTTAATCACAATCCGGCAAGCTCAATTTTCGATGCGACACAAACCCAAGTGATAAATGGTACTTTTGTTAGAGTTGTTGCCTGGTATGATAACGAATGGGGGTTTTCCAACCGCATGCTGGATGTAGCTAAAGTCATTCAGCTCTCACTTAAACAAACTTCGTTAACTTAAGGTTAATATTTTTCCGATACTCTACAAACCCAATTAGGAGAAATTTATATGACTCACAGAAAGCACTTTCTCAAGCTTATAAGCTTATTTCTTTTTATGTCTACCTTTATTAACTTGCCCACCTATGGTGGATGGAAGTGGTCAGACGTATCCGGCTTAGGGCAAACCTTCATAGATGCGTTCGAATTCCCCGCCTTAGAAAAGGCAGCTATAGATAAAAAGTACAGAGAAGATAAAAACTTACAACAACATATACAGAAATACGCCCACTTACGAAAAATTGTACTTAGCTTATACCCTAAATATGTAAAAATCGTAACTCCTCAACTTGAAAATCAAGGCGTAATCGACGTATTAAACAATCCAGAAAAATACCCCGCCAAAGCGTTTCAAACTGCCTTTCATATAGCAGTTGCAACTGTTGAGGTCACTCTTTTAAAGGATAACTACCAAAAAATAGATGAAAACGTTCTGCAAAATTACCTAAATGTACAATTTATGATGCTCGAGCCTTTACAAAAAAGTTTCGACCAGTACAGAAGTGAAAAAGTTAACGATGGTAACAGAGGAAAAGCCGTTGCTAGTAAAATCGAGATAATGAAGCGTTTCGAGCAAGTAAGACTTGATACTACTAAAATAATTAAAAATGGAGATAAAGAGAAGGCCACTCTAAAGAAAATATATCTAATCAGCGCCCCATTTATTAACTTTCCAGCCTCTGGTGGATGGAAATGGCCAGAACTAGCAGAGTCAGTGCCAAACTTCATAGAAACCTTAGAGTTTCCAGCTTTAGATAAGCTTGCTCAAAGCAAATCATTCAAAAGAAATGAAAACCTACAGAAGTATATAGGTCCTTACGCCCACTTGCGAAAAATAGTACTTAGCCTATACCCTAAATATGTAAAAATCGTAACTCCTCAACTTGAAAATCAAGGCGTAATCGACGTATTAAACAATCCAGAAAAGTACCCCGCCAAAGCGTTTCAAACTGCCCTTCATATTGCAGTTGCAACTGTTGAGGTTACTCTTTTAAAAGATAACTATAAACAACTAGATGAAAACGTTCTGCAAAATTACCTAAATGTACAGTTTATGATGCTTAACTTTTTACAAAAACGTTTTGCTCGAGCCATGGATGAAAAAGTTAACGATGGGAACAGAGGAAAAGCCATTACTACTAAAATCGGGGCAATGAAGCTTTTTGAAAAATTAAGGCTTGATACTGCTAAAATAATTAAAAATGGAGATAAAAAAAAGGATACTCTAAAGAAAATATATCTAACAACTTCTCCACTCATCAAAGACTTAATTAAGTAAGGTACTTATTTCTAAGTTAGACAATGCCTAAAAAGGCCCCCTCGGAATTAAGCTTCTAAGGGGGCCTTTTAATTTATCTGCAAAGAAAAAGCTAAGCGTCCAAATTAACTACTTTCAATGCATTTTCTTGGATAAAGTTGCGGCGAGGTTCTACAACTTCCCCCATCAACGTAGAAAAAATACTCTCTGCCTCATCTTGGTGCGAAATATTCACTTGCAGTAAACTACGTGCATTGGGATCCATAGTAGTTTCCCATAACTGATCTTCATTCATTTCACCCAAACCTTTATATCGTTGCACGTAAATTCCCTTTTTCGCAAGTTCTTGAGATTTTAACATTAAAGACACTGGTCCTAAAATTTCATGTCGATCAACATCTTTAATAACAAGCGTAGACGACTGCACAAAAAACTCTTGCAACCAATCAGACTGCCCTTTTATTTTTTGAGCTTCAGGTGCATTAAAATATTCTGTATCAATAATATATGACTCTTTTAAACGTTGGTCATGACGCGTAAAGGTCGCAGTGTCATCTGCAGAATTTTCAACCGTCCACTTACTTTCTGGATCTAATTGCTTTAGCCGTTGAATCACTAAATCTGAAGACTTCACAATAGTATCTACATGCATAGCACCTTCAATTGCCAAAGCCTCAACAAGCTCTAGCGACCCTATCTTCTCACCTAACATAATAAGTGATTGCCCCACAGAATAAGCAGTAAATAGTAATGACTGAAGATCATTTCCTAAAATACGCACGCCACCACCTGTCTCCAACACTCCGTTCTCAATGGTTGACCGAATCAAGTAACCATTCATTTCCGAGTCATCTTTCAAATACAACTCTGACTGACCACGTTTTACTTTATATAGTGGAGGCTGAGCAATATACAAATACCCCCGCTCTATAAGTTCGGGCATATGTCTAAAAAAGAACGTTAGCAACAAAGTTCGGATATGACTACCATCTACATCGGCATCGGTCATGATCACAATCTTATGATAACGCACCTTATCAATATTAAAAAAATCTTGGCCAATCCCTGTCCCTAAAGCAGTAATGATTGTGCCAACCTCAGCAGAAGCCAACATCTTGTCAAACCTAGCACGCTCTACGTTTAAAATTTTTCCCCTCAATGGTAAAATCGCCTGAAAGCGACGCTCACGTCCACCTTTTGCAGATCCTCCGGCAGAGTCTCCCTCTACCAGAAACAACTCGCATAATGCAGGATCTTTTTCTTGGCAATCCGCCAATTTCCCTGGCAATGACGTTACATCCAAAACATCTTTTCGACGCGTCAAATCACGTGCTTTTCGAGCAGCTTCTCGGGCAGATGCGGCTTCTAATACCTTCTCAACAACTTTTTTTGCTTCTTGTGGGTTCTCCTCAAACCATTGTTGTAAACGTTCGTTTAAAATACCTTCTACGACTGGGCGAACTTCAGACGAAACTAATTTGTCTTTTGTTTGCGATGAAAATTTTGGGTCTGGAACCTTAACCGACAAAACACAAGTTAATCCCTCACGGGCATCATCACCCGTTAAGTTAACTTTTGATTTTTTAAATGCTGCAGATTCCGTAACATACTGGTTAACCGTACGTGTTAATGCACCACGAAAACCTGCTAAATGCGTACCACCATCTTTTTGGGGAATGTTATTGGTAAAACACAATGTATTTTCATGATATGCAGAGGTCCATTCTAACGCAGCCTCAACTGTCATTCCATTGCGCTCACCTCTTACGCTAACCACTTCACCCATTAAGGATACTTTGGAACGATTTAAAAATTCAACAAATGACTTAATTCCGCCTTCATAATGAAACGTAGTCTCTTTCAACTCTTCCTCACGCAAGTCTTGCAAAATCAATTTCACCCCAGAGTTTAAAAAAGCAAGCTCACGCAAACGATGCTCAACCGTAGCAAAATCAAAGTCTGTAATAGCAAAAATTTCTGGCGAGGGTTTAAAAGTAACTTCAGTTCCCGTTTTTTCAGACGCCCCCTGTAACGCCAAGGGCCCCTCTGCATCCCCCATTCTAAAGCGCATATAGTGCTCATTTCCGTCACGCCAAATACGCAAATCTAAATACTCTGACAATGCATTCACCACTGATACGCCGACTCCGTGTAATCCCCCCGAAACCTTGTATGAATTTTGGTCGAATTTTCCACCTGCATGCAACTGAGTCATAATAACCTCGGCAGCAGAAACACCTTCTTCATGATGTAAATCTACAGGAATACCTCGGCCATTATCACGGACGGTCACTGACCCATCCTTATTCAAAGAGATGTATACCGCATCACAGTGACCAGCCAACGACTCATCAATTGCGTTATCCACCACCTCATAAATCATATGGTGTAACCCAGATCCGTCGTCTGTATCTCCAATGTACATTCCTGGACGCTTCCGAACAGCATCTAAACCTTTTAATACCTTAATCGAATGTGCGCCATAATCTGCGTTTTCAGAGGGTGTTGAAGTCATAAATTTCTATCCAATAATTTGCCATGAATATAGCACAAATCACGCTTTTCACAAAGCACTCATAGCCTCCAATGAAACACTCAACAAACTATCTTGCTCTCCATAAGGTCACATGATAGATTTATAACTATGAAAACCGCATCCAAAGAAATATTTTTAAACATACTTGGGATCGCGCCTAAGTTTTCAGATCAAAGTTTTACTGTTTTAAGAGATTTAGAAAACCAGAAGTACTCGGCGCATATCGCCAAAAGCACAACTCTAAGTTTAGCTTTTCGTAGTGCAAAAACAACATCCACAAAAACTGGTCAATTTGTTACTTTATGGCAACGAGGGTCTGACAATGCCATCCACCCATATCACATTAATACTGCTCCAGATTACTTTGTAATTTATACCTATTCCAACACCCAAGCTGGCTACTTCTTGTTTTCAAAAATCACATTAGCTAAAAATGGGGTTATTTCCACTCATGAAAAAGAAGGAAAGCGTGCAATTCGTATTTACCCACCTTGGTCAAAAAACTTAAATAATCAGGCCGCAAAAACACAGAAGTGGCAATCTCAAAATTTTTATGCCCTATCTTCAAACGTATCAAATTTATAACGACTTAGATTAATCATCTGCATTAGGACGATATAAATCTTCTAACGACTCAGCCTCCTGTTTTAAACGAGCAAGCTTTGCCTCGGTTTCAATTTTCTGCAACAACACATCATATTTCTTACGATCAGCAAATAATTCACGCACCTCATCTTGTATTTTTTCTATCTCATCATCTTTACCTCGCAAAAGATGCATATACGCTTCAATTTTATTTCCAGTGCGCTCAAAATATTTTGGGTTCAAAAACTGCTTATACCGTGCAGACGCTATATGCTCTCGCTCTAGAGACTCTTTCATATATTCAATTTGATGCTCCAAGCTCAATTTATCTTGGTGTGCTCGGGATATATCTTTTTGCTTTAAGTCAATTTCAGACTGCCTCTGTTTAATCAAAACTCTATAAGCTTTCATCTCCTAAGACTTTAAAATTTGAGAGAGCTGGATATACCCAGATTCAATATCAGACTTCTCGTCTGGTCGCTGATGCAGAAATGACTCAAAATGATCATTCAATGCAACTGCACGGTCTGTGTCCTGGTCTGATCCTTGCTTGTATGCACCAATACGTATTAATTCAGCCATATCATCGTACAAAGTCATGTACTTACGTGCATTTCGCAATAGTTCATTTTCTTCGACGGAGTTACATACCATTACTGTACGTGAAACACTTTTTAAAATATTCACAGCAGGAAAGCGCCCTCGCTCGGCAATACGGCGATCTAACACAATGTGTCCGTCCAAAATACCACGCACAGCGTCTGCAATTGGCTCATCCATATCGCTACCTTCAACTAACACTGAAAACAAACCCGTAATATTCCCCTGCCCTTTTAATCCCGGGCCGGCTCTTTCCAACAGCTTTGGCAGCTCTGAAAAAACAGATGGAGTATACCCTCGCGTTGTTGGGGGCTCACCCACAGACAAGCCAATTTCTCTCTGTGCCAAAGCAAATCTCGTTAAACTATCCAACAAACAAAGTACGTGCTTTCCCTGGTCTCGAAAATACTCCGAAATTGTCATTGCTGTAAAAGCGCCCTGTTTTCTAACTAATGCAGGCTCGTCTGAAGTTGCAACCACTACAACACTCCGCTTTAACCCTTCTTCTCCCAAATATTCTTGTAAAAACTCCTGAACTTCTCTACCACGCTCACCTATCAGTCCAATCACTATCACATCCGCCGAGGTAAACTTTGCCATCATTGATAACAATACAGACTTACCTACTCCAGATCCTGCAAAGATCCCCATGCGCTGACCATCGCAGCATGGCGTAAATGTATTTAATGATCGTATTCCTAAGTCTAGTTTTTCCTGTACGCGACTACGCTGATGTGCATTCAATGGCAAATTATTAATAGGATACACTTCAGAACCATGCTCAATTGCACCCAAATCGTCCATAGGCTCAGCAAATGCATTTAACACACGGCCTAACCATGCATCACAAGGGTAAATAACGTTATCGCTAGACATTAGCTCAACCCTTGCCCCCGCAGAAATCCCCTCAATCGTCCCAAAGGGAATTAAGATGGCAATATGGTTCTTAATTGCTGACACCTCAGCTCTAATTTCAACACCAAAGCCTTTATCTATGCTGCAAACACTACCTATTTGAACAAATGAAGCTAATCCCTCAACTTCGATTCTCAACCCAATAACAGATCTAACCTGACCAAAAACCCTCACTGCTGGCACACGCTCTACTAAACTCATTAATGCATGATCAATCATTGTTTTCACTTTAAACACCTAAACTATTATGAAATGGAGTACTTAACGAATCGTT
Source organism: Alphaproteobacteria bacterium CMAR1 (assembly GCA_963693005.1). Taxonomy (GTDB): domain Bacteria; phylum Pseudomonadota; class Alphaproteobacteria; order UBA6184; family UBA6184; genus Bodonicaedibacter. The sequence continues at coordinate 906,851 of OY843726.1, read as the reverse complement.
TAATTCTCACTACTATGAATGAAGAGCTCTTTAAGCCTTAGCTATTATTTATCTCCAAAAAAACCTATATTTATAAATCAAAGCGTACTATACTTCGCTTTACTCAAATCAAGAGACACAAAAGTACTATGAAAAAAGAACTCACCTCTATAGAAATTTACGACATAATTAATGCAACTTTAGATGAGAACAAAGCTCAAGACCTTGCCACTATTGATTTAACAGGCAAATCCCCCATTGCTGATCGTATGGTCATTGCTACGGCCAGATCCACTCGACATTTAGATGCACTAGCAGAGCACGTCTACAGCGCACTAAAGCACGAAACCTCTGTAATGGTTGAAGGAAAAGACGGAAGTCAATGGGTTGTTGTCGATGCATTCTGCGTGATTGTACACCTATTTACTAAAGATGCTAGAGCTTTATATGACCTAGAAAAACTTTGGAATACACCTTCCTTATTCAAAGACACAAAAACAGTCTAGACTTTCCAGAACCTTTTTGGTATAAAACAACTGTCTTTGGGGCGTTTAGCTCAGTTGGTAGAGCGGCTGACTCTTAATCAGTAGGTCATAGGTTCGATCCCTATAACGCCCACCACCCAAAAGTATCAAACAACCTTAAAAAACAAAACTTTTGTGTCTCCATAAAGTTTTTCTTGCAAAAGGTTTATATTAAAGTCTATTTTGCCCTTCCGATGCATCTCAGCAATAATTAGTGTGTTTGAGTTTACCCACCCTTGTGCTCTTAAGTACTGGCACGTTACTCCAACTAAATCTTGCCTATATGGGGGGTCGCAGAACACAACATCCATCACTCTGTTTGACTTGGGTAGCTTTAAAACATCAATACACTGCACACTCACACGACTTCGAACATTCCAGTCTCTTGTGATATTATTCATGTTTAAATAAGCTACTCGCTGAGAATCTACTAGCGTTACATACTCTGCCCCTCTAGATAAAGCCTCAAACCCTAACGCACCAGATCCCGCGAACACATCCAAAACAAGTGCTTTTTCTAAAGAGTTCATCTCTGAGTTATGAGCTAAAATATTAAAGATTGCCTGCCGTACTTTATCTGAGGTAGGGCGAGTAAGTCTTGATTTAGGCGCAATAACAAAACGCCCCGCAAACTCACCTTTAATAATCCGCATTATTTTTCCTTTAAGTACGTATCCAGCATATCTATATCAACTGACTTCACCTCGCCTGGCTTCAAATCTCCTAATGTAACCGGACCAAAAGAATCACGAATCAGGCGATTCACTTTTAAATCAAAAAAAGTCATCATGTTTCGAATCTCTCGATTCTTGCCTTCTTTTAAGATCATCTTTATCCACACATTTCGCCCTTCTTTCTTTCCAATCTCGGCATGTGTAGACTGATATTGAACACCCTCAAAATTCAACCCTAAAGCCAAACGTTGAATCATCTCTTCAGGAACCACACCATAAACACGCACTTTATAGGTTCTAGGAATTTGATACTTAGGCAACTCTAAATGGCGAACTAAAGCACCATCATTGGTCATTAATAGCAACCCTTCGGACGCATAGTCTAAACGCCCTACATATTTTATATTTTGAAAGGATGGTGGAAGAATATCATAAATGGTCTCGCGCCCTTCCGGGTCTGTGCGTGATGTAATGCACGATGCTGGTTTATAAAAAGCCCAAATTTTTCTAGACTCAATAGGTCGTATAGTTCTATTGTCCAACGAAACTTCGTCATTTTCGCTAATAAACGTAACAGGAGTCGTTACAACGCTCCCATTCAGTTTTATGCGCCCCCTCTCAATTAAAGACTCTGCCTCACGTCGAGAACATGCTCCCGCCGCCGCTAAATACTTTGAAATTCGCATAGATAGTAACCTTCATACTGCACGCTGTAATGTGCTAAAGTTACCTCTGATTGTCAAGCGGGTTCCACCTGGCATATTTGATTTACTCGCATTTTATCTTTTGAATCGCCCTCAAACGCCCAAAAACTAAACTACAAGAAGCAATCACATTAATTCAAATGGCCATAGCGAACTCCCAAACGAAGCTCTAAGAGTTATTTCGCTCATGGTCTAGCTAATAATAACGATGATACGCATCTTGAAAAGTTTCCAAAAGCTCAGAAGATAGCTTTTTTCCTTGCTGAAGATGAATTTTTGATGCGAGTCCTCTAGGTAGTTCAACAGCACAAACTGCTGTAGGGGGAGAAACAATGTGCAGCTTATTGTTGGGTGAACCTTCTACTAAACCAACTACAACACCTAATTCATCAATAAACACAATATCTAGTTTTTGAAGCACATTCTTCATCCAAAAATCTGTTTTTCCATCCTTTGGTAAAACAAATACAAGCCCTTCATTTGGACGAATATCTTCAACCAATTGAAAGCCTCTTGCTTGTTCCTCAGACTTAGTTAAAACTCTCAAATAAAAAGGCTCGCCCAAATATTCCAATGTTAGGGTATCATCTGGCAATCTCAACATGACAAGGCCAAAAATTAGAAAACTAACGACAGTAATAATATGTTGAGTTGGTTTCAATAGTCGTAAACTCCTTTATTTGTTTTTCGACCTAAGTTTCCCTCTTTTACAAACTTGTTTAGTAAGTCTGCAGGCCTATACTCTTCTATATTCGTTTGCTCAAATAACGTCTCCATAATAGATAAACATGTATCTAATCCAATCATGTCAGCTAATCGCAGTGGCCCCATGGGAAAGCCCGCTCCCAGTGTCATAGCAACATCAATATCTACCGCTGATACTTTACTTGATTTTAATAATTTGAACGCCGTGTTAATCATAGGAATCAAAAGACGATTTACAGTAAAACCTGGAGTATCCTCTGCTATCGTCGTTGTTTTTTGCATCTCCAACAACCATGATCTCACTGTCTGAAATATTTCTGATGAGGTTTTGTCTGTAGAAATTAATTCAACTAAGTTCATTTTCAACACAGGATTCATAAAATGAATCCCCATAAACCGCTCAGGCCGGCTAACACACTTCGAAAGATCTAAGATGGAAAATGCGGATGTATTAGAACCAATAATCGTAGAGGAAGAAACAATTTGTGAGACCTTTTCTAAAACAGTTCTTTTAGTATCAAAACTCTCAGGAACAGCTTCAATCACTATAGAAGCTGTGCTAAGACTTTGCATCTCAGAACTAACACTTATATAAGACAAGATCTTATCTAATTGATCAATACAGCTTCGATACTCCAAATATTCACGCAGCTGATGTGTAATATTAAGAAATGCTTGCTCTGTATTTTTCGAATCAACAACTACAACATGCCTGTGGTGAAATGCACATAAAGCTGCAATTCCAGCCCCCATCTGCCCTCCACCAATCACGCCAACCCTATATAGACTCATTATTATTCTTTTTCTTTATACCAAAATAGGGGGTTTGTTTACCCCCCTATAGTTATTTTCGGTCACCCAATAGTCTCAAAAGATGCACAAATAAATTAATAAAATTTAAGTATAGATTTAACGCACCTATAATCGCAACTTTTTCAGTTTGGTCTCGTTCCCAAGCTTCCGAATACATCTGCTTCAGTCTTTGGTTATCATACGCAGTCAACCCAGCAAAAACACCCACGGCAACCAACGAGATCATATAACTTAATTGACCACTTTGCATAAACTCGTTAACGACCGTAGCAATAACAACTCCAATCAACCCCATAAACAAAAAGCTACCAATTGGCCCCAGATCACGGCGTGTTGTATATCCATATAAACTAGCCGCAACAAACATCGACGAGGCAATAAAGAAAACCTGAACAATACTCTCCGCTGTGTATATCAAGAAAATTGATGACAAAGATAGTCCTATAGATGCAGCAAATATCCAATATAACGTTTGGGCTGTTGTCACACTCATTTGAGCTAACCTTGCTCCCATAAACAGAGAAATCCCCAATGGTGCAAAAATAACTACATACATTAATCCAGTGCCATGAATTGCATATATAAATTCTGGACTTGTAGACACACCATATGAAATCAGCCCAGTAAATACTAAAGCTGCAGCCATATAATTGTATACTCGTAGCATGAAAGTTCGCAAACCTTCATTATATGCAGCACCTCTAGATGCTGTCTGTGAAAACACATAGTCTCGCGCCATCTTTAACTCCTATTTTTAATCGTCTATATTCTTTACAGGATAGCACATAAAAACAATGGGGCTCAACACTAAAAACCCCCATCTATCGGAGCATTAGTTATGTAGCGTTTATTGACTATCCCCCGTTAACGCAGTCACTCGACGTTGGCGCATGCCCCCATCACTTTTAGACATATTTGGTGGTAATAAGGCAGCTTTTTTATGTGGTTCATGAATCATTTTTAGCTTTGAAATTGCATTTTTTATCGTCCAGAGTAACACTATCGTCCATAGTCCGTAGCACCAACTCACTCACCCCCATAAATTCTTTTGCACGCTCAGGCTGGGGCATTAAACCTGGAATATTAACTCTTAAAATATTACCTGTTTCCAACACTACAGAAAAAAGATGGATGGTTGGAGAGTCCCAGTGATATGTTTTTTCAGCTAACTTCTCAAAGAGTAATTAAATTTCCTCAACTGTATAATATGTCGCAGAGCTAAAAAACCTTGCGGGAGATTTCTGTGGGTGCTTCAACCGCGACACAAGATCACTCTTCAGTCTAAGATTCTCCCTAACCTCCTTGTCGCTCACATTTACTTCCAATACTTACGGAGATATATCAACGCGATCACCCCATAAGGTCTTACCATCAAAAAGCGCAATATCTTGATTTTACCCGCGAACCCCGCTATTAAGTCTGCCCTTGGGTCCGCACTGATTGCATTACATAAAAAAGGCCAATACTGTGAGGTTGAATTTCATTTTCATACCTATAAAATCTCCTATAACACAAATAACACACCAGGCAAAAGAGACAACTGTTTTTACTCATTCGAATTTATAGCCCAGCTAGGGGGCTTTTGGGTCGTCGCTCAAGATAGTCATTCAAACAAGTCCAAGAACCCATTTGATTTTTTTAGCAGCATACTTAAAGTCTCTCTGATTTTTTGTTCATCAATGTCAAATTGACTCTCAATAAAAACCCAAGCTAGAACCTTTGCTACGAACCCTTTCTTTTCTGCTGAATTAAAACGCTATTTGAAATCAAAAAAGTCATAAAAATTATGCCATTCCGCTTCGTCATAAAGTCTCTGACTGCTACTGGGCGGAAATCAACAACCTCATCAAGAAATTTCATAATGGTAGATTGAGTACTTTTACGCCTCTCTGCCATCATTTCTTTCTGCACTTCCGGTAAAGAAGAGTCTATAGGAGCGTTCCAAAACGTTTCTAATCACCCCACGAACAAACGAAAGGAGTTGTATCTAAGTTTGTAAAACTTTATTAAACGTAACCACAATAGGTACCACAGGCAATCTAAGCTGCCGCCTCTTACATCTTCTTCATCTCCCTATTGCAGCGCAGCACAATGCCTCTGCTCTATTGGGTTGTCAAGATTATCATCCAACAAACGATCTAACGCGTCTGAAGAGGCTCGAACTTCAAAACACTTTAAAAATAGAGATAATTGTAATAATATCTTTTTCATTAACCTCTCCTATGCAGTCTCTAGGAGTACCAATAATGAAAAAACTTATAAATTCAAGAGCTACGAACTATTCTTCAGAAAACGCTCAATCAGCTGGACTGTATAATTTACCATGGGTATAATTCTGCCATAATTTTGGCGCACTGGCCCCAACACTCCAATAGCGCCTAGAACTCGGTTGTCTTGGTTTTTATACGGAGCAACAATCATAGAGCACCCTGACAAATTAAACATTGGACTATTTGCCCCCATAAACACCTGAACCCCTTTACCTACTTTTGCTGAATCTAAAAGCTCCAAGATACCTTCCTTCTTCTCTAAACTTTCAAACAACCGCTGTATATGGGAAACATCATCCGTATTTTTCGCTATATTCAACAAGTTAGACTGCCCCCTAACAATCAGGTTTGGTAGCTCATCCGCACTACCCCATACACCCAAACCGTTATCAATCAGATGTTGTGCAAAACTATTCAATCGGCTTTTTTCTAACTCTAATTCTCTATAAATCGAAACTTTTGCCTCATCCAGTGTGCGCCCCACCAATCTAGCCGACAGATAGTTACCCGCCTCCACTAAATCTGCCGGAGTCATATCTTCAGGCACAGAAATCACACGATTTTCAATTGCACCCTCGCTAGAGACTAATACACTTAAAGCTTGACCTGGAGATAAATAAACAAATTCGACATGTTTTAATGGAGAGTTGTGCGTAGGTGCCATCACAACGCCCGTACTCTCAGACAAGCCTGTTAATGCTGTAATTGCATCATCCAAAACATTATCCAACGAACCTCCAGATATACCGAATTTATCTTCTAATTCTTTACGCTCTACTTCACCTACGGATCCTACCTCTAGCAAACCTTGAACATATAGTTTTAATCCCTGCTCAGTCGGCAATCGTCCAGCAGATGTGTGCGGAGAATATAGCAACCCCACCTTTTCTAAATGTGCCATGACATTACGAATGGTGGCAGACGATAAACTATCTGATAATCGATGAGATAACGTTGTAGATCCAACTGGCTCACCACTGTCAATATAACTATCAACTATTAATTGAAAAATACGTTGCGACCTTTGATCTAGTCTGTCTTCTGCCATTTGATTAACCTAACTTAGTCTAATTCTTCATCTGTTTCTTGTTCTTTATTTCTAATAAAATAGGTTGAAAAGAAACACAAAGCCAGCGCAACTACATGTATAATCAAGGCATGGCTAAAGTTATCTGTACTGTATATCTTATGCCCTGCCTCCATACCACCATCCCAAAAAATGTCTAATAAAAAGCCAACCAATTGCTGGAACACAAAACCACCAAACATGCACAACATATTAACAAAACCCACAATCGATGCACTAACTGCTGGTGATGCGTGCGCAAAAGCTGCGTTAAATTTTAACGCTTGTCCACCCAACAGTACACCTAACAAAAAGCAGGCAACCTGTAACGACAGAACGTTGGGTAACTGAAACCAGATAATTGCAGCAATTACGGGTATTTGAGCAACCGTAATCATTCTAAAAATAATTCTATAGTTAGTGTAAATTGACGCAATCAACCCAAACCCCGGAGCCCCAAACGCCGTTCCAAAATAAATCATTTGAATGCAAGACGAGGCCTCAGTCCTAGATAAATCATATGCACGCTGAATAAACAAATTGCCCCACATATCTGCCAACACCGACAGTGGCAAATAGATAAAAAAAGCAAACGAAGCAATTAACAAAATCTGAGGTGAGCGCACTACCTGCTTGAACCCCTGCATCAAATCTGCAAAGCTACGAACTCTGTTTTGATAAGTCGTATTATTACGAATTATTATAAAACATACCGCGGCCAAAACAAAGCCAACAAACGACAATATTAACGTCAAATAACGCCATGGCATAAACTGCAACAACATGGCAACTGGTTTATTTCCAATTACACTTCCCATGGACCCTACAAAAACAGTCAAGCCAGTAAATACAGGAACTAAACGTTCTGGAAACCACATAGTAATTAACTTAATCGATCCAATAAACGCACCCGACGCTCCCATGCCTATAACAAAGCGAGCCGCCAAAGCTGTATAGAAACTACCCGCCATTGAAAACAACAGCGCGCCTAAGGCACACATGAATATCGCAACTGTCATCAGTCGTCGAACACCAAATCTATCCAGCAAAACGCCTATAGGTAGCTGCATTGATGCATAAGCGAGAAAATAAATCCCACCCAACATGCCCAACGAGGTTGCGGCTATGTTAAGATCCACACTCAAATCTTGAGCTATCACACTAGGCATAACTTTTAATACACTTTGGTATAAATAAAAAAACGCACCAATAAACCAAAACACAAGTATTTTTAGCGGCAACCCTGGCTCAGATTCACTTTTTTCCATCAAGGCAAACGCTAACCTATCATTGTCGTCATTATGTATCATTAAGTATCCCAGCTTAATTCTCTAATCCCGGATCATATCACAAGCCCCCTCGTGATCAAAAAAAATTAAGGTTATGTTAAAATCAATCAACTGGAATGTCAAAAAAGTTTAATATTTTGTTAACCTTATATGATTAACCTTTTGTTAAGGCAACTTTGATTGGGAGGCAGTTATGACTATACGATCGAACAAAGTTTTCACACGCCTATCACTCGGAAGCTTACTACTTTCTTCATTAACCTGTGCAAATCCACTTATTTTCTCAGAAGAAAACACACTCCATACAAACTCTACAGTAGCGGCAGAGACCACTCAACTCATCAACGGACTGCGCTCAGAAGGGCATAAACTTGAAGAGGCCCTTATTAAGGGAGCTGCTGCCGAAACGCTTGCCGCAAAACTCCAAAAAGAAAACATCATACTTAAATGGAAAACTCTTACAAGCAAAGCGCAACTAAAAGTTATGAAGCAACAAGCCGAAGAACTGAAAGTGGCTGCAACAGAGTCTACCTGGAATAAATTCAAAAACTGGTTCAAAGGTATAGATGGAACCAAAGTTCTTTCCGCGATTATCAGTGGGATAGTAACCATAGTTGTCGCTATTATCAGCATTATTTAAAAAAACTCACTCCTTCAAGGGCGGACTAACCGTCCTTGGGGTTTAGCTTTATCTTATAAATGATAAAAAACGAAATGATTGGGGCTACGAACATCAATGCAAAAAAGCTTTGCCACGATACCAGATCCAAAACAACCCCACCTAACGATGCGATAATAACTTTACTTAACGACGCAAATGAGGCAAAGAAAGTATATTGAATTGCTGAGAATCGCTTACTCACTTTATAGGCAAATAAAGTATAAATACACGCAGAAGCAAACCCACAAACAAAATTTTCTAACATAATTGTTGCCATCATTAATGTATGATCTTTAGGATAGGCTGCTTGAATCCAGAGAGTTAAAAACACCAGCATTTGCAGCACTGCTGTTACAACTAGGCTTCTTCTAATCTTAAACTTGTCAATAACCGAGCCTGCCAACGCTGCGGCCACAGCCGTAGCAATAAATCCAGCCGCCACCGACAATGAAATTTCTTCTTTTGTAAACCCAACTTTACGTAGAAATATCCACGTAAAAGTATTCAATGTTGCATCTCCAAACTTAAACAAAAATATATACAATAAAAAAACACCTGCAGACACTTTTGAGAAGAACTCTCTATATAGTACTTGAATTACTCGGTTCAACTGGTACGACTTTATTCTATGTCTACGATTACGAGTCGCGCGCGGCTCTGGATTTAGCAACACCGTAATCATTCCTTGCACCTGCAACAAAGCAAGAATTAAGTATACACTTGGCCAGTCCAGAAACGTCGACAAATATAAAGCTAACCCACCTGACAATAAAATTCCAATTCGATACCCAATCACAATATGGCTGGATCCAAATGCCTGCTGCTCTTTACTTAAAATTGTAACTCGATAAGCCCCCAACGCAATATCTTGGGATGCCGCAAAAAAACTCACACAAACCACAACAACAATAGTTGGAGTTAAGGCATTAGATGATACCGTCTGGCTCAACACAAATAATGAACCAAGCACTCCTACCTGACTAAACAGCAACCAACTGCGATATTGGCCAAACCGATGAAAAAATGGTATTTTTAAGTGATCCACCCAATGAGACCAAAAAAACTTAATTGATAACGGCAACGTACACCAGGGAAACAATGTAATCGTAGACTGAGACATTCCCTCTTCCAGCAACCACTGATAAAACGTTGACGTAATCAGCAAATAAGGAACCCCAGCAGAAATTCCAAAGAATAACATACTGAACACTCTCGGGTGAAAGTAATGCCTCTTGTAATATTCTATCAATGATTCGTTAGACGGGTTTTGCATGCGCACCAGCTAAACAGTTGATATAATAGTATAGCGCCAAAGGCAACAGCGACAGTATCATGCTTATCCCAAAAAATGCGCTCCACCCTAAATATGCTGCCAAAAACCCCGCCCCAACACCCAACACCGGACGCAAAACAACCTTCATTGACGAGAACAAAGCATATTGCGATGCCGTATAATATGTTTTGCCACATAATAAGGATACGTACGCCACCAACGCAGAGGTTTTCATTCCCTCGGTTAAAAATTCCAACATAACGGATGCGTACAACCACGGCAAACTATTACCAACATAGGCTAAAATTAACAGGCTAATGTAAGACAAACAATGTGCGATAGTAGAAATATAAATCATCCTTGAAACTCCGAACACTACCACTAAATGCCCGCCAATAATGCCACCAAGTATCGTACATATCAACCCAAAGGCCTTCGCGACATTTGCCACTGCAATTTTATTAAACCCCACATCTAAATAAAAGATAGTGGAAACACCTTCAACTAAAAAATCTCCAGCTCCAAACAGCAAAACAAAGGCGCTAACTATCTTCCAATCATGGGGGTGCTTATTCACAAAATCTTTTACAGGTCGCAATAATCTAGCTCTAAACCATGACTGGAATGTTTCTTTTTTTAAAACTGGTTGGGCCCCTTGCGCATCAGGCTCTTCCACCACCAACGTTATAACCATTGTCACTACTAATACCAAAGGCATTAGTATGTACATCAAATTCCACCCCAATGCCGCAGCAACTAACAGTGCACCCGCACCTGCTATTAACTTCCCTAAACGGTAACCCAATGACCCCATTACTGCAGCAATTCCCGTCAACTCTGAAGACATTATCTCTACTCGATAGGCATTAAGAGAAGTATGGTTAAAGGCTGATGCTAAGGAAATGCACAATAACAATACAATTGAAACTTCTATATGTTGCACTGAAAATGTCTGACTTAATAAAACAAATCCAATCAACACAACTAGTTGAGAGGCCATCGACCAGGCTCTCCTTCGGCCCAGACAACGGTGTAAAATAGGAATTTGATATTGATCTACAAAAGGACCCAAAAATACCTTTGTAATATAGGGAAGCGTTGTAATGTTCAGGAGGGTAACCATCTGCAACGAGACCCCCTCCTCCCACATCCAAACCTTAAATGTCTCCACACCTAAGGCGATAGGCAATCCTGTCGAGATTGCTAAAAAGAAGATCCCCAACATTTGTGGGGAAAAATATAATAACCAGTATTTTTTAAACTGTGTTAACAATCAACTTTAACTTTCCTTTTGGCGACTCGCTCGTTTTCGATCGTTAGCATCCAAATGGAACTTGCGCAATCGAATCGATTTCGGGGTCACCTCTAACAACTCATCATCTTGTATATATGACATTGCATCTTCTAATGTCATTTTTCTAGGTGGCGTTAACTTTATCGTTTCATCTTTACCCGATGCACGCATATTCGTTAGCTGCTTTGCCTTTAGCACATTGACTTCTAAATCATTATCTCTGTTATGCTCACCCACCAACATACCCTCATAAACCTTATCTGCAGGGTGCACAAACATTTGACCTCGGTCATCCAAGTTAAATAGCGCATACGCAACTGCCTCACCTAGACCATTAGAGATTAACACACCATTACGACGACCTTCAAGTTGTCCTCTAAATGGCTCATAACCCTTAAATAATCTGTTCATCATTCCAGTACCACGTGTGTCCGTTAAAAACTCACTGTGATACCCAATTAATCCGCGAGATGGTACATGGAAAACAATACGAACCTTTCCACCACCCGAAGGACGCATATCCATCATTTCACCCTTACGAAGACTAACCTTTTCAACAACAATTCCAGAAAACTCTTCATCTACATCAACAAATACTTCTTCAATTGGCTCTAATTTTTGCCCTGACTCATCTTCTTTGTAAACAACACGAGGACGACTAATTGAAAGCTCAAAACCCTCACGACGCATCGTCTCAATCAACACACCTAACTGCAGCTCTCCACGTCCAGCGACCTCAAATGAATCCTTGTCGTCCGATTGACGAATGCGCAGTGCGATATTACCCATTGCCTCTTTCATTAAACGATCACCAATCACACGAGACGTTACCTTTGAACCCTCTTGGCCTGCTAGCGGTGAGCTGTTTACAGAAAATGTCATACTTAAGGTTGGAGGGTCAATTGGTTGCGCCTTTAAGGGGGCTTCTACTTCAGGATGACACAATGTATGGGTCACTGTAGATTCGGGCATCCCTGCAATAATACAAATATCCCCAGCTGACACTTCGTCCACCGGTTCTCTTTTTAACGCCCTAAACGCAAAGATTTTTGAAATTCTTCCTGCTTCTACCGTTTTTCCATCTAAATCTAAAGCCTTAATTGCCATATTCGTTTTTGCGGTTCCTGAATATACGCGCCCCGTTAATAAGCGTCCAACATAGGGGTCGTGCTCAATAATAGTAACCACCATACGAAATGGCTCATCTTTATTGCCTTCTGCCACTGGTACATGCTTCACTACCCTGTCAAACATCGGAGTTAAATCTTTACGCGGTCCTTCCAGCTCTTCATCTGCCCAGCCACTACGCCCTGATGCATATAACACAGGGAAGTCCAACTGTTCAGATGTTGCATCCAAACCCAAAAATAGCTCAAACATCTCGTCTAGCACTTCGTCTGCACGCGCATCTTGACGATCAATTTTATTAATTACCACAATCGGCTTCAAACCTAATTTTAAGGCCTTTGAAAGCACAAATTTTGTTTGTGGCAAGGGCCCTTCTGCCGCATCAACCAATACAATAGCACCATCTACCATACCTAAAATACGCTCAACTTCTCCACCAAAGTCAGCATGACCCGGGGTGTCTACGATATTAATACGATTCCCTTGCCAATCAATCGATGTACACTTAGCCAAAATCGTAATGCCACGCTCTTTTTCTAAGTCATTAGAGTCCATCGCGCGTTCTACCATTTTTTCATTGGTTCTAAACTGCCCACTTTGCTCTAGAAGAGCATCTACCAATGTTGTTTTCCCATGGTCAACGTGGGCAATAATGGCAATATTACGGATATTTTGCTGCATGTAGCTTCCTAAAAGTCTGAGTTGATTAATTGTTGTTTGTTATATCAGATATTGCACTAAAATTAAAGGGGCATGAAAATTGCCCGCACAAAATCTCTACAAAAAAAAGATTCTTATAAGCCTGACTAGACGTCTTAAGGTCAGCTTTACTCTAAGACGTCTACTGCAAAATACATTAAAATATCTTTCGTTTTATCTGGAGCCCACTCCCAATTGTTTTTCTTATGTATTTGAGAGTTTAATTCAAATTTAGAAAAAAAAGGCCATTCCCACAAAGCATACTTAAGGTCTACACATCTTTCCAAGAATCTATTTAATATACAGCGGAATCATACCACCCTCCCAATATGACCTTTTCAAATGACCTTATAATCAACCATGCAAAACATACTTCCTACATTAGGCGCCTACTTCTCCACACTTTTAACAAAACGCATTCTTTACCTATAAAAAAAGGAGGCTACCCCCCTTTTTTTATAAACTCGCCTAAATCCTAAAGTATACTAGGCCCCTTTCTTAAATTGCGCCGCATAGGTTTTTGCATTGACTCGATTTGCCTCGCTAAACGCCATAGCCACTACATCACTCTCCAAATTCATTTTTAAAAAACTTTTATCATCTACACTGCGAAACATTAGGTAATACATATGTAAGTATAATGCACATGTGCGGTTATACATATATTGTCCTGGCTCTTGATAAAAATTATTCACAGAAGGAATCATTAACTTTACCAAGTGGTAGGGATAAGCTTGTAAGTTTGATACAAACCCTGCATTCCAGGAAGCATATAGTTTAGCCCAGTTCTCGGGATACGGAGGAGTCACCAAAACTGCACTCCCATCTTTCTTAAATTGTGCCGGCAATGCACCCGTTTCTAACTCTGAGTACTTGCTAGGGCCGTGTTTCATTAACTCCCACCCAGCACTAGCATTACCCTTGTGATCGTACCACCAGTCCAAAAATGTTGCCTCTGCAATATTCATTGGCAATAGAAATGATGAAAACCCAGGGTCTACTCTTCCTGCTTCAAAAGAATCTAAGCTCTTTTTAATTGCAGCCTTTACTGAGTAGTGTTTCACAGCCTGTAAAGCACTAACTTTCGAAACATTATGCTCATACTGCTGTAAATGGTCATACATTGTTTTTAAGAACTTAGGGTCTGATGTTGCTGCTTTATTAATCTCCTCTGCTACATAGGCATAAGTTGCTAAATCAGGAACTAATGGATCAAATGATTTAGACAACTCCTCTACCAAACTTCCATCAATACTAGATAAAGAGACCCTCTCTATAGCTGCATGCAAATAATCGTTTTCCTCTGCTACATGCGCCATTGATACTACTAATGATTGTATCTTTTCTAATGAAACTTCTGATAAAAGAGACTCTTCTAAACGCTCAAATTCTGGCCTTGCCCATTTATTATCCGAAGTTAAGAAACGCAAGGTTTTTAACTGGCTCTCCACAGATTTTCTTACCTGATCTTCAGATACAAAAACCTCTGAAACAACTTCATTAACATGCTGCGCGATCGTTTGCTCAATTACGGGCATACGCCCCCAGCTCGCACTCAAAGCAAGAACCGCTACAAATACGATCTGTGCCCATACAGAAAATCGAACATGACTCATAACATCCTCCGTTTAATTAACGTTTCGACGCAACTTAGTTAACGCCAGTGGATGCATACGATTTTTAAAACAACTTTTTATTAAGGATTATTAAGATATGCATAAGATAAGAACATAAATGAAAATAGTTAACCCAATATTAATATCAGTTAACCGCGCTTTATTTAATTATGACTACCATATTAACTGAACCCTATAAAGATAACTTAGGATAACTTAAGAATAAAGGCATACGCCCGGCAATCAGAGCCTCCTCTAAAGAAATTTACAATAGGTATAGCGCATCTCATAGATTAAAAATTTCAGTTTAAATATCAAGCAACTTTCTTTGACTTTATTGATGCTAACAAAGTCAAAATCTTAAAATGAATGATGCATTTTTGAATGAGCCAATCACCATTATCATATAATATGCGGCAGCAATACCCCCCAACACTCAAACTTTGCGATCCATCTAAGTCTAAGCGGGAAGTGGGTTGAAAATAATGAAAACCCATACATTGGTATGAACTAACCAATGTATGGAGAGCTAACTGCTAAATAATTTATTTTCATAGCGAGGTTTTCTTACTAATCAACCTTGCATTATAAGAGAGTTTTTGTCGCGATATATAAAAACGAGCCGTACCCCACCATATCACAGGCTGGAATTAAAAAAGGTGGAGCACTCAGCGCCGGGTCATATCCAAACTTATGCAAGAAGAAGGGGATAATCATGCCGGCAAAACTCGAATAAACTGCGTTTATTAATATGCTAACGCCAAACACAAAAGCCAATAAGGAAGAAGAGTACCAGATTTGCGTAACAACAAACAAAAGAACACTAATTAAAAATCCATTAATCATTGCAACCTTAGACTCCTTCAGCACTGCCTTCCAAAACCCAACGAATCGAAACTCCTCATTAGCAAGCGCCCGAATAGTTAAACTTGCTACCTGAATCCCTATACTTCCGCTAATAGAAACAACAATCGACATTAACACCGCCAACGCAACTACTTGCTCAAGGCTTTCATCAAAAATTCCAATAATTAACGATGATAGTATGGAAGATATAGCAGTAACAGCAACCCATTTAAACCGGTTAAATGCGGTGCTTAACAACGGCACATGTGTAGCTGTTTCGCTAACTCCTACCAACCCCAAAAAAGCTCTTTCGGCCTCAGCATCAATAACATTCATAATTTGATTAAGATTAATATTTCCTTTTAAAACATTATTTTCATCTACAACAGGTGCGGCAGCTAAGCCATAATGCCTAAAGTTGAAAGCAATCTCTTTCTGCTTGGCTGATAATGAAAACGAGTAAATATCAGTTTCCATGAGGTCTGAAATTTTTTCAGAGTCATCACATTGTAACAACTTGTTAAGACCTAGATACCCTAAAGGGTGATGAAACGCATCAATTACATATACGTTAAAAATCATTTCTGGCGTAGATAGCAACGATTTTATATGCGTTTTTACTTGTCCTGCGGTCCAAAATTTTGGAACCTCAATGACTTCTCTCTCCATGATTCTCGCGGCACTATCTTCTTCATAAGATAAACTCTCAGTAATTAAATTCTGCTTCTTTTGAGACAGGCGACCAATAATTTCAGATTGTTTGGTAAAATCAAGCTCTTCAATAATATATAAAGCATCGCTAGAATTAAGCTGCCGAATCAATTCGGCCACTATTTCCGAATCAAGTTCTGAAATTAATTGAGCTCGAACCGCTCTCTCTAACTCTAATAATACTTCCGTCTGCGTAAACTCAGGTAGTGATGTAAAGATTTTTATGCGGGACTCTTGAACAACTACTTCTAAAATATCTGCGATATCTGCCGCATGTAGTTTAAGCAACTGCCTATTTAACTTAGAGTAGTCCTCAGCCTTGATAGACTTATATACTCTCTTTAAAAAGGAGGCTTTTCCTGCAATCGGAGATATTGCACCTTGCTTCATAACTTTTTCCTGCTAGATAATGACGATGGAGTATACAATGATGTTATGGGCAAAGGAATTTAATTTTCGGGTTAAAATATACATTTTAAAGTAAGTATTATTGAAGACATACCCCTCAAACTCTACTCTCTATATATAGTAATTATTTGATATGCTTTCTTCTACAACACACTTATGAAAGTAATACCTTTTCTAGAAACAAACCCAAACAAAAAGAGTACTTCATTTTATGCTCTTCAGACTCAGTTTAATTTCCAACATCTAAAAATATCTATAGCTTCAATCCACCGGATATTAGGGATAACAAGCTCCACATAAAACTTCACACACAAAGCATTGTAATCCTATAAATTTTCAGCAATAATGCGCGGGAAAAGGGAACAACCATGACTTTAAACTCGCAAACTAACTCCTCCATAAATCCTTGGGTTTTGTGCTTAATGGCATCATTTTTTTATGGATTTCAATATATCTTAAGGCTACTTCCTAACGTTATTCGAGCTGATCTTATTAATCTTTATGGTATTGATGCTGCTGCTTTTGGCACATTCAATGCTGTTTATTATCTAGGATATGCACTTTTTCATATTCCCGCCGGAGTTTTAATCGATCGCATAGGTGTTAAATCTGTCATGACACTCAGCATTTTAGGATGCGGCTTAGGAATTTCCGCTCCTCTTATTTCCCCTTCTTGGGAGTTGGCGTTGCTCGGTCGTTTTATACTTGGCGCTGCCTCGTCTCCTGCCATTCTAGGGTTGTTCAAAATTATTCAAAGTCATTTTCCTGCCACACGTTTTTCAAGTGTTCTGGGAGTTTCAGTAACTATTGGCCTGTCTGGCGGTTTGTTTGGAAACCGTCCAGTAGGTATTTTAAAAGAACTTATCGGATGGGAATATGTAACCTGGGTCTTTATCATCACTTCGCTATTGCTATCTGCATTGTTTGTTATTTTAATGCCTAAAGCAAATCACACGGTTTCTGTTGCGTCTCAATCGACCTTTAAAAGTTTACGTCAGTTACTATCAAACAAACATGTTTGGGCGGTTGCCCTGCTGTCAGGGCTCATGATTGGTCCTCTCGAAGGATTCGCAGATGCTTGGGGCGTCCCCTTCTTCGAAACCGTATATCACCTTGATACAGCCACGGCGCAAACACTTCCATCCGTAATCTTTTTCGGGTTTTGTTTTGGCGCTCCCCTTTTAGGATATCTAGGCGAAAAAATCCAGCGGCCCTATACTATTATGATTCTGTGCGCACTTGTTATGGCAATAACTTACGTCTTCATCCTTAGTGCAACATTTCAAAACACCTTGTGGTTATATGGCGCTATGATCTTGATAGGTCTTCTATGTGCTTTCCAAGTCTTTATGATCTTTATCAACACTCGCGTCGTAGCATCTCACTTAGTTAGTATCAGTAGCTCATTCACCAATATGGTCATGATGTCATTTGGTACAATATTCCACGCTGCTATTGGCAGTAGCATTACCTATTGTTGGGATGGAACTACACTCAATGAACACCCCATATACTCAACCACCGCCTATACTATTGGCCTCAGCATTATTCCTCTGGGGTTATTGATTGCTGGCCTTGGCTTCTTATGGATAAAACCAAAAAACGAGAGCAAATTATTTGACAATTAACTCCTTATTAACAAAGTTAGTTTAAAAATAAATATTAATCACCGGGAGAGATTAATGAGCATGCTATTTTCAACGGTTTCCCCTTACTGTTTACTATATATATTAATGCTATCCAAAATATCTGCAACCTCTGACATGCGGCAAATATCCGCTGATTCATTTTCATCACTTCCTCAAGATCAGTTTCAAGTACTCCAAGAACACACACAAAAAACAATGCAAAAAAACATACCGTTTATTTTTACTTCTGGAAAAAGATACTGATAACAATGGTAAACCTATCCAACTTGTACACAAACAAGCCGCAGCTAATTTATTACTAAATAACTCAACCTATACTCCCACTAAAGACATGCTACGTATAGCCGAGGAATGGCTTCTACTCAACTCCAACTCCGACTCCCCCACATCTGTTTTAACCCCTTGGGATCTTAATTCTCCTCTCATCCCTACCGTTTCTGAGGAGGGCTATTTTACCTTAGAGTAACTATTAAGGTTAAAATAAAAAAACTTTAATCAGCCGCACTCTTTCTAGCTTTCAAATTTTTCTGTACCCTATCCATAAAAACTATTGTTCACGTTAATCGGCACATTTCTCAGAGGCAGAATACAGTGCATACCAAGAGCTGGTCGAAACCTTTCTACTAGAGTAGCCAAATATATGCAGTTCATTCTCTGCACGCGTCATTGCTACATATAATAAACGATAATACTCTTTTAGTTCACTCTCTTTATGCTCAGTTTTTAGCGCTAAATATTCCGACGGCTCACTTTCACGCCCCGAAGCACATAGCAATACACTTTTCTCTGCGTCTTGCATCATCACCTCACGTGTCGTAGGAGTTTGTGTTGTATCCACCAACAAAACAATCGGGGCTTGCAGCCCTTTTGCTCCATGCACAGTCAAAATCCGCACACTTCCTTTTTCTATAACGGCCCCCTGCTGCAATCCTAATGCCACCACATCATTCAATATTTCTGTGTGTATAGCCTCATCACCCAATTTCCAAACTAGATTTCTTAGCGCATCTAGCTGAACTAGCGCATTTGCAACGCAATGCGCATCAACTTTTAACTCTGCTTCAATTAGAACCATTAGCCGCTGATACAAATCCTCTAGCGATACATATCCATCTGCCGCCTCTACCGCTTTCGAAACAAATGGATAATCTAATACTTCTCGTAACAAGGCCCTATCTTCTCCCACGTGCCGCTCTGCCAACTGATACGGGCACCCCATATCAGGAAATAATGGATTTAATAGCATGTGTAGTATATTAGCCCTATCTAAGGGCTGTAACAAAACCACCATAAATCGAATAATTAAATCTACAAAACAATCATCATATATCATTTGTCGGTTCGGCGCAGAAAATCGTATTCCCTTCTCACGTAATGCAGCCTGAATTGCATCTAAATGCTCCCCACGACGGCGAATTAAAATCAGAATGTCTTCTGCGTTCACGGTCACGACTCGACCGCCATAATTTCTCTTAGATCCAATTAAGTTTGTGATAACCCCCACAACTTGATCTGCAAAAACCTCTATACCATCTTCATGCTCACTGCCATCAACCAACGGATATAATGTACAGTTTCCACCCTCACCACGAAACGCTACGTGTTCAGAATATGTCTGAATCAGGGCCGACGACTGAAAAATATGATCTACCTTATCCAAAACACCCTGTAACGATCGAAACGAGATGTTTAACCCTATACTTTTCCACTCTCTAGTTGCAGGTTTTGAACAATAAAATTCTTTAATAGAATGAAAAATATCTGGGTCAGTCCCCTGAAATCCAAAAATAGATTGTTTGTGATCCCCCACAACGAATACAGAGGTATGATCTTCACTTTGCAACAAATTTGAAACCACTCCATCCATCAACTTCCATTGATACAAGTTTGTATCTTGCGCCTCATCAATCAAAACATGATTCAATCGACAATCAATTCGATACAAAACTGCCTCAGCTGTCTCCGGGGTAGACAACAATTCAAGCGCTCTAAAAATCAAGTCGTCATAATCCATAACACCCGCATTATTCTTTTTCTGGGCATACACCTTCAAAAAATGCTCTGCAAACGTAATTACAGCAACACTACTTCGCAACGTGTGACAGCGCTTTTTTTCCTGATCTAACTCATACACAAAACTAGCAAACTCAATTAACAAATTAGTATCGAAAGAAAATAAGTCTGAAAGCTTTTTTGATAACAAACGTTTACGTAACGTCCCCTGCGCAGTTAACACTAACGGCAAAACTGCCGACAAATTCTGAGTTTGTATCGCATGCTTTAGTGCATTTAAAAATTCGCGATCTTTATCGCTACCGGCATCACTGCACAATAAACAATCAAAGTTAATCTTAACTGCTTCACAGTAGGCTTGGAAAACAGAATCTATTGCAACTTCATCTCTTGGCTCCTTTAAATAGGTGGTCAAACGCGTTTTAAAGGCCTCCACCCCCTCCATTAGCACAAATCGGAAAAAGCCCCTATCTTGCAAAATAGCTTGCACAACATCATTAAATTTAGACCTTGAAAACAATTGGTAAATTTCTGTGGGCACGTCTTGGTACTTGCTAGATAGTATTTCTGAGGCGGTCTGATGAGCTAACCTCTGAGTAACAATTTCATGCCCCAACTCCACACCAAACGGGGCCTCAAGCTCACCTGCCCCCCCCTGTAATATCTGCTGAGAAAACGCATGAATCGTCTGAATTTTAACTGAAGAATCTAACACCAAGTTGTACAAAGCACGAGCTCTATACAGCAGGTTAGACGATAGTTGCAAATCTGGGTCCACCGCATTTAGCAGGCTTTTTAGCTCTAAATCTGTCGCTAATATCCACCTCTCCAAATGCAGTTGCAACCGCTCATGCATTTCCAGTGCCGCCGCTTTTGTAAACGTAATACATAAAATAGAACTAGGCTCAACCCCCGCTAAAAGTAGCCTCAAAATACGGTCAATTAAAACCTTTGTTTTGCCAGAGCCCGCAGAAGCATTGACCCAAACGTTATATCGGGGGTCCGATGCAGCTAGTTGACTATCTAAAACTTCTCGCTTAAGATCATTCATCCGTCGATGATAACAGATATAAGAACCCATCTGCATCAATCATTGCTTTACGTCCAGTATGTACCCAACCATCTATGGTCAAAACATTCACCGGGATATTGGGGCCCTTCATTTTTAATAAACCTGATTCATTTGCAGGTAATGTAAGCCCAGTTTCTGCATCTATAACTTCCAACAATATCCCCGGAAGCGGCTTACCCATGGAACCTTTTTTAACACCTAACTGCTTAATATGTTTTGAAACGTAGCTATGGTGATTAATCGCTATCACCAACGGTAACTCCGCTGAACCCACACCTTCAAATAACTCTATCTTAATTTTCTCTTCAAACTCTACATACATTGACTGTTCATCCAAACCACCAATCGCAACTGCAAAGCGCACATTTGGAAATGTCAAAGCCTTACCTTCAGATAACATTTTTTTATAGAATGAACTTTTAGAAATTAACAACGTTATTTGATACTGACGCATCAGCGCATTCACTGTAGTCACCGTTAACTTAGACTCTTCTGCATTTGAGCAAGCTATCCCAACGCCATTCAACAATGGATACCAAAGTTGACCTATATAACCAACTGAAGCACAGTAATCTGACTCCCCTAATACCCAATCATTTGTCCGTGTAAACAGCAACTGAGCAAACCCTTCGGCGTTAGATAAAATATTGTAATGACTCAAGTGAATTGGTTTATTAGGATCTCCCGAATCAAATAATATTGCAACAATATCATCTGGAGTTGCAGTATTTCCCAGTATTCGATTTACCAAAAAGCGTGAGGGGAAGGTAAATATCATTAATTTCTGTATCCATGACTTTACCCCACTTGCCTTTAAATCCTCCGCCTGAATAAAGTGCACAGGAACTCCTGTGAAGTCTAAAGACTCCTTAAAAACAAGCAATTCATCAATTTTGTGTCGCTGACAGGCTTTTAAAATTGCAGCCCTTGATATATTAGTTGAAAAATTAACGACCTTCTTATTCATCAACATCAAAGTTATATTCGAAACCACTGTGAATAAAGAAGGGACCCCTACAACTCCAATTGTTTTTGACGAACCACGTAGTTTGTGTTGTAACACTACAATAAAGTTAAATGCCTTAGCTAATAACTGACCATATGAAATTGACTTCATTTGAGGCATCGTTAAAATCTTTGAAAACCACCTTTTTTTTGCGATTTTTAACATTTCAGTTGGCAAAATATCTGAGGTGGCCTTGCGATTCATAACCGAACGATACCCCAACTCAGTTACTTTTTTTCGAATATCTTGAGTTGAAGCATCCGCCGGCAATGGTTGTCCAAACGTTATTGACATATTTGATGGAAAATCATGGGGAACTTTAAAAAAGAAACGTCCACGCTCATAGCTAAAAATAGACCCCCATAATTGATCAATATAAACTGGAATTACCGGAACATTTTTAGATTGAATAGATTCGATTAATTTCTCAACACCCCTACGAAATGGCATCATACTACCCGTCCGAGTCAATTCACCTTCCGGAAATATACAAATTGTCCCACCAGATGCCAGGTGTGCTCTCGCAATATCTAACGACTCTTTTACGCGCTTTCCATCATAAACAGGAATATATCGCAAAATTTTGAACAGCCAGGACAATGCCTTTGCATGATATATCTGATGGTGAATCATAAATGAGATATTCCGCTTACGACAAGCTGCCCACAGCAACAATCCATCGATATACGAAACATGATTTGGTGCTAGAATCACTCCTCCTTTTTCAGGAATATTTTCGAGTCCCAAAACTTTTATCCGATAAGCAACTCGTGTAATTAAAAAATTCACCACTCGAAAAAAGAAAATCGGCAGCGTTTTCAACGCATATATTGTGATTGCAAGCGTTACCAACCCAAAAAAGGCTAGTATTTTATCTTCTGGTAATTTAAATACCGACGCTGCAAAAACCCAATACGCACCAGAGGCCATCAACATTCCCAATGTATCTACATAGTTTGCTGTTGCAAAAATACGCCCTCGCTCATTACCTTGGGCACGCTGATGTAAAAATGTGTAAATAGGAATAATAAATATCCCAGACGAAAACCCTGTTAAGGAAAAGGCAAAAGCTGTCTGAATATACGAGTCACCAGAAAAAGCCACCCATAAAGTTCCAATAGCAACTCCTAATGATCCAAAAGGTATCAATCCAGGCTCATAAGTATCTCGGGACAACCAACCTGCAGTAATACAACCTGATGCAATTCCTAAAGCAATAAATCCCTGCAGCAAAGAGGTGTGAAATTCACCTATACCTAAAATTTCTCTTCCATACAACGGCAAAATCGTTTGAAATAATGCACCCAAAAACCAAAACCACCCTATCCCCAAAATTGCGACTAAGATAGACTTTCGGCGGCGAATCGTTTTTACGCTATCAATAATATCTCGCCATGGGTTCTTAGGAAACGGCTTATCCAGTGGCACAAAATCAACTTCCGGAAGTCGCTTACTGTTCCAGTATCCAATCACTGCAACAAGCATCAGTATAGCTCCAACCACCCAACTCTTATCTTCGCAAACTTGAAATAAAGCCCCTCCCAATAAGGCCCCTAAAACAGATGCTATAAACATACTCATCCACAACAATGAGTTGGCAAGTGATAAGTATCTTTTCTCTAGAAGTTCGGGAACCAAGCCAACTTTTGCAGGGAAAAACACACATGATCGTGTCATCATTAAAAATAGGCAGAAGAACATAAACCACAGGTTACCTATCACCAAAGATAGCAGGACAAGTCCAGTAATTATAATTTCAGCCATTTTCACATACACAAAAATACTTCGCTTGGAAAAACGATCTGACAAATACCCTGAATACCCTAAAAATAGTAAATACGGTGCAACAAAAATAACCCCAATTAGTGATATATACTCCGCACTTGTATCTCGGTCAAACATTGACGAGACCAAAAACATCAAAAAGAATTTGAAAATGTTATCCGAAAATGCTGATAAAAATTCAGCGATTAGATAAGGCACAAACCCTTTTTTGCGTAATAATGCGCCATACGATACTGACTCTGCCTTTATTTTTGGGTCCACGTGCTCTCTATTCCAATATGTTGTTGCTCCACTAATACCTGATCTAACAACCCTAGTGCAAGAAATTTTCCTAAGTAATGACACTTAAAAAACCTTAAAACCGACTTAAACTCTTGCTTAATTACTTCTAAGTCTAAACTATCATCATAATCTTTCCATGCCTCTGCACAGTATTGAGGAACAAAGGACTCATGTACTTTTGTCAACGCAACCATAACAGCTGATGTTTTCTGATCAAAAGGAATAGCCATTCCTTTGCCCGGAACAACAACAACACCAATATTGGTAATAAAAGACCTAATATTAGAAAACCTTGCTGTATTTTCTGCATGAACAAACCGAAGTTTTCCAATTTTGTTTAAAGCCCCCCGAGTTTGCTTTACCACAGGAGGAGTTCGTGTATAGGCAACCTGTCCACTCATCACCAGCATCATCAGTCGATCTGCAATTTCTTGCAGAGATGGTGCAAACGTTTTAGCACTATTCACTATCTGATTAATCGATTTAAAACCATCCCCACAGATCTCTCGTAACTTTGTGTAAATAGCATCGCTAAAATTTATTTTTAAATGCCCACACTGTACATTTGAAGGAAAGTATTCAAAATCAGAGATGCAACCCAAATAAAAATTTGAGAGCCTTTCTTGTCTGTTGATTTTTTCTACTGGCTTCTTCCATATATCCATTCGATGAAGTGGCATCAATATTAAATCTTGCCTCTGAGCGCCCATCACAGACATTTCAGAGCTTCCTAAAAACTGCTTTTGCTCACTCGTCAAACCCAAATGTAAGTAGTTTCTACTTATCGGCAACGATCCAACAAAGTTTAACCCCTCTTTATGAGCTCCCAACAACAGTTTGTGTACTCCATTAGGATAAAATGTATGGAAGTGTTTTGATTTTAAAATCTTTTCCAAATGATCATACGGCAATGACTTCAAATAGTTTAACAGCCTTTCTAAGAATTTTTTGTTCTGAAATACAGAGATTTTCAGCTCAGCCAATTTGTATAACTCAAAAAACACCTTATCTAACCAAGCCAAATCAATGGGCTCTTCTTGCTCCAGGGTTAACTCTCTAATCAAGTCAATTACAACTTTATACTGCGACCATCCGGCCTCCGCCTCATAGCCCACGACCACATATCCGCCAGGCGCCAAATGTTTGTGAACAAACTCTAAAGCTACCTCACGCTCTCGAGGGGCCAAAAACGATATTTTATTCCCCAAATAAATGTAATGCACCTGCTGACTAGGCTGCAGCGCTGAAATTAATCTTAAGTTTTTTCTGCCCCCATTTTGCAGTTTTTGAGCATAAAACTCCCATTCTGGGTACATTTCAGACAAGCATCCTGTTGTTTTTTCTTCATCAGAAAGATTCACATAAACTGCTGAACTCGGGGGGGCTTGATATCCACCTGACACTACCCCATCCACCCATAGAATCGGCTCGATTAATTGGCTGGGGTCAAAAGCAACTCCCTTAACTTTAGTAGCAAACACAGGTTTTTTCTTCAATCCAAACAACACTAAACACTCCTTAAAAAAATCGCGTGCTTTTCTATTTTTTTCCCCTATAATGAACTTGTTTTTAATTTAATAAAAGAGGCAAAAAATGAATCGTACCTGGTTATTAATTCTTATCGCAGTTGTTGCAGTTTTGTACTTTGTTTTCAACAAACAAAATGTCGAAAAAATTGTATCCGAAGTAGAGCATACTGCTCAAGATGTTATTAATGACGTCGAAGACGAGATCTCAGACGCCTCAAATAAAGTGAAGAATGAAGCAAAAGAAATCGAGCATGACGCTGAAGCTGCCGTAAAGTCTGGAATCAAAAAAGCCAGAAAACTAGAAAAAAAAGCTGAAAAAGTTGTAAAGTCTGCCGCAGATAAAGTTAAAAAAGGCGCGGTAGCCGTAGAGGAAGAGATCGAGCACGACGTTAAAGCAATAAAAGACGCTATTACTCCATCAAAGAAATAACTCAACCCATAAAGAGAAAACAAATAGTGGAGGGAAATCCCCCTCCACTATTTTCTAATCTATGAAGCAAATTACCATTTATACCGACGGCGCATGTAAAGGAAATCCCGGACCAGGAGGTTGGGGGGCTATTCTGATACACAACGCTATTCAAAAGCAACTTTCTGGTGCTGAAAAAGAAACCACCAACAACAGAATGGAACTCACCGCCGTTATCCAGGCCCTTTCTGCACTAAAATCTCCTTGTAAAATAGACTTGTTTACAGATAGTAAGTACGTAAAAGACGGCAGCCAAACTTGGATACATGGCTGGATACGAAACAATTGGAAAAGTAGCAATAAATCAGACGTAAAAAACAAAGACCTTTGGATTTTGCTATATGAACAGTTACAAAAACACACCATTAATTTTTTTTGGGTAAAGGGTCATTCCGGAGATCCGCTAAATGAACTAGCTGATAAGCTAGCAACTAACGCTATCAATAAAACATCCTAGAAAGCTATAATGACTAATCTCAAGCCTTTCATTGTTGTCGTAGCCGCAGCCCTTCTGAATGAACAAAATCAAGTACTATACACTCAACGCCCCAAAGGAAAACCCATGGCTGGACTGTGGGAGTTTCCGGGAGGGAAAATCGAACCCGGAGAAACTTCGGAACAAGCCTTAAAACGCGAACTATACGAAGAATTAGACATTCATGTTAACACAAATGATCT
Organism: Alphaproteobacteria bacterium CMAR1; assembly: GCA_963693005.1. Taxonomy (GTDB): domain Bacteria; phylum Pseudomonadota; class Alphaproteobacteria; order UBA6184; family UBA6184; genus Bodonicaedibacter. The sequence goes on along the minus strand of OY843726.1, from coordinate 879,708 downwards.
CACTCCTCTCACTTTTGCAAGTCAAGTATACGATGAGTTTATAATGCTAATGCCACTGTATACATGTAGAAAATGGACAGGTTTAATTTTTCCAAAAGAAGAACAACGCTACGAATGGGTTTCTATTTCGAACCTAAAAAAATATCCTATGCCCCCCGCAGATGAAACGTTACTCGACCATATTATTCAATTTTTATTATACTCGCGCAAAAACACGTAACAAGCTCCCTCCATCTAGTTTTTAGAAAAGTTACTCTAGCTTCACCTCGTCAGTTACTGTATTAAGATTCACTTCATCAACTTCAATCGATATCATTCCATTGTGATGCCCCAACTTACCCTTAGCCAGCTGTATAGATTCACATCGCAGCTCAATTTCATCTAATTGGTGTGTTTCTAGCTTTAAGCTCGAGCCCTTCTTCCAGTTTAATACTTCCGATAAAAGCTGAGTCTCTTCTAATAAAACCGCAGACAGTTCAAACTCTGTTTGCAAAAGCTCGTTTGTTAAGTAAGAACGCCATGCTCCTTGAGCACCGAAAGAATCACCAACATGCTTCTTCAATAACTCTTCACGAATAGGGTCTAAGCTTATATGGGGAATCACTACATCCAGCTGCCCAGAAAACTCAGCTACATCAATTTTAACAGAACAAACAATTACGGGAGATTGGTTGGACACAGTACCAATTAGCTTTGAGTTTGTTTCTTGTCGGTCTAAGGTAAAGCTCAATGGATACACAACAGAAAATGCTCTTGCCAATTCATTAAGAGTTAAATTAACAAATCGCTCAACTAAGTTGAACTCTAAACCAGAAAATGAACGATCATCCTTTAACTGGGCAGGTCCCTTTGCTTGTCGCTTCCCCCCCATTAATACGTTAATCAACGCATAAATCAAGCTCTTGTCTACCACAATTAAATTTGAAGAATCCCAGTTTGCAGTTTTAACTATATTAAAAACTTTATTGGGTGAAAGAGTCTGTAAATACTCAGAAAAAGTAAGCGAGTTAACGTCTTTAAGCTTACTTTCAGTGTTTGTTTGAAAAAAATTTCTTAAGTCTAAAGACAAGTGCTGAACAAACTTATCAAAAACAACGTCTAACATTGGAAAATGTTCAACCTTTGTCTCATCTTTCTGTAAAAGAAGCGCAGCCCCTCCTTTCGGCAACGGATTGGAGACCTCCTTCTTTTTTAAAGCAGTTTTTGGGCTCTTTTCAGGCTTAGATTTAGACGTGGAAGACATACAAAACACCGTTTGATTTACCTATCAATTAATATCGTACTCACAAATCCTTTACACTTCCTTATCTTGTCATAGTCGCTCGTATTTTGGGCAATTATTTGACAATCTTTAAAAACCCTTTCAAAAAGCATACTGACTAAAAGTCAATACCTAAAAAATATTTTTTATCTGTGGATAAACCTGTGCAAAAGTTTGTGGATCAATACAAAAAAAAGAAATAATCGTATAATTTTATAAAAAAATAAAAAAAACACTAGAAAAACCGGGCTCATTGATCTAAACAAATACTTATCCACAGTTTCTGTGGATAAGTATGTGGACAAACATGCGCAAACAACTAGGTTCCCTAACGTTTACAAATACTTCGATCTAATTGATTCTTTTTTAGGCACCTTGGAATGTCATGGACTTTGTCAATTTAGTTTGCTAATATTCCTTGTATGAAACAATGGCTTATTTTATGAAAACCCAACTACCCAAGGTGCGCGGAAGATACACTTTCAATACTCCACTTTCAGACTATGCCTGGCTAAAGGTAGGAGGCCCTGCCGACATCGTATTTAAACCAAAAGACGTCGACGATCTTTCTTTTTTCTTAAAAAACAAGCCAAAGAATCTAAAAGTTTTTCCCATCGGACTTGGATCAAATCTCCTAATTAGAGATGCCGGAATTCGGGGGGTAGTTATTCGATTAGGACGTGAGTTCGCATACACTCGAAAAGAAAACGATACTTTAATTGTTGGTGCCGCCACACTAGATAGAAGCGTAGCCTTAACTGCTGCCGAGCAAGGCATTGCCGGTCTTGAGTTTTTGGCATCCATTCCTGGAACGATTGGCGGCGCATTAAAAATGAATGCTGGCTGCTATGGATCAGAAATAAGTGATGTTTTGCTTGAAGCAACGGCCATTGATTTCAATGGAAGCATCCACACTTATAACGTTAACGAACTTAATTACTCTTACCGAAACTGCGGACTTCAAGAACCTGTTGTTTTTATAGAAGCTAAACTTAAAACAAGCATTCTTGATTCTCCTGCCAACATCCACGAAAGAATTCAGGCATTATTAGCTCAACGAGAAGCTTCCCAACCTACTGGAGAAAAAACAGGAGGAAGCACCTTTAAGAACCCAAAAGAAAGCAGTGCCTGGAAGTTGATAGACCAAGTCGGTGGACGTGGACTTCAGCTTGGAGACGCCATTTTTTCGCAAAAACACAGTAATTTTTTAATTAACACAAATAACGCAACTGCTGAAGATCTAGAAAACCTAGGCATCTCTATTCAAAAAAAAGTCCTTGAAGAAACTGGCGTTGAGCTTGTGTGGGAAGTCATTCGCGTTGGAGAACCCAAATGAAAACTAAAAAACGTAGAACAACGCGCTCAAAAAAACTCAAATACACTCTCCTTCTCCTATCCTTATTTTTAATAATTTGCACGCTTATGATCTCTCCTTTACGTCAAAGTGTAACCAGCTTTACTCTCAAGCTTGTTAACACCGCGCACGAAACCACAAAAAACTCACTGATTAGCCTTGGGTTTGTGGTTCAAAATATTCATATTGAAGGCCTAGAAAACACCGTAAAACCAGAAGTGCTAACACACATCGACATAAAACCTGGTGACTGCATCTTCTATGTAGACACCCAGCGTCTCGCTACCAACATTTTAACTATTAGCTGGATAAAAAAAGTATCTATCCATACACACCTCCCCAATACACTCAACATTGAACTAAAAGAATTTCAACCTTATGCATTATGGCAGTATCACGGAAAAGTAACCGTAATCACAGAAAACGGAGCAGTCATCCCCTCTGCAAACCCAAAGTCGTTTGGTGCTTTACCTCTAGTCATAGGAAAGGACGCAAATTCACACTGCAAACAATTATTAAATATTTTTACAGACTACCCGAACTTGAGAGATCTATTAGCGTCCATACAATACATGTATGAACGACGTTGGCGATTGCACTTTATATCTGGAACGATTGTAGACTTGCCAGAAGATGACATAGGAGATACACTGCATAAGCTGCATGTTTTACATCAACAACAAAAAATTCTTGATCGAGATGTGAAAATAATTGACATGCGCATTAAAGATAGGTTAATAATCAAGGGTTCATCTGTTGTTGGTCGGCAAAAAAGCTGACTGGGGGATTTTAGTTGTTTAAACGTGTAATGACATCGCAGCAATCATATCGAGTACCAACGGTCAATGTATTAGACCTTGGTGCCACTAAATATATGTGTGCTCAAGGCTACAATTTTGCAGATGCCTTTCGTGTTGTAGGAATGGGCTACCATTCCGCAGCTGGAATTCGAGATGGTAGAGTCATTGATTCTCAACGCTGCGAAGATCATATCGTCCAAGCCGTAGAAATTGCAGAGAACCAATCTGGAGAGCTCATTAAGGACATTACTCTCGGACTAAGTGGCAAATCTGTCTCAAACAAGATCATAAAAGTATCCACCCATATTGGCGGAAAAACTGTCGACGACCAACACGTCAACGCCCTCTTTCAAGAGCTTGTTGCTTTTTCTAAAAAGAAAGGCCAACGCGTATTATACTGCGTACCACAAACCTACATGTTAGACGGGGCTATGGGTGTGCTTGACCCCAGAGGTATGATTGCCCATAAACTTTCTGGGTCTTTCTTTGTTACGTTTGGGGAAATCTCGTTCATCGATAACATTATGAACATTATGGACAAATGCCACCTAACCCCACTGCGATTAGTATCTTCCGGGTATGCTTCATCAAAGTCTGTTCTTTTAGAAGATGAGCAAACTCTTGGCGTTGTTTGTATTGATTTAGGCGGCGCCCAAACTAACATTTTTACATTAAAAGACGGCTATATAACTCAATCGTTTTCTATTCCCCTCGGGGCAAATCATATCACCCAAGACATTGCAAAAGGTCTAGGAGTTAGCTTAGTCGACGCTGAACGGTTGAAAACTTTGTATGGCTCATCTATAATAGAGCGAGGCGACGAACAAAGGCTACTACAAATTAAAGATCTTAACATTGCTAGTAGCAAACAAGTTACTCAGCATTTGCTAACCTCCGTGATACGCTCACGTGTAGAAGAAATTTTTGAAATGATTACCCATCAGTTAAAGATCACCTCATTATCACACGGTCAAAAATATGTATTGACCGGAGGGGGGAGCTTGCTGCCAGGAATCAAGGAAAAGGCAGAACTTATATTAAAAGGGTCTGTTAGATTAGGAAATCCTCTAAACTTAACTACGCAAGACTCCGCCCTGGCAGGGCCTGAATTTTCAGCCTGCTCCGGCCTACTATCTCTTGCAAACAGAGGAAATTATGAAATTGAGCCGTCTCAGAATAAGAAAAAGTTTTTCTGGGATAAGTTAAAGTCATGGATATATGATACAGATTAGGTGAAAAAGGTTTAAAGGATGGAAGAGCAATTGACACTAGATGCCCGAGATAAAAAAACAGAGTCTCTATACGAGTTAAAACCCAAAATTAGCGTTATTGGTATAGGTGGCGCCGGAGGGAATGCCGTTAATAACATGATTCGATACCAACTAGAGGGTGTTGAATTTATAACTGGAAACACCGATGCTCAGGCTCTGGCTAACTCTTTAGCCCCAAATCGGATTCAACTTGGCTTAGAAATTACTCAAGGCTTAGGAGCCGGCTCACGTCCAGACGTAGGTAAGGCAGCTGCCGAAGAGACCGTTGCAGAAGTTATGAACCACATCAAAGGTTCACATATGGTTTTCATTACCGCAGGAATGGGGGGAGGAACTGGAACTGGTGCTGCGCCTGTAATTGCAAAAGCTGCACGAGAAGCTGGCGTTTTAACTGTTGGAGTTGTAACAAAACCTTTCCACTTCGAAGGTGCAAACCGCATGAAATCCGCAGATCAGGGAATTAACGAACTTCAGCAATATGTTGATACCCTCATTGTTATTCCTAACCAAAACTTGTTCCGAATTGCGAATGAACGCACTACTTTCTCAGATGCCTTTAAAATGGCCGATGACGTTCTATATGCCGGCGTTCGCGGGGTTACTGACCTTATGATTATGCCTGGCCTTATTAACCTAGACTTTGCAGACATTCGCTCAGTAATGGGTGAAATGGGCAAGGCAATGATGGGTACGGGTGAAGCCGAAGGTGATAACCGCGCTGTAGAAGCAGCCGAAGCTGCGATCTCAAATCCTTTGCTTGATGATGTTTCTATGCGTGGAGCACGCGGTGTTCTAATTAACATCACGGGCGGATACGATATGACTCTCTTCGAGGTTGATGAAGCTGTAAATCGCGTACGCCAAGAAGTTGCACCAGAAGCTAACATTATTTTTGGGTCTACGTTTGATGAAAAAATGGATGGAGTAGTAAGAGTCTCTGTGGTTGCAACTGGAATCGATGCAGACATCTCCTCTCAACAACATTCTGTTTCAACGTCTTATTCTCAAGACTCAGAAGACACTAAAGAGTTTGATGACATTCTAACCGCAGAAAATGCAGACAAAACTTCAGAAGAAAGCTCCAGCACTACAGAAAATACAAATGAAATTAAGACCTCTTTCAATATCGCAGAAGAGTTACCCAACAATATCGAACCACAAAAACGTAGACTTTCTTTCTGGGAACGCTTAACTGGGCAACGCAATGCCGTCAAACAAGACGAAACGGTTTATGGCCCTACCACAGATTCCCGGCATCAAACTCCAGCAACCAATGCCTCAACAGAAGAAGCTCCCTCTTCTTCCAAAGGAGAGGAAGACCTTGAAATTCCGGCATTTCTGCGCCGTAAAAAATAAGAATCAAAGCTCTAGCTACTCCTAACAAACCACAAGAGGCCTGAATTTCAGGCCTCTTTCATCAAAAAAAACTCACCCTCGTCATATAAAAATATTTTTATTTTATTGTTTTGTAAGCTCGAAATATACTCAAAAGGCATTCTTACATGAGAGGAGGGGGGGGTATTTAGATGGGCATTCTTTCTAGATTAGACCGAAACACTCGCGAAGCAGTTGGCCTGCTCCAAATTGGAACATTTCTAGAGTACTTTGACCTTATGTTATATGTACATATGGCTGTCGTACTCAACGATCTCTTTTTTCCAAAGTCAGACCCCTTTACTGCCCAATTACTAACGGCCTTTGCCTTTAGCTCAACTTTTGTTTTTAAACCTTTTGGTGCTCTTTTATTCGGATATATCGGTGATCAAATCGGCAGAAAAGCAACAGTCGTCATTACAATGACTATTATGTCTGTCACATGCTTTGTAATGGCAACGCTACCTACCTACGCACAAATTGGAGTCACCGCGTCTGTTGGCATTACTATTTGTCGCATGCTACAAGGAATCTCCTCTTTAGGAGAGTCTATAGGTTCTGAAATTTATATCTCAGAAGTAACCTCCCCCCCAGTACGTTATACGGCAGTGGGGCTAATTGGCACTGCCGGCGCCTTTGGATCTATGGCCTCGCTAGGTGCAGCAGATGCACTTATGGGACTCGGAATGAACTGGCGAATTGTGTTTTTCTTAGGGGCTCTCATCGCCATTGTCGGCAGCGTTGCCAGAACTCGACTCCGTGAAACACCTGAATTTTCTGATATGCGGCGTCGCATGCAGATCGCCGTTAAAGAAACTCGAAGAGAGGGCCTTGCGCAAGCTGCAGACCTTCTAAAAAGCACCAGTCATGTTTGGAAGGAGCGGGTAGAAGTCAAAACTGCCCTTGCCTATTTTTGTGTGTTTTGTGGGTTTCCAGTTTGCTTTTATATTTCATACATGTATTGCGGCAGCATCCTAAAGCACGATTTTGGATTTACTGGACATCAAGTCGTCACACACAACTTTGTTTTATCCGTCGTTAACTTCTTGGGATTACTAAGCTTTGTATTGTTAACTTATAAAGTCTATCCACTCAAAATTTTAAAGGGAAAACTCATCTTATATATTCCCTTTGTGTTGTTAACCCCAATTCTACTTAATTCTATTACATCTCCTGGTTATCTTTTAATATTTCAAATTGTTGGCGTTGTTCTAGGTCACTCCACCATTCCCGCAAAAGCAATATTTTTAGTTCACTTTCCTATTTTTAAACGCTTTACGTATGCCGGTTTCATTGCCGCAGTTGCGCACGCATTTGTATATATTCTAACTTCATTCGGCTTAGTATTTATTACCGACAAACTCGGTCATTGGGGTATCTTAATCATAACTATTCCAACTACTACAGCGTTTGCTTTTGGCGTTCATTACTTTGAACAATTAGAACGAAAATCCTTTATACAACAAAAAAGAAGTTCTCGCATTTTTCAAGCCTCTAACTAAATGGAAGCTTTTTAGAAAAGCTTCCGGATTGACAAATAAAGAAACCTCAAAATGCTTAAATAGTTATCGCGATAAACTCATGTTCAGAGAAGCACCCGAAGCATTCACTCTTCCAAACTCTAAGTTCGTTGAAAACGATACACCACTGTTCAAACTCAATGTTCCACTAAACTCTAATGATCCATTAAACTTAGAACTATTCCCTAAATTCAAATCTGGCCCAGTCATAACTTCTCTAGCAAATCCAGCTTTTGCAGTCAGATATGTATCAATAGTATATGTATCAGCGGCATAGTTTACTAACGCCATATCTATAGCCAGAGATACCATTGTATCTAACGCTTGCGATCTAACTAATCCACCTCGCTCAAAACTACGATGCAACACTTGTACAAATGGAGATATGTGCGTCGTATCAAACCCTAGTGTTATCTGTGTACGATTCCCACTAAAGTCTGACTTTTTTACGTTCTCTGCGTTAACTGCTCCAAATTGAGCCTCTATAAACAGAGCACCAAAACTATGTGAGGCTATGATAGATGTTTCGCTTTGAAAACTATTTGATAGAAACCCAACTCCATCGTTGGCATACGCATATGATATACCAACAATCGTATTTCCTAACTTTGTCGCCACTATTCCCGTTGCATTTATTGATTTCTCTGACTCAACAAACCCATCCAACTTTACAAATAGCGGCACATTGAAAATTACCTTTTCACTTCGCTGGCCATTTAATCTAAATGCACTCACATCTATTCCACTCACTCCTCGACGAGCTGCTCTTAAGGAGCCCTTTGTTAGATCCCCGATAAATTCAAGAGAATGAGCATTGTTAAGTTCATGTTTTTGAAGAATAGTTATTAACGTTGGATCATCTTTAAACCCTTCTACTTTTAACAAGTAATTAAATAGGCCATAAAACTCTTTTTCTGACCCCAATGTTGACACATAAACCTTTAGCGCTTCGCTACGCAATTTTACATAATTTTGTATACTAAGGTCTTGTAACTCAACAGGTTTCTTTGACAAAACTCCATCACCCCACTTTCTTAAGGAAAGATGAACTTTAGAAGCTCCAAACTCTAAAGATACACACTCCCCATCTTCCCAAGTGTGATGCGTAGGGTTAGATGCTTCGTCTGCTGGAGATTCCAACAAATCTAACCCAACCTTATCAAATACTTTCTTCGACACACATACCAAGGGTTTATTCGAAACAAGCAAATCAGCCCCGTCTGGCCGTCCCCTTATCGCAGTCTTTAAAACATTTGTTATCTCTCCCAAGAGATGGCTTTCTATAGAAGAGCTAGTGCTCCCTCTTAATTCAGTAAGATAAAAACCTCTCTGTTCATAGTTACTTATAACCTTCTCTGTCAATTCCGAGCCAAACGGCGTTAATTGGCCTTTTTTACCAATCAACATCTCCACTCGCGCATCAACTGCTTGATCTAACATCAAATTAATATTTTTAGGACGCTCAGAATAACTGCCGGTCGGCCTCTGTTCCATAGCAGTACTATCCGCTATCTCCTCTCCATGTTCATTAAGTGTCGCTGGCCAAGCTAAAACCTTTTTGTATTCCGCTAATGCCGGCAATTGAACATCCATCATAGTATCCTTAGATTGCTGCATTAAAACTTCTTGCAAACCACTTTGTGCAAATTGAGGGTTAAAGGGATTTTCTAACCCTTCAGCATGTTTTTGTGCATTTTGTATTTCTGTTGAAAAAGAAACAAAGTTCTCAAAGTAATTTAACTCCACCCCTAGCTGCTGAAGCCCATCCCACGGATATTGTCGATCTCGTGCTATTTTTAAATCTCCTTTTATGCTTACTTTTTTCCAACGATCCAATACCTGCTGATAGCCTTTTTCTTCTTTATCCACCACTTCTTTTACTACCGCATCTAGCGCAATTTTATGTGAGTCTATAATTTTTTTAGTTTCTAAATCAGATAAATTGCTCTTATTTTTAAAGGGCTTTACCTTCTGATCATATATCTTGAATGTTTCCTCAAATGTAGAGATTTCCTTATCAAGAAACTCTCCTGACATATAACTTTCACTATCTTCAACAGAGGATACTGAAACAACTGGAGGCTCATTAGCCGCACCATCTGGCGAAACTCCTCGTCGATCTGTGTCAGAACATCCAAAAATCAAAACCGTACTCACTGAATATAGTAGATGCTTGATTATGTCTTGTCGCAGAACTGCCATGGGAACCTCTAATTATTATTGTTATTTCTTACTATTATAGCACTTTACAAGAAAAAAAAGCCACAGGACTTCCCGTGGCCTTCGTGAAAATAATACCCAGTTAGTCTGACAATTTTAGGCTCAGCGCAAACTCTTTTTCGCTCATAAAGACAGAAGCTGCATATCCCTCACACTGTGCACTCATTCCAAAGAATGGGACTGCTTCTAATTGCTCATGGTATACAAACCGACCCCCCATCATTGCTGAAAAATCAACATCGCCTGCCTGCCAATTTTGCACATACACAGCATCAGTTAACCAACTGTTTCGTGTAATATCTCTTGGGTTCATATCAAGTTGAGTCAGGAATCGCTGAACATTCATAGGCATAGCACTTGCTAAATTCTCATAAACTCCTCCAACTGCCACTCGAAAAACTCCTGCTTTTAAAACTTGAAACTCAGCCTTTGCCTTCAATGCCGTGTACGAAAACTGTTGGTGATTCATTCCTGTTTCTAGCTCAATTCCAAACGCACAAACTCCCAAATCTTTTTCTGCCGTCACTGTGCCAAGTTGAGCTTGATTTAATGAGGCCCCATAAGCCTTGAAATTTAAGCCGTCACAGTTTTGAACTGCTCGCCGTGACACCATAGGTTTTTTCATTCCTTCCATAGATAAAAACAATGCCTCCGTCGATGGTGAGGGTAATAAAGCTATTCCTTTACTGTTTACAATAACTTTATGCATAGTACTAAACTCATCTGCATCAAAAATACATATCGTTGGGTTTAGCCAAGAGTATTGATGCATTGCCTCTACAGTTTCTGCCAACATTACATCAAAGATTCTCTCAAGAGATACGTCCCCCTGAAATAGGCCTACTGATAACGGCAAAATAGCAATGTCTGTAATCTTATCGTCTTCCGCGTGCAAGTGGCTCATTTGTGCATATGCATCTTTCCAAACACTTTTTAATATCTCTATACCTGTTTTTTGCTCTTCTGAGTACATACCATAAAAATTAACACCCAACGCATGAATAATATGCTGAGTACCGTTTGAGCTTAATTTTCCAGCAGTCGTCGACAAGGCTCTTTTTCCTGTATAGCTTAATATCGGCGTTGTACTGTCTTTGTTATCTACCCCCCCCCAGATTTGTAAAACTGCGACCAGCGGCACTCTGCACCTCTGCACGAATTTCATCATACCCTGCAGCCTTCATAATTTCCCTATGAGAACCGCTTCCCGCATTAATAGAAATCCACTGATTGGTGCCATTTAAAATCACTTGCTTACCCGAATAAGCAACACCTTTCTGCTCCATCACTAAAGTTCTCTGTGCTGCCATTCCAGAAACTGTATACTTATTAAGCAGTGCCGACTCACTCTCAACCGTAAAGCGAGCAGTCGAATCTCCAAATAACACACCAAGCTCGTCAGTTTCGTATGTTTTATGAAAAAAATCATTCGCTCCCAGCTCTGCGTTTTGGTTTGAACTTGCATCATTATTTTGTGAGCCCACCTCAGAGTGACTACTGTTCTCTAAAGGTTTATCAATCTTATCTCCACAGCTCTGTATTAAAATTGTGCTTAAAGTCACAAAAAAGAATCGAATACAACTCATCATAATCACCATAAAACCACTTCACAAGTTTACCATTTTATAATTGTCCAATCTACTTTCTTGACCTCAATCCTCACAACGTGGATAATCACCCAAAAGATGTTATGAATATAAAGGGCTTACAATGAATTTAAACTTCCACGCACAACTTGAACCTATCAGCGGCACTACCCTAGTCATCGGTATGTTTGATGATAAAAAACTCTCCGAAAATGCCCCAGAAAACACACACAAACTTATTCACAAGGCCGTTACTGCAAATAGTTTTAAAGCAAAAGCAGGTTCAAACCTTGAGTTAACCGCTCCTGTTGAGTCCCCATACAATACAATTGTTGTTGCTGGCCTCGGTAATACAAAAGAAATTTTAGACATTAACCTACATAAAATCGGTGGGGCTATTGCCTCAACACTTCTAAATGGCAAAGCTAAAGATGCTATTATAAACTTACACAACCTCTCTGCTGCACAAGCCTCTACTATTGTGCACGGAGCAAACTTACGCAGCTGGTCATTTGATAAGTATTTCACAACTGAAAAAACAAAATCAAAACGCACATTTGAAACCCTACATGTAGTTCATCCCGACATCAAAGATCTCGAAACTCTCTATAAGCCTCTGTCTGGCATTTCTGATGGCGTCTTTATGACACGTGACGTTGTATCTGAACTCCCAAATATTCTCTACCCTGAAACTTTCTGCGACCGAGCAAAAGAGCTACGTCAATTAGGTGTAGAAGTCGAATTCCTCGGCGAAGATGAAATGAAAGACCTTGGAATGGAGTCTCTTCTAGCTGTTGGGCAAGGAAGTGTGCGTGAATCCAAGCTATGCGTATTACGCTGGAGCGGTGGAAAGTCTGAAGATGCGCCCTTAGCGTTTGTTGGAAAAGGCGTAACATTTGATACTGGTGGTATCAGCATCAAACCATCCAACAAAATGCATGAAATGAAATATGACATGGCTGGTGCTGGTGTTGTCCTTGGCCTAATGAAAGCCCTCGCCACACGTAAAGCTAAAGCAAATATCGTCTGCGTTGCCGGACTTGCTGAAAACATGCCTTCTGGAAATGCACAACGTCCAGGAGATGTATGGTCAACTATGTCGGGTCAAACCATTGAATGCCAAAACACCGACGCCGAAGGTCGCATGGTCCTTGCAGATGCCCTTTGGTATACACAAGATCGTTTCAAACCAAAATTTATGATCAACTTAGCCACCTTAACAGGAGCAATTGTTGTCGCTTTGGGAGAGGAGCATGCCGGCCTATTTTCAAATAGCGATGAGATAGCTGACCGCATCACAAGCATGGGTAAAACCACCGGTGAAAAAGTATGGCGCATGCCAATGGGCGATGCTTATGATAAAGCTATTAACTCCACCGTTGCAGACATGAAAAATGTTGGTAATCCTGGCACGGGTGGCAGCATAACTGCTGCACAGTTTTTACAACGATTTGTTAACGACACGCCATGGGCTCATATTGATATTGCTGGCGTTTCCTGGGCCGACAAAGCTAAAGACCTGTGCTCTGCAGGAGCATCTGGCTTTGGAGTACGCTTGCTAGATCGTTTAGTTTCAACATATTACGAAGGATAATTTTCATGCAGATCACCGGCTATCATCATTGCATTAATCCCGTTCAAAAAGTTCTACCAAAGCTGTTAGAAAAAGTTTTGCTAGCAAAACACCGGGCTCTGGTGATGGCCGAATCTGCAGAACAATTAAAAATTATCGATCAATTTTTGTGGACATACTCTAAAACAGAGCTCCTTCCCCATGGTACAGAGGAAGACGGGAACCCAACCCAACAACCCATTTGGTTAACGTGCGAGGAAGAAAACCCAAACAATGCAGATATACTTCTAATTGTTGGAAACATTCAGCCATCAAATGTTACTCAATTTAAAAAAACCCTCATCTTGTTGCCAAACTGGCCTGTAGAAACCTCTATCTGGGCCCAATCATTTGAAAAAGACTTCACCCTTTGGACTGAACAAGATGGTGGAACTTGGACAAAAGAAGATTAGCAACATATCTCACTAAAACAACATAAGAAAAAGACCCTATATGCACGTTTTAATTAAGGTATTACTACTTTTAGTATTCATTCCCGCATTTCCATTCGCATCATATTCTTGCTACCAAGAAACTGTCGTATACGTTGCTCAAAGATACGTCACCATTCAGCAAAAGCCACATCCTACCGATCAAGACTGGGATTCCCTAAGCACTCTCTTTACCGCAGCAGTCAACTCTTACGTTCTGAATGAAGAGCTTAAAAGCATATCTATTTCTATACTAAAAACACATATTCAACAGCTGCGGTTAAATCAAAAAGACCAATCACTAAACAAAGAGTTAGAAGAATTAAAAGAGCAACTTCAGCTACTTCTTAACCAAGCAGAAGATTTAAAGGATGATTTGATGTTTCTTAGCTCTCTCCCTATCATTGGTCAAGTCATTGCTCAACCTCACCCTAAAAAACCCCAGCCCAGCAATACGAAGTCTGACTAACCCCTTCTTTAACAAAAGAAATTAATCTCTTTCATTAGGAAAAAAGCTTATTTCTTTATAGCGCTAATCATCCACTCCATATTTTTACTCTCAGGGTAACGCCCTCTAAGTAAGATTACTTCTTTAAAACCAGATAATTCCAATGCAACTTTTTCAACTTCCCTAAAACGTCTAGTAATAGCAGCAGTTAGAATATATTCAGTATGGGCAACTACATAGGGAGAAAACCAAACAGAAGACCAGCCATCTTTAAGCAAAAACTGCTTTGATTGACTCACTATATATCCCCAATCCTTGGCACCCGACGTGATCAAAACGGGAACCCCCTCTTCCATCTCAATCAAACACTGTTTTCGGCACAAACTATATCGAGTAGCATCATACCAAGATAGCGGGTTTACCCACCACTTTACAATTGCACGCAAGTTTGAACTCCACGGCATTCCATCAAAATAGTGTGTTTTCTTTCGAGAGAAACTAATTCACCTTGCTCATTCTTAAACTTCACGTTTGGGCGAAATACAAAGCAAACGCTATCCCCAGCCTGACAGCACTGACTAACCACTTCTAAACTCTTTCCAACATCTTCAAACGTTGGGTTATCCTCGTTTTTTTTCTCCATCCACAAATTCAAGGCAGCAGGAACTTTTGCAGCCTTCGCTAATTCAACCGATGACTCTTTAAACTCTCCAGAAGCCCAAAAATTAGTCAGTAGTTCATTATTCCTCCCCACAACAGGCACAGTCGTATTAGGTGATCCAGGCATTGAGTCCGCTGTAGCACCGTCGACCCACCCAGCGCCATAAGTTAACGCGGCCAATCCATAAACAAGACTTAAAATCAAAACAAAACACCGCACACCCAACCTCATTTTTTGTTCTTATATGTAAGACTACACTACTTACACACACAAAAACAAATGTCATACATCTCTTACTTGTTTTCATCTGTTTATATCTATATCAAAACAATACAATGCATAACTACGCACAAAAAAAGAGGGCCTTTGCCCCCTTTTTAAGTCCACAGAAAATTTAGGTTAAGGTTGGGGCTCAACTACTGGCATAAACAGCTGAATCACTTTCCCCACATTATCTTTGGTATACGTAAATGACAGCTGTTCTTTCTCGCATAAAGGTTTATCATAGCTATCATCTTTACCATATTCACGCATACTCGGCTTTCCGCTGGCAGCATTAACAGGAACAACGTGCCCATGCGGCAAGGATCCGCTCCAAACATACTCTTTTTCACTACTAACAAAAACTCTTAGCGGCACCCCTGTTTTCATCACCCAGTTTTTGGCAAAATAGTGAATTGTTTGAACACAACAAAAACACGGATTATTGTCAGAATAAATATGAATATTAATTTCTGCAGCCCCTGTGTAAATCTCACTTTTTGCTAACCAAAAATCAATCTCACGGCACAAACTCACTTCAGAGTCTAACATTCTGTTTTTATGCGTTTTTGAAAATGGAAAAAACTTCTGATACTGAGCTTCAATGCATCGAAATTTTCCAAGATTTGTTGCTTTTTTTCGTACTTCTGTCAAACGAACTATCTCTGCGTCACATTCCTGTTTCACCTTATCAAGGTCGCTTTCCGTACTCGTGGGCATGCCCGTTTTTAGCTTTTTTCCAAATCCATCTGGCACTGCAGTTCTTGCTGCTTTAAACTCTCCCTCAGCTTGATCTTTACTCATAGCGTAAAGATCATCTCTATTTCCACAACGAGTTGGCCTGCGCCCTTCATCCTCTTCAAAACCTGAACCACCAGCAGTAGCAGCCTCTCTGGGACGTTTTAGCTCCTGCGCTTCTTCATCTGTACGCTCTTCAGTCAATTTTTCATCGTATAAATAAGCGTGATTACTCACATAACAGGGAAAAAAGGTTCCTAATGGAAAATCAATGGCCTGTTCCCCCTCTGGTCTAACAATAACTACCTTGGCTACCGCACGGTTGTGGTTACCTGTTGGCGCCGCCACTTTTAACTTCTGCTGTAGTTCCAAATGAATGGTAGCAGTAGCACCATCACTAATTTTTCGCCATACAGTGGGGGTTTGGTCGAAGATCCCCTCATGATCAGAAGCAACAACTAAAGAAAACAAATCACACGAAAAAACGCACAAGAAAAAAAGCATTAACAATCGACAAGAACTAATCAAAAAAAATCCCTCCTAGTACCTATTAATGAGCAGTTTACCTATTACCATAGTAAAGACGATGCCTGTTAATAACTTCCGGTGTTACATACATACCCGTTGGCTCTTGGCCTTCTCCGCCAAAAAACGAGCTTGGCATCCAAATAATTTTTTGAGCTATCTCACCATGCGTCTGTCTATCTAAAATCACTCTGCCATCAACAGAGGAATACTTGTCATATGCAGCATTTGTACCCAACTTTTCAAAAATGTCTTCACCTTCTATACAATTACCTGAAACATCCAAAATCCGAAAACCTTGCATCTCTAAAACGGGTAGTAACGACTGTAACCCTTTAACACTTATGTTATTATCACTTAAACTAATCTCAACTATATTTCGCCACACAGTTTCATCTTGCAAGGCGTACATTAAAGACTCTATCGAATCATCATACAGTCCCTTTCCCGATAAATTTAACGCCACCATTCCATTAGAAGATGCAGCTTGGAGGATCTGCTTTTCTAAGTCCTGAAATGGCACTGCTCTCAAATCAACTTTCATAGGAACAACCTCCCCTGAACAAACAGTAGAACTTCTAAAAGTTGGAGAAGTTTGAGTCGAAACTTGCGCCTTACCCCCTCCAAAAGGCTTAAAACAAGTATCCGACTGAAAAAACTGCGTTGAAGCAAACACACCTGACGTCATAAAACTAAAAGTAAATATCTTTTGAAATAGCTTAACCATTTGAGATCTCCTTTTCTACAAATAACAGCATCATACAATTGAACTCTAACAGAAATTAACTAACTTACAATAAAAACCTCCACTCCTCCCCTCAACACAAGCTTGCCATAAAACCCCCATCTATTTGACAGGAATAAGGGGCTAATGGAAGATAGTAAAGCGTTCATTTTTAAAGTGAACTGGCTTAATTTGTTTAGGTACCCTTTATGTTGTTAGTCACTATAATTAACAACTAACTTCAATACGGCAGTTCTTTTGCTTTGCGCCCAACCTTGTTCGGCTAATGCTTGCAAAAACAACACTGAACTCTCTTTTCCTAAACAATCTTCTAACACGATTCCATAGCCACCTTCACCACTTTCGTTGCCTTCAGGAAGAAAGTCGCCGCACTCTACCTGTGCCACTAAAGTTTCCGTAGCTTCAACCATATGAAGTTGTCCTTTTTTTGCAAAAGCAGACAAATCTCTTCCTGCCTCATCTAGGGGGTTAGACCCTGCCCAAGTAGACATCAAACCAAATACAACAAAACATACGCCTAAACAAATATACTTTCTCATTGCACATCTCCTAATCTTTCTAAGCCAAAAAAAGCTTCAGCCTAATCTTTTACCAAACTCACAAATCTGTCAAGTTTTCTATCTTTTAATCTTATCATGTCACTATAACGCCTGGCTTCTATTAAGGCAAAGTTTGCCCTTATTTTATCAGCAGACACCGCTCCCATTGAATATTCTCTATCAACATATAAGGGGGGAGACAATAAATCTCGCTTAATATTTTCCGCACGATCACGCGGCGAAATAATTGAGTCAAACCATCGCCCTAACGCAATACGATCACTTTCGTTTATCATACCATGTTTGTCTTTTTGGGCAGAAGTATCCTCAAAGCACATATCTAAACTATCCGGTACATACGGTTTGATCTTTAAATCTTCATATCCAGAAAAATACCGTTGGTAAGAAGTTTGAAATTTTGTTTTTTCACCCTCACTTAGCTGGGCATACATTTCAGAAAATGGTACTCGCGAAACTACCGACAAAAAAGGCTTTGGTCCAGGCTCTTTCATAGGGTTTATAATATTTTGAAAAAACAAATCATAAATATACGCACTAGCTAATAAAAGCAATGACTCTCCATTACTTAAGGTTTCCTTTGCTAAAAGCTCTTTTAAAAAGTTAGTGTCTATAAACAAATTATGAGCTTTAGTTTTATATGGATTTTTTTGGTATATAATTTGCAAGCCTGCACTTTTAATGTCGTCTAAACTTCGACCTTTCCACTCATCTTTTTCTTCTCTCTTCACCAAATCAAACACCTTAGGCATAACTTCCTGTTTGTGTTCATCTGTACGTCCCAACACCCCATGAAAAACATCTTTTACTTTAGATAGAGGAAAAGAAAAAGACAATTGCGGACGAACATCAAAATCTAAAGATTTTGCTTCTTTTTTTGTACAAAAAGTAACAGAGTCTGGGGCAGACTTACCCCATCCAACGAATCGACCCCAAAAGTAATTTACTTTAAATGCGTTAAGAGTCCACTTCCCGTCCATGCCGTCATCGCACATTGCTTTAATTTCAGACATAGTTTTATAAGTAAATCTAGCATATTTATTAATTTCATCTTTGCTAAGTCCTCCAACTGTTCGACACTCCAAATTGACCCAGTCTTTATGGTCAATTTTTTTAGAGTCACTAGTATCACTAGTTAATTGCCATTTTCCATCCGCACTTTCTAGAATAATCAAAATGGTATTCTCGTCAGGATGATCGATCTTAATGCCTGAGGTCTCAACCTCAAACCCCATTTCTAACAGACTTAACTCTTTTGGGCCCTCTAAAGAACTCGCAGCTATACATTCAAGAGACATACTTCCAATTAAAGCTGAAAGCACAAATAAATAATTAATATAACGCACGCAACCCCCTATACTATTCTCCTACCCCTGTATAGGGATGATTGCAGGGCCTTTCAAGTAGGCCGCCTCAATACCTATGCTCCTCGGCGCAGTTTTGCCATAAAGAATCCATCTGTTTGATACGCATAAGGATCTAACTGAAGATAGTCAATGCTCTCATCTTTAAATTGAATTGGCTCGATATTAAACCCTTCAACATTATGCAAAAATCCATCAACTTGCCCTTTGTTCTCTATACTCAAAATAGAACATGTCGCATATACCAACATGCCTCCTGGCTTCACTAAGGTCGATGCTTTTTCTAAAATTGACTTCTGCAGCTGCACCAACTCATCTAACTCTTTTCCTGACAAACGAAAGCGTGCATCTGGATTTCGTCGCCAAGTTCCCGTTCCTGAACACGGAGCATCCACAAATACAACATCCGCTTTCCCCAGCAATTTGCTTAATGCCGCCTCACCTTCATCAGTTTCTAGTACAATCTTATCCTGCACGTTAAATACACCTGCACGACGCAAACGATCGTTTGATTTATTTAAGCGCCAATCTGCCGTATCACATAAAACTAGCCTACCTTTGTTGCGCATTGTCATTGCAAACGCTAAGCTCTTCCCTCCAGCACCCGCACAATAATCAACTACTGTATAATTAGGCCGAGCATCCGTCAGTTCACATAATAACTGAGAACCTTCATCTTGCAGCTCAACAACTCCCTGTTTGTATATATCTAATGTGTTTAAATTAAACCGTTTTTGTAGCCGAATTCCCCAAGATGAATATGGTGTTGCAATAGCTTCAATCTTCTGAGAAAGCAACTGTTCTAAAACTAAATCTCGGTCAGACTTTAGCGTATTCACTCGAAAATCAATGGTTGCAGGATGATTCATGGCGCGTAAAACATCTGATCGACGCTCATTTAATTCACCCATTTTTTCATACAACCACTCGGGAGTGTTTAAACGCACATGTGCTGGCATCGAGTCATGATAAAGTGGGTTTTTTCCATAGTCTGGCTGCTCCCAAATTGTCTCAATCATTTTACGTTCAGGGCGGTCTAACTCACGGGGAGCATACTTTTCACCACTAAACAACGCATTCACTTCGCCGGGTGATTTTCGTCGAACCAAACATAACAAAACTGCTACAATTTTCAGCGCATAGTTTTCCTCTTCTTCTAAGCAATCTCTCTTCATGCCAAACTCAGCCCACCACTCTAGCAACATTTTATGGCGAAATACGTCATAACTATACAGAGATATCTGTTGGCGATCTTTCGATCCAATAAATCGACGGTCGCGAAAATAGTAATTTAAGATGTGATCAAATGGCTTTGTTTTTTGGCGCTTCCATTCATTCACAACATCTATAACGGCTTGAATATGACCTGATTGCTGCATGCTAATCCCTTTATGTTTGTGGTTTGAAAGCTAACTGAAAATAGCGTATAACTCAAGCGTAATACACATTATATAAGGTATATCACACACTATGCGCATTGTATTCATGGGAACTCCTGATTTCGCGGCCGCGGCTTTAAGCTCACTCATTCATAAAGGTCTAAACGTTATAGCCGTTTATACTCAACCCCCAAAACCTGCCGGACGAGGACACAAAGTCATTCAATCAGCAACTCACCAACTCGCAAATGCGCATAACATCCCCGTATTTTACCCAAAAACACTCCGAACGTCTGAAGCCCAAGCAGAACTAAAAGCTTTGAATCCAGATATTTGCGTAGTCGCAGCATATGGTTTTATACTTCCTCAGGCAGTCTTAGATATTCCCCCACTAGGGTGCATTAATATTCATGGCTCCCTATTACCACGTTGGCGAGGCGCTGCACCTATTCAGCATGCAATTTTATCTGGAGACACAGAAACCGGCATCACCATTATGAATATGGATGCCGGAATGGATACAGGTGATATGTTATATAAAAAGTCAATCCCAATTACCTCCTCAACTACCAGCCAAGATTTATTTATTCAGCTCGCACACTTGGGCGCACAAATGATTGGAGATTATCTCGAATCGCCCCAAAAGTATCCTGCTATAAAGCAAATTGATACCGACGCAACCCTCGCACCTAAAATTGACAAATCTATGTCTGAGATTAATTGGAGTGAGCCCGCAGACCTCATTGAACGAAAACTACGTGCGTTCACACCTTGGCCAGGTATTTATACCTTGTATCAAGAAACCAAATTAAAAATAGGTTCTGTTTCAGTCTCACCTACTCAGCACTCACAAACTGCTGGGCAATTACTTACAAATACATTTCATGTGGCCTGTGGAAATGGAACAACACTTCAAATAAACAACCTTCAACGTCCAGGAGGAAAAATGCTCGAAACAAAAGAGTTCATCAAAGGTTTTCCCCTCAACAAAGCAGATATATTAGGCTAAGAGAAAAGCCCCCCTCAAACCCTCCTCAAAACGACCTCAACTACACACAAAATGTGGCAGTATCACTAATGTTTTTCTAGGGCAATCGCAACATCATATCAAACAACTCATGCGTCAGTTCTGAAATCACAGTGAACATATACGGAAATAAAAATACCAACGTCACAAAAACAGCTAAAATCTTAGGTATAAATGCTAGAGTTTGTTCTTGAATTTGTGTCACTGCCTGAATGATAGACACCACCAACCCCACGATAAGTGCAGCCATCATCGGAAAACTTCCAGCTTTAATCATAGCCCACACAGCTTTGCGTAAAAGCTCTGTAATTGCAACTATATCCATAAGTAGAAACACCTAAACACTCGAAAAGTGTATAGGTTAGATCGTTAAGAAACTCTGAATATTTGAACGAAAACAATCCGAAGAATACCTTGCATTTTCGCCTAAAGTTTCTTCAATTCTCAGCAATTGATTATACTTTGCCACGCGATCCATCCTGCACGGTGCGCCTACCTTGATCTGGCCTGCATTAAACGCCACAGCCAAGTCTGCAATAAACGTGTCTTCAGTTTCACCAGAACGATGTGAAATCACTGTATTAAACATATTGCGTTGAGCCATTGTAATCGCCTCAATAGTTTCGGTAAGAGTCCCCACCTGATTGGGCTTCACCAATAGAGCGTTTGCTGCTTTGTCTAAAATTCCTTGCTGTAAACGCAAAGAATTGGTCACAAAAAGGTCATCACCAACAAGTTGTATTTTTGAGCCCAACTTCTCCGTTAAAGCTTTCCATGTATCCCAGTCGTTTTCTGCTGCTCCATCTTCAATAGAAACAATAGGATAGTTCGCACATAATCTGTCATAAAAACCAATTAACTTTTGTGGGCTTAATTTTTGGCCATCAATATGGTAAACACCCTCTGAATAAAGCTCTGATGCCGCAACATCTAAGGCAAAACACACATCTTTTCCAACCACATATCCGGCTGCCTTAATTGCTTCAGAAATCAAATCTAACGCAGTTGTAGAATTAGCTAAGTTAGGAGCAAAGCCACCTTCATCACCTACGTTCGTAGATAAACCCTTATCGAACAGTATACTTTTTAAATGATGGTATACTTCAGTGCCGCAACGTAATGCATTGCTAAATGAGCTTGCCCTAACAGGTACAATCATAAATTCTTGAATTGCCAATCCATTATCTGCATGCGCACCGCCATTTATAACATTCATTAACGGTACGGGTAGTGTGTTTGATTGAACTCCACCCAAGTATTTCCACAACGGCATTTGTAGAGACTTAGACGCTGCTCTTGCTGCTGCCAAACTTATCGGCAAAATTACATTGGCTCCAAGATTTGATTTTTGTAAAGTTCCATCCAACTCTATCAACAATCGATCAAGCCCTTGTTGATCAAATACATTGTGACCAATAATTTCATCGCCTAAGCGTTCATTTGCATACTCAATCACATCATCAACAGACTTACCACAATATCGTGATTGTAAGTGATCACGCTTTTCAACTGCTTCATGCTCACCAGTAGATGCCCCACTAGGGGCTGATGCGCTTGCTTTTGTATTGTCTTCTAATACAATTTCAGCCTCAACAGTAGGGTTCCCACGTGAGTCCAAAACCTGTCGAAGACGATAATCTGCAATCATTAAATGAGACATACACTGCCTTTATATCAGGAATAAATTTTAGTTGTCGAAAATAGCGAGTCTAATTTTTAGCTGGAAGAGTAGGCAAAGTTGGAGCTTGCTTTTCATTACCTTGAGGTATGTTAACCGCATTTGAGATTGCACGTTTAGGTTGACTCGCCAACAGCGCCAAAATAAAACAGTTCACAATAAATGCTGTTGCTAAAATTGCTGTTGTGCGTGTTAAGAAATCTGTTTTCCCACGTACCGAGAAGAATGATCCCGTAGACTGAGAGGATCCAAAACCACCACCTTCAGACTTTTGCAGCAAAATAATTCCAATTAATGAAACAGCCAAAATAATATGCAGGGTAACTAATACTGCTGCCATGATTATTTCCTTTCTATTCAAATTTTACCTAATATATAGATTTTACAGAGTAATGTCCAGTTTGCTCTTATTTCAAGTTTGCCAAAACCGTATTTAAAAACTTCTCTGGCTCAATATTTAAGCCAATCAATGCTTCTATATGCTCACGAATCTGAAAAAATAACTCATCAAAATCAGGCAATTCTTTTTGAGGCAAATTACTCAACACGTATCCAGAAACCATTCCTTTCACTCCAGGATGTCCAATACCTATACGCATACGCCAGTAATCTTTCCCTAGGTGAGCGTCTATGGATTTTAGACCATTGTGCCCCCCATTCCCTCCGCCTTTTTTTATTTTCAGCCTTGCCGGGTCAATATCTAACTCATCATGCACTACCAAAATGTTTTCCAACGGAATCTTATAAAAATTTGCAACCCCACTTACTGCCGGCCCTGATTTGTTCATATAGGTTTGGGGCTTTATAAAAATTACCTTTTGATCATTAATCTTTCCCTCTGCACTTAACCCTTGCCATTTGTTTTTCGAAAATTCCGAAGAACCATATGTTTGGTGTAAAATATCAACCATTAAAAACCCAACATTATGTCGGTGAAATCTATACTCAGTTCCCGGATTTCCTAACCCAACTATCAAATACATCGGACATTCCTCATAAAACAAAAAGGGGAAGCCAATAACGCCCCCCCCTAAAATTAAGCAACTAATTAAAAAAACTTACGCCTCTTCAGTTGTTGCCGCAGACTCTTCTGATTCCTCAGCATCCTTCGCACCACGCCCCTTAATAAGCGTACATACAGTTGGCTGAGAATTAACCCCCAACTCAACACCTTCAGGCATAACAACTTGATTCAAAGACACTCGTTCTCCACCGCTTAAATGTCCGATATCAACAAAAATATACTCAGGAATATTATCTGCCTTACAAATAACATTTAGACGATGCATTACTACGTTTAACTTTCCTCCACGTTTAACCCCTGGAGATTTTTCGTGATTAATCAGCTTTACTGGAACCGACATTGCAATCGGTGTTTTATTGTCCACTCGTTGAAAATCAATATGAATAGGTTGATCTGTAACTGGATGAAACTGCATATCCTTAACGATAGCCTTCTGTGTTTTTCCAGAAATCTTAAGATCAAATAAGTGTGTTAAAAAACCAGGTTTTGACAACGCTCGAATTACATCATTATAACTCACAGAAAATGACTCATTTTCTTTCTTCAATCCGTAAATAACTGCCGGGATCTTATTGCTTAAACGAACCGCTCTTGCGCTAGAAGTTCCAGACTCTGTGCGAGGTTCTGCAACTAATTCGATAATTCGTGACATAGTATTACTCCTTACTTACTTTCAGCAAATTGCTTATCATTAGCGTTTCGGAAGCTTAATTCATTTCCATAAAAATATCAATACTTTATGAGAAATAGGTTGGCAGTTACATTTGTCTATGGCTATACTCTATAAAAAAGGTAATGGAATGTTGTCACGTTTTCTGGTTTTCTCTTTATTGTCTTTGCTCAGCTTAGACGGTCTTTCCCTATCCGCTCGCAGAAGTTTTAACGTTGATGATGTAACTCCTGAGATGTTAGAAAAAACACTTCCTACAAACTTCGATAGTTATCAAGATAGCGAAGACTTCGATGTGGATGACGTCACCCCTGAAATGTTAGAGAAAACCCTTCCTAATTGGCGCGAATACACCGAAGCAGATCTATCTAATAAAAAGAAGAACTCAAAAACAAAGCAATCCACTTCCTCACTCTCTAGTGCAAACCCAACGATAAAAGAGCTCATTACCACTCTAGAAAACGAACCACAACGACTTAAACTTATCAAACAACTCAAGGCATTCGTTTCATCCGACACTCTAAACTCACCGCATTTGATTTTTGTTCAAGCATTTGCAAGCGTAAAAGGCTTTATAAAAACTTTTGAGGCAGAAATCCGTCACTTTTCAACTAGCCTACTCAAGAAATCTACTTGGTCTTTTAAAGTCAACAACCCCTTTTTACAAGAGGTTAAAGATGTTCAGGGTTTTAAACTTTTATATCTCGTGTTAATTGCGCTTTCTGCGCAAATTATCTTAGCTGCCATACTAAAAGCTGGGTTTCCACCACTGTTTGGAAAGTTAAGACGCGATTTTTCAACAACTACATTTTTCAGAACCTTAACTTCTATCAGCGGGTTTGTTGCAGTCGCCTACTTAGCAAAAGGGTTCTTTGTTAGCGGCGAAACCATGCACGTCTATGGCTCAGAAGTCATAATTAACGTCACTCTGTTACAAGTCGGCATTTTGCTAATGCGCGCCAGCATTTCAACGGGAATTTTTCCAGTCAAACTAGAACATCAGAGCTCTCTATTCAGACTGTTTTTTATGGTCTTGTTACTCTGGATGGGTCAAACCTATGCAGCCGAAATCATACAGTTTGCATCACAAGCAACAACTATTAGTCACCCTACAGTTCAATTATTTTGGGGATTAGTCACCACTCTTATCCTTATGAATTTGCGCAAAAATCGCCCCGTATTTGAAGGTATGCTATTTCGAGAAATTCCTTTCTTAGAAAAATCATCTGTTTTAGAAATGCAAAAAATTGTTGCCGGAACCATTTATCACCTCATCACCTGGGGTATTGGATTAATCTATATCTCCTGGTTTATTGGATACTCTAAGATGTTCCAATATCTTGAAGCACAACTTATCTTTACCTTACTTATATTATTTGGAATTAGCGTTCTCTCTTACCTGTTAGTGTACTCTTCGGGCTATTTGTCTGGAGCCACCATAAAAAATAAAAACTTAGAAATAATCACACAACGCCTCATTAATATTCTTTCATTTTCTGGCGTATCTTTTATCGTCTATCGATGGGTAATCCCTATTGCTAAAATGCAGGGCATCAGCACACAAAAGGTCTCTGACAAAATGTTTGGAGTAATAGTAATTATAGTCATAACTATTATTGTTCTCCAAGGGCTCAGCCGTATGTTTAGTAGCTCTATTATGAAAGCGGGAAGAAATAAACATCTAAAAACATTCTTACCCATACTCGATCGTGTCAGCAAAATATTTGTGTTTTTTATTGCTGGTTTTTTTCTTCTCATTGAACTAAAGGTCGACGTCATGCCAATTCTAGCAAGTTTTAGCATCTTGGGGCTTGGTATTGGGCTAGCCAGTAAAACAATTATCGAAGACTTTATCAATGGTCTGTTCATTATTCAAGAAAATGACATTAACATTGGTGATATAGTATCCGTTGCTGGCGTTACCGGACAAATTGAAAATATTACGTTACGTAAAGTTCACATCCGAGACGGCCAAGGATTCCTAAATTTCATTCCTTTCAGCCATATTTCAGCCGTCGTTAATAGATCTCGAGATTTTAATCTAATTCGTATGGATGTGCCTTTACCGTCCAGATATCACTTAAAACGCACTGCAGGTATTTTAGAAGACGTCGGAGAACAGTTGCTGAATGACCCCGAAATAAAAGACTTCATCATCATTCCACCCAAATTTATCGGCGTTAGTGATTTCATCTGCACCGATAATCCAAATAATGAAATTACTAAATTAATGCAGTTCGAAATCAAAGTAAAACCCAGCAAATCTCGCATTGTGTCCATTGAGTTTAGAAAACTCGTCACACTTGCATTTGAAGAGATGGATCGCGTAATGAAGTAGTCAGTGTCTCCATCCGCCTAATAATAAAGGGGGGCATATGCCCCCCTTTATTATTAGAAAGCACACACTCTCATTCACTAACTTTCAGTGCTGCAACCAACGCTGATTGTGGTATCTCAACATTCCCAAACTGACGCATACGCTTCTTTCCAGCTTTTTGTTTTTCTAACAGTTTACGCTTGCGACTTATATCTCCACCATAACACTTTGCAGTCACGTCTTTACGAATTGCAGAAACTGTTTCTCGTGCAATCACCTTTCCACCAATTGCTGCCTGAATAGCAATCTGAAACAACTGTCGAGGAATAAGCCCCTTAAGCTTCTCACACAACGCACGCCCACGTGTTTCTGCTCGATCACGTTGAACAATACACGACAATGCTTCCACTGGTTCACCATTCACTAGAATTGCAAGCTTTACTAAATTCTCTTCGGCATAACCATCTATCTGATAGTCAAAACTTGCATATCCACGTGATACAGACTTCAGCCGATCATAAAAATCAAACACCACCTCGTTAAGCGGCAAACGATAAATAACCATTGCGCGGTTACCTGCATAGGTCAAATCAATCTGCTGGCCTCTGCGGTCCGTGCACAGCGCCAGCACCGATCCTAAATATTCGTCAGGAACCATAATCGTTGCCTTAATCCACGGCTCTTCAATTCGCTCAATTTTCATAATATCTGGCAAATCTGCCGGGTTATGAATTTCAAAAAAAGCTTGGTCTTTTAGGTATATTTGATACACAACACTTGGCGCAGTTGTAATCAAATCTAAATTAAACTCTCGCTCTAATCGCTCTTGAATAATCTCTAAATGCAGTAACCCTAAAAATCCACAGCGGAACCCCATGCCTAATGCTGTTGACTGGTCTGTTTCAAAAATGAAGCTCGCATCATTTAAACGTAGCTTCCCTAAACTCTCTCTCAAAGTCTCAAACTCTGCTGCATCTGACGGAAACAAACCACAAAACACAACGGGAACACTTGGCTTAAACCCAGGCAATGCCTCTGGTGCTGGATTCCTTTCGGTGGTAATCGTATCTCCAACATTCAAATCAGCAACGTACTTAATCCCTGCAGTAATAAATCCCACTTCACCAGGATACAGTACATCAATAGACTCTTTAGCCGGTGTAAACACCCCCATACGTTCAACTGTGTAGGTTTCTTTCGTCGCCATCATTTGAATTTTAGACCCTTTTTTCAAAACGCCTTCTTTAACGCGAACTAAGATCATTACACCTAAATATGTGTCATACCAACCATCAATCAACAACGCTTTTAATGGCGCTTCCGAGTCCCCCTTCGGCGCAGGCAATTTATGAACTATCGCTTCCAAAACAGCTTCAATACCAATACCTGTCTTTGCCGATACCATTAGCGTATCAGAAACATCCAACCCAATTACGTCTTCAATTTCCTGTTTTACACGCTCTGGCTCTGCCGCAGGTAAATCAATTTTATTTAGAACTGGTGCTATCTCATGATTATTGTCTAAGGCCAAATATACATTCGCCAATGTTTGCGCTTCCACACCTTGAGAAGCATCTACCACCAATAATGACCCTTCACACGCTGCTAACGATCGGCTCACCTCATACGAGAAATCTACATGCCCAGGTGTATCAATTAAGTTTAACTGATAGGATTTCCCATTCTTTGCAGGATAACGTAATCGGACCGTTTGTGCTTTAATCGTAATTCCACGCTCACGTTCAATATCCATGCTATCTAACATTTGCGACTTCATATCACGCTGCTCAACAGCATGGCAAAATTCAATTAACCGATCTGCTAAGGTTGATTTCCCATGATCAATATGCGCAATAATCGCAAAATTTCGAATGTGCTCATGATTCTTTGACATTATGCGGATCCTCTCAGTTCACCACCTGTTAATTTTGCTACGGCCGCAATAATTTTTGCGCTCACTTCTTGTAATTCAGAATCTTCCAACGTTTTATTTTTGGGTGTTAGAGTAACGTTCAAGGCAACTGATTTCTGATTTTCGCCAACCCCTTTACCCGTATAAACATCAAAGACTCTCACCTTAGAAATTAACTGCTTGTCTACACCCTCTACTGCCTTAATTAACTTTCCTGCCGGAACTTCCTTGTCCACCAAAAACGCAAAATCACGGTACACAGGTTGTAGAGCATTTAATTTATAAGGTTTGTATTTTACGGGCTTTGTCGGCATCTTATCCAAAAACAACTCAAATCCAAAAACTGGCTGATCAATCTCCATCAGCTTTTCAGTTTCTGGATGTATCCGTCCAAAATAACCTAGGGTATTTTTAGGCCCCAACTTCAGAGCCACACTTTGCCCCGGATGATACCATGCAGGAGCAGCCTCTGAATCTATTTGAAAAGAAGTAGGTAACAACCCCAGCTCACTCAACAAATTAAAAACCGCTGATTTAATGTCAAAAACATTATATTCACTTTCTGGCAGATCCCAGTTCTGATCTCGCTTTAATCCAGTCACTACTCCCGATACCATAACCTCTTGCTCTGGTTTTTCCGAAATCCACTTGTACACATTGCCCACCTCAAATATCGCTAGGTCAGTATATGAGTAGGCAATATTCTGTTGTACAGAGCTTAGCAAAGACGCCAGCACAGTCGGACGCATATGGCTTAACTTCTGACTAATTGGATTAGCTACTTCAATTAAATTTTGCTCCGAATTAAACTTCTCAGCCACGGCTTTATCCAGAAACGAGTAATGGACACACTCATCAAATCCTAAACATACCAGTGCTTTTTTGGCGCGGTAACGAACGCTTTGCTTAAATGTATGTGCATTAAATCCTGGCAACGTCATCATAGAAACATTCGGCAGCGAATCGTATCCGCGCAATCTTAATATCTCTTCAATAACATCATGCTCTTCAGAAATATCAAACCGCCACGTTGGAGTCATTGCGGACAATGCAAAGTTTCCAACATGTTGAATGTCTGTAAATCCCAACCCTGCTAAGTATTTCTCAACCTCCAAAATCTCAATTTTAATCCCCGTCACCTGCTGAATGCGCTCCATCGACACCGAGATTTTCTTACGATTAGATGGAACCACACCCGCAGAAACAATATCACTGGCCTCGCCCCCGCATATTGTCATAATCATATGCGTAGCTAACTCCAATCCCTGCTTAACTGATTCTGGGTCCACACCACGCTCAAATCGAAGCCTAGAGTCTGTATGAATATTCAAATCCCGCCCCGATTGCATAACGGCCTCAGGCGAGAACAATGCAGACTCTAAAAATACTGACGTTGTCTCCATGCTCGTGCCAGAATCTTTTCCTCCCAGCACACCCGCAATCGCCACCGCACCATTCTCATCAGCAATAACTAAATGACTATTCGAAAGTTTATATTCGGTATCATTCAAACCAACAAACTGTTCGTCAGTTTTTGCCTTTCTTACAGAAAGATTGCCTCGTAATGTATCCGCATCAAACGCATGCAATGGTCGGCACAAGTCATAATTAATATAATTGGTAACATCAACAACAGCAGAGATTGGTTCCAATCCAATGTTCCGCAACCGCTGTTGCAGCCATTCAGGACTCTCCACATTTGTTATATTACTAATCATACGCCCCATATATGCGGGACAAAGCGCCTTATCTTCAATTTCTACATTAATTTCACAAGGTTCTTCTCCTTTTATTACGGAGATATTGCGCGGTTTATATTTTCCCAACTTTGCTGCTGCCAAGTCCTGAGCTATACCTTTTATGCCAAAACAGTCCGCACGGTTTGGCGTAATACCCACTTCTACAATTGGGTCATCATACCCATACACTTTTGCAAACGACACCCCTACTGGTGCATCTATAGGCAAATCAAGAATTCCTTCGCTATCCACACCTAAGTTCAATTCACTCTTTGAACACATCATTCCGTGGCTATCTACTCCGCGAATATTGCCGGGCTTTAAAACAATATCCAAACCCGGAACATGCGTTCCCACATGTGCAAAAACTGTTTTCATCCCCTCATAAACATTTGGAGCACCACACACAACCTGAATAAGCGGCTTACTAGGGTCTTTATCTACCTGCACCTGACATACATTCAACCGGTCAGCATTTGGGTGTCTCTCTAACGATCTAATTTCAGCAATTAAAAACGGGGCCAAACGCGCAGATGGGTCATCGCAAGATTCGACCTCAATTCCCAACATCGTTAAGTGATGCATTAAATTAGCCAACGATTCTTTTGTCTCCAGGTGTTCTTTTAACCAAGAAAGCGTAAACTTCATGATGCATCCTTTTGTGAGTTGTAACTAGCCGCATATGGCGCAAAACCATAATGCTGAATCCAAGGGCGACTTCCCTCAAAAAATGTTCGCAAGTCTGGAATGTTATATTTTAACATCGCTAATCTCTCTACCCCCATTCCAAAGGCAAACCCCTGATACTTATCAGTATCAACTCCGCAACTCTTTAATACATTTGGATGCACCATTCCACATCCCATAACCTCTAACCAGTCACTTCCTGCTCCAATAGCAATTCCATCTTTTGTATGCTGACATCCAATATCCACCTCTGCCGAAGGTTCAGTAAACGGAAAAAAGCTTGGACGAAATCGAATAGGTAAGTCCGAAGAATTAAAAAATGCGCGACAAAAGGTTTGAATACAGCTTTTTAAATGCCCCATATGTACATTTTCAATCTTGTCAATATAAAGCCCCTCAATCTGATGAAACATGGGCGTATGTGTCTGATCAGAGTCACATCGGTATGTTTTTCCTGGCGCAATAATACGTATGGGTGGTTTTTGTGATTCCATCGTTCGAATCTGTACAGGAGATGTATGCGTGCGCAGCAATAAGGGCTCAGAACTTTCATCTATAGGCTTCACGTAAAACGTATCATGCATCTGGCGTGCTGGGTGCGTTTCTGGAATATTAAGCGCCGAAAAGTTATAATGATCCGTTTCAAGATCCGGCCCTTCTTCAACACTAAACCCCATTTGCGCAAAAATATTGGTAATATCTTCCATTACTTGGGTAATAGGATGCAGGCGACCGGGCTTATTCGGCGATACTGGCAACGTCATATCCACACGCTCAGTCTTTAGTTGAACTGCCAAAGCTTCATCTTCTAAAAAAGACTTTTTAACCTGTAATAGCGCGTTAAATTCATCTCGAAAGGCATTTAATCCCTGCCCTACTAATTTTCGGTCTTCGGGAGACAGCCCCCCCAGTTTTTTCATTTCTGCGGTTAATAGACCATTCTTTCCTGTCACTTTTACGCGCACAGTATCTAACTCTTCTAAGGTTTCAGCAGTTTCAATGTCGCGTACTGCTACTGATTTTAACTCCGTAATATTGCTCATCTGAAATTCCGATATTTACACAAATTTATACAGAATAAACATCGCAAGTTAAAGGAGAATATAAAATGAATGACTAAAGATAGGAAATCTAGTACAAATAACTCACCGTCATATTGATTTCATGGTTTGTAATACTCGGTTCTCCCCCAGACATAAATCCAGATGATAAAAAGGGAATATCACGCTCCCCAACTAATGTCATCGCATTATGATAAATGTATGACAACCCAACTTTCCAACTATCTCCCGGAGCAGTCCAACTAGACCTCAAACTACCCCCAAACTCACCCTCATTACTCACAATTAACTGTGTTGTAATATCAAAAGTTCCCATACCTGTTGGCTTAAAACTATACCCAACTGTAGGGCCAAACTCGTAAGCTGTATTCCCTTTATACACAGCCTCAACGCTTAACCCAGTATACCAATTAGGGTTCCATTGGTACCCCGTCACCACCTCAAATGATAGGCCTTGGGTTGTTTAAATAAAAGTTCAGGTCTGGCAATCTCCACCCCTTCCACACGGGGGCATGTACGACAAAACTTCCCTTTGGTATCTCAGTAATCGCCGAATATACAAACGACCATGTCGTGGCACTTAATAGCAGTGATGTTATGCTTCCAATTTGCAAATCTTCTTTATCAATTGAAAAACCTCTGTTGTTGTAGCCTCTTAAAATATTAGCCACATCATTTCCACCTTCAACTTTTCCTTCTTCTATTTGACTGTTCAACCACCCCACGTAACCAAACGCTGAATACTTACCAATAAAGTATGAACTAGCATACATTTGATGTCCTTGATTTTCCCAAATCAAATTCGATACTTCTTGGGCCATACGCATCTCATTATTTAAACCCGCAACATCCACATAAAGACCCATCTCGTTTTCTATTAATATTGAAATAGCCCCAGAAACATCATCTTTCATCAATCTCTTTTTGACTGAATTCACTTCTTCTTCAGACGTATAACTAGCCCCATTATTATGATAGTTTCTGCTTTGTATCTCCTCCAAACGAAGGGTAGCAACTGCGTATTTTTCTGTGACACTCAAATCATCAGCATTATTATATTCTTCTAAATTTAGACACCATTTATTTAGGCGAGCAGAAATTGACTTAATTAAATCAGCAGTAATCAACCTATTCACAAAAGCCCCTGGCATTTTCTTCGCTTTAAGAAAACCAGCGGGAGCTGTGTGCGCCCCATAAAATAAGGCCCAGGGAGTTAAAAACTTTTCTTTATAAATTCCATACGCATAATCTGTTATCAAACCATCATTTTCAGAAGCATCATAATGGTAGTTCAACCCCGCAGAATAGAAAGCTCTAGCATGCCCAAATTCATGAAACACAGTTGAACTAACTCTTGATAGCAAATAATTGGGAAACATATAGGCGGCATAAATTCCAGTCTTTACCCACGGTGAATCTGCCCAACTTGCCATACCGTCAAACGCTTTGCTCGACGCCTGCATTAAACTTAATGGGCCCAACTTCATCATATCGTTAGAATTAAAGGTGCGCTCCATATACCCGGGTGTAATAGTAGCCGACCTTACTAGTCTGGGAAAAGAGTCCTGTGATTTAGATTCAGCGGATAATGCGGAAATAAACGCAATCGAAAAAAAGCATCTGACACTCATCAAGGATCGGCTTTTGCTTAAAAAAGTAACCACCCATATTTTCGTAAGTTTAAACATTTTTTCCTCTTTTAGAAAAAACCTATTTCAAGCAGACTAAAATATTAATATTACTTAAAAACTAACTGCAACAATTCTGAAGCAAAAAACCAACACCTAGAGAGTAAAACTCAAGAGAGTCTAAACTCATTCTTTTGCCACTATCCCCTACTTACTTTGCGCACCACTTAAAACACCGGCGAAAGCTTACTCCGTGTCAGCCTCACAATAATATATCTATTTGTAACTTAGAGACAGAAATCACTTTAAATTTGCCCACCCTATCTAACGAAGCAACTTTCTATAAACTAGAATAAACTATCTTTTTTCTTAAGTAAGACTTTTAACATCTTCTTTGTTAAAGTTGATATCGCAATTTGATCTAACTCGCATACCTGTATCCAAACTTCTGAATCATCTAAGTACTCCTCATCTATTTGTTCACTCTGCACAGTTCGGGTTATTAGGTGAAAGTGTGAAAATGTATGTTTTATGTCAAAACACCCCCCCAATACTTCTGGCAACTCAGGTAAACAATCCTGCTCCCAGTTCGACCCCGGAAGTTCCCACAATCGGTTAAGCATTTTATGGTGCGTGCGCTGCCGCAATAAAACTTTATCTCCCCTCACACACCCATATGCCACGGCTAAGCGTGTTGGAAGTATCTTCTTCTCAGGCTTTTTTGGGAAACTTGCAGGATCATTTGACTGCCCGGCTACGCAAGTCACCCGAACTGGGCACTCATCACACTTTGGCTGTGTAGGGCGGCACACACCTGACCCTATATCCATTAATGCTTGCGCATAATCTCCAACCCTAAGTTTAGGAGTTAATTTTTCAGCCATCTCATAAATTGCATTTGTATTTTGTTTTATTGGCTTCGAAAATCCAAATACTCGGCTCATGATGCGCGCAACATTTCCATCAACAACTACCGAAGCCTGCTGAAAAGCAATCGCAGCAATTGCTGCTGATGCATAGGGGCCAATACCTGGCAATGTTTGCAGTTCTTCTTGAGTTGATGGAAATCCACCTTTTAGTGTAACCCTTTGCGCACACGCATGTAGATTTCTTGCCCGGGCATAATAGCCCAAACCCTGCCACGCATGCAATACATCATCAATACTTGCTCCCGCCAAATCTTGCACCCTGGGCCACCGAAATATAAATGCATTAAAGTAAGGAATCACCGTATCTACCTGGGTTTGCTGCAGCATAATTTCACTTAACCAAACATAATAAGGATCGGGCGTTTGATCTGACGTATAGCGCCAAGGCAGGACACGTTGATGTTGCTCATACCAACTCAACACCAAAGTAGCGAATTCACTTCTGTTCATATTGGTCATTTTTTGATACGTTATTATTACGGAGACGATCTATGCCAAATCCTTACACAGGTCAAAAAAGAATTAAAGAAGTTATTTATAAAGTTTTGCAGCCCACCCTCAAACACCAAGGCTGGTACCTTAGTAAACTTATCTTTAATTGGGAAACTATTATTGAAAAACAGTGGAAAAACGACATTTGGCCCACACGTTTTGCGCCAAGTTTTAAAGATAAATCAAAAGGTGTCCTTTATTTGCGCGCAACGCATAAAGGCTTACAACAGGCTGTTTTTTCCAAAGGTATGCTAATTGAAAAAATTAATATGTACCTGGGATACTCCGCCATCACAGATATTAAAACCCAGCTGTGGCATTCAAAAACCGCTCCACAGCCTCCCAGGCAACATGCTTCTCTTAAACCTCAACCTAGCCTCAATATTCCTGACATCAAGTCCCAAGAACTAAAAAATGCGCTCAATGATTTAGGCACGCTTCTAAACACTTCATCTAAATAAAATCACTAGATCCCACGTCGATCCCACCAATGACGCAGCCAATAGTCAACTGATAGTTTTCCCGGGCCAAACAATACAGAAACACCTAACAAAAACGCCCAAAATACATGCGTAAAATGTGTATGCACGCCAAACGTAATCGTTGCAGTTACTCCTAACAAACCTAACGCACCTAGGCGAGCAAACATTCCAACCGCCAACACCGCTGGAAATACTACCTCTGCAGCGGTTCCTAGCACCGCTGCAATTTCTGCTGGCAAAAAGGGTACTGGGTGCACTTCTCTAAACAAAAATAGAGTATGGCCCCATTCACCCTTCAGTAAGTTTTCAAATTTTAACCAGCCTGATTGAAAAAAGATACTCGATATATAAAGGCGACTCACCAGTAAAAATAAATCCTTAAAGCTAGTAGTTAAAAGCTTTATCAAACAATCATACGAGACGACAAGTTTTTGGACTATCTGCATGCGACACCTTTAGAATTTGATTGTTAAACACTTCTAAAAATATACTATTCCAAACAGTTTGCGAAAAAGTTAACATGTCGTATAATTTGACAGCTGCGTGTGGGGTTGCAAGCGTCACCAACACCTCATACGAGGGTTTTGAAATTTTATTTAAAACAACACGCCCCTCTTTTCTAAAAATCACATACCAAGATTTTTCATGAACAATACGTGGAAAAGGTTTGTCTTGTATTAACGCATCATAAGCATCGGTAATAACAAAATCAAACGATGCCAATCGTACATCTGATCGACGCACCCACCAAATTTTTTCGGCACTAGCACTAGGAATGCCACTCACAACATCTTCTTCCAACATTGAAACCTGCTGAAACAGCCACTCCAATTTAGCTAAGTCCACGGCTAATTGATCATCTAAGTACTCAAAGAACTTTTCGCCATATAAAGAAAACCGCCCGCTCATTTTAGGCGGGCATTCACACACATACTTTACTGCTACCAATTCAAAAGTATCATCCAAATACTTTGCAACCATCGGAAACTTAGTGCGCAACACCTCACAATGAGTCTGCATATAGTTATTTCTATATACCTCTAACCGCTTTTGACTCTTTTCTTCCGTCTCAAACAAATTTACATCTAGTATATTATGCAACATGCTATCTATAAAACGCTGCTGCTTAGTGGTATCAAACATATAACGCCTCATAACAAGCAGCAGCCTTTTCAGCCTCCCCCAACAACACA
Organism: Alphaproteobacteria bacterium CMAR1; assembly: GCA_963693005.1. Classification (GTDB taxonomy): domain Bacteria; phylum Pseudomonadota; class Alphaproteobacteria; order UBA6184; family UBA6184; genus Bodonicaedibacter. The sequence goes on along the minus strand of OY843726.1, from coordinate 842,762 downwards.
TTAATTTCGGGCAAGTCTGCATCCCACTCTATTAATGAATGTACGTCACGCTTATAATACAAAGCCTGACAATATACTTTCCAAACACTTTTACTTACAGTCTTGCTATGTGTATCCACTAAAAAATCAGAACCCTCAGTTTTAGTATAGCCAGCCAAATGAATTTCTTGAACCGAATTCCAATTCAAATTACGCAAATAATTAGGAATATTCACGCCATGGTTAATAGACTGCACATATAGATTATTTACATCCAGCAAGATGCCGCAGCCCGTCATTTCTGCTAAACGATTTAAAAACTCATATTCTTCTAAGGAGTCATTTTTAAACGTTACATATGTTGATGGATTCTCAATCAAAATCTGTCGGTCGAAAAATTCCTGAATAATACGAACATGCATCGCAACATGCTGCAGTGAACTCTCCGTCATAGGCAAAGGCAACAAATCATTATACCCTCTCCCATTAAAATTACTCCATGAGAGATGATCTGAAAACAGAATGGGGGGAATATCCTTCATTAATTTTTTTAGCTGATCAAGATACTCTTTGTCAGGCAATTCCGGAGAACCCAAAGACAAACTAATACAGTGAAAACTAATGGGAAATTTTTCTGAAATTTGTTGAAGTTTTTTACGATTAGGATAATGGTATACGTAATTTTCGGGATGCACCTCAAGCCATCTGATGGGAATTTGGGGAATATCAGTTAGAAAGTATTCAAAATATTTTGAACGCAGTCCAACGCCAACAGATGCCTGAGGATTCTGGAAATTTGATAACACAGCAGGCTAAATCTTAGCGGGCAATCCAAGTTTTTTTCTTGCTTGCTCTTCTGTTAAACCACCCTGCTTTGCACACTCAACACTATCAGCCATCTTCCAATCGCCCGCATGGTTAGTTCGTACAGATTGCCCATTACAAGAATGTCCATCATGGTCCAATGCACCGCAACCGTTTTCTCCGGCTTCAGCAACCCCATAACATTTCATAATTTCAGCAGAAACAGATTGAAACCCAGACGAAAACGCAGCTAACGCCAAGGAGGAAAGAATTAATTTCGACTTCATTTTTTTTCTTATGTCTTTATTTTTCTATAAGTATAGTACACACGCTCCCTCTTAAAAACGCAAGAACTTTATGCATTAAAAATTAATTATTTTTTAATGCATAAATTCTAGACAACAATCGAGTCATAAAATTTGAAAATGCTCCGTTTCCCAAAACATTCGTTGCCGTACTAAAAGGATCAACCAACATATATATAGAAATAATCAAGGCCGACATTTCCGGAGTAAACTCTAAATGGTCCTGCAGAACAGGTACTGCCATCAAAATACTTCCCCCAGGAATCGCTGCGACACTAAACTTAGCCAGCGTAAAGTATATTGCAAAAATGCTAAACTCCCACACTCCTGGAAAAGGTCGCCCAAAATACATCGCAACTGTAATCGCTAAAATCGGAATTGCAATACCCACTCCCATCAAGTGTGTATTAACCGTCGATGTTAGTATCCCCTGAGTTAGCTTAGGGTGAGGAGAAGTCCTTTCCACTGTATTAAGTGTAATTGGGTATGCTGCCATACTCGACATTGAAGCAAATGCCGCCATACTTGGAGGTATAAACTCTTTAAAAATATGCCACGCCAGCTGCACTCTTCCTCGTGCAGCTACTAAGTATAAACAAAACACATACGCCCACATTATCAGCAAGGTGACGACAAACACCTTCGTATACATAGCCAGTAAATTTTCAAAATTACTCTCTCTCTGCAATTTTAATAAAAACCCAAAAATAAACAAGGGGATCAAGGGCAGTAATACTTTTCTTAAGCTAGAAATACACACAGCCCGAAAGCGCACAACAGCTTTAGAAACAGGATTATTAACTGAAATAAAGCTTAAAACTATCCCTACAAACAGTCCGCTCAAAAGCGCAATATTATTGCTAATTAAGGGCTGAACCGGCAGTTGAAACAGCGGAAAAATTAATTCTTCACCTTTTAGCACGCTCACCGAGCTACAGGCATCAACAACTAAAGGATGCAGGCCATAATAAACTCCGTACGATACATACGTTACCAAGGTATTAGAAATGGCAATACTCGCGCCCACTATCGCTATAAACGACCATGCACGATGCTCCATTTCAGATAAAAATGATGCCATAAACGTAAAAATAATTAAGGGTAAAAAGAACACTAGCAACTCTTTAATCAAATTACTAACTGTAAAAAACGCAGCCACCATTTCGGTTGAAACTACGTCACCAAAAAAATATACGGCAAGCAAAACAATCAATATAACAATAGGTAGTTTTATACGCATGATACCTTTCTAAAAATCAACAAATTATACTCTTTTATACACTGAAATACAATTTCTTCACCGGGTTCATAAAATGGGCAAGGAGCCAAAAAATATCTTTATCGTATTCTTGGCGGAGACAGACTTAACCAAAAATCACTTAATAATTTTTTCACCCACCCCACAGACAAAAGAATAGGCCTCTGCTCCACACCTTCCAAACCCATATTCTCTACGCGAATATCACCCCTATTTTCAGCTTCCAGTATCTCAGGATTAGCCATACTACCTCTATCAGTTGCCGAGCTAACAAGGCAGAGAAGAAAAATTATTATCCATTTTTTCATATGAACGCCCCCCTTTTAATTTTAACTACTATAAAATCCCACAATAACAACTAACAAAAGAACTAATGCTACTCCTGATCCTTTAATCGCAAAACAAACACCTCTGACAAAAAGGTTATTGTCACAATATCCTGCTGTAATAGTTTTTCTGTATACTGCTTAGCGTACCGTAAAAGGGTTTCAGTTGAAATAACTTCGCTATCTAGCAAAGGTAATGCGGCTAAAGAAATTCTATTTTTTTCAAAATCATCCCATTCCAACGCAGCTTTTCTTAGTTCACGGTTATCTGCATAAGCTTCCATACAAAGCCTTACACGTTCTACTAAAACTAGCTTCAGAGGAGAAAGCACAGTCTCCATTTTGTCCGCGTAACTTTGAATATCCCCAATTTTTTCCCCGTTATAAAACACATTTACTTGAGTAGTTAACCCCATGTTTTTCTGTACTGCCGCATCACAAATCTTTGCTTTCAGTTCTCTTAAATCCCTAAAGTAGGACAACTCTGACGCAGTTGCAGTAATCACTAGTTTCCCCGAATTTAAGCTCAATGGGTTCAAGCAGGAAGGAGGTAATACTTTCACACCATTTTGTGCCAAAATATAATAACCTGGGTCTTGGATAGTTCTGGGATCAAATTGATGACAAAACTCCCCCTCATTTTTCAAAAATTCTACCAGCTGAGGCGCCACAGCCTGGTCTAGGCTTAGTCTTAATACCCCCGAATGCCTATCTACATCAGAGCCATCTTCCTTTATCACTTTCAGTTTGCGGCCATTAATTTCAATCCATACATTTGCCATGTCATCACCAAAATCATCATAATATGCCCCCCCTCGCGCTGCAGAAAACATCTCTATAATAGCAAACACAATATTTTTAGTGCTTAAAACCTTATCTCTATGCGTTGAGCTGGTCTCAAAATAAGAAAAATCACGTAAATCCAAAGTTTTTAAGTACCGAGCTCTTAATAACGCATCTAACAAAGGCAGAATTCCTGCCTTTTCTCTGGAGTTTATATTTCCTAGCTTTAACGTTGTAGAATTTAGGTCTAAATTACGAATGATGCTTCCAGGACAGCTTTCTGGGTATAAACATTCTAATTGCGCTCCCTTCTGACACTCACTTTCTTTATGAGTCTGGGCTTGATAATGCATAGCCACATCTCGAAAACTATTGCCATACCCCCCCATAGGCCACACCCATGCTGCACTTAAATTAATAAAATTTAATACTACACAAACAACCACCCAGTAAAATTTCATAAAAAATACCTTATATTATAAATTCATTATTGATACAGTTTTTTGCTCCATTGAGTCAACTAATTTAACTACATGTTAGCTTTTATTAACTATAATCAATCTATATTTATTAAGAGTAAGTTTATAGCCATGGCACATAATGTTACACTAATTCCTGGCGATGGTATTGGACCCGAAGTTATCTCTGCCGCCCAAAAGATTGTTAACGCAACAAACGTTAATATCAACTGGGAGCTCTGCGAAGCTGGAAAAAAATCATTTGCGCAAGGTCTTACTACTGGAGTACCTAGTGAAACCATAGCTTCAATAAAGCGTAATACAGTCGCACTCAAAGGTCCCCTAGAAACACCAATCGGGCATGGTGGAAAAAGTGCCAATGTCACCCTGCGAAAATTATTCGATACATTTGGAAACATCCGCCCAGTAAAAACAATGCCTGGAATCAAAAGTCCCTTCCAAAATCACGATATTGACATGATCATTGTTCGAGAAAACGTCGAAGATCTATATACCGGAATCGAGCATATGCAAACCCCAGACGTTGCACAAACATTAAAACTTATCAGTAGTTGGGGATGCGAAAACATCTCACACCTTGCTTTTTCTATTGCTCAGTCTCAAGGTCGGAAAAAAGTCACATGTGCAACCAAAGCCAATATCATGAAACTTAGCGAAGGCATGATGAAGCGAACGTTTGAATCCGTAGCCGAACTATATCCTGATATTGAATCAGAACATATAATTGTAGATAACTGCGCACATCAAATGGTCATGAATCCGGAACAATTCGATGTAATCGTAATGACAAACATGAATGGAGATATTCTTAGCGACTTAGGGTCTGGTTTGGTAGGTGGTTTAGGAATAGCTCCCGGAGCTAACTATGGCGAAAACGCTGCAATTTTCGAGGCAGTTCACGGGTCCGCTCCCAGCATTGCCGGTAAAAACATAGCCAACCCCACCGCAGTCATTTTATCTTCAGTAATGATGCTGCGACATCTGGGTGAACTTGATGCAGCAGATGCAATCGAAAATGCCCTCTACGTTACTATTGACAAAGGAAAATTTTTAACTGAGGATATTTCGCCAACTCCCATATGTGGCACCACTGAACAGTTTACAAATCAAGTAATGAACAACTTAGGACAAACTCACAATAAATGGAGCAAGCGATCCCACTCAAAATTAAAACTTCAAAGCGTTCCAATTGTAGAGTCAGCACCCAGCTACTCAACAGAGGGAGTAGACATTTTTTTTCATACCTCAACCCCACCTCAAACGCTTGCAAAAACACTCTCAAACATCGCTCAAAAATGCGGATTTTTGCTTAAAATGATTGCAAATCGTGGGGTTCAAATCTATCCTGATATTGGCGGATTTACTAGCAAATCCCCCCCTCACCACCAATGTCGTTTTATATACAAAAATGGATCCCCAACCGAAAGCGAGATAGTCAAATTAGTCGCCCACTTAGGTGCCGAATATTCCTGGACCCACCTAGAACGGCTTCAGAACAGCCAAAATACTGAAACTTACTCTAAAGCCCAAGGTGAGAGTTAGTCACTTTATTTGACTCTTCTTCATGTTTTATTAACTATAGTTACAGATAATCTTAGATAGCCCCCCATAAGGATTTAGAAAATGAGATCGTTAATTGCCTGCGCGTTTACACTTTTATTTTTTACAAATTATGCCTCTTCTCACAATAGAGCTCCCTTCGCAGAAGAAGCTCCCCAGCCCCATCCATCTGAAGTCGAAGGAAGTTTAAAATCAGAAGAAATGGCTACCGTATCTGGTCTAGATACTCAAAACAGCAGCTCTGTTTTTAACACTGATGCCTCACCAACCCATCATGTAAGCTTCAAGCTTGATACTCCTAACAATTCATCAGAAGAAGCCTCTGCTTTTTCCTCTCCCCCCCCGCCTACTCAAGACAAAAAACGTCTTACTCGAGAACAACTGCGAGCACACAATGCACACGCACGTGTACAACCTCATTCTAGAGATGAAGAAGTAGAGCCTGTGCACACTACCGTACACTTTAGTCAACAAGATGATGACCACGCATCCCTTGATGACGCCAATAGCGCAACTCACCCAGTTGCATTTCCTCCATTTCCAAATTTTCGCCGAGAAAGCTCTCTTTCCTTTCCTACGGCCCGAGACGAAGCAGAGCCGCGACTTAATCGTAGTATGACAGCATGGCCGCAAGTTGATGGAGCAACGCTATATGATAGAGATGAGTTTTTAAGAGAAGTAGTAGAAGAATTACAAGTAGATGCTAACTCCTATAAAGAAAAATCAAAAACATGTCGGTGGTGTAATATTGGGTGGATTACGCTTGGCGCCATGACTGCAATATCAAGCACAGTCGTATCAGCACTCGGGACCGGAGAGTTTATTGATCCACAGGCAGCAAATGCAGCCAGCGGATCATTAACTGTAGGTGCAAGTTTATTTGTGTGGGCTGGGTTACAATCTAGCAAAGCCTCTAAAAGCTATCACAAAGCATTTGTAGCCGTATTAAAAAGGTTGGGCGTTCCTAAACATCTACTTCCACCAGATCCTCATGTTTCATTTGATGCATTCGATGGAGGTGCTCCCGGTGCGGCAACAGAAACAACTCCTAGGCCAGAAAGCCACGTAGGCGGTGTTAGAAGTGCAAGATCAGTATACTTTGCACCCGCCGCCACGAAATAGAGCGTAACTAGTACAAATTTTTAGCCACCCCCACGGGAAAAACTACCCGACGGGGGTGTTCTCTCAACATAATTTCTCCCGAAAACTCAACGTTGATTGTCTGAGTTTTAATATTAACACCCGTAATTCTTGCTTTTGGACGCTTTAATCTTGACTCAAAATACCTAACTGTTCGAACTAGCACCTTTAACCATTCTGTCTGCTTTTCTGGGTGCATTAAGTCATCAGGTTCCTGCATACCATATAAGTAAGGCAGTCCATAGTTTAAAGGCAGTCGGGTCTGTTGTTTAGCTTTTGGAAAAATACATCTAGTATTCAACAGCTGGTTAATAGCTTGCATAATTTCAGCAATATATTGCTTTTCATTCAAAAACACCGACTGCTCGACAACTTCAGGGTCATTGTCAATCAGATCAAATAAGCTTTTTTTTGCAACAAACATAAATTATCCTTTAGATAAGCATATGTGTATATAGGTTAGCAGAAGGTTAAAGGAATTAAAACACTCTTAAATACAACTCGCACCACAAAAAGAGTATATAAAAAAAGAAAGCCCTATAAATTGTGGGTAGGTATAGTATAGATGTCAATCGAGTAGAGTCAGTTATACAGGAGGTAATAGTTATATAAAAAAAACCTCCCTAGTAGGGAGGTTGAGTTCTAATAGTTAGGCTTGTTTAGCCTTAAACTTGGGGTTAGTTTTATTAATGACAAGAAGGCGGCCTTTTCGGCGGATCAATTTACAATCTTTATGGCGACTTTTCGCTGACTTTAAAGAACTTAATACTTTCATAATCTTCTCGTTGATTAATTACTAGGATTTAAATGACAGTATTCTGACGAATCCAAATGGTTATTAATAGGCTTGGCGGCGACCAACTTTCCCACACCTTAAGATGTAGTATCATAGGCGCTGGGGACTTTCACGGTGGAGTTCGATATGGGATCCTGTGTTTAATTCCCCGCCATAGCGACCAAGCCGACTAATAACCATTTTCAAACACTCTTTTATGAACTAAATTCACTTAAAACTTACGCATCCGAGAATGATTCTGGGGGGCGTCGAGTTTTATATATCAAGCCAATGAGGCGATTAGGATTCGTTAGCTCCACCCCTTACAGGGCTTCCACACCGAACCTATATACGTGGTGGTCTTCCACGGCCTTCAATAGAGATGACTGGTATCGAGGTTAGCTTCCCGCTTAGATGCATTCAGCGGTTATCTAGTCCGTTGTTTAGCTACCCGGCACTGCCCTTGGCAGGACAACCGGTACACCAGAGCAACGTTCACCCCGGTCCTCTCGTACTAGGGGCAAGTCCTCTCAATCATCTAGTCTCCCACGGCAGATAGGAGCCGAACTGTCTCACGACGTTCTGAACCCAACTCACGTACCACTTTAATCGGCGAACAGCCGAACCCTTGGGACCTTCTTCAGCCCCAGGATGTGATGAGTCGACATCGAGGTGCCAAACCTTGCCGTCGATATGAACTCTTGGGCAAGATCAGCCTGTTATCCCCGGCGTACCTTTTATCCGTTGAGCGATGGCCCTTCCACGAGGAACCACCGGATCACTATGACCGACTTTCGTCTCTGCTCGACATGTACGTCTTGCAGTCAGGCAGGCTTATGCCATTGCACGCTACAGTTGATTTCCGACCAACTTGAGCCTACCATCGCGCGCCTCCGTTACGCTTTAGGAGGCGACCGCCCCAGTCAAACTACCCACCATGCAGGGTCCGGGATCCGGATCACGGATCTCCGTTAGACGTCAAAGGCAACAAGGGCGGTATTTCAAGGGCGCCTCCATCCAGACTGGCGTCTGAATTTCAAAGGCTCCCGCCTATCCTACACATGTTACCCCTAACGCCACTGCAAAGCTGTAGTAAAGGTGCACGGGGTCTTTCCGTCTAACCGCGGGTACCCCGCATCTTCACGGGGAATTCAATTTCACTGAGTCGATGTTGGAGACAGCGGGGAAGTCGTTACGCCATTCGTGCAGGTCGGAACTTACCCGACAAGGAATTTCGCTACCTTAGGACCGTTATGGTTACGGCCGCCGTTTACCGGGGCTTCAATTCAGTGCTTGCACACCTCCTCTTAACCTTCCGGCACCGGGCAGGCGTCAGACCCTATACGTCGACTTTCGTCTTTGCAGAGCCCTGTGTTTTTGGTAAACAGTCGCTACCCCCTAGTTTGTGCCACCAATCTTTGGTTGCCCAAAAATTGGCACTCCTTCTCCCGAAGTTACAGAGTCAATTTGCCGAGTTCCTTCAACATCGTTCTCTCAAGCGCCTTCGTATACTCTACGTGTCCACCAGTGTCGGTTTAGGGTACGGTCACAATAAAGGATGTGTTATTTCCTGGAAGTTATTAGCTGCACGATCAATCCAGTCAGATCATACAACGGGCTACCTTCGTCACACATCCGTGGCCTGGGAATATTCACCCAGTTCCCATCGACTACGCCTCTCGGCCTCGCCTTAGGGGCCGGCTTACCCTGCGCGGATTACCCTAGCACAGGAACCCTTGGACTTTCGGCGGCAGTGTCTCTCACACTGCTTTACGTTACTTATGTCAGCATTCTCACTTCTGATATCTCCAGCATTCCTCACAGAATGCCTTCACAGACTTACAGAACGCTCCGCTACCGCGTTATCTTAACGATAACACCCACAGCTTCGGTTCATGGCTTTAGCCCCGGTACATTTTCGGCGCGGGGTGGCTTAACTAGACCAGTGAGCTGTTACGCTTTCTTTAAAGGATGGCTGCTTCTAAGCCAACCTCCTGGCTGTCTTGGCCTCCCCACTTCCTTTTCCACTTAGCCATGAATTAGGGACCTTAGCTGGCGGTCAGGGCTGTTTCCCTCTTGTCTGCGGACCTTATCACCCACAGACTGTCTGCCGAGTTAAACTCACGGGTATTCGGAGTTTGATTAGGGTTGGTAAGGCTCGCGCCCCCCTAGCCTATTCAGTGCTCTACCCCCCGTGGTCATCACTCGACGCTCTACCTCAATAGATTTCGCGGAGAACCAGCTATATCCGAGTTTGATTAGCCTTTCACCCCTAGACACAGGTCATCCCCGCATTTTGCAACATGCGTGGGTTCGGTCCTCCAACACCGATTAAAGTGTCTTCAACCTGCCCATATCTAGATCACTCGGTTTCGGGTCTTATCCGCGGAACTCATCGCCCTATTAAGACTTGGTTTCCCTTCGCCTACACCTATCGGCTTAAGCTTGCTCCACAGATAAACTCGCTGACCCATTATACAAAAGGTACGCCGTCACACCTTATAGGTGCTCCGACTGTTTGTAGGCATCCGGTTTCAGGAACTGTTTCACTCCCCTTATCGGGGTACTTTTCACCTTTCCCTCACGGTACTTGTTCACTATCGGTCACGAAGGAGTACTTAGGCTTGGAGGGTGGTCCCCCCATGTTCAGACAGGATTTCACGTGTCCCGCCCTACTCGAGCATAGTAAATTAAATTTCGACTACAGGGCTATCACCTACTTTGGCGTGGATTTCCATCCACTTCGTCTGTCGCTTCTACTATGACTGGCCTGGTCCGATTTCGCTCGCCACTACTTTCGGAGTCTCGGTTGATGTCCTTTCCTCTGGGTACTGAGATGTTTCAGTTCTCCAG
>OY843726.1:165000-827500 GCA_963693005.1 Alphaproteobacteria bacterium CMAR1 | reverse complement strand
TAGAGTTATTTACTTAACATATTAGGGAGATTAGAACAGAACCAACATTATGAAACTTATCTCAACTTGCATGATAATGCTGTTACTCATTGCTTGCGATACAGCAAGCGACTTGCAAACCTCCCCAAAAGTGGACTGATCTCGCCATTTAGGAACTTTGCATACCGTCGCATAATTGCCTAACAATTTCAAAAAGGGTTGCTACACCTAATGCAACATATGCTTTGGCTAAAAATAGCAGATCAAACGCATCAAACAGATATCTAGTCATCACCCCCCCTCAAAAAAGAAAAATTAGCCAAAGATACCGCTTATATTAGCGATAAACGAACAAACTTAAAGCTCAAATTAACCTTTTTCTGGGAACTGTTGGATTATAGATTCAGAAAACGACTAGGTTGTGCAGTTATAGCTTCGTCCAGTAAAGAGTGTCTTTTGATCTTAAGCCGCAACCCAAAAGTGTCTCGCGCAGCCTACAAAACTCTGCTTTCTAAGGCTAAAAACAAAGGTTTTGATGTTTAAAAAAAATAAAAACGAATCATGAAGACGCATCAAAACAACTCTAACTAAATTTTATTTTTTTTTCTTTATGGTTATAAAAAAAGACAAAAAAATCTATGACATTCAGAACGTTCATTTTTTGGAAAATTCACTTAAAGTTTGGCCCTGACTTACTTTCTTGGAGTAACGCAAGGGCTACCTTTTTAGTAAACTGGTATGTTATATGGCGAAGTCTTCTTCTTTGTGTTTTGGGAATTATTATGCTCAAACTCACCTGAGACATTGAAGTTCCTCTAATAAATTACCATCGACACTTCTTTATGACCTTCCTCACCATTATAATTGCGTCTCTCAACTACCCAGCGCTATATATAAAGCCCTATAAAACTTTTAGCTTTGAGTCCCAACTTAGCCCCCCCCCTCTTTTTTTTAGGTGGTATTTTTGGAAAAGAAATCTCTTGTTTTATATCTTTTCAAATATTTGCATAATGCCAACAACACTACTCCCTCAAAGTACTAAACTCATTCTTATAGCATTTTTCTCACTAATACTTTCTCATTGTTTTTTGCACAGCCAATTGGGGGGGGGGGGGAGCTCAGTAAAAAAGAAATTATAGCGCTCGCCCGGCTCGAACAAGATCTATTGATTTCGCTCTTCCTTCTAAATTAATCTCAACTAGCGCACCACACACTGTTCCTTCTCCAGTTGCCGGTTGCATGCGCTCGTAAGGTACACGCTTAAGAAAGCGACCAAGCGAAGCCTCTGCCCCCATACCAATTACCGAGCCATAGTAATCCCCACACATTCCTGCATCACTTAAATACGCAGTACCTCCAGGAAAAATTCGCCCATCAGCCGTAGGAACATGCGTGTGCGTACCAATTACCGCAGAAACTCGCCCATCCACATGGTGACACATAGCTTGCTTCTCACTAGTAGTCTCTGCATGAAAGTCTAAAAAAATTGCGTGAGCATTTCGCCCTAATGTATAAGATTTTAATACCTGATCTACTGCCGAAAAGGGATCATCCAATGGGTCCATAAACAATCGCCCCATCAAATTAATTACAACAAACTTATGACCTTTATGAGTTTCAAATTCACATACTCCTGACCCGGGTAAATGTTTTGGATAGTTATGTGGTCGCAACACACTTTTAACTTGGGTTAAATAAGATAATATCTCAGATTTATCCCACACATGATTACCAGTCGTAATCACATTAACTCCAGCCTCAAATAACTCCTCTGAAACTGATTTTGTTAACCCAAACCCATGTGCTGCATTTTCAGCGTTCACAACGATACAATCTGGGGAATGCTGTTTACGCAAGTCGGGAAGAGCCTTAATAACTGCTTCCCTCCCAGATCGCCCAACAACATCCCCTAAAAACAATAGCTTTATCAAGACCTATATGCTTTTTAAATTACTTGGATCTACCCAGCTGATGTTACCATCCGATCGGCGGAAAACTACGTTTAATTGATCACTGCTTGGGTTTTTAAACACTACCACTGGAGCATCCCTTAAATCTAATTGCATAACCGCATCCCCTACCGATAACGTCGGTATTTGCATTTGCATTTCAGCTACTATACTCGGGTGTTTTTCTTGCTCTTCTTTTTCTTGTCCATCTAAAACATACTTTTGCGCCATCTCAATCTTAAATTTAGAATCTGACTGACGGCGTGTTTTTAACCTCTCCTTATAGCGACTAAGTCGAGCTTTCATGCGGCTAATTGCCATATCAAAACTGGTATATGGATCAAAATCTGAACCATCTGCAAACACATCAAAGCCGTGACACACGTGCGAACTAATCTCAGCAATAAACTGATGTCCCTTTTTTTCTATCGTTACGTGTGCATCTACTGGATCTGCAAAGTATTTATTCATAGCCGACCTCAGTGCCTCATTAATGTATAGGTTAAAGGACTCACCTATATTAGTGTGTTTACCCGTAATTTTTATCTTCATAACCAATTCCTTTCTGTTACTGCGCTAACTTTATTTTCTTTATTCTACGTCTTTCTGTCGATGAGGGAATAGACATGTTTTCTCTATACTTAGTAACAGTCCTACGAGCAATGTCAACACCCAAATGATTTAATGTCATTGCTATTTTCTCATCAGACAACACACTATCTTCACTCTCAACCATTTGACGAATTTGTTTGCGGATAGATTCTGCAGAGTAAGCTTGAAAGCTCCCTTGTATTGATTGTGTGAAAAAGTACTTTATTGCAAAAACACCCTGCGGAGTTTGAATATACTTATTACTAATTGCACGACTAACCGTACTTTCATGAATACTTGCATCAACTGCAACATCTTTTAACGTCATTGGAAGAAGTGATTTAGCTCCACTATCAAAAAAACCAGCTTGCCTCTGAACAATTATCTGAGATATTTTCAAAATATTTTGGCATCTCTGATCCATTGCGCTTATCAGCCAACTCGCTTGATGAAATGCATTTCGCACAAAGTTTTTTTCATTATCCGTACTACACTCGGACTTAACTCTATAAAAGTACTCCCGGTCTACCAACGCTTTTGGCAAAGTGTCAGCGTTCAATGATACAACCCACCCTTGAATAGCATCCCTTTCTAATATCACCTCTGGAACTCTAACCTTCACAGGAGTGTCATCTTGAAACCCCCGAAGTGGGTAGGGTTGAATATTTTTAATACGCTTTAACGCTAGATAAAGCTCTTTTTCAGAAATACCTAGTTTATTGCATACCTTTAATTGCTCTCCCTGAGCAATCTCTTCAAAACTCTCCAAAACTTGTTCATAAATACTTGTTTCTCTTTCCTGATCAGCAAGCTGTAATAATACCGATTCTTTCCATGAATATGCAAAAACACCAACTGGCTCTAAACATTTTAAACGACTTAAAACTTTTTTAATAGTTACAACACTATACCCTAATTTTTTTGCCAGCAACTGTATATCGTACGTGAAAAAGCAGTTAGCATCCAACAACGAAAACATTAATCTCGCCAAATAAAGCTCTTCTGAATCTGAAAAAGTCATATTAATCTGAGATAAAACCACCTGTTGGAAATTAGGCGATTGACTCAGCGTTTTTTCCCAAAGCGGCCCTCTGCCAGAGTTCGAGTCATCACTATCATACTGATATCCCCGCTCTTTATACAAATTTCCCAAGCTTTCGGTAGGTGGCTCATTCACTTTTAAGAAGGGGTTTTCTAACGACTGCTGCTCTATATGTTCTTGCAATTCCATATTACCCATTTGCAATACTTTCAGCGCTTGCTGCACTGCCGGTGCAACTGATGTATTGAGGGTAATTTTTTGCGCAATGTTTTGATTCATTTTCATGTAAACTATTTTAAGAAGAAAAAGTTTATGGTATGTAAATTAATGTCACACAATCCAATGTCTATGAAAAAAGTCTACCTATACATGTGTGTCAGTGTGCTTATTGGCATACTCATGATGCATAAGCATCAGCTGCGACAAATCTTTAATGAAGACCTCAAGTCTCCCTCAGAGGCCGACATTAAGTGGTCTCCCCCCCTCCTAGAGAAACCATTCAAGCATAAAACTCTTATAGCCTTGCACCAATATAACCCTCCTGCACCCGAAACTTTTATCTTTGAAAAAACCTCTCTATTAAACAAAGAAAACAAAGGCATACATACTTTAATACTATCCGGAACCCCGAAAGTTCCTACTAACGCATATCTCAGGATCTTGGCTCAAGAAAACTGGGGAATTGAGGAAATTAGAGTGCATGGAACAACTTGTATTAACATCTACGCACTTTTAAACTTAATAAAAGCTAACCCTGATCTTAAACGCATACTTATATGGGATAACAAATGGAAGTTATTAGAGTTAGAAAAAATCAAAAGCATACTTAAAGAGTCTAACACGCTAACTCTATACAAATAGCGCCCATAAAAAAACGCGCATCTAGGATGCGCGCTATACTAAAAATAACTAAAAAATTAAGCTGACTCTTTAGCACTTACCACTCGATACACTGCCTTAATGTCTGAGATTGAAAGGGTTTCTTCTTTAGTTTCAACACCATATGATCTAAACGTAAAGGCCTCTCCATCAGATGTAACAAATTGACGCAATTTAGCAACGTTCCCTTGAGTAACCGCCAATACAAAACAGCCTGGCATCAGCGGTTTGTGTGGATGCACAAAAACTATATCTCCGGGATTATAACGCGGAGACATTTCTTCATTAACAACACAATATGCAAACGCTGTTTTAACTTCAGCCAATTCAGGGGGGCATGAAATCCAATCAGACGGCTCACTTAATGGAACTCCCTCTAAGACCGCTGACTGATCTCCAGAAGAAGGAACTGGCAATAACGAATTTTTAAAATAATGTGAAGTAAATACAGGAATTTTATGTGTCATTTGCACATTGCTATCTAGTTGCCCCGTAACCTTTTCTAATAACTCCATCAACTCAGATACTTTTTCTGGTGGATACTTACTCTGTAAACTAAATGACGAAAACCCAAGTGATGCGATTTGTTTTTCTGGTGGCTCGTTAGATAAAATTTCCGCTGGGTCGCATTCTAATAACTCTGACAACTTAAACAATAAAGGTTCTGTAACACGACGATTTCCAGACTCAATACGAGACAAATAAGATACTGAAATTCCTACTTTTTCTGACAATTCTTCTAAAGTTAGTCCACGAATACGTCGCAATAATCTTAAGTTTTTTGCTACCGACATTTTGTTCCTTGTTCATTTTTTTTCAACAACTCCCATAAGTTGTCATATTTTTTTTCTAAGATCAAGTTTCTTGTTAATACTTTGTTAACATTTATTAACTAATTTCTTAATTACGGACACAACTTCCCTTAAAGACACAAGGAACGCAGGCGCTTTTAATTGTTAACAAATGGGTTGGAGAATATATGCATCACGCAAAAAAAAATCACATTAGGCATAAAATGTCACGAGTCAAACTAAAATCTCTATCTAAATCAGAGCGAGTAGCACCTAAAAATACAAACACACATCTTCCCAAACAACCTCATCTCTCAGCACTACAGTATCTTTGGAAAAAAATTACACTCAATCTATCGAATATAAAGCAGCTTGCCATTACAACGAGCTTCATGGATTAGTTCGCAGAATCTCTGGCGCGCCTTCTGGATATCACTACCAAGTACCCTGGCAACGCCCAGTCGATATTTCACGAGTCAATTGGATACAGGCGGACATGGCCTCTGGAGAACGACAATCTTTGTCTCATTGTACTGACCATCAACTTCTAGTTCTTTGGAAAAAACTTCAATCCGAATTAGCTACTCAAGGCCCTGCCATCAAAAGAAGTTTTGAATCCTTGCTCTTTACTGAAATACCCGACAACTTTCAACCTAACCTACGGTTATATTTAAAAGCTTTCAAAGCGTGCTTACCATTAGTTAGATTGTTTTTTATTAGCCTATACAACCAAAAGAACCCTCACTAGGAGGGTTCTTTTGGTATTTTGAAGGCGAGATATAGTCCTATTCTTCCTCTTCTTCGTCATCTGAGTCATCGTCGCCTTCTTCGTCTGAGTCATCATCATCTGAGTCATCGTCAGAGTCGTAATCATCACCTGAGTCATCGTCATCTGAATCATCATCGCCTTCTTCGTCTGAGTCATCGTCGCCTTCTTCGTCTGAGTCATCATCATCTGAATCATCGTCGCCTTCTTCTTCTGAGTCATCATCATCTGAATCATCGTCGCCTTCTTCGTCTGAGTCATCATCATCTGAATCATCGTCGCCTTCTTCATCTGAGTCATCATCATCTGAATCATCGTCGCCTTCTTCATCTGAGTCATCATCATCTGAATCATCGTCATCACTTCTTGCTGATCTCTTCTTTTTGTGTTTCTTTTTTCTATTCTTCACTTTATCAACAAATGAACTTGCGCCTTCTGATATTCTTTGCTTAAAGCTCATACCTTCTTTACCTTTAGGAGGAGTTATTTTCGAGATTTTCTTAACGCCACGCTTTTTAAACTCCTTCACGATAGCTTTGTATTCTTTAGTAATCGCCTTTTGTTCTTTTTTATGCTTATGTGCCGCATGGTATTCTACATGATACATTTTCTGAACATGTTCATTTAATACCTTCTCAAAACGAGGGTTGTGTGCCTCGTGCATAAAGGCATGCTTAAAGTGTTTCGAATCATGAAACAAAAAATCAATCGTACGAATTATTGGTTTTCTATGTTTCTTTAGGAGCTTTAAACCTTTTTTCTCACTGCGCTCCTTTAACGCCTTCTCAACATCTTTACCGTATGCATCCATTGCACCAGTAATAACCCCCAGTAAGTACTTTGGGTTTTTTTCACTTGCACACTTTGTTAAGTTTTCAAAGTCTTGGTTAGTTTTTTTTGCTTCTACAGTCGTTGTATAGCTCAATGCGCCAAACAGACAAAGTAGAAAAGCAACACTAATTCCTGTATACCATTTTTTATTCATTGTATAATCCTCTCCTTACCTACTGTTAGCGAATACCGCGCCCGCGTCTTCCTTTTGACTTCTTTTTATGTCTATCGTGCTTTTGATGATGCACAGCCACAACATGCTTATCCGTTAGCTTTCCTTTAGCTGCGATGTGATATAATGCTCCCCCAGGTCCTTTTGCTTTTCCAGAACGACAACCTACTGAACTTTTAAAACTAGAAAAGGCTTTTTTAGCTTTTTTCATATGATGAGACACATTTTTTTTAATGCTATTTCCCGCATTCTTAAGACCTTTGCTAATATTCCCCATAAAACTACCAAAAAATGCATCAGTCGTACTAATTTGAGTGGTTAACACCAACCCAAATATTAAAAATCCTCGCATCCACTTCATAGATACTCTCCTTAATTTTATTGCTTAAATCCGCAAGTTTCTTGCAAATCATATTATTCAAAATCAGCCTAACAAATAGAAGTTAACAGGCTTTAAAAATCCTCTTGGTCAAAGACAATATTTTCTTCCAATCTGCTATTATAAAAAGTAAATCCTCTATCTAAATATACAATGCGGGCACCCAAAAGCGTCCGCATTGTTAAGATGAAATATATTTTCATTTAAAGCTAATCGAATAATTGCCCCTCTTCTTCATCTTCATCTTCATCTTCATCTTCATTTTCATCTTCATCAGGGTTATAATCTTCGTCTTCTTCGCTTTCTTCGTCTTCTTCTCTCTCTCTCTCAACTTCGCGTTCTTGTTCTCTAGCTTCTTGTGCATGATGATGCGCTTGACGGTGATGATGTTCAGATTTCTCTGGATGCTGCCTTGCATGCCCATGATGATGAGCAGCCTGCCCATGATGATGCCCCGCCTGCTTATGTCGGTAGGCCATTTTCTCATGGTGCTGTCTTTTTTCACCTTTAGCTTTTACTGCTGCATGGTGATGATGTGCTGACCGCTCATGGTGATGTGCCGCTCGTTGATGATGGTGAAGCTCTTTACCACGCGTATGCCGCGCTTCCTTATGATGATGTGCTGCCTGTTTGTGGTGATGTGCTGCCTGTTTGTGATGATGTTTTGCATGCTTGCTTTTTTTAGGTGCATGACTTTTAGAGTGATGTTTTCTGCCACCACGTCGCGCATCCAAATCTGTCGACAAACTAGTAATGCCAAACATTACCGTGAATGCGACCATCAAAAACTTAAAATATTTATTCATGATTGTCTCCTGGGTTATTTTTCTATATTCTGAACAAAGTCCAAAAAATTTACATTTTTCATATGCTATTACACAGTCTTACCAAACAATGGTTAACCGACCTTAAACATCTTAAAAACTTTTCAAGTCACACCATTACTGCATATCAACATGATCTAGAGCATCTAATTCAGTTTCTAGGTCAACACTTAGGAGAGACAGTCTCCCTCAACTCTTTCTCTAAACTTACACCGTCAGATCTTCGAGCCTGGCTATCAGATCGCCACCGAAAAGGCATTTCAACTACTTCAAATGCCCGAGCACTATCCGCGACAAAAACATTCGCAAACTACCTGGCCAAAACACAGAATCTTACCATTCATGCCATATTAGATATGAGATCCCCTAAACTTGAAGAAAAACTCCCACGCCCCCTTTCGCATCAACACATCACGTCTTTGCTAAACAACCCCATATCTGAAGTTCACTGGACAAATTTACGAGATACTGGAGCTTTCACTTTAATGTATGGAGCAGGTTTGCGAATCGGAGAAGCTCTTAGCTTAAACTACAGCGACTTCCCTCTTCCTACCGTTATGACACTCACCGGAAAAGGAAACAAACAGCGAGCCGTTCCTATTCTTCCCAAAATTAATACTTACATTCAATCCTACCTCAATCAATGTCCTTTTACCTTTCAACTTGACTCTCCCCTATTTATCGGCAAACAAGGCAAACGTTTGAATCCTGGAATACTACAAACTTCCATGCGCAAATTCCGACTTCAATTTAATCTTCCCGACTCAGTGACTCCTCACGCCCTACGTCATAGTTTCGCGACACATCTACTAGATGAAAACGCTGATCTTCGCACAATTCAAGAGCTTCTAGGACACTCCTCACTATCTACAACACAGCGCTATACCAACGTCAGCCTACAACATCTTAAAGACGCCTATAGAAAGTCTCACCCAAGAAAATAACTTGACAAAAGCAGGCCGTGTTAATATTATATTTATTAGTAATAAAATAAAAAATTGCATGAAAAAGACCATTAAGCTTATTCTCGCTATCTCTTTCCTATTCCCAAAGCACTTACTTTGTGCCGCAAATACCGAAAATCCCGAGATTTTTGACCCTATAACTTCAAGGGCTCAGCTTATGCAATTTGTGCAGGCAAACCCTATGCCTTCAGACTCAGAAACAAATACGATCACTAGACTTCGTTTTGACTGCTCACTCACCGAAGTCACTCAATTCATACGGGAACCACTCAGTTCTAGATTTCCGTCACTCACTGCATCTAAGACATGTGAGGACCTATCTACCCTCGTATCAGTTTTAGATGAAATTTTTACTCGGAAACTTGAAGCTGGCAGCTCCCTATCGGGTATTGACTCCTTGCGTGAGAAGCGCAACTATTTAAGCGAAAAGTCTTCTGCTCTTGGATTAGATCCTATCCGCAAATTATTACACACGCTTAGCAACGAATTTGTGGCCGCCATACGAATCGTCGAAGAAAGAACTCGCCGCACTATACTTACACAAACCAACGGCATCCTATCTCGAAAAGTATCAAGAAAAGACAATGCAGGGCATCTATGCTTCCTAAAAGACCCAAAAAATAATGAAGTCCCCTTCTTCATTAACAACCTACTTCACTCCCAACAAGTACCCAGCATACACTATAACTTTTTTGGTGATTTTACTCCTGGTCTAGGGTCTCGTGGGTTAATTTTTAATGATAAGAAAACTCTACTCACACAACCTGGTGTTTTTGTAATGCATTATGACCGCAATAATTTTGGGGTATATTCATACTCTGGATTACCCGCTTATAATTGCGAAGGAATTAACTGGTTTATACCCTGTAATAATCATAAAGAATTAAGCTTTAAGTTTGGAGTTCCTCAGAATTTGCCCCCTTATCTATCAAACTCTTCAGGATGCTTCTTTCCTTTTTCCGATACTGATCAAGTTCACGCAGTGATTTCAAAGCTCATGGATATAGCGATATATACAGCAGAAAGAAACTCTGAAGCATCATACATATTTTTTGAATTAATCGACCTAATCTCAAGTGCTTTATCAAACAATTTATCTAATCCCGAGCCTTACAGCAAACCTCCTAAATTAACAAAAAGTCAGCGCACTCGAGCCAGAAAGAATTTAAAAAAAGAAGCAGAAATAAGAAGCAAAGAGTCAAAAAAGGAAGAAACAATCTCAGGCACGAGCCTCTCCCAAGGTACAGATCAAGTAAGCGATCTAACCGCCCCTCGTCCGGAAAGTGAACTAACCGATGAAAAAGATATTAAACAGCTCGATGTTGACGATTGCACAAAAGAAGAAACCCTCCCAATTTCTCTTTCCGCTTCCAAAACTGAGCATACGAGTGAAGAAGTCGAAGCCCCACAATCAACTGTTATTCAGCAAGTACTCGCAACTATCCCTCCTGGAAGAACTAAACAACGAGTTATGAACCGCCTAATTAAAGAGTGGCTTAAAATTACGGGAGTTCCCTTAGAACAAATTAAAATCTTTGTAGATGGTGCCCATACAAAGCTTCATTTAGAAAAAAGTGGGAAAACCGTGGGAAATAGACATGGCCGAGGAAAAGATAACACTTATGCTCACTATGAAGTAATTCAAGAGGCAAAAGAACTGGTTGATGCAGCGATGGCAAGCAAACAATCGGATAAAAAGTGAATAAATGGCTTGTTAATTAGCAAAAGCAAGAAACAAAAAAACCAACAATCCTTTTCAGGACAAACTTAGAACCAAAAAGCGTTAACTCCGTGTTGTTATTTTAACGCTATGCTTTGTTTTAACTCGGAGCAAGCTATGTATTTTACCTCTCCTTCTTTAGCAATTATAATTACACTAATCACGATCATCAATTCTCAAACCACTCTGGGTTCAACTGTTATTTCACACAAAGACCCAGTTGAGGTACGCTATGCATTAGCACAAGCTAGTCTATTTACAAATGACATATCTCTAACATCCGAAGCTGTCAGTGAGGGAGCTTTATACTCTGGAGGCATAAACATTCTATGTGTAGCAACAGAAAATCTAGTACAAAAAACGCTATCAGATATAATTAATACGCGACTAAGCGAAAAAGAAAAAATAACTACACTAGAGTGGTATTATGGTGTTTTTTCGACATTAAAACTAGAGTTTATAAACAACAATCAATTCACAACTGCCGAATTAAGAGACGGAGAATTTACAGAGCATAATTTTAGTTTTTTTTCGCAACTCTTTAAAAAATATTGAAAACGAACTTAGTGGCTGGAGGACTAGGATTCGAACCTAGGTTGCCCGGACCAGAACCGGGAGTTCTACCGCTAAACTATCCTCCAGCAGTGTTATTGAAATAAAACTTCAATAACTTCGTAGGACTTTACCCCACCTGGGGTGCGGACGTCAACAGAATCCCTAACACTTTTCCCAATTAAAGCCTTTGCAAGCGGAGAAGACAAAGAAATCTTCCCTTTGCTTAAATTGCTTTCATCATTTCCTACAATTTGATATGCAACCTCTTCTTCCGTATCTTCATCAATCAACCGTAATTTTGCTCCGAACTTGATTGTCGACCCAGTCAAGCCACTAACATCAATTACTTCAGACCTAGACAACTTGTCTTCCAATTCTGCAATGCGACCCTCAATAAACCCTTGGCGCTCACGCGCCGCATGGTATTCTGCATTCTCAGAAAGGTCTCCCAATTCACGAGCAGAAGCAATAGCCTTAATAACAGCATGACGCTCTACGGTTTTCAATTGCTTTAACTCTACGTGTAGTTTTTCAAACCCTTCACGAGTCATGGGTAGCTTTTCCATATAACCCTCCATTTTATTAAATATTATACTGTAATCGCTCGCACTTCTTTCACTTCCGGCACATAATGACGCAACATATTTTCGATGCCATTCTTCAATGTCATTAAAGAACTCGGACATCCCGCACACGCCCCCTTCATTCGCAAATATACGATGCCGTCCAAAAATCTCTCAAACTCTATATCACCACCATCTTGCGCAACAGCGACGCGTACGCGCGTGTCAATAATTTCTACGATTTGCCTTGAGATAGAATCTAACATTTCCACTGGGGTTGACGTAGACCCAGTATCCAAAACCCCTTGAATAATGGGAGTCTGACTAGAGAAGTGTATCGTCAAAGCTTCAATTACATAAGGTATTAGAACCTCCCAATCTACTGATTCCCCCTTAGATACTGAAACAAAGTCTCCACCAAACAAAACACTTTCAACTCCATTAATATCAAACAAAGCTAAGGCCAGTGGTGATTTTTTGGCAGACTCCTTCATCCTAAACTCAATAGTCCCCCCCCCCACAACAACTTTACCTGGTAAAAACTTCATTGTATTAGGGTTAGGCGTGTTTTCTGTCTGTATGAACACTGAAAAATCTCACGTAAATTTGCCCTTCATTCTACCTACTTGGCCAGAAACACGCAATCTTTTATTTTACAGAAGACACATTTTATGACATCAATACCTAGCTGGCCCCTTCAAATGCTTCACTTCCTACACACAGTGTGTTAATTTGGTACGATTTAAGTAAAAAGGTATTATTATTATGGCTCGTGTGACAGTTGAAGACTGCGTCAAAAACATCCCTAACCGCTTTGAACTTGTATTGGCAGCTGCTAATCGCGCAAAAAAACTTTCAAAAGGTGCTACCCCTCATGTCCCTAGAGGAAATGAAAAAAACCCTGTCTTAGCCCTTCGTGAAATTGCTCAAGACAAGGGATTGGCAACTGATTTTGGGGAAGATTTAATCACATCCCTACAACGCATTAACCCGGAAATGATAAACGATGACACTCAAGAAGTGTCTATCGAAATGGAAAAAGATTGGTCCGAACAGATTGCTCAACTTAGCAAAGAACTCGAGTCACTTGGATCTCTAGGGGAAGATGACAACAGTGCAACTGAAGATGATCTTCCATCAGAAGACATCGGCGACACAACCGCAAACACCAACGATCCCGATCCTTCTTTATAAAAAAAAGAAGGAAGAAAAAGTAAAGCTTACCTCATATGAGCAATGATAATTATATTTTTCCGTTAGCACCACAGGATCTTGTAGATCTTGTACATGCATACGAGCAAGACCCCAAGAAAGATATGATTATCAAAGCTTACGAGTTTTCAAAATTTCAGCATCGTTTTCAACAACGGGCGTCGGGAGAACCCTACTTTACCCATCCGCTCGAGGTCTCACGCATTGCTACCACTTGGAAGTTAGACTCTCAAAGCATTGCAACTGCCCTTTTACACGATACTGTTGAAGACACCGCCGCAACAACCGAAGACATTGAGCGCGAATTTGGTGCCGAGGTCGCTCGGCTTGTAGACGGAGTTACAAAACTTAACTCTATCGAACTCACCCCCTCAACTTCAGAAAAGTCAGAACAAGCTGAAAATCTCCGAAAACTAGTCTTAGCGATGTCTGTTGATGTTAGAGTTTTGCTAATAAAACTAATGGACCGCCTCCACAACATGCGCACGCTAAAGTTTTTGAAGTCGCCAGAGAAACGACGCCGAAAAGCTTTAGAGACCCAAGAAATATACGCCCCTCTTGCACAACGCATTGGAATGCAAAGCCTTCACGATGAACTTGCAAACATTTGTTTTGAAGTACTGCATCCAGAAATTTATGAGGCGATTGAGCGTCGAAAAAAGCATCTATTTGCAAAAGATCAAGAAATTGTCTCACGCGTTATCCGAGACCTTCAAAAGGTCATCACAAAAAACGCAATCCCCTGCTATGTTTCCGGTCGTGAAAAAGCATCTTATTCCATTTGGAAAAAAATGCAGTCTAAAAACTTACCCTTTGAACAACTATCTGATATATTTGCGTATCGAATTTTAGTTGAAAACATCGCTGAATGCTACCAGGTTCTTGGCATCTTGCACAGCACTTTTCCCGTAGTACCTGGACGCTTTAAAGATTATATCAGCACTCCAAAATCTAACAATTACCAGTCTCTGCACACATGTATTATTGGCCCATCCGGCTACAGCATTGAAATCCAAATTCGAACCCGTGAAATGCACGAAACCAACGAAATGGGTGTTGCTGCTCACTGGGAATATAAACAAGGAAGCGCAGACTCTCAAGAGAAGAACGTATTCAAGTGGATTCGAGAACTTGTTGATATATTAGAGCACTCCAACACCCCAGAAGAATTCTTAGAACATACTAAAATGGAAATGTACCAAGACAAGGTGTTTTGCTTTACACCCGCTGGCGACATTATCTCCTTACCACATGGAGCAACCCCCATTGATTTTGCCTATGCAATTCATAGCGACATAGGAAACAGGTGTGTGGGATGCAAAGTGAACGGAAGAATGATGCCCGTACGGGTTGAGCTTAAAAATGGTGATCAAGTCGAAATCATCACCTCAAAAAACCAAACTCCATCTATGGCCTGGGAACGTTTTGTTATCACTGGAAAAGCAAAAGCAGCCATTCGTAGATTTATTCGTGAACAACAGCACGAAGAATACGAACAGCTCGGCAAAAACATGTTAAAATCCACCTTACGCGTTGATGTAATAGAGAACCACAGCTCACGCCTTCGTGCAGCAACAAAACACTTTAATGTCGACTCTCAATTAGATCTATTTACACACGTTGGGATGGGGCTTATCTCCCCTGGAGCCGTTGCAGATTTCTTAAGATTTGAAGATACGCATTTCGACCAAAATGCCCCCATTGATGACCATCCGACCCTACCTGGAAAGTCAGCATCTAAAACAGAACCAAAACAACAAGAAAAACTAAAATCCATTGCTATTCGTGGCCTTATTCCGGGAATGGCCCTGCATTATGCTAAATGCTGTCATCCACTTCCCGGCGAATCTATTACGGGTATTATTTCAACTGGTCGCGGCGTCAAAATCCACAAGACCTCCTGCACAAATCTATCTCAATTTAAAGACCAGCCTGAAAAGTGGGTAGCTGTCGAGTGGGGGGCAATATCAGACTATGAAGCATCGGTCTTTGATGTAATGTTACGCGTAATGGTTGAAAATCGCTCTGGTGCATTAGCTTCAGTATCTGCTGCTACTAGCCGCCTCAAAGCAAATATTGATAATTTAAAAGTCACCAAGCGTGACGCCGAACACTGTGATTTGCTCGTGGAACTTCAAGTTAACAACTCCGACCAATTAAATCGCTTAATAGTAGAGCTTAAGTCCGAGCCTCTAATTATGTCAGTAGAACGTATATGATTCTTGGAATTGGCACTGATATTGTTGAAGTTTCACGCATAAAGAAGCTACTGATCCGATTTCCAGAACGGTTTTTATCCCGTTGTTTTCACCCATCTGAGATTGAAAAATTTTACTCGTTGTCCAAAATACGACAGCCACAGTTTATAGCCAAACGATTTGCTGCAAAAGAAGCCTTGGTAAAAGCATTTGGCACTGGTTTTTCGAATGGAATTGAAATGAATCAAATAGCAGTTATGAACAACGAAGCTGGACAACCAAGTATTTATTTAGCTCCCAAAATTACGGCTATTTTTCAAAGGGCGCATGAACCCAAGTTCAAAATACATCTTTCATTATCTGATGAAATAAATTATGCTATAGCATTTGTAACGGTGGAAAAAACAACATAGGATCCGCAATGAAAAAGCAAAACTTGGCATCATTTATAAAAGAACTAGCTATTATTTTACTAGTTGTCATGGGGGTTCGCTTCACATTTTATGGCCTATCTCGCATTCCATCAGAGTCAATGGTTCCAACGGCCAATATCGGCGATTTTATTGCTGTGGCTAATTTTCCATACGGCTTCTCTCCACTTTCAGTTCCCTATACTCCATCAAGTTGGGCAGCACGATGGTTTTCTAAAGAACCAAATCGCGGTGATGTCATAGTTATTCGGATCCCTCACGACGAGCATCGTGATTATATTAAGCGTTTAATAGGGCTTCCTGGCGACCGCATTCAAGTACGGAAAGGTATCGTATTTATTAATGATAAACCAGTACGGTTAGAAGAAGGTGAATTATACACTTACCTCGACCAAAAAGGTCGCCCTGATACTGGTCGTATTTTTTATGAAACTCTGCCAAACGGAGCGCGTCACAAAATCTTAAAGGTATTTAACTGGGGTATACCAAAAGCAGACAATACGAAAGAGTTTTTAGTCCCCAAAGACCACTACTTTTTAATGGGTGACAACCGCGACCGTTCTCAGGACAGCCGGTTCCCAAGCATTGGATTTATACACAAGAAAAACCTTACTGGGCGCGCTGATTTAATCTGGTTTTCTACAAACGCACGCTCACTATTTGATATTACTAACTACTTTTCGTTTTCCTTACTTAAAGAGCGCTTTATGAAAAAAATATCTCCATGACCCCTCTCGAGACAACACTAGGATATACATTCGAAAATACAGACCTTATAACGCAAGCCCTCACTCATCCCAGCTTTTTTTCTGCAAAAAAAGAGCGTTTAAAAATCAATCACTTTGAACGCCTAGAATTCATCGGAGATCGAATTTTAGGCGTTATTATGGGAACTTGGCTGTATAAAGAATTTTCTACTGCTCCAGAAGGTGAGTTATCACGTCGGCTTGCACACCTTGTTCGCAGAGAAACCCTGGCTCAAATTTCTGAAGAAATGGGAATTAATATTCATCTAAAGTATTCTAGAGCAGATGAGAAGAATCAGTCTCAATGGCTAACCTTACTTGCCGACGCGTGCGAAGCCTTGATTGGAGCAATTTATCTGGATAGTGGATTAGCGTCATGCGAAAGAATTATCAAGAAGTTTTGGGCCTCTCTGATTCATGCAAAAGACATGGATGCAAAAGATCCCAAGACATTATTACAAGAATATGCTCACACCCACCTCAAAACCACCCCAAGTTACATTATAGCACACACAGAAGGCCCTTCACATGCGCCTAAAATTACGGTAAAGTGCACCTTAAATGACTTAGTTGTTTCAGCTACATCAAGCAACAAAAAAGCCGCAGCTATTGCCTGTGCACAGCAATTACTCACAGAACTTAACACTCAACCTTTAAAGTAAGAAACATGTCAGAACAAAAATTTGGTTACGTCGCGTTAATTGGTCCTCCGAATGCCGGAAAATCAACCCTAATGAATACTTTGCTTCAAGCGAAAATTTCTATTGTCACCCCAAAAGTACAAACCACTCGTCGTAGAGTCTTAGGCGTTTTTATGCAAAATACCACCCAGGTAGCTTTTTTAGACACGCCGGGTATTTTTAAAGCAAAAACTCGCATGGATAAAGCAATGATTTCTGTTGCACAACAGGCAATCAATGAGGCCGATCTAGTTTGCATCATGATCGACGCCAGCAGGAAAACTTCCTCTCACGATCACTTATTTCAATTAGTCGAGCACATTCAACAGCCCACATGCGTAATTCTGAACAAAATTGACAAAACAAAAAAAGAGTCACTACTCCACCTCGCAAAAACAATTAGTGAAACTTATAACATTCAACATATTTTTATGACCTCTGCCCTAAAATCTAATGGCACTGAAGAATTAGTAAAATTTATTCAAACTTCACTGCCTGAAGGCTCCTGGATGTTTGGAGAAGATGATTTAACCGATCTCTCTCTCCATGCAATGGCAACTGAGTACACCCGAGAAAAGCTTTTTATGCTATTAAACCAAGAAGTCCCTTATGGACTTATGGTTCAACACGAGTTGTGGGAAGAGCAAGAAAATCGCGTTGATATTTATCAACGAATCATTATTGAGCGCAACTCTCACAAAGGTATAGTTTTAGGAAAACACGGAGAACTCATCAAAAAAGTGCGCCTAGGATCAGAAAAAGACATTCGAAATTTATTAAAAAAGAAAGTAAAACTACACTTACAAGTAGTCGTAAAAGAAGGCTGGAAAAACAAAACAGAGTACCTACATGACCAAGGTTTGGAAATCAACACGTAAATGAGACACAAAATGCGCCATTACACACTAGCTTCGATATTAGCGTTCCTTTATATTTCTGGATGCTCTCCTCAACACCCCACATTGGATGATTTTCTCATCGAGGACGACATTGTTCTTGAAACTCAAGATTTACTTAGTGAAAGGGAGGCTGGCCTTGAAGTTGAAACTGACGCGGAAGGTGCACTTGTTGCCTCTCACAATCCAGAAGACAAACCTGAAATACATCTCGCTTCTCGTACTCTTCAAGCAAAAAACAAGCCCTACACTCAAAAATTCAACCCCAATGATATTGCATTACACTTAACTGGACAAAGTGTAAACAAAAACGAAAGTACAACTCCCCACTTAAAAGCTCTACATGAATATAAAAACTCTCTCCAAACAATCTACTCCAGCTATGAAATGCGAAACCTATCCAAGATGCGAACCTGGAGAGAAAACTTTTTAACTTCAGTGCCAAAACCTACAGAGTTGCTTTATTATCCTTTCAGCGGTCCCGACGTTGTAAATATGCTGACACTGTTTCCAGACCACCCCACCTATGTAATGATGGGACTAGAATATGTCGGCACTTCAACCAGCCTAGATGAGTGGTCCAAACCACTTGACAAGACTCATATGGACTCCATGCAGAAGGCTATTGCATCCGTCTTTTTACGCAGCTTCTTTCGCACCCTAAACATGTCCTCCGATTTTAGCAAAAATGGGACTCATGGTGTTCTTCCAGGAATGTTGCTGATGTTAAAGTTGATGAATATTGACATTCTCGATGTACAATGGGTCAATCTATCACCCGAAGGTGCTATTAAGTACCTCAGTGCCGACGAATCAAAACAACGCAACAAAAATTTTGGTGTCGAACTGACAATTAAACAATCAAACGTTGGATATAATCAACGTATATACTATTTTAAAACCGATCTGTCCGACTCTGAAATTAGCAAAAACGCTCCCCTTTCAAGGTTTGTTAGTGAAACCTTAGGAGAGACAACTACTTTAATTAAATCAGCGTCATTTCTTATGCATATGAAAGAGTTTAAATGGATAAGACAAACCCTACTGTCTATCAGCCGAGAAGTTTTGCAAGATGACTCAGGAATACCCTTTAAATTTTACTTAAAATCACTCTGGCAACAACAGCTTTTTGGCCGCTATACTGGACCTTATGGTGAGTCCTTTGTCGCATTTCAACAACCTGACTTACTCAAAGCTTATGAAGCTGCCTACCCTAAGCTACTTGATTTTCACTTTGGCTATGGTTATGCAAAAATACCCTCACACTTAATATTGATGATTCGTAAGGAACCTTAAAAAAAACACAAACTGCCCAACGGAAGGAGCACCCCAAAAGGAGTTGCCTCTTCTCTTCAGCGTGACAAACAAAACTATTTTACCATTACCTGGAGACATCAGCCTTGTGTATCGTTTCTCCATAAAAGAAAAAATGCTTTGTCTTTTGTGCTTTGTATAAGAACTAACAAGAAAAGAAATGGTATCCCCTACGGGACTCGAACCCGTGTTTCCACCGTGAAAGGGTGGCGTCCTAACCACTAGACGAAGGGGACATAACTGTCAGGTATCGTTATACGAACTATAGGTTAAGAAGTCAATAATTATTTAGCGTTCTTATACGAATGTTTTAAAAACAACCTTACCTTTACCCAAAAACTAAACCATTTACTCTCTCATCTGCGCATTGCAAAAAGCATCGTGCTTTGCTACACTTTGCCCCTGTATCGGAGATTTGATTGTGAAAACAGACGTCGTAGTTGTGGGGGCTGGCCCCACAGGTTTATTTAGCGTTTTTCAATGTGGAATGGTTGGATTAAAAACCCACGTAATTGACTCCTTAGATTTTATTGGAGGTCAATGCGCTGCACTTTATCCTGAAAAACCTATTTATGACATCCCCGCATACTCCGCTATTTCAGGAATCAATTTAATTCATCAACTTGAAAACCAAGCAAAACCATTTAACCCTGTTTATCACCTTAACCAACAAGTAATAGACATTACGCCCATCGCGAGAGATTGGTTGGTTACCACTAGTAACGGCACTGAAATTCAAACAAAAGGTATTATTATTGCCGCAGGCGCAGGTGCTTTTGGCCCAAATCGCCCTCCTTTAGAAAAAATTGAAGACTACGAAGGTATTTCTGTTTTTTATTCCGTTCCGGAACAGAGTAAGTTTAAAAACAAACACATTGTAATTGCAGGCGGCGGAGATTCTGCTGTCGACTGGGCAATTTCACTCTCTGAAATTGCCACATCTGTGACTATGGTGCATCGACGATCAAAATTCCGAGCTGCTCAAGACAGTGTCAACAAACTAAATGCACTAGCAAGTCAAAATAAGATAAAACTTGTTACACCTTATCAATTAGCGGCACTAAACGGAAGTAATGGCCAACTAACAAGCATTACTGCAACCGATCTTAGTGGAAACTCACAAACGGTTCAAGCTGACATCCTACTACCATTTTTTGGCCTCCAAATGGACTTAGGACCCATTGCAGGTTGGGGGTTGTCAACAGAGAACAAACACCTCAAGGTATCACCAAGCTCCATGGAAACCAATCTTGCCGGAATTCATGCTATTGGAGACATAGCTACTTACCCAGGCAAGCTTAAACTAATTCTTTGCGGGTTCTCAGAGGCCGCTATATCCGCTCATGCACTCCGCACTCGCATTTTTCCAGACACAACATTCCACTTTGAATACTCTACTACGCAGGGTGTCCCAAACAGTTAAGCCTCGGGAACTAAGCTATTTCACTGCATTAAATCTTTTTTTAGTGTTTTCTATCATTATAAAGAAAACACTTCGAAAGAAACCATGTTTGCCTCAAACTCATTACTACTACTTCTATGTGTTTATATTGCAATTCTATTACCTGTTAATGCCTGTTGCTGCAGTGATGAGATCGCTACAACTAAAACATCTCCAAAACACCTTTCTCTACAGACGCACGTAGAGATTAGTGCTATTACCCTTGACCATCTAATTTTTCTTCAGCAAGAATGTTGCAATACTATGAGCACCTTTCTAACCTCTTCAGACCAAAAGGATAAAAAAACCGCCCCTCAGAAAAAGATTTTAAAATTGCATTGAGAAAAAAAGAAGGAATTGTTTATGAGCTTTTCAGGCGAAGAGCTTCTATTCATGACGTTCTTGATAGAGAACCCGACCAAGAAAAAAGGCCTGTCAAAAGTTTTAAGCCGTATTCAACGCGCATTAGAAGAGCTAGAAGCCCACCCCAAAACACAGTCTATCTATTCAGTCTCAAAAAACCCTTAAAATCTACTAAAGGCTATTTATACTTAAGCAGTACAAGATTAGGATACCTCTACCTACCCCTTACAAGACATCTAAATAAAACAAATACACCCGCCTTTAATATAAAGTAACAATAAGTTTGAGAAATTTATTGCTTGTGATTGCTGCTCAGTCAATGTATACAAATCCCAGGGGGCTGAAGGTCGCTGTTGATCCAAATCAATAGAGGAAAGTCCGGACTTCACGGAAACACGGTGCCGGTTAATGGCCGGCGAGGCGAGTAGACGCCTTAGGGAAAGTGCAGCAGAAAATATACCGCCACATTTGTGGTAAGGGTGAAATGGCAGGGTAAGAGCCTACCGCTTTTTCAGCAATGAAAAAGGCAATGTAAACCCCACCGGAAGCAAGACTAAATAGAAGCACTCGTTTTATACACATGCGTTTCCGCATGGTGCTTGGGTAAGTTGCTACAGCCACTAAGTAATTACTGGCGCAGATGAATGACCTTCCACGACAGAATCCGGCTTATAGCCCCCCACTAATTGCCTGCCCCATTTGCTGATACAAGGGATAAAACAATCCAATTACAAATATAGCTACTAAAGTACCCATTATAATTAATAAAAATGGCTCCATTAATTTGATTAATCCCAATACTTTATTTTGAAGTGACTCGTCATAATGATCTGATAACAACGCTAAATTCTCATAAACTGTGTTACTTCTTTCTCCTACTTCCATCAACTGCAGCAGCAGTTTTGAAATATATTTCGGATGACTGTGAAGAGCTTCCGTCAAAGACACTCCCTGCATGATACGAAAAGATATATCTTGAAGAACTCGACCTAACTCTCCCTGAGAATTTAAGCGCTCCATACCACGTACCGACTCTACTAGGGAATAACCATGTTTTAGCTGCAATGCAATAACTTTACTAAAAACTGCATAATAATACTCCAACACAATCTCTCGAAGTCCAGGAATATAAACTACATACTTTTTTATACCCGGAACCATCTGCATAAACAGACGAATACTCACAAAAACCCCAAAAGGAAAAGCCCCCCATATCCAGGGCCACTCAACTACCCACTGGCTTACCACTAACAATATCTTAGTAATCAATGGAATTTCTACATCTATTTGTTGTAAGTACGAGCTTAATTGCGGGGCAAACATATATAACAAACAAAACAAAACACCCCACATAACGCTTAAAACAATTATTGGGTATCTCGCTGACTGCTTTAAAGTTCTTTGAAGTCTCAACCGCCATTTTGAGTATCGTTCAACATCCTCTAACACCTCGGCATAACTTCCCGTCACCTCAGCCATTGATAATAGATTTAACGAAACTATATCACTTTGAGGCAGAAACGGTTTTATAGATTGACTAAACAACTCTCCCGACCTTAATCGGTATGAAACTTGTTTTAGTACTTTTTCTTGATGACCGTCTATTGAGGACTCTAAAAAACAGTCTAACGCATCAGAGATAGTCAACCCCGCAGCCATGTAGCACCTTAAAGATCTCCATAAAACAGATAGTTGATCATAGTTTAAAGGTTTAGGTAGTTTTTGACGAACAACCCTGCACTGAACCAAACGCAAATTCTGTGCGCCTAACAAAGTCTCTATCTGCTCAAAGTCAGACATAGGCAACTCTCCCCGACAAACCTTATGCTGATTATTCAATGCAGTATATTCTAAGACTTTCATCTCTCAATACCATACCGCTGAACTTCCTCTAACACGCTGAGCCCTCTATCAAAAACACTACTTGCCGCCTGTTGAAGCGATATATAATGTTTATTTAAAATACTCTTAGGTACATTGCCAAGATCATGAAGTTGCAAATATGGACGCATCTGTGGGGTAATTCTAAGCATCTCGGCTAAAACAGTTCTACCATAAAACCCTTCCCCTCCACATTTTGGACAGCTGTTAACCTCTTGACAAGAACACACCTTACGCACTAATCGTTGTGAAACCACACCGACAACTGCTTGCTTAATACTTTCAAACGAAACACCAAAATCCATTAATCTAGGAAAAACACCCCATACATCATTTGTATGCACCGTGCTGAACACAAGGTGGCCTGTTTGACTTGCACGAAAGGCCATTTTCGCGGTTTCTTCATCTCGAATTTCACCAATTAAAATTACATCAGGATCTTGACGCAAAATTGCCCGAATTCCTTCTTGGAAACTCATTATATTTTTATGCACCGCACTTTGACGAATTCCAGGCAACTCATATTCCACGGGGTCTTCCAACGTCATAATGTTCATTATAGTTTGGTTTAACTGATTCAAAATACTGTAGAGTGTTGTTGTTTTTCCTGAACCTGTTGGCCCAGTTAATAACACTAACCCCTGGGCTTGTGTATACATTTTTTTCAACATTTCTAGAGACTTCTCACAAAACCCTAATGCATCAATTGATACAACCATTTTGTGCTTATCTAATAAGCGCAACACTATAATTTCACCTTTAGTAGAAGGGTGTGCCGCCACACGAATATCAAATTCACGCCCATTTAAATTTTCTGTGAATCGACCAGACTGTGGTCTCCTAGACTCTGCAGTATTCATACCACTAAGTACTTTTATTCGTGCTGATAAATATCCCCAATGCCTTAACGGAAAGTCTCGGTACTCTTTTAATACGCCATCGCAGCGGAACTGAACAGACAATTTCATTTCCTCTGGCACAAAATGAATATCCGAAACACGCTTCCGTTCCGCATCTCTAAACACCATATCAAGTATAAATTGAGTAGATGAAATATCTCCATTTTCTACTACGCCCTCAGACCACAAGTCTAATGCATTCAAGTGTTTTGTAATACCAACATCATTTTCCGGCAACGTCTCTAAACATTCATCTAAAAACACTTCGGGTACAAAATACAGAAATAATTTATCACACTCAGGAAACACTTCTTTTAATGCCGCCCGCATCTCTAAAGTATCTAACTGCGAAAATGCCACATATAGTATGGAGTTGGAAATCTGAACAGGCACACAATGAAACGTTATTATATTCTCAGAGGAGAATCTTTTTAATAAGGGTAGAAGCTGTGAGGTTACTTGCCAACGATTAAACTCCCATCCATTTTCTTCTGCCCGCACCTTGGAAAGACACCAAGGGTCCACTCCAAATGTTGACTGTAAGTATACATCTATATTTTTAACCTTATAAATCTCAGAGCTAGCTTGATTTAGTTGAGAGTCATCCAACTCTCCTAAATCAAATAGCTGCTCTAAAATAGCCTGATAGTTTTCTGCCGTCATAATTTTAAAGCTAGCAGAAATCTCTTATAATCCAGTTAACTTTAGTATCTAACCTGGAAGAATTTATCTCGCAAACTATAGTCGTGCACCGATTGCAGCATGCGAATAGTGTGCCCTTGAATACATGTGGGGCCGGCATCACCTAATTGTACAAAAAATTCCTGAAGCTTAGATTTAGGATCTAGCTTAACCTCTTGCCAAACATATACAAAAACTTCATTAACATGTGCTTGAATCTCACTGTCCCAGTCAGATGACCCTGAATGTTTTCCTAATTCACGCATTTTTATAAAAGCTTGTTCAATCTTTGCTTTCTTATAACCTTCTGGAAGCTTTAACACCATATCAACAGCCCCAACTCGCACTTCCTTATCAGTATTCAAGTGTTGAATCACAAACTGAACCTCTTTTACCGTTTGTGTAAATAACTCTCTAAACTCAGAAGAGTTTTTATCTCCATATCCCATAATTTCAGGAATATTCAACCCTTTCCATAAGGGTTTGTAATAACTATCTGTATGATGAACGTCTGTTTTTTTAGCTAACTCTTTTGTAATATAGCTATCATTTTTTGTAACTACTTTCTGAATTGCAGCATCTCTTTCCACCGATGAAACCGCAGCTATAACCTCTACATTTTCTAGCTTTTTTAACACTGGAACAGTCAATTTTGCTGCATTTTGAGGTAGGGTTTGAGGTGTGTTTGAAGTTGCCTTCTTTTTGTCCTCAGTCGGAGCTGAAACATCTTCTATTTTTTTTTGATCGGTATGTTGACACCCCGCCCCCAATCTTAGTTGCTCAGTAACTTGAACCGATTCAAAAATCGAAGAACTATGCTCCAATAACTCATATCCTGCACTATCTAAAGATATCGCCCGCCCTAGATTTATCTGCAAAAGCAAAAGTAAACTGACCACATACTTCATAAGTTAATTACTTTCATAAAAAAACACACTATAAATATATGGCATTTTTTTTAATCAAGGTTGTTTTGCAAAAATCACGCCTAACGATGGTTAAGGTCTTTGTAATCTCGCATAGAAATCTTAGCATTTATTTAAACTTATAAGAGGTTACTTGATTTTTTTTAACAGCAGAAGCAATTTAACTACCACTGCACAAACACCGCAAATCTTTTCTGACAAGAGATAAGAAAAAACTAGCGTAGACCTTGAACAAAGTTAGAAATCTAAATCTGCATAATGTTCAACACGACGATGGCCCGCGACCAAATCTTCTAGCAAAGCTCGAAAAGTAGGCCGACTTTTTAGTTTTGCATACCAATCTTTTGTTGCTGGATACTTACTCCAGGGTACATCCCCAAAATAGTCTAGAGTAGACAAGTGTGCCGCCGCAGCTAAATCGGCAACAGTCAAATTTCGTCCTGCCAACCAACTTTTTTGCTCCACAATCCAAGCAATATAATCCAAATGCATCTGCATATTATGAATACCATCGCGAATGATTTCCGAAGATGGAAACCCTTGTTTTAGCAGACGCTTTTCAACACGCTCACCATATATTTTACGACCTGCTTCCTG
This sequence comes from Alphaproteobacteria bacterium CMAR1, assembly GCA_963693005.1. Classification (GTDB taxonomy): domain Bacteria; phylum Pseudomonadota; class Alphaproteobacteria; order UBA6184; family UBA6184; genus Bodonicaedibacter. Next base: position 801,229 of record OY843726.1, on the reverse strand, counting down.
GTAAAACTTTACGTCAAACCAGTGAACTAACCTCCGTATTTCGGCACGTTCTTGTAGTGTACGCCCAGTTAACCCCTTATGCTGCGGGTAAGCCTCATCTAAATACTCAGAAATAGCATAGTCCCCAACAATTACTAGATTGTTATCTTCTTCTAATACAGGAACAAAACCACCTGGATTCAAGCGAAGAAAATCATCCGACTCTTCCCAAAACCGCACAAGATTTAACTCGAAATCCAACCCTTTTTCGGCCAATAGCAATCGAATTTTACGAGAAAATGGGCACAATGGATAATAATGTAAAGTTCTCTGCCCCGTCATTTTAGTACGACACCCCTATTAGCAGCTTTAAATAGTCGACTCCGCTATGAATTACCCATCCAATTGGGTTGATATGAATGTTTACATAATGCCCCATACTAGGAAGCATTATAAGAAACAATAAAACCATCATACCGTATCGCTCAAGACGCATATATTTTTGATCGAAAGGACTGGGTAACACAGCAGCCAAAATTCTTCCTCCGTCCAACGGCAAGAGTGGAATTAAATTAAATACAGCCAATACCAAATTAATTTGCACAGAATAGCTTAAAGAGGTTAGCACCTCTATCGACAACCCCTTAATAAACTGCGGAGCCAACCAAGACAGCATAGCCAACCCCACGTTAACCAGAGGCCCGGCTGCTGCAACAATTATTAATCCAACTCGATACTGAAAAAATTGTTTAGGATTAATCGGAACAGGCTTGGCATAGCCAAACATTACCGGCGATTTTAGAACCAGCAACGCCGCCGGCAGTAAAAATGTTCCCACTAAATCTGAATGTTTGAATGGGTTTAACGTTAGCCTTCCCGCACGCTGTGCCGTAGCATCACCACAAACATATGCTGCAACTCCATGCCCTAACTCATGCAACGTAACTGCAAAAATTAGTGGGATTGTAATGATTAAAACCTCAACAACTGTCACTTTTTGCTTACCTTCTGAATTACAACGCTGCAATTTTTTTCTTTTAGTGCAGCTACAACTGTTTTGGCCGCAGCTAAATTTGGAAACGCACCTATCAGTGCAATATAAAACACGCCGCTATCTGCCTCGAGCCTTCGCACCTCTTGTCCTGTATTTCTTAACTCTTTTGGCAGCAATCCAACTATACGTTGCAGTTCTCGATCAGCGGTTTCAGGCTTTCTAAAAGAAGCCACCCGCACCATATACAAGCCGGGCATCAGCCCTTTTATTTTATTAGCACACGCCAACTTTTGTTTCTGTTTTTTAGTTTTTTCTGCAACTTGACTTTCTTTTTCAGACAGCATAGTTGTAGGTTTTAACTCAGATTCATTCGATGCGTTTGCAGTTAATTTTTTGATATTTTCAGTAGATGGGAGTGGATCTGGAAGATTATGCACCTCTAAGGGCTTTTCTACTTCAGATTCAATTACTTTAGTTTCCAATGGTTTTGATAGCTTATCTTTAGATTTTAGACGCGTAAAAACTTCTTTGTCCTGATTCTCAACTGCAGATGTATCTTCTGGTGCAGGAGCCGTTTTATATGGGGCTGAATCGGCACTGATAACCGGCACACCACGGCTACCTTCAACTATTTGCTGCGTTGGTGCCGGCGAAGTTTGGAACACGAACCATAAGCCAACACTTAAAATAATACACAAAGCGATAATTACAACTAGACCAAAAGGATTCTGGAAAACCCACCACCATTTTTCATTTTCAACACTATCATCATTAAAGTGCAAATCATCTTCGGTAGATATTTCCGAGTGTTCTTTAGAATATTTTTGATCTTTGGTCATTTTAACGCATCTCTTGTAATGGTTGAACGCCAAACACTTTTAAACCGCTAGAAATCACAATCGCAACAGATTTTAAAAGGGCCAAGCGACTCATTGTAACAGCATTATCGTCAACAATAAACCTTAAGGTCGCATCCTCTTTTCCCTGATTCCAGATACTGTGAAAAGCTGCCGCAAGTTCGTACAAATAGATTCCTATACGGTGCGGCTCTCTAAACTGTGCGGCCGATTCAACACAACGAGGCCATCCCGCTAGTAATTGAATTAATGCAATCTCTTCGTTAGATTTCAAATAAGACAAATCTACCTTTTCAAAATCATATCCCTTAAGATCACCAAGCATCTTTTCTGCCTGACGCAAGACAGAGTACACGCGAGCATGTGCATATTGCACATAAAATACTGGGTTATCTTTAGACTGTTCTACAACTTTTTCAAAATCAAAATCCAACATTGCATCATTTCGACGCATTAGCATTACAAAACGTAAAACATCTTTTCCAACTGCATCCACAACATCACGCAGCGTGACAAAAGTGCCTGAACGCTTTGACATTTTTAACGGAACCCCACCCTCCATTAAATTTACCATTTGGCAAGTTTTTATGTCTAGGCTAACCTTTTTGTCTGAAATTGCAGCAACTGCCGCCAACATGCGTTTAATGTAGCCAGCGTGATCTGCTCCCCACACATTTACCTGATGCAGAAACCCTCGCTGTAGTTTGTCATAATGGTATGCAATATCTTTTGCAAAGTATGTCCACTCATCATTTGAGCGCTTTAATACACGGTCAACATCATCCCCAAACTTTGTTGATTTAAATAACATTTGAGGCTCTGATGACCAATCTTCAACTTCGACTCCTTTAGGCACCTCCAAAATGCCCTCATACACATATCCTTTGTCAGTCAACAATTTGATAACAAAATCAACTTTATCCGCAGAAACAATCGCATTTTCGGAAGTAAACACATCATGACAGATTCCGACAATATCCAAGTCTGAACGAATCATGTCCATCATGGCATTCACGGCCTTTACCTGAAATATAGGTAAGTAAACAGCTTCATCTGCATCTTTATAGAGCCCCTTAAACTCCTGAGCTAAAGCCTGCCCAACAGCTTTCAAATAATCACCTGGATATAAACCGGCTGGAATTTCACCAATATTTTCACCTAAAGCTTCTAAATAACGAAGATAAGCAGACTGAGCTAGTGTTATTGCCTGTCCACCACCATCATTAATATAATATTCACGTGTAACCTTATAGCCAGCCTTCTCCATTAATGCAGCCATTGCATCTCCAACAATTGCCACTCGGCCATGACCGGCATGCATAGGTCCGGTAGGATTTACCGACACATATTCAACATTCATTGGGAGATTCTGGCCAATACGAGAGTCTCCAAATTGCTCTTTTAGTTGCAAGACCGACTGCAAGTGAGCTTGCCAAAATTCTGTATGAAAGCTTAGGTTTATAAAGCCCGCTCCTGCAATTGAACAGGCTCGAATCTCTTGAAAACTCTCAATATATGGCAAGAGTAACTCTGCAATTTTACGAGGGGGCAAACCTACAGGTTTTGCTAACACCATTGCAACGTTAGTGGACATCTCCCCATGTTCACGATTTTTCGGGGGTTCAACAGTAACCGCATCCAGTTTCAACGCATTTGGTAATTCACTTTTGGCTTGTAACGTTTGCACAACGTTCAATATTTTTTGTTTTATCAACAGGTAACAGTGCATTTTATTTCGCTTAAGATTATAAATTGATATTTTATTAAGTAACAAAAAATGAAGAAAATAGGAACAAAAAAGCGGGGCAAAAGCCCCGCTTAGTAATAAAGTTTAAAAAAAACTGTATTATTGGCTAACTGCTAAACCAGTACCAATAATAACGTTCTTTTCAGAGAAGTCTTTATCGTCCATAAGTGGGCTGTTCTTCTCATCTAACATCGCGAAGGCACCTTCAACAAACCAACGGAACCCGTCACGAATGTTTAAATCAACAGACGCACAGAACGTTAAAGTTGCATCTTGGTTCTTGAATTCATTGGCTACAAGATCCATATCATTTGATCCGTTTTTCCAACCAAACAAGGCACCAGCAGAAACGCGTGGCTTCCACATTACTGAATCAAACTGGTAAGCAACTCCACCATGGAAGGCTTTACCCGCATTCTTTTCCTTATGAACTCCAGAGAAACCAGAGCTACGGTTATCTAACCAACCGATAGCAACATCTAGGCCATTCCAAGAAACAACTGCATTTGCTTGATAAGCAAAATTGTCTGCTTGTTCTGCTGGATTTGCATTATCCGCAGCGTCTTTTTTTGCTCCAGCATAAATTGCTGCAGCATCAGCGCGGAAACGCCAATCACCAAACTTGTTGTCATAACTCACGCCACCCGAAATAATGTTGTTTAACGCACCAATAGAACGCTTCCCATTACCATAAGTGTCTAAACGACCTCTATATGCTTCACTTGGTTTAAAGTTAAAAACTCCTTGAAACCCAGCTAAACGTGTTGTGCGAATATCCAAAGCATTTGTATATCCAGTATCATTCTTGTGGTCTAATTTTAATACCCAACGCTCTTTACGCGTAGATTTACCTAAAGAAGTTCCGGCCAACAAAGAACCATAATACCCATCATAACCTTGTGATCCACCTTGAATGCTTTCAGCGGACTCAAATGCCCACAATGCATCGCGCATCATACCAATACGAATTTCAATCATGTTTGCAAAACGTCCGTATACATACGTATCACGGAAAATACCAGAATAATCATCTTTTCCAGTAAGCTCTCTGTTAAGTTTTGCTGCGTTCATTTCTAATTTTGCAACTGCACCAAAAGTAACTGCTGAGCATCCACCTTCTGTCGTGAATTTAATGTTCGCATCAGACAATGAAATTATGTGGCGCTTTGTGAAATCTTTATCGTCAATACCATCTTCTACACCAGTTACAGTGTTGTCATGATAAAGGTTTGCCCAATATCCCGCAGCCATGCCTGCATTAATTACAAACTTACCATAAGCAGCCTTTTCAGACTTTGTTTCCGACTTTGCGTCTACTGAAGACGTCATCATAACTAATCCTGCAAATACAGAACTAAGAATTACTTTTTTCATTATTTTTCTCCATTATTAAAACCATGCATTATGCATTTACTCTAGGATCATACTCGCAAACAAGAAAGTCGGCGATATTTTTGTTTGAATTAAACCAAATTACTGCCTCTCTGTTCCAGTTTTGCAACACTATAGTGCTTCCGACTCCCAATCTATTAAATTTTGCTTAATATTCAGCCCCCATCTGTACCCTCCATTTTTGTTTTTTCCAACAACTCTATGGCAAGGAACTATCAACGAAAATCTGTTTTTAGCACAGGCTGACGCGGCGGCCCTAACTGCTTTTTCATTTCCACTTCTTTGGGCCAAGGTCTCATACGTCCATGTTTCGCCTGTGGGAATCTGAGTCATCACTTTTAAAACTCTGGTTTGAAAAGGAGTGCCTTGCTGAACTAGCGGGAACGGCAAACTTTCTAAATGATTTCTTACATACGCACGAAGAAATAGATCTGCTGTTTTAGGACCAGAAAAAGATGGGTTGTTGTTTTTAAACTCAGCAGGCAAGCCAGACAATGAAAAAAAACCTGCAAAAAGCAGGCTATCTGAATTATAAATCACGCTAAAATCAAAACCAAGAAACTGAGATGTACTAATTTGCATCATCAATTACGATAGTGTCGTGTATACACACGCCTTGCCGCCCACATACATATGACGACAGGCAAGCCAACATATAAACCATATCGTTGGATTTTATGCATATTATCGATTAAGATATCAAAAGTTCCTCCAAAAAAATACCCCAACCAAGCAATAACCACTGCCCAAAAAAATGCTGCAGGAAAGTTTAAAACCGTAAAACGACGAACACTTAATTGGCTGGCACCAATAATTAAAGGACTAGCAATTCGTATTCCGTATACAAAACGAAACGACATGATGAATAGATTTTTATATTTATGCAGCAAGTAAAATACTTTTTCAGATTTTTGCTTTAAAACGGGAAAGCGATTTAATAGTTTAGGACCATAAAACCTACCAAGAAAAAAACACCCCTGATCTGCTAATAGCGTACCTAAAAATGCAAAAAACACAACCCATTTTAGATCTAAAACCCCCGTATATGCAAAGTAACCGGCCGTCAATAAAATGAGCTCGCCCTCTATGGTAGACCCCAAAAATACCGCAAGATACCCATATTTGTGAATGAACGATTCCATACCTACACCTGAGGAGAAGGCTCTATATCATCTAAAGATGGACCTTTATCTTCCTTGAGTTTTTCGCCGGGCTTTGGAGTCTTTTTTCTAGGTGGAGGGGCTACCTTTTCACGTATAGATTTTCCCGAAATCACATCGCTGATTTCGCTACCCGTTAATGTTTCGTATTTCAACAAGGCCTCGGCAAGTCGTTGTAACTCTTTCGTATGCTCTTGTAAAAGCTTCCTTGCCCTTTCCATTCCCTCATCTATTAAATCACGCACTTTATGATCAATCATTTCATATGTCTTTTGCGATACATTCGCAGATTCAAACCCCTGAGCATTCAACTCGTAATGCACGGCCCCTAATTCCTCTGTCAAGCCATACTGGGTAACCATAGCTTTAGCAATTTGGGTGGCACCCTTTATATCACTATATGCACCAGACGTTACCTTCTCTTTTCCAAAGATCAACTCTTCAGCAATTCGACCACCCATATAAATAACAATATCAGATTTCATCTGTATTAACGTTCTGGAAACCTGGTCCTTTTCTGGTAATTGCTGAACCATTCCAAGCGCTCGGCCTCGCGGTAAAATCGTTGCCTTATGAATAGGATGCGCATGCTCTTTCAAGATATGCGCTATCAACGCATGGCCCCCTTCATGATAGGCAGTTAATAGGCGCTCTTCTTCCGACATAATTTTGTTTTTACGCTCTGGCCCCATTAAGAGCTTGTCTCGCGCATCTTCAAATTCTGCTTGCGTAACTGTTTTACGATTGTTTCTGGCTGATAACAGGGCTGATTCGTTTACTAAATTTTGCAATTCTGCCCCAGAAAAGCCAGGAGTCCCCCGAGCAACCACACTTAAATCAACAGATTTTGCTAGCGGCACTTTTCGGGCATGCACTTTTAAGATTTCTTCACGACCTTTTAAGTCTGGCAAATCAACATTTACTTGACGATCAAATCGACCCGGGCGCAATAGCGCTGGATCTAAAACATCCGCACGGTTGGTAGCAGCTATAATAATAACCGCATCATTTTCTTCAAACCCATCCATCTCAACCAACAGCTGGTTTAATGTCTGCTCACGTTCGTCATTTCCGCCGCCATAGCCGCTGCCACGGTTCCGACCCACGGCATCAATTTCATCAATAAAAATAATGCACGGCGCACTTTTGCGCCCCTGTGCAAACATATCTCGAACGCGGCTTGCACCCACACCCACAAACATTTCAACAAAGTCTGACCCTGAAATACTAAAGAATGGGGCCTTTGCTTCACCCGCTACTGCACGCGCCAATAACGTTTTTCCTGTCCCTGGAGGCCCAACTAACAATACACCTCTGGGGATTTTCCCACCCAGTTTTTGAAATTTTTCTGGCTTCTTTAAAAATTCAACAACCTCAGCTAGATCTTCTTTCGCTTCTTCAATCCCTGCAACATCTTTAAATGTCACCTTTTTTGCACTCGGGCTAAGTTTTGCTTTGGACTTACCAAACCCCATTGCTTTATTTGTACCGCCCTGCATTTGACGAAGCGCAAAAATCCAAATCGCGATTAACACAATCATAGGAAATGTGTGAGCTAGAAAAGACCAAATGCTCCACCCCTCTTCTGATGACTGCTCTTTAAATGGAACTTTTGCTGCTTGAAGTCGCTCAATTATATTATGATCACGCTGGCTATACGATTTAAACACAGATCCATCATCTAGCATACCCGTGATTGATGCACCTTTAATCGTCACCTCACGTATTTGCCCTGCATCAACACGCTGCAAAAAGTTCGAATATGATAGGTCTACCTGAGGGCGAACCCCGCCTCCATCACTAAACAAACTTAATACAATCAACATGGCAAGGATAATTGCCCCCCACATCATAAAGTTCCGACTTAATTGCTTCACTAGTTTATTCCATTCTCAAAAAAGGTGTGTAACCACTGTATCGAAAAGTTCCTTAAAAAGGTTTAAAAACTTCACACAGCCCTACACACCTAACATAATTCTATATCAGATCCAAGCCCAAAGCAGACTGGTCAACTCATCTATTTTGCCACTCGACAAAACACCCGTAAAAAGATACTCACAAAAACAAATCTAACGTATTAGCTTAGCTGTTCAATAGAACTATCAATTTTTGTAAGTCGTTGTTTTAAAGCTATTTCTCTTTCACGGTTTTCATCTATAATTTCTTGGGGTGCTCTTGCCATGAAATCGGCGTTTAACAACTTACCTGTCACCACCTTTAAATCAGACAACGCTTTAGACTTTTCTTTTTCCAATCTAGCTTTTTCAGCGTCTAGATCAATTACGTCACGAATGTTTAAATGAAAGGTTGATTTGCCAACCATCACATTCAAAGCCTTAAGCTGTTCGACATCTATTACAGAAACACGCGCCAATCGCTCAATCAATGGCTGATTTCTCTGCCAGTACATTGTTTCAAGTTGCGACCCAAGCGTCACAGAAGTTTCTACAAATGTTACAACTGGCACATTTAACTCTGCACGCATCCCTCGAATTGAAGTAATCACATCTACCACCCAATCCATTTCAGAAAGCGCCATTTCATCAATATTCGACTTAGCTGGCCAGGACTGCTCTAACAAAAACTCGGCGGCATCCTCGGGCCTGAAGGCCGCCCAAATTTCATCAGTTACATACGGCATCATAGGATGCAACAACGTTAACAAACGTCGTAATGCCCATGCCATAGTTGCACGTGTTTCTTGTTTGTCGACATCATTTTGACCATTCAAAATTGACTTTGTAAACTCAATATACCAATCACAAAATGTATTCCGAACTGTCGCATATAGTAGTTGCGATGCATCATGCAAGCGATAATTGTTTAATGCCTCAGACACCCTTTGAGTAGCTGGCTCCAAAGCACTTCCAATCCATTTGTTTACGGTCAACTGAGCATCAGTCACTGGATTAAAATTTGGGATCAACTCAGCTTTGTGCAATTGAGCATACTTAGCTGCATTCCATAGCTTTGTTACAAAGTTTCTAGATGCTTCAACTTTATCCATAGACATTCGCACATCACGGCCATGTACTGCCAAACTACTCAAGGTAAATCGCAATGCATCCGCACCATACTTTTCAATAACCGTCAGAGGATCAATCACATTCCCCTTGGTCTTCGACATTTTCTGACCTTTTTCATCACGAATAAGCGGATGAATGTATACCACTTTGAAAGGAACCTTACCCATAAAGTGATTTCCCATCATAATCATGCGGGCCACCCAAAAGAAAATAATATCAAAACCAGTTACCAATACATCCGTACTGTAATAGCGGTCTAAATCTGCTGTTTTTTCTGGCCAACCTAATGTGGAAAATGGCCACAAAGCCGAAGAAAACCACGTGTCTAAAACATCATTGTCCTGCGTTAACTCAACCCCTTTTCCATAATGGTCTTTAGCCGCTTTTTTTGCAGCTTGCTCTGACTCAGCCACAAACGACTTCCCATCTGGGCCATACCAAGCAGGGATTCGATGCCCCCACCAAATTTGGCGAGAAATACACCACGGACGGATATTACGCAACCATTCAAAATATGTGTTTTTCCAGTTATCTGGCACAAACACAATCTCTTCTGTTTCCACCGATTCAATCGCCTTACGTGCCAACACTTCTGCATCCACAAACCACTGGTCTGTAAGTCGCGGCTCTAACTGCGTTCCTGAACGATCTCCATGAGGCGCCAGATGCTTGTGTATGTCGATTTTTTCTAAGCACCCCAAAACATCCATCGCCTCAACAACTCGTTTCCGCGCCTCAAATCGATCCATTCCAATGTATTCATCTGGACAATTTTCATTCATCTTGCCATGAATATCCATCACGTTAATTTTCTCTAACCCGTGACGCTCCCCCACCTCGAAGTCATTAAAATCATGCGCCGGCGTAATTTTAACAGCTCCTGTTCCCTTTTCGGGGTCTGGGTATTCATCTGCGATAATAGAGATTTCCCGACCATTTAAAGGAATTTTTACCTTTTGGCCAATTAACGCTTTGTATCTATCATCTTCCGGGCTCACAGCCACAGCCACGTCACCAAACAATGTTTCAGGACGTGTTGTTCCAATGACAATATAGAGATCTGGACTCTCAACTAAAGGATACTTTAGGTAGTACATCTTACCCTTAGTTTCTTTTTCTTCCACTTCCAAATCAGAAACCGCCGTTAGCAGTTTACAGTCCCAGTTTACCAATCGCTTGTCTCGGTAAATCAGTTTTTGCGCATGCAACTCAACAAACACCTTTCGTACAGCCTCTGATAGACCTTCATCCATAGTGAATCTAGAACGATCCCAATCCGCGGAGATGCCTATTTTTTGCTGCTGGCCAACAATGGCTTCCCCATACTTTTTTTTCCACTCCCAAACGTGATCTAAGAATTTTTCGCGCCCCAAATCATGACGCTTAACGCCTTCTGAATTCAGCTGACGCTCAACCAACATTTGTGTTGCTATCCCAGCATGATCTGTGCCTGGCTGAAAAAGCGTATCCTTACCATTCATTCGTTGGTATCGCAGCAATACATCTTGAATAGTATAAGTCAAAGCATGCCCTAAATGCAGATTACCCGTTACATTGGGCGGCGGCATCATAATGGTAAAAGGATCTTTTGAGCTGCTAGGATCACTAGCAAACAACCCCTTATTCAACCATCGTTGATAAAGGCTATTCTGAGCTTCTTGATGCGGATACTTCTGCGGCAACGACGACATAAACTTCCCTAAATTACTTAATCCTATATATATCTTTATATACGCCCTAACTACCGAAGTCCATGATGAATCATACAAATGCAATAGCGATGAAGACTAAAGTTAAATACCCACCTCACAAAGTTTTTGTTTTCGCTGAACAAAAACATACTCTTAAAGCCAACTAGTTCGGAATTAACTTAAATCCCATTCCGTGCAGCGCTTGATAAAGCTTCTGACAAGACTGGAAAATGTTTTAATGTTTTTAAACCACCCTTTAATAAGCACGTTAATGCGTAACTTTTTGTTGTAAAATATTTGGCCGACATATGCGTAACTCCTAACAACCCATGTCGGTCTAGCCTACGCGAATCTGAGTATCGACGTAAGAAGGTCTCACTTCCTATATCTAAACCTACGGCTAGCTGATTTCTAAGATGATTTGACAACGCCGCAACATCCCTTAGGGCCAAATTCAACCCTTGTCCTGCAACTGGATGTAGCGTATTAGCTGCATCTCCCAACAACACCCAACGGTGCCCATAACGTGGCATAGCCATTTTTGCGCTTAAGGGATACCCGCTTACAGAAAACTGTATCGATATATCACCCAATTGCTTTTTCATTAGCCCAGACAACACACGATTTAGGACTGCTACGTCTTCTGTATACATTGAGTTTTTAATTGACCACACCAATGTTGAGCTACATTCATTTTTTAAGGGAATAAATGCTAACGCACCTTGGGGTAAAAAGTACTCATAAGCTATATTATTATGCGCTAAAGTATGTTGCACGGTACCGGTAATTGCCGTTTGATCATAATTGAATGTACGCGTTTTTGTTAACTTCTCACGCACTGCAGAATTCCTACCATCTGCCCCTATAAGTAAGCGGCACAAAATCTCCTGCCCCCCCTCTAATGCAACTACCGCATGTGAGGAATGTACGTTAATGTCAATAACTTCTTTCCCCAAAAAATAGGTTGTACAATGTGTATTTGCTGGTTTTGATTGTAACGCTGTATGCAAATCGCCATTCAGCACATTCCAACCTAAGGCATTACGATCATCTTGAAATGCAAACGACGCGTCTTCTGATGTCTTTACGCCCAAAGAAATATTGTGAATACGCCCGGCATTGAGCTCTAACTGATCCCAAACCTCAATTAGTTTAAATAATTCAACCGACGAGGGGGCTAACGCTATCGCCCGATTATTTCCAATATGCACATGAGCTACTTTATCAATAATAGCTATTTTTAAATTTGGAAACTGCTGATTCAAAAGCCGAACCAATGAACTGCTTACTAAGCTGTTTCCAACAATTGCTATATCAAACATGGCACTCTTTTCTTCGTTATGAATAGTTACGCGTTTTACGTGGCCGACCGCAACTACCCCTCAAACCCCACTATGACTGCACTAATATCCCCCACACTCACAGGCACTAAATTATGATTTTTCGACAACTTATCAACTCTTATTAATGCCATAGCCATCTGCTTGTGCACCGCCTTAACACTACCAACGCTATGCCCATCAAAAACTACTTCACCACCCACTTCGGCCATGGAATTTCCTTCATCCTGACTAAACCTTAGTAACATCAGCCTTTTTCGAATCTCACCTAAATGCTTGGTACGCGACATCAACTCCTGCCCCATGTAGCAGCCCTTGGTAAAAGAAATTCCGTTTAACCGCTCAAAGCCCCACTCTAGAATAATACTTTTATCATGCTCTAAATCAGCACTTTCGGGAACCACAAAATCAAACCGTCGTTGATGATATTCAGATATATTTGTGTCAGCATTTAATACAGCTTCACTTAACAACCACATGGGTAAATCTATGTGTCTAGGGTCTTGAAATGCAATAGAAGTCTTGCTTAATTTTTCATCTAACTGACCATACACTTTATATGCATCAAACAATTCTAGATGCACATCCAACCTTAATTTATAGGGTTTAATTTTGGTATATATTGCTTGAGTGTTTTGGCCAACGATGTACATGTCTTCGCCAGAAGTCACAATAAAAAAGTCGTATAAATAGCGCCCCTTCGGAGACAGAATTGCCGTATATATTGCATCGGTATCATTTTTTAATGAGCTGATATCATTGGTGATCAACCCTTGTAAAAATCGGCATCTATCTTCACCGGATACTTTCAAAACGCCTTTGGATTCGTCTAGAAACACTTTCTAATCCGCAATAAAATAAGTTACATGCGTCACTACTCGTGCACGTAAGTAAGGCGATGATTTGGCAAACCCACCCTGGAACTCTGATGTGTCCGCTCTTAATCTAATGGAAAACACACCTTGCGTTGCTGTTTTAATTTTTCCAACCTTGCTATTCGTGTTGTTAGCTAACTCCAAGGCTGCCTTATGCGCATTTTCCCCAGCTTCTTTTAACATATTAGGCTTAATGTCATTCAGCTTCGTATAAAAAAATGATGGCTGTGTTTCACCTTTAAAGTAAATCCCATCTTTTAAAAGTTGATTTAAGATTCGCGTGGCCTTAAATAGTTTGCTCACTCTCTTTGTATTAACAACCACCCTGGTATTTAACACATAGCGCGACTGCTTCAATTCATCAAACTCTCCGTACTGATTTAACTTTTTATCGTTAACCTCAGCCGCTGTATCCACATTTATTTCGGTTGCTAAAAAGCCTTCTTTCAGCAAGATGTCTGCCACTGTTTTTTTTTGATGTTCAGCCTTTTGATGCAACAAAACAACATCATTTCCTGACAGCGCGATCGTCAATGTCCACAAGCCTTCATCTGCCTCAATATCTTTTTCGCTTAAACCCTTTACGGAAATTGAACGAGAATAATACGTGTGATTATCCATTGATTTTGAAACGAAAACTGCCCCCAAAACAATTCCAACACCTATACACAGCCCCGAAAGAAAACTACTTTGTCTCATCATACTTCATTGCCTTTTAATACTCTGCACATCATAACTAGTTTCACCTTCAAACCCAAGAAAAATAGAGCAAGATTCCAGCTTTAACTTTTGCGGCCAATGCTCTATAACTAAAAAGATATTAACACTTATAGCGAAACTTCATGAGCACCTCAGAAAAAACACTTTGCCTTATAGATGGATCTGGATTTATTTTTCGTGCGTTCTACGCACTTCCCCCGTTAACACGACCAGACGGCACACCCGTAGGAGCAGTTTTTGGCTTTACATCCATGCTTATGAGTCTAATCGAAACGCACAAACACCACCTTTGGGCTGTAATTTTTGATGCAAAGCGCCAAAATTTTCGCCATGAAATATTTTCAGATTATAAAGCAAACAGGGAGTCCCCCCCTCCTGAGCTGGTTCCACAATTCTCTCTTATTCGTGAAGTGTGTAAAGCATTTGATGTACCTTCAGTTGAACTAGAAGGATACGAAGCCGACGATCTTATCGCAACCTACGCACACCAGGCAAGTCAATCCGGATATAATGTGAAAATCATTTCTGGCGATAAAGATTTAATGCAATTAATGAACGATAATATTGAGCTATTTGATCCCATCAAAAATCGCACCATTAATAATGAGGATGTTCTAAAGAAGTTTGGGGTCACTCCCGACAAGGTTTCAGATGTCCAAGCCCTCATGGGAGATACCTCTGATAATATTCCTGGGATTCCTGGTATCGGCCCTAAGACAGCATCCGAGCTTATCAAAACATATGGGGATTTAGAATCATTACTAAACAACTCACACACAATTCCACAGGTAAAACGTAGAGAACTATTAAAAACACATGCAGAAAATGCACGCATGTCGAAACAACTATCTCTTCTAAAGGTCGATGTTCCCGTTACCGTGCCATATACCGACCTGCAACCAAACCCAATGAATCACAATAAAATTATGGAGTTCATTCAAGCACAGGGGTTTCAACGTTTAAAAGCAAGAGTTTTAAACTTTTTTTCCCGCAATAGCTCTATCAATGACTCAACCCTGCCCCTAGAAAAGCGTACACATGCAACACCTGAATTTAAACTGGTTAACACCCTCTCAGAACTCGAAACTATCTGCAAGCAACTTTCTAATTCTGGAACAGTTGCAATAGACACAGAGACCGATGGGTTAAACACATTTAACTGCCAATTAGTTGGCATTTCTTTAGCTTGGAGTAGAGATAGCGCTGTTTATATACCACTAAACCATAAAGATGAACATGGGAATAGGTTAGACGATCAGCTTTCTATTAACGATATTCAACCACTTTTATCTGCAGTATTAGAACACCCCGGTCTTTTGAAGGTTGGGCATAATCTTAAGTTTGATTCAGAAGTGCTAGCACAACACAATCTTATTATCAAAGGGCCCATTCATGACACAATGGTCATGTCCTATGCAATGAACATGGGAAAACATGGTCATGGTTTAGATGAACTTTCTCTGAAATATTTTGCCCATCCCATGATTCCATTTAAAGAGGCTATTAATCACGCACCTAAAATTGGCCGTAAAACTGCCACATTCGACTATGTCCCCACAGACAAGGCAACAATTTATGCCGCCGAAGATGCTTGGATGACGCTTATGCTGTTTGACACTTTATCAAAAGAGTTAGCAACAGAAAAACGTGTTCGCGTCTATGAAACACTAGATCGCCCATTGGTGCAAGTCATCATCGACATGGAAACAAGAGGCATTAAAATTGATGCGAAATATCTAGATAAACTTACACACTCATTCGAATTAAAGTGTAACGAATTAGAACAGAAAATTTTTCAATTAGCTGGAAAAGAATTCAACGTAGGGTCGCCCAAACAGCTTTCCGAGGTTTTGTTTGAAGAATTAAACCTACCAACAAAACAAAAAAAAGGTAAGTCAGGTTCGTATAGCACTGACAGTGATGCTCTTAGCGAGCTAAACCAACAAGGGCATCTTATTGCAGAACACCTTCTATCCTGGCGACATTACAACAAATTAATTAGCACCTATACAAAAGCCCTTCCAGAAAAAATAAATCCGAAAACTGGCCGAGTTCACACAAACTTTGGACTTACCATTACAACCACAGGTCGCCTATCTTCCTCTGATCCAAACTTACAAAACATCCCGATTAGAACCGAAGAGGGAAAACTAATTCGAAAAGCCTTTGTTGCAGAGCCAGGCTCTAAAATTGTTGCGTTTGACTACTCACAAATTGAGTTACGATTACTTGCACACATGGCCGATATCCAAGAACTTAAAAGCGCCTTCAATAATAATGAAGACATTCATGCATTAACCGCCTCACATATACTCAACATTCCTATTGAGAAAGTCACTCCAGAAAACCGTCGCAATGCAAAAGCTGTAAATTTTGGTATTATTTATGGAATTAGCGCATTTGGTTTGTCAAATCAGTTAAAAATATCAAAGGCATCAGCACAGTCCTATATTAATGCGTACTTTGAACGTTACCCTGGTATTAAAACGTATATGGACACGACCATTCAACATGCAAAAACCCATGGGTATGTTTCTACTTTACTAGGTCATCACACTTATATCAACGGCATCGAAGACCGCAATTATAACATGCGAAACTATGCAGAGCGCCAAGCAATCAATGCACCCATTCAAGGCTCAAATGCAGACATTATAAAAAAAGCAATGATTCAAATTGATAAAAGAATTAACGCTAATAATCTTACGGCAAGAATGCTGTTACAAGTACACGATGAATTGGTATTTGAGATTCCAGAAAACTCAGTTGAAGATGAAGTGCCCCTGATCAAACAGATCATGGAAAATGCAGTTCATCTTAGCGTGCCCGTTATTGTGGATTATGAGGTTGCAACGAACTGGGCTGATGCACACTAGAGATATTCTTTAAATCTTCTCGCAAAACAGACAGCATAGTTTGATAGTCAAATGATTTCGCTGAAAGCGTCATATTAGCGCACTGGCACTCTGTTGCTAATTGATCCGAAGTAAACTCATTAAAGTGCTCTAAAAACTCTGATATTAGTATAGTTTTCTTTCCCGGAAAGTTTTGCTTCAAGCCATTCACAACAAGCTGCAAGTTATATAAAAATGGTATCTCACTTTCCGACAGTTGTGTTAAAGGTTTCACTAAACAACCTTGACGCAGTTCTCCTCTAAGCAACATATCTGTAGTTTGTGAAACTAGTAAGCTTCCTGCGAGAACAAGTGAGAACTCCGCTAAGCAATACAACGTCAATAAAGACACGCACAACCTTACTTTAGTGCCCACAGTACTCACCATTAGCTCTAGGCTGATTTTCATAAACCTGGCGATTACGATCTTTATAAAAATGATGCTCGTTATGTTGAAACACTGTTACTCCCGCAATTTCACTTTTTACTGTTGTTATAAAACTTCCCTGCTCACAATGTGCAAAAGCCTGATCATCCATAAAAAATATATGCTTCGGTTGTTTTAATTGATCTAGTGTCTGAATATAGACAACCAATGCCTTACCTTTGTTAACCACCGACTCTGCCACACCTTGAAATAGATCCCCCCCAATATTTGCAGCATGCAACTTTATATCTGTATAACACCCTGCAGTTAACAGCATTAAATGCACCCCAAGCTTATGTAGAACCCTTAGCAATCTATCCGATTCAGGATGCAAAGGAACCGACGCAGAAAAATCATACCCGCCATCTTTTTTAGGCGAACTTATTAACGCATCGTCAACATCTAGTGCTAGTAATATTTGCTCCGAAGGATGCTGTTTGACATGATCTAAAACTCTTTCTACAACATCACTTAATGAGTAGGTTACTGTATTTCCTAATGTTAAATATCCCTCTAAATATTTATGCACTTCGTCTTGGTTGCGTAGAGCAAACGTTTTTTGTTGCCATTGACGATCTTTTATAGCAACTTCAGATACAAACTTTTCTGTGTTTTTTCTTACTTGATCATCAAGCCCCCCCCCCCCACAACTATATTGTGAGAAACCATAGCATACACAACCACAACAAGCAGTTTTCGAAAAATCTTACCCATAAAAACCTTATCTTATTCATTTTATTATAAAAAAAGGTGGGGCTTAACACCCACCCAGTCTTTAGTTTATTCTAACGCAGCTGATCTCAGGAGCTCACTAAAAAGACACAGTACCCGTGACAAACACCCAGAATTATTACCTAACTGCAGTGGTGCTTTTTTTATGTGTCCTTCCAAAATGGACTGACAGTCAATTATTTCGAGAACACTACGCACATGGCTTTTCACAACAACTAATGTCATAAAAACAACGCCAACTCCAAAGGTGCTCTTTCTAAAATTTACCACTCATACTGGTTAGGCCATATAAAGTCCGCCATTTACGTGCAACGTATGTCCCGTAATATACGAGGCCTCTTCAGCGGCTAAGTATGCGACAGCTGCTGCAATATCTTCAGGTTGCCCCATTTTGCCTGCAGGAACCCCCTGTAAAACGCGCTCTTTTTGCTGGTCATTTAATGCATTGGTCATGGCAGTTTGAATAAACCCCGGCGCAATTGCGTTTACTGTAACGCCACGAGTAGCTACCTCCGCGGCCAACGATTTAGTTAAGCCGATCAACCCCGCCTTTGCTGAAACATAGTTTGCCTGACCTGGGTTTCCCATAACCCCAACAACTGACGAAATATTAATAATCCTACCTTGACGACGTTTCATCATTGATTTTACTGCTGACCTACACAATCTGAATGCAGACCCCAGATTTACAGCCAAAACCTGCTCCCAATCATCATCTTTCATCCGCATGGCCAAGCCATCGCGAGTGATACCCGCGTTGTTTACCAAAATATCAATTTGCTCTTGCTCACCCTCAACTTTTGCAAACAACTCATTTACTGCCTCTTTATCACTTAAATCACACGGCAGTGTAGCCGTTTGTCTGTCAGGCAACTCCATCTGCAACATTTCTAATTTTGACGCACTAGTTCCACTCATGACTACAAAAGCGCCTTGCTGAATCAAAAAATGACAAATTGCTTTGCCAATACCACCGGTTGCACCTGTAACCAAAGCTTTTTTACCTTCTAACCTAAACATTAAAACACCTCTTTCATCACTGTATCTAAATCTTGGGGTTGCTCAATATTGTATATTTTTGCATCGTCCGAGAACGCACGCCGGGCCATACTGCTCAACACCTTACCAGACCCTACCTCAACAAACGTTCTAACACCTTCAAAATATAGCTTTTCCATGGTTTCACGCCACCGAACTCGGCCCGTAACCTGCTGCACTAACAACTCTTTTGCCTGCTTACCACTAGTAACAACATCACAAGACACATTGGCGATTAGCTTTGTTGACAACTTATTTGGAACCTCTATCTCTTCTAATGCAGACCCCATAATATCTGCTGCTGGTTTCATTAATTGACAATGAAAAGGAGCGCTAACTGGTAATAACAGAGCACGCCTAAACCCAAAATCTTTTGCTTTTTCTAGCAATCCATCAATAGCTGACTTATGCCCACTAACTACAATCTGTTCCGCAGAATTATCATTCGCAACAGCACAAAAATTAGACTCAGAAGAAACTGCTGTACACAATTCTTCTGCTTTATTTAAGCCACCCGAACCAATCAATGCAGCCATACTACCTACTCCTAAAGGCACGGCTTCTTGCATTGCATCACCGCGAATGCGCAATAACTTCGCTGTATTTTGCAATGAGAAAGTATTAATTGCAGCATGGGCTGAATATTCACCCAAGGAGTGTCCTGCATATACATAATTTCTTATATCTGAGCCAACATGTTTTTCTAGGCTCCTAAACACAGATAAACTTACCGCCATCAAGGCTGGCTGTGTATTTCGCGTTAACGATAACTCATCAGCCGGTCCATCAAAAATCATTTTGGATAATGGCTCACTTAATGCTTCATCTACCTCTTGAAAAACCTCTTTTGATTCAGGAAAAGCATCATAAAATGCTTTTCCCATGCCAACAGATTGAGATCCTTGCCCAGGAAACAAAAATGCTATCATTGTCTATCCTTTATAATATTAGGCGCCCGTTAAAATTTGTCCGAACAATTCTTTAACACTAGGCACAAATCCATTTGCATAAAATGGGTCTGTCCCAAAACGATATGCATTATGACCAGCAAACATCAAGTTTTTCTCAATATTATTATCATGAACTGCCTGACTCAGTGTCTTCTGAATACAGAACGACCTAGGGTCTGGCCTGCGGTTAGTTGTAAATGGATCTTCTTGTAGCCAATTCGAAAAATTACACGCACTTAAGCATCCCATGCAGCCAGTTTGATCTTGCAGAATTTGAGCAGAATTCTCAGGTGTTACAAAAACCATTGTGTCATCAGGCGTTCGCAGACCCTGCGTAAACCCTGATGACATCCAAGAGTTTACTTTTTCAACATCAACTGCCTTAAAATAAACCAATCGTTGGCGCGCTCCCATAGGAACTCCAACAGAAAAGTCAGAAGTTTTTTCTGCAGCACACGCAACTTGTCGCGCACTACGATCAATTAAATCTTGTAAAAATACATTCCGAACTGCAGAAGAGTAGAACCCCGTTGGGCTAAATTTATTTAAAAACACATCCCCATCTTTTAATGTAGCTAGTTTATTCTTCCAAGAACTAGGTATCGGACTTTCTTTCGTAAGCAACGGTCGCGTTCCAAACTGAAATGCTATGGGTCCTAAATCTGCATTATCTATCCAGTCTGCCCACTCACTCAGCTGCCAAACTCCTCCCGCCATCACAATTGGAATCATTGATAGTCCAAAAGTATTCATTAATTTTCGTAACGCCAACACCCTATCAAATGGCTCCTGAGGCTCCTCTGGGTTTTCACTGTTAGACAACCCGTTGTGCCCCCCGGCCTTCCAAGGATCTTCATAAACAACCCCACCCAAAAAATCAGATAGTTTGCTATATGAACGCTTCCATAGTGCGTTAAATGCACGGGCTGATGAAACGATTGGGTAGTAATACACTTCATACTTTGTCGCAACTTCTGCTAACTTATAGGGCATTCCAGCACCGCAAGTAACCCCATGCACTAGACCCTTAGCTTTTTCTAAAACACCCTCTAAAATGCGCTGAGCTCCACCCATTTCCCACAAGACATTCATGTGAATTCGGCCCTCTCCTGTCGAAACATCACTTGCTATTTTTGCTTGCTCAACACCACCTTGAATACCAAAGCTAACTAATTCTTCATGACGCTCTTGGCGCGTTTTCCCTCGGTAAATAACAGGAACAACATTTCCATTTGCATCATAAAAGTCTGCATTTACTCCAGAAAATGTCCCAATTCCACCCTGTGCTGCCCAAGAGCCCGCACTGATGCCATTTGTGACACCGATGCCCTTTCCCCCTTCAATTAAGGGGAAAACTTCTTTTGCTGACATCCTGATTTTTTTTATAATACTCATCGTGACTCCTCGTTTGTAAGTTCAACAAAAAACTTTTATTCAGGAACAGCATCTAACTGTGCAATATTTTTCATGGTTAAACGTAAGCGACCTTTATCATCAATCTCCAGCAATTTAACCCGTACCTTTTGCCCCTCTGCCAGATATTCCTTCACATCACTCACACGATCATCTGAAATTTCACTAATGTGCAAGAAACCATCTTTTCCAAAACCAAAACGCACAAACGCACCAAAGTCCTTGATCGTTACAACCTCACCAACATACATTTCATTTACTTCTGGCATCCAACCAATTGCTTTCACACGACGCAAAGCTTCTTCTGCACCTTCAGAATCAACCGCAAAAATCTTAACAATTCCATCTTGCTCAATATCAATCTTTGCACCAGTAGTTTCACACAGCTCACGAATATTTTTCCCGCCAGGCCCGATTAACTCACCAATTTTTTCTTTATCAATATTTACTATAAACATCCTAGGTGCATGCGTACTGACCTCGTCTCTGCTTGCCGCTAAGACTTTATTCATTTCATCCAAAATATGTATGCGACCATGATGTGCCTGCTTCAAAGCTTGTTGCATAACCGTCGTATCGATACCATTAATTTTGATATCCATTTGTAATGAAGTAATTCCTTTGTCCGTACCTGCAACTTTAAAGTCCATGTCGCCTAAGAAATCTTCATCTCCCATAATATCGGATAAAATAACAGACTTCTCGTCCCTAGTAACAAGGCCCATTGCAATACCAGCAACTGGAGAAGTTAGAGGAACACCCGCATCCATTAATGATAACGAACTAGCACATACCGTCGCCATAGAAGAAGATCCATTGCACTCTAAAATATCAACCACCGTACGCAATGAATACGGAAAGTCTTGGCGATCTGGAAGCACCGGACTTAGGGCTCTCCACGCTAGTTTTCCGTGACCAACCTCACGACGCCCCGGGGATCCTGCACGCCCTGTCTCTCCAACAGAAAATGGAGGAAAATTGTAATGCAGCATAAATGGTTCTTTTTGCTCGCCTCGTAACCCATCAATAAACTGCTCATCTTGAGACGTGCCTAAAGTAGTGACACCTAATGCTTGCGTTTCACCACGTGTAAACACCGCACTTCCATGAACCTTTGGCAATACACCTACTTCAACTGTAATAGGACGGACCTCATCAAATGCACGACCATCAATACGTTCTTGGTCATCTAGCATTTTACTTCTGACGAGATCATATTCAACTGCCTTAAACGCGCGAGCGAACATAATTCTATCAAAACTGTCAACATCTTCAGGGTTAAGCGCAGCCATCGCCTTTGCTTTAATATCAGCCACTGCAGCGCCTCTATCTTGCTTCTTTTTGATACCGTAAGCTGACTTAATATCAGAAGCTAAACCATTAAAAATTGATTGCTTCATAGCTGAGTACTCAGCTGGAATTTCTGGCTTATCCCAATTTTCTTTTCCTGCTTCATCTTTTAGTTCAGCAATCATCTTAATAACTGGTTGAAATGACTCATGTGCAAAATTCAATGCCGCTAACATTTTGTCTTCATCTAGCTCTTTAGCTTCTGACTCAACCATCAAAACACCCTTGCTTGTTCCTGCAACAAGTAAGTCTAAATGAGAAGTTTCCATCTGCTCTAGTGTTGGATTTAAAATAAACTGATCTTCAACAAAGCCTACCCGTGCAGCACCCATTACGTGATCAAACGGCACTCCTGAAATGGCCAACGCAGCCGATGCACCTATTAATGCAGGAATATCTGAGTCTGTTTCACCATCAAAGCTCAACACCGTACACATGATCTGTGTTTCGTTATAAAACCCCTCTGAAAATAGTGGACGAATTGGGCGATCTATTAAGCGTGAAATTAGCGTCTCACGCTCACTTGGGCGCCCTTCACGTTTTAAAAAACCACCCGGAATACGACCAGCAGCATAGAATTTTTCTTGGTAGTTTACGGTTAACGGAAAAAAATCTATATCTTTCCGAGCTTCTTTTGAAGAAACAGCAGTACATAGTAACGTAGTTTCACCATAAGTTACTAAGACCGCTCCCGTTGCCTGACGAGCTAGTCTTCCAGTTTCTATAGATAGAGTCTTACCACCCCAGCTTATCTCTTTTTTAACAACTTTTTGCATTCATTTTCTCTTTCTAACGTAAAACGTGGCAACCAAATTTTTTGATTGCCACGCGCATTTCTATAAAATTAACTTTTTTAAAACTAACGGCGCAGCCCTAATCTCTTAATTAAATCAAGATAGCGTTGTGGGTCTTTACTTTTCACATATGCCAAGAATCGGCGACGACGCCCTACTAAAATTAACAAACCACGACGAGAGTGAAAATCCTTACGGTGCTCACTCATATGCTCTGTTAAGTTACGAATACGCTCTGTCAAAATTGCGACTTGTACCTCGGGGGAACCCGTATCATCTTTTTGTGTTGCAAACCCTTGAATAACTTCTTGTTTGCGCTCTGCTGTAATCGACATCAATTTGCTCCATTTATAAACACATTTCTGGGATAAAAGAATCCTTCTTTTACTCCGCCAATTGCAACTACGTCTAAATCATCAACAGCAAAAACAGTATCTACCTGATCTATTGTCACGGGGATCTTCTGCCCCTTAGCAAGCTTACCTAATTCTACATCCGTACAGGAAACCGCCGGGATGTCGTCCAGAACGGTCCTAATTGGGATAATTGCCGACGTTAATTTTGCCTTCGCATTCTCATCGATTTCATCTTTTTTTTCAAGTAAAATCGACTCAATCAAGGAAAAGCTCCCCACTCTGTCTCGCCTTAAGAAAGAAACATGCCCAACAGTCCCCAAAAGTTTCGCCATATCTCGGGCTAATGCGCGCACATAGGTTCCCTTTCCACACCGAACTTGAAACTTAGCTTCAGCTTCTAGGCATTCTAATAACTCGAAAGAATAAATCATTACCGCACGCGCCGAGAGCTCTACCTCTTCATCATTCCGAATCCGGTCAGATGCCCGCTTACCATTTACTTTTAAAGCCGAGAACTTTGGTGGTATTTGCTGAATCTCACCCACAAAAACAGATGTGATTTTTTGAATTTCCTCAATAGTTGGTAGTTTAGTTGAGGTTGCTATTATCTGACCATCTCTATCATCTGTATCCGTTTGAGCGCCCCAAGCCACTTTAAATGTATAAGTCTTTTCTGCTCCCATAATAAGCGGCACCGTCTTTGTAGCATTTCCCAAAGCCACCGGTAACACCCCACACGCAAGATTATCTAGCGTGCCCGCGTGGCCAACTTTTGTTTTCCTAGGTAAATGCCGCTTCAGTCGCCCCAACAGTTGTGCCGAGGTAATTCCTTCGGGCTTATGCAAACACACCCATCCGTGTAACTTTTGTTCAGATATATATTTCATGAGGCATTCATATCACCCCCCGCCAAAACGATCAATACATCTTACGAAAAAGACAAAAAAGTGTCGTCATCCCTTAAAGAGAATGGGGCATTGCACAAAAGCAATACCCCATTCTCTTTAAGCTCTAACCTAGATTCCTAGGTAGCTTAAACTACCACTGGCTTCCGAAACCGACCGATAAATAAACATCCCATGCAGATCCTTTTCCGTCAAGGCCGAAAGGCAACATACTATTACCCGAAAGTTGGCGAACCGTTCCGACTTTCCCCTCAAGTCCGTAATAATCAACGCGGAACTGAGCTCTAATAAAGTTCTTAGACGCAGTAAAGTACTCATAACTCAACGACGCTCCCACACCTGATAAACCATCAGTCTTTAAAGAAAATATGTCAGCAGGATAAAGATACTCTGTAGCTTGGTCAACAATTACACTCAACATCAACTGTGTTATCAAAGCATAGTGCAGCCCCATAGAAATATGGTGTTGATCTTGCACCATATATCCAAACCTTATTGCCGGAGAAATAAGGTTTGCCTCAAAACCCAACGTCATATCATTTAAAAATCTATGAGAATATCCCCAGTTTAATTGAAAACTTGGCATCCCAATAAATATAGATTCTTTAGCTTCGTCCAAAATACTCAAAGCACCATCGCTATCTTTTTTGTAAAACTTACCATCTCCTGATAAAATGAGCGCACCCCCACCCAATTGTGGGCAAATATAAAACCCTTTACCTGCTGGAGAAGCAGCTTTTCCAGCTTCTGCGCTTAACGAAACAAAAGAAGCAGCAGAGATTGCTGTTGCTAATAATAATTTTTTCATTTTAAACCATCCATGTTTTATAATAATACAAAAAAAGCAATAACACATCTACACCACCAGCATCAGGCAAAAAAGAAAAAACTGTTTTTTTTACGCACATGTTGCAAAAACGCCACACGCAGGCTCAGCCCTTACCCGCCCTACTGTTGCAACAGTTTTTCCTCAAACACATCATCCCAAGTACCCTGGGTTGTTCCTTTTGAATATTCAGTTACCCTGTTTTCAAAAAAGTTTGTATGCTCTACACCATTCAACATTTCATCCATCCATGGTAACGGATTTTTTTCCATATCATAAATAGGGTCATATCCCAACTGCCTCAACCTTCGGTCTGCAATATATCGAATATACAACTTAACTTCAGAGGCCCCCAACCCCTCAATGTCACCCGCCTCATAGGCCAAATCAATAAAAGCATCTTCTAGCTCGACAGCAATTCGACACTCTTTTGTAAGCTCCTCTTTAAGCTCAGGAGTATCTACCTCGGGATTTTCTTGCAAGAAAGTTCGAAACAACTGAATAATAGAAAGTGTATGCAATGACTCATCTCGAGCAGACCATGCGACAATCTGCCCCATACCCTTCATTTTGTTAAAGCGCGGAAAATTTAACAAAATTGCAAAACTCGCAAACAGCTGCAACCCCTCTGTAAAGGCGCCAAATACTGCCATTGTTTTAGCTATTCCCACCTTTGAGTCCATATGAAATTGTTGCAGATGATCAAATTTATCTTTCATCTCTTTGTACTTCAAAAATGCTTGATACTCGGTTTCTGGCATACCAATTGTATCTAGCAAATAAGAGTAGGCAGCAATATGAATTGTTTCCATATTTGAGAATGCGGTCAACATCATTTTTACTTCGGTTGGCTTAAACACACACCCATACTCCTGCATATAGCAGTTTTGGACTTCAATATCACTTTGCGTAAAAAATCGAAAAATTTGCGTTAATAAATTACGCTCCTGATCAGACAATTTTTGTCGCCAATCACGAATATCTTCATGCAGAGACACTTCTTCTGGGATCCAGTGAATTCTCTGCTGTGTTGACCAAGCCTCATAGGCCCACGGATATTTAAAGGGTTTATAAATTCGACTAGCTTCTAATAATGACATTGTTTTTCTCCTAAAACCATTTTACAAAAATCTTCTCAAACCTTATTGGCAAGCTAAACACTCTTCGCCATCGCTTGCATTTGCCGAAGATGGAGCCGTATCCCACGTATATTTAGTTTGATGAGATTCAGCACGCTGAATAGACTTAGAGCGCTTATAATATAAGCTTTTAATACCCTTTTTCCACGCAGAAAAGTGTAGATCATGCAACGTTTTCTTGTGAACATCTGAGGGTAGAAATAAATTTAATGACTGCGCCTGGCAAATGTATGGTGTGCGGTCTGCCGCCAAATCTACCAGCCACCTTTGATCAATTTCATACGCCGTCTTAAAAATAGCCTTCTCATCCTCCGTAAGGCACCCTAGCTGTTGAACTGACCCACCATTCACTGTAATAGAAGACCAAATTTCTTCTGTGTCTTGCCCCTTTTGGGCTAAAAGGGCCCTCAAGTACTTATTTTTAACCGTCACAGACCCCGTTAATGTTTTGTGCACAAAACTATTCGCTGCCACAGGCTCAATCCCCGGAGAAGTATTGCCCGCAATTGTTGATATTGAAGCCGTGGGAGCAACAGCAAGTTTGTTTGAAAAGCGTTCCATCACTCCAAACTCTTCTGCATCAGGGCAGGCACCTTTTTCTTCTGCTAGCTTCTTTGAAGCTGCATCCGCCTGAGTTCTAATTTGCTCAAAAATCTTTTTATTCCAAACCTTAGACATCACTGACTCAATAGGAATATTCTGAGCCTGCAAAAAAGTATGAAACCCCATAACTCCCAACCCAACACTTCGTTCGCGAGAGGCTGCATATTTTGCATTTTTCATATACTCAGGAGCAGTTTGGATAAAATCGCTCAACACGTTGTCTAAAAACCGCATTATATCTTCGATAAATGTGGGATGATCTTTCCAGTCCATATATTTTTCAATATTTACCGACGACAAACAACACACAGCCGTGCGACTATTTCCGTGATGATCCAACCCCGTAGGAAGGGTGATCTCGGAACATAAATTCGACATTTTTACCTTTAGCCCTGCATCTTTATGATGTTGAGGAATGTGCTTGTTTACGTTATCAATAAACAGCAAATAGGGCTCACCCGTTTCAATACGAGCAGACAACAAACGAATCCATAACGCCCTAGCATCAACCTCTTGCACCACATGCTTATCCTTCGGGCTCCTTAACGCAAACATCTCCCCCTTATCAACTGCATTCATAAACTCATCAGTGATAACAACTCCATGGTGTAAATTTAATGCTTTCCGGTTAAAATCTCCGCCCGTCGGACGTCTTAATTCGATAAACTCTTCTATTTCTGGGTGGTGAATAGGTAAATAAACAGCAGCAGAACCACGACGCAACGACCCTTGACTAATTGCAAAAGTTAAAGAGTCCATAACCCGAATAAATGGTATAATTCCCGACGTTTTTCCGTTTACACCCACTTTTTCACCAACCGAACGTACATTTCCCCAGTAGGAACCTATCCCACCCCCATTAGAAGCCAACCAAACATTTTCAAACCAAAGATCAGAAATTCCCTCTAAACTATCTCCAGACTCATTCAAAAAACAAGATATCGGCAAGCCCCGCTCTGTTCCACCATTTGACAAAATTGGAGTTGCTGGCATAAACCACAACTTACTCATATACTCATACAAGCGTTTAGAGTGAGCATCATCGTCTCCATAATAATTTGCCACCCTAGCAAACAAATCCTGAGGCCTCTCTCCGGGCATCAAATAACGATCCTCTAATGTCGCGATTGAATATTCTGTTAAGTTTTTATCCATAGAATAATCAACGTCAAACATCGTTTTTGTCGCCGACCCAAGAAAGTTTTTTGTCAAGCTCATCTGTATACCCTTGTGTTGAATTGGATGGTGTTAGAAATATCTCCAAGAGTATCATGTATAATCAATTCGTCAATTGGTTATACAAACTTTCACCTACAATCTTGAGTTGCAAAAAAAACAATAGGTCAGAGTTTTTCTGTGTTTCCTTTTCAAGAATACCCCAAATGAACCTGCGCCACCCATACTTAAGTTTTTATTAACCGCTTATTAACATTTTTCATGCCGCTCAACCACACCGCCTGATATCTCCCCCTCACCCCATCACTTAATTTACTCTTATTCACAAGATATTATTGACTTTTATCCCCATTTTAGGCATCTGTATGTGGAAGAGGGACAGATGAACTATCGTCATAGTTATCACGCAGGAAATGTCTGCGATGTTGTAAAACACACAATATTAATTAGCGTGCTGGATACTTTTTTCTCGAAGAAAAAACCCTTTGGTGTGTTAGACACCCACGCAGGAACTGGCCTTTATTATCTAGAAGGCACAGAAGCAGCCAAGACTTATGAGTACGAGCAAGGTGTAAAGCAGCTATGGGGCACCACCCCGAAAAACAAACTGTTAGAGCACTATATCAAAATTATTTCTGCATTTAACTCCGACGGAATTTTAAAGTATTATCCCGGGTCTCCTCTTATTATAGATAGATTCTTACGAGACACAGACCAACTCATCTGTGCCGAGCTTCACCCAGAGGATGGAAAAAGTCTTAAGAATACCCTAAAACATCAAAAACAAGTTTCTGTACATTTGCAAGATGGCTACCTAACACCCAACGCACTTCTTCCTTTTTCGCAAAATCGCGGAGTTGTATTCATTGACCCCCCTTTTGAAACCACCGATGAATTTTCCAATATGTGCGCAGCCGTAACTTCTGGATTAAAGAAGATGCCTCAAGCTACGTTTTTGTTGTGGTACCCCATAAAAGAAATCTCAGACCTCAACCCATTTTACTCGCAGCTAAGAAAGCTGACAGAGGCTAAAATCTTGAAGTCTGAACTATATTTCTACCGCCAACCAGAAAAAAACAAATTAAATGGCAGCGGCACAGTCATCATAAACCCTCCCTGGGAAATAAAAGAAACTCTCGAAACTGGATTAAGCGACCTTTCTAAAATTTTAGCCTTTGAAAAAGGCGCCCCATTAATAATAGAATCAATATAGTTTTTTAACATTAGGAACCTGCGCAGAATGGACATTTTATTTTCCTCCCCCGCCGTTTTTTTTGCAATGGGGCTGCTTGTTGCAAGCCTACAGAAACACGTACATTTACCCAAAGATCTTATTCGTTTTTTATCTTTATATTTAGTAATCAGCATTGGGTTAAAAGGTGGTGTGGAGCTTCATAATGTGGGGCTGTTCCTTGCAATTAAATCATTAGCTGCTGGAGTATCAATGGGAATCATTCAGGGCGCCGTGCTTTTTTATGCCCTTCGAAAGAACTCCTCTTTTAATAAAAAAGACATAACCTCTTTTGTTGCGCACTATGGCTCTGTTAGCGTTGGAACCTTTATGGTCGCAGTCAGCTTTTTGAAAAACCAAAACATTTCATTTGAGTCAGAGCTATACCTGTTCTTAGTGGCCATGGAGTGTCCTGCAATTTTACTCTCCCTTGCCTTTCACCAACTTCACTCTGCCCAATCGGGTTTTCATCTTTCCTCCATTCTTAAGCGGGTTTTTTACCACGAGACTATCATTGCCTTACTATTCTCACTATGCATAGGAAGTCTTGCAGATGCAGCTTTTATAACAAGTCTAAAACCTTTCTATTCCGATCTTTTCCCAGGTCTACTAACCTTTTTTATGATTTGTATGGGGGCCGAAGTTGCAAACTACTGGCACCAGATAAAAAACGTTGGCACAAAGTTTATTTGGTTAGGTATTGCAATTCAAATTGCTGGCGGATTATTTGGTTTGTTTGCAGGAATACTTTTAGGCTTGTCAACTGGCGGATTATGTTTGCTTATGGTTCTAACTGGCAGCGCTTCATATATTGCAGCTCCCTGTGTTATGAGAGAGTCTCTCCCAGAAGCCAACAACTCAGCAATCTTTTTAACCGTGCTCGGCATCACCTTTCCCATTAACATAGTTTTGGGAATCAAAGTGTACTATGCGATTGCATTGCTTATATAGCAATCAACATATATACCCCCCTATTTTTCGAGGTATTTCTTCCTTGACAAACTGCTGCAAAAGGTTCACATTCTGTGTGAAATTTATATGATTTCATAAACTTAATATAGGTAAGGATTCGATGTCAAAACGTATTAGTTCTAAATATAAAATTGACCGTCGTTTAGGCGTTAACCTGTGGGGACGTGCCAAAAGTCCGGTGAATAGACGTGACTACGGTCCTGGTCAACATGGCCAAGCTCGTAAAAAGCCCACTGACTATGCTGTGCAGCTAATGGCAAAGCAAAAGTTAAAAGGTTACTATGGTAATGTCAGCGAACGTCGCTTTCGTCGTTATTTCGAGGAAGCAGCAAGACGTCGTGGCGACACAGGTGAACACCTAATCGACTTGTTAGAGCGTCGTCTAGATGCGGTAATTTATCGCATGAAGCTTGCGCCAACGGTGTTTTCAGCACGACAGTTTGTAAACCACGGACATGTTCTTGTAAATGGACGACGTGTAAACATACCGTCTTTTTCTGTTTCTGATGGTGATGAGATTGTCATCATGGACGCGTTTAAGGAAAACGTTGTGCTTCTGTCGGCCATTCAATCAAATGAACGTGAAGTTCCAGATTATATGGAAATTGATCACAAAGGTATGAAGGGTAAGTTCTTGCGCTCTCCAAAATTTGAAGACGTACCTTATCCAGTACAGATGGAACCTCATCTTGTGATTGAGTTTTATTCACGTTAAGGCTAGCTTAGCCTCTGTTTGTGGGTAGGATAGAGGGTGGGCGCTAGCGCTCACCTTTATTGTTTATGGGGAAAATTTTGATTACAGCAAAAGTACAGAAAATTATAGAGGGGCCTCTAGAAAGTTTGGGGTTTGGTGTTGTGCAGGTTCGCTTTATTGAAAGCTCGAAGCCAAAACTTGAGATTTTATTAGAGCGCCTAGATATGAGTCCGCTTACAGTATCTGATTGTGCAAGAGCAAACCGCACAATTTCAACACATATGGACGTAGAAGACATTATTCACAAAGCCTATTTTCTAGAGGTTAGCTCTGCTGGCATTGATCGTCCTTTGCACGGCATAAAAGATTATATTCGATTTATAAATCACAAAGTTGTAATACTCACAACTACCCCTATTCATGAAGTAAAGAAATTAAAAGGTTTCATTGAACAGGTGGCCGGAGACACTATTTATTTTCGCTCCGAAAAACCACTAATTGATACATTGTTAGAGTTGCCCATTAATTTGATTGCCAAGGGCAACTTAGATTTGGATTATATGATTGATCTAAAAATGAGAGAGAGGAAAGAGCAGAATGAAGCCTGAATTAATTCAAGTTATTGATGCCGTTGCACAAGAAAAAGGATTAAATTCCGATGAGATTTATGTCGCCGTCGAAGAGGCTATCAAAAAAGCTGCTCGCATAAAGTATGGTATAGAATACGATGTCGAAGCAAAGCTAGATCGCCACACCGCTGATATAAGCCTGTTCCTTTGCCACAAAGTTGTAGAGGAAGTCATTGACCCCTACACCGAAATGACCTTGGAAGAAGCTAAGAAAAAATCAGCAACCGCTGAGATTGGGTCAACCATAAAAGAACCTCTCCCTCCAATTGATTTGGGGCGCGTCACTGCTCAAGCAGCAAAACAGGTTATTTACAGCAAAGTTCGCGAAGCTGAAAGATCAAAACAATTTGATGAATTTAAAGACAAAGCACATCAAGTAGTTAGCGGAGTTGTAAAACGTGCTGACTACTCTGGTGTGTCTGTTGATTTAAATAAAGTTGAAGCCTTCTTACGTCGTGACGAAATGATTCCAAGGGAGAGCTTCCGCCCTGGAGACCGAATTCGTGCATATGTCACTGACATTCGAAACGACCACCGCGGCATGCAAATTCTTATTTCCAGATCTCACCCAATGTTTTTAGCAAAGCTATTTGCTCAAGAGGTGCCTGAAATTTATGATGGGGTAATTGAAGTTAAGGGAGTTGCTCGCGACCCTGGAAGCCGCGCGAAAATTGCTGTATATAGCGATGACCCTAGTGTTGACCCAGTGGGAAGCTGCGTAGGAGTCCGAGGAAGTCGTGTACAGGCCGTAGTTGACGAACTACAGGGAGAAAAGATTGATGTTATAAACTGGTCACCTAGTCCAGCAACAACAATTGTAAATGCCCTGTCTCCCGCAGAGGTTGAGCGTGTCGTTTTAGATGAAGATACCAAACGCATTGAAGTTGTAGTACCTGACGATCAACTAAGTATTGCTATTGGTCGCCGCGGCCAAAACGTAAGGCTGGCATCTATGCTAACTGGTTGGCAAATCGAAGTTATGACCGCTTCAGATGCTGAAAACAAACGAGCAGAACATTACAAAAAACTGTCTCAAACTTTCATTGAGGCCTTAGATGTAGACTCTGTTATTGCCCACTTATTAGTGGGAGAAGGTTTTGAAAGCGTCCGTGAAATCGCCGAAATTGAAGTTGATGAACTAAAATCAATCGAAGGCTTCGACGCCGATATCGCTGACGAATTACAAAATCGAGGCAAGCTATTTATTGAGCAACAAAAGTCTCAATTTGAAAAAGAGTACACTGAGTTAGGTGGTTCTGAGGAAATAGTTAAGTTTTTACCTGACTTAGAGTTTAATGACTTTATTGCCTTAGCTAAGGAAGGTATTCAGTCAGTTGATGACTTTGCCGGCCTGGCAACTGATGAACTATTAGAAATTTTACCTAACCCAATTACAGAACGAAAAGCCTCAGATTTAATTATGCGCGCCAGAAAAGTCTGGTTTAACGATGATGCAGAAGAGACCACTAGCTAAGTAACTGTGCAAAGGAGTCGACATTAGATGACTGACAAAAAAGATGATACACCTAAAGACCGCAAACCTTTAACACTCTCAAAAGATGTGTCTAAGAATGCTAGCGCAGACGGAGGTCGCGTGAGACAAAGTTTTACCCATGGCCGCAGCAAGTCAGTTGTCGTAGAGGTGAAAAAGCGCCGTCATGGGGGCCCCATAACGAAAGACGCTGCTCTAGAAGCTGCATTTTCAGGCAACTTAAAAACCGAAGAAATCCAAGCTCGGCTGAAAGCATTAAAGCAAGCAGAATCTTCGTCTAACGATACGAAACCCTCTCAACCACCCGTTATTACTATCACTAACAAAGAGGAACAAGTTGTTAGTGAACAACCTGAGACCCCTGATCCACAACAGGCGACCACCTCCCCTAAGATAGTTGAAACAACTAGTGTTCGCACAAAGGATCGATTCAAGGACAGTACGGAGAGCCAAGACGGGGACAAAGGAAGGGTCATTAAAAAGCGGAATGTTCCTCAACCTAAAGTAACTAGAGATGTAGAGCGCCGACCTACAAAAAAAATCAATGTACACGCGGCTATGGACGAAAACTATGTTGGGAAAAAGCGCAGCCTAGCCTCTCTTAAACGGGCAAGAGACAAAGAGCGTCGCAAGAACCACGAAGACTCTTCTTCGCATAAGGTAATTCGAACTGTCATGCTTCCTGATCCAATTACCGTTCAAGACCTTGCTGCCCGTATGGCTGAAAAGGGCGTAGATGTTGTACGCTCATTAATGCAAATGGGTGTAATGGCAACGATCAACCAGGTTATTGATGCCGACACGGCAGAACTTATAATTACTGAGTTTGGTCATAAGATTGAACGTGTCGCAAACGAAGATATTGAAAAAGATATATTAAGACAAGAAGATGTTACTGCTTCATTGTTGTCCCGCCCTCCCGTCGTTACTATCATGGGGCACGTAGACCATGGAAAAACATCTTTGTTAGATGCTCTTCGACACACCGATGTTGTGGCAAAAGAAGCTGGCGGAATAACCCAACATGTTGGCGCGTATCAAATCCAAAAAGAAAACGGAAAACGCATTACTTTTATTGATACCCCTGGTCACGAAGCTTTTAGCGAAATGCGTTCACGCGGTGCCAATGTTACCGACATCGTAGTCCTTGTAGTTGCCGCCGACGATGGCATAAAAGCCCAAACAGTTGAAGCAATTAACCATGCAAAAGCTGCTGGGGTGGCTATTGTAGTCGCCATCAACAAAATGGATAAAGCTGATGCCGACTCTACAAAAGTTAAGCATGAGTTATTATCTCATGAGATAATTTTAGAAGACTTTGGAGGAGACATTTTGTACGCAGAAGTTTCTGCAAAGCAAAAAACTGGGCTGGAAAAGCTTGAAGAGATTATTTTGTTACAAGCAGAAATGCTTGATCTGAAAGCAAACCCAAATAGAGATGCCGACGGTACAGTTGTGGAAGCTCGACTTGAAAAAGGGCGTGGCTCAATTGCTACAATCTTGGTACAACGAGGAACTCTCAAGGTCGGGGACCTATTTGTTGCTGGAGCCGAAACAGGCCGAATTAGACTTATGCAAGATTGCTACGGCACAAAAATAATGTCAGCAAGTCCTGGAACTCCAGTTGAAGTTATGGGATTTGGTGGCGTACCCGTGGCGGGCGACACCTTCTTAGTTGTAGAAAACGAATCACAAGCTCGCTCTATTAGCGAACGCTACAAACAAAAAATCCAAGACGAACGTAACAAAACAATGGCCCAACAACCTGCACTGTCAATGGATGAAGAAGGTCAACATCAGGTGCTTAATGTACTTATTAAGGCCGATGTACACGGATCATTAGAAGCTATTGCCACCAGCTTACTAAAAGTAAAACATGACGATATTTCCGTGCGGATTCTGCATGGCGGAGTTGGTGGAATCACCGAAAGTGACATTAGCCTGGCTAAAACATCAAATGCCATGATTATTGGATTTAGCGTGCGCGCAACACCTCAAGCAAAAGAAGCCGCTGCACGATCTGGTGTAGATATTCGATACTATTCGATTATTTATGAAGCACTAGATGATGTAAAAAAGGCGATGTCTGGACTATTATCTCCTGATCTGAAAGAAAACTTCTTAGGGTATGCCGAGATCCGCCAAGTATTTAATATCACGGGCGTTGGAAAAGTTGCAGGGTGCATGATTACAAGCGGCGTTGTGAGAAGAGGGTGTAAAGTTCGCCTAATTCGGGATAATGTTGTTATTCATGAAGGTGATCTAAAATCTCTGCGAAGAGAAAAAGAAGAAGTCAAGGAAGCTCGAGAAGGCTTCGAATGTGGTATTGCGCTAGCTAGCTATAGTGATATCAAAGAAAAAGACATGATTGAATGTTTTGAAGTGGAAGAGATTGCACGTGTCGTTTCCTAAGAACAAAAAAACTTACAACGGAGAACCCTCACAACGCCAACTGCGTGTGGGGGAAGATCTTCGCCACTTACTTGCTTCTGTCTTTATGCTAGGAGAGGTTTATCACCCTGACCTGGAGGGTATTTCCATTACCGTAACATGTGTTACGCTTGGCGGAGACCTAAGACAAGCTACTGTATTTGTCCTTCCTCTAGGGGTTGATGACCCTGAAGCAACAAAATTATTAATAAAGCTTTTAAATGAGCTTTCTCCAAAAATACGACATGCTATTGCGCCCAAAATTACATTCAAAAAAGTACCCACTCTATACTTTCGAGAAGATACTTCATTTTCATATGGCTCAAAAATAGAAGAAAAACTGTCTAAGTTGAATGACTAACTTAGACATTTAAAGCTTCCTTAACTTACTTGAGCATATAATGCAGATATCTATTATACGGTATGTACGATGAAATTGTTTGTAATTATATTACGTTATATAGCAGAAGATGATGCAATTAACACCTCCATGCAAGAGCATCTGAACTATATTCACTCATGCTATACATCAGGGATTTTTATACTGTCTGGCCCCATGAACCCCAAACTGGGGTCAATAATACTTTCTGAGGCAGTTGATCGTAAAACCCTTATGAAAACCTTACAAAAAGATCCTTTTTTTACCCTTGGGCTTTGCGAGTTTTCTGTGGACGAATTTTTACCCTCTCGATATCACAGAGATTTAAATTTTTTTAGTCATTACTTATAATAACCTTAAAGAACGGGTGACTCTACATGAAATCAAAATGGTTGATTGTTCTCAGTTTGTTTATTGCAACAATTCTCTCTCTTGACACGTTTCTGCACATTAATAAAACCTATGCAAAGTCAGAGAAGAATACGAGCCACATAAAAAATGACACCATGACCATTGGTTGGTTTTACCTTGACCCTTACTTCATTTCAAAAAAGTCTCCCGGAGGCGCAAACTCTCTAAGCGGGCTTGATGTTCAGCTAACAAGATCTATTTCGAAGATGGCTGGATATATTGAAGAATACTCTTATATCCCTTGGGGCACTCAGATTAAGAACCTTAAAGACGGAACCCAACACTTCGCTGGAACTGCAACCTATACAAAAAAACGCACAAAATTCGTACACTTCTCTAAACCTTACCGAAAAGAAGAAAACTCTTTCTATGTGCTTAAAGGAGAAGGCTCTAAATTTTACTTCAAACCGGGGAATATGTCTGCGTTTCTCAAAGAAGTCAAAGAACATAACTTAAAAATTGCAGTTACTGCCGGTTGGGCTTTTGCCTCAGATGAAATAAACAAATTTATCAGCAATCCAAAAAACAAAAACCACTTTGTCGAGACCAAGGGTACTCTTGACAACGTCAATCTTCTTGTGCGCGGCCATGTCGATGCTGTTTTAGATGACCGCGTAGCTGCATCTACTACAATCTGGAAAACTGGGAATACCGATAAAGTAGAGGAAGTATTTCTTGGAATAGGAGTCCCTATTCATTTCATGTTTAGTAAAAAATTGGTATCTGAAGACGTCGTGAAGAAGTTTAATCATGCAATAGATCAAGTAAGGAATGATGGAACTTATGCTACGTTGACACAAGAATATCTATTCCCTGTATTGCTACTACAAACAATTGAACGCCCATGGTTTTTCGCGTTAGAAGCTATGGCAATTTTAGCGCTTTCATTATCAGGACTTCTCATTGCTTATCGAGAAAAGTTTAACTTATTTGGCGCAATTTTTATTGCATTTGTTTCAATGAGCGGTAGCATCGTGCGAGATTTATTAGTGAATCGGCCCAAATTAGGCATTATGCTAACTCCGTTCTACCTTACGGGTATTTTAGGCATAACTGCTATCGGTATAGCAATTATGTGGGCACACCAGCAGTTTCTACGGAACAAAAAGCTCTCAAGAAAACATCAGAAACATGTGAACACCAGCATAGATTGGGGAATCGCACTTTTAGAAGCATTTGGGGGAGCAGCGTTCACTGTTACTGGAGTAATCATGGCCCTAATTGCAAAGTTACATCCGCTATGGCTCTGGGGCCCGATACTGGCAGTTATTACAACAAGCGTTGGCGCTATCCTACGCGATATTATTCGAGGAAAACCCGTCGCTATTCTAAAAACCCAACTTCATGGAGAGGTTACAATTTTATGGGGCCTATTCCTCTCGGTTATCCTTACTTGGAATCCAGACATCATGACTCCTGAAACAATGCTATTTTGGGTACTAATAACAGTTATTGGTAGTTTTATAACTCGCGTAGTCATAAAGTATTTAGATATCAAAGCAATCCCTTTTAATTTAAAGAAATAAAATATTTTCTGACTACTTTGAGGATAGAAAATAGATACCTTATAATAAAAGCCCCCATTCGGGGGCCTTTAAACTTATACTCTAAAAGGAAATTACATTCCCATCATACCAGGATCCATATGCGGTGCACCACCTGGCATACCTGCTGGCTTAGGCTCTTCTTTTTCAACAATCATTGCCTCAGTTGTAATCAGCAACCCAGAAACAGAGGCTGCATTTTGCAAGGCAGAACGCACAACTTTCACTGGATCAATAATTCCAGCTTTTAACATATCCGTATATTCATTATTCTGCGCGTCGTACCCAAAGTTTACATCATCTTTTTCCATAATTGCATTCACAATCACAGACGCATCAATACCTGCATTCTTTAAGATTTGACGAATCGGAGCTTCTAGTGAGCGACGAATAATATCAACACCAACCCGTTGTTCTTGATGGTCAACCTTCATTGCATCCAAGGCTTTAATAGCTCTTAACAACGCAACACCACCACCTGGAACTACGCCTTCAGCAACTGCGGCACGCGTCGCATGCATTGCATCTTCCACACGATCTTTCTTTTCTTTCACTTCAACTTCAGTAGCTCCACCCACGCGAATAATTGCAACACCGCCTGATAATTTTGCTAAACGTTCTTGTAATTTTTCACGATCATACTCAGAATCACTGTTTTCAATCTGTTGGCGAATTTGCTCACAGCGCGCTTTGATGTCATCTGCATTACCTGCTCCATCTACGACAACGGTATCATCTTTTGTCACAACGACACGCTTTGCAGAACCTAGCATTGATGTGTCAACTGCATCTAATTTAATGCCCATTTCTTCAGAAATCAACTGACCACCTGTCAAGACTGCTAAATCTTCTAGCATAGCTTTACGACGGTCACCAAATCCAGGTGCCTTTACGGCCGCAATACGTAATCCACCGCGCAACTTATTCAGCACTAGAGCTGCTAACGCTTCACCTTCAACGTCCTCAGCGATAATCAATAATGAACGGCTTCCCTGCAGAGAACTCTCTAACAACGCTACCAACGGCTGCAATGAAGAGATTTTCTTGTCATGAATCAAAATTAATGGATTCTCTAATTCACACACCATTTTTTCCATATTCGTTGAAAAATATGGAGACAAATACCCACGGTCAAAACGCATCCCCTCAACAACTTCTAACTCAGTTGCTAAAGACTTAGCTTCTTCTACCGTAATTACACCGTCTTTTCCTACTTTTTCCATAGCTTTTGCAAGCATATCACCAATTTCACGTTCACCATTCGCAGAAATTGTACCTACTTGGGCAATTTCTTCATTAGTCGTAATTTGCTTAGCGCTACTTTTTAAGCCTTCAACTGCAACCTCAACTGCTTGGTCAATCCCACGCTTAATATCCATTGGGTTCATACCAGCGGCAATCACCTTGTGGCCTTCAGTCAAGATAGATTGAGCTAAAACTGTTGCCGTAGTTGTACCGTCACCTGCAATATCTGCAGACTTAATTGCAGCTTCACGCACAGTACGCGCACCCAGATTTTCAAACTTATCTTCTAAATCAATTTCACGTGCAACCGTTACACCATCTTTTGAAATTTTGGGAGCACCATAAGATTTTTCTATAATAACGTTACGTCCTTTAGGGCCATACGTAACCTTTACTGCATCTGCCAACATTTGTGCCCCACGAAGAATTTTCTCGCGACCTTTTTCTGCAAATAAAATTTTCTTTGCCATTTATATCTCTCCTTAACTAACTTATTTTAAAATACCTAATATGTCCGACTCTTTCATGATGATGAAATCATTGTCATCAATCGTCACTTCGTTACCGCCCCACTTGGCAAACAACACCTTATCGCCAACCTTTACATTTAAAGGCAGCACTGTACCATCATCTTTATGAATACCATCACCAGCAGCAATTACTGTACCTTCGGCAGGCTTTTCTTTTGCAGTATCGGGGATAATAATTCCCCCTGCAGTTTTTTCGCTAGATTCTTTGCGTTCGATTAAAACGCGATCATGTAAGGGTGTAAATTTCATGACTACCTCTATATTATTTTATTAACCATTAACGTTATAAAACGTTTGAACTCACGTGTCAATAGCACTCGATCTCACAGAGTGCTAAAAAATCTAAAAACAAACAAAACAGAAAATTTATATGCATAAACCTTTGAAAAATATTAACACCGCTTCTTTGTCTCGATACCTCCCAGAAAGTTTCACTCGCCTCCACTAAAGAGTGAAATATTCCATTGCCAAATGGATAAATGGCGCAATAGCACCTGTACCTACCTGTACAAATACAGCTCCTATACACAAAAATAAATAAACACATTTTTTCAGAATGAGCCCCCCATCGTTACTCTAATAAAAAACGTATATTAATCATTAGAAATCAAAATTAATAACTTTGGGAGGGCACCTTACGTATCTTTTTTCTCTCCTTTTTAAGCCTGATTAAAGCTCTCTTTATACGTTGCAAACATCCATTCATACCCATCAGGATCTTCTAGTTTACAAAATCGATCTCCCCAAAAGCTATCCTCTGGAGCTTGGGAGCTTTTTGCACCTCCAGCTACTGCTTTTTTATATAATTGATCTACATTCTGCGTATAAACATAAAGCGACATCGGAGATGGCATACCCATAGATTTTGGTGTTTTGTGAGGCATATCAAACGCCCCTTCTGGCGTCAGCATAATAGTAAACTCACCCAACCGTAATGCTGCATGTTGAATATCAGCATTCTCTTCACTAATTGATTCTTCTTCAATATATTGAAACCCAAATGCTTTTGTATAAAAGTCAATAGCCCGACTAACATTGCTTACCACCACTGCAGGCACACATTGGGAATAGTTAGGTTGCTTCCATACCATATTTCTCTCCACTTCTTAGGTTTCTAAAAAAGTCTAAATGAACTTACAGAAACAATAAAATAGTATTTGTATAAAAATGATATTATGCTTTTACTTACAAGCTTAGTCTGTACATTTTTTGTAAACTTTGGCTCAAAAAACAAGCTCCAAAACTTAAAAGTACGACTTTAACTTTGCTATGAATCTTTGCATATGTGGGTCTGAGTTTTTGGGAATGTTTTCCCAATCAAACCACTGAACTCTATGAAATTCATCTGCGTCAAACTGATAGAGGTCTAAGGCGTTACCCTCCAAAACAAACCACAAACTAACATCTTCATGCCCGGCAGTTTTACCCACCGTTGTTGTCAAGGTTAACATCAACGGTTCTGCTAGTAGGGGAAGAGCCTTCACCCCTAACTCTTCTTGGCATTCTCGTCGAACTGTTTCTTTAGGATCTTCATCTATCTCAACATGACCACCTGTAGGAAGCCATAACTCTGCTAACTTATGGTCAACTAACAATATTTTTTTAACACTTAAATCTACCAAGATGAAATAGGCCACTAAATGACGACTCGGAATATTTGGTTTTTTTATTCGAAACAGCTGATCCCCAGCATCTATCCATCGCAAACATTCCTTCTGATGTTGCAATTCTAGAGCGTCGTACGGTTGGATATCTGCAATATATTCTCGAATTATTGAACGCATAGCTATGTCACACCATCGACAAAAAACTCATCAGTACTTTTTTAACTCCACTCTCTTCAAAGTGCACATCTGCCTTATCACCCTCTATCCTCAAAATTTTACCCATACCAAATTTTTTATGGTACACCAACTTTGAAATAGGGTCGCTACTCTCGTGCACCTCTTGATTGAACTCATAATCAGCAAATGTTTTTTGCACTGCAACGGTACCGTACTTACGCACAGGTGTCGACCTCTGTGTTATCGTATTAAAAGCAACGATATGTTCTTTAGGTAACTCTGAGATAAACCGAGAAGGCAAATTATGCTGGGTTTGATTGTATATACGTCTGCGGGTTGCATACAAAATTACAGCTTTTTCTTTAGCTCGAGTAATTCCTACATATGCCAAACGACGCTCTTCCTCCAAACCTTCCGACCCAGACTCTTCTAAGGAACGCTGATGTGGGAACAAACCTTCTTCCCAGCCAGGTAAAAAAACTGTGCCAAACTCTAATCCTTTAGCGGCATGTAATGTCATGATCGTAATTTGAGGACCCGCATCTTCCTTAGTTGCTTCCATTACTAACGAAACATGCTCTAAAAACCCCTCTAGGGTAGAAAAGTCCTCTAACGCAGATATCAACTCTTTTAAGTTTTCTAGCCTTGTGGGAGCATCGGGAGTTGTTTCATTTCGCCAGTATCCTGTATAGCCAGACTCATCTAACACAACTCCTGCTAACTCGGCAGGAGATAGCTCTTTAGACTGAAAATGCCAACGCTTAACATCTTCAACAAAACCTCTCAAAATCGACCTCACCTGAGGGCGAAGTTCATCAGTATCAAGTAATTGAATAGTGGCAGCAAAAGCACTAATATTTTGCGCACGTGCCAATGTATGAATAATATTAAGCGTGCTTTCTCCTACCCCACGACGAGGCATATTTACCACTCGCTCAAACGCTAAACTATCTGATTGTTGGTGAACTAATCGTAAATATCCTAGAGCATCTCTAATTTCCTGACGCTCATAAAACCTCATTCCGCCAATCACTCGATAAGGCAAGCCACGTATCATCAAACGCTCTTCAAACTCTCGGGTCTGATGGCTTGCTCGCACAAGGATGGCTGTCTCATTTAATGGATAAGTTGCCTTGTATAAATTTTCTAAAGCAGAGGCAACAACGACGGATTCTTCTTCAGAATCCCGCAAACATCGAACATCAACCTTCTCCCCACCATCAGCTTCGGTCCATAGCTCTTTTCCCAAGCGCCCTTGATTGTGAGATATTAAGCCCGAAGCAGCACCTAAAATGTGGTGTGTAGACCGATAATTCTGCTCTAAACGAATAACTTTTGCATTTTCAAAATCTTTTTCAAAGCGCAAGATATTATCAACTTCAGCACCTCGCCAACCATAAATAGATTGATCATCATCGCCCACACAGCACACTTGAGCACCACCCTGAGACAGCAGCCTTAACCATAAATATTGCGCAACATTTGTATCTTGATACTCATCAATCAAAATGAATTTAAACTGCTCTTGATATTTTTCTAAAACATCTGGATGCTTTTGAAAAATATCAATGCTATGCAATAATAGATCACCAAAATCAACTGCATTCAAAACTTGTAAGCGGCTTTGATATGCAACGTAAGTGTCAGAAATCCAACCGGAAACAAACCGATTCGTTTTTGGATCTCTATAAGTTTTTAAGTCATTAATTAGCGGAGAGACTGCGCGATCTTTTAACAAGCTAATTGTGTGTAAGGCAACCTTAGCTGGATGGCGCTTCTCATCTAAACCAGCGGCCTTAATGATCTGCTTAATTAACCTTAATTGATCATCAGAATCTAAAACTGTAAAGCTAGGGTTTAGATCTACTAGTTCTGCATGCCTTCGCAACATTCTTAACCCAACAGAATGAAAAGTACCCAACCACATTGCTTGTGCACCTGCAAAAAACCCCTGCACACGAGATCGCATTTCATGTGCAGCTTTGTTAGTAAAAGTCACAGCTAAAATTTGCCCTGGATGCGCCTTGTGGGTATTAAGTATGTGACCTATACGTGAGGTTAATACTTTGGTTTTGCCCGTTCCCGCACCCGCTAAAATAAGCAATGGCCCATCAAAATATCCCACAGCCTCGCGCTGCTTAGGATTCAGCATGTCTAAGTAGTGATTGGTTTCTGAAAGTGTGTCATTAATCATTGGGCCAGTGTACGAAAAACGATCCCGAAACACCAGGAATATATGCAACCTAGCAAGGCCCCCTCCCTAGGTTGCATTATGATATCCATTAGCTAATTAATCTGTATTGCTTTATTGTAAAGATTCTTATGGTTAGTATTTTTAGTTAATCTCTCCGTTAAAGTTCTACCCTTAAAATCAGCCTTCACACCCTCACGCGAATCTCTTCGGGAAAAGTTAATATGCAAGAAAACTCATCATGATCCAATTCTTGGTAACGATACTTCTCTTCTTTCTTTTGCGTAAAGTACGATTTTTTTTACTTGAACACCTTCAGTAAGAAACCATTTAGCTTTAAGTGCAATTCTTTTTTAGAATGGCCATGAGCTTGAATATCTTGGGCCTACCAATCTATCAACCCTCGAATTTAAATCGCCAATCCCTGTCAAAAGCAACGCAGACAACACCAAAAAATTTAGTGATTTATCATGACTTTTCATGTTGACTATCAATTGTTACACGCTCGTTATTTACGTGTAAACACAACTTTCCAACATACATTTCTATGGCAACATCCCAAAACGCCGCTTTCCGCCAGCCCGTGGTTAATTCAGGCATCTTTTTCAAATCCCCCTTGTTCAGCACAAACAAAACCAACTGCTCTTTTTCTGCAACCACTTTTGGGCTTAGGTGCAACTCATTTGCAATAACTTGCAATAATAGTTTCAACACTTCTAACAAACCATGTTGATTTTTAGACACTACCGTATGTTTTT
Organism: Alphaproteobacteria bacterium CMAR1; assembly: GCA_963693005.1. GTDB lineage: Bacteria > Pseudomonadota > Alphaproteobacteria > UBA6184 > UBA6184 > Bodonicaedibacter. Next base: position 756,555 of record OY843726.1, on the reverse strand, counting down.
TGTGTGGCCGCGGTAGATTATCTTCTTCAGCTTCCAATACTTCTTGCACAAGATCTAATATTTCTTGCAACAGCAGATCATCACTTAACTGCAAACGCCCACCCTTTTTCAAAGCTTCTACGTTTGTTGGTAGTCGCTTTGCAATCGCAAGTATTGACTCATCTCTTACCACCCACGACCTAGGCACGTTAGCTTGTTGTGCTGTAAACTCTCTCCACTCAGCTAACTTTTGAATAGCCAACATTTCTCTGGGGGGAGCCGAGGATATGCTTAACCGTTTCCATGCATTGAGTGGAACTGGAATTAACAATTCCGCATTTTCCAATAGCTTGCTTTCTTCTTGCGCCCACTTAACTCGCCCTCTTTCCTCCAGTTGCTTCACTAGCAACGAATACAGCGGACGAAGATGCAACACATCATCTACCGCATAAGACTTTTGAGCCTCTGTTAATGGGCGTTGCATCCAATCAGTATGTCTAGATGATTTGTCAACCGAAACATCCAATAGTTTTTGAACTAAAGTTTCAAACCCCGGCGTATCTCCTTGACCTAAGAACATAGCGGCAATCTGCGTATCAAACACAGATGAAACCACACGACCCTCCATTAATTGACAAAAAATCTCCAGATCCTGCCTGCCGGAATGTAACACTTTCAAGATATTTGGATTTTCTAAAATCGTGAAAAAGGGGCTAATATCTTTAAGGGCTACTGCATCAATTAAAAAAATCGTCTGCTGTGTCGCGACCTGCACCAAACACAGTTGCGGAAAGTATGTATCTTCTCTCCGAAACTCTGTGTCTACTGCTAAAAAAGTTGTCTCTTGGCACATTTCATTAATAGCCGCCGTTAGTGCCTCAGGTGTATTAACATAAACTATAGACATCATTTAATTTCGCGCCGCCATTCTTGACCTTCAAGTGTATCTTTAATTGAAACCCCCTCTGACTTTAGTTGATCTCGAATTAAATCCGCCTTCTGGAAATCTTTGTTTTGTTTTGCTAAACGCCGAAACTCTAACAGTTTGTTTATTTCTGCCTCAGTAATGCCACCCTCTGAAATTTGCCCTCTAAACCAATCATCACTACTTTCACGCAAGAGCCCCATAAACTTTGCAGAATTTAATAATATTTTCTGAGCGGCATATTTATCAGCCTCATTCTCAGCAGTATTTATCGTATGTACTAAATCATGCAAATACTTAAATACCAGGGGTGTATTCAAGTCATCCTGCAATGCAGTTAACACACCTTCGCTAATGTTTTGAAGCTCAACATCGCTCTCCCAATCACTCACATGCAGTGTATTTAGCGCAGTATAAATACGATTCAATGCAGCATATGATTGCTGCTCCAGCTCTGCAGTCCAATCCAAAGGTTGTCGATAGTGGCTACTTAACAATCCCCATCGCACAACCTGGCCAGGCACCTTACCTATTAAATCCTGAATAATAATAACATTGCCTAACGATTTAGACATTTTCTGACCTTCAACACTCAAATGCCCGTTATGCATCCAAAAATTAGCCATCGCCGCATCATGACAGGCCGCACTCTGAGCAAGTTCATTCTCATGATGGGGAAACACTAAATCGATTCCGCCACCATGAATATCGAATGTTTTTCCTAAGTGCTTTGCACTCATTGCCGAGCATTCAATGTGCCAACCTGGCCGACCATATCCAAATGGGCTGTCCCACCCAGGCGTTGGTAGAGTTGATGGCTTCCACAACACAAAATCTGACGCATTCTCTTTGTACGGGGCAATCTCTATCCGGGCTCCAGCTTTTAGCTCATCTTGGTTCTTTCGTGACAGTTTTCCATATGCTGAAAATTTATGCACACGGTAGAGCACATGCCCATCTTTTTCATATGCATATCCCTTGTCAAGGAGGGTTTGGATCATTGAGATAATTTCAGACATATGTCCCGTTACCCTAGGCTCAACAGACGGTGAAAGAGCACCTAAATAGGCACAAGTTTCATGAAAAAATTTCGTTGTTTCTTCAGTAATTTCAGCAATTGACCGTTCGGTCTGCAGCGCTTTTTCATTAATTTTATCATCTACATCCGTAATATTGCGAACATACGTTACCTTCGGATATAGCAACTGTAACAGACGAAATAATACATCAAACACTACTACTGGTCGGCCATTACCAATATGGGGCGGAGCATACACCGTAGGACCACACACATACATTTTAATATGTGATGAGTGTCTTGGTTGAAAAATCTCTTTCTTCCGATTAAGTGTATTATAAACTTTCAACGCCATTACAATTTTCCCGCAGCTTCTGTCAAGCGTTCCAGCACAATGCTGCGATCAATCAATGGTAAAAACCTCTTCATTTCCGGACCGTGAGCACGCCCAGTAAGCACTAACCTCAAAGGCATAAATAACTCTTTTCCTTTTTTACCGGTAACGGCTTTAATCGCAGACGTCCACTCCGTCCAAGTGCTTTCGTTCCATCCATCTGAAGGCAACAAATCAAACGCCGACTTAACAACCTCGACCTCTTCAATAACGCTATCTATTTTTCCGTGACATACTTCCCACCAATAAACAAGCTCCGACAGATGACTCACATTGCCGCCAACCACTGACCAAAACACCTCCGTAATATCTGGTAAAATCGCCCTTAGTCGAGATTCAACTTCGACATAAGGCAGCGAGTGTAAATACTTTGAGTTAATTTTCTCAACATCCTCTACCGAAAACTTTGGAGTAGACCGGCTAAATTTTGAGAAAGCAAATTCCTCTGCCAACTCCAACAATGTATGACGTGGAGCAATAGGGTCAGACGTTCCTAACTTCCCTAACAAAGAGTGCAAAGCCATAGGTTCTATGCCATCTTTACGCAAAGATCGAATAGACAAATCCCCCGCACGCTTTGAAAAGCCACGCCCAGAAGCGTCTACAATAAGCGAAAAATGCGCACACTCCATACTGCTAGTCTTTGTCCCACCCAAATTTTTTAACGCCTCTAGAATCTGAATTTGAACAGCCGTATTCGTCACATGATCCTCACCCCGAATAATATGTGTTACTCCATAATCCATATCGTCCACCACTGATGGTAGTGTATAAAGCGGCACACCATCTGCACGTATCAGCACAGGATCTGAGGCAAAGGCATCGTGAAACATTACGTCACCACGAATCATATCGCTCCAACCAGTTTCGCCCGCACGCAGTTTAAATCGCCAATGAGGTGATCGCCCATCATCTAGAAGCGCTTGTTTTTGAGTCTCTGAAAGCTCTAGTGCCTGACGATTATAAATCGGGGGCTTTCCCTGAGAAAGCTGACGCTTGCGCATAAAATCCAACTCATCCTGCGTTTCAAAGCAGGGGTATAAGCGACCCGCAAATTTTAAATGCTCAATAGCTTCATTATACCTATCAAATCGAGAGGATTGGTTAAACGTAACATCGTGGTTCAAACCTAACCATGATAAATCTTCTTTGATTGCAGACTCATACCGATCTTCTGATCTCTCCAAGTCTGTATCATCAATGCGCAAAATAAATTGCCCCTTATTCTTAATTGCGAATAGATAGTTGAGCAAAGCCGCTCTTAAGTTACCAATGTGAATAAAGCCTGTGGGGCTAGGCGCAAATCGAACAACGACTGACATAAATAATCCGAATATTAATTAAACTTTTAAAAGGAAGATTAATACCGTTCATAAAAATAGACAAGAAAAAGATCCAAACAACAAAGAACCATCGATAGTGTGTCGATGGTTCTTTGTTGTTTAAGTAGCTGAAATTAGCGTAGAAGCCCTGGAATGTTTTTCTCTGCGTTGTTAGCACCAGAAATCATCGCCTGTGCCAATTGTTCTCCAATTTCCGCCTTACTTAATGCAGTTGCTTCTTTAGCTATGTCTGCATCAGAAAACACAGATACTGCGTTATCCACATTTTCTTGTTTCACGTCGTTTACGTTAATAGTAGATTCCATACCCGCCATAAACGCACCCGTAGCAGATCGACCATCGTTAATTAGTCCAATCGCCGTATCACACAAACCAATCGCTGTCTGCGCATTGGTAATGGTATCAACCGCCGCAGCGTCAATTCCTAATGTTGCAGTGTCAAATTTTGCTGACAAATCTAGCGTCGAGATATCTCCAGCTTTTTCCGCAACCTGAAACTGAAAAACACCATCAGAAGCTTCACCGCCCGTACCATCTAATAAAGTTGTGTCACCAAAACGTGTTGTTTTAACAATCACATCATCAATAGTGCTTAAACGTGCCGCAACTTCCGCCGAGGCTTTCGCACGATCGCTATCATCAAATGTATCAGATGATGCTTGCACTGCAAGCTCTTTGATACGAACCACTTCGTCTTGCGCCTGAGACAAGCCACCATCTGCGGTTTGCCCCAAAGTTAACGCACGACGTGCGTTAGAGGTTGCTGCCGATAACGAGCGTGACGTTGCGTTTAACTTCGAAGACGCAGCCAACTCGGCAGCACCCTGGCTAGCCTTGTTAATTTGCTTACCACTGGCTATACGTGCTGCAGACGCAGACCTAGACTCTTGGTGGCGTTTTACTTGGTTATTTGCATTTGCTTGAATTTTAGACATTTCAATATCCTTTCGTATTATTTTAAAATGCTCCACTCCCTCATATGCAAATAATGTGCCAAATGGCAAGTCCACTAAACTCCTATGAAAAACTTTAAAATAAGAACTTAAAACAGTAGATTGCTGGGCAAAAAATTCCCCCAAATGCAACTTTTGCCCATCCACCCAGAAAAACATTCATATAAAAAGCCATTGGCTTTCCAAGCATTCGCGGTTATATTATGCTGAAAAAGCAAACCTTGAGAGTTATATGCAGTTTTTTGCAGTCGATTTTATATATACCGCGCTACTTTTCGTCATAGTGCTATCCTTCATTGTGTTTATTCATGAGCTGGGACACTTTCTTCCAGCGCGTTATTTTGGAATAAAAGTGTCAACGTTTTCTATCGGCTTTGGTAAAGAAATTATTGGGTGGACCGATACAAAAGGCACTCGCTGGAAATTCAGCTGGATCCCACTGGGTGGATATGTAAAGTTCTTTGGCGATGTTGATGCAGCAAGCTCAGGCGCAGACAAGTCAATATCAGCCCCAGATAAACAGCTGTGTTTACATTATCGCCCAGTATTTCAAAGAATCATGGTCTCTTTTGGTGGTCCAATTGCAAACTACTTACTCGCAATGGTCTTGTTCTTTGGCGTATTTTTGCTTTCTGGACAACCCGGAATGTCGTCAAAAATCGAAAGTTTTTCCGAAGATAGCCCCGCGGTAGCAGCTGGCCTACATATCGGAGACTCTATTCAATCCATTAACGGAACACCTGTTACTTCCCTAAAAGACATCATAAGCGTCATGCAAACGCTTATTTCTTCTACTGTAAGTATCGTTGCTGAGCGCAACAATACCGTTCAAACCTACATATTTGAGGCAAAAGCCACTGATATAAGCGGAGAAAACGCATACTCTATTGGCATCAAAACGGCCCACAGCCCACCATTTCAACTTAAACCTTCCTTATACTATGCAGCGATGTACCCCCTACAAATATCATGGTCAACTATACTCGCGTTGAAAAATATGATTACTCAGGGAAACACTAGTAGTTTAGGTGGTCCTATCGCTATTGCAAAAGGCATTAAATCTGCAGCAGATATGGGCTTTTCAATTGTTATATTTTATGCCGCGTTAATTTCAACTAGCCTTGGATTTTTTAATCTTTTGCCTATTCCAACACTTGATGGTGGGCATTTACTGTTCTACTTTATTGAATCAATCCAAGGTAGACCAGTTAACGAAAAAATCCAGGAGTGGGCCTTTACAATTGGATTTATCGTATTGATTGCGTTATTTTTGCTGGTAACGTATAAAGATGTGTTTTTTTAAATAAAACCTAGAAAGGGTGTTAACCGTGAAAATGAATAAAAGCCTGATTTCAGCACTAGTCTTTAATTTGATGGTCTCTAGTGTCGCCGCCGAGGCCATTCAACGCATATCAGTGCTTGGAAGCTCTCGCGTTGACCCCGCTATTGTTCTTTCCTATTTACGCACAAAGTCCGGGGATAGTTATGATGCAAAGCTTATCAATCAAGACTTAAAAAACATCTTTGCAACCGGCCTATTCAGCAGTGTTTCTTTTTCATTTAAATCCGGAATTTTATCAATCAACGTCAAAGAAAACCCTATCATTAATGAAATATCTTTTGAAGGCATGTCTGCACTACCCGAAGACATGGTAAAAAGAGAGCTTCACTTAGAAAGTCGCCAAGTCTTTAAAAAAGGCGATACCATTAAAGCCATGGATATTTTACTACAAATATATAGAGCCAAAGGCTATTTCAACGCTCGCATAACACCTCAGGTTATTCACCGCCCAGAAAATAGGTTAGACCTTGTTTTTAAAATAGAAGAAGGTGCTCCAACAAATATTTCAAAAATTAATATCGTGGGAAATAACTACTTTGACCCCGTCGACTTAAAATCAGTTATCGATTCAGAAGAGACTGGTGCGCTTTCTTTCTTTCAAACTAGCAATGTTTATGATCCTAACCGAGTTCGTGTTGATGAAGAAAAACTTCGTCGCTTTTATTTAAAAAATGGCTTTTACGACTTTAAAGTAAAGCACTCCACGGCAGAGCTCCTGGCTAACTATGAATCATTTCATCTAACTTACCAAATATCCGAGGGTGCTCAATATACTGTGGGCTCAATCTCTATAGAAAACCCTCACAAATCCCTATCAACCAAGGCTATTTTATCTGAAATCCCCTATAAAAGCGGCGATACCTTTAACCAAGAAGACATTGAGGCTTCTATTGACACACTCAATGATTACTACGCAACTCAAGGATACCCTTTCGTTCAAATAACCCCCGAGTTTAATAAGCTTGAAAAAAACTCAACTATCGACGTCACCTATAAAATTACACCATCGAAGAAAGTATTTGTTGAAAAAATTGTTATCGAAGGCAACCGCTTAACCCGCGAACATATTATTCGCAATCAATTACTAATATCTGAAGGTGACCCCTTCAACCCAGTTCTCATTCGAAGGTCTCTTAAAAATATTCGAAACTTAGGTTTGTTTGAACCGTACATTGCATCGGAAAAACGTCCTGGATCAGCTTCAGACAAGATAACCCTTATGTTAAGAGTATCCGAAAAGTCATTCTCCAGCATTATGGGGGGAGCTTCCTATGGAAGAAAACAGGGACTTGCCGGAAATGCCAGCGTATCTCACCGTAATATTAAAGGAACTGGTATAGCTGCCCAATTACAAAGCGTTTTTGGACAAAACACCCAAAGTCTAAACTTAAGCTTTTCAAAACCTTCACTTTTCAAGAACATTGACCTATCATTGGGGGGAAGCCTTAAAAGTGATCAGGATAAAGAGTTTTCTGCCTACAAAGAATTTTCCTACTCACTTTCACCAACATTAATTTTTAACTGGACAGAAAATTTCAGAACGTCTGTTGACTATACGTTCAAACACTATGACACAAATTTTTTTGAGCCATCTAATGAAAGCAAACACTCTCACAAAACAATGCATAATTTAAAGTATGCAGACCGTGAAGAAGACCGCTACAAATCAGCTGCCTCGCTAAATTGTATATATGACACTCGAAACGATAGATTCACACCAACGGAAGGTGTAAAACTTTCAACCTCACTCGAATACTCTGGAATCGGCGGAAATGTAGACTATGTAAAGCTTGATGTGGGTGGAGACTACCATATTCCTTTTGGCCGCAGCGGCATGGTTCTATCTTTCAAAGGTAACTTTGGGAAAATGTGGGAAGTAAACAACAATTACATTAACTACTTTGAACGCTATCGATTGGGGTACTTATCTTTCCGTGGGTTTGAGGTTGCTGGACTAGGACCAAGAGAGGACAAAAGCTTAGAAGAAAAACCAACGTCTAAAGGTAACCAAAACCAATTTAATACAAGTGCAACTGGTGGCTTAAATATGTACAAAGTCACAACTGAGTTCTCGTTTCCCTTTGCGCCAGACGTAGGCGTTCGAGCAATAACGTTCTTAGATATAGGAAGTGTTTGGAACATAGGATCCCCAAAGCCTGACGCAGAGGATAACGGAATTGGTATTCTTGGAAACGCCCTAAAAACTCGCATGAGTATCGGCGCCGGGCTACAGGTAGATATTCCGTTCATGGGACGTCTAGTCATTGGAGCTGCAAAACCTTTGCTTCAAGAAATATTTGACCAAGAAGAAGTATTCTTCTTCTCTCTAGGAGGAGGAATGTAATGAGCGATTTCCCTTTAAATATTCAAAAAATTAAGCAATTCATTCCACACAGATACCCGCTGTTGCTAGTAGATCGCGTAACTAATGTTTCTGAAAATGAAATTATAGCCCTTAAAAATGTTACCATTAACGAGCAATTCTTTCAGGGTCACTTCCCAAACTCTCCAGTTATGCCTGGTGTTTTAATTGTTGAAGCCCTAGCACAGGCTGCCGGAGTTTTTATGGGTTTCCAGCTAGAACAAGCCGGACAATCTATGTCAGACAAACTAATGTTTTTTATGAGCATTGATCAGGTCAAATTTCGCCAAGTTGTCACTCCAGGCGATCAACTTACCCTACAAGTCACTTTAACTCAAAAGCGAGGAAATATAGCAAAATTCCAAGGGATATCCAAGGTTGGAGAAACTCTCACTACCGAAGCACAGTTTATGGCCATGATTTCCGATAAAAAGTAATTCGTCACCCACTCTCTCACTTCTACCCGGGAAGCTCACACACAAGCTCCCGGACTTTTTCTATCTACTCAATACCCTTTAAAACGGCTATAAAACCTTCGTGAGTTATGCGAATGCTTCGGCACAAATGGCCTTTAGACTTTATAAACAGTGAATTATACAAAATGGCTGGGGTGGGAGGATTCGAACCTCCGCATGACGGGATCAAAACCCGTTGCCTTACCGCTTGGCTACACCCCAATAGATATGCTATTAGACTAATTATGTTTTAATGTAAAATCCTAAAAAAATCAATAAATTTCATTAAAAAATATACTGATGTAGATAAGAAACAAACGACCTCAAGTGATCTCGGGGAATTGTCGCTGATACTCTCCCTGGGCATTTCCATAAATTCAAAATAGGAAAATCACCATCAGATATCAGATTTAAGATGCGCTGAGCACGAGACTCAGCGCCTGAATCCACCCACGAAACCTTTGCTGCCTTTTGCCATTTGGGGAAGATCTTGCGTGCATTCAACTCTTCACTAACAAAAGCTATATCTTCTTCTAAAACACAGCCAACAACCCGGTCAGCCTTAAGATCTATGACATCCACTACCACATTATTTCGTTTGATAGTTTCTAAAGCTTCACTAAAGCCATTATTAACTTGAGTAGAAAACACTGCTAAATTTTCAATATGCGAAACTGCGCACACATCAAAATCATCCGCAGCTCCTATACTAGTAAAACAATCAGAGCCAAAGCTTGATAATACTCGAATTGGAACTCTGGCACTTTTAGCCATTTCCATTGCAGCTGGATGTACCACCTTTGCCCCCTGATGAGCCATTAATATGGCAAAATCATAAGAAAGATTTTGTATTAGCTTGGCCTCTGATACAAGTCGCGGGTCAGCAGTATAAACTCCATCAATATCTGTATAAATATCACACCGCTCCGCATTTAATGCTGCTGCAAGGGCAACTGCAGAAGTATCAGACCCCCCTCGCCCAAGAGTAGTAATCATTCCCGCTTCAGAGACCCCCTGAAATCCTGAAATCACTGGTATACTTCCCTGTGCCAACAACATTGATAACCGAACAGGATCAGTCTGTTGAATACTAGCCTTACCATGTATAGGTGTTGTTATGATTGGCACCTGCCAACCTGACAGTGGCACCCCCTCAACACCACGCTCCTGTATCGCAAGAGCCAATAATCCACTACTAATATTTTCTCCGCTCGAAATAACAAAATCGCGAGCCATACTATTGTGTGTGGGGTGAAACTCTGATGCCTGTTTTGCCAAAGCATTCGTCACTCCCACCATTGCACTTACAACAACTACAACTTGATTGCCTTGTTTCTTCTCAGAGATTACTAACTCAGCCACATGACGCATGCGCTCAATGCTACCTACTGAAGTTCCTCCGTATTTCTGTATTATAATCGACATCGCTAATAAACTATGATCTAATCGTGAATTATTTGGATTTTATCATGAATACACGAACAATAAAAGAAACTGAAATTTTTTCAGAACTTGCACACACCTGGTGGAGTGAGTCAGGCCCTTTTAAGTCATTACATGCTATAAACCCTGTCCGCTTACACTACATGCTATCACACATTCAAAATCACCCCCTTGGAAAGAGCCCTAGTCTACTTGACATAGGATGCGGAGGTGGGCTTATTTGCGAACCTTTTGCACGACTCGGCTATCAAGTAACCGGAATTGATCAATCTTCTGAGGCTATTGAGGCTGCACAAGAGCACTCAGCCTCAATGAACCTTGCTATTCAATATCATAAAATTACAGTAGAACAAGTAACAAACTCTTATAACGTCGTGTGCCTATTGGAGATATTAGAGCATGTTGACAACCCCAAACTTCTACTAAAAGTCGCAGCAAACCTACTTAAGCCAGGAGGCTTATTATTTTTTTCAACCCTCAACCGCACGGCTTTTTCTTATATTGCTGGCATCGCTCTAGCTGAAAATGTTCTTCAGTGGGCCCCCAAAGGAACTCACCAGTGGGAACGTTTTCTAAAGCCCAGCGAAATTGGTCTACCTTTAAAAAAAGCTGGGGTCACCATCAAAGATATTTCTGGCATAAGCTGGTCTATTCAGAGTAATTCGTGGGAATTGTCAAAACATCTGAGCGGCAGCTATATAGGTGTTGGGTATAAAGAATAAATTCAGGGTGGTGGGTAATACAGGGATCGAACCTGTGACCCTCTGATTAAAAGTCAGATGCTCTACCAACTGAGCTAATTACCCACAAGACGTTATTTTAGTAACAAAACCTAAGCTCATTGTCCAGAACTTTTTTTCTTTTCACTAGTTTAGTGGCGTTTTATTTCCATTTTATAAAAATTAATGCTTTTTGTTTCCGCTTTTTATAAAAAGTGATATAATTTGCACCATAATTGGAGAATTTCAATGTCTGTAAAAAACACATCCGACGGATCCTTTCAACTTGATGTACTGGCTTCATCAAAACCTGTGCTTGTGGACTTCTGGGCGCCATGGTGTGGCCCCTGCAAAATGCTCACGCCAGTATTAGAGGATCTAGCAAACGAACTTGGTGATAAGCTCAGCATTTTCAAGCTAAATGTGGATGAAAACCCCGAAACCGCCACTACACAACAGGTGCGCAGCATCCCAACGCTCATGATATTTCAAAATGGTGCTCCGATTGCAACAACGGTAGGAGCTCACCCGAAATCAAAGCTATTAGACTGGATTAATGAAAATATCTAGGTTGAACTAACGATGTACTCTAAAACCACGCATGGCATAAAAGTAACGGCGAGTCCGGAATATCTTGGAAAAGACTCCTCCCCAGAAGAAAATAAATTTCTGTGGCTCTATACAATTACCATTGAAAACTTTAATGAGACTACAGTTAAGTTATTACGTCGAAAATGGTTAATTACAGATGAGACTGGGGTTTCCTTTATTGTAGAAGGAGACGGAGTGATAGGCGAACAACCCCTTATTAAACCGGGCGAAGGCTATAAGTACTTTAGCGGAACTCCTCTCTCGACTCCTTCAGGAATGATGATGGGTAGCTATATACTTTCAAGCGATTCCGAAGGAGAAATAGAAGTAGACATCCCCCCTTTTTCTTTGGATAGCCCCTATCATGACAAGCTGCTCAACTAATGCTATTAGGCCTCATGCATATCCTTGGTTATTTGCTAACTTTAATCGGGGGAATAACACTTAGCGTTTCAATTATTTCATATGTATTTATGGGTGAGCTCACTCAGTGGATTCCTTTTTTTATATCCGCAATGACTTCGATTTTTATTGGAGGAGGCTTAATTCTAGGATTTCAATCTGCCCCTCTTGAAAACCTACAAACCCGTGAAATATTTTTATTAACGTTCCTGGCTTGGATTCTAACCTCTATTTTTGCTAGCCTTCCAATTGCACTCTCTACTCTTGATATTTCGCTCACAGATACACTTTTTGAAACCGTTTCTGCCATTACCACCACCGGAGCAACTGTGCTTACAAACATCGAAAGCTACCCTAAAACTATCTTACTATGGCGCGCACTATTGCAATGGTTTGGAGGAGTCGGCATCGTAATCATGGCCATGACAATTCTGCCTAAACTAAAAGTCGGAGGCATGCAGCTCTTCCAGAGCGAATTCTCAGATAAGTCTGACAAAGTCCTCCCGCAGGTAACTCAAATCGCACGCTCAATTTTTAAGGCCTACATATTTCTAACTGCGTTGTGTATTTTGCTTCTTTATATTTTTGGATTAACACCGTTCGATGCAATCTGTCACGGTTTTACAACCGTTGCAACCGGAGGAATTGCAAATTATGACGAATCAATTGGACACTTTAAATCACCTAACGTAGAATGGGTAATCATTGTCTTTATGCTGATTAGCAGCCTTCCACTAATCTCTCTCGTTAAGTTAGCTCATCATCGATATGCTTCTATCTTCAATTCTCAGGTTAATACTTATTTACTAACATTGTTTATCTCTATCTGTGCATTATGGCTGTGGGTTTCTCTGTCTCAAGGAAGCACTCCCGATAATTTTAGGCATTCAGTATTTACTGCCGTTAGCATTATTACAACCGCAGGGTTTTCGACCAATGATTATAATGCATGGGGAGGTTTCGCTATTCATTTGTTACTTGTTTTAAGTATGGTTGGGGCCTGCACAGGATCCACATCTGGAGGAATTAAAATTTTTCGCCTTGAAGTTTTGTCTCGAATTACTAGTTCACAAATAAAAACTCTACGAATCCCCCACGGTATTTTTCGCCCCACTTACCAAGGAAAAGTTATCGATGATAAGGTTACCGCCTCCGTTATTACATTTTTTATGATGTGGGCGCTAACACTCGTGATCATGATGCTTGTTGGGTCAGCAGCAAACCTAGATCCTTTAACCGCAATTTCTGGAGCAGTCGCAATTACATCTAATGTGGGCCCAGGTATGGGCGATGTTATCGGACCTGCTGGAAGCTATGCACACTTGCCTGATGCAGTAAAATGGACATATATCGTTGGCATGTTGCTGGGACGTCTAGAGTTTGTAACTATTTTAGCTCTTGCTTCAAAATCATTTTGGAAACACTAAAACATGACAGAAGAAGACGCTATTAAACTCATTTTAAACATTCACCCCTTTCCTGGATGGAGTGCCGACTCACTCTACCCACACCTAAAAGATCAATTGTCCCGCCTAGATTTTGAAATATTATTCGAACACAACTCACACTCTATTATTCACACCTACAAACAATATTTACTACATAAACTTAAGAACCCGAACAGGCAGTGTATAGATAAGTCTATAGGAACAACCCAAACTGTAATCTCGTTAATTCAACTACACTTTACTGATCTAGAAACCCACAAAGAGGCAGAGTTTGCGTCAATTCGTCAATGTAACGCTCAAGCTTCTAACTTAACTTTTTCGTTGCGTTTAGCAGATTTAGTTTGGAGAATCGCCGGCGATCAATCAACCGATATGAACTACTATTCAAAACGCGCCACACTTGCAGCGATATACACATCTACTTTATTATACTGGTATCATACGCAGGCTCCAATCCACGAGATTATTGATTTTTTCGCTCAACGCCTTCAGAATTTACATGCTATAACTAAAGCAGGAAAAACATTAGAGAAGTCGGCTAAAAATCTGATAAAAAACACCCAACTTTTACGCAAAGTTTTTAGCAACCCATAGCATAAAAGCACAGTTTAAACTGTGCTTTTATCAACAGATGAAAATATTATTCCTAATAGACTAAGATCAAACTGCCGTTGCCTGACTATAATCCCACCCAGAAACGTTTTGACCTTTTTTAGTACCTTTTTGGTCAAACTCTGCTACTTGGTTTGTTTTTTTGCTGAACCTCAATTCAAGACATGTTAAGCCATCTACATTTGAACCTCGGTAGGGTATCTCTTGATGAGGCTTATATTTCATAATCATAATGTTTTCATATGTTTGTGTTGCCTTCACCTGGTTTTCACCATTTGCATTAATTAACCGAACAACCGTCATCTTTTTAAATGGCGTACCCTTATTCATATTCAGCTCAATCACGGGGTCATTTACCCCTTCTTTAACCCAAAGCTTTATGCTCGAAGCACGAACTTCCGCTCGTGAATCTAAAGACCCCGAAGCATCCCCAGAAACCTGGCGAGAAGTTTCTTCTTCAATTTTAAATAGAATTCCGTACCCTTCAAACCCCTTAACTGTCGATTTAAACAATCCATCTAAATCCACCAGATTATCTGGGGTTCTTACATGATTTTCTGTTGTCATTGGCATTTTTATACTCCTTTTTTATTAACCACCGGCTGGCGCTGGAAGATTTGCAACCAAGCGAATAGACGCGTCAAACTCTTCTAACTGGAAGTGTGGGCGCAAGTAAATAATCGCACGATAAGAACCTGGCTTACCTGGAATATCTTCTACATCGATTCGTGCTTCACGTAACGGATATTGAGCCTTAACTGCTTGTGGCGCCCCATCATTTAACAATACATAACTAGCAATCCAGTTATTTAAATAGTTAGCCACATCATTCTTAGTCATGAAGCTCCCAATCTTATCTCGCATAATAGCTTTGATATAATGAGCAAAGCGAGACGAAGCTAGAATATAGGGTAACCTAGCAGAAATATTAGCATTAGCAGTTGCGTCTGAAAGATTATAAACCTTAGGTTCTTGAGATGTCTGCCCACCAAAAAATGCAGCATAATCCGTACCTTTACAGTGACATAGGGAAATAAAGCCAAGATCAGACAACTCTTTTTCACGACGGTCCGTAATAGTAACCTCAGTAGGACATTTCAATATTAAGTCTCCGTCGGAGCTTTTGAATGTATAAGCTGGCAGTGACTCAACCAGGCCGCCACCCTCTACACCACGAATTGCTGCAGTCCATCCGTATAAAGCAAACGCGTGCGTAATACGCTGTGCTAACGCATATGAAGCATTCCCCCAACAGAATTTTTTGTTGTCAGTGCCATCAACTTTCTCAACAAAGTTTAATCCATCAACAGGTATCGTTTCTGGGCCATAAGGCAAGCGCATTAAGACGTGTGGCAATACTAGCGTTACATAACGTGAATCTTCTGATTGACGAAATGAACGCCACGCAGCCATATCCGAGCTCTCAAATAACTTTGTTAAATCACGAGGCGTCGGCAAGTTCCCGAAGCTCTCCATATGAAACAGCTCTGGAGCTGCTGCGGAAATAAGTGGCGCGTGAGCTGCTGCGGCAACTCCAGAAAGTTTGCGCAACAGTTCTTGATCTTGGGGCAGGCGACTAAATTCGTAATCACCCATTAAACATGAGTATGGGTGCCCACCGAAAGTACCATATTCTTCTTCGTATATTTTTTTGAATAAGGTGCTTTGGTCAAACTCAAGAGCTTTTTCCAGATCATCAAGCAGCTCTTTTTTTGTTGCGTTTAACAGACGCAGTTTTAATTTAGACCCACATTCAGTGTTCGACACCAAAAAGTGTAAACCTCTCCAAGATGCTTCTAGTTTCTGAAAGTCTGAATGATGTAAAACTTCATTAACTTGTGCAGAAATTACATCGTCAATCTCTTGAACTTTTTTATTAATAAATGCAGATGGGTTAGAAATACCTTCTACACCGCCTGTTTCAACCTGTGCTACAAACTCTTTTAGCAAGTCAATTGCATGCCCTTTTTGAGAGTCATCTAATGCCATCTTGGCATCGGCCAAGCACTGATCCAATAGTGATTTTTCTTGAGTATCAGCCATTGTACTTATCCTTTATTATTATTCACTTGCAGCAGGTGGAGCCGCGGCTTCTAAGTCTGATTTCAGCTGAGCTAGTTTGTCAGCATCTAACATCACATCATGTAAAATTTCATGAAGCGTGTCATTACCGTCTAACTTTGCCAACAAGTCTGATAAGTTAACGCGAGAATCACACATTTCAGACAGCCCATTAATTTGTTGGGCAATACGCAACGGACCAAAATCATCCATATTTTTAAAGCTTAAACCAACACTCACTGTGTCACCTTCTGCAGCCCCTGGCATACGACTCGTCACCTCAAAGGCAACCGTGGGAGCCAAAGACTCTATCACATCACCAAAAGTATCTGGGTCTAGCTCAACGAACTTACGGTCTTTTAACTTAGGAAGATCACTTGTGTTTTTTCCTGACAAATCTGCCATAATCCCCATAACAAAAGGCAGTTCTTTCATTTCAATTGCATCACCAATCTCAACATCATACGTGATTTGAACGCGCGGCTTACGCACCCTATCTAAAACATGTTGAATGCTTTCCATTTTTTTATCCTTCTATGAATCTTACCGCCTATTAAATCGGCTTATTCTTAAAATTAGGTAAATTTTTATCTAAAAAGACAAAATTAATTCGATGACTTCCGAATAGATAAAAAAAAGAGAGGAATTCTCCTCTCTTTGTGCAGTTTAGTTTGTCATCAAAAAATTTCCGGAGGATATTCACATTATATAAATCGCAACCAACCTATAACTCCTACATCACGTAATACGGTAGCCGCATTTTCAGAGGAAGAAAAACTTATCTCTCTAGAATGTTCTTTTTCCTGCCATAAGCCTGGCATATAGTTTTGCTCGGCAACATAGATTTCCCCATCTGACACTTTTACCACCACGGCAACATGCCCTGTCACCGACGCCATACTAGTGTCATAAATAATCAAATCCCCCCATTTTGGTAAGCTCATTGCAGAACCATTTACAAAATGTTTAATGGCCACATTCTCTTTAGTGTGAGAAATTGTGACACCTGAATCTAGTCCCCACATATCTACAGCATAGTCTACGTCAGGAAAAGAAACGCCTAAATTTGAAATCAACCAGCGACGTGCATACTCTACACATTGCCCCTTGATGCCCGTACATAAGGTATCACCACCATAAAAAACATAGGACAACTCATCACTAACAAATCCTTCCGGTATATTGTTAAACGCAACAACTCCATTAGACTCACCAATGGGATCACCAAACATAAGACTATCTCCGTGTGTCACATAAAGCTCCTTAACTTCTTCATCAAACAGCTCTGGGTCTTTAGACTCACCAATGGGATCACCAAACATAAGACTATCTCCGTGTGTCACATAAAGCTCCTTAACTTCTTCATCAAACAGCTCTGGGTCTTTAGCAAAAAATGTCGAAGAAAAACTTACAGCAGACGCTATAAGCAAAAACAAACTATATCTCATATCAACCTCTCTCAAAATATTCCCTATCTAAGAGTGTAGTTAATATTAGTTAATAAATATTTACCCAGAGGATCGCATAGGTAAGTATTGTTAATATGTCTTAACCATACTTACCTAGCTGACATTAACTCTAGAAAAAGGCTTCTTATCTTCAAAGTTAAAAAGATTCAAGATTAAAAAGTAGTTATTTTTTCACCCATTCCATTTGCTTATGGTCATATTCAAAAATCATCATTGGCCCATCTAAAGGGTTGTAGGTTACTTCTGTTTCCCGAGCAGCATGAGAGAACATCGGAGTTCCACCATATGTAAAATAGTAACCATAGTTTTGATATTGCAAATTTAAGTGTGTTTCCTTATTTAACGCTTGAAATAAGGCCTCAACATCTCCCAAACTGCTAATCGTATTCTCGCCAACCTTTGCAATCTTCACTAACGTTTTATCTGTATTGGGAATTGGCGAAATTGGCGCATAAGAAAAACTTCCCCCACGTTGAGTATTTGTCACTGCAACCGAGCCTGGAAACATTCCAGTTTGTAGCCTTATCACATCATCAACTGTGTAGAAAGTAGCCCCTCCTGCTATCACTAACCTCTCAATTTTATTTGCTTGCAGGTTATAGGTCCCAAGACTCGCCGTATGTTTTTTGCCATTACGATAAAATTCAATCTTCACATCCGCTGTTGACGAATCTAATATCTTATCCATGGCATATAAATTTGGCCCTACAGGGTTTCCATTCAATGCAGTCACAATGTCCCCCGGCATTAGCACACCTTCTGCTGGAGACCCTGGCAATACAATAAATACTTGTAGTATTTTACTGCGTGCTTCGGGATATGTTTTTAGGTATTTCTGGACAGTAGCCACGGGTAGTTTGTAATGCTTTTCAGCCGTCCCTAAGGAAACGTAATCTACTAACGCACCTGTATGTTTTCGCAACGGCAATTTTCCGTGTAATAACTGATTTAAGGCATCCAAAATATAGTTCGAAGGTAAGGCAAATGCTGAAGAAGCGGAATTTCCAGAATGATTAATACCTATCACCTCACCCTGCATGTTCAAAACGGGCGAACCGCTACTTCCTGGGGCACTATTCATGGTAACCCGAAAAGACTGATTCGGAAAAAGTCCTGTACTATCAAAGCGACTGGCCACTCGCCCAGAAAGAAACGAGAACTCTCTTCCTCCGTTATTACCTATAAGAAATACCTCTTCATTTTCAATCACTGCATTTGGCTTAAGTTTTAAGCCCGCGGTCTGAGCAGGTATTTGTTTAGGGTCAACTTTTAAAAACGCAAAATCTTGCCACGGATCATAATACATAAGCTTTGCTTGCGTATCTTGACCATTTTCAAATCGAATCAAATATCGACAAATCGACCCAGGAGAAATCATATGCGAATTGGTTAAAATAATTCCCCTTTCCTTATTAATAACAAACCCAGTTCCCACAGCACCTTGTATGTGCAAATAAGCAGAGTGTGTGGGGTTTGTCTCAACACTCACAACACTTTGATTAAGCTTTTGAATCATTTTTGTTAAGCTTTGATTAGCATCTAGCGGCTGCAGCATGCATAATAAACAGAAAGCAGCAGTAATTATTTTCATAAGACACCCTTTTCATTAATCTTTCCAGACGGTATAGCTTTCTTCTCTATACGTCAATTAGTGTTGCAAAATGTACACAGCACGTTTAAAGTACCACTATTCAGGAAAGATAATTATCATGACTGTTCGCATTTTAGACTCTACAACTATCAACCGAATCGCCGCAGGAGAAGTCGTTGAACGCCCTGCCTCTGCTGTAAAAGAATTGGTAGAAAATGCCCTAGATGCAGGCAGCACACAAATTAATGTGTCTATTAGAGATGGCGGACAAAGCCTTATTGTTGTACAGGACAATGGATCAGGAATGAGTCGCAATGATCTCGAACTTTCCATAGAGCGGCATGCCACCTCTAAGCTGCCCAACGATGACTTAATGGATATTCATACTATGGGTTTTCGAGGAGAGGCCCTTCCCTCAATCGGATCTGTTAGCCGATTAAGCATTACTAGCCATGATTCAGAGTCTTCGTCTTCATGGTTGCTTTCTATTGAAGGCGGAATCAAACAACCAGCCGAGCCTGCAAATTTAAACGAAGGTACTGTAGTAGAAGTGCGCGATCTATTCTTTGCAACTCCTGCGCGACTAAAATTTTTAAGAACTCCCAAAACTGAACAAGGGCACATTGTCGATATCCTAAATAAACTTGCCATGGCCAACCCTACAGTTGCATTCTCTCTACGCGATGAAACCCGCACTATTATTAATCACCCCACAGCTAAAAATTTAAATGTTAGGCTGCAATCTATTTTAGGCAAAGAATTCACAGATAACTCCCTAGCCATTGAAGGAACTCGAGATAATACCGCTTTATCCGGATATGTCGGCTTACCCACACTTCACCGCAGCACTGCGCAACATCAGTATCTGTTTGTAAATGGTCGCCCCGTAACAGACCGCCTACTTACTGGCGCAGTTCGTGCCGCCTATGCTGATTTAGTAGCAAAATCACGACACCCCATGCTAGTTTTATCTCTAACGATTGATACTGCAGAGTTAGATGTAAATGTCCATCCTGCAAAAACTGAAGTTCGTTTTCAAGACCCCAAAAGCATCCGAAGTTTAATTGTTTCAACGGTCAGACATCATCTTACACAAGTAAGCCATCTAACATCCTCAACTATTCATCAATCTGCATTAGATTCAATTAAAGTATTTGATTCACCTTTACAAACCTACCAACGCCCCCTCTCTCAATCTCAAAACTCAAGCACTCATTTCCCTGCTTACTCCACCTCAAAATCTTTTGTTAGCCAACCATTTGTAGCACGTGAGGCCCCTTCAGATAGCTCGGTGTTACAGCACAATATCGATAGCACACAAGAAATACACAACGTTCCGGAAAAGTCTTCTGATGGGTATCTTGGCCATGCCGTTGCTCAGATCTACGACACCTATATCATAGCTCAGACACATGATGATGTGATCATAGTAGATCAACATGCTGCCCATGAACGTTTGGTCTACGAAAGCATGAAACAACAGTTGGAAAAAACAGGCATTAAACGCCAATCCTTACTTATTCCCACCGTTGTAGATCTTGCTGATGCCCAACGCGAACAACTTTTACAACACCTTCCTGCGCTAGAATCCCTGGGTCTTATAGTTGAACCATTTGGTATTTCAGGCATTCAAGTAAAAGAAATTCCAGCTCTGTTGTCCGGGGTTGACGCAAAGGTCCTTATATTAGACATAGTTGACCTACTTTTTAACATGACTCCCGAACTTGTTCTAAAAGAGCGGGTATTTGAGATCTTAGCCGAACGTGCGTGTAAAGGAAGCGTAAAAGCCGGACGCAAACTCACCTCCCAAGAAATGAATCAGTTACTAAAAGACATGGAAGAAACACCTTTTTCTGGCCAGTGCAACCATGGCCGACCTACCTATGTTAAGCTAGGAAAAAAAGATATTGAACGATTGTTCGGAAGAGCGTAGTTTAATTAAACACAACTACCCTATACACACACAAAAACTAATAATAAACGAGCATAAAAATGAAATTTTTTGTTTTCCTTTGTCTAACAGGATTAACCTTAAAAACTTCTGCTGCTGTTTTAGAACAACCCAACGAAGAACCTAGGGCTCGCAGCTATATTACTATTATAGATGAAACCTCCAACAATACTTGGAAAGCAACTTCCTCTTCTATTCCAGGAGAAACCATCGAAAATGAAATAGACCACCTGCTTACCTACCTGCAAAACAATCCGTCTGAAGAATTTCCCACAGGTCCCTTTCTTTATTCATACGCCATTCTACTCGAAGACAAAACTCTTATCACCGCAGACACAGTAATTCCTACTCAAAACAACGAAGATCCACTCCCTCACTATTTCGTATATCTGACACATGATTTTACAACAAAAGAGGCCCTATAAGAAGCTTACTAGAAGTCAAAAAAAGCCTTAGTAGCCATTATTCGCGGCCAATAACATAAGAAAGAGCAGTATTGCCACCCAGCGATTAGATTTAAATCTCCGCAAACAATTAACAGGAACATCTACTTTCAATGTAAAAACCTGCCAAATTAATAAACCAACTATCACTCCTAACAACAACAAAGTAAGCTTACCACCTAACAACAAAAACCCTGCCCCAGCCCACATTAATAACGAGCTTCCATAACAGACGCTTAAAAATAATTTTGGATATTTTTGAGTTTTTAACGATGACGAACGAACTCCAATTAGCGCATCATCTTCCATATCCTGAAATCCATAAATTGTATCATACCCCAATGTCCAGGCTACCATTCCTAGATACATCAAGACTACAGATAGGCTCAACTGGGCCTCAACTGCACACATTCCTATCACAAAACCCATATTCATGGTAAAGCCCAAAAATAGCTGCGGCCAGTAGGTAATACGCTTCATCCAAGGGTAAACAACAATCATCGTTGCCGTGATAAAACCCATTAAAATTGCGCTTAAATTCAAAAACAACAGGCAAGTTAACCCAACTGCTAAGTTGATAAATAAGTATATTGCAGCCCATCTAATACTTAAAGGTAACTCTTTTCTCACCAGTGGCCGTAGCTTTGTTCTAGAAACTTTGCCATCAAAGGGGCGGTCCACCATATCATTGTATATGCATCCGGCAGATCGCATTGCGACAGCACCCACAAAAAATATTATCCAATAGTTTACTGGTATAGGCGACAAACCTGTACTCAACCCTGTTAACCCCGGAAATAACAACAACCAGATACCAATAGGATGGTTCATTCTAGATATTTGAATATAATCATTCAATATAGTCACGTTCACTAGTTCCTTTTTTTTTATAATTCATGGTAAACTGATACAGTTTTTGAATCAATACGTAGGGTAGTTATGGCAAAACAATTTGATGTTGTAGTAATTGGCGCAGGTCCAGGAGGATATGTTGCAGCAATCAAGTGTGCTCAGTTAGGTATGAAAGTTGCTTGCATTGAGTCAAGGGAGACACTGGGCGGAACCTGCTTAAACGTTGGGTGCATTCCATCAAAAGCCTTACTTAATGCATCTCATAAGTATGATGAAGCCAAAAACCACCTAAGTAAGCTTGGCATTGAAGCAAAAGGGATTTCTTTAGATCTAAAGAAAATGATGACCAATAAAGATACCATTGTTTCTGACCTAACAAAAGGTATTGCCTACTTATTCAAAAAGAACTCTATAGAGTGGATTACAGGTCTCGCCTCTTTCACTTCAAATACCGAAATTACTATCAAAAACGGAAAGAGCACCCAAAATGTCATAGCAAAAAACTTTATTATTGCAACTGGGTCTAACGTTACAACCTTACCTAACATCAAAATTGATGAAGAACGTATAGTATCCTCTACTGGGGTGCTGTCTTTAAAAGAAGTCCCCAAACATTTAGTAGTAATGGGGGGCGGATATATCGGCCTAGAAATGGCAAGCGTATGGAATAGGCTAGGTGCAAAAGTTTCAGTTGTTGAGTTTGCTAACAAAATTGTTCCCGCTATGGATAATGATGTATCCTCAGAACTCCAAAAACTTCTAGAAAAACAAGGTGTCCAATTTTATCTTAATCATAAGGTTATAGCTGCAACTATCGATAAAAAGCACGTCAACGTTGATGTTCAGGCTCTTGATGGAAAAACAAAAACGCTATCCCCCAATGTGTTTTTAGTCTCTATTGGTCGACACCCCAATACAAACAACCTAAATCTTGCTGCTGCCAATATTGCACTAGACGAACAAGGCTTTATACCCGTCAATAAGCAGTATCAGACTTCTATCTCTAATATATATGCTATTGGGGACGTCATCGGTGGCATGATGTTAGCTCACAAAGCTGAAGATGAGGGTATGGCAGTTGCAGAAATCCTATCTGGCCAAAAACCGCACATTAACTATAATGCAATCCCTGCGGTAATATACACCCATCCTGAGGTTGCATGCGTAGGAAAAACGTCAGAAGAATTATCTGACTCTGGAGTTGATATTAAAAGCTCAAAATTCCCTATGAGTGCTAACAGCCGGGCAAAAGCAAATAACGATACAAATGGATTTGTAAAAATTATTACAAATGCGCATACTGATCAAGTACTGGGAATACATATTATCGCCTCAAATGCAGGAGCCATGATTGCTGAAGCAGCCCTTGCTATGGAGTATTCCGCTTCTGCCGAAGATATTGCACGAACATGCCATGCTCACCCCACCACTTCCGAAGCGTTAAAGGAGGCGGCTCTAGGAGCTTGGTCTCAATCATTACACTTGTAATCTAAGCATTTATACTGAGACAACCACTCCTCGATTAATGCGAGAGATGTTGAAGAAGGCACAAGACTTTTATTCGCTGTTATAGATTCTAGTTGTATTCAACCCTCTTTTATTTTTTGCTGATTAAAAAAGCACTCTGCAACCTTAACCCCCACCTCAACTTTATTGGAGCAAGCGTTCGGAAAAGCCTCAAACGACCTCTGATACATACCTCTTGCCTGCACATACTTTTTCTGACTAAAGTAAATTTCACCTAGCCAATAATATGCTTTTGGCGCGTTTGAATGCTTCGGGTAGCTTTCTAAAAACTGCTTAAATTTTATCAATGCCGCGGAGAAATCCTGATGTTCTAACTCTAACATAGCAGATTGCCACAACTCATCATTTTGAGGAGAAGATTTTTTTTTCAACAACATGTGTTTCTGGCTTACGCTGCGAGGAAAAAGTATCTGCCTTTACCTGCAACTCGCCCAACCGTTTTTCCAGGTTTTCAACGCGCAATGTCAGCTCTTGTATCTGACTCTTTAGCGTAGGCTTTTTACCCTCAACCCCCTGCGAACAACTCAGCGAACCAAACAAAAATATAAATAAAAATATAGCCAACGTACGATTTTTCATTAAGGTCTCCACAAAAAAACCGCCCGAAGGCGGCTTTTATAATACTAGCTTTGATTATTCAACAATAACCGCAACTCCACGACGATTTTTTGAATGTGAAGACTCATCATTCCCAATCGCGTCTGGACGTTCTTTACCATAACTTACCGTATCAATGCGGTTAGGGCTAATCCCTTTTGATACCATATAGTTCTTAACTGCTTCAGCACGGCGTTTACCAAGACCAAGGTTGTACTCTGAAGTACCGCGAATATCACAATGCCCTTCAATCACAATGCGTACATTAGAGCAGTCATTTTGGTTAATCCATTCAACTTGCTTATCTAGTTTCGCTGCCTCAGCTGGAGTCACGGCACTTTTATCAAAACCAAATAAAACACGATCGCCATCCATTCCTACATGTTTCATGAAACTTGTCTGCATTTCGCTGTCCGCAGATGACGAGCTTGATGACGTTATTTCAGAAGAATCCGAACAGCTGGCAATTAAGAAAATCACCGCTAAGGATGAAAGAAAATTTTTAGACATAAAATACCTCTTTGCTTTTTTTTACTACACACCGACATGAGCTTAAACCTAAAACCCCATCTTCCCAATTATATTCGTATATGAAAGCGTGGAAATCAAGTAATTAAAATATATTGCATAAAAAAAACAGGCAGATCTCTATAGAAGGAACCACTGGAGGCCGGGACCGGAATCGAACCGACGTACAAGGATTTGCAGTCCTCCGCATAACCCCTCTGCCACCCGGCCTTAGTGCAAAATCACTCTAAACATCTTCCTTAAAATGGTCAAGCATAATGTGTACTTATACAAAAGAACTAGATGTTTTCATGATATGCAATAAAGTCTCGAATTTGCGGATAAATATCATGCCTCCATCGACTACCACTAAAAATACCATAATGCCCAACGTCAAGACGAAGAAAGTGCTTTCTCTTGGTTTCGGGGATTTTAGAACAAATCTCATGAGCAGCATAAGTTTGTCCAATGCCAGCGATGTCATCGTTTTCCCCCTCAACTGTCATAAGTGCTGTTTTCTGAATAGCTCCAAAATCAATTACACTTCCACGATAATCCATCATTCCCTTTGGTAGCAAATGTCTCTGAAAAACCTTATCCACCGTTTGAATAAAATACTCTGCCGGCAAATCCATCACGCTTAAATACTCATCATAAAACTCTCGATGCGCTTTTAGGTTTTTTATTTTGTTTACAAAGGCATCAAAAACATACTGACCATGTTTTTTTATATGACCCTCTAAATTCATAGATATAAATCCAGCCAAAATTAAATTCCCAGGGGTTACTCTTCTGCCTGCTCCTAAGGCGTAAGCGGGAATTTCAGACACCATATTTTTTTCAAACCACTCCAAAGAAAATCTCTGGGTCATTTTATTGACTTCCGTAGGGTTAATACGTGAATCAATCGGCCCTCCCATCAAAATCATTGATTTTGGCTGATTGTTAGATCCTTGTTTTGCTAATAAGGCAGTAGCCATCATCACCGGAACGCAAGGTTGACATACCGCTAAAACATGAACATCGGACCCCAAGTAATCATGAAAATCAACTAGATAGTCTACATACGAATCTAAACAAAAAGAGCCCTCAGATTTTTCAACATTATAGGCACTAATCCAATCAGTTACATAAACAACATGGTCTCTTAATAAGGTATAAATCGTATCTCGGACCAATGTCGCGTAATGCCCTGACATGGGGGCAACCACTAATATGTTTGGCTTTTGGCGCGGAGCGTTTTCTATTTCAAATTTCTTTAAATGGCAAAATGGCTTTTCTAGAACTGTTTTTTCTTCAACAACGTATCGTCGACTATCAATCTCAACCGGTGGCATTGCATATTCTGGTTTCTTGTTTGGCTTAGACCACCTAGCCATGATATCTAATGCCGCACTCACAGCACGACTAGTCGGAAAGGATTTAAAAGGAAATGCTTCGTCAAGAAAAAGTTGATTGAGCTGCTTAGTCACAATATGTAGCGGCTTTAAAACCGCTCGAGCTTTATCACGTTGATAGCAGTACATAAGATCCCCCACAAGGAAATCTTACACGATGCCTGTTAACATTTAGTTAATTTATATTAACCCTAATTGTCGTTGGTAATACTTTAAAACATGTACACGCACGGCACTAGAAAGCCCAGAAGAACGCTTCTCATCAATCTGCCTTACAACGTCTACTAAAGAACTGTTCTCCTGCTTAGAAATCGCATTAAGAGCTTTCCAAAACTCATCTTCAAGACTAATGCTTGTTCTATGGCCCTCAATAGTTATCGAGCGTTTCTTCATTTTGGCATTGTCATATTTTCTGGATTAACCCACAGGTCAAACTCTTCTTCCGACACATACCCAAGCTCTAATGCAGAGGCTTTCAGTGTCATATTTTTCACATGTGCATTTTTTGCTATTTTTGCTGATTTATCATACCCAATATGAGGGTTTAAGGCAGTCACTAACATTAAGGTGTTTTCTAAATGTTCCTGTATACGTTCTAAATTAGGGCGAATGCCCACTATACAATTATCTGTGAAACTTCTTGCTGCATCTGCTAACAGCCGTATTGATTGCAACACATTATAAATAATAACCGGATTAAACACGTTTAATTGCAAATGACCATTTGAGCCAGAGATAGAAACTGTTACATGGTTTCCCATAACTTGAGCTGCTACCATCGTCACAGCTTCACACTGAGTAGGGTTAATTTTTCCTGGCATAATAGATGAGCCTGGCTCATTTTCAGGTAATAATAATTCTCCGATACCACAGCGAGGCCCAGATCCTAATAGGCGGATATCATTTGCTATCTTCATTAAAACAACCGCCAGACCATTTAATGTGCCCGACAACTCCACCAATGCATCATGTGCTGAGAGAGCCTCAAACTTATTAGCCGCAGTCACAAAAGGCAGCCCCATTTCTTCAGCGACAGCCTCTGCAAACTTTTCTGAAAACTCTCTTCGCGTATTCAGTCCAGTTCCAACTGCCGTACCACCTTGTGGTAACTCAAACACATCGGGCATTGCCCGAGTTACTCGGTCAATAGCCTTTGTTAACTGCGCAACATATGCCGAAAATTCTTGCCCTAATGTCACGGGTGTTGCATCTTGCAAGTGTGTGCGCCCGACCTTAACAACTGTAGAGAATTCCTCCGACTTTTGTCGCAAAGCATCTCGCAAGTAAGCCATAGCCGGGATTAAGTATTGAACTGTTTGCTCTGCTGCTGCAATATGCATGGCCGTAGGAAAAGAATCGTTTGATGATTGACCATGATTTACGTGATCATTTGGGTGAACGGGTGATTTTGAGCCAATCACTCCTCCCAGTTTTTCAATCGACAAATTAGAAATCACCTCATTCACATTCATGTTTGTCTGAGTTCCTGAGCCCGTTTGCCAAACAACCAAAGGAAACTCACCTAAGTGTTTTAAATCTGCAACTTCTTGCGCAGACTCCATAATAGCAGATTTCAGACCACCCGATAAATCTCCCAACTCACAGTTCACCTTTGCTGC
Organism: Alphaproteobacteria bacterium CMAR1; assembly: GCA_963693005.1. Classification (GTDB taxonomy): domain Bacteria; phylum Pseudomonadota; class Alphaproteobacteria; order UBA6184; family UBA6184; genus Bodonicaedibacter. The sequence goes on along the minus strand of OY843726.1, from coordinate 728,555 downwards.
ACATTTTTTCAACACTCCAAAAGCACGTATAAGAGACGCAGGCATCCGCTCTTCTCCTATTTTAAAGTTCATTAACGAGCGCTGTGTTTGAGCCCCCCAAAACTGCTCTGAAGGAACCTCTACTTGCCCAAGTGTGTCTGTTTCTTTTCGTACCATTTTCACCTGCTAATTAAAATTAAAGCCCCTTATTGGGGCCTAGTTAGGTTTATTAAATATTACTTTCGTAATTCTGGGTTGCAAACTCCCAATTCACTAAGTGATTTAAAAATGCTTCCACATAATCTAATCGCTTATTTTGAAAATCCAAATAATAAGCATGCTCCCAAACATCGCAAGTCAACAAAGCAACACCTCCGTGAATCATTGGAAGATCAGCATTTGCCGTTTTCATAATACTAAGGCTACCATCTTTTAAAACCAACCAAACCCAACCACTTCCAAACTGGCTCATCGCAGCTTTTTTAAAGTCGTCTTTAAATACATCAAAAGATCCCCACACCTCATTAATTTTTTGCAATAACGCACCTTCCGGCTTGCCGCCGCCCTCTGACTTAATGCTATTCCAATAAAATGTATGATTCCATACTTGAGCTGCATTATTAAAAATGCCCACTTTGTCAGTTTTAGCATGGGAATCAGTAATAATTTTTTCTAATGTAGCCGCTGCATAGTCAGACCCTTCTAGCAACGCATTTAAATTGTTTAAATACGTTGTATGGTGCTTATCATAGTGAAAACTTAGTGTCGCTTCGCTAATAAATGGCACCAAAGCATCTTTTGCAAATGGTAATGGAGCAAGTTGTTGCATTGCTATCTCCTCAATTATAAATTATGTAATGATTTAGTTAAATCTTCTGAAACTTTTTTAGCATCTCCAAACAACATCATTGTATTCGGCCGAAAAAATAGCTCATTGTCCACACCAGCATATCCTGCACTCATAGACCTTTTTACAAACAAAACTGTTCTGGCCTTCTCCACCTCTAATATAGGCATGCCATAAATTGGACTTTGAGGGTCGGTCTTAGCTGCTGGGTTCGTCACATCATTTGCACCAATCACAAAAGCAACATCACAGTTTGCAAAATCACTGTTAATGTCTTCTAATTCAAATACATCTTCATACGGAACATTTGCCTCCGCCAACAATACATTCATATGGCCAGGCATTCGACCTGCAACGGGATGAATTGCATATTTTACATTCGCGCCTTGTTTCTTTAGATAGTCAGTCATTTCTTTTAACGCATGTTGAGCTTGCGCCACCGCCATACCGTATCCTGGCACAACAATCACATTCTGAGCTTGCGACACAATAAAAGCTGCGTCTTCTGCGCTGCCAGATTTCACGGGGCGATCTTCCAAGGATTTTTGAGTTGGTGCGGCAGCATCTTCATTTCCAAAGCCACCCAAAATAACATTAAAGAAAGAGCGATTCATTCCCTTGCACATAATATAGCTTAAAATAGCCCCCGACGACCCCACCAACGCACCCGTTACAATCAGCAGGTTGTTGTGCAAAGTAAAACCAATACCCGCGGCGGCCCAACCTGAGTACGAGTTCAACATGGAAACGATGACCGGCATATCCGCCCCGCCAATGGGAAGTATCAACAAAAGCCCTAAAGCAAAAGAAAGAAATACAATTAACCAAAAAGTAGAGTGTGATTGCGAGAAAATAAAAATCACAGACATTAAAAAAATCGCTCCACCAAGCGCAGCATTCACTAGATGTTGCCCTGGAAATGTAAGTGGTTTCCCTCTAATAAGACCTTGCAATTTTCCAAATGCAACAAGTGATCCTGTAAAGGTAATAGCACCAATAATAGTTCCCAATGTCATTTCCAACAAGCTGGATCTAGATATGTCTCCCATAACACCGATCTGATATGCTTCTGGCGCCTGATATGCCGCATAGGCTACAAACACCGCAGACAAACCTACCAAACTGTGGAATGCTGCCACTAACTGTGGTAAGGCCGTCATTTGAATAGATCGCGCAATGAGAGTGCCAATCCCCCCACCAAGAATCACTCCACCCACAATAAACCCATACGAGTGAATACCCGAGCCCAGCAACGCCGTACCGACAGCAATCGCCATTCCCATCATGCCATACATATTACCCATTTTAGAGGTTTTGGCTGATGACAACCCCTGAAGAGACATAATAAAACACACGGATGCGACTAAATACAAAAGAGCCTCTAGGTTCACACTCATTTTTTGGCCCCCTTCTTCTTGGTATCAAACATTTCTAACATACGACGAGTCACAACAAATCCACCAAAAATATTAATCGATGCCAATGTAATTGCAACAAAACCTGCTATTCTTGCCGAACCGCTTAAGTCTTGGCCCGCTGCCACCAATGCCCCAATAACAATCACGCTGGAAATTGCGTTTGTCACCGACATTAAAGGAGAGTGCAAGGCAGGCGTAACCTTCCACACAACATAATATCCAACAAATATTGCCAAAACAAATACGGTCAACCCAACAACAAATGGACTAACCCCCTCTATCATTACTTCGTTTACAGTAGACACTTTGATTGCGTTTCCAATTTCTGACGCCTTAACCGCCGCGCCTTGTAATGTCTCTGACAACTCTCTGAGTTGATCTTTTAATACTTCGCTCATATTGATACCTATCGATCTTTAAATAACGGATGAATGGCCTTACCCTCATGGGTCAAAACGCTGTTTTTAATAATTTCGTCTTCAAAATCTAAATGTAACTGCTTGTCTGAAATCATCAAACCTAAAAAGTTTAAAATGTTTTTAGCAAACAGCGCAGATGCATCTCTCGCTATTCTGCCAGGAATGTTCAAATGTCCAATAATTTTTATACCATTAACAGTTGTAATTTCACCGGGGATACTCTGCTCACAGTTACCTCCATTTTCGACGGCCATATCTACAATTACAGACCCTGCTCTCATTTTACTCAACATTGCAGACGTAATAAGTTTGGGCGCCGGCTTACCTGGAATCAATGCTGTGGTAATAACAATATCACTTTTTTCTAAAACCTCAGCTACTTTTGCCGACTGACGCTTTTGATAATCAGCACTCATTTCACGCGCATACCCAGAGGCTGTATCGCCACTCTCTTGAGCTTCTACCTCTATATATTTCGCACCTAAACTTTCTACCTGTTCTTTCGCCGCCGCTCGCACGTCAAAGGCAGACACAACCGCGCCCATTCGACGAGCAGTTGCTATCGCTTGCAACCCGGCAACTCCTGCACCTAAGATCAATACCTTTGCTGGAGGAACAGTTCCCGCAGCCGTCATCATCATAGGAAATCCTCGATCAAACTCATAGGCTGCGTCAATGACTGCCCGATATCCGGCTAAATTACTTTGCGATGACAATATATCCATACTTTGTGCGCGTGTAATCCTAGGAATCATTTCTAACGCAATTGCAGTAATTCCCTGATCTTTATACAGTTTTATTTGCTCGGGAACATTCAATACATTCATATGAGCACAAACAACAGCACCCTTTTTCATGTATTGTACTTCGTTATGCTTACCTTCACTTGGCAAGAAAGGTCGCTGTATTTTCAGTATAACATCAGCATCTTTTAACGTTGAGACGACATCTTTCGTAATTGTTGCCCCAGCAACTCTATACATATCATCAGAAAAACTAACACCTTCTCCTAATCCTTTTTCAACCAGCACCTCAACTCCCATTCCCACCATCTTCTTAACAGTTTCAGGAGTTGCAGCCACACGGTTTTCAAAAGGCCGGCGTTCTTTAGAAATTGCAACCTTCATTTATTAAACACCCATTAATCTAATACGCGACATTATATCATAGAGTATTTTGTTTGTCTAAACACTCAGTGATATAATACGCGCTTTGCAGTTAAAATAGGGTGAGCTTATGTTTTTTCGTTCTTTAATCACTATAATTACTGTTTATTCCGTAACGACAAATTCAAATGGTCGAGCCATTCAGCCCGCAGATGCAGAGGCATACTTACCCACATTAATGGGCTCGTTTATTGTTGAGGCCTCACTAGAAGCCCCCGAAAACTTACTCTTGCCATCCCCATCACCCCATACAAGCTCTCAGGCTAGTGCTGCTGGCGTCCTTCCTATTAGTATTGATCCCAAAACTGGTGAAGTTGTACTGCTGTTCGGCCTAGAGTATCGTTCCTGGGACGAGCGCCCAAAAGTCGTAATTACCGATTTCGGAGGAAAAGTAGACCCCGGAGAAACTAAATTAATTGCTGCCGCTCGAGAGTTTACCGAAGAAACCGCGAGTGTTTACCCTACGTATAAAGAGCCTCCTTCTTCAAGTTCCACGGAAAAAGGGGATCTCACTCCAAGAGGTCACAATTTAATTGAGCTCAAAACCGCTTCAAGCTATGCCGCCTACTTACTTCCCATGCCTTATAAAAACATAGAAGAAATACAAGAAAAAGCTGACATTATGAGAAAAGTCCCTGGCAACCATGTTGAAAAAGACGCTTATTATTGGGTAAAGCTATCTGACTATTTGCGCAAAAAGTCAAAACTTTCAGTATCGTACAAAGGCCCCAACAGATCCGTAAGTATTTACAAAGGCTCTAAAGTAGGCGTCGTAACTGAAGAACTTAACAGCCAATCAAAAATACCCTTATTTCACCGCTATCACAAGTATATACTTTCCGACCCAGGGGTCCAAGAATATCTGCAGCAGATTCTGGATCTTAATGCCGAGGGTTCCTCTAGCACCCACTAAACTCTCACCTGTTCATAAGTGATGCAGTCGGAGTATAATTAAACACCCAGTAATCTTGCGCGTCCATTAGCTATTCATACAGTTATGGCGAAATGTACTTTGTGTATCCTAATCATTTCATCCTCAACTTTAAAGAATGCCTCTCAGGGAGACTCATCACTTAATCTATTCATAAGTTTAAGATTTGTTAACTTTTTTGCCCTACGATGATTCAAGTAAATTCATAAGAAATAAAAGGAAACACTGATATGGCAAAATCTGAAAAAAAGAGAGTTAGCCTAGCCCTACAAGGTGGAGGAGCCCATGGAGCTTTTACTTGGGGAGTTCTCGACCGTTTGTTAGAAGAAAACGTTGAAGTAGATGGTATAGTAGGAACTTCTGCCGGCGCCATGAATGCCGTATCTACGCTACAGGGTTTAATCGAAGGCGGCAATGAAGGCGCTAGAAAAACACTTCGAAAGTTTTGGGATGGTGTGGGAGAAAAGGGTAAAGACGGCCCTTTAAAGCCTAGCGGGGCAGATAAAAAACAAGGCAAATACACAATGTACCAATCACTTGGATACATGATGTTTGACAACATGATTAAAATGATGTCGCCATATCAATTTAACCCTCAAGACAAAGATCCTTTACGCGACGTAATTTTGGACACATTTGATTTTGATATGCTTCAAAAAGAAACTAAACACAAAGTCTTCTTGTGTGCAACGCATATTCGCGATGGTAAAGTGAAAATTTTTAAAAACGACGATTTATGCGCAGAGGCAATGTTAGCCTCCGGCTGTCTTCCCCTAATTCATAAAGCCGTGGCTGTAGGCGGAGAGTACTATTGGGATGGTGGATTCACTGCAAACCCTGCACTTTATCCTATAATTTATGAATGTGATGCACCAAGCATTATCACGGTACAGTTAAATCCTACTTTCCGTGAAGAAGTTCCTAAAGACGTACGTGGAATTGCTGATCGCTTAAATGAAATTAGCAACAACGTCACCATGATGCGCGAACTACGTGCAATCAACTTAATTACAAACTTGATTGACGCAGGCCATATAAGTAAAGAAGCAAACATGAAGCGTTTGGATGTACATATTGTTCAAAATGACCAAATATTCCAACCCCTAGGCTTCTCAAGCAAACTAAACTCTACACCTGAGTTCTTACACTATCTATTTGACGAAGGTCGAAAGTGTATGGACAAGTGGATTTACAAAAACTGGGATAAAGTTGGAGTTGAATCTACCGCCGATCACTATATGGACAATGACGTATAGTCTTTATCCATATAGCTCATTACTAAAAAAGGAGGGGTAATTACCCTTCCTTTTTTAGTAAGCACACAAAAATACCACTTGAAAACCCTCATGAATTCTGTTGATATCCAGCTATTGTATTTTTTACTTGATAAGGACCCATATGCCAGAAGTTACCACCCTTTCAAACGGCTTTAGAGTTGCTACCGATTATATTTCTCATGTCGAAACTGCTTCAGTAGGCGTTTGGGTAAAGTGCGGCGCTCGCAACGAAAATAAACAAACAAATGGAATTGCACATTTCTTAGAGCACATGGCATTTAAAGGGACCGAACGCAGAAATGCAAAAGAAATTGCCGAAACCATTGAGCGTGTTGGCGGGTATCTAAACGCCTACACTTCTCGTGAATCCACAGCATACTATGCGCATGTTATGAAATCTGACGTTCCTTTAGCTATAGATTTGCTGCAAGATATTTTAAATCATTCCACCTTTGACTCGGAAGAGTTAGAAAAAGAACGTGAAGTCATTTTGCAAGAAGTTGGGCAGTCTTATGATACGCCTGACGATATCATTTTTGATTATTTTCAAGATACTGCATATCCCAATCAATCTATGGGGCGCCCTATTTTGGGTCCCACTAAAAATATTCGTACATTTTCGCGTGATGATATTTCTGCTTTTATGAAATCAAACTACTGCCCAAGTCGCATGATTTTGTCGGCTGCTGGAAACGTTGACCACGATGAGCTATGCGCCCTTGCTGAAAAAAACTTTGGACACCTCCACCAACTTTCACCTCAATCTATGGCTACCCCCCATTATCAGGGCGGATTATTCTACGAAAACCGTAAACTTGAACAAGCACACATTGTTTTAGGAGTAGAAGGCGTGGGATCTCACGATCCAGATTATTATACAATGGGAATTTATTCATCCATTCTAGGTGACGGAATGTCATCTCGTCTTTTTCAGGAAATTCGTGAAAAGCGTGGCCTTGTGTATTCAATTTATAGCTTTCATTCCGCATACTCTGATACTGGAGTATTTGGAGTATATGCTGGCTGCGACCCATCTAAGTCGGAAGAGCTAATCCCGGTAGTAGTTTCTGAATTAAAACACTTTCCAAAAACATTGACCGATGATGAAATTTTAAAAGCCAAAAACCAAATTAAAGCCCGCTTAGCCATGTCGATGGAAAGCACCTCTGGTCGTTGTCAACGCCTTGCAAGCCAGTTGCTAGTATTCAATCAACCGATTTCACAAGCTCAAATTCTGGATAAAATCGAATTAATATCAAAAGATTCCCTGGTAAACATGGCGCAGAAACAAACTTCAAAAGAACCAATAATGGTGGCAATCGGAAGCAACTTAACCTTGCCATCAGAACAATCCCTCTCAAAAATATTGGTGTAGCCCAACATGACATACTGCGTAACAGAAGCCTGCGTAAACTGTAAATATACTGACTGTGTAGTCGTCTGCCCTGTTGACTGTTTCTACGAAGGCGAAAACATGCTTGTCATCAAACCAGAAGAATGTATTGATTGCGGCGTCTGCGTCGACGAATGCCCTGCAAAAGCAATTATTGCAGACACCGACCCTGGTGCTGAAAAGTGGGTTGAAATCAACGAAAAATATGCAGCAAAGTGGCCGAATCTACGAAAGCTAAAACCTGCTCCCAAAGATGCCGACGATTGGCTTAGTGTACCAAATAAGTTCGAGGATCACTTCAATCCAAATCCGCCAAAGAATACATGATTCCAGTAAAAAAAATAGATGAAGCTAGCTGCTTATTATACATATGGGCAACACCTGCGGCATCTTCCAATCGATTAGGTGAAATTGTACTAGACAATGATGACATACCTTACCTAAAAACATATGTCACTACGCCTCCGGAAAAAGGGCTCGCCAACAAATCTATTATTAAGTTACTTTCCAAACGCCTTGGTATATCTAAATCGCTATTTGATCTAACTCAAGGCCAAACAGATCGAAAAAAAGTATTTACTGTTCAATCTAGCTTTGAAAACTTGGAAAGCGCATTTAAAATAGCAACTGGCTCATTGTTTTAACCTCCACGGCATTGCACTATGTTTTGGAACGACAAATTGAATCTTATGGTTGCGATCTACCCAAAACACAGCCCCACCGCCAACTCGCTCTCCCGAACGCAATCGAACCTCATTTATTTTAGGATACCCCTTAACTAAAACGTCCGAATCACAGTTCTTTACATCGCTTCTTTGAATAGCAACACTCAACTCCTTAGGTCCAAAAGGATACACACACCACCCATCTCCCTCCTCTTCCCTGTTTTTAGATAGTTTTCGAATCCCTTCGGCTCCTACAATTCCTCTCCAATCTTGGCTTACAAAGCTTGATCGTCCCGTATGTGTTAGTAGAATTCTTCTATCTGAAAGAATTCCCATTCTTTCTTGATCATGAGACACTAGTAAAAAAATATTTTTTGCAGGCAAAAATAAGCTAAAAATTATTGGGAGAATCCCCAAATATCGCCATCTATATGTCCATATCAACAACCATGCACTTCCTAACAGGATCAATGGCATAAAATAATCGTGTTGCACACCCACTGGTATAAAGCTCCCCGGCCAAGAGTTTACAATCTCTGCCAACTGTATTAAAATTTTAGTCCCCCACCCCATTGCCTTTAAGGGCCATATATGAAGACCTGCTGGCATTAAGATCAACACCAATATAGCTAACGGCATAATCCAAAATGACATCAGAGGAATAGCTATTAAATTTGCTTCAACACTATGCCAAGAAAATCTGTGAAATGTATGAATAATAAATGGCAAAGTTGCAACACTTGCAATTAACGAGCTTAATACTGCACCACCAAAATAACGCAATACACGCTGGTACCAGAGAGCTTCTCCCTTCAATCTATACACGCGCATCGTTTTAAAATACTCATAAGCACCAATTAATGCAGTCACCGCAGAAAAGGACATTTGAAAACTTGGGCTATACATCGACTCTGGCTTTAATCCCAATATGATTAATGCGGCCCAAGCTACTGAGCGTAATGAAATAGGCTCTCGGTCTAAAATAATAGCAACCATTATCAATGAAACCATAATAAATGCCCTCACCGTAGGCAATGATTCCCCTGATATTTTTAAGTAGAAAAAACTACATACTAATGCCAACGCAGCAGCTATTTTTTTTAATGGCCAATGTAATGCCAAATTAGACGACAAGCAAAGTCCCCGCCTAAAAATGACAAACATTAACCCAGCAATCAAACTCAAATGAAGCCCGGATATCGCCAATAAATGCGCTAACCCCGACCCCGCGAAATCATCTCGAATAGTGGTATAAATTCCATTACGATATCCCGTAATTAAGGCCGCAGCAACCTCTCCCAACTGGCCAAAATTTGCTGCTCTTATTTTTTGAGCAATCGAATAACGCAGCGACTCAAAAAATGGTGGGTTCGTTTGCTTTGATCGCAAACGAATCGATTTTGCTCCACCGTATCCCACCGCCTCAATTTTCTGAAAAAAAGACCAAAACTCAAAATCATAATTTAATGGCGTTTCCTGCACAGGAATAGGAAATAAATGTACATATGCGCGAATTCGATGCCCCGGTCGTAACAACAAAACATTTTCGGGCACAGCTGTTTTCTTCTGTAATCGAAAACCAATTCGCACGCGATGCAAATCTGCAAGGCCATCACCCTCAATATCTTCCAACAATAATCTAACCTGCCCGTCCATCATATCAACTTCTGCAATCCGGGCGGTAATTTTTCCTGACCATTTTGATGTTAAACGGTGATAATTTTGTGAAATGTGTTCCGTTCTATAGGCAGCTGCACCCCCCCCTAACGCCAAAAACAAACACCCCAAACAAACATATACAATGCTGTTTTTTCGAAAAACCACAACAGATAATACACTCATCCCTATCAGCGCAGCAATTAAACCACTAGATGTAACTAACTCGGTAAAATAAAGATGAACTCCAATACCCCACAGAAATGGGGGTCATAAAACTAGGAAGCAAATCCTTAATTCGGAGAATTAAGCTCTTGTTGCAATTCCTCAATCTCCCTTCGCAAATTTTGCAGGTCTGCACCATTACTCAATTCAGCTTGCGCAGCTTCTGCAGCATCCCAGTAAAGCGTAATATCCAGGTCATTATTATCCACTGCTGCCTCTAAATCTTGGTTTGCTTGAAGCACAGCAGTCTGAAGACCACGCATCAGAGTATCTAGCTCGATATTCTTTTCTTCAATCTTCGCAGTTAATGCACGGCGTCTTTCCTCTTCAGTCATCTCTGCAGCCGAGTTCTCAAAGCTACGAACAACCCTCTTCATTTCAGCAATTTGACCATTCGTCAACCCAGCATAGGGAGAGCTCTCCACGCCATACTCCTTTAAAAACGCCTTACGTGTAAATTCAGCTTCTGCAGCTTTGTTTAGCTCTTCCTGCTTAACCGGAAAATCAACCATGCTAATCTCATCTTCCCAAATTGTTTTTGCAGAAGCAAAGTCTTGGGGTTTTGTCTTATCACGTATCGACTCTAATACACTTACTTTGGCAGCTTCGCCGGCAGCATTAACTGCCTGCAACACGTCTATAAATGCTTTACTAGAGGATATGTCATCCATACCTCGCATTAACTCAGCGTCGTCCCAATCGGCATTATCCTCAAATAGTTTATCCACTTTGTCCATTAACGCATTAGCCTCTGCATTAATCCTATCTTTTTCAGCTTTTAGTTCAGGCGCCCATAAGGGATTATGCTCAATAAAATCAACAACACCATCAAGGCTAACTGCTTCCAAAAATGCGGCTAATGATTCATCTAATCGGCGCATATTTCCACATCCAGAAAACCCCATGGTTGTTCCTCGCTGAATACCAAGGCCTAAGACTTTATTAAAGTGGGTCATCATAAATAGGTGTTGCTCTACAGTTTCAGAGCTGTTAGGAAGAACACCTGCCGCATTCAAAACTTCCTTCTTATAATTTAAAACTAAAATACTTAATAAGGCTTCTTTCGTTGGGTTCGACCCTAACCTTACATATGCTTCAGCTTCATCCAAGCCCGACAAAGCTCGGTCTTGACACCTCTGAGAGTTTTCAGCTATGACAGTTAAAATATCTGTGGCCACTCTCTTTTGCTCAGCATCATCTTTTGAAAGTGATGCAACATAATCCATAACAACCTTAAATCTATTTCGATAAAAGGCCTCTTGACCTGCAAAGTACATTAACTTAGTGGTAAAATCATTTACTACTCTTTCTACAGTAAGCTCACCATCCTCTGATGTATTAATGCGCCTAACACCAGCGGCGCCAACCGCCCCTACATCAAACTGATTATAAAGTGCTTTTACATCAGTTAAAAGTTGATACCAACCAGCATCAGTAATATTTTCCTGCCCAATAGATAAATCTGGCATATCGCCTGGGCTGTTTAAAAACTTAAATACATCCAAATAGGTACCTTGTTCATCCCTCTGGGAAGATGCTAGGCCTACCAACTTTTTCCAAAATACTTTGTCAACTGCCTTTTCAACAGCAGGCATATCTGGCGTTTGACCCCAAGAAAGAGCCAAAAGGGTATCTAATGGCGGTTCATAGCCACTCAACCTCTCAAGCTTTTGCTTTAAGTCTGCACTAAAATCACCAACATTTGCCAACTCATTTCTACGCCTTGCTTCTTCAGCTAACACCTCCGCTTGGGCAATCTCTTCACTCTTTAATTCTTCTTTTTTCAGTTCAGCTTCGCTTGCCTCCCTTTCATAACGTAATTTTTCATCCGGATACCACTCAGCGTACGCCAGCAACCGCTCCACCTCAATGGCATACCACGCGCTACTATTGGTATCATGCTGCGCCTGTTGATGATTCCACTCACCCTTTTTCACATCACGACGCACTTCTTCCTCACGCTTGTCAGCGTTAAGCGCCAACTCTCTATACCGCTCAGCCTCGCTCTTATACCAACTATCGTACTCTGGGTTTAGGCGTGCCTCAATTTCATAAATTTCAGCCTGCGCATTATAAGCTTCTACACTGTTCCAAGTAAAAGAGGTAACACGGGTCTGCAACGCACTTAACTGCTGCTCCAATTCTGGACGGTCAGCCTCCAGTTGTCTCTTCAGCTCTGCCTGATTTTGATAATTTCTCGCATTTTCTTGATATGTTTCTGCGCTATACGGGTATAATTTGGCGTTAATTTCGTCAATCTGTGCTGCGATGATTAGATAATCATAGGAATTATACGTATATAAACTCTGCCGACTCTTCAAATCTTCCTTCTGTTTTTCTAATTTCGCATTAATTGTTTTTCTACGCTCTTGACCTTCCAGCGCCCATAATTGATCGATATCACTTTGTAACGTTAAGCTATCAACAGCATCCTGCGGATTTAAAACTAACTTTGCGCGCTTTATACCGATAGATACTTTATAATACTCTTTAGATCCAAACTGAGGTGATTCAGCCTCTAATCTTTTTAGCTCAGCCCTAGCTAAGCTTTTTAATGCATTCTCAGCGACTTGATGGGCCTTGGCATCTTCAGGAGATAATTGCGCTTGAATTTTAGCTATTCGAGCATCTAGCTTTAGTGCTTTTTCAGACCCAGAATGAATTTTTTTGCGTCGATCGCTCAATTTAGCAACCATAGGGGTCAATATTTTTTCAGCCGTAGGTATGGAGTCTTCTATTGCGGAACTTTCAAAAACAGCATACTCAGAAACTGCTCGACCACTAACTGTTGATAGCAATGCAGTTAACAGAATTATCCTTGATTTCATTTTTATCTCCTACTATGTCCAACAAATATAAAGACTTTAAAACAAAAGTCAATTTTTTTTTAAAAAGCGCCAGATATTGCCAAAGATAAGCGTTCAATTAAACGCGTCCAACCCCATTGATTCACGCTTTCCGTTGGAGCAACAAACAAACCACCCCGCATATTAACACCAACCATCACTCGAGATTTTAAGTCGCGCCCGCTATTAGCCAACACATCAATATCAATTATACCCACACGATCTGCGAATGTACGAATTGAAGTTTTTTCATAAGTAACATCATCACCATACACGTCACTCTTACGCTCACCAAAGTTTGAACTAAAAAGCCCTGGGTTCTTTTTCTCATAAACATTAGTGGAGCGCTGAACGTGTCGAACTTTAACTTGCTCTGCTGCCAATTCAGCTGCGGCTTTTGGATCAACCGCCTGCATAAACGTAATCTGGTCTTGTGCACTGCCTGCACCAAACTTTACAACCGTAATCAACAACTTAAACGTTGCATCTGCTGGATCAGTAACTATGCGATAGCCCAATGCCTTTATTTTTGCCTCCACTGACGAAGCTACTTCTGAGGCATACCCTGTCACGTCTTTCACACGAATAAATACTGTTTTTTGCAGCTCAGATACCGGCTCTACTTGTATAATTTGTGAAAACTTTGTATCCACATCATATACTTGAACCTCTCCACACCCCGATAAGATAAAAGGGACAAAACACGCGAAACCAAAACGCTGAATAAACTTTATCAACTTAAACTCCATTTTTAATGCCTTACCTCCGTACCAGTTTGCACTGTGGTTGTGGCAGGCGTGTCCGATACTGTAATCGGCGACTTAGTTAAAGCAAGCCGTATAACCTCCTCTACAGAAGAAACCGCAACTATTTCTATTTCTCGCTTCACACTTTCAGGGACTTCTTCAAGATCTTTAACGTTATCTTCTGAAATTAGAACAGTTTTTATGCCCACTCGCAATGCTGCTAATAACTTCTCTTTCAGCCCACCAATTGGCAACACTCGCCCGCGCAGCGTTACTTCACCTGTCATTGCAATATCTTTACGAACGGGAATGCCTGTTAATGCAGAAACTATAGAAACACACATTGTAATACCTGCTGAAGGACCATCTTTTGGAGTGGCCCCCTCGGGAACATGCACATGAATATCGCTATTTTCAAAACGCGACAACTCAATACCATAATCTGCAGCTTTTGACTTAATAAAACTATGGGCCGCCTGCACTGATTCCTGCATAACATCACCCAACTTACCCGTCATAATAACTTTGCCCTTGCCGGCAGTAACAACTGCCTCAATTTGCAAAATCTCGCCGCCAACCTCTGTCCAGGCCAAGCCCGTTGTCACTCCGACCTGATCTTCAGACTCTAGCGCTCCATATTTGTATTTATGCACACCCAGAAAATCTTTCAAATTTTCTGGCGTCACAACAACCTTTTTTTCACGACCTTCCATGATTTTACGCACTGACTTACGCGCAACTTTGTTCAAATCACGCTGTAGGTTTCGAACCCCCGCTTCACGCGTATAATAGCGAAGCAGATCGACCAATGTATCATCTTGAATGGTAAGCTCACCCTTTTTCAAACCATTATCTTTAAGCGCTCTACGAATCAAATGTTTTTTAGCAATATCCATTTTTTCTGCTTCCGTATACCCAGAAAGCCGAATCACTTCCATTCTATCAATCAAAGGCTGAGGCATATTTAACGTGTTCGCCGTAGCAATGAACATAACCTTAGAAAGATCGAAATCAACCTCTAAATAATGATCATTAAACGTATGATTCTGCTCTGGATCTAATACTTCCAATAATGCAGAAGTAGGGTCACCTTTCCAGTCTGCTCCCAACTTGTCAATTTCATCCAGCAAAAATACCGGGTTTGAAGAATTTACTTTTTTTAAACTTTGAATCACACGACCAGGTAGCGCCCCAATATATGTTCGTCGGTGCCCTCGTATTTCGGCCTCATCCCTTACTCCACCCAATGCAGCCCGCACGAAATCACGTCCGGTTGCCTTAGCCACTGAGCTTGCAAGTGATGTTTTTCCCACTCCAGGAGGCCCTACCAAACACAGTATTTGTCCCTTAGGACTTTTTAATCTGGCCTGCACCGCTAAATGTTCTAAAATACGCTCCTTAACCTTATCCAGAGCTTCGTGATCTTCGTCTAAAGTTGCATGCGCTTTTGCAAGATCAATTTTAAATCGCTTTGGCTTTCCCCAGGGCAGCGCCAACAACCAATCTAAATAGTTCCGAATTACTGATGCCTCTGAAGACATTGGACTCATTGATTTTAGCTTCTTCAGCTCATGCTCAGCTTTTTTCTTGGCTTCTTTTGAAAGCTTTACTGCTTTAATTTTCTTAGCTAATTGAGTAAATTCATCTTCTTCATCTTCCTCACCCAACTCTTTATGAATGGCCTTTAGTTGCTCATTCAAGTAATACTCGCGTTGGTTTGTCTCCATTTGCCCCTTAACGCGGATGCGAATTTTATCTTCCACTTTAGACAGACTAACCTCTGCCTCTAAAATCTTTAAAATATGTTCCAAGCGCACTTGCGTATCTAACGCTTCTAAAATATCCTGCTTCTCAGAAAGTTTTATCTCTAGGTATGTGGCCACCGTATCTGCCAATTGAGATGCGTCTTCTATTTCATCTAACGCGCTCAAGCTATCCGCTGTAACCCTATCATTAAACTGCGCATATTTTTCGAATGAGTTGCGAACCGAACGAACCAAGGCCTCTGTCTCAGTTGTTGGCTCTGACACTGCCAATAACGGCACCCCATCACCTGCATAACCTCGGTCTCCAATTTCCATATTAGAAACTTGAAACCTTTCAGTCGCCTCCACTAAAACTTTTATTGTTCCATCTGGCAATTTTAGCATCTGCAAAACATTAGCCAAAACACCAATGCCATAGACGTCAGCAAGCTTTGGAAGTTTTAGATCTGCATTTTTTTGAGATACCAAAATGAGTTGCTGCTTTTCAGCCATCGCCCTATCAATTGCTTTAATAGAGTGATCCCGCCCCACAAACAAAGGAATAATCATCTTAGGAAAAATCACTACATCTCGCAATGGTAACAATGGTAATTGAGCAATTTTTTGACTCATCACGCTCTCCTTACGTCAACAGTTAACCGTTTTTCTTGTCCTTAGTTTTTTCAGAAACCAGATAAGGTTGGGCACTTCCCTCAATTACTTCTCTGTTAATGACAACCTCATTTACGTCCTTATAGTCAGGCATTGCGTACATCGTCTCCAATAGAGCCTCCTCTAAAATTGATCGCAATCCACGCGCTCCAGTTTTTCGATCCAGGGCTTTCTTGGCAACTGCATGTAACGCCCCTTCTTCAAACGTTAACAAAGTGTCCTCCATATCAAACAACGCTTGATACTGTTTAGAAATTGCATTCTTAGGCTCTGTTAAAATCTTCACCAAAGCTTCCTCATCCAAATCACCCAAAGTTGCAATCACGGGCAACCTTCCGATAAACTCAGGAATAAGACCAAACTTAATTAAATCTTCGGGTTCTAACTTTGAAAACAGCTCGCCAATATTCACCTCTTCGGGTGACTTCACTTCTGCACCAAAACCCATAGAAGATTCTGAACCACGACCTTTAATAATTTTATCCAAGCCTTCAAATGCTCCACCGCAAATAAACAAAATATTTGAAGTGTCAATTTGCAAGAACTCTTGCTGTGGATGTTTTCTACCACCTTGTGGAGGAACCGAAGCAACAGTACCCTCAATAATCTTTAGTAAAGCTTGCTGAACACCCTCACCGGAAACATCACGTGTAATCGATGGATTCTCTGATTTTCGGCTAACCTTATCAATTTCATCAATATAAACAATTCCTCGCTGCGCGCGCGCAACATCATAGTCAGCCGCTTGCAACAACTTAACAATAATATTTTCAACATCTTCACCCACATACCCAGCCTCAGTTAAGGTGGTAGCATCGGCCATTGTAAACGGCACATCTAAAATACGCGCCAAAGTTTGGGCCAACAACGTCTTCCCAGAGCCTGTAGGGCCAATCAACAAAATGTTTGATTTTGCCAACTCAATATCGGCATGCTTTCCTTTTTCAACCTGAGCAACACGCTTATAGTGGTTGTACACCGCAACAGACATAATTCGCTTTGCGCGCTCTTGCCCTATAACATACTCATCCAAAACTTTTTTAATCTCTGACGGGGTTAAGTCTGTATTTTTCTTAGTGAACGCGCTCGCAGACAACTCTTCACGAACAATGTTCATACACAGATCAACACACTCATCACAAATAAACACACTAGGTCCCGCAATAAGCTTTTTTACTTCTTTTTGATTTTTACTGCAAAAAGAGCAATTAAGGTCGCCTTTAGCCTCGGGCTGCTTTGTTTTGGTCATACTATTCCTAGGTAAACAAATCTTATGTTATTAATAAACATAGAATCGTTGATTTTCTCAAACAAAAAGTTAATTTCAAAAAAAACTCTATCCTGACTGAGGGCGATGCTGGATCACATCATCTATCAAACCAAAGTTTTTAGCTTGCTCAGCACTCATAAAGTTGTCTCGCTCTACCGCACGCTCTATCACATCAATCTTTTGACCAGTAGTTTCTACATAGATCTCATTCAACGTTTTACGTGTGCGCAAAATCTCTTCTGCTTGAATTTGAATATCCGTTGCCTGCCCCCGAGCACCACCATGCGGCTGATGAATCATAATACGCGCATTTGGCAGCGCATAGCGCTTACCTTTGGTTCCGGCGGTTAACAAAAGAGACCCCATAGAACACGCTTGCCCCATACACACAGTAGCAACATCCGGGCGAATATAACGCATTGTATCCAGAATTCCTAAACCAGCCGTCACAACTCCGCCCGGCGAGTTAATGTAAAGGTATATATCCTTCTTTGGATTTTCTGACTCCAAAAACAACAACTGCGCACTAATTAGGTTTGCCATGTGATCCTCAACCTCGCCCACACAGAAAACAATGCGCTCCTTTAACAAACGAGAATAAATATCGAACGAACGCTCACCACGCGATGTTTGCTCTATCACCATGGGCACTAATTGGCTGCGTATTGAATCACTCATAAAAAACACCTTTGTTTGAGTTTTATTAGGTTATGCTTTTTCTTTTTTATTTGTTGCGGTCTTTGGTTTAGCGACAGATTTCTTATCTGAGGCAGACTCCGGCATGTCCGCAGACAATACTAAATCATAATGCGCATCCAAGTCTTTCATGCTTACCTTTTTTTCAGGCAACTTCATCTCAGCAATCAAACTGTCCACAACTTTTTCTTCAAAAATAGGTGCTTGAATACTATTCAACGCCGCTGGGTTATTTTTAATATACTCAACAATTTTTTGAACATCTGCCCCCGATTGAGCCGCCACACGATAAATCTCTTGGCTTATCTCTTCGTTGGAAACTGTAATTTTCTTTGCCGCACCCAAATCTGACAACAACAACCCCAAGCGCACTCGACGATTTGCAATATCTAAGTATTCCTCTTTTAGGGCACTGTCTGGGTTCTCTTTCTTCTCAGTCTCAGTCATTTCAGACTTTACCTGACGCAAAATAGTCTCCAATTCAGCCTCAACCATTGAAAAAGGCACCTCAAATTTTGACTGAAGATCTACAAAATCTAACAATGCCCGCTTCAGGCATGCTCGCGCCTTGGATTCCGCCGAACGCAGCATATTTGTATTGGTATGCTCCTTCATCGCATCAAACGACTCAAAACCCACCTCTTTTGCAAGAGTATCATCAAATTTTGTTTCAGAGCGCTCTAACACCGCTAAAACACTCACTTTACATTCTACTGCCTTTTTCTTCCCTTTTTCTTCAATTGGGTCTAACTCAATAGTCATTTCATCACCTGCAGAAACGCCTACCAAGGCAGAAATAACCTTATCTTCTTTGTGAGCTTCTACCAATTCAATACGCTTATCCTTCGTTGGCTTTTCTAATTTTCCAGCCACTGAAAATACTATATCAGCTTGAACCGCACCACCCAAAGCCGCCTTCTGCTTTGCCGCAGCTTTTTTATACATTGGAAATTCTTTAAACTGTGTTTCAATAGCCTCTTGAACATCTTTATCAGACAGCTCAACGGTCATCTTTTCCGCGCTAAAAGCCTTTAAATCAAGCTTAGGGAATTCCGGAACCAAATCAACTGAAAGCTTATACTCTAAATCTGAAGTTTCGTTTTCCATCTTTTCGACAGAAATCTTGGGCGTCCCCAGCACCTTCACACCTTCTTTTTCAAGCGCCTCTTGTTGGCTTTTTTGAATTAAAGATTCGGCCGCCTCTTGAAATGCCCTGGATCCGTAACGTGCTTTTACATGCTGCGCAGGAACCTTTCCTTTACGAAATCCTGGCATAGAAAACCCTTTTGCGTATGCAGCAAGTCGGGATTCATATACCGGCTTGATCTCGGCTGATGGAATTACCACCTTATATTCTTTACTTAAACCTTCTGACTTTACTGTACTCAACTTCATAGTTTCTACCTGCTTTTTTTCAATATATTTTGACGCGACAGATTACAATCTTGCTTGATGGTGCGGGCGGAGGGACTTGAACCCCCACAGCTTTCGCCACTAGAACCTAAATCTAGCGTGTCTACCAATTTCACCACGCCCGCAAGTGTGATCTCTACCTTTTTATAGGACTTTTCAATCTTTTTCAATAAAAAGATCCACACCCGTTAGTTTTTTTTAGCATCACTTTCTTAATGTATGCAGCTCTCAATATAACACGCCCTAAAAATATTTATAGAGCTTACATAAGAAAATTTCGCTTCTTTAGTCCTTTTTCTCACTAAAACGCCACACCCAGCCCAAATAATTTAAGGCTAAAGTCCCCTGCTGCTACATTCAAACAACCGTCCGATTTTAGATACCGCTTTCTAACAAAACATGATACAGATACCCTCTGTATAGCCTAACCTTTTTATTGTATAGTAATTGCAAATTATAAAAAAATGAGACGTAACATCCACATGGGTCAAAAATTAAAACAGCGACTTTCTTACTGGCAGTGGCGCATTTTGATTTCCATGATTTTGGGATATGCTCTTTTCTACCTTACTCGCCAAAATTTGGCAATCGCAATGCCTGCATTAGAGGGAAAAGCCGGATTTTCAAAAGAACATATCGGCTGGGTTTTCACAAGCTTCTCTATTGTATACGGCATTGGAAAGTTTGCAAATGGCTTCCTAACCGATCGAGGTAGCGCTCGTGTAATGTTTACGGTGGGTCTGATTGGCAGCGCCTTAATTAGCCTTTTATTTTCTATTTGGGCCAACATATATTGGTTTGTCACGCTTGCTGCTGCCAGTGCATGGTTTCAATCCATGGGGTGGCCGCCTGTCGCAAAACTTATTACTCGCTGGTACCCCTCTGCCCAACTAGGTGCCACTTGGGGACTCACAAACATCTCCCATCAAGTTGGCTCTGTTGCTATACTTGCAGGTGGTCCCTATCTTATTACACACCTAAACTGGCAATCTGTATTTTTAGTGCCCGGAGGGATTGTTCTGTTCTCGGGCTTAATCGCTTATAGAGCTCTTCGAAACCAACCCGAAGATGTTGGGTTTAATCCCATTTTAGAAGAAGACAAAACAGACAAGAACCGCAGACTGACCGTAAAATTCATATTTAAGCGATACTTATTACCTAATAAATATGTTTGGTATGTCTGCCTATCTACCTTCTTCCTATATATTGTCCGCATGGGGTTCTTTTTTTGGGCACCCATGTTCTTAAAAGAAGTCAAAGGCATCTCACTTATTACTGCTGGCTGGGTAACTGCCGGGTTCGAGCTCGCTGGCGCTATTGGTGGAATTGCTGCAGGGTATATCTCAGACAAATGGTTCTCTAAACGCAGAGGCCTCACCGGCGTTATTTATATGAGTGCCTTAATCTTATTTTTAATTTATTTTTGGATCACTCCAGGCAATAATATCTACACACTCACTCTTGCCACCTTCTTTGTGGGATTCTTTGTGTATGGATCTCAGGTCATCACCGGAGTATTAGCAGCAGATGTCGTTTCAAAACGTGCTGTAAGTAGCGCCGTAGGGCTTACCGGAACTTTTGGCTACTTAGCTAGCTCTATTTTCTCTGGGGCAGTCATCGGGTATATTTCCCATCACTATGGCTGGGAAATTTGCTTTGCTCTCTTTATTGTATCTGCACTGCTCGGTGCTATCTTTTTCTTTTTAACTTGGAGCCGAAAAAAGTGATGAGTTCAACTATTTTACTGTTACTCCCACTGGCTTTTTCCCCCATTATAGCTCGCGTTATTAGTCCTGACGTTGCAACAGAATCTTCAATTCCCAAATCAATGCACATCAGAGTCGCGCTCGCCGCCGCCCCCAGATAATGCAGCAACTACGGAATCTCAACAATCAACTTCCGCAATTTAATCTCAGACAGGAACATTTGCAGCTTACAAAGGAATGGACGGCCAATTCATTTTCGGCAACCCTCAGCAGGCTTTTCTAGTTAAACAACTTTTATCTCAATTAAACCCTACAAATACCTGAAAAACAGACAACATCACTCAACGAACCCTTCCCCTGTCTCAACTACCCCCTCACCAACTAATTACACTATCTACAGAAGGTCAACCCCAAGCTGAGTCAGCCTATGGTAAGGGCACTGCAACAATCTCCCTCAAACAACTACAAAAACTATCTGAAACCGCAGAAATTTTTACCTTAGTTCCTCCTTAATTTTTGCAAGAAATTCTCACTCTACCCAATTTTATTAATGAACAGGAAAAGCGAACATTAAAAACCATATTAATTGCACACGGGAAATGGGATTTATGGAAAGACCAATGGAAAGCACTTGGCTTTAAAAGTATTGCAAGTTTTAAGCAGGCTGCAGAAGTCCCCATGTTATTACTTGCTACAAATATCTGTCATGCGCAAGATGTTATATTTTTAGTCGAACAACACCTCGATGGTAGCGCCGCCAGAAACAAGATGGCGACTGGCAACCTAGACGCTGCACCGCCTGTCACCGTCTTATCCATCCCCGGGGTTAACTTTGCCTATGGAGCAACTAACGCCAGTACACTTATTGACTCTGGTGACGCAGCCACAATGATTAAAAACATGCGGACAACTGCTTTAGAGTCTGCAAAACGAAAAAATCGCAAATATGTAACGATGCCAGCCATTGGTATGGGCGCGTTTTTAGGAAATATACGAGCTTCTGAAATTATAAAACTTTATTTTGCTACTCTTATACAGCTAATGCAAACCACGTATCGTAATGACTTTGACGCAATATATTTTAACCCTGCTGGCCAAGCACCCATATTTAGAACGATGCTAAACGCTGCAAAAAACTCAGGAGAGTTCCCTCTATTCATGACTCAAAAAGATGTTAAATTCTTAGCAATTAATCTCAGCAAAAATGGTTTCGCTACAGCTTTTCTCAACCCCTCAGATGCCGATGTTATTTGGGGAGTATATGACGCAGGCGAGTATTATAAGAATGGGCATTACGTGGGCGAAGAAGATATCGGAGCAACCTCCACCGCCCCCATAGGATCAAAAAGAATCACCCCCGAAGCCTATACGAACAGAATTACTCAAGTTAGCCCATAGTCAAGAGTTTATCTCTCTTGCACAAAAATCCGCAGATCCCTTACCACATCCACAACAATTAGATCCAACGCCTTAGATTGCCTAAGAAATAAATTGTTCATCCACTTAAGTCTGCAAACTGCAAAATCATGGAACATTCACAAAACGTCACCGCCCTAATTAATCACCCCCCCCTACTAAAAGACAACAAAAGATGCATCGTTTCTAATCAATAGAATGAAAAAACAACTCCCCATACCACAGAGCTTGTAAATTTGTCAGATCCCAGGGTATTATGCACTTATAGATAGATGCCCCCCATTGGTTTCACAAAAACACAGCGCTGGCAAAAAGCGGGGTAATATCAGCGCAAAAACTAACTAAAAATCACAAACCATCAGAAAGTAAGTCCAACAACATATGATTAATGTTACCAACCTTTGCAAAGAACTCCTCCGCCGTCCATCCATATCTCCGAATGACGGCGGATGCATTTCTTATTTAGTAGAACTTCTCGAACCCTTAGGTTTTGTCTGCCATCAACTAGACTTTGCTGACACCAAAAATCTCTACGCACGCAAAGGATCTTCTGGTCGAAATCTGTGCTTTGCCGGTCACCTGGATGTTGTTCCTCCCGGTGACGCTGCGTCATGGCAGCATCCACCGTTTAGCGCACATAAAGATAATGAGTTCATTTGGGGGCGGGGAGCAGTCGACATGAAGGGTGCGTTATCTGCTTTTATCACCGCTGCCTCTAATGCAACTACAGCCGAATCAATCAGCCTACTCCTCACCAGCGACGAGGAAGGCATCGCAACAAACGGTACCATTAAAGTTGTTGAATGGCTAAAAGCACATCAAGAAACTATTGACTTTTGTGTTGTAGGAGAACCTACCAGCACGGACAAACTCGGAGATACAATAAAAATAGGACGCAGGGGATCTCTAAACGGATTGTTAACTGCACGGGGGCAACAAGGACACGTTGCATACCCTCATCTAGCCGACAACCCAATCCCCAAACTATTAACTCTATTAAACGCGTTATCGACCCTCAAACTAGATAGTGGGTTCGATAATTTTCAACCCTCAAATCTAGAAATAACCTCCGTTGACGTTGGAAACTTTACCACAAACACGATTCCTGAATTAGCCTCAGCACAGCTAAACATTCGGTTTAACCCCACATTTAAAAGCTCCACATTAAAGAATCTTATAACCCAACACCTAAATGACTCCGGCACACCTTATAGTCTAGAGTTTCTGCCAAACCCCTCAGAGCCCTTTTTAACTCCTTCCCACTCTGCAACAAATCTAATGGTCAAAGCCATTCAAGAAGTCACTAGTCAAACCCCCACTTTATCAACTAGCGGCGGAACCTCAGATGCTAGATTTATTCATCATATCGCTCCCACCATTGAATTTGGGGCTCTCAACGATCTCGCACACAAAGTAAACGAAAAAATATCTACACAACACCTAATCCAGCTAACAACAATTTATCAACGCTTCATTGATTTGTATTTTTGCTAGTTAAGCATTTTCCCATCATACGTGTGTCTCCAAACACAGACACATCATCAAAATCAGCATGACGGTACCCTCTCTTCTGATAGAAGGATATACTCGCCACATCTGCGTGTGTATACAGCATACTAATATTTCGAAACCTCGCCCACCTCTCCAAGAATACAAGCAGTTGAGTCGCACAACCTTGATATTGATGCGCAGTATCTGTTACCAACGCCCTCAATATTATACTCCCTTTCAACGACACTTCTACTTGCGCGACAGTTGTGATTTCCACACCTCTGTACTGAACAAAATGAAATTGGTTGGGCTGATGCATAGCTGGGTAATCCGGGTCATAAGTAATTCCTGCTGGTTGAAACAACAACATGTTTTTTAGATAGTGGTAAGCCTTCCACTCGTCATAATGCAGGCAGTAGTTAATTGCTACTTCCGAAAACCCAACTTTTCTAAAAACCGACTTGATAAACTGATCTTTTTCCAACGTATATTTCACAAAACCCTGCTCTGTTTTTTGAAAAGACATAGGGTTCTTTACAAGATATCTTTTTAGGCAGGCATACTCATTTCTAAGGCCCTCATTACTTCTTAGTGCGTCCCTAAATGTAAGGTTTAATTTAATAAACCCATGCTCCCGCTCACACACGTGCAAGTTTACTTTTGGCAACCCCTTACTGTCAGATTTAAAAAAATACCGCAACGGAACATTCAACTCACCTAGCAGTCTAAAGCCATATTTACCTAGTTCAAATGTGCTACTTAAATCCTTCACAACACACAAAATATCAATATCTTCCTTCGCAACTAACCCCGGAACAGAAGTAGAACCAATATGGTGAACTGCAACAATATTATCTTCAAGAACAGATCTCAAACACGCCTCAACGGCAAGAAATTGCATTTCCCAAACAGGCGTATACTCATGCAGTTTAAATACTTTCTGCATCAGAAATTTTCCCTTCCATATCCAATCCTCAAAAATCTGCTATTAACTTGATAATCTTTCTTCGGCCCCAAAACCACATACTCCGTTGTAAATTCATTTTCCGAAATAATATTAAGTTTAATTTTGTAAATGTCGTTTTTACACTGGTGTGTGTGCCACAACAACAATGGATAACTCTCATCTTCTCCAAAAGAAAACTCATGCAATACTGATTTATCTACTCTTAAAATACGCAGCATGCTCTCCCCCCAAACATACGTCTGATTCTGAAAGAATTTTTGATTATCCTCAGGCTTCTCATATTCCCCCATCTCTCTGTACTCGTATGCATCGTCTGAAATCTTTGAAAAACACGCTCGCCCCTGCATTTTAATATCACCAGGAAAAACACCTCGCCGCAAGTCAAACACCCCCAACATAGTGGCCTTTGCCAACTTCACCCCTATACTAAAACAACTCATCAAATTCTTTCCTCAGCAATTGTATTGCTTCATATCACATTTAATTTTACACTGATATCGTGAATTAATAAAAGAGGTGAGCCAATGCCATTAATGCCAAAATCAACAGCCGCATGGTTAATCGAAAATACAGCCCTAACATTTGATCAAATTGCTGCGTTCTGTCAGCTCCACAAACTTGAAATCCAATCTTTAGCTGATCAAACCATTGCAACAGTATCACCCTTTAATCCGGTCGACCACGGCCAACTTACTAACGAAGAAATCAAACGCTGCGAAGCTAACGCCGAAGCAACGCTAACGCTTAACGTTCAAGATAATGACGCAATTTTTAGAAAAAAAGATCCTAAATATATTCCTCGCGCAAAACGCCAAGACAGACCCAGTGCTATTTTATGGATTATCAATCAATACCCAGATATGCCCGATAAAGTGATTTGTGATTTACTAGGAACCACAAAAAGTACAGTTGAATCTATTCGCAATAAATCTTATAAATCTTATAAAGACTTAAGCGCACAACACCCCGTCAAGCTTGGGCTTTGCAGCCAAGTTGAGTTTGATGCTACGTTTGTGTAACAATCCAAAAAAACGGAAAGTAAACTGGTGACAAATATTTACGATACGCAAAATGTCTTTGCTAAAATCTTGCGGCAAGAAATACCCGCTAAAATTCTTGATCAAGACAAACACACTTTGGTGTTTCATGATGCGTTTCCTAAAGCAAAACAGCATGTTCTTATTATCCCCAAGAAAGCATACACGTCCTTTCAAGATTTTTCTGAAAAAGCACCCGAGGAAGAGGTTATATCTTTAATACGCATGATATCAAAAGTAGCAAAAACTTTAAAAGTAGATGCCTCGGGATATCGTATTTTATCAAACCATGGCAAGGATGCCTCCCAAGAGGTGCCTCATTTCCACATCCATTTATGTGGTGGGCAACCGCTGGGCCCTATTATATCTTTATCAACATGATACTAACATTTGACTGCTCTATTTCTGGATACTCTATTGGGTTATTTCAACCTCATGGAGAGAAAATTGCAGAAATATTCAATGATGATCCGTTCAGCCACACAGAGCACTTAGTACCCGACATTCAATCCCTTCTACAGTCTTCTGCTGTCAATTTTTCCGAGCTCACACAAATTGTTACAACAAAAGGTCCAGGGTCATTTACTGGCATTCGGGTTGGGTTGGCAGCTGCTGCAGGCCTTAGTGCCGCGCTAAGTATCCCAGTCGTTACCGTTAATACATTGCTGACCCTTGCTGTATCGCATCACTCAGAAATGCCCATTCATGTTGCCCTAGATACTAAGTGTGGAGATGTTTATTATCAATCATTTCAAATCAAAGACAAGCAACTCATTTCAACGTTTCAAGCAGAGGCAATTACTCTAAATGACGCGCTGAAACGAATTGGAAATACCACCTGTATAACACACCCGTCTTCACTTCCCATATTCTCAGGTATTAAGAACATTATCACCAACAAAATTCAACCTGAGCATGTGCTAAGCGCCTCTCACCTGCAGGCTACTCATGATTTACACCCCCTATATATTCGTCCAGTCAATGCAAAACATCCCTGAGGTGATAGAACTAAACGCCGCCCACATTAACGCCTGCCATAACATTATGCGGGCCGCTTTTGTCACCTCTTGGGAAAGTATCGATTTCTTATTCTCACGTCCACACCACTATGTATTTGGGGCATTCAAACAAACTGAATTAATTGGATTTATTGCAGCAATATCCATAGAAAAAGAAGTAGAAATTTTAACTTGCGCAGTAACTCCCAAGCACCAACGAAAGGGCATTGCAACCAGGCTGTTTACAACCTTAATGCAACTCGGCACTCAACGCATATTTCTCGATGTAGATATACAAAATACTAAAGCTATTGGGCTCTATCAAAAAATGGGGTTTGCACATACCTACACACGAAGAAATTACTACCTACATGCAGATAAATCCCGCTCCGATGCATGGACGATGTCAAAACAAGTTTAAGGCTTATTCGTCTCCCTTAAGTATACGCTGCTTCTGGCGGTTCCAATCACGTTCTTTAATCGTCTCACGCTTGTCCACTTGTTTCTTACCCTCGGCTAATCCAAGTTCAATTTTAATCTTCCCTCGTGCATTAAAATACATCTTGGTGGGTACAATCGTTGTTCCTTTTCGTTGAGTTGCCGCTAACAGCTTCCCAATTTCTCGTTTTTTAAGCAACAACTTACGAGATCGCGTTGGCTCATGATTAAACTGGTTAGAGTAAGGGTACTTAGCAATATTTACCTGCAGCAAATATAATGCCCCCTCAGACTCACTCACAAACCCTTCAGCCAAAGTAACCTGCCCTAAACGTGCAGACTTAACCTCAGACCCCTGTAACATAATTCCTGCTTCAACGGTGTCTTTTATAAAGTAATTAAATCGTGCTTTACGATTATTACTAATAATGCTTTTGCTCACATCTTCCCCCAGTCTGCTAGCAGACCATCAATCATAGGCCGATGTTGCTGGGTGAGAATGCCTAACGGAGAACGAGCCTCGTTTGAGCATAAGCCTAATTTAGACAATGCATACTTAATAACCGCAGGCGCCGGCTCTAAATAAAGAGCTTCATCCAATACCAACAACGGGTAGCGCAATTTTTGAATCAACACATCATCCTTAGCGTCCCATGCAGCCACCAATTCAGAACACTCTTTAGGCAATACATTTGAAGTCGTCGAAATTACACCGTCACCGCCCTGTGCCATAAACGCCAATACAGATGATGCATTACCCGACAATATCCCAAATGTGTCGTCATTAACGGCCGCTCTAATTTTCGTTGCCCGAGTTGGGTCTGCATCCGCCTCTTTAATGCCAACTATATTTCCACGGGCAGCCAAACGTGCAATTATACTCACCGACATGTTAATAGCACTCCGACTTGGATTGTTGTATAACAAAATAGGCGCATTTAAGGCATTATCAATTAAGGCATAAAAATCATGAATCTGATCCTGAGTCGGCTTTACAAAATATGGAGTCACCACCATTACGGCATCAGCTCCCAGGTCCATCGCTTGCTTACCCAAGTCAATCACATGATAGGGATTAATTCCGCTAGCGCCAGCAATAACAGGAACTCTCCCGTTTGTTACCCGCACACACGTTTCAACAAGTTGACGATGTTCTTCCTCAGACAAGGACGCAAACTCACCCGTACTCCCACAAGGAACCAGCCCGCTAATACCTGCATCAATCTGACGTTCAACCAATCGCTCAAAGGCAAGAAGATCAATTTTTCCATTGGCAAACGGGGTCACCAAAGCTGTAAAAGTTCCACGCAGTTTCATCATGCTCTTCCATCCAGTTATCCACACACTATAAACGCCTTTATATTGGGCTTCAAGCTACTTTTTTTGATAGCAACGATTGTGGCCCAAATTGAAGCGAAACACCCCTCAAACCCACCTCAAACCGAACTCAAACACAGCCTAAAAACACCCAGATTTTCGCCCGAATGTATAGAATTAGGCCGAAAAATAAAGGAAACTCCACTAGACGCCATCCCTGAAAAATGTAAGCTCCTAAAAAAAATCCAGCGCTGGCGCCTACTTCGACGGCATGAATCGTCTTTTGAAGAGGGAGTTAAGTTTTTAAACGAAAACCCACAGTGGCCTATCCGATCAGAAACTATTCCCGAATTAGAACGTTTAATTACTTCAAAAACTCAAAAAAAAACTATTCAAAAATGGTTTAACAAAAACACACCTCAAACCTATGAGGGTTTAATCTCATTCCTTACTTGCAATATCTCGGATAACAAAAGCATTGAAAAAAGAAGAGCCATCCTATCGAAGACTTGGAAGAAATCAAATATATTTACACTAGAGCAACAAGAAATCATTCTTAAAAAATACAAAAGCTTACTGAATCCAGAGGACCATCAGCACAGAATCGAGATGCTATTATGGAAAAACGAAATTTGTTTAGCACGCCCCCTACTTCCCCAAATCAATAAAAACAAGCAAGCTACCTATATCGAGTGGATCGAAAGGCTTGAAAAACCAAGCTCTTTAAAAAAAGCCCTATCCACACACCCAGGGATAGTTAATGTTGATGCCGCAGACTTATTAACCAAAGACAATGCTATTGAGGCTGGAAATAGCTTCATGACCGCTAAAATAAGTCGGGCATTTTATTTAGACCCATCGTTTTTTCTCACCTTACAGCAGACTATACGAAAATTACTATTAAACAAACAATACAGTTTAGCAAAAGAGCTTGCTGTCAAAGGAGTAACCTGGTGCGGAAGATTAGATAAAAGTCGAATCGACTTTCTATGGTTGTGTGGTTGGATTCAAACACAATACTCTAACAATCCAAAGTACGGAATGTCGTATTTGATTGAAGCTTACAAGTTATCCACGTCGTCTAATGAACGCGCACAACTCGCCTTCTGGATCGCAAAGGCCGCACGCAACAGCCACAACCCTAAAACTGCAACTAATTGGCTAATCACAGCCTCCTTATTTCCTCAAACATTTTATGGACAAATCGCGCAGCGAGACTTGGGAGAATGGAAGAGAAAACCAGACCGTTTTTCTACCAATCAAAATTTCTGGAAGAGCTTTCAAAAAAAAGAGCTAGTCCGAGCGATCCAGCTCATGTCTATTTGTAAACAAGAAGAAATTAAAAACATTCTAGTCGACGGTTTAGCACAAAATCTACGTACCCTATCAGAGTTTTATCTAGGCAGGGAACTGCTTGAGATCTATGCCACCCCATATTACCAAATTCACTTTTTTGAGCAAGCTAATAGGGTTCAAAACCTAAATAGCAAAAACACATTAATTCAGATGGAATTACACAAAGTAAGGGAAGTAGACTCTTGCTTTGTACACGCCCTTATTTTTAACGAAAGCCGCTTTCACCCAAGCATTAAAAGCAATAAAAATGCTATGGGGCTTATGCAAATCACCCCCCTTACCGCCAGACACTTGCGAAACAAAAAGCATGCTATCGATGATAATCGCCTGTATTCTGACCCCAAATATCATTTAACAATTGGCGAGATTTATTTACATGAGCTTTTCTTGCGCTTTAACAAATCTTACTTGCTAACTGCAATGGCCTATAACTCCGGTCCAACATATACCTCCTCATGGTTGCGAAAAGTAGAAAGACCTCGAGATAATTTTGATATCGAGTGGATTGAAATGATAAACTTAAAAGAAACTCGAAACTATGTCAAAAAGGTACTAGGCACCTGGTTGAGATACAAACAACAGAAACACCCGCAAAAAATATACTCACCGCAGGAATTGCTTAATGCATACCAATCCGGAATTTAAAAACAAACCTAAGAGTTAAGCAAGAAATAAAAAAGTGTGTTTTTATTTAAATTACCCACCATTTTACCCAATATTATTATTCATTATTAGCCTTGCATGTTTTTTACACAATTCTACTGCTGGTTGATCAAAGCAATTAATTTCAGACAAGTCTGCCATTAATATGGTTTCTAGCACAAACTGCATCATTAATGCCCCGATAGATTGCTCTGAAATATCTGTTAATCGTATAATTCGCAGTGGTCTCTGCTTTTCTTTTAATGAAAGAAAAGTGGCCAACTGCTCGGCCTGCATTAACTCTCCCATCCCCTGATTTGCAAAATAATCCATACCTATAGACGCCGCTAACTCAGAGCTTACAGCAGGCAACTGCTCATTAAGCGGATGAAACAACAAACTGAATACCTTATCATTCGGCCCATCTAAGTAAAGCTGAAGTTGGCTATGTTGATCTACCGTTCCCATAGCTTGGATAGGAGTTGACCCTTTCCCATTCTTTCCTAGACTTTCTGCCCACAGTTGCCTCCACCATCGCCCAAGAGGCTCAAGTCGATCAATATATGACATAAATACATTTTGAGAACGATTGTCCCTTTCGCTTATTTTTTGCACAAGCGCCATACTTTGAGAGGCTGAATGTAAAACTGGGTTCGCAGCAAAGTCATCTAAGGTGTGTTTTGCTCCTTTTATTAGAGAAACAATATCCACACCTGCTAATAGCGCAGGAAACATGCCCGACACAGAAAAAACAGAAAACCTTCCACCAATATCATCTGGGAGATCAAGGCACCGACATTGGTATTTACTAGAAAGTCTTCTCAGTGGTGATATTTGGGGCCCCGACATAAACAGCATATGTCGGCTTACTAACTCTTCGCTTGAGTTTTGAATATAATTTATCACCATCAATGCCTGCATCAATGTTTCTGGTGTTGACCCAGATTTTGAAATCACCAAAAAAAGCGTACGCTTTAAATCAATTTTTAACCATAACTGCTGAAAAGTAATAGGATCAATATTATCTAAAAAATGAAATCTTAGTTTTGGACAATCTATAAGGTTATATAGAACTTGAGCCCCTAAGCTAGAGCCTCCCGTTCCTAACAGGACAACATCTGTATACACTTGATGTGCTGCTTCCACAATCGAATTAAGAGACAAAGCTGCCTCTAAGTTTTGTTCAAGTTTTAACAAAGGAAGGCATTGAAGTTTGGCAGACACCCTCTCGGCCGACGCCTGAATCACCTTCGAGGCGTTAATATCGCCCGCTAGCTCTTTCAAGTGTGTGATATCAATTTTCATCATGTCCGCAATAAGTCATTAATTGATGTTTTAGAGCGAGTTTTCTCATCTACTCTCTTTACAATGATAGCGCAAGCTAAGTTAAGATTATTCTTTGTGGGCCGAGACCCAGGCACCACAACAGAGTACGGCGGAACACGCCCTACATAAGTTTCCCCAGTTTCACGATCAATAATTTGAGTAGATGCTCCAAGAAAAACACCCATTGAAATCACTGCCCCCTCCTCAACAATAACTCCTTCTGCAATCTCACTGCGCGCCCCAATAAAGCAGTTATCTTCAATAATCACAGGAGCAGACTGAATTGGCTCTAAAACACCACCAATGCCAACTCCACCCGAAATATGGCAGTTCTTGCCAACTTGCGCACAAGAACCAATCGTTACCCAAGTGTCTATCATTGTCCCCGCACCAACTCTGGCACCTATATTAATAAAGCTAGGCATTAATACTGCATCTCTCTCAATAAAAGCACCCTTCCTAACAATAGCTCCAGGAACAAATCTTGAACCGACAGTTTCAAACTGCAACTCATTCCAATCGACTGTCTTTACAGGAACTTTATCAAAGAAAGATAGCAAACCATCCGACATGACCTCATTAGGATGAAGCCTAAAAAACAATAAAATAGCCTTTTTTAACCAAGTATGAACATGCCAAACACCATCAACCTTTTCTGCAACAGAGTATCTGCCCGAATCAAGATAGTCTATAGATGCATCAACTGCCACTTTAACTTTTGCATCATAAATAGCCTTTTGTTTGTTTTGCCATCCCCACTCTATAATGGATTCTAAGCTATCCATAAAAAACACCCCCAACACCTTAAGTTGAAGACAGTATATCTAAACCAACAAAAAAACCAAGTTTTTGATGCTCTTATTATCTAGCAACAACCGCCCTCAACACTTAAGCGTGCTCGATCAGGACCTAATTTTTGGATAAGCTTTTCCCACTTTTCATCTTCGCTTGAAAAAACTAAATCATCCGAACACTCGGTCCACAACCATCGATGAGATTTAATCTCTTGCTCTAGCTGGCCCTTTTCCCAGTTAGTATATCCCAAAGCCAACAAGTTTTTTTGTGGCCCTCTTCCTTCTCCTAAGCGATTTAAGACATCTAGAGTGGCGGTGAGAAAAATAGACGGAGTAACAAATATACTTTGATCATGAGTGTACTCCGTCGAATGTAGAACAAAGCCACGCCCTATATCAACCTCACCCCCGGAAAACAAGGGGATTTTTTTAGAAAAAGAGTCGTGTGTGTCTATATTTAACTGCTCCAACAGGTCATTCACATACAATGAGGGGATTTTTTTGTTTAAGACAATGCCAATAGCTCCTTGATCATCATGACCACACACCAGAATTATAGTCCGAGCAAATTCACCCTGTGTTTCGGGCGGAGCCACAAGCACTGTCCCTACGAAAGAGGGCTGTTGAGTCATAAATACCCCTATTAACATTC
Source organism: Alphaproteobacteria bacterium CMAR1 (assembly GCA_963693005.1). GTDB lineage: Bacteria > Pseudomonadota > Alphaproteobacteria > UBA6184 > UBA6184 > Bodonicaedibacter. The sequence goes on along the minus strand of OY843726.1, from coordinate 695,051 downwards.
AAGCTACATTGTATGTCAAAAAAGTGACCCAAAGATTAATATCTTAGAAAAGCCCTCCACCAAAGAAGCATAGTTTTTCAGTGTTTTTGTCAAAAGCCGAGAGTACTTCACCCACGGCTTTTTCGTCAGTCGTTATGAATTAGATAAATACTCTGCCACACCCTCATGAGTTGCCTTCATTGCAGTTTTACCTTCAGACCAGTTAGCTGGGCAAACCTCGCCATGTTGTTCCACATGTTTTAGCGCATCAACCGTACGTAAAACCTCGTCCACACTGCGACCCAAAGGAAGATCATTTACTAATTGGTGACGCACCATTCCTTTATCATCAATTAAAAATACCGCCCTATATGCAACATTATCCTCAGAAAGCACGTCATATTCTTCTGCAATATGCCCCCCTAAATCTGTAATAATTCCATACTTCACGCCTTTAATCCCCCCTTGATCTTTCGGAGTATTTAGCCATGCCAAATGCGAAAACTCACTGTCCACACTACATGCTAGCAGCTCTATGCCGCGTTTTTTAAAGTCTTCATGCTTCTCTTGGAATGCATGCATTTCTGTTGGACAAACAAACGTAAAATCAAGCGGATAAAAAAACAATACAACATATCTCCCCGCATAGTCCGACAAACTAATTTCTTTAATTTCATTTTCAAACACCGCCTTTGCCTTAAACTCTGGTGCATATTTTCCTACAAGTACTGTCATGATTTTTCCCTTTTCTGTTATACTTAATCTTAAATCTGCTTCATATTACTCAGTCGCACCAAGCTTTTCAATGTGTTGTTATTCTTTTCTTAAAGCTGCGCGAGACAACCTCTCATTAACCGCAACTCCAATACCTTTGTTCGGAATAGGAGCTACAGCAATTTTAGGGTATCCTAAAGTGTCCAAATGCCGTAAAAAGTCAAATAGGTTTGCTGCCGCATCCGGCAAATTTCCCTCTGGGCTAAGATTTAATCCAAACCCACCACCTCTCAAATTAGACGCCCCAAAATCTAAAACAGCCTCATCTTCTTCTTTATAGGTAGCGTTCAGTCGAACTTCCGCCCTTGGAGAATAGTGATGTTTGAGCTGACCTGGAGCCTTAATTGCGCTACCGGCTTTTGTATCGCTTGTTGAAACCCTGGAATTTAAAACATTTTCTAAATCTACTTGCGTCACCTTGCCAGGACGTAAAATTTTTATTAAAGACTCCGAGCAGTCAACAATTGTAGACTCTAAGCCAACTATCGACCTATCGCTCTCGATAACAGTAACCTTATCACCAAATTCTTGATAAACATGCTCAAATCTAGTCGAACTCACATACCCAGAAGTATTTGCACTTGGTGCCGCAATTGGAGAACTACACAGGCTTAACAGATTTTGTGCAATAGGATGAGAGGGGCATCGGATAGCAATCGTGTCTAAGCCAGCTGTAACATAGCGCGATACCTTTGCCTTAGGCAATAAGGGTACGACCAACGTAAGCGGCCCCGGCCAGAACGCTTTCACCAAAGTTTTGGCTTGATAATCAAATACACCATACTTTTCAGCTTGAACCAAATCACGAACATGTATAATCAAAGGATTACAAGATGGGCGACCCTTTATCTGAAATATTTTCTGCACTGCAGAATCATCATGACACAATGCGCCCAGACCATAAACTGTCTCTGTTGGTAATGCTACGACATCACCATTAGCTAATCTCTTTGCTGCATAAGCAATAGTGCTCATTCTTTCCTCTATACAAAGTCATCCCTAAAACGCGCTCGAAGACATCACGTTATAATCTAACGTTCTTCCTTTTATACTCTTAACAGATTCCCTGATCAACAACTCTAGAAATCTTTTAACCGAAGGTTTAGATAAATGATACTCAACAAAAGGGGGATAGATATCAACACTTAGAAGCCCCGAGGTGTCTTTTAATAGCAGATCTAATGGAACCCACCGATAGTCATCCATCTCAACATGGTTGCGCTCGTAAAAACTACCCTCAGTTTTCACTTGCACAGCATTCTTTTGAATAAGATCTATCTCCGAATATGGAACCTCAACAGCAAATGAAACATATTTTTCATTACCATGTAACTGCAGCAACTGCTGAGTACTAACCACACTTGATTGGAAAAAATACGCCGTCTCTTCGTGAAACTCTCTCAATGCTGCCGCATGAGCAGTTTCTTCAGGATCCAATTTACCCCCGAAGTCTGACCAAAAATGTCGGTAAGAACCCGCCTGGGAACATGCACCATAACCTAAAAGCGCAACTCGCTCTCCATCTGGGGTGCGACTCAATGGTAAAACACCTGCAGCACAGGCTTCCCGAGCATGCTTATTACTTCTCTGTCTGCGACGTAAAAAATTTGATTTCGAACTTTTCATTATTACAAATCCCCAGCTTCATAATTCTTATAATAGCTATATAGGGAGAACTTTCTTGCGTTTCAACCCCCTCAACATTATAAATATTGAGTTTTTTCTTTCTATCCCCCAGAATATGTATTATTTTTGTTTTGGACTTAGAGGTACACTTTTTATGCTAAAGCACTTGATAGCGTGTTTAGCCACGCTCTTCATTATTACAGGATGCAAAAAAAATATGCAAGAGGAAGCAGTTCTACGCGTAGTAACTAGCGCTGACCAGGCTCCTTTTGAATTTTTTAATTCACTGACAAACTCGATTGAAGGGTTCGATATTGATTTAATCAAAGAAGTCGGACGCAAATTAAATATGAAGATAATGATTGTAGACATGGATTTTGGAGGTATTTTACCTTCCCTGCAATCCGGGCAAGCTGATATGGCAATCGCGGGCATTACACGCACTCCAGAGCGCGAAAAAACTATTGGGTTTTCTATAGACTATTACCAGCCTCAGCTAGCCATATTGTCAAAAACTAACAATCCCATTAAAAATATTACCGACAAAAACATTCGGCGAATTGGGGCACAATTGGGAACCTTTCATCATGCCCTACTAGAAGACGCATCCAAAACAACAAACGAATTTGAGGTTGTTGCCCGCAATCGACTGTTAGATTTAGTGCAAGAGTTACTTACAGACAATATTCAGGCTGTTATTATGGACCATACCCCCGCAACAAAGTTTAGATCATCAAACAAACAAAAACTCACCTTGGAAAAGTTTAAGCACCCTTCTGCAAAAGCCTATGCTATTGCCCTACCTCAAAACTCACCGCTACAAGATAAAATAAATGATGCGATTCGTACACTTATTAAAGAGGGGGTTATTAGAAAACTTGAAAACAAGTGGCTATCAGACAACGTGACGGAAAATAAATGATTTTTGGAAAACTAAACTCACCGGACATTTTGTTTATTGTAGAAGGGCTCTGGGTTAGCCTAAAGTTTACAGCCTTTTCGGTAACCGGAGGTTTGCTCCTAGGTGCTGTCCTTACTCTATTAAGCTACTCTAAGGTCAGGATCTTAATATTTGTTTCTAGCGCTTATATATCTATATTTCGAGGAATCCCACTTATTGTTCAGCTCTCGTTAGTATACTTTGGAACGACTCTAATGTTTGGCTGGCGCCTATCAACTTTTATTGCTGGGGTGCTGGTGTTTTCATTAAACTCAGGGGCCTATGTTGCTGAAATCATTCGCGCTGGTATTCAGTCAGTTCCCAAAGGACAGCTAGAAGCTGCCATGTCTTTAGGGGTGCCTTATGCCCGCAGAATGAAAGATATCATCTTACCTCAGGCCATCCGAAACATTTTACCATCTTTAGTAAATGAGTTTATTAATTTGTTTAAAGAATCGGCTATCGTTAGCGTTATTGGAGAGGCCGACCTAATGCGCAGATCACAATTAATTGCAGCACACAAATTCACCTATTTTGAGCCATTTATTGTAGCTGGCGCTTGCTATTACATTGTAGTTTTAATGTTTTCATTTTTAGGGCGACGGTTAGAAAATCGGCTAAGGAGTGTGTCATGATTGAAATACACGGACTAACAAAAATATTTGGAAGCACAGTTGTTTTAGATGGTATAGATCTGCATATTAAACGAGGAGATACTCTTGCAATCGTTGGCCCTTCAGGTTCCGGAAAGTCCACACTCTTGCGCTGCATTAACTTATTAGAGCAGCCAGATCGCGGACGCATTCTAATCAAAGGCGAAGATATCACAGATCCAAAGATTAATCTTGATCGCATCCGCAGCAACGTTGGCATGGTATTTCAAGGGTTTCACTTATTTCCTCACTTGACAACACTAGAAAACATCACTTATGCACCAAAAGCTGTAGATAGAAAAACAAAGCGAGAAGCTGAGGAGCTTGCCCTAGAATTGCTAGAAAAAGTTGGGCTCAAACACAAAGCAAATGTATACCCTTCAGATTTATCCGGCGGCCAAAAACAGCGCGTTGCCATTGCTCGCTGTTTAGCTATGAATCCCTATGTTGTGTTATTTGATGAACCCACTTCTGCACTAGACCCAGAAATGGTTAGGGGAGTTTTAGATGTTATCAAGAATATTCAGGGAGACTCTATTACTAAACTTATCGTCACCCACGAAATGGCATTTGCGAAAGAAGTGGCAGATCGTATTGTGTTCATGGACCAAGGTAAAGTTCTTGAAGACACCCCACCCCAAGAGTTTTTTCAGCACCCCAGGTCAGAAAGAGCGCGAACTTTTTTAAACAACTTAATGAAGCATTAGGTTACTTTCGCCCCCCCCTAAAGATATACTCCCTCCTTCCAAAGGAATCACTCTAAGCTTAAGCTTATTGGGCTCTGATACACTATCAAACTGTAAGGTTGCTCCGACTTCTAACATATGCTCCCCGCTCGCTGTTTTTTCAAAGATTTCTTTATTCAGGCTATCGTGACTATACACAAGCGCGCCACGCATAGATTCTATTAACACGAACTCATCCCCCACATTTAAACGTCGAGCTGAACTCAGCCTAAGATTACCTGAGTCTAGGCTTACATTACCACTGACACTAAGCACAGACGAAGGGGAAAGAAGTGAATCTAGCTCCAGCTCCATCGTACCTCCGCGCAAGTTGTAATCTCCATTTATTCTGCCCGGAGCTCCAGAAGATACCGCTATTGTATGATCTGAGTGAGTTACACCTTCATTAACTGAAAGTTGCCCTGCAAGAGTAAGTCGGCCCCATTGGGGTTTGCGAGGGGCCTCAGGCTTAGCAGGTTCTTGAAGCCTTTTTTTTTGCGATAACTCTGGCCATTTGATATCAGTATCTTTTGTTGTATCATTATACTTCACTGCTTTCTTATATACCTCTAACTCAGATTCATATTCTATAAGTAGCCGGTCATACAAGTTTAAATCTTCTTGATGTTTTAATATATATGCCTGACCATCTTTATTAAATTTAAGCCCTTTAACTTTTAACTCGCCCTCAACTACGATCTTTCCGTCCATGGATAATTTTAAATCTGTATTCTTTTTTGCAAGATCTAATCTTACTCCCCGGCCAACATACAACTGTGACTCTATGTGTAAGGAAGAATCAATCTCAACCTTTGCCCTATCTCTAAGCAGTAAGTTTTCTAAAGTTAAAGACCCTTCCTCCGCAAAATAAGAGCTAATTCTAGCCTCAGTTTCCACCTCAACAGTATTTAAGTGCCTAGCATTCGCGTCTATTTTCAACCCGCTCCTTTCCCCGTTAAATCGAACTATATGAGGAGGTACATCAGTATCTAATACTAACTCATGGCCAGATCTTAGAAAAACCATTGAATGAGATTCTCCATATGGAGAGCACCAGTCGCCCGGAACCCGCCCCCCCTCCCAAGAATCTGCTCGTGATAGAAAGGCTTGTGATTGAGCTGGACGAAATAAAAACGATTGCGAACCTTTGGTTATTTGCTCTTGAATCCACGCTTGGTAAGGATAAATAGGCAGTGCAAATGCCGAGCTTTTACCGCTATCTAAAATAGCGTAACTCACAACTCCCACTATATGCTTTTTATCAATATCAATAATAGGACCTCCACTATCTCCTTTTGCCGGCCCCTTGCCCACCGGCGCGCACCCCTGATTATTAATGGCCGTATCAGAACTTAAATACATTAATAGCTCTCCATCTTTCCTACGACTAAGCTTACCTTCTGTGCTCATTGCTCGTCGCTTTGTTGCCTCTAATCCGTCTAAAAGATGTTGCTGTCCATACCCAACGACCTCTAAATTAGCCCCTCTTTCATCAGAAGAGTTGAGCAATGTCTGGCCATATCCAACAATCTCAGCCAACAAATGATTATCATCTTCTGAAAACTCTGGGTCCAAAGAAAGCGCTTTAATCCCTAAGGAATATTTTGAAAGATCCAAAAACACCACGCCAACATCTCCTATAAAAAGACCCGGATTATCTATAAAGCGCCCCACTGCGTGTGAACCAAGAACTGGAACTCTATGGGGATCGGTTTCAGTATCTTCCGATGCAAACGACACTTCTCTGGAAGAGCATTTTGGAATCACTCCATTCTGATTAAATGTTCTATTATATTCATCAATACAGTGGGCAGCTGTTAACGCTATTCCTATCTCCCCTCTCATTCCTATTAACGTTACTGTACAGGTAGATACCCGATCTTCTCCCGCATGGGAAGTAATCAGCCTACCTACATTTGTGTGCAACTTTCCAGCATCCTCATACAACTCTATAGATGTGCCCGTCATAGGTACTATTGCAGAAGAAGAATTTATAAATATTGGCAGCAACATCAAAAGAATAACTCGCCTCATACATCATCTCCCCGCTAACTCTTCTTTTTCTTTGCGCAAAACAATTATACTAATTCGTCTATTGCTTTCTGAAAATGGGTTAGACTCATCCAAAAGTTCATTGTTTGCCTTGCCAACAACCCCTGAAAATTTAGACTCTTCTACACCATGTTCTTGCAAGAACTGTCTTGAAGCTAAAGCTCTATCTGTCGACAAGTTCCAGTTGTTGTACTGTGAGTTTTGGGAATATTGTCGAGCATCTGTATGTCCCGTAATTCGAACAAGATTAGGAAGAATTTGTATAACCCGAGCTATTTCTTTTAACAAAATCTCCATATGCTGTTCCATTTTTTTACTGCCTATAGAAAACATATGACGACTAGCTTTATCAATTAGCTCAATTTTTAGGCCTTCTGGCGTGAGCGTAATCACCACACTATCTGAAAAGTCTTTAAGTTGATTATTTTGCAACAAACCACTCCTTAAAGTCTTCTCTGCTGCCTCAAGAATTAGCTGCTCGGATGCGTGATTGGAGGAGGGGGTATCACCACTTTGTTTTTCCCAAGTTTTTGATGTGACATTTTTTTTCTGGACAACACTATAGTCTGGAACCTTTGGAAATATATACTCTTCCTGCACCATACCGTCCATTAGCCCCGATTCTTCAAGGTTTTTACCCCCCTCAAGAATTGAATCAGTTCCCAAAACATTTTGAGAAGCACCCAGCGGCGCAAAGTATACCGACAACCCCTTTCGTACATTTTCTGCAACCGACCCCGTTAACCACATCATTAGAAAAAAAGCCATCATCGCAGTCATAAAGTCTGCATACGCGATTTTCCACATTCCATGGCTACCATGTTCTGCTGGTCCCCCGCCTTTTCCTCGGATAATGATGGTAGTTCTATTGTTGCTCATTTTTTATCGTCTTTTTTAGCTGTTCTTATCTTTAGCAACCGCTTCTTCAAACTCTTCAAATGTTGGCTTCACACTCAAAGGTAAGATTTTCCTTCCCAAATCCACAGCAATTACAGGAGCATACCCATGTAAAAAACTGGTGAACACCTGGTGAATAGATCTCTGCATGTACATATCATACTCATTAATAGCACCGAGTTGGTGTGCCATAGGGCCTACTAATCCATATGACACAAAAACACCCAAAAATGTCCCAACTAACGCAGCGCCAATCAAATGACCCAAGATCTCGGGAGGTTCTGAAATTGCCGCCATCGCAAGAATCACTCCTAAAACAGCCGCCACTATACCTAAGGCAGGAAGAGAGTCTGCAAAATTTTGCAGCACGGCAGAACTATTTTTTAAATAGGCTTTAGACTGCTGCTCAATTTCAACGGACATTACCTCATCAAGGTGATAGGGATTGTCAACTCCCATTGACATGGTCCGCAAATATTCTTGGGTAAAAACTAAAAGTGTTTCATTTGCAATCAACGCCGGACACTTTGCAAAAAGAGGGCTCTTTTTAGGGCTCTCAACTTGTTTTTCAATCGCCAAGAATCCCTTTGTTTTAATCAGCTTAAGAACTGCAGTTAAAAATACCAATAACTCTAAATAATCAATCCTGTGATATTTTATTCCTTTAAAAATTGTGGAAAACTCAATCAAAAGTGCTTTTAATTTTTTGGCTGGAAAGCCTATTAACAGAGAACCTATCCCACTACCTAGAATAACCAGATACTCAATCGGTTGAAATAAAATATGGGGATTGCCGCCGGCCATAATAAAACCACCAACCGCACTGAAAAAAACAATAACAATACCAATTATCGGGACCATTTTTAGCTCCTCTTAAGAAACCAAAATAGAACAAAGAATTTAATATAGAGTAAAAGAAAGAGTTACTAAATCATAAAACTTTTTGGGAAAGGCGCTTTAGAGTCTCTGGAATTAACTCCCCCGCCGAAGCTAGTTCTGGATTAGCTTTTGCAACACTATCCAAGGCCTTTTGCGCCTCAAAACGCTTATACCCCAACTGAATTAAAGTCGATAACACATCATCATACGCAGATCCCTGCAATTGCTGAGAAGTTGCAACTCCCACTCCCGCTGGATTTTTATGAGCATAATCTTTTAATTCGGTTAAAATGCGGTTAGCAACCTTGGGGCCGACTCCATCGGCACGCTTTATTGCCTCAAGATCTTGTGAAATAATTGCCTCTATTGCTTGATCTGGAGTCAAAACAGATAATATAGCAGACGCAGCCTTTCCTCCCACCCCCTGCACAGACATAAGCTTCTGAAACAACTGTTTTTCGCTTAAATTTAAAAACCCGTAAAGCGTCATCATTTCAGGACGAATCAAATGCTCAATATAAAGTATAACCTCATCCCCCAATTTCACTTTGTGCAATATATAAGAAGGAACGTTAACGATATATCCCACATTCTGCACGTCAAGAAGCAACGCATCATTCAAAACAGAGTCTACAAAACCTTTTAATTTTCCAATCACCCTTTAGTCTCCATTTTTGGTAAATGATTCGCATGGCAAATAGCAACAGCTAACGCGTCCGCTGCATCTAGTTTTACGACACCTGCCTTTGGCAGCAAAACTTTAACCATGTGCGAAATTTGTTCTTTCGATGCGTGTCCCGCTCCTACCACAGATTTTTTAACCTTATTAGCAGAATACTCTCCAACCGAAACCCCCATCAATTCAGGTACCATCAGCACAACCCCACGCGCCATGCCAAGCTTAAGTGTCGATACTGGGTTTTTGTTAACAAACGTCTCTTCAACTGCAGATTCCGTTGGTGAGTAGTCTAGGATTACCTGCTTTAATCCCCGAAATAATTCAGCCAACCTTACAGACAAATCTAATTTGCTGCTTGTTGATACAACTCCATGCGCAACATGCGTTAGTTGATTTCCTGAAACCTCAATAACCCCCCAACCGCTATGACGCAGCCCAGGATCTAATCCCAATATTCGACGCATTCTAATTAGTCCAAACCTTCCAAAATGACCTCGCTAATATTAGCATTGTGCCACACATTCTGAACATCATCATTATCTTCTAATGCATCTAAAAATTTTATCAACTTTTTTGCCGACTCTTCATCATTAATGGAAGAGTTTGATTTTGGTAGCCAGATTAGTTTGCCACTTTCTGGCTCTCCATATTTTTTAACCATAGACTCTCGAACAGATGAAAACCCTTCAACTCCCGCATAAATTTGGTGCCGAAGCTCATCTGACTCAATATTATCAACTCCTGCCTCTAAGGCAAATTCAAAAACTTCATCATCTGACGCAACACTTGCAGGGTAGGCTAAATACCCCAGCCGATCGAACATAAAACTCACACTCCCAAACTCACCCATATTGCCACCCGCTTTTGAAAATATTGCTCGCACCTCTGGTGCTGTGCGGTTTCGGTTATCGGTCAAGCACTCTACAATTACCGGAACACTTCCTGGGCCATATCCCTCATATCTCGTTTCAATATAATCCGCACCGGCATCTGCACCACTAGCCTTTGCTATAGCTCGCTCAACATTATCTTTAGGCATATTAACCTCACGTGCAGAAATTAAGGCTGACCTCAGCTTCGGATTACTAGAAAGGTCACTCCCCCCACTTTTAACGGCCACATGAATTTCTCTTAGCACTTTTGTAAAAACTTTTGCTCGCTTCTTATCCTGAGCTCCCTTACGGTGCATAATATTTTTAAACTGCGAATGACCCGCCATAGAACCAGCCTTTATTTAAATAATAATTGATACTTTATTATATTGTATTTTTCTGTCAAAAAGAATACAATATGTCGGCAAACTTTAGGTGATCTAACTTGAAACACTATATCCGCCTTTACATATCTGTATTGCTTTCTTTTTCTACTCTATCCGCACAAGAAAAAAGAGACGCCCCAGCAGCACCTCTCGTACGCAAATTAAGCATAGACAACGGATACATTAAAAATTTCAACTCTAACAGAGCAATCAAAGATTTTGATCTAGAGCTCAGTCAAGGGTTTGGAGCCGTTTATGACTTCTTTGAAAAACAATATCAACCACAAACTTTATTTGGAAGAGGCCTATATTACTTTTTATTCAACATGGCAACTTGGGGGCCAGCCAGGGGCCAAATGGCAACTCTTCACGAAATGGGCCACAATTCGCGATATCGGTCTATTGGCATAGACTCAACCTTTATAAATGTTGGAAAAGAAGCCGCTATTTTTCTGTCTGGCAACAAAGAGTTTACAATCAATGATGTCATGTCTGAAAACTACTTTACAACAATTTTGGCATCTACTTTAGTAACTATTCCTATGCCATTTGTATGGGAAGCCTCTGGGATTTTGCCAAAGTATGACAGAAAGTTACTATTTACACCAGAAAACGCAAATCAATTTTACAACGCAAACCACATGCAAAAGTTACAGAAAAAATTTAAAGTTGCTCTTAGCCAACAGTATAATACAAAAACACATAACGACCAAGCTGATTTAGAAGAAATCTCTGATCTTATAAAAAAAACCATTGCACCAAAAGCAAAGGTTGTGATTAGCGCCGGCGGTCCCAATATTCAACAAGATCGCGCTAGAAATGCTGAAAACCACCTATGGTACAATGGCGGTGACCACCTTACCATTATGAACACCTACTTTTGGGATAAAACATGGTCTGGATTTCAATCCACTTTAAGTAAAGGTAAAAACTACTCTGACAACCAAGATACAACCAAGATTTGTAATGCCTACAACGAAATGGGTATTAACCTCACTCATAGTAAAATTATCAAATATGCTTATTTGTCTTATTTTTTAAGCACCCAAACTTATGCGAACATTTATCAAATCTACAAAACGATTACTGCCGGAGAAAACAAGGTATATGCCCCCGAATACTATGGTGTAAAGCTACCTAACGTTGGGCTTTATTTCACAACAAAAGGACCTACATACAATATCGGCTCAGGGTATAAATTTAGCGACACGCTATTTATACCGCTCAGTATAGAGTTTGGGCTGTCCGAGTCTGCTTGGGAAGTTATGCTCGGCGTGCGAAAAAAATATCCCCCCTATTACAATGCTTTTGTTCATATGGAAGTTGTCTTCAATAACGAAGCTATAGGCGCATCTATTTATGGGGGGGCCGAATGGCTTAACAAGTGGACAGCTCAAGTAGGCCTTACTTATCACAACGCTAAAACACTTCAGGGAGAGCGCAACATTCCCTGCTATAAAGACGGCGACACCGACATAGAGGCTTGGTTAAAACTTGGGATTACCTACTAAGCTTTTTCATGGCCTTCTTAACATAAAAGTGTTACATTTTTCAGTGTTTTTAGAAGGCCCCTTTCATGAAAAATAAAGCTCATTCATTGCCAAACCCAACTCACCACACTTATGATATGTGGGGACATAGCGTTCTAGTGTTAATGATGATCAGCTACACAATGTATTTTTTGGTGAGACAAAATTTTTCCTTAGCAATCCCATTTATTGAATCTAATCTAGGATTTTCAAAGACACAAATTGGCATTATTATGTCGGCATCTTTATTTGTTTTTGGTGTCGGAAAATTTGTAAACGGGTTTTTCAATCACCTACTACGACCAAAGATTTTTTTGGCAATTGGGCTAGTAGGATCATCTCTAATGAATATCTTTTTTTCTAAATTGTCCACCCTATGGGAATTCAGTATCATATGGTCTTTCAATGCATTCTTCCAGTCAATTGCTTGGCCCCAATGCGTTAGATTAATGAGCGAGTGGTATAGCCCAACACAGCTTGGAACCCGCTGGGGGTTAGTTAGCATGGCAAATCAAGCTGGGTCTTTTTTGGTTTTTGCTTTTTTCACCTTCTTAATCGAATCCTACGGATGGCGCGCATCTTTCTTAATACCTGGGGTTGCCGGCATCATTGCTGGTTTCGTTATTTTGGCACTGCCATTAGAAGTTCCAACAAACCTCGGCCTTTGCTCAATGGAGAAACGTAACGGGCTTCCTCCCGAAAACAACACACACTCTCTCTCAAACTCAACAAGTATTAGCTTAGGAATATTAGCTGAGATCTTAAGAAACCGCTTTTTATGGTATGTTTCTTTGGCGACATTCTTCACTTACATTGTAAAAACAGGTTTTTGTTCCTGGGCCCCTGCTTATCTAAAAGAAACAAAAGGGCTAGGAATAAAAGCTGTTGGATTTAATATGGTTTCTTTTGAAATTGCCGGAGCATTTGGAGGCTTAATAGCCGGGTGGTTATCTGACAAAGTCTTTAAAGGACGGCGAGGTCACGTGGGCACCATTTACCTTGGCGGAATGATAGTTCTACTTACTGCGCTTTGGCTATCCCCATCTAACACCCCCACAGTTGACATAATATTACTCTCTGCCCTAGGGTTTGTTTTATTTGGCCCACAAGTCATGGCTGGGGCTGCATCCGTAGATTTCTCGTCAAAGAAAGCTGCAGTGGCCGCCAACGGTTTTGTTGGATTCTTTTCTTATTTTGGCAGCTCTCTTATTTCTGGTGTTTTTATGGGCTATCTCACGCAACATTATGGTTGGTCCGCCGCATTCATTCTGTTAATTGGATCTTCTGCAATGGCTGGGTATTTTTTCTGGAAAACTCTTGCTTACCAAAAAAATTCTTCGCCCAGTGCCCAAAGCTCAAAAGAAAAAGAAAAATCTGTTAAGCCTTCTTAAACTGTTAGGATATACATAATACCTCTGGTGTTAATGAGAAAAAGCATGAAAAAACAAAGTCACCCTCCTTTGTGGGTCCCTTCGGAAAAACGATGTCATGAGTCTCAAGTTTGGAAATTCATTGAGCAAATTAATGCTGAATATGATCAAAACCTAGGTTCGTTTGAAGAGCTCCGACTATGGTCCATCCAAAACCCTGACATCTTTTGGCGCCACGTAGCAAAATTCGGAAACATTAACCTTGAATTTAACAACACTCCCACGAACATTGACAGTGACAATATGTGGGAACAACACTTTTTCCCAAACGCCACTCTAAATTATGCAGAAAACCTTTTAAAAAAAAGAACAAAAGAAACGGCTATTATCTTTACTGCTGAAGATAAAGTGCGTCACGAAATTTCTTATCTCGAACTGTTTACTAAAACAGCTCAGTTAGCAAAAGCACTGCTTGCAAATGGAATACAGCCTGGAGATTGCGTTGCTGGATTCGTCTCCAACACACCTGACGCCTTAATTGCAATGTTAGCAACCACTGCTGTTGGGGGAGTATGGGCCTCTGGCTCTCCCGATTTTGGTAGTGACGGTGCCATCGATAGATTTGGACAAATTGAACCAAAATTTCTGTTTGCCACTAATGGCTACTATTATAATGGCAAAGCTGTTCAAGTAATGAACAAAGTAGCTGAGATTTCAAAACGCTTACCCTCTCTTAAACACACCATTATATGTGAGTACCTCCCCACTGATAAAAACACACCAAACTCAAGCTTTATCTCCCTCTCAAAGTTTATCCAGGGCCATACATCTGATCAGTTTGCATTTCCACAGTTTCCTTTTAACCACCCCTTATTCATAATGTTTTCTTCAGGCACCACCGGAAAACCAAAATGTATTGTTCATGGCGCTGGAGGCACCCTACTACAACATGTGAAAGAACATCAGCTGCACATGGACATTCACCCAAAAGACCGAATGTTTTACTTCACGACCTGTGGTTGGATGATGTGGAACTGGCTCGTAACTGGGCTAGCCAGTCAAGCAACACTTATACTGTTTGATGGCTCTCCGTTTGCAAAAAAAGGGCGAATTCTTATTGACCTTATTGAACGCGAAAAAATCACAATGTTTGGCGTATCTGCAAAGTATATAGATGCCATTGCAAAACTAAAACTCTCCCCAAAAGATACTCATGATTTAAGCAGCCTACGATCCATAGGGTCTACTGGATCCCCCCTCTCTCACGAAAGCTTTGAATATGTTTATTCTAATATTAAGCAGGATGTACAACTATCTTCATTATCTGGAGGAACAGACATCGTTTCATGTTTTGCTATAGGAAACCCCATAGGCCCCGTCTACAGGGGACAACTACAATCTAGGGGCTTAGGCATGGATGTAGATGTTTTTGATCCAAAAGGAAACTCTGTAAAAAACCAAAAAGGTGATTTGGTGTGCAAACAACCTTTCCCATGTATGCCAGTTTACTTTTGGAAAGACACAAATCATCAAAAGTATAGGGCTGCATACTTTGAAAGGTTCAACAATATTTGGTGTCACGGCGATTATGTGGAGCTTACAGACGAAAATGGGGTCATTTTCCATGGAAGATCTGATGCGGTTCTCAACCCGGGGGGGGTGCGCATTGGCACTGCCGAGATTTATCGTCAGGTAGAAAAAGTAGACGAGATTTTAGAGTGCTTTGCTGTAGGCCAACAGTATGAAGGGGACGAGAGAGTTGTTTTATTCGTTAAACTTCGCCCCAACCACCCCTTAAGCTCTAATCTAATCGATAAAATTCAAACAACCATCTTAGAAAACACCACCCGCCGACACGTGCCCAGCATTATTATAGCCGTGCCAGATATTCCAAAAACTCGAAGCGGTAAAATTGTTGAGATCGCCGTACGTGAACTAATTCATGGGGGTCATATAAAAAACATTGAATCCATTATTAACCCAGAATCTCTTGCTTTTTATCAAAATATTTCAGAGCTCCAATAATCTTACTTGCAACTCATAACCAGCTATGCATAATTTGCTGTTGATGTGGAGAGCTATTAATGTCATCTCGGTTTAATTTAATTCTAACTTCTGGGTTCGCAATGTTTGCCATGTTTTTTGGCTCAGGAAACCTTGTGTTCCCTATTTCAATAGGGGTTGAATCTTCAGGAAATGAGGGGTATGCCATTATTGGATTAGTAATTACGGGAATCTTACTGCCCTTTTTGGGGTTACTCTCGATGATTCTATTTAATGGAGACAGAACAAAAGCTTTTAATTATATAGGAAAGTATCCCGCTCTTGTTCTAACGCTTTCGATGCTTTCTTTAATGGGCCCGTTTGGCGTTGCCGCGCGGTGTATTTTAGTGGCACACGGCGGGATTATTGAATTATTTCCATACATTCCTTTGTGGCTCTTTGCCCTCATATGGTCGGCCTTATCAGCAGTTATAATCCTCCAACAACATGCCTGGATCTCTGTAGTTGGTAAGTACCTTACACCACTGCTTCTTGTCAGCTTAACAACTATTATTATTTCCGGAATCATAAACGCACCCCATATTTCAATTCCTCTCAAAGCAGGTAGCGCGTCATTTTGGTCTGGCCTTCACCAAGGGTATCAAACCATGGATCTACTCGCCGCGTTCTTTTTCTCAGTTTCCATCGTTAGTTACTTACGAAAAAATGCACAAACAAACAATATAACACTGCGCAACAGCCTTGCCGCATCTGGAATTGGCGCCACCCTATTAGCCATAATATATATTGGGTTCGTTATTCTTGGAGGGTTATATGCAACTGAGCTCAGCTCTATTTCAGCCGAACAACGCTTGTCTTTTATAGCTGAACACACACTAGGTGAGTCTGCTGCGATTATTGTGGCAACCGCTATTGCAACCGCCTGCCTTACGACATTTATTGTTTTGATTGTTCTTTTTTCCAATTTTTTAAAAGACGAAATTTCTAATAAAAAACTACCTTACCCTGCATCAGTTCTAATTACGCTTTGCATTAGCTACGGAGTATCACTTTTGGGTTTCGATACATTGGCCACTTGGATTTCTTCTGCGCTTCAAATTGCTTATCCTGCCCTGATCGCTTTTGCTGTTACATTGATTCTTAACCGCGTATATAGGGTAAATTGGGTTCCTATAGCATTCTGGGGAACTCTCTCTATAACAATTGTAATGACACTATGGAAAGAGTAGGGAAACACTCCACTAACTATAGCCCCCCCCATTTGTCCAATAGTGGCCAATTTTTATTTAAAATTAACAATACTAACTTAACCTAACCTTTCATAACTTAGAGAGGTCAGCTTGCGTTTTTATTCAGGTATCTTATCCTTACTTATTAATTTTATTCCCCAACTCCTTGCAGCTACATCAGATACCTTCAATCCACTTTCTGTACTTCCTACGGTTAATCAAAACACTAATGTACATACACTTGCAAAAACGTATTGCCGACAACTATGGAAGCAGATCAATGCTCCAAGCCATATTGGTTATAAATCTATGGATTCTCAAGAATTTAAGATTATTTTTCAAGGCAGTACGGATGCTTTTCAAAATTTACTAAATAAAATTAAAGAAAATGAACCTATCAATGATAGTGGCGAGTATTTTGATATTAATGCCCTACCAAAACTACAAACCGCCCTCGATAACATGAAAGTACTGGGAAAACACAAAAGCACAAACGATCAAGACAACGAAACGCAGGCTCACGTCAATGAGATCTTTGTTTATTGTTGGAGTCAAACATTAAAAGACCCTTCAAAATTAACACCCTTCTTAATTGGATTACAAGACGCTTCCCCTACCTGTATTCAAGGATACTCAGTTCGCATGCTCTGTGCGGTGCACCCGCCAAAGCAAAAAGGACAGAAATAAATGCACATACGCACAACACCATATAATCCTCAGGTCCTTCGAGTACAACCAGTGCCTAAGGTTGCTCGATCTGAACAAGCTTCTATCCAGGAAGATGCTGATAACCCCCAGCCGAAATCTACCCCCCTATCTAACCATCCTCGCAGAAGTCAACTTTTGAACATTAAAATACAGATATAAAACATTCAAACTTTGGTATAGACTAATTCGTATACAAACAACAAAAATGAATGTCATGGATCTTCTCTCAACCTTATTTTTATCTCGAATTAAATTTGCATTTACGATTGGGTTTCATATTTTATTTCCAACCCTTACAATTGGCCTGGTCGTATATTTATTTATCCTAGAAATTTTGTGGTTACGCACTAAAAACCCAGCCTACTCTAGGCTATTTAGATTGTTTTCAAAAATATTTGCACTATCATTTGGCATGGGCGTCGTCACTGGAATTCCAATGTCCTTTCAGTTTGCTACAAACTGGGGGCCGTTCTCCATAGCAACCACAAATGTGGTGGGGCCACTACTTGCATTTGAGGTACTAAGTGCATTCTTTTTAGAAGCCACCTTCCTAGGTATCATGGTATTTGGGTGGGGACGTGTGCGCCCAAGCATACATTTATTTTCTACTGGTATGGTTGTATTGGGAACTACTCTCTCTGCTTATTGGATTATCACCGTTAATGCTTGGATGCAGACACCCCAAGGAACAGAACTAGTCGACGGCATATTCTACGTAAAAGACTGGTTCAAAATACTCTTTAATGAAACATTACTATATCATCTCACGCATATGTTGGGCGCTGCATACCTTACGACCTCATTTGTAGTTTTGGGTATTCTTTCTATTTTTATATTACTCAAGAAGCATGTAGAAATTGCATTGCCTGGCATCAAAGTAGCCCTTATGTGCGCAATCATATTAGCCCCCATACAGGCATTCCTTGGGCATGCTCATGGCGTACACACAGGCAGAACTCAACCCACAAAACTAGCTGCTATGGAAGCCCACTGGGAAACACAAGAAGAAGCCCCTATGGTATTATTTGCATGGCCCGACATGGAACAAGAAAAGAACCTATACGAACTCGCTATTCCTAAACTAGCTAGCTGGTATCTTACCGGTAGCACTCAAGGAAAGGTACACGGAATTAAAGAAGCTGCAAAAGAAGACCGACCTTACGTACCTTTGGTCTTTGTCAGCTTCCGCATTATGGTTGGTATCGGATGTATTATGCTTTTGCTAGCATATATAGGAGGGTTTCTATGGTGGAGAGGTCGGCTCGACAGCTGCCGCTGGTATCTTTCAGCTCTCCCCCTTTGTATACCCCTCGGCTTTATAGCAACAATTTCTGGATGGATTGTTACTGAAGTTGGTCGCCAGCCTTGGGTTGTTCAAGGGTTAATGCGCACCGCCGAGGGTGCATCGCAGTTTCTCCCACCTGAAGCCGTCAGAGGTTCTCTCGCTGTGTTTGGTGTAGTGTATTTGTTTATTTTCATCGCTTATTTATACTTTATAATAAAAGTTATCCAAAAAGGTCTGTCTGAAGACATGCCCGCAATAGAGGGAGGAGTATAATGGATTACGCGATTGCTTGGAGTATTCTCATTGCATTGGGATTATTTATTTACATGGCTCTAGATGGCTTTGACCTCGGCGTCGGAATTCTCTTTCCTTTTAGAAAGTCGCCCCAAGAGCGCAACGATATGATGAACTCTATCGCCCCCATATGGGATACAAACGAAACGTGGATTATTCTTGCTGCAGGTGGATTATATGGAACCTTTCCAAAAGCTTATGTCTTTATTTTTAATGCTCTATATATACCTCTAATATCGATGTTAATTTGCTTTATATTTAGAGGCATTTCCTTTGAATTCAGGTTTAAGTCATCCGGCCTAATGCAGCGTTTCTGGGACTATGCGTTTTTCCTCGGATCAGTGGGGTCTGCCTTGTTTCAAGGCATTATTCTAGGACAACTGGTTCGAGGCTTCCCGATGAAAGGCGGTCTGTTTAATAATGATTACTGGAATTGGCTCCATGAGTTTAACTTTATGATGGGCGGTCTTATTATTTTATACTATGCTTTCATGGGGTCTAACTTCTTAATCTACAGGTTAGAAGGAACCCTAAAACAGTGGTTTGTTTCAACTTCCAAACTATTACTTTGGAGCATTACTCTATCTGCCATTTTGTTGGGAGCATACGCGTGCCTAAGTGCAACTCCAGAATTTTATACTGCATCATCACATCAAATAACTCGAATCAGTAACTACTGGTGGCTATATTGCATCTTATTTATTGGAATAGTTGCTCTTATTATAAAACTTTCCTCGCTTCTCTCTTCACTCAGGTCCAGAGACGGACAGCCTTTTATTTATGGTAGCGCCCTCTTGGCCTTCTGCTTCTTTGGCATAACTTTTATGGGGTGGCCATACATTATTCCTGGCGCCCATACAATTTGGGAGGCATCTTCTCTGCCAGAGACACAGAAGTTAATGTTCTTTGGAGCGGTGATATTTCTACCTCTAATTTTAGGTTACTCATTCTATAACTTTTATATTTTCAGAGGAAAAATCAGCCCCCAAAAACTCTATCACTAAATTAAAAATTGTGGCAAACTCCACCTGTAATAGCTGCAGGTGGTTTTTTTATGCAATCGAATAGATTTTTGGGTGGCACACTAATTGTTGCCGGAACCGCAATTGGGGGAGGGATGCTCGCTCTACCGCTAGTATCTGCATTTGCTGGATATATGATCAGCTTAATAGTTTTGGTATTCATGTGGGCATTAATGACTTATACAGCTTTAATCACGCTGGAGATGAACCTTTATTTTAAAAAAGGGGCCAGTATTGCATTAGCAGCTGAACACACTCTAGGAAAAGCAGGAAAGCTTATTTCGTCAACGGCCATCGGATTACTTTTCTTTGCTCTTCTGTCAGCCTATATGTCAGGAGGAGCTTCTATCTTAAAAGCTATACTGAGAGACCTAACTGGATCAAATTTATCAGAGTCTGTCATTACAGTTATTTTTGGGCTTGTTTTTAGCGGAGTTATTTTTGCTCGCACACAAATTGTAGACACGACTAACCGCATATTTTTATTAATAAAAATAGCGTTATTCATAGCGATCGTTGCCTCCATTATTCCTGAAATAGATTACAACAAATTATCCTATGTACCAGAACAGATTACCTACCAGCAGTGGGCTCTTGTTCCATTATTCTTTACCTCATTTGGGTTCCATGGCAGCATTCCAAGTGTTATTAATTATGTTGGACTAAACCCAAGACGTCTTACTCTTACTTTCTTAGTGGGTAGCAGTATCCCTCTCCTAATTTACATTATTTGGGAAACTGTTTCTCTGGGCTCAATTCCGATCGATGGCCCATACGGTTTTATGTCTATTAAATCTAATGGCGGTGACGTTGGGTGCTTTGTCAAGTCTCTCTCTACCTCCGCAGGCGGAGGGTGGATTAACCTGGCGGCACAAATATTTACTCTACTCGCCATAGTAACTTCATTTCTGGGGGTAGGATTAGGACTTTTCGACTTTATGGAAGAACAGTTTAGCAAAGAAAAAAATATACAAAGACCCACTATTACCTGGGCTCAAACCTTTATTATACCTTTTGTTTTCGCTCTATTTTACCCCCAGGGGTTTTCCACAGCACTAGGCTATGCTGCTATTGCACTTAGCTTTCTTGCCGTTATCATTCCTTCTCTCGCCGTATGGAAATTACGACGAAAACAAAAAGAAACTACGTATGTTGTCTGGGGAGGCACTCCTGGCATTGTTTTAGCCTTATTGTGTGGCCTCACTGTCATTGTGATAGAAATCATGACGATGTTAATTTAACTTTACTATCTCGTCGTTCGCGAAAATTATGCCTTGCCATTAAAGCCGCAGGAGTTAAAAAGAGGGTTAATAACGAACCAAAAAGTACACCGTATACAATACAAACAGCCAGCTGTTGCCAAAACTCAATCGCCGGGTCCCCAATCGTCACTTCAAAATTAACGAAGTCAAAATTCAGCAAAAACACAATGGGCAACAATCCCAAAACTACCGTTAACTGCGTTAATAAAATTGGGCGCAAACGCTGAGCACAAGTATATAATATGGCCTGCTTAACGCTTTTAATTGTCTTAATTGCCTCATCATAGGTATCAATCATAATAATATTATTACTCACAATAATTCCTGATAAGGCAATAATACTTACCCCCCCCATCACAACGCTAAATGGAATTTGATGAATCATCAAACCAACAAAGATCCCAATTGTAGACATTACGATTGAGCTCAAAACCAAGAAAGCACTGAAAAAACTATTAAACTGCAAAACAAGAATGAAGGCCATAAACGCAATCGCCCACAAAAAGGCTCGCCCCAAAAAAGCCCCAGACTCTTTTTGATCCTTATCTTCTCCTCGGAACGAAAATTTTACTTCTTGAGAAAAAGGAGCCTCTTTCTCAATCCACTCTTTAATAAGTGCTACTTTTTTACTCGCCAGGTGTCCTTCAGCAACATTTGCTTTTACCGTTACCATTCTTGCACCATTTAGCCGTCGGATAGTTCCAATCTTTGGTGAAAAAGTTTGACTTACAAACTGACTAATTGAAATCGCTCCCAAATTCGTTGGTAGCTTCAAGTTAGAAATTTCATCAAAGTTACGGTGTTTTGGATCAAATCGTAAAACAACATCCAACTCATCTCTATGTGAGGTGGTTCGATAACTTCCAACCTTTACACCATTTGTTAATAACCTCAACACACTACCAACTGCCTGTATATTAGCTCCATATTTTGCAGATTCAACACGATCAACTGCCACATCTAATTGGATTCCAGGCAGGAATCTATTATCTTCTATATCCTGAACCCCACCAATACTGCGAAGTTTATAAGATAGCTTGTCCGCAGCCTCAATCAGCTGGTCCATACTACCACCACTCAAACCTACTTCTATCGGCTTATCTTGGGGGGGGCCGTTTTTTTTAACCGACACATCCAATATTACGGCCGGTATATTTGAACAGCGCAACTTAATTTCTTTCAGAATTTCATTTACTCTGCGGCGCTTATTCCAATCTACAAACTCTAAAAATATTGTTCCTATCGTATCAGCAGGCCCCCCTCGATCCATAAAGCCCTGAGCTCCTCCTTTGATTGCTATAGTTTTCGCATAAATTGATTGCAAATCTTTCATGTCCAAAATCTTAGATTCTACCTGCCAAACTAACGCATCTTTTTCAACCCCAGATAAATCTCCTCGGGCTCGAATATTAATTTGGGCCTGCTCAGGATCAGTCTCTGGGAAAAAAACAACCCCGTTATTTAGAAAACCGTACACCAGCTGAACAGTAACTAGCATAATCATACCGGCACCAATAACCTTCCACGGGTGTTCAAGGTACCTACTTAACGACTTAATATAACCACCCGTCACCCCAGTCATCTTTTCAAACTGACAGTTTTGCGTTGCCATAATATTATGTTGGCTCTTCTCATAGTGCGCCTTATCTGTTTTTGCAAACATTGCACCTAAAACTGGCGTGAAAAATAATGCCATAAAAATAGATCCGGCTAGTGTTGCTATGATTGTAATGGGCATAAATTTCATAAATTCACCCACCAGGCCCGGCCAAAATAACAAAGGCATAAAAACAACTGCTATAGTTCCCACAGAGGTTAACACTGGCGTAAACATTTTAATCGCAGCTTTCTTGTAAGCATCAACACGGCTTTGCCCTTCAATCATTCGCCGGTCTGCATATTCCACGACAATAATAGCTCCATCTACTAACATTCCCGCTGCCAAAATAAAGCTAAACAGCACGATCATATTCATGGTGTAACCCATAAAGTTGATTAGCAATAAACCTATTAAAAAGGCACCAGGAACCGATAGCCCAACAAGAACCGAGGGTCGCCACCCCATAGAATAGACAATAACCCCCATCACAAGAATCAGTGCAAAAATTAGTGTGTTTTGCAACGTAAACAAGAAATTTTTAATATTTTTAGTTTGGTCTTGTGAATAATCTACCGATACACCCGCTGGCCACTTATGGGATTTTTGCGCACTTAACAAAACACCCTTCACCTTTGCAACCGTCTCTAAAATATTCTCACCGGTCCTCTTACTTATTTCTAATGCAACCGCAGACTTTCCACGGTCTCTTGCATAAGAAGGCGCCTCCTTATAAGCAAGCCTTATATCCGCAATATCTTTAAATGTCACCACCTGTATCCCATTAGCCACCACAGGGAAATCTAGTAAATCCTGAGTATTACTAATTAAGCCCGGCACCTTTATTGGAAATCGCCCTCTTCCTGTATCTAAGTTTCCCGAATTAACCATCAAGTTATTTGCTGCAAAAACTTGTGTTAATTGAGATAAATTTACTCCATAATTTTCTAACTTAACCGGATCAATATGAATTTCCACCTGTTCAGACCTGTCGCCCAACATTTTTACTTCTAATACTTCCGAAACATTTGCTTCAATTACATCTTTGACTGTGTTACCCAACTCTACTAAAGCACGCTCAGGAACAGACCCAGACAGCTTAACCGTTAATACCGGGAATTTACTGGTATTAATTTCAATAATAGTTGGCTCTTTTGTCTCTGCAGGTAAATCTGGCTTTGCCTGATCAACTTTATCTCTAACTGCCTCTTTTGCTTCTTTTGCATCAAAACCTGCTGAAAACTCTAAGGTAATACTTGCCCCCCCTTCAAAGGCGGTGGACTTATAGTCTTTCAGACTTTCTAACGAACGGACCTGCTTTTCCATAGGTTGCAACAGCAGGCGTTCAGCATCTTCTGGGGAAATCCCATCATGCTTCATTTGCACAATCATTATCGGAATTTTAATGTCTGGAAAGGACTCCTTAGGAATCGACAAATAAGTTAAGGTTCCTGCAAAAAAAATTAAGGCCAGCAGTGATAAAACAGCACGATTTTGACGGAGGCCAAACTCCATAATTGACTTGATCATAACTACCCTAATCTTCTAATACATACAAAGGAATCTCAGAGGACGAGTTACACTCATCCGGAAACATTGAATCAAAGGCCCCTGGAGGCATTAAGTTTTCTGGTAAGTCGGCAGTTACTGTAATTACACGGTCTAAAACCAACGCCGGATTTATTCCTTTTAACTTTGCAATATGCATCAAATGCCCCTTCGTTAAGTCATCTCCACATAACTCTGCAAACTCTTTCAGGTTAACTTTTTTTGGAAATTTTGCGTCTTTTGAGGCAGAAACAATGATATCTTCGCCCTCAGAAAATTTAATTCCATCTTCAAAAAATACTGTGATAGTTGCAGAATTTGTAATTGCCAAAGCGTGCGTATCTGTTACGTGTGGAGCAGCCTCCAGCGCCATTACAAAGGGGCTAGTAAAATACTTTTCTATATATTGTGGGCTTGCATTCTCAACTTTAAATCGCACACTCATTACCAATGGAGTAGAATTAAGCTCCAATTTTTTACTGTCGCACCCCACTAAAGCAAGGGATACACCAAGTGCAAAAAAGTATTTAATCATCTCTTGGGCCCTTTAGTTTAGCGGTGGGCTGCCAACGAACCTCGTCACCTACATTAACGAAAGGGCCACCATAATTAATAATAATACTCTCCTCTGGCAATCCCGTTACCCAAATTATACTGCCTACACTCTGAATCAACTTAACAACATAAGCTTGCACCCGATTGCTTTCGTCAACCACCTTAACCGTCATATCTCCATTAGCATCTAACGACAGCACGGATGGTAGGATTTTATGTACTTTTGCAGACTCAGTTGGAATATCTACTTGCGCAGTAACTCCCTCTGGAATATTAAAATCTACATTTGAGGCTGCCACCTCTACCAAAAACATGTGTGTTTTTGCGTCTGCAATGGAACTAATAAATTTAATAACACCCTTTGTAGTGATTCCATTAGCAAACGTTAGGGTTGATGAACTACCAACCTTGAAGCGCCCATGGTTTTTTTCAGAAACATAAACCTGTACCAAAAGCGGATCCATTTCTAGTAGAGAAGCAACGGGAGTCCCGGGGGCAACAACACTTCCCTCCTCTAAAAAGACATCTCCCAAAACTCCCTTGTATGGAGCAGTAATTCGTGTGTTTGCAATATCTTTTTCAATGCGAGCAAGCCGCACTGCCGCAGACTCATACTCTACTCTGGCAGTTTTTAGGCTAATTTCAGATCGAAAATTTCCCTCTGTTAGTTTTTTTGCAATCTCTACTTTTTCTTTTGCCAACGCATGTGATGCTTGTGCTTCTTTTAGCTGTTGATTCCTATCGTCTAAGTGAATTGTAACAATGGGGTCATGTGTGTTTAAAATAGTTCCCTTACGATTATGCAGCTGATAAATCTGACCCGCCGTTTCACTCAGCAAATTAATTTTTCGACTAGCCTTAGTAACCCCTGACGCTCGCACAAAAACCATCTCATCAGAGGCTTGGGCTCTTGTTGCAAAAACTTGAGGGATGGGTGAGTCTATATCTTTTATCTCATTGCTTTTGAATAGTTTTAAGGCAGCAACCCATAAAAGAAGAGCTGCTAATATTGCCCCTAAAATATATCTCTTATTATTACAAATAATCTTTTTTCCTAAACCTGCTATGCTCATCTTTGTCTCACAACCTATTAATTGTTTCTTGTAATTTGCGACCAAAACCAATCGAAGACAACTCATGATATATTGCCATCATTCGACTTAAAAACACTCCAAAAAACACAATGAGCACTGCCAAAAATATACTGTCCTGCTCAAAGTCAATGGCGCTACGTGACAATGAAAAATACAAGGCTAGCAACGTTCCCCACACAAATGATATTTCTGAAAATAGAAACTTAATTTTTGATGGAAGCTTGTAAAGCTCGTGTGCAATTAGTAACCCAGATGTTGCGGTGATAGTACCTAACACCCCCTCCCAAAACCAGCTAGTTTCTGTGCTGGTTATTGCATACAACACACCACTAACCGTATAGCTTGAAAGGCCCACAGCACAAGCAATTTCCTGAATCCAGTGATCTTTGTTTTCGGAAAATATGTAGGTTCTAATTTGTTTGTACGATAAATTTCGCAACATAGAAATAATGGCATGTGCAACAAAAACAACCCCTATTACGGTAGAAATATAGTGCGGGTTTCTAAAAAACTCAATCTGACCTGTTGATAAAATATCTTTCAAAACTGGTCCAGCAAACACCACTATCATTGAAAAACCAATGGTTTTAACAAATGCCATGTGTCGGTAGAAGCCGTGAATAAACGCATATACCGTAAATGCTATAACACCCAAAAACTCTATAAACCTCAACCACCCCTCATCAATGGTATGCATTAAAACTGCTGGCGTTAAATACTCTGAAAACAAGCGATCTAACACCCCCTCCTTTTTCATCAGGTCAATTTGAGTGTTAATCTTTTCTTCGTATGAGTCTAGAGCCCCACCTTGAACAATTCCCAAAGAAATATCTTGATTTAAGTCTAAGCTAACTTCGCGAACCTGCCGCCACTGATTCACTCGATGTAACAAGGTTGAAAAAACCACACGATCTCCAACAAAGACAGAAAAATATCCCTGCAAGAACTTTTCTAAAACCTCGGTTTCGGAATCTAGCACAAAAACTTTATTTTGATTTTTAGGATCTGTCACAAACTTTTTTAGATGCGCATCAACACGATAATGGTTCGAAACCACACCTAAGGGGTGGTGTTGCGAGATTGTTTTTAACAACTCTTCTGGAGTATAATAAAAATCTTTCAACACAGGCGCCAAATAGGCAACATAGGTTTCTTGTCGATACGGAACGCTCCAAAGCATTGTTGAAAAGTTTTCTTTAGAGAAACCTAATACCCCGTCTATTTTCTTATCCTTGATCAGCTGATCAAGTTCTGATTCTTGCACTTGTATTAGCTTCACCGTTAAGCCAAGACGCTTAGATATAAGCCTTGCAAAGTCAACATCCAAACCTTTTAACTGCGAAACATTGTGGCTATTAACATAGTAACTATAAGGCAACCTTGATATCCAGGCTAGCCTCACGCTAGTAGTTGATGCAGATAACGCCTGCATACAATATACTGCTATAGCAAAAAAATAGATCCAGGTTCGCATATCGCTCTTTTCTCACACCCTATTATGGTATAACCAACAACTTAAAAACAGCTTAACTTAGTAGAAAGATTGTGAAAAAGAAAAAGATTATAAAAGTGGTGGACATAACAGGGATTGAACCTGTGACCCCTACGATGTCAACGTAGTGCTCTACCGCTGAGCTATATGTCCACAAAAGAAACTATGAGTAATATACCTATTCAATATCAGATTGCAAGCAACTTCCTCATGCATCGTTAGCATAGTGTTTTGCAATTTTCTTCAGTGCGCGTTCTTTTTTTAATTTAGACAAATAGAATAAAGTTGTTTTTCCATCTAAATGATCAATTTCATGCTGGATACAACGCGCCATCAATCCAGAAAAGTCCTCAATATATTCTTTACCCTCTTCGTCTAAATATCTTAACTTCAAAGCAATGGGCCGCTCTATTAAGACTCCAACACCCGGCAATGACATACAATACTCCTCAAATTCAACCACGTCTTTGGAGGTAGACTCTATAATTGGGTTCACAAACACATAACACTTCGAATCAATGGGATTGCCAACTCGCGTCAGGCTATTATCACCTCCTACATCCATTACAATAATCCGCTGCAAAATCCCCACCTGATTTGCCGCCAAACCAATGCCGGAATCTTCGTACATGGTCTCTTTCATGTCTGCTATTTTTGTTCGAACTTCATCATTTACTTCTGTAACGGGTTCGGTGATTTTTGATAAGTCCGGATGCGGAGCCAACAAAACTCTTAACTTTGTCATCTGCCTACTCTTTATTTGTTTCTATTGGTGTAGAGTAAAATTCAGGAGAATTCAAGTCTCTCACTGCTTTTTCAACAATAGGAACTTCTATATCTGACTCCGAACTTGCAACAACATCTAATTCTTTTAATCGACGAGCTGAAACTAATACTCTCTTTTCAAGAGTCCCCACGGACTGGTTGTACGCATCCACAACGCTATGAATACCCCGCCCTAATTTTGCAAAATGCCCCCCCATATCTGACATACGCTTATATAACTCTTTTCCAACTCTGCTAATTTCCTGGGCATTCTCAGCTATTTTTTCCTGACGCCAACCAAACGCCACCGCACGTAATAATGCAATTAACGTCGTAGGTGTCGCCAAAATTACCTTGTCTTCCACCCCAACTTCAATCAGTGCAGGGTCTTGCTCTAACGCGGCAGAGAAAAACACTTCTCCTGGTAAAAATAACACCACAAACTCTGGCGCAGGCTGCAAACCCAAATGGTCCCAATACCCCTTACTACTCAATTGTTTAATATGTTGACGCACCTGCCTTGCGTGCTGCTTTAAATACTCTATTTTTGCATTATCATCTTTTGACTCAACCGCATCCAAATATGCAGATAACGGAGCCTTTGCATCTACCACAATCTTTTTACCACCAGGAAGATTAATCACCATATCCGGCCGCAAGCGACCATCCTCACCACCCACTGACACCTGCTCCATAAAATCACAGTGAGATAACATACCCGCCATCTCAACCACGCGACGCAACTGCATCTCACCCCACTGCCCTCTAACCGAGGGGGCTCGCAATGCTTTTACAAGGTTAGAAGTCTCTTGCTGCAATGCACGCTGTGATTCCGTTAAGGAACTTAGATGCTGCCTTAAACCTTCATAAGCTCCAACGCGAGTCTTTTCTAGATCTTGAATTTTAACATCTACATCTTTTAATGAGGATTGAATAGGTTGTAACATGTCGTGAATAGATTTTTGCCGTTGGGTTAAATCTTGCTGTGCTCCCTGATGAAATCGCTCCAAAGACTCTTTCGCCAATTGCAAAAAGCTTTGGTTATTTGTCTTTAGCGCGTCCGCAGACAGCGCTTTAAATTGATTCGAAAACTGTTGGTGCATATTTTCCATATATGCCAATTTCTCTTTGAAAGCTGATTGATCGGCCTCTCTGCGCAGCTGTAACTCTCGGCAATTGGCCTCAACCACCCTATATCTTGTTTGTAAGCAAGCATAACGACGATATTTCCATGCCAAAAGAACCAGCAAGGCGACGAATAAACATGAAATAATATAAAGTTCCATTGCCAAATTATTAGAAAGTTAACTAGGCTTAGTGTACCGTTATAAATAATAAAGGCAACTTTAAAAAGCTGCCTTTATTAAGGAGATCGCATTTGAGATATAACTCTTTATTGTTATTAAGAGCTATACATATTTTATATAATT
This sequence comes from Alphaproteobacteria bacterium CMAR1, assembly GCA_963693005.1. Classification (GTDB taxonomy): domain Bacteria; phylum Pseudomonadota; class Alphaproteobacteria; order UBA6184; family UBA6184; genus Bodonicaedibacter. The sequence continues at coordinate 665,405 of OY843726.1, read as the reverse complement.
TTTACTTTTGGCTGTAAAGCATTTTGTTTTTATAGTTGTATTTGCGCAACAAAAAATAACTCCATAATTAATCGAACTAAACGACTTAAATCTACAGAAAGCTTATTTTCTGTTTAGCTTTACTCATCTCAACGTAACTGCCCATGAGTCTTAAAAAGCACCCAGACCAAGACTTACCCTATCTTTCTCCACTCTTGAGGTGTGGGTTGGAAACTATTATTATTTTGTTGGGTCGCCTCTTACTTCCACATTTCTTGTGCTATTCAAGTTTTCACGATTAACGAACCCCTGTAGTTGGCCTATCTCTATAATTAAATCAGCCCAAATACTTTGCAGTTCTTCAGAAAACTCATCTCCTGCTCCTGACACATCTTGATTAGCAAAATCAATCATAGAGCCAACCTCTATCCTTAGATTTTCCAGGCTCTGTTTCTGAGCTTCCATACTCGAAATAGAGTCTCTTGAGTGGTTTTTTTCTTGCTGTAAAACAGCTTTCTTATGAGCTAACCAGCGCTCATACAACTCCACAGTTGTAATTGACTCGTCTACATCAAGCTCTTCATCTCCCTCTCTCAAAAAATCATCTAATTTCTGAGCTTCCCACTTAGAAATATCTCCTTCTGACGCATTGTTTTTCGTCATTAAAGTCACCAACCGAGACGAGTCTAGGAAAAACTCAGCACTTACTTGCGTTATTAGTTTTTGCATTAGCTTAACAGCTTCAGAGATTTCCAAAATAGCCGCAAATACTAAATCTTTCTTACCTCGAATAGCTAACTCTTTTCTTTCTTGCAATTTAGGCAACTGTGTCTTAAAAAATTCTCTATTCTGTTCTAGAGTTTCCGCATCTTTCTCTGTTAAATCTTCCTCTAGTTTTGCTTCTAGTTCACTTGTTTCTTTCGCCAAATCATTTAAGACATCTACTAATTTTTCTAAATTAACTAGAGACTCTGCCTTTTTTTCTGGGTCAGAATGAGCGCTAGCCTCTTCCTTTAATATCTCCCATCCTGGGTCCCACCCCTCCGCAGACACCATATCACCCATAGACCTGAATAACTTTTCAAACAACTTCTCTGCCGCCAAATATAAGGTTAACTCGCGATAACGCATTCCGTGCGCCATTATGTTTTCTACTAAATGTTTCTGAACAATATCCTTTTCTTTTGCTATAAGTTCAGACAAACACGCCTCATAGCTTTGACTAGCTCTAAACTCACTCTCCAAAGAAGCGAACCCAGAGTTTTCTGCTCCAAATACGCCATCTATCAAAAAAACCGGTAAAACAAAACTAAGCAACAAGTTAATACAATTCACAAAACCCCCTTTTTTTATTGTTAAAACCCACCTAAATAAAACCGCAAAAAGTACCTATAATTAAAAAAACGCACTTAATGTAATAATTTCTACTGGTGTATTTATGCCTTGCTCCTCCTTACATAAAACATCTGAAGCAACCTGAAACACACGACGCGTCGTCAGGTGCTTAGGGCGAACCTCCGCGGGGTTAGATGCCCCCATATGTCGTAAATCAACCATAAGATCTGATAAATTACTGTGTAGCAACTCTAAACATAGTCGGTTAACCACAGGTTTCTTTAGGCCTGCCGCTTGCATTAGTTTCAAACCATCTGATGCGCCTATCATTGGGATAACTCGCGTATACGCGCCACCATAAACTTCCAAATCTGCTCGAATTAATGCCTGACGCAAGTTTGAAAAAGAGTCACCCCCAACAAATCCTACCCATACCCCCCCCTCAAACCTCACCAAAGATCCCAAAAATTGCAGGTATTTTATAGGGTCGTTCACCCACTGTAGCTGACCCAAACTAACCACTAAATCATAGTCCGCCCCCTCACAAACCCTAGGAACATTATAGAACTGCTCAATATGTTCGATCCGCGCATCGCTGCACAACAGTTTGAGCTCTTTTAAAAGGGGGAAAGAGCCTAAAATTAGCACTGTTTTTGGTGATTTCTTTAATGTAGGGACAATCTCTAAAAACTCCTCTGCCGCAGCACGGTATAAGAAATCACAAGAGTCAAAAAACCCTCTAAACCGACTCTGACTGAGCCGTATTTGATCTTCAGAAAACATATTTTTGTCGTTCTTTTTATTATGAATAGGCCAAAAAATTAGAACCTTTGGGGGCTACTCTGCCATTCTAAAATAATTCACCAATGTCAAACTAGATATTGCGGCAGTATCAGCTCGCAAAGTTAGGTTTCCTAAACTAAAAGGTCTTATAAACGAAAGGGTTTGAAACCGCTTTTTTTCTTCATCTGACCAACCGCCCTCAGGTCCCACCGCCACACAAATACTGTCTTCTTCCTTATTAAGAGCAAGGGGCAGAAGTGTTTCACGCTCTAGCGCCAAAAACAAACTGGAGCTAGCACTCCAATTAGTTAAAACTTCACCGAAGCTTCTTAGCTCCGTCAACTGCGGAATATCACACCGGCCACACTGCTCTGCCGCATCTTGTATATATACTAACATTTTGTCCATATTCAAACGGCCGTGCACCGTATGGTCAGTAAGGACAGGGTGAAAATGCGTCACCCCCAACTCTGTACCTTTCTCTAAAACATCCATCATACGCTCTTTTCGCAAAGGTGAAAAATAAAGATGCGTTTTGGGAAGTGCTCGACTTTTTTTTAACTGAAACCTCACTGCAACACGCACAAAATTTTTGGACAACAGATCAACAACACACTCCCACTCTCCATCTCTCTCATTAAACAGAAGTGTTTTTGCTCCTACTTGTGTTCTCAAAACATGGGCAAGGTAATGATGTTGACTATCCACAAGGGTTATCGTTTGTCCCGCAGATAGTGAGTACGGTCCCACATAAAGCCTGGGAATATGTCTAGCCATATTAAGCTTCAACCTCTTCTTTCTGGCGATTAGGAACACCAGTAACTTTCTCAATTCGAAGCTGAGCCTCATCTAGCTTAGTTAAACAAAACTGCTTCAGCTTCATTCCTTCTTCATAGGCTAGCACAGCCTTTTCTAAAGGAATATTTCCTTTTTCTAAGAACTGAACCACCTCCTCTAGCTTCTTCATTGCGTCTTCAAACGAAAGATCACTTACCACGCTAAATCTCCTAAGATGTTTTTTAATAAATTAGACTAATTTTAGTAAAAATCTCGAAATCTGTCTCACCATTTTTTAGCGACAAAATCCGGCGACGCCCCTCTAACATATTTGAATTATAGACATTAATTCCAGATTCAACTGCAACATTCCCCCATGGATATAGAGCACAACCTACCTTACCCTCAACACCACCCGCGCCAAAAGACACATTGGCAGAAAAATCTAAATTCCACAGGTTAGAAAAGCGTTTCACAACCCCAAAACTCAATTCAAAGGCCGAATCTCCCACTATCTGAATCTCACACGAGAAAGGCACAATTAAAGTAGGAGACACTCTATATCCGCTTGTTAAGCAATACGACATACCACTGGAATTTAAGTATGGAACAACATCTGGAATTCGGAGCCCTTTCCATTCATACGCACGATAACTCAACTCCCCCGAGTGATAGTATCCCCAATGAACATAACGAAATGTTTTGTAAAAACTACTACTACACAGTGCACTTAATAAAGAAAGAGCCGCAATTTTTCCCGAAGACAAGTTAATGCCTTGCTGCGCGTAAACACTTTCCAATAGTGATAAATTAGCGTCACTCTCAGCTGGGTTTGCACTATGTGCATCTTTTTGTAAGGCTGCCACCAACCCAAGCACCGGCAAAAACAGTCGCATTCTTAAGTAGTTTGACCCGTCTAGGTATACACACTCGTCCCAGTAGGACTTGTTCTGCAGTTCCCGAGCTCGATCAGACTGATCATTATGGCCCGCTGCTAAACGCACAGCATTCCACTTTAAAAAGAAGGAGTTTTGAATAAGTTGAGCATGCTCTTCCTTGTTGACCGACAGCTTTTTATTTTTTGTTTTTACTTCAGAAAGACCGGAGCTCTTGGAGAGTAAAATTGAGTCATAGCACTCCTCTGTAGCTTTACTTTCGAATAGTTTTTTATCGCTTGCAATCACAACTGGCGCGTATCTTTTAACACTAAGGGCCCGACTAAGTGAGTCATTTTTCCATGATCTAAAAGGCGCTGACCACAGATCCCAAATACTTACACCATGATAAATGGAAACCTCTGAATCTATGCCAAGATCCCAAAAGTTTGGCCTTAAACCTACCGCAGCCATCCTTGATGCTGTCGCCCATTGATACCTCGTCATATCTCCGATCAGATGTATGGGAAATAACGAATAATAGTAAACATTAGCAAGAACAAACCGAGAAAGAAAATTGTCGGGCTTAAACGCCCTATGTAAGCGATCAAAACCAAAACTCAAAATATCTGAAATATCATTTGTTAATGAAGCTGACACTTGAGTCGAGTAAGCGACATTTCCTGAAAATGGAAGATATCCAGAATGAGCACCTAATTTGCGGCCCACAAATAGGATGGGGCTATCCCCCTTTTTTTTATGTGGACTCATCATCCCCTCGGTATTCACAGCGCTGGTAGTGACCAACGGCTCTTTCGCAACAGAAACCGATACACACACACTCACAACAAATAGTACTGACCTAATCAACGAACCCCCTCAAACCAAACACTTACCAATATAGGTAAAATCAATCCAAAAATAAAGAAATAACCCACAAAAGTATTATTTTTTGACTAAACATTTTTCTTTATTCTTCTTTTTTTCTGTTGTCTCTCATAAAACTCCTTAGACTCTTCTTTGTTTTCTTTTGATTTTAACAGGTATGTCAGAATTCCATGAAGAGTTCGCACCTCTTGTGAAGAAAGTCCTGCGCGCGTGAAAATATTCCTAATATTTTGAATCATTCCAGACCTCTTTTCTTGAACTCTTAAAAATCCAGAGTAGTCTAACTCTTTTTCCAATCTTTCAAAAAACTCTACCTGCTCTTCTAATGGAGAAATCAACTCAGCCCCCGAATGCGGCAATTCCTGAATAATATTCAGCTTTCTCCACTCGTACGCAACTAATAAAACGGCTTGAGCTAAATTCAACGATGAGTAATTAGGGTTTAGTGGTATGTTTAAAATACTATCAGCAAAAGTAATTTGCTCATTTGTCAGGCCACTCTTTTCACACCCAAACATCACAGCACATTTGTTTTTTGCCCCATAAGCCATGCTTAAATTTTTTATTGCACCATTTGGATCCACCACCGGCTTTTGAATATCATGCACTCGCGGCGATGTTGCAACCAAGTATGATATGTCCGCAATCGAGCATCTCAAAGAATCATAAACTTTTATTGATCTAACAACTTCATCTCCGCCAGCAGACGCGGCTATAGCGCGTTCATGTACCAGGGGCTCCCCCCGCTCAACCCAACGAGGATTTACGACGCGCAACTCTGTCAAGCCACAATTCAGCATTGCTCTCGCCACCATACCGACGTTTTCTGGAAGCGCTGGCTCAACCAAAATTATGCAAATTTGAGGTGGGTAAACGGGTACTTTTGTGTGATTTGTTCCTGCCATAAATATATACTTGTATTAATTGCAAATCAGGATAGTGTGCTTTCGTGTAAAATGCTAGTAATTCTGTCGTTTGATTTTCTAAATCAAACGAGTTAAGTTATCAAAATTAATACAGGACAGTATCATGACAGAATTACCAACAAACTCAAAAGAAGACGAGCTGGCAGAGATAAAAGCTCAAAGATTCACAACCAAACGTGCAACCGTTTCTTCGCTTGAAAGTACTTTATATGAGCCCTTAAAAGTTTTGGATCACGGGTTTGTAAGAGTAGTAGACTATATGGGAGATGACAGTTCAATTGTTCAGGCGGCGCGCGTTTCTTATGGAAAGGGAACAAAAAAAGTCAACCAAGACCAGGGACTTATAAACTACTTAATGCGTCATCGCCATACAACCCCTTTTGAAATGTGTGATATTAAATTTCACATTAAGTTGCCTATTTTTGTTGCAAGACAATGGATCCGCCATCGCACGGCCAGCGTCAACGAATACTCTGCCCGTTACTCAATTTTAGACAAAGAGTTTTATATTCCAGCCCCCGAACACCTTGCAGCTCAGTCTGAAATTAACAACCAGGGTCGAGGAGGTATTTTGTCGGGAGCAGAAGCAGATCGCGTGCTTACCTTACTAAAACAAGACTCCAATCAATCTTATTCTCACTATCAAGAAATGCTCAATATGGATGAGAATGGAAATACGCTTGATGAAAACAAAAAAGGTCTTGCTCGCGAGCTAGCCCGAATGAATCTTCCTATTAATTTTTATACCCAGTGGTATTGGAAAACAAATCTTCATAATTTAATGCATTTTCTGTCTCTGCGCGCCGATTCACACGCGCAATATGAAATTCAAGCCTACGCAAACGTAATGCTGGAAGTCATGAAAAGTTGGGTCCCTCAATCATACAATGCATTCATGGAATATCGGAAGCAGGGTGCTTATTTCTCAAAAAGCGGACTGGCCGTTTTACAACGAATGATTGCAGGAGAAACAGTTACAAAAGAAAACAGCGGCCTTACCGCACGCGAATGGGGCGAAATCTCAGCAACTCTTTCGAGAGAAAGCTAAAAACAAAACAACTAACGGCACTAGGGCGCCCGCGCGCGCCCTTTTTTAAAAACACAGACTTATTTATGTGTTAAGGGTATAGACAAAGATTGTATTAACGGTTTTATTATGTCTCCACGCTTTGGTTTTTCATGGTCTGATTTTTATAGTTCTTCACGTCTTCAAGACCTACAAAAGGTTTTCTTAGACTATGTAAAAACGCACAACCACCCCCTTCACAATCGCATCACATGCACAACAAAACTTGATGACGATCTTATACTTCTGTCTCTTCTAGTAGAACAGTTCTTGGTAGAATTGTTCCAACTAGAGTCCATTGCTCAAATTAAATATGACAAACACCATCAATCTCGATTAGCAAGCCACTTTAAGCGAAGCTTTATCCAGCGCGACGCCCTACACTCAAAAAACACGCCCAGCACAGACACTAGTAAAAAAATATTAGAAAAACTATCTGACCATTTAGGACAAAACATAAACCCCAACGACGAAATTACTTTTGCACATCTCGGGCTTGCCGCATTGAATCGAAACGACGAAAACGCGATTAATCTTTTTCGTGAGTACTCTGCGTGGGCGCACCATTCTACAGAGGGAAAAAAAATACATGCAAAAGGATTTTTGTTCAAACACCCTCAAAAAACAGACTCCAAAAAACTTTTTCTCTTTCAACACGAGAAAGGTTGTGTTGTGTCTGATTCCAGGAAAAATCGCTCTGGATTCAACCTAACAGACTCTGGAATTTCAACTTCTCATGCTATCGACGAGGCATTCTACTGCATTAAATGTCACGATCGAGAAAAAGACAGTTGTAGAAAGGGTTTTAAAAATACCGATAGCTCCTTTCAACTTGATGCTCACAGTCAGCCCCTATCTGGATGTCCCTTAGATCAAAAAATTTCTGAAATGAACATTTTATTCGAGCAAGGACACCTCATTGCCTCTCTTGCGGTTGTAACTCTTGACAATCCCATGGTTGCCGCCACAGGTCATCGTATTTGCTATGACTGCTCACGCAGTTGTATCTTTCAAAAACAAACGCCTGTCGATATCCCTTCTATTGAAACTAGGCTATTGAAAGATGTGTTGGCGCTACCTTATGGTTTTGAAATTTATAGCTTACTCACACGATGGAATCCTTTAAATTTAAAACACCCCACTGCAGAAAAAGACTCAGGATATAATGTTTTAGTTGTGGGCCAGGGCCCATCTGGCTTTGCTTTAGCACACCTAATGATGCAATACGGACACAATGTAACCGCAATTGATGGGTTAAAAATAGAGCCCCTTCCAGACGCGCTAAAAAACACAAACCTTCCTATTCGAGAAATATCTCAATATTTTGAACCACTTTCAAAAAGATATGCATCCGGATTTGGAGGTGTGGCCGAATATGGTATTACCTCCAGGTGGGATAAAAATTTTTTGCTGGTTATTCGATTGCTTTTAGAAAGACGAAAATTATATCAATGTTTAAGTGGGGTTCGCTTTGGAAGCAGCATAACCATTAACTCTGCTTTTAATGAATATGGTTTTGATCATATTGCTCTTTGCCTGGGTGCCGGATCCCCAACATTATTATCAGACCCCAACATGACCGCCCCCGGCGTGCGACTTGCTTCGGACTTCTTGATGGCCCTAAACATCGGAGAGGCGGCTCAACTTCACACAAAAACGACCCTTCGAATTCAATTGCCAGCTATCATAATTGGAGCTGGGCTAACAGCCATCGATGCCGCAACAGAGGCCTTGGCTTACTATCCTATACAAGTTATGAATTTTTATATTCGACACCAACACATACACGAACAACTGGGACAACACTCAGCAGAAGCAGCGTTAAAAACAAATCCCAAGCTTGCAGATATATTCTTAAAACATGGTCGCATTATTTTAAAAGAACGAGACCAAGCAAAGATCGAAAACCGCCCCCCAAACTATATACAATATGTACAACAGTGGGGTGGGGTAAAAATCTACTATCGAAAAACCTTGCAAGAGTCTCCCGCATATAAACTTAACCCCCATGAGCTACAAAATGCACTTTCTGAGGGCGTAAGTTTTGTAGAGTTTGCTACCCCAACCTCCATTGAAACAGATGATCGGGGCTCTCTATCTGCAGTTGTATTTCAAGTCTCAAACAAAACTCAGGTCGTTAAGGCTAAAACGCTTCTTGTTGCCGCCGGAACAAAACCAAATACCGTGCTGGCAAGTGAGTGTGAGGAACTCTCTTTAGATGGTCACTTCTTTAGCCCCCAATCCAAGGGTTCTTTTTTCATTCATAAGACATTTGATGGCCGGCACATATCTTACTTGGGCGACCTCCACCCACAGTATTCAGGTAGCGTGGTAAAGGCCCTGGCTAGCGCAAAATCAGCCGCTCCCGAAATTCATAAAAAACTCCTAAAGCTTACCCCAAAATCCAACGTCATAAATTTAAATGGATTTTTTTCACAGATCCTTTCTATTGCCAAGAAAAGCAACACTCTTCACTTAACTATTAAGTCCTTGGCTGCGGCAAAAAACTATAGACCCGGCCAGTTTTTCAAGCTTCAGCCCTATGGTCCAACCTTTACTGAAGCCACGCCCCTCTCCCCAACTCTCATCAACCCACAAAAAGGAGAAATTAAATTCCAAATTAACATGGTCGGGGCATCTACCCGCCAATTAGAAAAACTAACTCTAAACACCCCTGTATTTTTAATGGGACCGGCGGGTGCGGGGCTCCCCACCCCGAAAAACACTCCCATAATATTTTTACAAGAGGTCGGGGTTGATCTAGATATTTTGGCCCCGCTAGTACAAAGTATGCCTCTATCTGAGTTTAAAAAAATATCTGGGGTAAATGATCTTTGCTCCGATCTGCTTCAAAGATTTGATACATTCTTTTTGCTAGGATCACTAGAGTTTGTTGAATCTATAAGCAAAAGTCTTCCAAAGAAAACCATCTATACCTTTATACACACACATCTACAGTGCATGATGAAACAAGTATGTGCCCAGTGTATTTACTCAACAACCCGCAACCAAGGAGCAAAAAAAAATGTAACGTTTGGCTGTGCAAAAAACATTGCAGAAACCAACAAAATAAAATACGCTGATCTTATAAAAAGGAATAATAATGAACAATTGGAAGAGGCTCAGCTTACTACTTTTCATCTATCTATCAGTGACTCAAGCAACAACCCCACAACTCCCGCTCAAACGTAAGTTCAGTCTGTCTTTTGGATATGTAGACGATTTTAACTCTAACGAAGGTATGAAACACCTTCCACTTTCCACTATGCAGTTTTATAGCTTTGCATTTGATTTTATTTCAAAAGCCACTCGCGGGGCAACTGGTCGAGCACTCTTAACATTGGGAGATTTATTTTGGAATGCCCCATATCTAGGAAAAGAGCTTAATGAAGATGAAAGCAACTGGTTTTTAACAGAAAAATGGTGGCCCTATCTTTCAGTTTATCACGAGTTTGGTCATGCCCGCGCTATTCGTGCATTTGCACCTGGAAAATTTTTGGGCTATAGAGATCCGTCTGGGGGGAATGCTCTGCATCAATCAGCATTATGCTACTATTTAGCAGCTTTAAAGTACGCAAGGCTTAACGATAATGCGGCAACCATATACTCGGAGCTTAATCTGAAAAACCCCGAACATGGCCTACCTATTTATGCCGGAGGGCTAAACAACGAAGCTCGATTATCGAGCGCAATTGCTGATATGACATATCGCAACCATGGTCATATTGCATACTTTGGCACTTACATGCGGGGAAGGCTCGCACCCATCACCTATACAGCTAAAACCAAATCAAAAGTTGTCAACAGCCTATCAGGAGACATTGGTCATATTGTAAATCACTATCAAAAATATAAAACCCCTGATTTTGATATGAGTTATATTCAATATGGTGGCTGGGTATCTTTTTTATGTAGCAGCTCTACCTATATGTTTCTAAAGGGCTACTGGGACTTCATACAGACAGGAGATCCCATAATATCAACTCCTTCTTGGGCAGGAATAAGGCTGCCCGATGTAAATCTTTACTTTACACGAAAAGGACTTTCTCTAGAGATTGTTTCTGGCTATAAGCTATCAGGAAACCTCCAGCTTAACCTTGGAGTAGAGACCGTTTACTATCCACGCTTTGCCAACCCAGAAATCACCCCCTCTATCAACTATACCCTTCACACAAAACAGCATGGAACATTTGAGTTTATGGCCGGGGCTGTTATTAATACGTGCGGCTATGTTTCTGTAAATACTGGGGTTGAATGGACCGACCCGATCAATCCGTTTAACCTTGGAATAAAAGTAATACACCATGATGCTAGAACATATGTAGGAGAACGAAATATCACACTTGCAGACACCTATAATCACGATATAGAAACTGTTATTTTCGCCTCGTATTGTTATTAGTCACAGACAATCTAGAACGGGATAAGAGCCTCTAAAACCTTGTTTCCCCACTTGTTTTGCTGCATATCATTAATTTCCCCCTCCCCTCCGTAAAAAATTCTAGCCTGAGACATTCGACGACTGTTAACGACATTTCCCGGCTCAATATCTGATCTAGATATAATTCCTGAAACATGTAGCTTGCGCAACTCACTATTCACCATGATTTCTTGTTCTCCCCGAACCTCAAGATTTCCGTTTGGAAGCGCATCCACCACCATTGCAGCAACCTCCATTTTTATTTGCTCAGATCTATTAACAGACCCCTTTCCTGAGTGAGATGGCGTTGAGCTTGTATCTAAAACATTTGAAGGCGTAATACCAGGAATATACTTATGAAGCCCCGTTTCTGCACCAACAAGCTTTGCCAGAGAAACTTTTGTCTGAGATGACCTGCTTTTTTGAGACGCATTATTCATAACTGCAGAGTCACTCACCGTAACAACAACAGTTAAAATATCCCCCGGACGAGAAGCTCTTTGATCCTTAAAAAACGATCTAGCCCCTGGCTGCCATAACGAATTACGATTGGGCTGCTCTACCATAGCTACTGGCAGAGGTGTTTTTGTCTTTTTTTCTAGAGGATCTTTAAGGTTTTCAACCTCTGAAAGCTGTGAGCCAATCACCGCATTTTTAAGCTCACCTACTCCCGAACACCCACCCAAACAACATAAAAGCACTCCCAAAAAAACATGCTTCATTTTATTCTCCTACTTTGCTGCAATTGGAACAATTACGGTTTGTGAATCTTGAACCGTTCCCTCTATTATGCGCTTACTTTGCATATTCATAACCTTCACTTGTTGACCTATTGATGCACTATTTTGAACTGCGCCTTTTAATGATATAGATATATTTTTCACCATCGCCTTTATTATAACCGTATCTCCGCGCTTCATAGCAATTGGCTCAACTATGTCTTTATGCTGAACAGGCTCCCCGGGATTTACTTTTTTTCTTCCCATCAGCTTACCCACCAATTGATCTGTTTTTTGGATAATTGCTGAAGACATCGCAGATGATGAAATAGCAATATATTCTATATCCTGCGGCTGTATTTCAACTCCCGAAAAAACTGCGTGCTTTAGGACAGGTACATAAGCAACTCGAGAAACACACCCAACAAACGATGACATTACTTTTCCATCACTAATATATGCCGAAAAGCCTGCCCCTTCCCTCCAGGAAACCCCAACAACACAAGCATCTTTTTTGTTTAGGATTCCTCCTTGATACTGACCTTCTATTGATATGTCTACCTCCCCACCCGTCAACTTCTCAGGGTACTGTTTTTGAATGAACTTTCTAACTAAGGCTTGAGCTTCTTCTCTTGAAAGCTTTGGTAAGGACGCCTTTGAAACAACAAGCCCTTTATGATGGGAGGCAATCCAATTCAAATCGAAATTTTTAGCCAAGCGCACAACCCAAACATGCGGATAGTGTTTTGATGTGCCAGCCTCCGGAGCTTCTAGAATTTCCTCATCTTTATCTTGAGGAATTCCAACAAAAAAATCTGACAACTTTAAAAAATCCCCACTAACCAGATGGTTCTGACGTAAATGGACCGGCTTAGCCCACAATACGTCAAGACAGAAACTAATTGCGATTAAACAAATAACTACCCTCATGAAACAATCCTTGTTTGAGCCTCTGACATTTCATCTGCCTTCTTAATAACAGATAAACATTGGCTATGGTTACGCTGCGCCTGAATCATGTCCCCCATCAACCTAATGGCACTACCATTACATGACTCTAAATACATGCTATGCAACGTTCCTCTCCCCCCAGAGTCCGCACTACCAACCTCGGCAGGCCCCGACTCTGAACTAGCAATAAAATAACCGCCAGCTTCTGCAAGAGCTCCCGGTTCAATAAATCTCGCAATTTCAATAGTGCCGGAGTCTACTAAATCCGTTTGATTTGGAACCTTTACCAACACCTTTCCATCGTGGGAAATAGACACGTTTTCATACCCCTCTGGCACCTGAATTCCCGGAGCCAAAACATATCCGTCAGAATTAACAATATTACGGTTGCTATCCAACCTACAGGCTCCATTTCTGCTATAAACAACTCGACCGTCTGGCCGAATAAACTGGAAAAACCCCCCTCCCTTAATCGCCAAATGAAATGGACTATCAGACTCTTTTAAGGCTCCTTGGGTCATGTCTTTATGAATAGCTTTAATTGATGCCCCCGAATACCCAAGCCATTTGCTCCCTCTTCGGTGGCTGCCCCAGGAGCAACAACGGTTTGAGTTCCCATGGTGGCAGCCTCAGCCCAACTTACTTTCCCCCCATTAACTTGCAGCTTCGCAAATCCATCTGCTATAATGTCCATAGCAACTTCTGCAACCCTAACACCGCTAGCAGCGTTTTTAATAGCCCTTGAAATCGTCATTTTTAACTCTCCTAAATATTAATCGGCGCTAGTTTTGAAGGAGCCTCTAACTCGGCTTCGTCATGCCTTTTTTGAAAATGATGTGTATCCTGCCAACGATGAGAAAGTATTGAAAATCGCATTAAAGCGCTTACTTTATCTATGTTAGATCCCTCTAAAAACCCCTGATACACTTGAAAATTATTAGGGATAATTTCTGCTTCAGAGGTTTTAAAATAACCGCGAAGATCAGAATCATCCATATTTTGCTCGTCTGCAAACTCAACTACTTTGAGTCTTCCGAGCATGTTTCCCTGAGAAGAGATAAAGCCATCTTGCGAAACCGAAAGCGATTCATCATCTGTCAAAACTAGAGGTGTATTTCCTTCTTTTAGTAGAGCATGCCCGTCTGTAGTAACCACCTCTCCATCAAGACTTAATCGAAAATGCCCATTTCGGGTATATCTCACGCCTCGAGGGGTCATAACCGCAAAGTATCCCTTGGTTGTTGCAAAATCTAATTTCTGGCCCGTTTCATCCATTGGCCCATGATTTAGATTACGAATTTTTCCTGCTATTTTCACAAATGCCATATCATCTTGTATGTGCTCTTCAAATCGAGGTCTAGATGACTGATACCCACTAACACTAGAATTAGAAAGAGCCTCAGATAAAAATTCAATTTCACTTTCAACTGCATGCTGTCGAGACAACATTACTAGATTGGCATGTTTTATTGCTTTAGGTTCCATTGCGCTAATCCTTAACACCTGCCTCCCTAAAAGCAAAAAGCATGCCAATCTATAAAAAAAACAGTGAATAAATTGGGGGTGAGCTGTGAACAAACACAACAAAAACCAACTTGTTAAAGTTTTGCTAAAACCATTAACAAGTTGTCCACAATCAGTCCAGATTTGCCCACATCTGTGGATAAATCATTAAAACCCATAAAAGTTAGGATCCCCAGAACTAAGAAACGGTGCAAAAACCTGCGAATCAAACAATAATAAATAAATACCCCCAGAGTTCACACCACCAACAACAACTTCTACTTTTTATTAAAAATAATATTTATTTGGTTTAAAACATCTATAAGCCTTTTTTTCATCGGAATAAAAAATATCGTTGACAATACAAGCCTTGCTGGTTTACCTATATTTTCAGGTTAGCCTAATGTTGTTTTTAAACAAATAAATCAAAACCAAACTGCTACCGATCAAAAAGCCAAATCTTTGACAGACCAATACTGAAAAATAAGTATTAAGGACATATGCATTTACAGGAATTAAAAAAGAAAAGCCCAACAGATCTGCTAAAAATCGCAGAAGAGTTGGCCGTGGAAAATGCAAGTACCTTGCGCAAGCAAGATATGATATTTTCAATTTTAAAAAAAACAGCCTCAAAAGACAGTGCCATATTTGGAGAAGGAGTGCTTGAAATCCTCCAAGATGGGTTCGGATTTCTACGATCACCAATGTCAAACTACATGCCCGGTCCCGATGATATATACGTCTCGCCTAGTCAAATCAGGAAAATGGCACTAAGAACCGGAGATACTGTTGAGGGTGAAATTCGAGCTCCCAAGGAGGGTGAAAGATATTTCGCGCTTGTTAAGATTGGCACAATTAACAAAGAAAAGCCGGATAAAGCAAAGCACAGGATAAACTTTGACAACCTTACCCCTCTGTATCCAAGTGAGCACTTAAACTTAGAAGTTGATGTATTTAATAAAAATACAAACAGAACCGAAAAAGATTTGACGACCCGAATTATTGATTTAGTGTGTCCTCTAGGTAAAGGGCAGCGTGGATTAATAGTGGCCCCCCCCCGAACGGGAAAAACAGTAATGTTGCAAAATGTTGCAAACGCAATTACGACTAATCATCCAGAGGTTGAACTAATAGTCTTGCTAATTGACGAGAGGCCCGAAGAGGTTACCGATATGGCTCGCTCTGTAAAAGGAGAGGTTGTTAGTTCAACCTTTGACGAACCACCTACGCGTCACGTTCAAGTAGCTGAGATGGTTATTGAAAAAGCAAAGCGGCTTGTTGAGCATAAAAAAGATGTGGTGATTTTGTTGGATTCCATTACCCGCCTAGGTCGAGCCTATAATACTGTAGTTCCCTCTTCTGGGAAAATTCTAACAGGGGGGGTTGATGCAAATGCGCTACAGCGTCCCAAGCGTTTTTTTGGAGCTGCTAGAAATATTGAAGAAGGGGGGTCCTTAACCATTATTGCCACGGCGCTTATTGATACAGGATCTCGTATGGACGAGGTTATCTTTGAAGAATTTAAGGGAACTGGAAATAGCGAAATTGTGATGGATCGCCGAGTTAGTGACAAGCGAATTTTTCCTGCTATTGATATTACAAAATCAGGCACGCGAAAAGAAGAGGAGCTTGTTGACCGCGCAACCCTACAAAAGATGTGGGTTCTTCGTCGGGTTTTAATGCCCATGGGGACGGTTGAGGGGATGGAGTTTTTGGTAGATAAGCTAAAATACTCTAAGGATAATGCAGAATTTTTTACGTCGATGAATCAATAGGGTGAAAAAAATGACATACGCTGTTGTAGACAAGGAAACAATAAAGAAGATCTCTCATTTGGCTCGTGTTCGAGTGAACGATCGAGAATCTGAAAAGTATGCAGAAGATATTAGCAAGGTGCTGGATTGGCTTAATATGTTGGATGAGGTTGATGTTTCTGGCGTCTCTCCGTTTACTCTCCGAGAAGGGCGGGTGACACCTTTTCGAGTAGATGTGGTGTCGGATGGTGGCTTTGCGGAGCTAGTTGTTCAAAATGCAAAAGACTCAAAACACAGTATGTTTTCGGTCCCTAAGGTTGTGGAGTAGTTTGTTCTATGTCAAGTGATTTAACCCTATTTTCTCTTTCTGGTGCGCGAGATGCGTTGAGGAAAAAAGAAATCTCATCTGTTGAGTTGACTGAGGCATTTTTAAATAAAATCCCCAATATTAAGAACTTAAATGCGTATGTTTCCGTAACTGCAGATATTGCCATGGCGCAGGCTAGAAAGTCAGACGACAGGCGATCATCCTCTTCTGGAGAGGCTTTGAATCTCGATGGGCTGCCTCTTGCAGTGAAAGACCTGTACTGCACAAAGGGAGTTAGGACTACTGCTTCCTCAAAAATACTTAGTGACTTTGTTCCGTCCTATGAATCGTCGGTGACTAAAAACCTCTGGGAAGATGGGGCGGTGATGCTGGGCAAGCTTAACATGGACGAGTTTGCAATGGGGTCGGCTAACTTATATAGTATGTTTGGGCCTGCATTGAGCCCATGGATGAAAGGTGGAAAACACCTGGTTCCGGGAGGATCTTCCGGAGGGTCTGCCGCCGCAGTAGCTGCTTGCTCTGCTTTGGGGGCTACTGCTTCAGATACGGGTGGTTCAATTCGTCAGCCTGCCGCTTTCTGTGGTGTTACCGGCATCAAACCCACCTATGGTCGGTGCTCTAGGTATGGAATGGTTGCGTTTGCTTCCTCCCTAGATCAGGCTGGACCTATTACCCGAACGGTTAGAGACTCAGCAATTATGTTAGAGAGCATGGCTGGGTATGACCACAAAGATTCTACGTCGGTCAATACTGAGGTGCCTAACTATGAGGTTTTTTTGGGTAAAAACATTAAAGGTTTGCGAATAGGTATACCAAAAGAATATAGAATGGATGGGATGAATTCCGACATTTTAGCTTCTTGGGATAGGGGGGCGCAAATACTAAAAGATGCTGGCGCTGAAATTGTTGATATCTCCCTGCCCAACACAAAGTATGCTTTGCCGATTTACTATATTATGGCGCCCGCTGAAGCTTCGTCTAACTTAGCCAGGTATGATGGTGTTCGCTATGGGCTGAGAGAGTCTGCGTTTAATTCCATTGATGATTTTTATGAAAAAAACCGAGGTCACCTTATTGGGGAAGAGGTCAAAAAGCGTATTTTGATTGGAACTTATGTTCTCTCTTCTGCTCATTATGATGCTTACTATTTAAAGGCTCAACGTCTTAGAACTAAGGTTGTTGAGGATTTTGAGCTAGCTTTTGAGGCTGTTGATGTGATTTTAACACCAACAACCCCAATACCTCCGTTTGTGGCTGGGGAAGAGCCAAAAGACCCCCTAACGATGTATTTAAATGATATTCTGACGGTTTCGGCAAATATTGCAGGTTTGCCAGGAATGTCAGTTCCTATTGGGCTTGATGTTTCGGGACTTCCTTTGGGGTTGCAATTGATTGGCCCGGCCTTTTCTGAGGGGCGGCTATTCCAGGTTGGGCACGTTCTTGAAGATGCTGCTAAATTTCCATTTTTAAATGTTGGGGGAGTTGCGTAGTGGAGAACAAAAACTTATACCAGGGCGAAACTGGCCTATGGGAAGTTGTCATCGGTTTAGAAATACATGCGCAGGTGGTTTCAAAATCAAAGTTATTTTCAGGAGCCGCCACCGGATTTGGGGCAGAACCAAACAGCCAAGTTTCTTTTGTGGATGGGGGGTTTCCTGGAATGTTGCCGGTTCTGAACGAAGAGTGTGTAAATCAAGCGATACGCACGGGATTGGGGTTGGGGTGTGAAGTGAATTTATTTTCAGCGTTCGATCGCAAAAACTACTTTTACCCAGACCTTCCTAACGGGTATCAAATTTCGCAATTCTACCACCCTATTGTTGGGCCAGGACAGGTGCTTGTTGAGCTGGCGGATGGATCGCTTAAGAATGTCGGTATTCACCATATGCATATGGAGCAGGATGCGGGGAAAAGTTTCCATGAGCTGGATTCTGACAAAACATATATCGATTTGAATCGGGCAGGAGTTTGTTTGATGGAGATTGTGACAGACCCAGATATTCGAAGCGTTGAAGAGGCTCAGCTATTTGTAAAGAAGCTAAGAACTATTTTGCGCTATTTGGGGACCTGTGACGGTAATATGGATCGTGGAAATATGCGTGCAGATGTAAATATTTCTGTTCGCAAACCCGGAGAGGGGTATCGAACGCGCGTTGAGGTGAAAAACGTGAACTCTATACGCTTTATTGGTCAAGCTATTGAACACGAAGTTCGGCGTCAAATTGAGATCTATGAGTCTGGTGGAAGTATAGTTCAAGAAACTCGGCTTTTTGATCCATCTAAAGGCGAGACAAGGTCTATGCGATCTAAAGAAGAGGCTAAAGATTATCGCTATTTTCCTGATCCTGACTTGTTGCCGGTGATTCTTGATCAGGCCCGAGTTGACAAGTTGAGGGAGGGCTTGCCAGAGCTTCCTGATGCAAAAAAAGAGCGTTTAATGAAAGAGTGTGGTCTTGCGAGCTATGATGCATCAGTGATTGTTGGCGAAAAAGAGTATGCCGATTTTTATGAAAAGTCCCTATTAACTCTAAACAAAGAAAAAGGTGCCGCCAAAGTATTGGCAAGTTGGATGACAGTAGAGTTATTTGGCGTTCTGAATAAAGAGGGTCTTTCTGTATCTCAATCAAAGATAGGAACTGAGGCTCTATCTGCATTGGTTAATTTAATTACGTCTGACATAATTTCAGGAAAAATTGCAAAAACTGTTTTTTCTGAAATGTGGGAAACTGGAAAAGATCCGGCAACAATAGTTGATGAAAAGGGATTGAGGCAAGTAGTCGATGAGTCGGAGATTCAGCAAATTATAGAAAGTGTTTTACAAGAAAACCCAGATAAGGTTGAAGAGTATAAATCTGGAAAAGATAAACTTTTTGGATTTTTTGTTGGTCAGGTAATGAAGGTTATGGAAGGTAAGGGAAATCCAGGAATTATTAACAAAATGTTAAAGAAGCTTCTTGGATAATTTTGCTTAGTTTTTATTTGCTCGGGCAATTTGCCCGGGCGTTTTTTATTTGTGGGGTATGTGTTTGTGAAGAAAAAATCGGTAATTGGCTTGACTCCAGAAGAGCTGAGGCAAGAATTAAGGGATAGTTTGGGTGAGAAATCATATAGAGCAGATCAAATTTGGGGGTGGATTTATCAGCGGGGGCATTCATCTTTTTCCACAATGTCAAATCTGCCGGAGGTCTTGCGCACAAAGCTATCGGAGCTTTATACCGTTAGGCGGTCCCAAGTTTCAGTCGCAAAAACTTCTGTTGATGGAACCCGAAAGTGGCTATTAAAATATGAAGATAAAAATGAGGTCGAGGTTGTTTTTATACCCGAAAGGCTGCGGGGAACCCTATGTATTTCTTCTCAGGTTGGATGTACTTTAACGTGTACGTTTTGCCACACAGGTACGCAAAAATTAGTGCGAAACCTAACTACAGAAGATATTTTACAACAAATACTGATAGCAAAAGATGAATTGAATGATTGGCCAAAGTTAGGTGAGCCGTTAAAGCTAACAAATGTTGTTTTGATGGGGATGGGCGAGCCTTTGTATAACTATGATAATATCAAAAAAGCGATGCAGATTTTAATGCACGCGGATGGAATTGGATTTGGGAGGCGACGCATTACTCTGTCTACATCTGGGATTGTTCCTTATATCGATTTGTGTGCTGAAGAGTTGGGGTTAGGGTTAGCAATATCTTTGCATGCAGTAAATGATAAGTTGCGCAATGAGATAGTTCCTATTAATCGCAAGTATCCACTTGCAGAGTTATTGGGGGCTTGTCGGAGATATGCTGATAAAACGCAGGGGCGTAGAATAACCTTTGAGTATGTGATGTTAAAGGGGGTTAATGATAGCGTTTACGACGCAAAAGAATTGGTGAGCCTTATTCAGGGAATTCCCGCAAAAATTAATCTTATACCTTTTAACCCATGGCCTAACTCGCCATATGAGTGCTCCGAAAAAGCAACAATCTCTGCTTTTTCGGATGTTATTGAAAGGGCTGGGTATGCCTCCCCTGTTCGGACCCCGCGGGGGCAAGATATTTTTGCCGCATGTGGTCAGCTAAAGTCTGAGAGTAAGCGTATCCCCAAGCATAAGGTTTAGGGATAGGCAAAGGCTGCTTGCGGCTTTCTGATTAAATTCCAATATTGGTGCCTTGACTGGTTTTTGTGCGGTAACCGCTTCTAGAGTCTGTCGAAGTTACTTGTCATTGATTTAACTCTAAGAGAAGACATTAATCACGATTGATCAGGGCAGTTATAAGCCCAGGTACTTCAGCCAGCGTTCAACGGCGGGCATAGCCTTGTCAGATGCGTCTTTGAACTTTGGAATTCGCGCTTGACATTGGTACCAGATCCAACGAATTAAAGAGCTGCTGTCTTTTAGCAAAACGACAGCAAGCATAAAAAAAACAATGCCAGGAATGATTGGCAATAGAGCCCCGATGACCGCCAAAAACAAACAGGTCCAACCTATAACTTTACGCTTCACTTCTTGACAAATCCAGCAACCATACTACTATAAGATAATTTTTAGGATTTAGATATGCGTTTCTCGTTTTTTGGTGTTCCTTTTGTATTTGAGTTGGGCCTGTTTACAAGGGGTCGATTGATTCAAACGGCTATACTTGTTTGGGCCCAGTCGTGGCGAGGGTTTGTCGTGGGGGCGATTTATATTTTTCTTTTCTATCTTTCTTTAGAAGATTCGATTATTTCGGATGAAATAGAGTTTGGAGAAGTAGATTTTCTAGGGGGCTCTGCAATTCGTGTTTTGTTCTTGTTTTTTGCATTACTATATTTAACGTACTATACGCTCTTTGTTAAAGAATATGTCAGCTTTAAGCGGGTTTTTGATAAAATCCCTCCCAGCGGGTTTTTTGCAAAGGATTTTTGGAAGCCACTATTGTTGACAATGCTTTTGGGGGTTGTTGTTGAAGTGCTTTTATCAATAGTACTATGGATGTTTCATCCGGCTATTGCGACGCTTATTAACTTAGGGGTAGGTTTTGTCCTAACCCATTGTTATCTCCATGGAGGCACATGGGGCTTCTGCTTTGTTGATAAAGAGAGATAAGATTGCTGCCACCAGAAAGTTTATATTGATTTGAGTTCTGTTGTGGCATGGGGGCTGAGCTTTTACCAAATGGATATAGGTCGAAGGTGGATTAAATTTTTCGCTTGCTGTGTTTGTTCTTCCTATTTTTGCTTGCTTTACCGAGTGCCCCTTATGTTCGGGATAGCCGGGCTAATTTCGTGGTAATTTTATTTTGTTAGTTTTTGTTAGTTTTTTTGTGTTATTTTGACAGGATAATTTTTTAATATTGTGGAGGAGATTGTTGTATGGCTGGTGAAATTCCAAAGCTTAAAGAGATTTTTACAGGGCAGAGATTTAAGCAGACCTTGTCTTTTATTTGGGCGCAGCTTTGGAGAGGGTTTGTTTTGATGATTGGGTTCTTTGTCGTTATATTTTCGCTTGCTTTTATGATTCCTGAGAAATCGATGCTTGTTTTTGAAGGAGCGATGGGGCCTTTGTTTTTTCAGTTACCCATGCTTATTGTTTGGGCCTATATTTTTTACTTTGCGTGCTACACAAAAGAATACAAATCGTTTGAGCGTTTGTATGTTGCTCAAAAGCCAAAAGGTGTATGGACATGGGCCCTATTGTGGGTTTACGTAAAAAGCTTGGTTTTTGCGTATTTATTAGCGCTTCTTTTGTTGATTCCCTACCTAATTCTCTTTGTGTCTGTGTTTGGGGTTGATGGAAGCGCCATTACTCTGGCTCTAGAGAGCAACCCACCTTTGATATGGGGTTTTGGTGCTTTTTCGTTTGTTTGGTTGTGGGTGGTATCTCTTTTTCCCTCACATGTTATTTTGCATAAGGGAGTTTACCGTTTTGTTCCAATCCCTAGGGCGAATGAAGGTGTGACCTCGTTATAGTCTTAAAGACTTGACTTTATAAGGCAAATATCACATAAAGTTATTGTGGCAAAGTGTCACGACATTGCGTCCTTGCTGTGATTGATTAGAATTGCAGCTGTGGTCAGAATGACTATCAACCATAAGGAGTAACTTTATGAATAAGTATGAGTGTATTTATGTGGCTCGCCAGGACATTCCTTCAACTCAGGTTGAAAATATGTCTGAGCAGTTTACGAATATTATCAAAAGCTATGATGGAACTATTCTCAAAACCGAGTATTGTGGACTGCGTCAGTTGGCGTACAAAATTAAAAAAAACCGCAAGGGGCATTATGTTGAAATGCACGTTGCGGTAACCTCTGATGCTATTTCTGAAATGGAACGCCAAATGGGATTGCATGAGGATATGTTGCGATTTCTGTCTATTAGGGTAGACGAATTTGCAGAAGGTCCCTCTCCTTTATCTCAGACTAAGGGATATAAAGAGTCTCGTCGTGTGGCTGTAGCTGCGGCGAAAGAAGAAGTGAAAAGAGGAGTATCCGCATAATGGCATCGTTCCAAAAACCAACATTCTTTCACCGCAAGAAAACGTGCCCGTTTTCAGGTCCGAGAGCAATTAAAATTGATTACAGAGATCCACGAATTCTTCAGCGATTTGTTTCTGAGCGTGGGCGAATAGTCCCCAGCCGTATTAGCTTTGTTTCGGCAAAGCGTCAGCGTGAGTTGGCTCTGGCAATTAAGCGTGCACGTTACTTGGCGATTATGCCATATGCTGTTGATTAATAAAGTGGGAGAATAGAATGGAAATTATTTTAACTGAGCGTGTTCCCAAATTAGGAAACATTGGCGATATAGTTCTTGTAAGAGACGGATTTGCGCGTAATTTTTTGTTGCCACAAAAAAAAGCTGTTCGATCTACACGAGAAGCTAAAAAGAAATTTGAAGCTGAGCGTGCACGCATTGAGGCTGATAGCGCGTCTAAAAAGGTAGAGGCAGAAAAAGTTGCTGCTAAATTGGTTGGAAAAGTTTTGGTTGTTATTCGTCAAGCTGGTGATAGTGGCCAATTGTACGGATCTGTAACTACTCGTGATTTGTCTGAGGCGTTAACTCAAGAGGGTTTCATCGTTTCTCGTCAGCAAATTATTATTCCAGAGGCGATTAAAGAATTGGGGGTACATCCCGCTACTCTTCATTTGCACGGTGAAGTTGACGTTTCTGTTCGCGTAAATGTGGCGTTAAGCTCTGATGAGGCTAATGCTCAATTACAAGCAGCAGATAAGACGGAAGGTAAGTCTTACGGGTCTGAGATTGTTTTCAGTGAGGTTACAGTTGAAGAGGTTTCGGAGGCGTAGCTAAGTTTTTAGGGCGGGGGTGTTTTATTCCCGCCTTTTCTTAACCCCCCTACTAAGGAGCCCCCTATGTCATCAGTTGTTAATCACGAGCACACTCTTTCCACAAACTCTATACAGCTGCCACGCGAAGAACAGCCTCAAAACCTAGAGGCCGAGCAACTTTTACTGGGAACACTTTTATACAACAATGCTCCAATGGAGCGAATCTCTGATTTTTTAAAATCAGAGCACTTTTCAACTCACCTGCATCAAGAGATTTATCAAGCTATCCAAAAGCTACTTGAGCGCGGCCATGTTGCCGATCCCATTACGCTAAAGGGGTACTTTGCGCAACACGATGGGGCCCCCAAGATCCAAGAGTATTTAGTGTCAGTTGCAACAAATGCTACACAGATTATAGATGTTGAGCACTATGCCCGTATTATTTATGATCTGTTTTTAAGGCGAGAGTTAATTGCGCTTGGCTCAGATGTTGTTGTTGAGGCTCGGCGCATGGATCATGAAAAGAGCACTGAGGAGCAGATTGCTCATATTGAGCAAGAGCTTTTTCAGTTGGCGGCAAAAGAGGGGGGGCAAAAAGGACCGCTTTCTTTTGGGGCCGCGCTGACAGAGGCCGTCAGTACAGCGAAAAGGGCGTTTCAAAGTGATCGCAAGATTGTTGGGGTTACCTCTGGGTTAAAAAGTGTTGATGATTATTTGGGTGGGTTCCACAACTCTGATTTACTTATTTTGGCGGGGCGGCCGTCTATGGGAAAGACTGCGCTTGCTACAACAATTGCGTTTAATGCCGCAAAAGCTCACCTAGATCAGCGGGTTGAGGGCGCAGGTGTTTTGTTCTTTTCGTTAGAAATGTCTGCTGAGCAGCTCGCAACACGTCTATTGGCTGCTGAATCTCAGGTTTCTTCTGAGAAGATACGCAGAGGCGAACTGAATAGTGGTAACTTTGAAAAGTTTATAGAGGTGAGTCGAGAGTTAGAAAACATGAGTTTGTTTATTGATGATACGCCAGCTCTTTCTGTTTCTTCTTTGCGTTCGAGAGCTCGACGCCTGAAGCGACAGCATGATATCGGTTTTATAATAATTGACTATTTGCAGTTATTAACTACAGGGCGTCACGGTGGTGATAATCGTGTGAATGAAATTTCTGAAATTTCTAGATCGCTGAAGGCGATTGCAAAAGAGTTAAGCGTTCCAATTATTGCATTATCGCAGCTATCTCGTGCTGTCGAACAGCGAGACGATAAGCGCCCACAACTTTCGGATCTTCGTGAGTCTGGTTCGATCGAGCAAGATGCTGATGTGGTGATGTTTGTTTATCGTGAAGAGTATTACCTATCAAGAAAAGAGCCAGATGTTGAGGATGTGAAGAAATATAATGAGTGGACGGATAAGTTACAAAAAGTAGCGAATACGGCAGAGGTTATTATTGGTAAACAGCGTCACGGCCCTGTTGGCACTGTTCGTTTACACTTTGATGGTCGTTATACTAGATTTTCAAATTTGGACCAAACACACCATGAGGTATATTAACTGTGTTGGAAAGAGAAACTGCTGGCGCTTCTGTAAATATGGATGTGTTTCTATCCAGTCGGGGCAGCGATTTTAAGTATGAAAGTGGGGTTGTTGTTGTTGATTTGGGGGCTATTTCTCGAAATTACGCAAGAATAAAAAGCCATATTTCGCCAACAACGGTTGCCCCTGTTCTTAAGTCAAACGCATATGGCTTGGGTGCTGATAGGGTTTTTAAAGCGCTTTTTCAATCTGGGGCGAAAGAGTTTTTTGTTGCAACCTTAAATGAGGGGGTTGCTGCACGAAATGCAGTGCCGGACGCAAAGATTTACGTATTATATGGGTTGTGTTTTGATAGTGAAGAGCTGTTTTTTCAGAGCAAAATTATACCTGTGCTTAATACGTATGATCAGTTGGTGCGTTGGAATAGTTTTGCGGTTAAGAATAATAAGATATTGGATTGTGTTTTACATGTAGATACAGGAATGTCCCGCACAGGTTTGTGCCGAGATGGAGCGCTGCGTGTAATTCAAGATTTGCACCAAATGCAAAATATTAATGTGACCTATGTAATGAGTCATTTATGCTGTGGTGAGAATGCAGACTTTCCAACTAATAAAATTCAGCTTGAGGCATTTGAGAGATTTTCTCGCCATTTTCCACAGGCTTTGCGTAGTTTGTCGGCAACGCCCGCTATTTACAGTGCCCCATCTGTTCGTTTAGATATGGCTCGCATAGGGTACGGTTTGTATGGATCTTATGAGGGAACACCTTCGGTGCCCCTAGAACAGGCAATGCATGTTTATAGTCGGATAGTTCAGCTGAGAACGACTTATCCTGGAGATACCGTGGGATACGGTGCATCCTATGTTACTACCCAAAAAGGAAGACTTGCAACCTTATCGATGGGGTATGCAGATGGCTACCTTCGCTTCTTGCATAAATATAAGCCTCGTGTGCGAATTGGTCCTTATTGGGCTAGCTTGGTTGGCCGTATTTCAATGGACTTTTGTGTGGTGGATGTGTCGCATATTCCGGATGTTTATTTACATGAGGGGGCTTGGGTACAGATGTTGGGTTCAGATATTCGTGTGGCAGATTTGATTCAGGATACAGATTTTGTTCCACATGAGATTCCAATTTCACTAGGAAAGAGGTATCATTGGGAGTATTTGGATTAAGCTACAAAGATGTTTGCAACTATTGGTCGGCGTTTATTAGTGCTTTTTGAGACAACGGGGCAGATTGCTTTTTTCTTGCTTAATAGTTTAAAAGCTACTTTTTCTGCGCCTTTTTATATTAGGGAAATTTTTCAGCAACTTTTTCAGGTTGGCTTTCTATCGTTGCCAATTGTTACTTTGACGGCAATATTTACGGGAATTGTTTTGGCGTTGCAGACTTATACGGGGTTTGCACGATTTTCCGCAACGGGGGCAGTACCTACTGTTGTTGTTTTGTCAATTGTTCGTGAACTTGGGCCAGTTTTAACGGGGTTGATGATATCTGGTCGTGTGGGGGCGGCTATGGCGGCTGAAGTGGGAACAATGACAGTTACAGATCAAATTGATGCCATGCGTACACTACATACGGATCCTTATCACTATTTAGTCGCACCGAGGGTTTTGGCGTCTGTATTAAGTTTGCCACTATTGGTGATTGTTGCTGACACAATTGGAGTGTATGGGGGGTACTTAATTAGCACTCGGTATTTGGACTTTAATGAAAGTTACTATATTGCTCAAACATTTCACTATTTGTATTTTTCTGATGTGTTTTCAGGATTAATAAAATCTGTTTTTTTTGGGGGAGCAATTGCTGCTATTGGTTGTTACACAGGGTATAATGCAAGGCGTGGAGCCGAGGGAGTTGGCGTTGCCACGACAAAATCAGTTGTTTTGTCGTCGATTAGTATTTTTGTGTTAAATTATATTTTAACAATATTTCTCTTTTAACGTTATGAATGAAAAAATCAAACTGATAAAGCTTCATAAATCCTTTGGAAAAAAGACTATTTTAAGTGGGTTAGATCTTGAAATTTATGATAAGGAGTCTTTCGTAACGATTGGCCCTTCGGGTGTGGGTAAGTCCGTGTTGTTAAAGTGTTTGTTGGGTCTGTTGAGCCTTGATAAAGGCTCAGTAATCGTAGATGGTCAAGAAACTTCTAACCTTGCTGGGCGAGCTAGAGATACTTTTCTAAAGAAATTTGCAATTGTGTTTCAGGGTGGCGCTCTGTTCGATAGCCTAACAATTTGGGAAAATGTTGCCTTTGGCCTTATAAAAGGTCAAGGGGTGGGCCCAACACAAGCAAAAAAAAGAGCGTTGGAAAAATTAGATTTAGTAGGAATGTCTTCATCTGTGGGGTATCAGAGACCAAACGAGCTCTCTGGTGGTATGCAAAAACGAGTTGCAATTGCTAGAGCCATTATTATGGAGCCAGAGGTTTTATTATTCGATGAGCCAACCGCAGGCCTAGATCCGGTTATCGCAGATTTGATTAATAAGTTGATTCGTAAGTGTCACCAAGACCTTGATATTACTACGTTCACTATTACCCACGATATGTCAACAGTGCATACAGTTGCCGATCGAGTGGGCATGTTAAATGAAGGAAAGATTATTTGGAAGGGTGGATTAAAAGATATGAGTAATGCCTCTAATCTCTTTGTTCAAAAATTTATAAATCAACAAACCTTTGAAATCTAATGGTTAAAAAAAGTTCAAGTTTTGCATGCCAAGATTGTGGTGCGGCATATCCTAGGTGGTTAGGGAAGTGCGAGGCATGCGGAGGGTGGAACACTATTACCGAAGAAGTTAAGGTCCACATTCCAAAGGGCATAAGACCAGGAAAAAGTAAAGGAATAGAGTTTGTTTCATTGGAGGGGTCAAAAGATATGGTCCCAAGGTATACGGCAGGTATGCAAGAGTTTGATCGCGTATGTGGAGGTGGCTTAGTTCCGGGATCTGTTGTTCTTGTAGGGGGGGACCCCGGAATTGGTAAATCAACCCTTCTTCTTCAGGTGTGCTCGTCGTTAGCGAGTAATGTAGAGGTTTCCTACATATCAGGAGAGGAGGCGATCGATCAAATTCGTTTGAGGGCTGATCGTTTGGGTGTTCAAAAAAGTAAAGTGATGCTCGCGGCCACGTCGAATGTCCGTGATGTTTTAGCTGCGCTAGACGCCCATGACTCTCCTAGAGTTGTTGTGATTGACTCTATTCAGACAATGTATATTGACAACATAGACTCTGCTCCTGGAACGGTTTCTCAGGTGAGAGGGTGCGCTGCTGAATTGATGCGAGTTGCGAAAGCCAGAGATATAGTGATAATTTTGGTGGGTCACGTTACAAAAGAAGGAATGATTGCTGGTCCTCGAGTGTTAGAGCATATGGTGGATGCGGTGTTTTATTTTGAAGGAGACCGTGGGCATCAATTTCGCATTTTGCGTTCTGTTAAAAATCGTTTTGGAGCAACAGATGAGATTGGTGTATTTGAAATGTGTGACCGTGGGTTGGTAGAGGTTCAAAACCCCTCCTCTCTGTTTTTAGAAAACAGATCTGCGGAGCTTAGTGGTGTATCGGTTTTTGCAGGAATTGAGGGTTCTCGGCCAATTTTATGCGAAATTCAGGGGTTGGTTGCTCCTTCGCCCTTAGCAAGCCCTCGACGTACAGTGGTCGGCTGGGATTCTGGGCGCTTGGCAATGATTTTGGCGATTTTAGAAACTCGATGTTCAATACAAATGAATAATCGTGATGTGTATTTGAATATTGCGGGTGGATTGAAGATTTCAGAGCCGGCTGCAGATTTGGCGGTTGCTGCGTGCCTAATATCATCCATTACAAATACTTCTTTGCCGATAGATACCATTATTATGGGAGAAATCGGATTAGGAGGAGAGATTCGTCCAGTAAAGCAAGCAGATTTGAGACTGAAGGAGGCAGGTAAGTTGGGATTCAAGGAGGCCATTATGCCCGCACAGGTAAAGATAGATCATTCTAAGCACAATATATCTATTCGACCAGTAACCCACTTGTCGGATATAATGTGTTTGTTTAACATAGAGCAGAGCCGGAAACCATGAACGTTATCGATATTATAATTATTTTTGCAGTTTTCTTATCGATGCTTCTGGGTACATGGAGAGGGGGGACAAGAGAGGTTCTGGGTGTTTCAAGCTGGGGTTTTTCTGCAATTTCAGCCTATTTTTTGTACCCTTTTTGTATGCCTCTTATTGCGTTAGTTGTGAGCCAGATGTTATTAAAAAAACTCATAGCTATTTTGTTTGTATTTTTTGTGTCGTTGGTGTTGCTATCTGCGATTACATACACACTGTCGGACATCGTTAAGTCTAGTGTGGTGGGGCGTGCTGATCGTGGGATCGGTCTTCTATATGGATTGTTTCGAGGAGTTGTTTTTGTGTCTGTTGTGGCGTTTGTTTCTCACAAAACTATATTTAAATCTGAACCTAAGACTCCTTTGGCGATCCGTGAATCAGTATTGTGGCCAGCTGCTGTGTCTACGGTGGGCCACACAATTACTACCATACCGGAGAAAACAATGCAGCGTTGGAAAAACTACCTAGATGATTTATTAACTGGTCCAGACGGTGAGGATCTTTCTAATTTGTCGCATGGTTATACAGATTTTGAACTACTCAACAACGATGGGTCACATGATTAGATATATAAGAAATACAGCGATTTCTTTGGGAGTTCTTTCCTTATTTTTAGGGGTTTTTGGGCACTCTAATCCATACAATATTAGAAATATCCAGGTAAAGAAAACAAGCCTATCGGCGGCCCTGGCTAAGGATTTGGCCCTAAAAGAGGCTAAAAAACAGGGATTAGGAGTGCTATTGAAAAAGCTGGTTACTGCTCAGGATTACGCTCATTTAGAAGACTTAGATGATGACAGTGTTGACTTTTTAATTGATAGTGTTCAAATCGTAAACGAACAGCTTAGTAATAGAGGATACAGAGCGCACTTTTCTTTTGAATTTAATAAATCGCGTATTGAAACCTTTTTAAGGGGTCTCTCCATAGGCTTTGTTTCCCCTCCTCATAAGCCGATTTTAATATTACCTGTTTTGTCTGATGGTGCTAAAAGCTATCTTTTTGAAAGGGAAAATATATGGTTTGATTTGTGGAAAAATCATACACTTAATAATGCTCTGGTAACTTTTGTGGTTCCTTACGGTGACTTGCGTGACATAGGTTTGATTAATGCAGAGGATGCTTTGATAGGAGCTGCGCATAAATTGCAAAGTTTAGTGAAAAAATACAAAGCGGAGGGCGTTATCGTTCCACATGTAAGTTTTCAGAAAGATGGAGCAGAGTTGAGTGCACAATTAACATTTCAGGAGTTTGATCTTAGGGGAGAAAAAACAGCAGCAGATATTAAACCGCGCAATATTTCAGAGGCAGTCTCTGGTTCGGCAAAGCAAGAGGTCTTAAAGAGTTTGCTGGGCACCTCTATAGAAAGCATACAAAAAGTTTTTCGGATGCAGTTGCATGAGGACCCTGTTCACCGCACAATTTATATAAAGGTTAAAACCCCAACAACTAAAATTTACCGTGAGTATATACAGTTGCTTGCAAACTCCAGCATGATACACGAGATCAAGCCTATAGAGCTATCAAAAGGAGATTCTATACTAGAGATCAAAACATTTTTTGATGGAGTAAAGTTTATAAAATACTTTGGAGACAGAGGGTACAACTTCGAGCTGGCTGACCAGGGAGCTTTGCCAATGTATTTACAATATCAGGGCGAAAGTGCTGAACAAAAGTGAAGATAACGCATACTCGTAAACTGTTTACCATCCCAAACTGGATTACCATAGGGCGCATTATTTGTGTCCCTTTTGTGGTATATTTTTTACTTGTTTCTCAGCCACGGTTGGCTCTGATAGTTTTTGTGGCGGCAGCCCTTTCAGATGCAATAGATGGGTTTTTGGCTAGATATTTTAAAGCTAGGTCAGTCATAGGCGCGTATTTGGACCCCATTGCAGATAAGATTCTTTTCCTTTCTACATTTGTTACTCTTGGATACTTGAGAATCATACCGTTCTGGCTAATTGTGTTGTCTGTTTTAAGGGATGTAACCATCGTTTCCGGTGTTTTTGCATTGAGGTATGCTGGGATAGATTTTGAAATTAAGCCATTAAAAATTAGCAAGTTGAATACTGTTGTGCAAAGTTTTGTGGTGATTTTATTTTTGATTATACAGGCTTTTGGCTGGAAGGGTGATGTATTAATGATCGGCGCCCATATGTTTGTATATGTGAATATTTTAACTATTTTCTTTTCTGGAATTTCATATTTGGGGCAAGGTTTGGTTCGCTTGTCTGGTCATGTCTATGTTTATGCGTTTATAATTGTGTTTGTGTGTACGTTTGTCTTTCTGTTGCATTATATGGTTGCTGATAGTATTTTCTTATGGCAGCATGTTTTGTGTGTGGGAGACTCAGGGGTTTGTGGGCAGCAATATTGATGTATAGTCGATTCATTTTTCCGATTTTGAGCTTGGTTTTTCTGGTGGCGGTTTATTATTTAAGATCTATTACTATGCCGTTTCTAATCGCTGGGATTATTGCGTATGCATTGCAACCTATTGTTGGTCGAGTAGAGTCAAAGTATATTCCTCGATGGGTGGGAGCGATGTTCCTGACAGTGTTTGTTGTCTCGGTAATTAGTATTTTGTTAACCTATACGGCTCCGCTTGTGTACGCGCAGTTGATGAAGCTTATAGTTCAAATTCCGGAATACATTCAAAAGCTTCAAACCCTTTTACAGTCGGGATTAAATAATTTTAGTCACAAAATACCAATAGAGTATTCAGAGCAATTTCAGGACAGTTTGAGTGCGTCAGCAAAGGAGTTAGTGGTTTGGTTGATTACAACTACTCAGAATATTTTTAAAAGCAGTTTTAATGTTATTCATTATATAACAATGGTATTGTTTGTACCAATTTTGGTGTTTTACTTAATGAAAGATTGGCCAAAGCTACTGGATACTTTGGTGAGATATCTCCCTCCCCACAATAAAAAAAGTATTTTATCTCAGATGAGGGAAATTGACAGAACCTTGGCTAGTTTTGCCCGGGGGCAGGCCCTGGTGTGTTTGATTCTGTCTGCATATTATAGTCTTTTTTTACACATTGTTGGTGTAGATTTTGGGGCTCTAATAGGTGGACTAACAGGCGTTTTAGCATTTGTGCCTTATGTTGGGGCAATTTTGGGCTTTACTACATCGGGCATCATTGCGCTGCTACAGACATCTCCATGGTTATGGGGGGATCAGGGGTCATTTGCACTGCTGGCAGCGGTGACAATGTTGTTTGCGGTTGGACAGTTTTTAGAGGGAGTGATATTAAGTCCTAATATTGTTGGGCGCAGCTTGCGGCTACACCCACTTTGGATTATGTTTGCGCTATTCTTTGGGGGGTATTTGTTTGGTTTTGGTGGTGTTTTGGTGGCAACTCCATTTGCTGGGGCAATGGGGGTGATCATCCGTCATAATTTGAAACAGTACCATGACACAGTACACACATTATACTATGGCAAATCTTGGCAAAGGCGTCAGCATGAGCCAAAACAGTAAACTCCAATATACACTACCTATTATACAAGCTCCAGACTTTACAGAGCACAGTTATTTTGTTAGCGAGAGCAACTCCCTTGCTTACCGACTTGTTGAGAGTTGGGGGGGGGGGCCGGACAAGATGTGTGTTGTTTATGGACCCTCCGGATACGGAAAAACGCACCTGGGGCATATTTTGAAAGATCGTACGGGCGGAATTTTAATTAAGGCTAAAGATATAGGAGTAGAAACTATACGTTATGTTGAGCGGAGTGGATCTTATATCGTTGATGATCTTGAGGATATCGAGAGGAAAGACTTAGCGTTTCATTTTTATAATGTGGCTAAAGAAAAAGAATGTTATGTGGTGTATCTTTTGAATCAGGCCCCCGGCGTATGGAATAGTGGTTTGGCAGACCTCAACTCGCGCCTGCGATCACTGTCTGCGATACCGCTAAAACAGCCAGAGGACAGCATGTGCAGGGCAATCATAAAAAAAATCTTTGCTGACTTGCAGGTGTCGGTTAAAGAAGATGTTATTGATTACTTACAAGATCATACCTCTCGTAATTTGGCAGAAATTCAAAAGAATATTTATAAACTTAACTCGGCCTCGTTGGAGTATCGTAGAAACATTACAATACCTTTTATAAGGAAGGTTTTAAATGTTGGAGTTTGATCTAAAGAGGATGTTATATCGTTTGCGCTATCGTGGAATTAAAGAATTGGATATTTTTTTTAATAAAGCGGCGAGAGGATTGAGTATTTTAACTGAAGTTGAGACTAGTAGCCTTATCAATTTAATGTCTGAGTCGGAGGATCAGATTTATGTATGGGTCCTCGGGCACTTTGATAGGCCAAAAAAATATCAGAGAATCATTGAAAAGATCTTAACTCTCACTTAATTTTCCTCCATAGATAACTGGAGAGAGTGATAAAATAGACCACACATTTGTTGGAGGTTATGAGGATAAAAGATGGCCGTAGAAAGCGCCCCTTCATTATGTAAAAACAGGACGGGTGTTGAAGGTTGCTTGATCAATGAATTGGCTTTAAACCACTTAGTAATTATGATCGTTTTTATTCATAATTACTAAGTGGTTTGGGTGATAAAAATTTAGTTCCCGCATGGATTGTTCCTCTAAAAAATCAAGATCAATTCTGTGCGGGTTGAGCCGATTTATTTTTCTTTCGAGTGCTTTGCGCTGCTCGCCAAGCTCAATTAATAAGAACTCTTTTTCATCTAGTTCTTTTTGTATGCTCTTGTATCGAAAAACCCCTCGATCACCACTAAATCCGTGGTATCCAAAATATAAAAATACAGAAACTCCCAAAATAATAGGCCAAGAGCGAAAAAAGAAGCGACGAATATCCACTAATTATACCTTTTTTCGTTTTGATCGGGTTATTTTGTGTTTTGTATCAAGTTTAAAGTTAATTTGTCCAGTAAGAACATCTACGTCTTCTAAAATAGCTTTTATGCTATCTCCAAGCTTGAAAACTGTACCTGATGATCTACCATGTAGCTCTTGACGTGTTTCATTATAAACAAAAAAATCAGACATAGAGGCTACTGGTATTAAGCCAACAATTCCGCTATCTATAACTTTTATAAATAAACCAAAGGGGCGCACACTAGTTATTACTCCCTCATAGTGTAGTTTTCCGGACTCTGCAACATATAGGCTAAGATATCTGTCTGTTACATCACGCTCAGCCCGTTCGGCTTTGCGCTCTTTAGTAGAAATATCATCAGCAATTTCAGCCAAATCGCCCAAATTACTCTTTTCAAGCCCCCCCTCTCCTAGCCCCAGAGCAGCAACCAAACTGCGGTGTATGATGAGATCGGCATATCTGCGAATGGGAGAAGTGAAATGAGCGTAGTGAGATAAGCTTAGGCCAAAATGCCCCCCGTTTTCGGTTGAATACAGTGCCTGTTGCTGGGCTCTTAGAAGCATTTCATTAATAGTTGTTTGATTGGGTTTTCCTGACACGCTGCTTAAAATATGGTTGAAGTCGTGTGGTGTTTTTAGATTGGATGATGAAGAGGTATCTGTGATGGATGATAAATAATCTTTTAAAACCAAAACTTTTGCTTCGGATGGACTTGGGTGTGTCCGAAATAAGCATGGCGCGTTTTTGTCTTCAAGTGTCTTTGCTGCACATACGTTGGCTAAGATCATTAACTCTTCGATAAGCTTATGACTGTTTAGGCGATTTCTTAGTCCAATAGAACTAATTTCTCCAGATTTATTTATGGTAATCTGATGCTCTGGCATTTCAATTTCTAGTGCGCCGCGTTTCTGACGAATGATCATTAGAAGCGCATATATTTTGTGAAGGGTTTGAAGCATTGGGGACAGAGGGGACTGCTTGTCTCCATCAAAAATTGCCTGAGCCTCCTCATAAGTAAGGCGCAAGCGTGAGCGCATGAGTCCTCGGACAAACTTATGGCTAATAACATGACCTTTTTCATCTAGATAGATACTTACTGCTAAGCATGCTCGGTCCTGGTCTGGGCGCAGTGAGCAAAGATCGTTGGAGAGTTTTTCTGGTAGCATTGGTAGAACTTGATCAGGAAAATATACGGAGTTTCCTCTGGATAAAGCTTCTTTATCCAAAGAGGATCCCGGACGCACATAATAAGATACGTCTGCAATAGCTACAACGACATGAAATCCATTTTTTGTGGGTTCTGCGAAAACGGCATCATCAAAATCTCTAGCATCTTCACCGTCTATGGTGACTAAATCGTAGTCGCGCAAGTCTTTGTGAAATTGATCTATTTTCGGAACAGTGGCAATTTCAGCCTCATTTATTGCAGAAAAAGAAAAGGTTGTATCAAAGTCATTTTGCAATATTGAAATTAAACTAAGGCCTTTGGGCTCGTAAATATTCCCAAAAATAGTAATAATCTTTGCTTGCTTGTTCCGGCCATCAGTCAAGGGTTCGATCTTAACGATATCTCCGTCTTTTGCAGCGCCAATACTTTTTGTCTGGATATAGAATGGTTGTTTGTCCTTGCGTGTTGCTGGATAAACGTAATTTTTGTTTTTTTCTGCTTGAAACACGCCAGTAATAAGTTGTGAGGAGGTGTGATTATTTCCAAAAAACTTAATAGGGGTCGCACGAATAAGGGTTTTAGAAACTCGATCTAGTCGGGCTAGTAATCTTTGTCCTTCTGAAAGAGGGGGAGTTGAAGAGGTTGTTTCTAATAAGATTTTTGTGTTAATTGAAGAGCTAGCTTCCGAAGGGGCTAAGGCGTACCTGCCGGGTGCGATTACTTCTGTGACGACGCAGGGCAAAACCAAACGCTTTGTCGCATTAGACTTTAGTTTTTCTGCTTTGTGAAAGGCTTTTTTTTGTTCTCTTCGAGTGTCTTTTTGCCAAGATCCCTCTTGCTGTATTTCGGCTAAAAGATCTTTGAAAACCCCCCGCTCGCTCTTTTTGATATTAAAAGCTTTTGTTATTTCTCTCTGTGAGGTGTTGCCGGCTGCTTCTGAAATATATTTAATAACGGCGTCTTTAGACGGAAAGCGTTTTCTCACGTTGGATCCTGAAAGTATGGTTTCTGCCCAACCTATCATAACTCGTTTACATTACAAAGTGATATACGGCAATATATGTTAACAAAATAAGGAGCCATGATAATACTGTGTAGCCTAAATTAATTGCATACAGAGTGATTGATATTTTCTCCCAAACAAGTGAGCTAGCATAATTTAGTGCAACTAGTGTGAGGATGCATAGAACAGCGTAAATGGTAGTTTCTGCATCCTCAAAATAGTGATAAATACCGGCTAGCCCTAAAGATGTTAGTAAGGTTATTGTTGATCCTAGTGTTATAGAGATGGGAGCGTTGGTCGACGCAATTTGTTTTTTCGATATTTTAGAAAGTTCGGCCCATTTTTTTGCGAACAGAAAGTCAGAGTACCAAAAGAATCCAAATAACATTCCAGTCGCTGCGGCGGCAATCAGGCTAACTATATTTACAAAAAACATCGTTTTC
Organism: Alphaproteobacteria bacterium CMAR1; assembly: GCA_963693005.1. Taxonomy (GTDB): domain Bacteria; phylum Pseudomonadota; class Alphaproteobacteria; order UBA6184; family UBA6184; genus Bodonicaedibacter. Next base: position 628,740 of record OY843726.1, on the reverse strand, counting down.
TCCTCTTGTTGTAAAAGTTAATGTCCAACCGTAACACCAGAGATGAGGTAAATAATATTTTAAAAACGTCAAAAAACTGGCTTTTTCTGAAAAAAATATCTAAAATAGATATAGAAATATCTTTTTGTTGCGAGGGGGAAGTATGTCTTGGGGTTCGTTGGGTGGAGGTCAGATAAAGAAAAAATCTTCAGATCCGTTGCCGGGGTTTTTAATGGAAGAGGAGGTTATTCGTCGACCTGATGGCCCAGATACGGCTTCTGTGCTGGATCAAGATAGAAAAGTGCCGCGGAGCGGAGGGGGAGATAGAAAGGGGTATGGCATTCAGGTGCCTAGGTCTGTGGTAATTCAGATCTCTCACAAGGCTATTTTTACATCGTTCCTTTTTTTTGCTGCGTCTGTTCTTCTGTCATTTGGGGTTGGGTTTTTTCTTGGTAGGGGAGAAGTTTCGTCCGCTAAGGTGATGGTGGAAGAGGGGTCCACCTCACATCGACCCCTTGTTCCAGAAAGTAGGGCCAAAAAATTAAGAGAGGGGCAGGCTCTTTCAAAGCTAAATGATGATGAAGCTGAGTCAAGAAGTAATAAAAACAATACAATAGACAGAGAAAGTGCTGAAAATGTTGATGATTCCGACGAGGCCCCTGAAGATGATGAAGAGCTTTTGGATTAGTCTTTCTTTGTTCTTAGCTTTGGTTGTGGGGGGGTGTGAGAAAATTAATGATTTACTCTCGGGAGAAATGGTGCCCGACGGATTGATCATGTTAAAGCAAAGTTTGAGCCTTCAAAGACTTTTGATCCTTTCGGAAAAGACTGCGAATAAGGGGCAGGCTTTTGAGTGTAATCTTATTTTAACAAAAAACCTTCAAATGGCGAAAGAGCTCTCCCAGATGCCTGCCAAGGATTATTTTAAGGCGGTAAAGTCCAAAGAGTTCGAAAAAAACTATCATGGCCTATACAAAATATTTAAGTTTCCTGTTGCCCCTCAGGCGGGGAATCTGCCGGAGCAAAAGTTAAAATTAGACTCTGACAATAAATATGTGGGGGGGTACTTTTTTGCAAAGTTGCAACACCCGAAAGGTAGTAATAGAATTCGAATTCCATCTGGACCACATGTTATGGTAAAATTTACGAGAGAAGGTATGAGCCTTGTTACTCCTGACATGATGTCGGAGGGAGAAGAGGCTTTGGAAGATAAACTGTCTATGTTGCCCATGGGGATAGATTAAAAAGGTGTTGCAGTGAGTAAAGATTATAGATTTAAAACAGATCCAGTTCAATGGCATGAAGGTATGCCGCTTGCGCCGCAACATTTTCAGTTGAACGATAGTAGATATCAAAGTATTCTAAGTTTTTTGCTTGAAAGTGCGGGGTCTCACAACTGGGGGTTGACGCTCATAGATATTGATCAACTGTTACTTGCTAAAGGTGTTTTTCGTGTGCAGTCTGTTCAGGGGGTTTTGCCAGATGGTTCGGTTGTTAATTATGAAGAGCATGCTCAGGCTCCCAAATTAGACCTTCCTTTAGATGAGGTAGTTTTTCAAGATGGGAAGCCTCAGAAAATATATTTAGCTCTCCCTGCTTATTCTCCTGATCAGCCGTCTGCAAGTGGCAATTCACCAAGATATATTTCTACTGTGGGTGATTTGGTAGTTGATGAGAATGGCTCTGCAAGTGAACCCTCACGGATACCAAGATTGGCGCCTAATTTATATTTGATTGTTGGCCAAACGCCGTCGAGTAAGTTTGTGAGTTTGCCAATAGCAGAACTTGCAAAAGAGGGTGGTCAATATAGCCTGACTAAGTACACGGCGCCCTGTTTGTATTTTTCTCCTAAGGATGGTTTGAGAGCAAGCTTAGAAGAGCTTTCTATTCAGATTCGTTCTAAGATTATGTATAGCATTGAGCGATATGATGCAAGTAGTGATAACCCTGCTCAAAAACATACAAAGCAAACTATTGATGTTTTGATTGAGGCTCTTTTGCCATTTGAGATATTAATGTCAGCGGGGCGAGTTCACCCCTTAGAGATATACAGAGGTTTGGTAACTTTAGCCTCGAAAGTAGCTTCGTTAAAAACAAGTGTAGCCAGAATACCTGCGTTTAATGTTTATGACCACAATAATATAGATGTCGTTTTTGCGGGAGTGGTGGGTTATGTGCGCGATGTTCTTACATCATTGTCAGACAATCTTCAAATTCGTAAATTTCAAAAAAAACGAGGATATTTTGGTTTGGCTTTGCCGACGGTATGGCATTCGCAGAAATTGACTGTTGGTGTAAAACATGCCTCTGGAGGGGGGAGATCAGCAGCTTATAATTGGATTGAAAACGCCCTTATTGGTACTGAAGGATTTGCGCAGTCGATTATTGATAGGCGAATTATTGGAGCGGTTCGGCGCGTAATCCCGCAGGAGGAAAAGACACTAATTTCTGCTCCTAAGGACATCTCTCTGGTAGAAATTCAAATTGAGCCAGAGTTTATTAATTTAGGAGATGTGCTCTATATATTTAACCCATCAGATACGGCAGATGAGCGTCCTGCGGATATTTACCACTATGTAAGGCTTGAAGACCTGTAAACAACTCTAACAAGAAATAAGAATAATAATGTTTCATCATCAGTATCAAGATTCGTTCATATACCGTTTTTTTAATACCTACTATAGTGAGGTATTAAGAGAAAAACAGCGGGCACTATCAAAGGCTGGGGCGCACCTGTCTAAATTAGACTCGGCAAAAATCAAAAAGATATCAGAGCAGATTATTGGCAGGTTAGAAGGGTTTTTAAGAGATTCCGAAGAGCAGTCACTTAAAGGGGGGGCTTATATTCAGTCGGGTTATAAGTCGGTACAGTACATTGCCGTTGCTTTAACAGACGAGATATTCTTAAACCTTAATTGGCAAGGTCAGGAATATTGGGATGCAAATATTTTAGAGTCTAGACTTTTTAACTCTCGTAAGGCTGGCATTCGATTGTTTGAGGATTTAAATGCTTTTTTAGATCAACACGATGCGTTGCGCACAGATATAGCCGCTGTATACCATCAAGCGCTAGCCCTAGGGTTTCAAGGGAAATATAGGAATAGTGGAAAGTTGGAAGAAACAGATGCCTACATGGGGCGACTGTATGAGTTTATTTATAATCAATCCCCAAAAGTATTTACGCACGAGTATAAGCTTTTTCCTGAGGCGTTGGGGCACACAATAGAAGAGGCTGAGCCACAGCGTCTCCCAGACCCGCATCGTTGGTATTATATTTATATGGGGTGTGTTTTTGTGTTTTTACTCATGACCTATATTATGTGGTTTGACTCAACTTTTGAAGTGAAAACGGCACTGTATGAAATCATTCAGCAGGGGAAAAAGACATGAGTGGGTTGAAAAAAATAATTACTAGCATTATAAACCCAGACCCGTTTGTGGGGTGGGCAAAGCGTGTGCTTCCAAACTCTGCTCCTCACGAACATTTAGAGCTAATCTATTATGCAATTATTGCAATAGTTTTTCTTTTGCTGCTATACATCGCGATTAAAATAATGGCGTTTTTATTCCGTAAGATAATTCAGGTGTATGTTTCAATTAAAGCGTTTTTTGCAAAAAGAAAGAAAAAAACGCTTCCTGAAAAAAAGAAAAGCCGAAAAGTTTTAGGCTGGTTAAGGCGCATTCATGAACTTTTGAACCCAGAGCAAAAACCTATAGAAGAGGCTTTTCATGAGTCGTCTAAGTTAATGAAGCTTGCATTTGGTGGCCATGACTATATGTACGAACTTCCTTGGTATTTGGCAGTAGGAGATAAGGATGCCGGAAAAACATCGTTATTAAATAACTTAAATATTAAGCGTCCTTTTGGGCTAAATACAAAAGAAGAGGCTTTTGGTCTTCCTATTAGTTGGCATTATTTTGACTATGGGGTCATGTTAGACGTTAAAGGAGGGGTTTCTTATTCAACCAAGAAAAAAGCATCCACATCGAGGATATGGACAGACCTTTTACAGCAGTTAAGCTATCATAGGCCTCGACGTCCTTTGGATGGAATAGTGGTTGCTCTTTCTGCTGAGGACTTATACGGAGAAAAGAAACTATCTACTATCGATATGCGCCAAAAAGCTCACGTACTATATCAGCAGCTGATTTCTATACAAAATACTCTTTCTATGCGTCTTCCAGTGTATGTCGTAATTACTAAAACGGATACAATACCGGGCTTTGATATGTTTGCAAAGAGCTTTCCTTCGTCAAGGTTATCAAATATTTTTGGGTGGTCTGCGCCACACAGTATGCAGCAACATTATAGTGCTTCATGGATGGTTGATGCTCAGCAAGAGGTGATGGGCACTATCAATGATTTAAAACTACAAGCATTTACAATGATGCACAAAGAAGAAAACCATATTGATCCAGATGCATTATTTGTATTTTCTGAAGAGTTTGGAAAAATTTGGGAAAATATATCGGTGTTTGTGAATCAGTTATTTGCAGAAAATATTTATAAGGATCCTCACTTCTTAAGGGGCGTTTATTTCACTGGTGTGTCCCAAACTCCCCCTGTTGAAACGAATGACGAGTTGTTTGTAAACCGGAACGAAGCAAATGTTTATTTTTCTCGGGACTTGTTTGTAGAAAAGATATTTAGGGAGCGCAATATTGCGTTTCCTTCTTATGAAATTGTTCAGTCGATCTGGCGTAATCTGACGGTTGGAAAAATTACAATGATTGGTGGGTTGTCGGCATCATTTTTGTTTGCGTGGTGGGCGCACAATCAGTTGCGCAAAAGTAAAGATGAAGTCTTACCAGTAGCCCACAATATTAAAAATGTTATAGAAGAGGTAAATGAATCGCGAAAAAATGGGTTAGAGCCTACAAAAGATGATTTTGATGCGTACAAAAAGCATTTTGATCACTTTCTGAAAACTTCAGTTGATGATACTAAGTTTTGGGCATTGTTTATTCCCCCGTCATGGTTTTCAAACTATAAAGAAGATACGTACGCAGCATTAGGAAGCGCATTTGATGTAATTCTAGTGCAAAGCGTACATAAAAAAGTTCAGCAAAAACTGCAAAAACTTCTAGAAGAGCCCAAGGGAGTCTTGAAACTAACTAAGGTTGAAAAAACAATATTTGATTTGGTTGATAGCAAGCTGTCTGAAAAGGCAAACCCATCTAAAACAAAATACTTTAAGCGCTTAAAAGAATTCACTGACAATCTTGTTTTGTTAGAAAAAATAGCGAGCAGTTACAATAACTTTTTTATCTCTAGACACCGCAAGGATTTATTTTCTTTGATCAAAAATCTTTTCGAATATGATTTAGATAAAGACTTTAAGTCTCAGTTTGCCCTGTATAATTGGTCAATTCGCTCGGACAAACACCAAAAACTTGATCTTGGAAGTCACAAACAGCGTATTCAGCACAACTTTGAAAAACTTTTTGATGATTTTTTGGTATATGGGGTAACTCAAAATGAAAGCCTGAGAAAGGTGTTTGGTCTCAACTCCCTGATTGATGAGCTTTCTGATATTAATACTTATCCTGATTTATCTGTTCAGGATTTTGAATCAATTTCTAAGACAATAAAAGATGTCATAGATGTATCTTACAAAACTGGAGATCTTGCTTGGATTGCAGGGGATAAATTTGATCCTGGTGAGGACTATACAAACTTTTTAATTGCGCTCAAACGCTCGAAATTAATAGGTAGGAAGTTTGTAGAGAATCAGTCAATTCGTGTGAAGGCGGCCTATGCAAAGTTAAAAGAGGATATTTCGGGTTCATATTCTACACTGTTGGGGTCAAGTGTCTTCTCTACAAAAGAGGGGGTTTTTAGCGCTAATAAAGAGCTTATTGAAATTAAAAAATTCTTAGATCGCTTTTCGGATGAATCTTTCATGGTAAAGGTTGAAAAAAAGGGGTTGGCTACAAAAGAGGTCTCAGGAAAACTGTTGTTATGGGACTCTAGACAGCTTGCTAATGCAGATAAAATTCTATCTGGGTATTATGAGTTTGTTGAAAAAGGGATAGAGGATTACCCTCAGAAGCTACGCCCTCTCTTGGAAAAAGTTGCCAAAGTGCAGTTGCATGAAAATCTTATGAACCTGCTAGGTGCGGCGCAATATACGGTAAGCTCTGCAATTAAAACAATTGGCGCCAACCCCGAAGAGCATTATAAGTCTCAGTCAAAGAGCTTTGGTGCTGCATGGCCACATTTGAAAAAAATCTTAGGAGAGTTAACGTCTGTAGACGAAATATCTGATGAGGTTTCGGATCTTATGCGCTTTATTTCCGATCAGTTTATTCAAGTGTTAGTGGCACTTGATCATATCCTAGATCAAGAAAAACTATTGCGTATCTCGGCCGCAGACTTTAAACGATGGGATGGTGATGGCAACCCGATATTGCGTGGGTTTAGAGTTAACAATTTTAGTGGGTTAGAGGCAGTTTTAGACACTCATTCTCGCAGACTTAGCAAACTTGCGAAAGATTATGCAAAACCATCGGTTAATCTTTTGTCGGCTGAATTTTTACCCTTACAAAGTTCAGAGCATGTATTGGTTCGAAAATGGTCGTCTATTTTAAATGAGTCTTTAGCGTACGAAAAGAAAAAATCGGACAACTCTGTAGAAAAGCTTATTAACCTGTACACCTCTGATCTTAAAGAGTTCAAGTTAGATTCTGCTGGCAAAACGCTTGCGAAAATACAAACAATTTCAGGTTCTGGCGATTACTTTATTGATGAGCGAGAGAAAGTACTGAAGGCTCTGGATAAGCGTGTGGATGCGATTGGTGGATATAAGCTGTTGGAACAGTATCAAAAAATCGCCGATTACTTTAATCGTCATATTTCAGGAAGATATCCTTTTTCTGGGTCCTCAGATGTGGCTCAAGAAGTTGATATGGAAAGTCTTAAGGGCTTATTTAAACTGATGAATAAGCAAAAGTATGATGTTGATGAGTATATTTCCGCGCTAAAGGCAAGGGAGCTTAATCCATCTCGTTATGTTAGTTTTATTTCTCAACTCAATGAATTTAGGCAGCTTTTTAAGGCTTTTTCTGAGGGAGGAGCAGATATGCCTTCAGCATCGCTGCAAATCCATTTTCATGCATTAAAACAAAAAGAATCTCCGTCAGCGAAGAACTTGATTGATCAAGAATTTGATTTTGGAACTGGAGTACCTTTCGATATTAGCGATAACGGTAAAAAGACTACCTGGAGTTATGGGGATCCTATAAACGTTATCTTTAAACTGGCAGAAGGGTCCTCGATGAATGTATTTAACTCTTCGGAGTCTGAAAGTAGTTTTTCAAAAATCAATAATCAAGAGGGCATGTTCTCCTATGACGGGGGGTGGGCTCTGTTCCGGATGTTGCGTGATCTTGAGGATCGATCAGAGAAAGGGATGTTGCAATTTAATATTCCAATTGAGACGAGGCGTGGGGTCGGCGCGATGCGGACCTTTGTACGCATAATTTTACAAAGTGCTGATGAGAAGCAAGGGTTGATTTTGTCAGAGTTTCCAAAGTTTCCAGCACGTGCTCCAAACTTATCAGAAAAAGTATTAAAAAGTATAAGAAGTATTAATGCAAGATCTGTAGGAAAACTATCTTTTGGTATAGGCGAAAAAAAATGAATAAAGATATCTCGCAGTTTTTAGGTCCGATATCAGAAGATAATCCTTCGGGCCCTAATATTCGTTATTCAGAGGCCTACAGAGAGATTCAGAGAATAAAAACAGATGAGATGCCATATAAGGGAGGAGACTATAAGCAGCTAGAAAAGTTGTGTGAGCAGGCCCTAGAGCATCGGAGTAAAGATCTGCATATAGCTGCTATTTTGGCGGAAGTATGGTCTCATCTATATGGCTTGAGAGGACTGAGTGATGGGTTGGATTTAATCACAAAGTTATGCGAAAATTTCTGGCCGTCCTTGCATCCGAGCACAAGTGGAGAATTAGATGCAAGAGTGAGTACGTTTGTTTGGATAAACTCAAAGCTAGCTGATGTTGTTTTGTCTGTGCAGATGACTCAGCCATCTATGCCCGGTGAGGTTTCACATACTTTGGCAGATTTAATAGATGCTCGTCAATTAGAAATGGTGCTTCAAAAGGCAGGGTTTAGAAAAAATGATATTTTTGAGACGGCCAAACAAGAGGGGCGCCCAATTTTATCAGAAGTTGCACGATCAACGTTGATGACCCCGACACTGTTTTATGAGAGGCTTCTTGAGAGCGTTCAGCGCTGTTTTATGGTAGTGAGAAAACTAGAAGAACTTTTAGAAAAAGAATTAGAAGATGAGGCGGTTTTATTTCGAAACTTTGATGAACACCTTAGTCAAATTGAAAAATTTGCTGAGGAGTCTCTTGAGCAAAAGCGGAGCATCCCTGTTACGCGAGAGCCGATACAGTCGGAAGAAAACTATGTCGAAAAAGCAGACTCGATACCTAGGCTTGAGGCTATGTCAGTAGAAGAGCTATATGAAACTCTAGAAAAGGTTGCCAATAGGTTTGAGGAAGTAGACCCCAGATCACCTGCCCCAAAATTAGTTCGCAAAGCGGTAAAGTGGGGGAGAATGAGTGCAACTGAGTTGTTGTCTGAGCTTGGTGAACACAACTTGAGCATTGGCGAAGTTAATAAAATTTTGAGCTAATAGATTTTTTGCCGGCCGATTTAAGAAAAAAATACTTATTGCAAAGTTAATCTGTTTACATCAAAATGCGTTAACCCCATTTCTTAAAAGAGAAAGAGCGTATTTATGGCAGTTGAGAAATCAAAACTTTTAGACTTGCTGACTAAGGCATTTCCAGATGCTCAGCTAAAGATAGAGGATTTGGTCGGTGACGGAGATCACTACTCTCTTGCCATTAAGAGTGTAGAGTTTAAGGGAAAAAGCCGCTTAGAGCAGCATAAAATGGTGTACGATGTTCTAGCAAATATTATGGCGAAAGACTTACATGCCCTTGCAATTAAAACAGAGGCTTTATAGGAGATATATGTCTGATATTCACGTTAAAATTCAAAATATTATTTCAGAAAACCCCGTTGTTTTGTTTATGAAGGGATCTCCTGAGTTTCCTCAGTGTGGTTTTTCTAGTATGGTTTCACGCATTTTAGATCACCTAGATATTTCATATATTGGAGTCAATGTTTTAGAAGATCAAGAAATCCGACAGGGCATTAAAGACTTCACAAATTGGCCAACTATACCTCAATTATATCTAAAGGGCGAGTTTATTGGCGGGTGTGACATTATAAAAGAAATGTTTGATACAAAAGAGTTACAAACGCTTTTTCAGGCACAGATTTCTACTTAATACTTAAAATTCGTTGATACATTTCTTTTTTAGAGGTTCCGTAAGTGTCGGACAAAAACTTAGCTGCATCTTTTGCAGACGAGCTTTTAAGAACTTCGTAAATCATTTCATCAGAAATATTCACGACACTTTTTGGTCCTCGCTCAATCATAACGACAAATTCTCCCCTGATATCAACGTTTTCTAACTGGCGAGCAACCTCCTCTACAGTGCCCCTCCAAATGGTTTCAAATTTTTTTGTTAGTTCTTTTGCAACCGCTATTTTGCGGTTTCCTAAAACGTCAAAGATGTCTTTCAATAAGTGTTTGATTCGACGAGGTGATTCGTAAAGCACGATAGTTTCAGAGTAATTGCTATAATTTTGAAGTTGTTTCTTTCTTGATATCATTTTAGGAGAAAGGAACCCGGCAAATACAAACTGGTCGGAGGGGGTTCCAGAAAGTGTTATTGCGGCAATTGCTGCGCATGCACCTGGTACGGTTGACGTGTAAAAACCATTTGAGATGCAGAGGTTTATTAGGTCATTTCCAGGGTCAGAAATTAATGGAGTTCCTGCATCTGACACTAACGCCACAGATTTACCTTCCCCTATATGATTAATAATGGTATTTCCTGCTACTTGGCGATTATGCTCGTGGTATGCAATTAATGATTTTCTTAAATTATAGTGAGTTAATAATTTTGCGGTTACTCTCGTATCTTCGCAGGCGATAAGATCTGCTTGCGCAAGCGTCGCCAAAGCGCGTAGACTAATGTCTGCAAGATGTCCAATAGGTGTTGCAACCACATATAAGCCAGGTTGCAAATTACACCCAGATAGAGATGTCACAAATGGTATTAAATCAAAGGCCTCAGAATGCATAACTCTCGCTCTATTCTTTTTAAACTCAAGTTTTCCATCCTAGCTGGATTTTTATTATTTCTCAATGGGTGTTCATTAGATAATGGGCCATCGAGGCCAGATACTGAAGATGTAAGAGTCGTGGTTTTGCTTCCTCTCTCTGGAGCTTATGCCCATATTGGAGATACTTATTTAAAGGAAATAGAGCTGGCTCTTTTTGAGCATGCTGACATGAACTTAAAGGCCCAAATTCTAGATACTAAAGGCACGTTTGAGGGTACTTTAGATGCCTTAAAAAAAGTGGAAACAGCAGATGTTGTTTTGGGTCCTGTATTATCAACATCGGTTGATGCGGCCTCAATATGGGCGCTGAAGCGCAACATCCCTGTTGTTAGTTTGAATAATAATATTACTAAAGCGCAGAGGGGAGTTTTTATTTTTGGTATTCCCCCTCAGGTTGAGATTGAAGAGATGCTAAAATTTTCTATAAAGCAGAGTCTTACGCGCTTTTCAGCAATAGTGCCATCGGGTTCGTTTGGATCAACGGTTCATGAAACACTAGAAGAGATCTCAAGTGCTTATGGCGCAACATTAGTTGATGTGTTTTCTTATAATCAAACTCTGGATGAGTTGCCAACAATTATACAAAAAATGAAAACCAAGAGTGTCGATGGTGTGTTTATCGTGAATGGAGGGCAAGATTTATATAAAATTAGCAATGCTCTGAAGAAGGCTAACATTGACGTTCAATTAATGGGCACTCAACAATGGGCCCCTTCTGACATACACCACTGGAGACAGTTGGGTGGGGCATGGTATACATCGGCGTATTCCTCTCAGAAAGAAATATTTGAAAAACGATATTTTTCGTTGTACAAGAAGGAGCCAAATACTTCTGCATATTTGGCCTATGATGCAATGGCTATGCTGGCAAAGTTGCATAAGCTAGGATTAGAGAAGCCATTCTCGATAAAGTCTTTAACTAGTCCAATGGGGTTTATTGGGTTGCAGGGTATGTTTAAGTTGGGGACCGATGGCCAAGTGACTCGGCGGATTAGTATTATGAAAATACAAAATGGCGGTAGTCATTTGATGGGAACTAGCGAAGGAAAATAAATGCGACACAACAATCGTGATACCGATGCTCTGCGCAGTATTACTATAGAGCCGGCTTTTAATGCTCATGCAGAGGGGTCTTGCCTAATTTCTATTGGGAACACAAAAGTTATTTGTACTGCGTCTGTAGATGAAAAAGTGCCGCGTTTTTTGCGTAACTCTGGTCAGGGGTGGGTGACGGCAGAATATGGTATGTTGCCTCGTTCTACTGGGTCAAGGATGGACCGTGAAGCTGCCAGGGGGAGCCAATCTGGGCGTACTCATGAAATTCAGAGACTGATTGGACGATCCTTGCGTGCCATTATGGATTTAAAGGCATTGGGAGAGCGTCAAATTAAAGTTGATTGTGATGTGATTCAGGCAGATGGCGGGACGCGAACGGCTGCAATTACTGGTGGCTTTGTTGCTTTATATTTTGCATGTAAACACTTGCTAGATAGGAAGGTCATTCGCACGCTACCCATTAAAGACCATGTCGCTGCAATTTCTGCGGGTATTGTCAAAAACACGACTTTGTTGGATTTGGATTATGATGAAGATAGTACCGCCGAGACGGATGCTAATTTTGTAATGACGGGCAAAGGTGGCATTGTTGAAATTCAATCCACTGCTGAAGGAGAGCCCTTTCAGCTTGACCAATTTCAATCCATATTTGATTTGGCAAACAATGGCATTAAGGAGTTGGTCAAACTACAAGCTAGTATTATGTACCCTGACTTAACTTAGAGTAGTTTTCTTTAGTTTTTGGCTGGCTACATTTGAGAAAACTATGCAAGTTCGATTGCTTTCCGTTTGCGCATACCTTGACCCCCGGTGTTGTGGGGGGCAGCGCCCCTACCTCGCTTTTAATTGCGTGAGTTCACAGTAGCGAATGATACCTAAATAAGTATACATATTTTGATTCCATACTAAATCGAAAAATAGATTGTTTCAATACGTCCAGCGCTAGTTGGCTTGGGGTGCCTCCGCAGGTAATTGGCGATACTGAGTGCTCAATACAACTCACTCCTATACAACGCGTTGTATAGGAGTGAGTTGATATTAAAAATGCCGTTTAATTTTAGATTTTTTTCATATGGTAAATATGATTTTTCCAGGGCATTAAGATAATGATATATGGGTGTTGAGAAAGCAGGTTAACCAAACATTATTTCTTGAGATCTATACTTATGCATATAATCAAATTTTTTGGTGTTTTTTTTGTGTCTATAGATCAAATTTCAATCATTATGCTTTTTGTTGGTATTTTTGGGTTGTTTTTGTGGGGTAAGTTGCGCCACGATGTGGTTGCCCTAATGGGATTGATTGGGGCGTCTTTACTGGGTGTAATTCCAGGTGAAGAGCTGTTTTCTGGTTTTGGCCACCCCGCCACATTGACGGTAATGTTTGTTCTAATTCTTAGTTATGGGCTAACAAAATCTGGCGCGATCGAGGGAGTAGTTCACTTTGTTTCCCCCCTTTCTGATCGACCATCCTTGCATGTTGCTGCACTTGTTTTTATAGCGGCTTTTTTTTCTATGTTTATGAATAGTGTAGGTGCGTTGGCGTTACTGATGCCTGTGGCTACGCAGGCTACGCTTAAGGCGGGTCGCTCGCCATCATCAATACTTATGCCTCTGTCTTTTGGCTCAATATTAGGAGGTATGGGGACGCTAATTGGAACGCCTCCTAATATTATTATTGCAAAATATAGAGCCGAGTCGGTGGGAGAAGCTTTTCAGATGTTTGATTTTATGCCGGTGGGCGGACTTGTTGCAATTGTAGGTATTGTGTTCATGGCGTTAATTGGCTGGCGACTAGTAAAAGAGCGCTCGCCTAATAACAGTGCAAATTTATTTGAAATAGACTCGTATTTGTTTGAGGTAAAGGTTTTAAAAAACTCTAAACTTTTAAAGAGAACCTTACGCAGTTTAGATGAAGAGTTTAATGATTTTGATATTACCCTTGCTGCACTTATTCATAAAAAACAGTATTACCCAGTTCCGCCACAACGACATATTGTGGGAGTAGGAGATCTGTTTGTTTTAGAAGGAAGCCAAGACAGTATTGATCGTTTTGTCTCAAAATTTCACTTAGCTTTGTTGAGCGCAGACAGTGTTAGAAATGCAATTTCTCATTCGGTGAATACAACGATGATAGAGGTTGTGATTGCTCCCGGATCACATATTGACGGTAAGAGTGTTGATCAGGTGCATTTTCGCTCAAACTACGGAATTAATCTTCTTGCAATTTCTCGAGAGGGGAAGCCGCTTCGTGGTCGCTTAAAAGCTTTTTTATTGAAGGCGGGAGATGTTTTGTTATTTCATGGGGAGCTTTCTCACATTGATGGTGTAATAGGGAAACTGGGTTGTTTTCCTTTGGCAACAAAGGGTGGTGAATTGGGTAAGCGCAGACATTCAACCCCGGCTCTGGTTATTTTTTTTGGCGCTATTGTGTGTGCAGTGATTGGATTAGCCTCTCTGCCCGTGTGTTTGGGTGCTGCAGTTGTTTTAATGGTTGTGTTTCAAGTAGTTCCTCCCAGAGATCTCTATAAGGGGGTTGATTGGGCGGTTGTAGTATTGTTAGGAGCAATGATCCCGCTGGGGGGGGCACTCGAAGCGACGGGAGTTACGGGGCTATTGGTCAATAGTTTGATGCAGTTTATGGGGGGGGCTCCCTTGTGGGGCGTTATAGGCGCATTTTTAATTATTACGATGACATTATCAGATATTTTGAATAATGCAGCCACAGCTATTTTGATGGCTCCAGTGGCTAAGAGTGTGGCTATTTCGTTGAGTGCAAACATCGACCCATTCTTAATGGCCGTTGCGATTGGTGCTTCGTGTGCTTTTCTGACGCCGATAGGGCACCAAAACAATGCCTTGGTTATGGGGCCTGGAGGATATCGTTTTAGCGACTATTGGCGCATTGGGTTGCCGCTGGAGGCAATTATTGTATTGGTGGCGACGCCCTTAATTTTATTGTTTTGGCCGGCATAATTTAGTTTTATTTTTCCTGAGGAGCCTGTTATCTTGCTCCTATGATTCAAAAAGTCACCACCCCTCCCCCTTTAGGAGTTTATATTCATTGGCCATTTTGTGTATCGAAGTGTCCTTACTGTGATTTTAATAGCCACCTTTCTAAAGAGATTAACGTTGAGGATTGGAAGCAAGCCTATTTTAACGATCTTCAAGTTTCTCAAAGCCAGACGCCCAAACACCAAGTTAAGACAATTTTTTTTGGAGGAGGAACGCCCTCTTTAATGCCTCCTAGATTGATGGAGTCGCTAATTAATCGAGTTCAAACATTATGGGCTTGTGATTCAGATGTAGAAATTTCTTTTGAGGCCAATCCTACTAGTGTTGAGGCCTTAAATTTTAAAGACTTTAAGCAGGCAGGAGCAAATCGTGTTTCTGTAGGGATCCAGGCGTTCAATGATAAAGAGTTAAAGTTTTTGGGTCGTCCCCATAATTTGAAAGAAGGAATGGCAGCTATTGAAACCGCCAAAAGTGTGTTTGATCGTATGTCGTTTGATTTAATCTATGCTCGTCCAAATCAAACTTTGGAGGCTTGGTCATCTGAGTTGTGCGCTGCTTTGCGGTATGCTCCAGAGCATATTTCGTTATATCAGTTAACAATTGAGCCCGGCACGGCATTTCATACCTCTTTTTCCAGGGGGGACTTTTCTTTGCCAAGTGAGGTTGTTTCTGATGATTTGTACCGACAAACGGGCGAGATATTAGGGAAAGTTGGATTAAAAGCATATGAAGTGTCTAACTATTCAAAACCCGGGGAAGAGTGTCGCCATAATTTGATGTACTGGAAATATCACGATTATGTTGGTGTTGGGCCAGGAGCACACGGAAGGGTTACTTTAGGTGAAAAGAAAAATGCAACTCGTCGTCATCGTGCCCCAGATGTTTGGTTGTCAAATTGTTTGAGAACAAATGATATAAGTTTTGAGTGTCACGCTTTATCAAAAGAGCAGGAAGTAATGGAATTAATGCTAATGGGATTACGGCTTGTAAAAGGTGTGAAGTTAAGCTGCTTTGAAAGGTCGGTGGGTAAGCAGCCTTTGGACTATTTTGGTGAAAAGCTGTCTGTATTGATGGCAGAGGGATTTATAAGCCTAGACAAAAATAGCATAAAGACTACACCAAAGGGGCGATTGAAAATCAACGGTATTTTGAGCCATTTATTTGGCTGATTTTGTATAAGTCTTGCCATTGCTTTATTATATGGTATTTTGTATATTCTAGATATGTGGGGCCATAGCTCAGCTGGGAGAGCGCTACGATGGCATCGTAGAGGTCGGGAGTTCGATCCTCCCTGGCTCCACCACTCAGCATCTACTTGAATAAGGGCTCTCTTTTTCTATTTGATTTTTGGCGAAGTTGTTTCTGCAAAAGGTTTTTTTAATTCTTTGAACTTTGTATATTCTTTAAAAGCTGTCCTACGCCTAATAAAGAGCGTTTAATTTTTGTTTTTAATTTTTGATCAATAGTAGGTAGTTTCGTGAGTATGGATAGCTCTCTCTGTAATTCTTTTAGCGTATTCAGGTATTGACGCTTTCGCAGACTCTCTAGCATGGGGGTTATGTCGATAGTGTTTGTGTGTACCTTTAATGTATCTCTAATGGTGCGCATAAATGATCTCCTTCTACAGAGGATAATGGGGACAAATCTTGAGACTTTCAAGAGATTGCCACGAATATTTGTTGAAGGTTTTTTTTAAAGCTGTAAGAATGCTAAGAAAAAAGAAAATCACATTATGTTATATAAGCTAAAATCTGTCGTAGTTCCATTTTTTGTTGGCTTGTTTCTGCTTGGCTCTGTACTCCTTTTTGCTTCGGAGATTTCTCGAGGAGGGGGGGTCTTTTTGCTTTTGTGCTTTGCGGTCATTATCTGTGTTCTTATATATGTATGGGGCAGGTACAGCGACTTATACAAAAAGTATGATTTTTTGCAGTTAGGAATGAATGCGCTTCCTCAGGGGATTTTTGTTTTAAATAGCGCTAATCAGTTGGTTTTTAAAAACGTTGCTTACGATCACTTTGTTGATGGAGCAAAAAGTCAGAAACTAGATATGGCTTTGTCTAGTTTAGTAAAAAAAGTAAGAGAAGATGGGTTTGTTCAGAGCTCTCTAAGTATTAGCAATACAAAGACTGGCTCGCCGTCTTCTTTATATCAGATGACGGCGGTAGCTTTGATGGAAGACTTTAGTTCTTTTATCTTTTCGGTTATGTCTCTATCTCAGGCGGAAGGGGAACCTCACTCTAGGGGTTTAACCACTACTCAGTTGCTTGATAAATCCCCGGTTGGTGTCTTTTCAATTAATTCGTTGGGGGAGTGTCTATACATGAACAAGGTGGTAGAAGGGTGGTTCAATTGCTCTTCTTCTAAGCGAGTTAACTTGTTTAAAGTTTTGGATGTGGCTGATGATATGCATTCTTTTTTTCCTGAAGCAGCTCAAATTAATACGGGTAAGGTTTATGAACACTATTTCTCGGTAAGAAAGCAATTTTATCGAGTGTTTCAGCGCTTTGTTCTTTTGGATAGCGGAGAATACGTAACTTGTTCTATTATTTTTAAAAGTAAGCGCAATCGTCAGTCAATGGTACTTGATAGTGAAAATTTTAAAACAGCCTTTGAAGAGGCCCCTACGGGTATAGTGCTTATTGATGAAAAGCGTAATATTCTGGCTGTGAATCAAAAATATTCACTTATGCTTCAGAAAGCTCCTGACGACTTGACTGGGCGAAGCTTTGATCTTTTTTTAAATTTTTCGTGTAAGCAAAAAGTTCTAGAAGCTATTAACAAGACTCTGGTTAAAGGCGGAGCTCAAAAGGTTGTAGATGTGTCTTTGAAGGGGGGGAAACACGACAACCTGGCGGCATACATTAGTACGCTGACAGAGGGAGGAAAAACAATTGGTTCTATTATTCATTTTGTAAGCGAGGAAGAACAAAAACGTATGGAGGTGCAGTTTGTTCACTCTCAGCGTATGCAGGCAGTTGGCCAATTAGCTGGAGGTGTTGCTCATGATTTTAATAATTTATTAACAGCTATGATAGGGTTTTGTGATTTGCTTCTTCAAAGACACTCCCCTGCTGAACAGTCGTTTTCTGATATTATGCAAATTAAACAAAATGCTAATAGGGCCGCAGGCCTTGTTCGGCAACTACTCGCTTTCTCAAGGCAGCAATCACTGCAACCGCAGGTTATTAATATTACAGACGCCCTTTCAGAGCTTTCGGCTTTATTTAGGAGATTGTTGGGGCCGGCCATTGACTTGAAAGTTAAACACTCTCGTGATTTATGGTTTATAAAAGTTGATAAGGGACAGTTTGAGCAGGTTGTAATTAATCTGGCGGTTAACGCTAGAGATGCTATGGAAAATAGTGGTGTTTTAAAAATCACCACATCTAACTTTTTGAACAAGAAAAACTTTGTTCAAAACCATGATAGCATGCCTCCAGGAGAATATGTGTCTATTGATATTGAGGATACTGGATGTGGAATTACACCAGATATAGTTGGTCGTATTTTTGAGCCATTTTTTTCTACAAAATCAGTAGGTTCTGGTACAGGTTTAGGGCTTTCTACGGTGTATGGAATTGTGCGTCAGACAGGAGGGTTTATTTTTGTGGATAGCACGGTTGGGAGAGGTTCTATGTTTCGTATATTCTTCCCGCGCCATATGCCGAAAGAAGAAGAGTATGTGAAAATGGAGGAGAAACAGCTAAGTGATTTGACAGGCACAGCAAATATTTTGTTAGTAGAAGATGAAGAGGCGGTGAGAATGTTCGCTGCGCGTGCATTGAAAGATAAAGGATACAACGTCATAGAGGCGGCGAATGGTATAGATGCAGTTGAAACGGTTAAAAATAGCGAAGAAAGTATAGATTTAATTATCACCGACGTTGTGATGCCTGGAATGGATGGACCCCAAATGATTAACGAAGTGCGCCAAATACTTCCTGAGGTTAAGGTGGTTTTTATTTCTGGATATGCAGAAGACTCGTTTCGAAAAAAGCTTAATAATGAAGATAATATACATTTTTTGCCAAAGCCATTTAACTTGAAAGATTTGGCATTAAAGGTTAAAGATATTTTAAACTAATTTTACAGGGATAGTTACCAATGGACAAACAAAAGGCGTTAGAGGCTGCTTTGGGTCAAATTGAGAGAGCATTTGGCAAGGGCTCTATTATGCGTATGGGACAAAATGAAACGCTGAATATTGAAGCGGTATCAACAGGGTCTCTAGGGCTGGATATTGCTCTGGGTATAGGGGGGCTTCCCTGTGGTAGAATTGTGGAAATTTATGGGCCTGAAAGTTCAGGAAAAACAACACTTACCTTACATGTTATTGCTGAAGCGCAAAAAAAAGGTGGTGTTTGCGCCTTTGTGGATGCTGAGCACGCTTTGGACCCAGCCTATGCTAAAAAATTGGGTGTTAATATTGAGAATCTTTTGGTCTCGCAGCCTGATGCTGGTGAGCAAGCGCTAGAAATAGCAGATACTTTGGTGCGCTCTGGTGGGGTAGATGTTGTAGTTGTAGATAGTGTGGCTGCATTGGTGCCTAGGGCTGAGTTAGAGGGTGACATGGGTGACTCTCATATGGGGTTACAGGCGCGCCTTATGAGTCAGGCTTTGCGAAAGTTGACTGGGTCAATTTCTAGATCAAAATGTATGGTTGTTTTTATTAACCAAATTCGTCAGAAAATAGGGGTTATGTTTGGCAACCCAGAAACAACAACAGGTGGAAATGCTTTAAAATTTTACTCCTCGGTTCGTCTCGATATTCGTCGCATTGGAGCGATAAAAGACAAAGAAGATATTGTTGGTAATCAGACTAGAGTGAAGGTGGTTAAGAATAAGGTTTCTCCCCCATTTAAAGTGGTTGATTTTGATATTATGTATGGCTTTGGAATTAGCAAAGAGGGTGAGTTAGTAGATTTGGGGGTAAAGGTTGGTGTGATTGAAAAATCTGGATCTTGGTACTCCTATAACGACGGTCGGATTGGTCAAGGCCGTGAAAATGTAAAAGAATTCTTTAAGCAAAATCCAGATATTGCGGCAAGTATTGAGGCGGCTATTCGCCAAAACGCAGGTTTGGTAGCAGAAAAACTAATGGGAGATGAGGTGTCTGAAGACGCTAAGTCTGCAGAATAAAACATACTAAGGGGTAATTTTCCGTGAAAACGAACGATATTCGCAGTCTATTTTTGAGCTATTTTAAGCAGTTGGGGCATAAGGTTACGGACTCTAGTCCCTTAGTTCCTCAGAACGACCCTACTTTGTTGTTTACAAATGCCGGAATGGTGCAGTTTAAAGATTATTTCGTAGGTGCGGATGTGCCGAAAAATACGCGCGCGACTACTAGTCAAAAATGTGTACGAGCAGGTGGCAAACATAATGATTTAGATAATGTGGGATATACGGCTCGCCATCATACTTTCTTTGAAATGTTGGGAAACTTTTCTTTTGGGGATTACTTTAAAGAAGAAGCAATTTCTTATGCATGGGGTTTGATTAATAAAGAGTTGGGATTAGATCCCTCTAGGTTGTTGGTAACGGTATTTCATAATGATGATGAAGCGGCTACTTTGTGGAAAAAAATAGCAGGATTTTCAGATGATAGAATCATCCGCATTGCGACAAATGATAATTTTTGGGCAATGGGAGATACAGGGCCGTGTGGTCCGTGTACAGAAATTTTCTATGATCATGGAGAGCATATCCCTGGAGGGCCTCCTGGTAGTCCTAATGAAGATGGTGATAGGTTTATCGAGATCTGGAACTTGGTATTCATGCAGTTTGAGCAACTGAAGCAAACAGATGGTTCAATTAAGAAGGTGCCCCTACCAAAACCATCTATTGATACGGGAATTGGGCTTGAGCGTTTAGCCGCTCTTTTGCAAGGAAAGCATAATAATTATGAGATCGACATTTTTGCCGACATTATTAAAACTTCACAAAATATTACTGGAAACTCGGCTCCAGATCTCTTGTCTTCACATCGAGTAATTGCAGATCACTTGCGTTCTAGTGGTTTCTTAATATCAGATGGGGTTCTTCCTTCAAATGATGGGCGTGGATATGTGTTGCGTCGCATTATGCGACGAGCTATGCGTCATGTACACAAGCTTGGATATAGTGATTTATTAATGCACCAAATGGTTCCTGTATTAATCCAGACGATGGGTGAGGCTTACCCTGATTTGGTGCGTGCACAGCCAGTCATTACTGAGATGATGAGGCTTGAGGAAGAACGTTTTAGGGCAACTTTAGATCGTGGTATGTCTTTGTTACAAGATGCTTCCTCAAAGGTTCTTGCGGGAGGAATATTGCCTGGAGACGTAGCTTTTAAGCTCTATGACACATACGGGTTTCCTTTAGATTTAACTCAAGATATTATGCGAGGTGAAGAAAAGTCTGTTGATACAGGTGTTTTTGATCAAGAAATGAAGAAACAAAAAGAGATGGCTCGTGCAAAGTGGTCTGGTTCTGGAGAGTTGGCAGTAGATCCGATTTGGTTTGAAGTAGAACAATCGGCTGGGGCGACAGATTTTTTGGGATACTCACTTATAGAATCAGAGGCTAAGATTTGCGCGATTGTTAAGAGTTCTCAGTCTTTGGTATCTATTCATGAGGGGGATGAGGCTGTAATTATTAGCAATCAAACTCCTTTTTATGCAGAATCAGGTGGCCAAGCAGGTGATGTTGGTATCATTCTTCAAGAAAATGGTTCTGAGTTTGTTGTTTCAGACACGCAAAAGCGTGGAAATGGCTTGTTTGCACATTTTGGACAGGTAAAAAAAGGCGGTTTTTCTGTATCTGATTTGGTGCGTATGAAAGTAAATGATGAAAATCGTTTGCAGTTAAGATCCCACCACTCAGCAACCCATTTGTTACATAAAGCGTTACAAATTACTTTAGGGGGCCACGTTATGCAAAAGGGGTCATTAGTGACTGCTGAGCGTTTGCGTTTTGACTTTAGTCAACCTAGGGCAGTTACAAAAGAGCAGCTTAGAGAAGTAGAGGACTTGGTAAACTTTTATGTGCGTCAAAATAGTAAAGTTGAAACAAGCATTACAACTCCTGGGGCAGCTAAAGAAGCTGGAGCAACGGCTTTATTTGGTGAAAAGTATGGGGAAGCAGTTCGAGTTGTTTCAATGGGATTCGATAAAGTGCAGCAAAAAATTTACTCAACAGAGCTGTGTGGGGGAACGCATGTAAATGCTACAGGTGATATTGGTTTGTTTAAAATAACATCAGAGTCGAGCGTTGCCTCGGGAGTTAGACGAATTGAGGCTGTGGCAGGTAAGCGAGCAGAGGAGTATGTCTATAATAGAGACCTCATACTTGAAGATTTAAATACAAAGTTAAAGTGTGCAACGCATCAACTTGTTGAAAAATTTGAAGGTGTGTCCTCCAAAATAAAACAATTAGAAAAAAACTTAAAATTAAAGGTTGCTAACACTTCCGCGGGAGACAACGTAGAAACTTTTGATTTGAAGGGTGGAGGTAGAGTTGGGATAAAGGTACTAGAGGATGTGTTAGCGTCTGAACTTAGATCCGCTTCGGATGCGTTGCTTAGGTCCGTTTCTTCTGGTGTGGCGGTTGTTTTTGCAAAGACAGATAAAAAGGTTTCTATCGTGGTGACAGTTTCTAAAGATAAGCTTGGCGCTTTTGATGCAGTAATTATAGCCCGAAGGCTGTCTGAAATTTTGGGTGGAAAAGGAGGCGGAGGCCGGCCTGATTTTGCACAAGCTGGGGGTACAAATTCATCTAAAATTTCAGAGGCGATAGTACTTCTGAAGTCAGATTTAATTAAATAAAGAAAGAGATACTGTAAAACACCGGTTCAGTATCTCCTTTTGCATTACACATTCTTTTGACTAATCTGTCAAGTTATTTGGCTGCAATGTGTATCAATAGACTGAATATAAGATGTGCGAAATATGCATAGCTATATTTGTCAGAAGCTTTACCTTCGTAGGGGCTGTGTTTGAAAGCGTCGCAAATATTTACTTAGTGTTTGATAGGCAACGGTAATTTTTTTAAGTTTATTTTCTGATTTTTGGCAGCCAGAATTTTTGTCAGGATGGTAAGTTTTAACCAAAGACAAATAGCGCTTTTTAATCAATTTGTGTGAGTCTAAGTTAGGTATGTCCAACACTTTCATGGCGGCGGCTTCTGAGCTATTACGTTTTGGCAGAGGTATATGGGCTCTGTCCTGTTGACTGTCTGTAATTAACCCAATGGGTTTATTAAAGAATGGATGCTCGGTTGTATTAAAGAAAAACGCTTTCGTTTTCTTCTCAGACCAGGTGGGGCGTCTCCAAGTAATATCCGATATTTGGTGTGCTCGTATTTCGGCGCCAGTCATTCCAGAAAAATAATCCCATGATTTATTGTAATCACGAATATGATCTAAGCAGAAATAGAAAAACTCCTTACTAAGGTCTCTGGATTTAGGAGCTCTATATAAGCCGTCTTCTTGGCAAGTATCATAATCACATATTTTCACATCATCCACATGACAATTCTTATATTACTTTGCTATTGTAGGGGTGAAAATATTTGAAACAAGGTTAATTTGTGGAAATTTCTGTTCCTGATATAAAAAAACGTATCCAAGCTGACTTAAATCCAGATTTTTTAGAAGTTTTGGATGAATCTGGTGAGCATCGAGGGCACAAAGGGGTTGTAGATATCATATGTAATGTTACACATATTGGTGTTCGTATTAAATCAGATCAGTTGAGGTTTCAGAGTAAGGTTAATCAACATAGAAAAATTTATGAAATTTTACAACCTGAAATTCAGATAGGATTACATTCTGTTCGTATTGAGATATTAGAATAGGTTAGGGCCGAGGGTCCGTAACAAAGTTTTCTAACAATCGTTCATCTGCAGTATCGATTGTTGAATTCTCCTCATCTAATCGAACGGCCCGAAGAAATATTACTAGCTCTTTGACTCTGCGAGTATCTTGTTTGTCAGAAATCAGTCCGGAGATGGGGTTGTCTGTTAGTCCAGGTAACCCATTTTGATTGTCGGTAACTACCTCTTGCATCATTCCTCCAAGTATTACCATGTCATCGTCGATTCGCAAGACGGAGTTAATTTCATCAATTTTAATGACGGGTATTTCCGATACAATGTCATGGCCTAGTTTTTTGGCAGCTAACTCAACAGCAGGGTCTTTTGCTCCCCGAGCTCGACTTGAAATTGTGGGGCGGAGAGCCATCACAATTTCTCCTGTCTCAATATCTATTGAGGGCTGTACTGTTAGAATTAAGCCAATAGGTACGGTTTGAACCTGACTTTGGATATTGGTAAAAGGCTCGGGATTGTGTTGAGGCGTTTTTGAGTGGTGATGATATGTGTCATATCTCACATTAAAATACACATGATTTTCTACAACTTTTAAAATAGCGGGCTGGTTGTTCATAACTGTTAGTCTTGGGCTAGACAAGGTGCGAGTAGTCCCAAATTTATCAATTAAATTAAAAACACTAGACATTTGATCTTTGCTAGCCTTCATTAGAAGCCCTTCCTGAGCGTTTTTTACTCCGCCATAAAGGCCATCTAGCGAAAAATTACCTCCTGCAATATCTTTTAGGAAACTCCAGTTGATACCGCTGCGATATTCATTTTTTAAAGTAACTTCTACAACCTTTGCTTCAATTAAAACTTGCGCAGTTGCCATTGTTCGTAACTTTTTTAGATACGCTTGGATAACTTCGTGTTTTTGCGATGTTGCATAAATACTTAGAATTCCGGCTTGTTTGTGTATAGCAAATGGCTGTTTATTGTTGGCATGGGGCTCATCCATTAGAATTACATTTAAGCTAGTGCACAACTCCTCCCAGAAGTCGGAAGTCGTGGTAGATTGGATAGCAGTATCGGAGCCATTGTTGACGCTAATGCCAGAGTCGGTATTTAGAAGCTTTGTTGCAACAGAAACACTGTCTTTACTTTCTCTGCGAAAAGATAGAAACTGAATGTTATAGTTTTTTAAGAAAGGAGTGTCTTTTTCTAGCCTCAAACAATCTCCGTCTAAGTGATATCTCCATCGCACTAGTCGAGTAATTCTCTTTATGATGTCAATAAAAGCAGTATTACTAGCTGAAAAAGTTAGTGCCATTTCTGGGTTTTCAACCATTTCTAGATCAACTCCCACCTGTTTGCAAAGGTTAGAAATAGCTTCTTTAAGGGAGACTTTTTCAGATATTTGAAAACTAACCTTTGTGTAAAACTTTGCATCTAACGCGGGCTTTGGACGTGAGAGTTTAGGTTTCTTCTTTTTAGCTGTTTTTGCGTTTTGAATTTTTGGTTTTGAGAGAATATCTTCATATTCTTTGCGAACTTTTCCGCTATATGGGTCGTGTTCATTTGGGAGTGGGTAGCGACTACAAGATGACACTAAGAGGCAGAGGCTGCATATGAGCCAGCCGAACAGCTGTAGCATTGGATTCTCTTTTTTTGTTTACTGTACGCAGAGTGACTTAAAAAAGTGTAAATATATGGTGGAGATTTTAGTGTAAAACATGTCATAAACTTTTCTATTTCTTGCACAAGCAGAAATAACCCTTTATGATGATAGTGCAAAAAATGGTTAATATATAGATGCTAAATAGATTTTTTTTGATTTCGTGCTTTCTGCTGTTACCGGACGTTTCTGGAAAAACAACCCCGCCTATTGATTTGGGAAAACGGCAGATTTTGGTTATTGATGCTGATACAAATACAGTATTGTTGGATCACAATGCAAACCAGCAAATGGTTCCCTCTTCTATGACCAAAATTTTAACAGCGTATCTTATTTTTGAGGCTATTGAAGCAGGTCAAATATCTTTAAATACGCAGTTTAAAATTAGTCGAAAGGCCTCAAAGGCTGAGGGCTCAAAAATGTATCTTCCTGAGGGAGGAAGTGTGAGCGTTTCAGATATTCTGCAGGGTTTGTTTGTGGCATCTGGAAATGATGCATGTATTTGTGCTGCTGAAAATATAGCAGAGAGTGAATCTGCGTTTGTTAAGTTAATGAATCAGAAGCTTCAAGAGTTTGGTTGTAAGGACTCTTATTTTGTAAATGCTACGGGATTACCTGACTCCAATCATTACTCAACATGTTTTGACTTATATAAAATGGCTAAAAAAATATACGAAGATTTTCCTCAATATAAGAAGTTTTTTAGACAGAAGGTTTTTGTTTATGCAAAAGGTACACACAAAAGCTTAAATCGTGCGCTGCACTCGTTTTCTGGTGCGGATGGTTTAAAGACTGGAAACTCAAAGTCTGGAGGTCAAGGAGTTGTGATTTCTTCAGAGGTTGAGGGGCGCCGTGTTTTTGCGATTATTAATGGTTGCCGGAGCTTGTCAGAGCGTAATCGCTATAGTGATGTCTTGATGAATTGGGCGTATCGTAATTTCTATCAGGTGCATTTATTTACTAAGGGGCAAACTGTCGCAACACTAGATACGTGGATGGCTAACAAGCCCCACCTTCATGTGGTTGTGGATACGGATATAGTGCTTACCTTACCAAGGCAGCTTAGAGAGGTGCCTAAGGCAGAGCTAGTTTTTACCGGCCCCATTGAGGCGCCAGTTAAGTTGGGAGAGAAAGTGGGTGAATTGCATATAATGTTTGAGGAAGAGGGTAAAAAAGCAGTGTATCCTGCTTATGCTAAAGCCTCTGTGCAGAGGGCCGGGTATCTCAAGCGATTGCCAGTGATTGTTCACTATTTAATCTTTGGTCAGAATAAGTTATGAGTGGCCTTTCGGGGAAATTTATTACTTTGGAGGGGGGAGAAGGCTCGGGGAAAACAACATTAGCAAAAAAGCTCCAAGATGTTCTTTTCAAGAGGGGTCTTGAAGTGGAGTTGACGAGAGAGCCTGGGGGCACTTGCTTTGCCGATAAGGTGCGGAAGCTTGTTGTTAATAAGAGTGATGATGATATTGATCCCCTCTCTGAAACTCTTTTAATTAATGCAGCGCGAAGGCATCACTTGTTACACAGAATAATACCAAAGCTCCGATTGGGACAATGGGTGATTTGCGACAGATTTATAGACTCCACGCTTGTATATCAAGGTATGGTTC
This sequence comes from Alphaproteobacteria bacterium CMAR1, assembly GCA_963693005.1. GTDB lineage: Bacteria > Pseudomonadota > Alphaproteobacteria > UBA6184 > UBA6184 > Bodonicaedibacter. Next base: position 602,386 of record OY843726.1, on the reverse strand, counting down.
AGGGGGTTCCTGAAAAATTTATAAGGGGTGTACATAAGGATGTATGTTTGGATATTTACCCAGACATTACTTTTCTATTGGACGTTCCTGCGAACCTTGGGCTATCAAGAACCGAACAGCGCGTAGGTTCAGAAAATGAAGCGCGCTTCGAGCTTAAGGGGATAAAGTTTCATGACTCTGTTCGTCAGGCGTTTTTAAAATTAGCCTCTCAGAGCCCTTCTCGAGTACAAGTGTTAGATGCCACTCAGTCGGAAGAAAGCGTTTTTAAATCAGCTTTAGAATGCCTAGATAGAAACCTATAAAATTTACGTTAATTGATTATAAATGTTGCTATAGAAATAGCTCACCTAATTTCAAAGTCAAAGTACTGATCTGGAAAAGGTTCGTCGATTAGCGTAAAGTGCCACCATTCCTTGTCATAATTTGTGAAGCCAGAGCTTTCCATAATAGATAGTAAAAGTTGCCTATTATTGTGATGCTGATCATTAATGTTTAAACTGGCAGTATGTGAAGTTTCTCCGAAGAAATCAAATTCTGTTCCCATATCTAACTCCTTAGTTGAGTCATTTCTAATAAGGGTGACATCAACAGCTGCTCCACGAGAGTGCGTTGATCTGATTGCAATATATTTGTTTTTTATTAAATCAAACTTATTCAGTCCTGGATAAAACCGGGACTTTGTTGAGAGGTCTGCCGAGAATGACCAGTTTACAAGATTCTCAACAGCCCGAAGGGGGCGATATGACTCAAATATAAATAGGGATAAGTTTTGTTCCTGAGCTTTTTCTTGGGCAAGTGTTAGCTGTTTTTTTAGAGAATAAGAAACGACACACTTATTATTTTTATATCCATCTAAAGGATGGCCTACAAAGTTATTATATGTGGCATAACGGATATCAAAGGGAATCGTATCTAAATAAACAAAGCCATTGCGAAGCATTCTAAGTCCATTTCTATTAAACTTAACCTACCATACTGCTACTTTACAAGCGACGTATTTTTGAATTGAATCAGTTGTGCTAGTGCTTCAGGTGTAAAGGGAACAAGGGGCGATGAGATATGAGGGCTATGGCTAAAATAAGAAAGGGGAAGGCCCGAGTACATGGACAGCCCCATTACACTTCCAAAGCGACGGCACATATCTAGTTTTGTTACAATTAAGTAAGAGGGTGACAAAGTATTAAATACTTTAATCATGTCTTGCGCCTCGTTCATGTCTAACCCAGCGGGCATCACAAGAACTGTAATTGCCATAGCATGAGATAGCATTTCTTTCGCAAATTTTATTTGGTCGTCGTCATAGGGGTTTAATCCCGTGGTGTCTATTAAAGCCAATCCAGGGTGGTTAGAGATGGCCGTGCTAAGTTCTTCTTTTGTATCTGCTTTTGAAAAAGGAATTGCGAGAGCCTGAGAAAAAGATGTTAGCTGTGCAACTGCCCCGGCTTTTTCTGCATCTAGCGTCACAACCATAGGGTTCAAGTCTCTTGCGCTAGATTCAATAGCAAGCTTTGTGATGTTCGCAGTTTTTCCAGCCCCAGGTGGGCCTATTAATGCAATAGGAGTTGATGCATTTACTCCCATATAGGTGCGAATGTTTTCAAGTTGAAAAGGATTAAAGCTAATAACCTGATCTAATGAGGCAGCCAAACACTCAGATGGTTCTGGAATGCTGCGTTCCAGGCTGCGAATTAAATCTTTTATTTGTTTTTTTGTAAGCTCTGTTAAGCCGTGTTCTTCTAGAGAAGTATAAATTCCGTCAAAAGAGTGTTTGGGTAGATTTCTCTCCTCTTCGAGGGCAGCAGTAATATGAAATAGTCCTTTTTCTTCAACGCTGGAAACAATAATGGCATCTTCTCCAAGCTCTTTTCTAACTCTATTCATTACTTGAGTGAAAGTTGTTGCTGTAAATTTCTGAAGTTTCATTGAGCTATGCTTTCTATATCTCGCCTAGAGTTTCAATGCGCATTCTATGATGAATCTCATTTTGAGACAACACTGGAACCTTGGGTCCTAATTTTTCAATGACGGTTTGTACGAAGGGTCGGATATTTGGTGAAGTTACAATGATGGGGTTATGCATTGCAACAGAAGGATTTTGAATTAATTCTTTAGATTTTTGAACAAACTTATGTAGTTGAGATGGTGCCATAGCAAGTTCGCGCACCGAATTATAATCGCCAACAATACTTGAAGAGAACTCATTTTCCCACTCTCCAGATAAAGTTACCATATGGATAGTTCCGTTCTCTGAAAATGTATGACTAATTTGTCTTGCAAGGCGTGAGCGGACAAGTTCAGTTAATGCAGTAATACTTTTTGCACCCAGTCCAGATTCTGATATGGCCTCTAGGATAGTTGATAAGTCTCGAATTGAGATTTTTTCATCCAATAAGTTTTGAAGAACGCGTTGTATAGTTCCCATAGACAATTGAGAAGGAACCATATCTGTTACGAGACGTTTGTGGCCCTCTCCAAGCCCATCGATAAGTTTTTGAACGTCTGAGAAAGTTAATAGCTCAGAGATATTCTCTTTGACTAGCTCTATCATGTGAGTTGTAATAACAGTTGCTGGGTCAACAACAGTGTATCCGCGTTGTTCGGCCTCAACCTTACAGGCGGCAGTAACCCACTTTGCTTTTAAACCAAATGCGGGTTCTAGGGTGTCTTCTCCTGGGAAAGGAAGTGGTGAGTTGTTGGGGCTCATTACTAAGTATTTATCGGGATACACCGACCCAGATCCTGCCTCAATCTCTTTTACCTTTATAGAGTAAGTGTTTTCTTCTAAATCCATGTTGTCTTGTAAACGAACTGCCGGGAGCACAAAACCAAGCTCGACTCCTAATTGTTCTCGGATATTTTTAATTTGTTCAGTCATTTGAACGCTATCAGTTCGATTTAAAAGAGAGAGCAAATTATAACTTAGCTCAATGCGAACCATATCCATTACAGATGGGGGGTGAGATGCATTTGAGGGGGAGGTTGAGGTCTGTTCACTTTCTTTTTGCTGTTTTTCTTTAGATATAGACTTTTTGTTATTTTCAGAACGTTCAAATGAAAACCAGGCTAGGCCGCTTATACACGAGGCAACAAATGCAAAAGGTAAGAAAGGAATTCCTGGCAACAAAGAAAACAAGAACAAAAACACGCTACATACAACGAGTGCAGATGGATAAGCACTAAGTTGTTGGAAAAGTGCTTTGTCGGCAGATCCTCGAGTATTTCCTTTTGATACAATCATACCTGCTGCGACTGATACAATTAAGCCAGGAATTTGAGAAACCAGCCCATCTCCAACAGTTAAAAAAGTATAGGAGGCAGATGCATCGCTAAGAGAGATATTTTTTTGAATAACACCAATAAGGATCCCACCAATTATATTAATAAAAGTAATGAGAAGGCCAGCAATAGCATCTCCGCGAACGAACTTAGCCGCACCATCCATGGCCCCATAAAAGTTAGATTCGTCTTCAACAGATTTGCGTCGAGCTTTTGCCTCTGTATCTGTAATGGCGCCAGCTGCTAAATCAGCATCAATGGCCATTTGTTTCCCAGGCAAGGCATCTAGGCTGAACCGTGCGGACACTTCGGCGATACGCCCCGAACCTTTGGTGATAACCATAAAGTTGATAATCAGCAAGATAGCAAAAACAATTAACCCAATTACAAAGTTACCACCCATAATAAAACTGCCAAAGGCATAGATAATGTGTCCTGCAGCTGCGGGACCGTCATGACCATGAGATAAAATTAATCGAGTTGAGGCAACGTTTAGTGAAAGTCTAAAAATAGTAGCAACTAGTAATACCATTGGGAATGAGTTAAATTCCAGAGGATGTTCAATAAACAATGAAGTTACCAGAATAACTATAGATAAAGTAATTGAAAGAGTTAGAGAAAAATCGAGCAACCAAGTAGGCATAGGTAGGATTAAAATGACTAATACTGCAATCAATGCAAACGTAAAAATCACATCTCCTCGACGAACAATGGTTGCTGGGTTTAATGCTGTAAAGAGCCGACTCATCTAGTGTGTGTACCTTTAAAGTTGATTGTCTTCTTTATATAAATTCAATTTATTCCTAAGCGTTCTAAGAGATATTCCCAAGATGTTTGCTGCGTGCGTTCTATTGCCTAAGCAGTGATCTAAGGTTTCAATAATTAAATCTTTCTCAACCTCTGCCACTGTCTTTCCTACAAAACCTTCAGGGGCAACAATGGGGCCATTTTGATCTAAAGCTTCGTTACCATTAAGAGATTTAATGCCAGCAGGAAACACAACGTCGGCAGAAATCTCTATGCCTTGTGACATTAAAACAGACCTGTGCATGGTGTTTTCAAGCTCCCTCACATTTCCAGGCCAGTTATGTTGTTCCATTAATTTTATAGCTTGGTTTGAAAGTGGGCGGATGGGAGTGCCATTGGCTTTTGCATACTTTTCGATGAAGTGCTCAGCTAATATTTGAATATCTTGGGGGCGGTCTCGGAGTGATGGCATATCAATATTGATTACATTTAGCCTGAAATATAAATCTTCTCGAAAGTTCCCATTTTGTACATGCTGCCATAAGTCTCGGTTACTTGTGGCCAAAATTCGGATATCTACTTTAATTGACTTGGATGACCCAACGGGATCAATTATACGCTCTTGAATTGCACGCAGTAGTTTCGCTTGCAGGTGGGGATGCATTTCGCTAATTTCATCTAGCAGTAGCGTTCCTCCGCTGGCTTCTTCAAACTTACCAATGCGTTTTGCAACTGCTCCCGTAAATGCCCCTTTCTCGTGTCCAAAAAGCTCGGACTCTAATAAGTTCTCTGGAATTGCAGCACAGTTTACGCTAATAAATGCTGCGTTCGATCGTTTGCTCGATTGATGAATGAGGCGGGATATGACCTCTTTACCGGTTCCAGACTCTCCGGTAATCAGCACACTCGCATCACTTGTTGCGATGCGTTGTGCCAGATCAATAACCTTTTCTGTAACTGGGTCCTTGTAAATAAGAGTTTGATTGTCATCACAAACTGCCTCTAGTACAGCTGCGATTAGATCGGCTTCAGGAGGAAGGGGAATATATTCAGTTGCGCCATCTTTTATGGCGCGAACGGCTTTCTCTTGATTGTTTTCGCCAATGCCACAACCGACAACGGGTATATTAAAACGCTCTAGTTTTAGTGCAGAACAAAGCTGATCTACCGGCATGTTGACATCAATCATAATTAGATCGGCGCCCTTTCCTGATCGCAATGTAGATAGCGCCGCAGAAACACTTTCTACGTGTCCTACTTTAGCACCGCGATCTATGGCAATTTTACTTGCTTCAATTAGCTCACTACTCATTTGGCTGATAATTAGAAGACGCATTGATGTTTCCTTACTTTAAAATTTTAATTACTTCAGTCATTGTGATGGCCAATTTATCGTCCACTGACACAACCTCGCCCTTTGCTACTAGGCGGTTATTAACGTAAATATCCACGGGGTCACCAATATGTCTGTCTAGCTCAACAACGGATCCTTTTGATAGTTTTAAAAGTTCACTTACGGGCATTTTAGATGAGCCCAAAATGGCGGATACTTTTACAGGAACATCATATACGGCTTCGATAGGGCTTGATTCTCCAAGCGTTTCTGATACTAAAGTACCCTCTTTATTTTCAGGGGTTGTTCCACTCTTTTCTGTTTTATCCATTATCTTTATCCTCGATTATTTTTGCCTTTATTGAAAAAACTAACTTAGATACACCGTCTAAAAGGCTTTGTAATTTTCGTTCGACATAGCCTTTTTCCCAAGAAATATAACAGTCAGTTAATTCAAACGATTTATCAGTGGTAACAGAAATTTCAATTTGTTCTTGTATTTCAGCTTTTAGTTTCTTAAATAGCTCATGTACAGTATCTTGCTGATCTGGATGTACTCGCACACGTAAAGAAGGTAGTTCTTTCAATGGCTGAAGGTGGTTATTAATAAATCCCTCTATCTCTTTGTCGGCAAATTGTTGAGCAGTGTTTTCGAATGTTTTTCGAAATAAGCTTATACCTAGTTGCACGGTTAGATTTGTTATCTCTGTAATATTTTCTGTTTGTTGTTTTGAGCACTGGTTTATCGCAACAAGCATTGCATTTTCTAATTCTTTTTGTCGAAGAGAGTTTTGTTCATCAACCTCCCGCTTTGTGGCTAAACGTCCTTCATTTAGGCCTTTTGCATAGGACTGGTCTTTTATTAAGGCTAACTCCTCTTCTTTTAGAATATGAGAATGAGCGCTGCGAGATTTACTGTCGTAAATTTTTTTAAGTAAATTTGTGTCTGTCATAGTCATAACCTAATCAATATACTTTTCTTCTTCTTGATCAGAGGTAATTGTGATGTTTATGACCTCTTTATCAATTAGCTCTTTTGCTTGTGTCACTATGTCTGCCTGTGCATCGTCAACTTCCTTAAGTCGAACACGCCCAAATGCCTCCATTTCTTCAAGTAATAAATTTCCTGCGCGTTCCGACATATTGTTAAGGAATAGATCTTTAACATTCTGTGATGCTCCCTTTAGTGCAAGTGCCATTTTTGTTTTATCTGCAACGCGAATAATTTCTTGTATGCCGCTGGGCTCAATGCGAACCATGTCTTCAAAGGTAAACATTAATTCCTTAATTCTATTTGCATCATCAGGAATGGTTTTTTCTAAAAATCCTAAAAACTTAGCCTCAGAATCGCGATCAAAAAGGTTAAATATATCCGCGGCAACTTGATGCGAATCTTTTCTGTTTGCTTTAGAAACATTGCTCATGAATTGGTTTCTTAGAGAGTTTTCAAGGTCGCTTAATACTTCTTTTGAGACTAGATCTAACTTAATAATTCGGACTACAACATCTTCTGCTATTTCTGGTGGGAGCATTTTTAAAATAGCCGCTGCTTTGTTGGGGTTAAAGCGAGTAAGAATAACAGCAATAGTTTGAGGATGCTCTGACTGTAAAAAGGACACGAGAAAATCGTTGTCAACAGTTTCAACTTTTTCCCATAAGTTTTTTCCTACAGGACCGACTATTTCAGCCATAATTTCTTGTACTTTTGATGCCGGAAATACTTGAGAAAGTAACTTTTCTGTTTTGTCGATGCTTCCAACAACGGTACCAGTTCCTTGAGAAACACTTTTTCGAAAGTCCTCATAAATACTCTCAATAGATCCTGCGTCGACAACTCCTAGGTTTGCCATTGCTTTTGAAAGAGCTTGTACTTCGTCTTGCTCTAAAAATGAGAAGACTTTTGATACGGAACTTTCTTCTAGCGATAACATGAAAGCTGCAGCTTTTTGTGGGCCTCTGAGTGGGATGTGTCGATTGTCTTGTTTCATATTAACGCTCGTTTAACCATGAGTTAACAACTTTTGCAGCCTGTTGAGGATTTTCAGAGAGAAGTGATTGTACTGTTTCTACAGATTCAGACTGCACAAGTCCGGATACATTTTTTAGCTGAACTGCTTGTTCGCCTTGTTGCTGGATAGCTTGGTTTTCCTCTGATGCTTTTTGTGCGGCTTTTGCAATGCTGAGGGTATTAAGCATAAGTTTAAAGCTTTTCATAAATGGTCGAATGATATTCATAATGAGCAAAAACCCAACAAAGGCAAAAGCAAGTATCTCTAGAATGCGAAACAGATCATTTTTGCCAAAGTTAAACATCCAGTCATATGTGTTGGTGTCTTCAATACTATCTTGAGTGAAGGGCATATTAACAACCTCTAACTCATCCCCACGTTTGTCTTGAAAGCCAATTGCCGACTTTACTAAAGTTTTGATGCGTTCAAGTTCTTCTGTTGAACGAGGAGTGTATTCAGTTGCCCCCTCTGTATTTGTTTTGCGGCCACCATCAACCATAACTGCAACGCTCAAGCGCTTTATTTCTCCGCTTTCTTTTACATACTGTCGAACAGTTTTTGAAATTTCATAATTAATAATTTCTTGGTTGCGGTTAGATTTGTTTTGAAGTCCTTGGCTATCTCCTCCGACGGCTCCTCCTTGTGGTGTAGGAACTGCGTTCTTAACTGTGAGGGGGATACTTTCTGATTGCATCTCTTGATTAATATCGCTAATGGTTTGGGTAGATCGGACAACTTGCCCATTGGGATCATAGAGTTCAGAGCTTTCGGTAGTTCGATCTAGGTCTAAATCAACGGATACCTGTGCTCTAACTTTTCCATATCCAACGGTTTTCTCCAGAAGTGATTCAATGGTGTGCGATAACTTTTCCTCTAGCAGGGCTCGTTGTTCATTTACGCCAGTATTAATGGTTTGTGAGTCATTGCTGTTCTCGCTTTTTGCTAATAACCGCCCGTTATTGTCAATGACTGCAACACGGGAAGCTTCCATGCCTGGAACAGATGCCGCAACCAGTTGTTGAATTGCCTGTATGCTGTGTTTAGATAAGTTTTTAGCTTTTATAACAACAGATGCGGTAGGTGTTTTTTGTTCACGTTGAAAGGGTTCTCTTTTAGGCATTACTAGATGTACGCGGGCCGCAGCCACCCCATTTAGAGACGTAATTGACTTTACTAGTTCTCCCTCAAGCGCTCGCACATAATTAATATCTTGAGTAAATGCTGTTGTGCTTAATGAGTCTCCTCGATCAAAGATTTCATATCCAGTTGTTCCACTTGAGGGAATTCCTTCTTGTGCAAATAACATTCTAAGTCGGGCAGCATCATTGGGGGCAACATAAATTTGTGTGCCATCTCCTTTTAACTCATAACTAACGCCTTGGCCCTCAAGTTTAGAAATAACTTCACCGGCTTCTTTTGGATCAATTTGCCCATATAGCAAAACCATAGAAGAGGTGCTGACTCGCGTAAAAAGAAACACTAAGAGTGTTAATAACATTAATGCAAATGTTACCGTAATTGCTACTCGAGCAATACCCAAACGCTTAATTGTTTCAATAATATTATCCATGCTTCTTAAAACCAAAACACCTTTACTAGGTAAACTTTACCTAGAATGCTTAAAGAAATAGTTAATAGAGGAAAAAATTACCTAGATGAAATTTCAATAAGGCGTGAAATAGTTCGCTGAAAAAGGTGTCGATGTTTGTTGCCAGTGTATAAGCTATCAACAGGTAGGTCTGTTTGTATTGAAAGGCTTGTTTTAGTTTCATATAACAAATCAATTAGTTGTATAAACCTCATTAAACTATCTTCATTTTCATCGTTCATTTGTTTAAACTGGCTTACAATGACCCCATCGTACTTGTTTAATATGTCGATGTAATGTGCCACGCCTCTTGGTGACTCAAAAAGTTTCTGAAAACTATCGTGATAAGAAGCGTGATGCTGCTGTGTGGTCGGTTTTTCTAAGACTATGCGGGGCTTTATAAGGCCTTTTTGACGAAAATCAGGCCCTTTGTTTAGCTGGATGTAGTTCATATGTTCACTAAAAAAGTCATAAAAGCGCTTTAAATAGTTTTGATTGTATAGATTAAACTCATTTGGCAAGCGGTTAGAGGTTGTTATGAGTACGCCTCCGAGATAAAAAAATACTTTAAAAAAACGAGAAAGAATCATTAGATCGCCCATGTCCATAATTTGGAACTCATCAAGGCAAAGTAAGCGTCCTTGCCGATAAACAGAGGCGGCAAGATCTTCCCAAGGGGTGACGGAATGATGAATTAAATTGTTGTGTAAGTGTGATAAAAATATGTGATAGTGCCAGCGTTGCTTATTTTTTTTTACTGTAGAGAAGAACAAGTCCATTAAGTAGGTTTTGCCGCGTCCAACGTCTCCAAAAATATAGGCTCCAGTAATATTTTTATAAAAATGCCGCGTAAATAAGGAGCGGTGTAAAGCATCATGAAGGTCATCAAGAGCTTGAAGGCAATGGATTTGTTCGGGGTCTTCCTGTAAGGCGCCCTCTTGTACATAATGAAAATATTTTGAGCTAACTGGACCAAACATACTTACAAACTATTGTGTTAAAACTTAAATCTAACAGTGAAATATTTATAAAGCCTTATTTTCTATGCTTTCTTATTAAAAAATTCTTGAAAATAGATGGCCTTAACTTCTTAAAGATTTAAGCATTTAAGTATTTTTGGACGCGCTTGTGTGCAAATTCAAGGGTGGCTTGATTTAGCGTTTCAGTAGCAACTAAAATTGCATTTCTGTCTTCGTGTTGAAGGCTGGAAGTTAGGTTTGATAAGGCATTTTTAATGGTGGAAAGCTCTGACTTTAACAGCAAATCTCCGTCTTTTTGAAGGGCGGCTTGTGTGGTGTTGAGTAGTTGTTGAGCAACTGTTTTAGATTGCTTTAACAATCGTTGCGACATGTCGTGCTGTGCGAGACGTTGGCTTTCTAAGATCATTTCTGCCATGACGTTTTCACTTAAGCCATAAGTGGGCTTTACCTGAATTTTTTGGGAGACTCCAGAGGTCTCTTCTTTTGCTTTGACAGTTAGAAGACCATCTGCATCTAGCATAAAGTTAACGCGCACTTTGACCATGCCTGCTGGCATGGGTGGAATTCCAGATAGCGTAATTTTCCCCAAAGATCTACAGTCGAGCGCAAGCTCTCGCTCTCCCTGTAATACATGAATGACTAAACCAGTTTGGTTATCTTTGAATGTGGTAAAATCCTGTGATTTTTGAATTGGAAGCGGTGTGTTTCTGTGAATAATTTTTTCGACAACCCCCCCCATCATTTCAACTCCCAATGACAAAGGTGTTACATCAATTAGAATATTATCGCTTCCAACTTTTAAGGCTGATGCCTGATGGGCAGCACCGAGGGCGACTACTCGATCTGGGTCGATGTTATTGTGTATTGGTAATTGAAAGGTAGTATTGAGCTCTTGTTTAATTAGTGGGATGCGTGTTGACCCTCCAACCAAAATAATAGACTGAATTTCTGAAAGGGTAACCTCGGCATTACGTAAAGTGTTTTGAACGATATCGCATGTTTGTGTGACCCAAGGAAAAATTAACCTCTCAAGTTGCTCCCGAGTAAGAACACTGCGGTCGCTTTTTGGGCTTTCAAATGTGGCTTTTAGTTGTTGAGAAAGCTTTTCTTTCACATTTTTTGCAGAGAGCGCGGCTTTCTTTCTTTCAGAATAAGTAAGCCCGGTTAGGCGAAAATGCTCGACAATAATTTCATCAATATCATCACCGCCTAATAAAGGATTCCCCCCCGTGGCCAGAACTTGAAAGACACCTTGTGTTAAATTTAAAACTGAGACATCAAACGTTCCCCCACCCAAGTCGTATACAATATAGTTACCTTCTGCTGCAGTATCTAAGCCATATGCAAGCGCTGCCGATGTAGGTTCTGCAATGAGTCGCAGTACGTTGAGCCCTGCTAATTTTGCTGCATCACGAATACTGGCACGGGCGGTATCATCAAAATAAGCAGGAACGGTTACGACAGCATCAGACACGGCCTGCTGAAGGTGCGATTCTGATGCTGATTTAATATGCTTAAAAATCGAGGCTGCTAGTTCAATGGGAGCTTTATATCCGATGTCTGTTTTAATTTTAATGCCGTTGTCTGAGTCTTTGATTACATTTTCGTAACTAGGATATACAGCTATAACTTCTTTAAAAGATCTTCCCATTATACGTTTAATTGAGGATACTCCCGATGTTCGGTCAGAAGAAATTTGCAGTTTGTTGTTTTCTACCTTTATAACTGAAGGTAATAGATCGGTTCCATCGTCATTAAGAGGTATTGTTTCTGCTCTTCCATTTTTAATAACGGCTGCGACACAATGGGTAGTACCGAAATCAATCCCAATAGCCAGTTGAGTGGGCTTCTCAATTTCTGGCTTTAATGGATCAGAAATTTGTATGAACATCAAGACACCCTTTCATGTGGATGGTGTAGGCGTGTTAGATAAGTAAACTCGGATAGATTGTGTAGTGTTTTTTCTATTGATTTAAATTCAATGGATGTTGATAAACATTCCATGCAATTCTGATATAGCATTTCTATGTTGCTGTCGTTATTGGGGTTCATTTGTAATGACATAACTTTTTGCAAAAATGTATTGGTAGGCTTTGGCAGTTGAATATTTTTGTCAAAATCATTTAGTGAGGTTGTTAAGCTCTGGAGAGCAAGCAAGGCAGATTTTGCTCGCGTTAATGGGTTTTTTAATGCTTTGTATCCCTCGTTAATTTGCACAATGTGTTGTGCTGCGAGTTCTTTTTGTGCGTTAGACGCAAATAAAAGTTTATCAGGATGTAATTGTTTTTGTAATTCAAAGTATTTTGAGTTAAGCCCACTCTTATTAATCTGCATACTGATGGATTGGTTGAAAATATAAAAAGGGTTGATAATTTGAAAGGGTAATATGTGAGAGCATGACGCACAAATAATGTCGTGTTCTTTTGTGGTTTCTGAACAGTTCGAACATAATGTCTTAGACATGAAAAGACTCCCCACATCCGCAGCGTCCTTTTTCATTGGGGTTTTTGAAGGTGAATCCAGACTCTAATTCGTTGGTTTCAAAATCCATCACCACCCCTAAAATAAACATAATCGCTTTTGGATCAATAAATAGCTTAATGCCATCAAGGGTTAATTCTTCATCATATGGGTTTTTTGCATCCGCATATTCTACATAGTAAGAAAGCCCAGAACACCCCCGCGTTTTTATGCCAACTCGCACACCAAAAGCAGGAGGATCACGTTGTTCGATCAGCAACTTGATTTGGTTAATCGCAGAGGGTGTTACAGTTAGAATAGACATTAAGACTTGTGACTCCGTTTTTCTTTATAATTTTTGACTGCGGCTTCAATAGCATCCTGTGCGAGAATTGAGCAGTGCACCTTTACCGGTGGAAGAGCAAGCTCTTCGACAATTTGTGAGTTCTGAATTTCAAGAGCATCCTCGATGCTTTTTCCTTTAATCCATTCAGTAGCGAGTGAGCTAGACGCAATTGCTGACCCACATCCAAATGTTTTAAATTTAGCATCTTCAATTTTTCCATCATCTGAGATTTTCATTTGTAGCTGCATTACATCACCACACTCAGGTGCTCCCACTAAACCTACACCGATATCTGTGCGATCGTCTGCATTTTCAAAGCTTCCAACATTGCGTGGATTTTCAAAATGATCCACAACTTTTTTACTATACGCCATAATTTTTGTTACTTTCTGCTTAGTGACCAGTCCATTGAATGGACTTTAGATCAATTCCTTTTTTTACCATTTCATACAAGGGACTCATCTCTCGCAAACGGTTGACACTTTTAATAATGCTATCTGCTGCAGCATCTACTTCTTCTTCGGTAGTAAACCTTCCAAGTCCAATGCGTAGAGATGTATGCGCCATTTCATCTTCTACCCCGAGTGCATGAAGAACATACGATGGTTCCAGAGATGCCGATGTACAAGCAGATCCTGATGATAAGCATAAATTCTTGATGCCCATCATCAAGCCCTCTCCTTCTACATATGCAAAGCTGATGTTTAGGTTTCCAGGTATGCGTTGTGTCGCATGTCCATTAATATATATATCAGGCAAGGCATCGCACAAACGGTTCCAAAATCGATCGCGCAAATTAGAGATGCGTTGATGTTCTGAGGAAAGTTCTTCAAGTGAAATTTTGCAAGCAACTCCTAGTGCTGCACACAAAAATGGAGATAAAGTCCCTGACCGCATGCCTCGCTCTTGCCCGCCGCCATTAATTTGTGCTTTCAATCGAACGCGTGGACGTTTTCGCACATATAGTGCTCCGACGCCTTTCGGTGCATAAATTTTGTGTCCAGAGATGCTCATTAAATCAATATGCATTTCGTTTACATTCATGGGAATTTTCCCCACTGCCTGAGCCGCGTCTGTATGAAAGAATACGCCATTCTCATGACATAGCTTTCCGATTTGCGTGATTGGCTGAATAACGCCAATTTCGTTGTTAACCGACATAATAGAAACAACTGCTGTTTCTGGGCGAATTGCTGCTTTTAAGTCATCTAAATTAATTAGCCCATCCTTATCAACGGGCAAATACGTTACATCAATACCTTCCTGCTCAAGATGTCTGCATGTGTCTAAAATGCATTTATGTTCTGTGATGCAAGTAATAATGTGACTTTTCCCCTTAGATTTATAAAACTGAACAACGCCTTTTAGGGCCAGGTTATTAGATTCTGTCGCGCCACTAGTAAAAATAATTTCACTAGGCTCGGCGCCAATTAAGTTGGCAACATTGATGCGGGCAGCTTCAACAGCAGCCTCTGCTTCCCATCCATAGATATGGTTTCTAGAGTGTGGGTTTCCAAATCCATCAGTTAGATGGGGCATGGCAGCCTCAATAACACGTGGATCGCAGGGTGTTGTGGCTTGATAGTCAATATAAATATAACCATCTTTTTTTGGAATTTGGGGTATCATACGATTAATATCCTTCTGATTTTTTCGTATACAGCAACTGCTGCCATACTTCAATAAATCTATCTAAGTCTGCTTGGTTAATATCGGGGCCTACGCTAATTCGTATTGCAGAACTAGCAAAGGGCTTGGGTATTTTTAGTGCTTGTAGTACGTGTGATTGTGTTACTTTTCCTGATGAGCAGGCCGACCCAGAGCTTAGTGCAATTCCATTCAAATCAAAATGTACAACCTGCATGTGTTTTTCATATTCAGGGGTGCTAAAATTCAATGTGTTAGGCAATCCATCGGCCATGCTATTAATGCGAATAGATGGGTATAATTTTTGTAGTTTGTGGGCCAGGCCCATTAGTTTTTTTGAAACTTGTGCCCAAGGCTCTAATGCAATATATGATGCGGCCACGCCAAACCCAACAATGGCGGGAATGTTTTCTGTTCCTGATCTCAACCCCTTTTCCTGGCCTCCGCCCAAATGAACTGCTTTTAGTGGTATATCCGAAACACTGATGAGAGCCGCTGCGCCTTTTGGGCCGCCAATTTTATGTGCAGCAACGGTCATCATATCTACGCCGAGGTCTTTAAATGAAAGTGGGATTTTTCCAAAAGCTTGTACGGCATCTGTATGAACAAGACAGTTATACTTATGACAAAGGGCAACAACTTGATCTAAGTGCTTTTGAATAATGCCGGTTTCAGAGTTAGCCAAAGCTATGCTGACTATTTTGGGTGGGCAGGAGTGTTCAAAGGTTTTTTCTAAAACTTCTAACTGTATTTGTCCGCAAGCATCTACGGGTAGCAAATTTTCAGACAAAATATTTTTGTGAACTGATGAGTGTTCAGTGGCGCTAGCGTAGATGTTTTTTGCTGAAATATTAAGAGAAAACAAAGCCAAGTGATTTGCTTCCGTTCCGCTAGCAGTAAAAGTGATTTCATATGGACTTGCATCTAAGGCTCTCGCAACTTGTTTGCGCGCAGAATCAATTAATGATCGGCATTTTCGCCCCAACTGATGCACAGATGAAGGGTTTCCAACCAAGTCCATTGCATCAAACATGGCGCGTTTTGCCTGTGGCAGTAGGGGTGTTGTCGAGTTATAATCTAGATATGTAATTTTAGTCATTTGCAACCAGTTTTTTTGTTGGCCAGACATAACTGGGAGCGTGTTGTATTTTCCCTAAGGCCATTTCAGATAAAGAAATGCGTCCAAGATAGTTTAAAACGGTATAGGTTAGGCCATCCCATAGTGCATGTGTGCGGCATTTTGATTTAGTGGGAGAGCACCCAGCGTTAGAGTCAGGAGTACACTTTGTTAAGAGTAAGTTTTCTTCTACTGCCAACAATATTTCCGCTAGGTCAATCGAAGAGGCTTCTCGGGAAAGGGAGTATCCGCCAGAATGGCCACGTACGCTTTTTACGATGCCAGCGCGTCGTAATTTTGTGAATAGTTGTTCTAAGTAATCAATAGAAATATTTTCTTTATTTGCTATAAAAGACAAAGGCACCACTTGTTGGTGTTCTAATGTATCATGTAGGCAAAGCATCGCAGCGACAGCATAGCGTCCTTTTGTTCCTAACTGCATTTTGATCTCCAAAATTATACAGTCAATATAAAACTAAAATTTAAAAGGTTCAAGTTAAACCTGATAAAAATAGTCGGAAATTAATACGCAAAGAAAGCGCGACTTAAATCACTCTTCTTTTAAAGTTTTATCTCATATTTTTTGCAATTATTATTCCGTATGGAAAAGTGCCATATATCTTAAAACCACTTTCTATAGCTAGGCTTACTAGGGCTTCGTTAAGCTGGTTTCCGCGTAAGTCAACGCCTAGAAAATTTGGGTTAGCTAACCACCCAGAAACTAGAGTTAAAGTATCAGTTTCGCTCATATCACAAGCCACCATATTAGCTCCATACAGTTTTAACCCAGATAATAGTTGCGTTTTTAAATGTGGAATTTTCATTCTACTAAAACGAATTTTTTTAATGGGGGATAATTTTGATAGTTCATCCCACCCTAAATTAGGTAAAGTGCTTCCCTCTAGGTCCAACACCTCTAATTGAGAGTTAGGTTTCGCATGTGCGTTTACCAGGGTTGTTAGTACTTTCATAGTAGTAGGATCTGCAAATTGAATCACGGCAGTATCTTCAGTGCGCTGCTCCTCAACAAATTGGTGTTCGATACTAAGTGTGGCTAGGGAAGATTTCTGAATTCGCACAACGCGGTTGGCTTCTAAAGTGTCTAGCTTTAAATTCTTACCAAAAGGAGAGCTTAACGTGGCCTCAACTATAGGTAAAACATCCCCTCGTGCCAATTGTTCAAAATTTCTTAAACTAAGCGTGTGTTCCCAAACTTGGGGAAGATGATCGTCGTTTAGCGTTTCTAGTAACTCGGGTAAAGATGTTTGCAGTGTTGGATGTGTGAAGTTTATCACTGTCATCACTTCAACGCGCGGATTATCGTACGCATCTGATTGAAACTCAGGATTAAATAAAGATTGTAACCAGGTTTTTAAAGCAGCTGACTCTATTGGGGCCACGAGCATTGAGATATTTTTTTGGCGAATTTCGGATATATATTTTAGCAGCATTTTTTGTTCGATGGGTTGAAATGCGTCTAGCCCTAGAATGTTAATATGTTTTGCCTCAGCTAGGATATCAATCACTTCAGTTACTTGCCCGATGTTGGCCCATCCATTGTCTTCACCTAACCCAGCGGTATTTAGATTAAAAGACCATAGGGATATTGCAGGTTTAAAAAAGAAAGCTACGAACTGCAGGGCTGCCCAATCATAGGGGCGATTTACGCTAGCTATAGGTAGTGTCCCCTCATGGAGAGGGGTAGTAACCCACTCGTTAAAGATTCTCTGCAGCTGTGCAGAAAAAGTTAACTGCGTGAGCCCCTCGTTCATAGAGCCAAAGAGCTTTTTTGCAATAGGGTCGGCTGGGTATGTGTTGTCTTCGGGCGTTACAACAGCTCTTAGAAATATGTTCACATAATATTCAACTTCGGGCGTCCATAGATTTTTTGTCCAACTTAGAAGCCTCTCCATCTGCTGAGGAATAGTTTGCTCTGATGAAAGGTCTAATTCTGGGCGACCTTCTGTATGAAATGCGGTGACTACTTCTTCTGGGACAATACCTTTTCTGACTTCTCGAACAATGCTAATTGCTCTTGCTAATGCTTCGGGGCTCATATTCGCAGCTTCAGCGCGCTGCCTTAAAAGCTCTGGGTCAAGTGCACTGAAGTTCCCGGTAAAAAGCTGGGCCTGAGTTGCTACTTCATCATCTATGGCGGGAGTTTCAGCTCCTCCCGTAGTTGCGTTGTGCTCTCTTAAGATATCAACAGTTAGTCTATAGGCAGTGCTGTCTGGAATAGCAGCAGTTTGTGTTGCAACTTCATCATCTATAATACGTTCTTGGGAAGGTGAGTTGAATTGGGCTAGGGCTTTTTCGGTTAGGTCTTGATTTGAGTGGGGCTGAATGCCTGATGAGCTACTAAAATCAGAGGCATAGGTAGCGGTTAGCAAGGATGTGGCGGATAGCCAGGTAGCAACTAAGGATGGTTTTTTCATCGAATTCCTCATCAAACAACAACCTAGCGATAGTAGATACTACTCTTTAATATTTGTTTAAGGCTGTAAAAATGTTTGGCTATTGTGAGGTGTGTGAAATTATGGGGATAGAGAGGATTTTACTTTGTTATCTAAGTTTCCGCGAGCGCGTAAAAACTTTTGCAAGTCTACACCTTCTAGGCGGTTGGTAGCGTGGTGGGCAGATTTTGTTCGGGGGTTTATTTGTACGCCATTCTTTTTTAGTTCAAAATGCAGATGTGGGCCTGTGCTTGCTCCAGTTGAGCCAACAAACCCAATTTTTTGACCTTGTGAAACGCGCATTCCAGAGCGAATGTTTTGTGCGTAGCCATTAAGATGGGCATATGCGGTTGAGTAGCCATTAGCATGTCTAATTTCAATGTAGTGTCCAAACGTGCTATACCAAGATGCCATTGTCACGACTCCATCTGCTGCGGCAAGAACGGGAGTTCCCCGGGGTGCCCCAAAATCTAGACCTTTGTGGAATCGTGTATATCCGTGGATGGGGTGAATACGAGGGCCAAATCCGGAGGTGATTCGAGCTCCGTTAATAGGGGTGACCATGAACTGTTTTTTTACGCTTTGCCCATCAGCATAATAGAACGCAGTACCTGAAGAGGTTTCAAAGGCATAAATGGGGCGATTTTTCCCCTTAATTTTAAGGTTGGCGAATAGCAAAGTTGTAGAAAACTCTTCTTTTGTTAGTTTGTCGATACTAGCTTCATAGTATACTTCAAAACAGTCACCTGTTTGGATGTCACGTTGAAAGTCTACGTCATAACTATAGGCGGTTACTAGTTGGCTTACCACCGAGTGTGGGACTCCCTTCTTAAAAGCATCTGCATAGAGACTTCCTTTTATGGGGACGCAAACACACTCTGTGATTTGCTCTAGCTCACGCTCGATAATTCGACTTTGATATCCCCCGTTAGGGCTTTGGATGACTTCAATTTGAGCGCTTTTTCCTTTTGCAATTAACAATCGAATAAGATCGTATGTTCCTGCTGCCGTGGCCTTTATTAAGAGGGATATTTTTTCGTTAGCTTTGATTTTTTTCAAATTCAGATGTTTTGACAATGCCTGAATTGCGTTGAGCACCTGTTTCATTGGGATTTTTTTGTCACGCAGAACATCAGCTAATGTATCTCCAGGTTCCATGGTGATCATTACAGCTTCGGGAGTTTGAGAGATAATTGGCTTTTGAGAAGCGCTAATAATCGTGTCTGGATTTAATGAGTTCCAGTCGGCGATGATATCTGTGCGTTGGCTTAGATCAAGCGTTTGAGTTTGGTTAAAAGATATAAAAATGCTAAGAAAAAAAGCGCCCCATAGAGCCCCTTGGAAAAAAGGGTTTATAATGATTTTCTGTAACTGTTTCATAGTCGAACTAGATTCTCCCAAATGAGTCAATCCAAGTGAATTTTGAATGGTCGGGGTGAGAGGATTCGAACCTCCGACATCTTGCTCCCAAAGCAAGCGCGCTACCAGGCTGCGCCACACCCCGTTAAAAAAGAATAACATACGCGTTATTACATATCCTTATAAAAAAAGCAAGGGATTACTACCCGTGAAGAGAAGGGTTGAGAATTAATTCTCGTATATAATTTTTTCATTTTCTCTCCTTCGAGTATGAGCTTTAAAGAAATGGTAATTTTGTGTGCTCTCCCTTATTTTTGCGTTAATAAAGTGTGCTGAAAAAAACACGATTTTAAACAGGGTGTATTATCTACTTGATTCATAACAACATTACTGATTATCCTTAATAAAAAGTGAATAATAAGAAAAGGATTTATCGATGAATACTACGGACCTAATTACAAAAATTTCTACTGATACGGGCTTCTCTAAGGCGGATACTAAAACAGTAATTTTATCAGTATTTAAAGAGTTATCGATAGCCATGAAAGATAGCCAGGATATTCGCGTAAGTGGATTTGGCACCTTTTATGCAAAAAAACGTGAGCAGTCTCAGGGGCGAAATCCTCAAACGGGAGCGCCAATTGTAATCCCTGAAACTTTCCAAGCAAAGTTTCGTCCAGCTAAAGAGTTGAAAGAAACGATTAATCCGTAAGTTAAAGCAAGTCGTCAAAAGGCCTCTGTAAGGAGGCCTTTGTAGCGTTATAGGCTTGAAGACCACTCAGGGTCAGTTGCATCTAGTGGGGTAAGAGTCTCTCTCTCATTAAACCCTGAAATGTGGATCATATATACTCGTGAAACTTGAGATTTTGTTGATGGGTTGATGGGGGTTCTCCTTGTATACATAACCATTTGGCTGTTGGGTGACCATGTTGGAGCTTCTACAAAATACCCCTGAGATAGAGTGCGTTCTTCTGTCCCGTTTGGTTTTAAGACTCCAACATAAAAAGTTCCCATGTGTGTTTTTGTGAAAGCTAAATGTTTGCCGTCAGGTGAATATACGGGAGTATAATATCGCCCTTCTCCAAAAGTTATTCGTTTAGCTGGTTCTTCTTCTGTTTCTCCTTGAATATCCATGGTGTGAATTTGCGGTGTGCCAGAGCGATCGGAAACAAAGGCTATTTTTGTTCCGTCAGGAGAGTAATAGGCAGAGGTGTTGAGTGCTGCAGTTTTAGTAAGTTGCCTTTTTTTTCTAGTCTTTAAATCCATTTCATATACATGAGACACTAAGCCGTCTGCGAGGCTAAATAAAATACGTTTTCCATTTTTTGAAAAGCGTGGAGCATAACTCATGCCGGAGAAGCGACCTAGAAGTTCTGTTGTGTGTTCATTGATATTGTAGATATAGACATTTCCCTGGTGGTTAACGATTGTAAAGTATGCGATTTTATTTCCATCAGGTGAGAGTCTAGGAGTCATAACAAATGTTCGACCAGACGTTAGAAATTTATGGTTATTGCCGTCGTAGTCCATTAAGGCTAGGCGCTTTATTCGGCAATTCGCTTGTCCAGTTTCGGATACATATGCAACCTTGGTTGTAAAATATCCCTTTTCTCCCGTTAGTCTTTCATATACGGCATTGGAGATCATGTGGGCTAGTTTGCGCCAATCAGACTTTCGAGATTTCATTTGTAAGGAAAATAGAGTTTTTTCAGCAAAAACATCTATTAATCGGAAAGTTATAGAGAGCTCTTCTCCTATTTCTTGAATTTCACCATACAAGAGCCCGTCTGATTTTATCAGTCTCCAATCAGAGAAGCGGATGTTTTTTTGTAATGAGTCTGATTTCTGGATGTAGGCATCTTCTGCGAGCACCTTAAATAGGCCAGATGATGCAAGATCATTTGCGATAATTTGTCGGATATTTTTCTCTAGTTGAGGGGATTCTCCCTTAAAGGAAGATATGGCTATAGGAATGGGTGAAAAACCCCCCTTATTGACTTGAACCTTTAGTAAGGCGTTCACGTTCGAACTACTGATACAAAAAACAAGCATAACGTACATGAAATATCGTAATATGGGGAGGAAGTTAGTGGGTTTCAACATTTGTAGTTTCCTTAAATAAGCCGTCTAATCTTTCAGTTTCTTTCATTTCGTCATCTATTAGTGTCAAAGTCATTTCTGTTGCAGAAGAGTTTAACGGCTGACTTATAAAAAGATGAAATAATTTTTTATACTTATCTAACATCAATTCATAGTTTTGGTATAATTCTTGGAGCTCGGTTGTAACCCTTTTGCGATCATCTGTGACAAACCCATTCTCTTGAGCATTAAGTACTATTGCCGTGGCTAACTGGATGACATATCGCTCAAGGCGCTCGGGCTCTAAAACCCCTTCTTCTAAAAGAGAGCTATGCCTAATTTTCTCTATGACCTGTGTCCACTCTTTTTTGCGCCATAACAGGTCAATTTGTAGCATTACCCCTTCACGGCTGTCTATAGTATTAAGTCTCTGGATAGCTTTATCAACCTTGCCTTCCAGCACATCAAGTTTAGCTTTTAAGAAAGTAAAACGAGCTTCTTTCTTTGAGGGAATATTTTGAAAGGCCTCTAAGACGTTTATTAGTTGATGTGCTTTGTTGGTAGCGTGGTCTTTGATGTACAGTGCCAAAAGTTGCAAGTAGACATCAAACTGTTTTTTTGTAGAAAGGTTAAGATCTGCCTTTTTGGTAAAATTTTCCAATAGGTGTGCGGATTCTTTTTCCAGCCCAATATGACTCAGCTTGTGTAAAAACTCCATCAAAAAATCTAGGGAGTCTTCGTTAGAGTCAATAAGATCAAAAAACTCACTAAGTAGACGTAAGGTTTGTACAACGCCTAGTTTATTATGAAGTTTGTGACGAATAATTCCGTTAACAATATTTTCAATATTAGAGCGCAATTTCTGATAAGAAGAGGGGTTGTTTTTCTTAAGGGCTACAGCTTGATCTAAAACTTTTAAGTAATCTTTTTTTTGAGTATAAATATTTAAGAGATATTCGATTGCAACATGTTGTAACCAGGAACCTCTTAATTGAGGAACTAGTGACTCAAGTAAGAGAATATATTTGTCATCTAATTGTTTTTTAGCTCCTAAAAAAGCGGGGTGTATTAATATTCTAGTCATTAACCATGCGTCAGTTGTTGATTCAAACAACTTCATTAGTTCAGCTTTATTTACGGGCTCTCCTGTTATTTCTGCCCCGATAAGCTCAAAAAAATTGTACAGCTGTTTTTGTCTCTGAGTAAGATGATAAGGCTGAATCAGTGAAACTACTTCGTGGGAGATTTTTTCTTCTTGGCGAACACAGGAGTCAGCGAGGTTAAAGTATAGTTGTGTTTGAAGAGGATGGGGAAGAGTTGAGATAGATTTTTTGAGCGTTAACAGCAGGTGTGAGGGTATAGAATCGCTATAGTACTGTGAGCGTAAGAGTGAATACCAAGCAGCCATTTCAGGGCTGGTTTTAGAGGATAAGAATAAATCTTTCAGAAGGGGGGGGAGCTCACTATAGTTTCCACCAGTTGATAGAATCATAGATCTAAGTAGTATAAGTGTGTTGGATTCAAAATTAGGATAGTCTTCTGCGAGCTCTTCTAAAACATCGGCAGCTTCGTGCTGAAACAAGTTGGCTATATAAAAGAGAGCTAAATCTAACTTCTTTTTTGTAATTTCATCATTGTCTGACTCTGAAACTTCTTTTAATAAAGCTTGTTCTTGTTCTAGGAAGTGTGTTTGATTGTTAACTTTTTTAAACAATTGCAAAGTTTTAGATTTTTCCTGATCTTGTAGAGCTTTATGCCCACCTGTTGTGTCCCAGCTGATTAAGGTTGATTTTATTATTAAGGCCTCTTCTTTGGGTTCAACAACAGCGACACCCATAGTGGTCGACATAAGCAAAGACTTATCTATTTTTAATTCAAACGGGACAAACGTATCCAAAGATTGGGTGCAAAAAACCCTAATACCGCCAATACTAACTGGAGTAGATAAATTATTAGCGCTAAGTTGAAGAAGATCGTCATCTACCTCTTCTAAAAACAGGGGTGTTTTTCCAAGGGGGAGATGCTCTCCCTGATAGATGTGCCAACCAACAGCAGATTTTTTTACTAAAGGTGTATGTCCGTCTTTCAAAGGAGTAGTAATCAAAAAACCATCAGGTGTAGTTATCAGATTTGCAGCAAATGATTTTAGGTCTTCGGAAGATAGCTGGGGTGGATTTGTTGACTTTACAACAACATTAATTTTTTCATTGTGAACATAGACTGCAATAGGGGCCTCGGGGTAAGCAAGCTGGATATCAGAGTTTGCGTCAAACCATAACTTTGATTGTGAGGTGGGGCGGGCAATTTTAAAGTGTTGCGATATTTTTTGCTTGAGCTTTTCAAGGTCAATACTTGATGAAGACATTTTTTTTGCAACAGAGGTGCTTTTGGTTGGCTTTTTAAGTTTGATATGTATGATGTTTTCTAGTTTTTTTGCAGAGACAAGAGATGTTTTTGGTAGGCTTAAAATAGTTGTGTCGTTCTCATTTTTAAATGAGGCGGTTGGCAGAACCTTAACTAGGTCATTAAGCAATAATTCAGCTCCATCAAAAAACCTTACAGTTACTTGACCGTCTTTTTCTCCGTAATCAAACTTAACCTCATGTGGCCAGGAGATTGACATGTCAATGTTTAATTCAGACGTTGCTGCCTTTACAAACACAGGGGGATAAGACGCACTTGAAGTGCTTAATAAACATAAAAAAACGCACGCGGCGAGAAAAAGATTTTGCTTTTTATGCATCACCCAAACAAATGCCCAATCCACGTGCTGTGTAAACCATTTCCCCCAAGGGGTCAACTCTACAGTAACTACTAATTGTTTGCTCCATTGGAGCGTGAGTAATGGAGTTGTTCGCAAACACAACGACTTGGCCAAAATTTTTCTTAGACCCAAGATCAACCGCATATACACCCATTTTTGATGCTAAAATTCGATCAAATGCATTTGGCCCTCCTCCGCGTTGCAAATGGCCTAGTACAACGGGGCGAGTTTCAAGGCCAGTTTTTGCTTCAATTAAAGTTGCAATATATGCTGCTGCCCCATCATACCGACTTTTTCCGCTTAGAGTATCCTTGACGGTTAAAGATGCTCCATCTTGTGTTTTAATAGACTCTGAGACAACGACAATTGCAAATTTTTTATGCGATCTAAAAACTTTCTTCAGGTGTGCAGTTATAATATCTAAAGAATGAGGAATTTCGGGAAGTAAAATCACGTCAGCCCCTCCAGCGATACCTCCTGCCAGAGCTAAATGCCCCGCGTCGCGGCCCATCGCTTGTACTACTATAACGCGTTGATGACTTTCTGCGGTTGTTTGTAGGTTGTCAATACAGTCGGAAATAAGTTGATAGCTGCTAGAAAAACCTACTGCATAGTCTGTACACTGTAGATCGTTATCAATTGTCTTTGGGATGCCAATAATGTTCATATTGAACTTTTTTCTTAAGGAGTTCATGATCGAAAAGCTGCCGTCTCCTCCGACCGATACAATAAAATCTAGGTCTAAAGTGTCGTATGATGCAGCAATTTCAGCTGTAATATCTAGCATAGCGCCATCATCAGTTGCATATTGAAATGGGTTTCCTTTACTAATGGCGCCTAAAAAAGAACCACCCTTAATAAATAAATCATGAGACACTTTTTTGGGAGTTAGAGTTACATAGTCACGCTTGAGCAGACCCAGAGATCCTTGCCGAAAACCGAGAACCTGTGCTCCTAGGTCGCTTGCTCTCAAAGTTACGGCTCTAATTACTGCATTAAGGCCAGCGCAATCCCCTCCGCTGGTCATGATTCCAATTTTTTTCATAATGCTACTTCGCTAATAAATTTGGCAAAGAGCCAGCTAAATATAGCTCTTCTAAATCATCACACCCACCTACATGTGTCCCGTTGATAAAGATTTGAGGCACCGTTTTTCTGCCACCAGATTTTTCAAGCATTTCCTTTAAATGTTCGGGGCTTTCGGCGACGTTCAGTGTTTTGTAAGAAATGTCCAGTGAGTCTAAGATCCCAGCTGCTTTTACACAGTATGGGCATGATGGTTTTGTATACATTATATTGTGCATTTTTATACTCCTTCATTATGTATTATAGTTGGTGCATTCTGACGGGTAGTTATCCATCGAACAGTTTGTAGTTTTCCGCATTCTTTGCAGTTTTCCGACCATGTGGGTGTTTGGCTATTACAGTTGGAGCACTTCCACTCACTGGAGTAAAAACGAGGAACTAGGTGGCGCACCCAGTTTTCGACATCCAGTTTTTCAGCACCATCTTTTTTTGTTAACGCTATGCGCAACAGCAATAAATCTTGTGACATCCCTCCGTTAATTTGGATTGCTTTATCTAAATAATAACGTGCTTTCTGATAAAGTTCGGAGTGCAAGCATTCATCGATAATAAGTGTCAGAGATACAAGGCTTTCTCCCGCTAGATTTGTTAGTTTTAATAGAGCAGAAAGTCGCTCTTCTGAGGTTGGTTTAGATATAGTGTTTAGATATAGCTTTCCAAGATTTGGGTGTTGCGAGTATTTCCAAGTAGATTCAATGACGGACTGTGCTTTTTTAAACTGTTTCGTTTTGATATAAATTTTAGCGAGTGTTAATGCAATTTCGGGGTGTGAAACGTCTAACTCAATAGCAGCTTTTAAATATTTTATTTGGCGATCTTCGGGGGTGTTCTTGCTTAAAGAAAAATAACATAAAGCTATCTGCGGACTTATATTTACTGACGTTGTTGTAATCTTCTTCCCTATCTCAATAGCACTTAAATAATTGGACTGTGCGATATAACTTTCAAACAACTGCTTCATTAACCACGAAAATTGAGGGTGTTCTTTTAGTGCCTTCAGTAGATCTAGTTCGATTTCGGACGCTCCAGCGTCTTGAATGCGTTGTTCTATTTGATACTTGTATCCCAAAAGTCCCATGGTCTTTGATTTAACTATATCGGAAATTATGGTTGAATCTAAGGCTACGCCCCGAGCCTTCATCGTAGAAAGACTCAGCCATTTTGGCAATAAGTTTCCAGGTAATAAGCTCATACTTTTTTTTGCACGCTTTTGGGCTTGATTGAGTTGCCCGCCTTCTAGGTAGGCTAACCCCTCCTCTAGGCAGGCATAGCCTGCTCGCTCTTGTTTCTTAGACCAGTAGAGTTTTAGTTTTGTTGAAATAGATTGTAGGTAGCGAGCCAATATAAATGCATAAAATAGACACGAGATAGTAAGAAAAAACAGGAGGCTAAATGTAGCAAAACTCATGGAAATTGCCCAATGAGAAATGCGCATATCAACCGAACCGTTTGTTTGGTAGGCTAGAATTACCAGCACTATAATTACTAACCACAAAATTAATTTGAGAATCGATTTAATCATTGTACTGGTGCACCATGTCCAACAGTTGTTTTCCGAGAGCTCGAGTCTTTATTAGGCTTAGAAATTCTCGAAGCGTTGACTGAGTTTCCAGGTTTGCTTTGTCTATATTGAGTGACACAAGTCTCTCAAGCTTATCCCAGCGTGAGGTGATGATATAAGCCTCCACCTCGCGAATAAAAGCTTCTTCTTGTGTGTATAGGTTTTTATCAAGTTTTTGAATATGAAGTAAGTTTTGAAATGAGGTTTTGAAGCTCTCCAACCATCCTATGTTTGCTGATAAAGAGGGGGAGGCGATGCTAAAAGAAATGGCTTTTCGGATACTTGTCCACTTGTTCAGGAGGTCTTGAGGCAATGCTATTTTGTCGATATTTTTTATAATATCCATTACCTCTTTGGGCGCGCTCGCAAAGTAACTATGATTTGGCTTTCCTCCTGCATAAACCCAATGAACTAAATAAAACTTCCATTTGGCAGCAGCATCTAACTTGGCTGAAGAGTCTAGCAGGTCTTTTTTTAACTGTTGCAGCTGTTTTTCATCAAAATTTTGCATACGCGTTGCTTGTATTTGAAGAGCTTCTACTTGTTTTTCGAGTTCAAGAACTTTTTGGGTATTGGTTTGTATGTTTTCTTGTAATTCTTTCTGATAATTCAGATGGTTTTCAAAAGACTCAGACGTTTTGTTCGTGAGTTTACTTGTAATGCGCTGCTCAAAACTGTGAAGGTAGTTTTCTCCCCAGTATTTAAACGCAGTCCAGCCAATAAGGAACACAAAACATATGTTCAGAGCTGCCTGCCAGGCAAACCCAGAGACGAATCTTTTGCACTTTCTCTGGTCTAACCTCGTTGGAGAGGTTGTGTTTTGATCGTTGTTACCCTGTTTTGTCATTTTATAACACCCTATAGACTCCATAACTATACCATGACACTTGATCTTGTTGGTATAATTATTCGCAAGATTGTAAGACGTATAGTCCTGGAGCTGCTGATATTATAGGATGCTCCTTAGACCCAACTTCTCTGCTAGAAGTCTTCTCTGGGTTTAACTTAGAGAGCCAATCATGCCAGTCTCCCCACCATGAACCTTGTTTTGCTTCTGCAGATGATTCCCAACCGTCTGCATCTTTAGATAAATCGCCGTTTACCCAGTAACCATATTTCTCTTTATATGGGGGGTTGATAACTCCTGCAACGTGCCCAGATCCACCCAACACAAAGGTTATGTTTGCGTTTTGCATGAGTCGGACCCCTTGATAGGTTGCTTTCCAAGGAGCAATATGATCATCTTTAGTAGACATCATGTATATAGGAGTTTGAATTGTTGATAAATCTATTCCGAGCTGATCTACTTTGAATTCACCGGGCCTAGATAAGATGTTTTTCCTGTAAAATAATCTTAGTAAGTTTTTGTGCATACTTTCGGGCATGTTTGTGTTGTCTGAGTTCCAATATAAGAAATCCAAAGGAATCGGGCTTTTCCCCAAGTAGTAGTTATTGATAACATAGGACCAAATTAGTTCTGAGGGTCGCAACATATTAAATGTGCGGGCCATGGTTCTTCCGCTTAAATAGCCCTTTTTTTTCATCATTTTTTCAATTTTTAAAACATACTCTTCGCTCATGAAAGCGGATAGATCCCCGCCGTCTGAAAAATCAGTTAGCGTGGTTAACAAGGTGAGTGAGGCAAGATCATTTCTTTTGATGTTTTTGAAGTGAGCCGCTAAGCAGGTTAACAGCGTCCCCCCTAGGCAATACCCCAGTGCATCTACGCTATCTTCTTTTGTGATTTTTTTTACTGCATCAACAGCTGCTTTGGCACCTTCTAGGATATATGATTCTATGGATTTGTGTCGATGAGAAGTGTTTGGGTTAACCCATGATACTATAAATACAGTGCGACCCTGATCTAACATCCAGCGAACCATTGATTTTTCTTTGCTTAAATCAAAGACATAAAACTTATTGATCCAGGGGGGAACAACTAAAAGTGGACGTTTGTATACCTCTGTTGTTGGTGGTGTGTACTGAATTAACTCAAATAGCTCATTTCGAAACACAACTGCGCCAGGAGTTGTTGCAATGTTCTCTCCAACTTTAAAATGATCCATATCTGTCATGTCGGGATCTTTTCCTTGGCGCAAGTCTTCCGCCATAGTCATAAACCCTTTCAGGATGCTTGTTCCCCCGGTGTTGACGGCTTCCTCAACCACGGATGGGTTTAAAAAAGCAAAATTTGTGGGGGAGCTTGCGTGTATAATTTGCTGTGTATAAAAACGTATCTGGCTTTTTATTGCTGGATCAATGTCTAGGTTTTCATCGGTCAACGTATCTTCAAACCAGCGGGCAAACACAAGATAAGATTGCTTAACAATATCAAAAAATACGTTGTTGTCCCATTGATCGTGATGGAATCGCTTGTCTCTGTTAGAGGTTGTTATGGGGGGGGGCGTATCCTTTCCCTGTAACTTATCTAGCATATACTGCATTAGCTCGTTTGTTTGGGTCTGAAGGGTCTCTTTCATTTGTTTTTGTTTTTGTGGACTATTCATGATTTGTTGTCCAACTGTTGACATGCTTTTTGAGAACATATCTGGATCAAAGAAAGGATTACGGGAGTTAAGCGCAGGAACAAACTGCGACCAATAGTCAAAAAAAGGATTTTCGGGCTTATTCATGTTTTTTTTTATTCTTATTGTTTTTTTTGTTACACTAGCGAATCAAACCCTAGCATAACAAGATTGCTGAATTATTACTACTATGGCAGAAAAAACCGAAACAAACAAATCCTCTGTGCGCGGATGCTTTTGGCAAGAGCGACAAGCACCTCAGAGTTCGTATCATGACCTACTTTCCAAACTGTTAGACCAACGCGGTATACCTGAAGGAGATTGGCCTGCTTTTTTGAACCCTACTTTAAAACATTTTCTTCCAGATCCGTTTGAATTAAAAGATATGCAGGCAGCAGTTGAAGTTATCTTGAATGCTATTCAAAATGATAAGAATATTACTATTTTTGGTGATTACGATGTAGATGGAGCGACCTCTACAGCTCTGCTTGTTCGCTTTTTTAAAATGATAAATATCGGTGTTAATTTTTATATTCCTGACCGTGAAAAAGAAGGATATGGTCCCAGTGTCGAGGCATTTCAAAATCTTCATGAAAAAGGCACGCAAGTTATAATAACTGTTGATTGTGGAGTAGTTGCATTTGAGCCGTTGGCATATGCAAAGAAATTAGGGTTGGAAGTAGTTGTTGTTGATCATCATGCAGGTGGGCCTAAAAATCCCGAATGCGCAGCACTAGTAAACCCTAATCGTGCGGATGAGAATGTTGAATTTACATACCTTGCAGCAGTTGGGGTGAGTTTTTTGTTGTGTGTTGCGATACAGCGCCAACTTAGACTCTTGGGTTTTTTTGATAATTTGGTAGAACCGGATTTGATCTCATTGCTTGATATAGTGGCGCTTGGAACCGTTTGTGATGTTGTCCCCTTAATTGGGCTTAACCGGTCGCTTGTAACTCAGGGCTTAAGAGTAATGGCAAAAACACAAAACTTAGGGTTGCGTTATATGCTTGAGTTGCTGGAGGTTGACCTTTGTCAAATTTCGGCATACCATCTTGGTTTTGTTATTGGTCCTAGGATAAATGCGGGGGGCAGAATTGGCTGCTCCCGCCTTGGCTCCTCTTTGCTTTCAAGCGATGATCTAGAGGAGGTAAAACTTTGTGCAACTGAGCTAAATTTATTAAATGAAGAACGACGATTGATTCAGGATGCTGCGTTTGCTGAGGCAGACGCACAAGTGAAGCAGAATCAAAAGATAATAGTTGTATATAGTCCAAACTGGCACCAAGGTGTTATTGGCATAGTTGCAGGGAAATTGAAGGAAAAATATCACAAGCCGACCTTTGTAATCTCAATTGATGAGGGTGCTCACGTAGGAAAGTGCTCGGCCAGGTCGGTAGTTGGTTTTGATGTTGGACAGAGTATTCATGAGGCGCAACAGGCTGGGGTTATCCTCCAGGGCGGCGGACACCCTATGGCGGGAGGCTTTAGTTTAAAAACTTCCCAGCTGCAAGATTTTTTTGAATTTGTAAATAACAACATGGCTCAAAAGCTTTCTTCTCAAGATATGCAGCGCACATATTTTGTGGATGCATCATTAACACTAGGCAGTGTTAATGATGAGACGTATCAAACAGTCCAAAAATTAGCTCCCTTTGGTGCATCAAATTCAACTCCTAAGTTTGTATTTAGTAATATTACTCTCTCCAAGTTGTTGGTTTTAAAAGAAAAGCATATTAAGTGTTTTTTTAAAGATCCTTTGTCGCAGAAAACAGTTGAAGGAATTATTTTCAACGCTCTTCAATCAGATATGGGGTCTTTTTTGCTTAAGCAGCAGGGAAAGCATATTGATATATTGGCTGTAATTAAACAAAATCACTGGAGAGGACAAGCAAAACTGAGTTTGCATATTGAAGATGTGCGGCCGACCTTATGAGTGTGATTCAATTAAAAAAATCGTTTTTGCCGGTGGCGTATGATGATGCGGTTCGCTTTATGGAGCAAAGGGTCCAGTCAATGCTTGATGCCGATACAATAGGCTGTTTGTGGTTATTAGAGCACCCTCCCCTACTTACTGCCGGAACTAGTGCAAGCCTATCGGACCTTAGCCCAGACAATATACTTCCTATTCACCAGTCGGCTCGGGGTGGGAAACACACATATCATGGCCCAGGGCAGCGTATTGCCTATGTTATGTTAAACCTAAAAATGCTTGGTTCTGATGTGCGGGTGTTTGTTAAAAAACTTGAATCCTGGGTGGTCGGAGCTTTAGAGCAGGTTGGTTTGTCTGCTGGGGTACACAAGGACCACGTCGGTATTTGGGTTCCTTCGTCTAATTTAGGGGCTGAGGCAAAAATTGCAGCGATTGGGTTGCGGGTTCGAAAGTGGGTTTCCTATCATGGGGTGGCGATTAATGTTTGCCCAAACCTTAATCATTTTCAATACATTGTGCCTTGTGGTATAAAGAATCTGGGGGTTACGTCGTTAAAAGAAGAGGGAATTAAAATTGATATCTCTAGTTTTGACGACGTGCTAGTAAGTCAATTTTGTAAAGAATTTAAGTTGGATTTTCATGAGTCGGCGTGAGCTTATTTTGGATACTGAAACCACGGGGCTAGATCCCAATGCAGGACATCGTGTGGTTGAAATTGGTTGTATAGAGCTTGTGAATTTAATTCCAACTGGGCGCGTGTATCATCAGTATATTAATCCCGAACGAAGCATGCCTCAGGAGGCTTACAACGTGCATGGTCTATCGATAGATTTTCTTTCTAAGCATCCAACGTTTAAAGAGGTTGCTAATGATTTTATAGAATTTGTAGGAGCAGACTCTCATTTAGTAATTCATAATGCTAGTTTTGATATGAAGTTTCTTGATTGGGAGCTGTCACAGTTAGAATTGAACTTGATTTCGCGTGAGAGGGTTATAGATACATTGGCAATTGCTAGAAAGCAACACCCCGGAGCGCGAAATAGTCTTGATGCCCTTTGTCGGCGTTATAGTGTGAACAACAAGCATAGAGAATACCATGGAGCTTTGTTAGACTCGGAATTATTGGCCGAGGTTTATTTGCATTTAAAGGGGGGGAAACAACCTGGTTTTGCTTTGGTTCCAAAAACTAAGGTAACCAGAGAAACGGAAACTATAGAGCAATTTGAAATGAAGCGTAGATACTACCCAATATCTGACAGTGAGCAGGCCCAGCATAATCAGCTGATTAACAAATTAAAGAATGCAAAATGGCATCTGCATTATTAAAGTATAGTCTTCTATTTTTTCTGTTTTTAGGCATGGGTGTAACCATAGCTGAGGGAAGTAGAGAGTATAGAGTAGTATTTTCTGGTTTGGATAATTTTCCAGAGTTAAAAAAAAACGCTCAACAGCTTTCGCAGCTTTTTTATCCAGAAGAAGAGTCTATTGTTGGCTCTCTTTCAATTTTAAGGACTCGATTAAAAGAAGATGTGCTTAGGATCAGGTCTTACCTTAAGGCTCAAGGTTTTTACGATGTTAGGGTGTTTTTTGAGATTTCCACACAGCCTGACCTAGATAGTGTTGTTCTTCATATAGAGTTAGGTGAACAATATATGGTAAGTGCAATTAATGTTGTTGTAAATCATGAAAATTTTGATTTTCCGCGTGATTTGCTTAAATCTCAAAAAGGTGAGGTTTCCTTGCATTCTAATATATTGGAAGATAAAGAAAAATTGGTGGCATTTTTAAAGTCTTCTGGTCATGCTTTTGTTGAAACATTTGATGAGGCAGTAGAGATTAATCACGAGACCCTGCTTGTAAATATTAACTATACGTTTAAAATAAGCCAAAAGGGTAAGTTTGGACCGATTGTGATTCGGGGAAGTGAGTCTGTTAATAATGATTTTATTCATAGGTTCGTTGGTTGGAGTAGAGGTGAACAGTTTAATTTTACTAAGCTGCAAGAAGCCGAACGTAAATTGACAGAGACAGGGTTGTTTGAGCAGGTTGTGATTGCTCCGGCATCAATAAATGAGGACGGGGAGTATCCATTAACTATTTCTGTTGTAGAAAATAAGGCCCAACATCTGCGGTTTGGCGTTTATGGTAGTTGGGAGTTTAGTGCAAACAAATACGAAATAGGAGTAGTTCCCAAATATATGCATGATAATGTTTTTGGAAATGGAGAGCGGTTTGAGGCTAGTATAGTCTGGTCAAACGTTACTAAAGACGCGAACGTTTCTTTGTCTAACCCTCATATGTTCGTTTTAGATACATTAGGGTCGACGTTTTTTAGCTTGGGGGACAGGTCCTATGTTGACTATAAAAAATCAGGGCTTGAGCTAGGAGTAAATATAGATCACAAACTCCGAGCCAACCTTAAATTTGAGACAGGTGTAGTATTTGAAAACTACTCCTTAGAATTACTTGATGAAAAAAAAGGTAAGTTTTCTTTCGTATCACTTCCCTCTTCGCTTTGTTTTGACTGTAGAGACAATCAGTTTTTTTCCCAGTCTGGGGTGCGCCTTCTGATGTCGTGGACTCCGTCTTTGGGGGCTCCTCATAGTTTGCACCTTTTTTCTTTACAAGGGTCGGCCTATATACCAATCGTTCAATCTAAGTGGGTTCTTGCATCGTGGGCTCGAGCAGATATAGTTTTTGGAGCACCTTTTAAAGACACCCCTTTGGACAAACGAATTCATCTTGGAGGAGTTGGAAGTTTAAGAGGGTATGCAAGCAAGGGAGTGGGAGATTATATCCGGCCTCAGGGGTTAGAAAATACTAAAACTAGGGATAGTTCAGTTGGTGGTTTGTCGGGTTTTTCGGCTGGAGTTGAATCTCGAATGTGCATACATGGTCCTATTTGGGGCGCCCTATTTTTAGATGCGGGACAGATATCAAAACTTACAAATGTTTTTTCTGAGATTACTGAGATGAATAAATTATACTGGGATTTCGGTGTGAGTTTTTTTTACTTT
Organism: Alphaproteobacteria bacterium CMAR1; assembly: GCA_963693005.1. Taxonomy (GTDB): domain Bacteria; phylum Pseudomonadota; class Alphaproteobacteria; order UBA6184; family UBA6184; genus Bodonicaedibacter. The sequence continues at coordinate 568,109 of OY843726.1, read as the reverse complement.
ACACAATTTGGACCCATTCGGGGAGATATAGCTTACCCTTTTTGGGACCCGCGAAAATCAGATGCAGAAATTAGATACTATATCTCATTTGGTCAGGCTTTTTAATGGTGGTGCGCATTATTTGGAAAACTATCTTCTTTACACTACAAACGATAGTGCTTGGAAGTATTATCGTTTTTGGTGGACTTCAGTTTGAAGCAATACAAACGGCTACTGTGAACAAGTTTCTTCCAAAGGGGCAATCAGTCGTGCTTTCGGGCTATGATGGAGTATTCCCGTTTTGGGGTGGATACAAAAAAGTTATTTATACGCAATCCTCTCTGGAAAAAAGCGAAGTTGAAGTTGAAAACTTGTTTTTTCAGGCGGCTTTTCAAGGTAGTAAGCATTTTGCGCGCTTAAGACTTAAGCAACTTACTGCTGATAAAATTAACTTAAAAAATGTGTTGAACGATCAGAGTTCCTCACGATTTTTGCCTACGCTTCCACCATCTCTGCCTGTAGTATTAATAGATATCCTTAATGTGAAAAAAATTACATGTTCAACTCCTAGGGGCAGCCATCATGTGTCACTTAATGGATATATATCAGAAGATGCCTCTGGGGGTAAGTATGGTCGACTTACTCTTCAAGATTTAAAGAAGAAATTAAATAAAAGTATATTGTATTTAAAATATACGCCTTCAGTCAGCGGCAACCTCTCAAAGGTTAAGGGATTGCTTAAGGTCAATGATGATGCTGGTTTATTTTCAGAGATTATGGGTAGCTCGTTTGTGCGGGTGCAGGCCGAACTTGGGGGCTCTTTGGCTCAACCAACTGGTTTTGTTCGTTATCAACAAAGTGGAGTAAGAAGTGATCTTGTGTTAACTCCCTCCATCTCAACAACGAGCAAGTTATCGACTCAGTTTTCTTGCTATCACACGTCAAAAGATACTCAATATGAATCTAATTGTTTGATAGAGTGGGAAGAGAGCGAGAGAAAGGTAAGACTTGTAAATGGATTTATAAAACAGAACAAAAGCCCGTTGGTAGAGTTTTCTGGTGACCTATTGATTAATAGTAATTCTTTTGTGGCACAAGGATTAAAGTGGCAACAGAACATCTATGAAGGTGTTAAGTTGTTAATTGATTTTGATGGCGTTTTTGACTATAAGCGTGAAATATTTAGCGGAGTTCCTAAAGTTTGTTTGATGTCATCGAGTCAGCAGGGACCCGTTCTTAATATAAAAACTCCAGGTCAGTTTAGTTTCAAAAGAGATTCTTTTAATGTTTCGATAGAAGGCAGTATAAAAGCAGGCGAGAGCCTTGAGCTTGGAGATTTTAGTGAGGTAACCCTGCAAGGAACGCTTAGAAAGGAGCCTTCGAAGGAAAGTTACTTAGGAGATTTATCATTTAGAGCTAAAAACCAATTCTTAAACTTAGAGTATCAGCACCAAGAGGGTAAAAAATTAAGCATTGAGGGCATGCTATTGGGGCGTCCTTTATACATTAAAGGTGAAGCAAAAGGAAACGCTTGGAAATTTAACGAGATTGGCTCAAAGAGCTTATCAGTTTTTAGAAATTTTGATCTAAGCGTTGATGCTGATAAAAAAGATCAAAAAATAGGGCTTAATGGTTCTTTTGAAATTAATAGTCCACAGGGACCATTGGAACTTAATATGCGGGGGGCTTTTTCAAATGCATCTAAATACGCTTTGTTAGACTCACTTAGAGTTTCCTTCCGAGAAAGCTTTTTTGAGGCCTCTGGTGACGTTGATTTTGAGACTTTTTTGGCCAACTTAACCTGGCATTTATATTCATTTAATGTGGGAGATTTTGTTGCTAATAGAAGCATTTCCGGCACTGTTTCTTTACGAGGGGATGCTTCTTTTTCAAAAGACAATCGTCAGCTACAGTTTACAGGGGATTTCCATAAAATTTTGGGAGACTGGTTTTCTACTTCGAAGGGAACGCTTGTCGGTGGGGCTGATTTTAATAACAATGCGTTTTCAGCAACAATAAAAGCTGCAAAATCGTCTACCAAAGATATTGCAATTGAAGACTTCTCTGCAACTCTTGCGGGTAGCTTTTCTGAGTTTTTCACTACCGTTTCAATGTCGGGGTTTTCAGAGCGAGCCTTAAAAGGGAACTGCGCTTTTTCCGTTAGGGACTTTAGGCAAGCTGAGATTGAAACTACATCGATTCAGTTTGGGAACCATAAGATTATTTTGGATGATCCAGTAAACTTTTCATGGTCTAAATCTGGCTGGGAGCTTTCTCCAATGAAGTTGAATGTTGGGGATGGGTATCTAAACATTTCAGCAAAGAACTCTATGAAAGAGTGTAATTCATTTATAGAGTATAAGAACATTCCAGCAACATTGCTGCATGACATTTCTAGGGGGCGATCGTTCTTGAGGGGAGATTTATCTGGCAGTCTTAATTTTACTCAAAAAGCCGGAAGCGCTTCTGGTGAGTTAAATATGGTGGGCATAGATCAAGAAAAAGAAACATTAATTTGGGCAGCGCTAAAAAACAATGTATTAACGGCAAAGACTTCAATTGTTACCCCCAACCTTAGCTTAAAGGCAGATGCTGATATCCCGTTGATTGCGATAGCTAGCCCCCTTTCTGTAAGTCTAGACACTTCGCAACCTTTTCAGATTCAAGCCAAGTTTGACGGGCGGGTTGATGATATTCAAGATATTTTTGATCTTGATTATGATCAGCTAAAGGGGCGTATGTTTGCAGATGTGACGATTTTTGGTACTTTAAATAACAAGAAGTTAAGGGAGAGGTTAGAATTGATGAAGGCGAGTACTTTCGCCAGAATGTTGGAATACATTTTAGTGGCATTAATGCCCATTTTCAGTCTAAGGATGGACTCTTATCATTGGCTAAACCGGTACCTTTCCAAGATGCCAATAATGGCGGTGGAGTGGTTGAGTATACAACTCTCAGGCTTGGAGAGGATTTAATCCCAACAATTAAGTCTCGGGTTCGCTTTACTGATGCAAGTATCATTAATCTTCCGCGCACTCGCAGAAGTGGGCTAATGGCTCAAGCTTCTGGAATATTATCTGCAGAGGGGTCTGTGCTTGATTTGTTTGTAGGGGCAAACGCAAAAATTACATATCTTCAGAAATATATTGGAGATACGGATGATGATAGGCCCAATCTTTTAGTGCATGAAAAACACAAACATCAAAAAAAGTATCAATCTGCAGATGATAATAATTTAGATTATAGTGTCGTAACCTATGATATTCACGTACAACTCGAGGAACCGTTTAGTATATTAGGGCAAGGTTTGGATTCATTTTGGACTGGGATTCTGAAAATATCTGGCACTTCTTCTTCTCCTCAGTATAATGGCGAGTTTTTTCTGGAAAAAGGCACTTTAAGAGTGTTAGACAAGATTTTTAATGTAGATAAAGGCAACATTATTTTTGATGGCGATTTAGATCCTAAATTATACATTGAATCTAATTTAGAAACTTCTGATATGAGGGTTAAAATAATCCTTGATGGCGATACCTCCCTACTTTCAAAACGGATTACGTCTGACAATAATTTAACAGAGCAAGAAATTCTACAGAGGCTCTTTTTTAATAGTAAATCGGCTACCAACCAATCCTTACAGGCTTTGAATTATTTTGTAGCGAATAGCGGATTGGGCTCTGTTTTTAACATAGGTTTTTACCATAGTACGGATCCTATTACTCATGAGTATCGGGAGCTAGTTTCTTTGCAGCAAGCTTTAATGGGGCCTGCATACTTACGTCTAGACTATAGTTATAGCGACGATGCCGTTGATAGCAATCCATTTGTTTTTGCTCTAGGTATTAAACCCACCTCTAATATTAAAACAGAGCTTACCTATCTGCCTAGTTCGCGCTTACAGAACAAAAGAGATCGTCTTGGTTTAGTCACAGAGTGGGGAGTTGATTTTTAACTTTCAATAACAGAGAGCTTTTCCACGCATAGGTCTAATATTTCAAAGCTATTACACTCTATGGTTAGGGTGGGGTTTCCCTCCAAGTTAATGGTGACAGAGCTGTTTAAAACTTCTGACAGATGGTTTTCAATAGCTTTAGTGTCGGCATCATCATAAAGCATATTATCTTTAGTTGGAGGGGGGGTCTTTTTTTGTTCCCCACTAGAGATTTGAGTATTAGATTTAAGTTTTCGGATTTTTCTTTCTAAGTCTCTCACGCTCAGGGTATTCTTTACTATATCTTCAATCAGATGTATTTGTAGTGAGGGGGCGACACCCAGCAATGCCCGAGCATGGCCGGCTGAAATTTCTCCGGACTGGACAGCGCTTTTGACTGACGAATCCAGTGAATTAAGACGTAATATATTTGATACGTAGCTACGACTTTTTCCCAGAACATTAGCGAGTTCATCATGGGTATAATTATACTCTGATCGCAATTGCTCATATGAAAGCGCCTCTTCAATTGGAGTTAAGTTTTCACGTTGAATGTTTTCAATAATAGCGTAATGAAGAACTTCTTTGTCTGATGCCTCTTTAACGATTACGGGAATAAATCGCAACCCAGCTTTTTTGCAGGCGCGCCATCGACGTTCACCCGCAATAATTTCGTAGGCTTGCGGATCTATCTGACGAACGATAATAGGTTGTAAAACTCCATTCTTGCGAATAGAGTCAGCTAGCTCGTTGAGTTCTGACTCTGCAAAGTATTTGCGAGGTTGAAAAGGACAAGGAGTTACTTGATCCACATTTATCTGAAATATATCTGGGCTATTTGATTCTGAGTTCTCTTTTACTTCAGGTCCGAGTAGAGAGGAGAGCCCCATGCCTAGTGTTGATCTTTTTTTATCCATTTTTTTCTCCTTCACTTAAAGTTTCACGCTCTAAAAACTCTTTTGCTAGGTTAATGTATGATTGTGAGCCTGGGCATTTGAAGTTATACAGAAGGACGGGTTTACCAAATGAGGGGGCTTCAGACACTTTAACATTTCTTGGTACGACAGTTTTGTAGACTAGTTTTTCAAAGTGTTCTCGTACTTCTTGTTCAACATGGAGGCTAAGGTTGCTCCTCCGGTCAAACATGGTTAAGACGACCCCTTGTATGGATAGTTTGTTGTTAAAGTTCTGATGAATTCGTTGGATGGTCTTCACTAATTGTGCCAGCCCCTCCATTGCATAAAACTCACATTGTGTTGGAATTAGAACCCCTTGACTGGCAACTAGTGCATTTAACGTAAGTAGGCCTAATGTTGGGGGCGTGTCTATAAATACATAATCAAAGGCAGAAAACTCATTCTGAATAACTTGTTTTAAGAGGTGTTCTCGGTTTGGAAGTGCGGCAATATCTACTGACAGAGCGGATAAGTCAGAGTTTGAGGGAATAATGTGTAGCCCTGGAACCTGTGTAGGTTGAACCGCATCTCTCGGGTTGCTTTCCCGAGAAAAAATAGAATAGCTGCTAAGTTTTCTATTAGCGGCTCGAATTCCAAACCCTGTGGAAGCATTTCCTTGTGGGTCTAAGTCAATTAATAAAACTCTTTTTGGAATTGTGCATAGTGCGGTTGCTAAATTAACTGCGGTTGTTGTTTTTCCAACCCCGCCTTTTTGGTTCGCGATAGTAATTACTTTTGTCATTTTTAATAAATAACTTTTTGCTAGTTGTCTTATATTTCTACTATAGCAAAAATATGTTTCACGTGAAACATTAATATTGATATTCTAAGACCATTGAATGTTTATTGGTTTTGCTTTTTATAGTGCGCTTTAGTCGATGAAGCAGGCTGTGCGGTGCAATCTGAGATGCTTTGGAGGCTCCACTAAGGAAGAGGCCTCTCGTTTTTCCGGGACTTGCGAGGTGGGAGGTGAGGTCGACTAGTCTCTCAAGTGGGGCAAGTCCCCTGGCTGTAATGATGTTGATAGGGTGTTTGGGAAAATACTCCTCTATGCGAGAACAAACAATATCGATGTTGGTGTGTGTTTCACGTGAAACATTTTCTAGAAAAACGCATTTTTTTTGATCAGATTCCAGGAGGGTGACGTCATGCCCATAAATGGCTAAGATAGCACCAGGAAATCCAGCCCCAGACCCCACATCTATGATCTTGTCTGATGGTTTTACGAAAGGGAGTAACTGAGAGGAGTCCTCAAAATGTCGTTGCTCGATAACCCCCAAAGTGCTGTCTGCTACAAGGTTTAATTTTGGGGCCCATTTTAATAATAAATTTTTATATATAGTGAGTTTGTTTTCAATGTTAAGTTTGATCATGCGCATTAAGTTTGTTGATTTTAGAAATTAAAGTAGTTGAAAAATAAGCTTGTTGTCAAGTGGATCTGCTGATATTATGACTATAAAATTTTTAGGAGAAAATACTCGATGAAAAAACAAGGACACCCAGATTACCACAATATTACCGTTGTTATGACTGATGGAACTAAGTTTGAAACCAAATCTACTTGGGGCAAGGCTGGAGATCAGATGAGTTTAGATGTAGACCCTCTTTCTCACCCTGCGTGGACAGGTGGTGGCGTTAAATTGCTCGATATGGATGGTCAATTAGGTAGGTTTAAAAAGCGCTTTGATGCCTTTAAATTGTCTTAATTTTTAATTTTTTCAGAGAAAAAGGGGGAAGTTTTCACTTTCCCTTTTTTCTGTTAATAGAAGCGCCTAAAGAGGGAGTGAGTTTTTTGAAAGAGAAACCATTAAAAAAAACTACTAATCCAAACTTTTGTTCGGGACCAAGTGCTAAGTACCAAGGTTGGCGTCTCTCTAATATTAGTGCTGACTATATTAGTCGTTCGCATAGATCGATTGAGGGGGTGGCTTTTGTTAATTCGATTTTGGAAAGAACTCGTCGTATTTTGAATATCCCTAATACACACCATATTGTGTTAACGCCTGCGTCTGCAACGGGCGCAATTACGATAGCAATGTTAAATTTTTTAGGAAGTCGCCCTTTAGGCATTATTCAAAACGATGTGTTTAGTGAGCGTTGGGCTCAAGATGCTCGGAGTTTAGGCATAGAGGTTCTTTCTCATGTTTCTGCGCTAGGCCAAACTCATAATACAAAAACTATTCAAAGTGAAGAGGATGTGTTGTTTGTTTGGAATGGAACTTCTACTGGCACAACGATAGGCAACATGGATTGGTTGGCCTCGGATCATAAAGGGTTAATTTTATGTGATGCCACTTCTTCAGCTTTTTGCACTCCTCTTCCCTGGGAGAAATTAGATATCACTTGTTTTTCTTTGCAGAAAGGAATTGGTGGTGAGGGCGGTTGTGGGATGTTAGTGGTTAATGATAGGGCACTGGAGTTTCTAGAGTTATATACCCCGAAGTGGCCCGTTCCTTATATATTCAATTTAAAATCAAATGGGGCTATACGAAGAGAGTTGTTTGAGGGGGTAACTATTAATACCCCGTCATTAATGTGCTTGTCAGACTATGCATTAACTTTGGATTGGGCCGAGTCAGGTGGAGCGAATTTCTTATTTAATAGAACTATTGAAAACTTCTCTATTTTAGAGAGGTGGATTGAGAATACTAAAGGAGTTAGGTTTTTTGTTGAGAGCCCTCTTCATAGATCGCCGTCTGTTTCTTGTTTTCAATTTTTAAAAGACGGGCGGCCTTTGACACGTGAAGAGCACGATAACATAGCAATTAAACTTGCTAAACTTGATGTAGCCTATGATATTAAGGGTTTTTCTTCTTTGCCCCCAATGTTACGAGTTTGGACAGGGCCGACTATTGAGGCAGAAGACCTGAAGCTTCTTACTCAGTGGTTTGATTGGGCTTACGATGAGGCTCTGCAATGAGGGTAAGGTTAGCGTGGGGGGGGGCAATAGGGGTTTTTGTCTTTTTGCTGTACGTGTCTTTTTTTCAGAGAGATGAAACGGATGTAGTCTCTAGAAAAACCTTGACAGTGTATACGTGGTTAGATTTTATTCCAGAGGCTTTACAGCAAAAATTTGAGGAAGAGACTGGAGTTAAACTGCATATAGATTATATAAACTCGGATGAAGCCCTGGAAGCAAAGCTTCTTACGGGAAAATCAGAATATGATCTAGTTTATCCGTCAACTCCATATGTTTTTCGACACATTAATCTAGGTTTGTTTCAGCCATTGGATCGAACGAAGTTGCCGAATTTAAAATACCTTGATAAAGGTTTAGTCGTTAGTTTTGAAGTGGAAAAACAGCTTTTTGCAATTCCCTATCTTTGGGGAAGCAGTGGTTTTGCGTATGACAAAGATGTTTTTGATAAAATATTTTTTGGAGAGAAGATTAACTCTTGGGGATACCTTTTTGATCCCCAGAAATTAACCTTTATTAGAAGTTTTGGCTTGGCCATGACCTCTAGTGCAAACGAAATGTTTGTTGCGTTGGGCTTTTGGAAAGATGTGAATTTGGCTTGTTTGACTTCAAATAATCTTCATCTTCTTGCGCAGTTTGGAAAAGAGGCTCGGCCGTATTGGACGGCATTTTTGTCTTCTGATTCTGCAGTTCAAGCCCTTGCCTCAGGAGAGGTGATATCCTCGTTTATTTGGAATGGTGATGCAGCAAAGGCTAGAGATTTGGCAAAGTTACAAGGTCGTAATATTAGATATGTAGTTCCAAGAGAAGGAGCTTTAAAATGGGTGGACTCTTTGGCTATCCCACATAATGCTCCGAATGCTAATGGTGCACACAAGTTGATTAACTTTTTGCTAAAGCCAGAGAATATGGCATTAGTTACTAATGTAGTGAGGTTTGCAAATACTAGCCAGGCCTCAAAAGCATATATCAGCAGAGGAATTACGTCAGACGAAGTTTTATATCCAACTCAAGAGACTCAAGAGCGTTTAGTTTTAGATCGACGATCAAACTCAAAAATAGAAAGAACAATCAATCGATATTTTTTTAGAATTCTTGTAGGGTATTAAGCGAAAACAATTTCCGATTTTGTTGAAGGAAGGTACTAGAGAAATGACAGTTCAGAATTTAGAGCCATGGCAGGTTTTTGATGAGACGCCACAAATTCAGATTCAGGGGGTCTCTAAATGGTTTGGAAATTTCCCAGCTCTCCGCAAGCAAGATTTAGATATTTACAAAGGTGAGTTTTTTTCCCTTCTGGGGGGGTCGGGATGCGGTAAAACAACGCTGCTGAGAATTCTCGGGGGTTTTGAAGCTCCTTCAAGTGGAAGGATTTTGATTAATGGGGTTGATATTACGACGCTGCCTCCATATAAGCGGCCCATAAATATGATGTTTCAATCATATGCATTGTTCCCGCATATGAATGTAGAAAACAATGTTATGTTTGGTCTAAAACAAGAGAAGCTTTCAAAAAAGGAATGCCAAAATCGAGTCGAGCATTATCTAGAGTTAGTAGATATGATTGATTTTCGGCATCGCAACCCTGATCAACTTTCCGGAGGGCAGCGTCAACGTGTTGCGCTTGCGCGCTGTTTGGCAAAGCAGCCAGAGGTGTTATTATTAGATGAACCAATGGCTGCACTTGATAAGCGATTGAGAGAGCGTACGCAGTTCCAGTTGGTAAACATTCAAGAAAAAGTGGGTATTACGTTTGTCATGGTTACGCATGATCAAGAAGAAGCTATGACAATGTCTACGCGGTTAGGTATAATGCGAGCAGGACAAATTCTTCAGGTGGGGCAGCCTAAAGAAATTTACGAACACCCGAACTCTCAATATGTGGCAACGTTCATTGGGAATGCAAATGTTTTTGAGGGGGCCCTTTTAAAAAATAGTCAGAACCATTCCATTATTCGGGACGAAGAGAATGAGTGTGATCTCCAAGTTTCCCCGGCCTCAAGTGCAGCGGTTGATTCAAATGTATATTTATCAGTTCGTCCAGAAAAGATAGAGATTTCTAAAAAGCCATTTAAAGCAAAGCATAATACTCTTGTGGGTACGGTTGTAGAAATTGCGTACTGGGGAGATGTGTCAATGTATTATATTGAGCTTTCTTCAAAAAAAGTAGTTCAAGTAATGGTCCCTAATTTGCTAAGGGGGGCTGAGCAGACGATTACCTGGAATGATCAGGTGCATTTGCATTGGAAATCTCAAAACGGAGTATTGCTTGTTGTATGACCAAGTTGTTTAAATTAAAAATACAAGAATTTTTTGGCATAAGAAAAAAAGAAACATATTCGCTTATTATTCCTGCTGTTTGGTTTTTCTTGTTTTTGTTTATGCCATTTTTAATTTTATTAAAAATAAGTTTTGCTGACTATGTTTTTGGGATGCCTCCGTTTAGCGAGGTTTTTAAATGGTTGGAACATGAGCATTTTCAAATTAATCTGCATATGCAGAACTACATGCTTTTTTTTCAAGATAATATTTATTTAAAAGTATATTTAGAGTCTATTTTGATAGCCTTTGCTTCGACATGCCTTGCGGTTATGTTGTCTTATCCTTTCGCGTATGCTGTTTATAAATCTAGTCCGCGCATGAAGACACTTTTAATATTGCTTATTATTCTTCCTTTTTATACATCGTTCTTATTAAGAGTATATGCATGGGTAGGGTTGTTGGGGAAACATGGAATGATCAATAGTGCTTTGCTTCATTTGGGTCTTATTGATGTGCCGCTTCAGCTTTTATATACTAAGATTGCGGTATTGATAGGTATTGTATATTGCTATTTTCCATTTATGGTTATTCCAATTTATTTGTCCCTAGATAAAATGAACAAAGAGTATCTAGAGGCAGCATATGATTTGGGGTGTAAGCCTATAAAGGCATTCTTTTTTGTAACTATACCAAACACGCGAAATGGTTTGATTTCTGGATTTATTTTAATGTTTATTCCGGCCATTGGAGAGTTTGTCATTCCAGAAATTTTAGGTGGAGCAAACACTCTAATGATAGGGAGAATTGTTTGGAATGAGTTTTTTAATAATCGCGATTGGCCTTTTGCCTCGGCTATTGCAATTTTAATGTTTGTTTTTGTGGTCGTTCCTTTAGTGTATTTGCATAAATCTAATCAATCGCAAGGAGAGACTAATGAATAATCGAATGGTCCGACTCTCTGTTCTTGCGTTTGGCTATTCCCTTTTATATGTTCCCTTGTTGATCGTTGCCGGCTTTTCATTTAATAGTTCTCGAAGTATTTATAAGTGGGAGTCGTTTTCGTTTGTGTGGTATCGAGAGCTTTTGGAAAGTAGAGTGATTCTTGAAAGTTTTTGGAACAGCTTAAAAATCGCCACAATTTCCGCAACGCTTGCAATGAGTATAGGAACGCTTGCTGCATTTGGCTTGGTGAGGGTAAGAAAATTTAGGGGGAGGAACTTGTTTGAAACCTTATCTCACATGCCTCTTATTATCCCAGAGGTTGTTACGGGGCTTTCCTTATTGTTATTTTTTGTTGCAATTCAAAACTTTTTTGAAGTCGGGATCCCTTATGGTATTCCTACTATTAGTATTGCACACACAACCCTTGGTATTGCTTATGTGGTCGTTATTGTTCGGGCAAGGCTGATGGAGTTAGATCTCTCCTTAGACGAGGCAGCCATGGACTTGGGGGCGAAGCCGTTGAGTGTTTTTTTAGATGTTACTCTTCCTCTCATTACTCCGGCCTGCATAGCTGGGTGGTTCTTATCTTTTGCGCTTTCCTTAGATGATGTTGTAATTGCAAGCTTTGTCTCATCTCCTGACTCTACAACTCTCCCTATGGTAATTTTTTCAACATTGAAAACTGGCGGGGTTAGTCCCAAAATTAATGCATTAGCGACTATAATGTTGACCATATCAACTTTTGGTGTTTTGGTGGCTGCAGCAGTTGCCTATAAAAAACATCGTAAATCTAGTGAGTAGGCAAGAGCAGGTTGCTTTTAAATAAGTGTTAATACCCAATATGGTTTAATAAGAGAGAGAAACATATGAATCTGGAGAATCAATGCTAAGGCCTCAAAAACAGTTAAATGGCCCGATACAACGTACAAAGTCTGGGTTACTTCCGAAGTTGCAGTTTTTTCTGTTACATGGATGGGGGGCAGATGGATCTAATTTATTAGATATAGCGGAAGCACTTTCGCACACATTTCCAGATGCAGAATTTCACATGCCAAATGCGCCGGAACTCTGTGAAAATAATACTCCTGGATATCAATGGTTTAGCTTGCGAGACGAAAGTTCAGAGGCATTAATGTCAGGTGTGGGGACGGCTGCTGAAATTACAGAGCGATATATTCGTGAAAAAATGCTGGGGGCTAACCTAGACGGTTCTAAGAGTGTTTTGTTGGGTTTTTCTCAAGGTTCAATGCTTGCAATGCACTTGGCATTAACTTGTCAAGATTTGTGTTCTGTGGTTGTAGCGTATTCGGGTAAGCTTCTTGATAAACCTAAAAATAAAGCCGAGTCTTTACCTGCAATTATGTTGGCTCATGGAGAGGAGGACATTGTTATACCCATTGAGGCAATGGTGGAAACGTTTAATGCCTTAAAAGAGCTGGGGGTAACGGTTGATGGATATCGGATGGCAGACTTGGGTCATGGTATTAACCAGGCCGGAATTGAGTTGGGTCAACACTTTATACTGCAACATTTAAAGCCGAGTAAGGATTAGAAAGTTTATGCCTAGTAGAAAAAAAATAGCCCTTATTGGTGCGGGAAATATTGGAGGCACCCTTGCGCACTTGTTTTGTTTAAAAACGTTAGGTGATGTTGTTTTGTTTGATATCTCGAGGGGGATTGCTCAGGGGAAATCCCTAGATATTTCTCATGCTGCCGCAATAGCGGGTAAGTCATGCAACTTGATTGGCACGGACGACTATCAAAATATTAAGGATGCCGATGTCGTGATCGTAACGGCCGGTAGCCCCAGAAAACCAGGTATGAGCCGTGATGATTTGTTGTCTATTAATGCGAGTGTTATGGATTTAGTAGGAGAGGCCATTAAAAGCTATGCTCCAAATGCTTTTGTTATTGTTATTACCAACCCTTTAGATGCTATGGTTGAGCGCTTACAGCAAGCATCGGGGTTACCACATAATCGTGTTGTGGGTATGGCTGGAGTTTTAGATTCCGCACGTTTTTGTCACTTTATTTCCGAAGAGTTAAATGTTTCTTCGGAACAAGTAACCGCTCTTGTTTTAGGTGGACACGGAGATACAATGGTTCCGGTGATAGGATTTTCGACAGTGGCGGGAATTTCCCTTAATACCTTAGTTGAAATGGGACAAATATCTCAGGAGGCTATTGGTAGAATTGTTGAGCGTACGCGAAAAGGAGGAGCTGAGATTGTGGAGTTGTTGAAAACAGGGTCGGCGTTCTATGCTCCTGCATCGGCAGCGCTTGCAATGGCAGAATCCTTTTTGCAAAACCAGCGTAAAGTTTTCCCTTGTGCTGCATATGTGGAGAACAAATATGGACTGGATGGTTTATATGTGGGGGTTCCTGTTGTAATCGGGCAAGACGGTGTTGAGGAGATTATTGAAGTTCCGTTGTCGGAGAATGAAAGGGCAAACCTAGATAAGTCTGTTGCCTCCGTTAAAGAGTTAAAAGCCATTATGAAAACGATATAATCAAATGAATATTCATGAATATCAAGCAAAAGAACTTTTGCGAAGTTACGGAATTTCTGTTCCTAGGGGTGTTTTGATTAGTTCAAAACAAGAGGCCTCTGCAATCATTGACTCTCTTGATTATAAAACTTGGGCTGTTAAGGCGCAGGTTCATGCAGGGGGAAGAGGTAAAGCAGGAGGAGTCAAAATTGCACATGACTCAAAGGATGCATTAAATTACGTTGAAGAAATTTTAGGAATATCACTTGTCACTAAGCAGACTGGTTCGGAAGGTCGGTTGGTTCGGAAGGTCTATCTTGAAGAAGGAGTGAATATTGAAAGAGAGCTTTATCTTAGTTTGTTATTAGACAGAGACAGCAGCGCTTTAATATTTGTGGTTTCCCAACATGGGGGATCAAATATTGAGGAGATTTCTGAAACACACCCAAGTGAGATACATAAAACTTTAGTATTGCCGGAATTACATTTAAAGCCATTTCATTGTAGAAAAATGGCAGAACACCTCCAAATACCGCCTGATTTGCTAGAGGAGTTTCAGCACATATGTTACCAGTTATATAGTTTGTTTTTATCTACAGATGCTCAGCTAATCGAATTAAATCCCCTTGTTATTACAAAAGAAGGGCAGCTTGTTTCGATTGATGCAAAAATTAGCTTTGATAAGAATGGCTTGTTTCGTCACCCCGAACTTGTAAGTTTAAATGATCCGAATGAACAGTCAGAAAAAGAGGTTGAGGCATCAAGAGCTGATCTAAATTATATTGAACTTGATGGTAATATTGGATGTATGGTAAACGGGGCGGGGCTTGCAATGGCCACTATGGATATCATAAAACTACACGGGGGTGATCCAGCGAATTTTCTTGATATTGGAGGAGGAGCTTCGAAAGAACAAGTCGTTTCGGCGTTTAAAATTATACAGTCTAGCGCTTCAGTAAAAGCAATTTTTGTGAATATTTTTGGTGGAATTATTCATTGTGATATTATTGCGCAAGGTATTGTTGAGGCTGCAGAAGAAAGCAACTTGGATATTCCTCTTGTTGTTCGCTTGCAGGGAACAAATGCAGAAAAAGGAAGAGAGCTTATTAAAAAGCAAAATAATATTAATATAGTGGTTGCGTCATCGTTATCTGAAGGCGCCCAAAAGGTAGTTGAATTAGTGCGTGGAGATCAAAGATGAGCATTTTGATCAATAAGAAAACAAGAGTAATTTGTCAGGGTTTAACCGGGCGTCAAGCCACGTACCATACAGAAAAAGCCCAAGAGTATGGTACTCAAATGGTAGGAGGCGTTTCTCCAGGAAAGGGAGGTTCAGTTCACTTGGGGCTTCCCATTTTTTATACTGTTGAGTTAGCAGTTCGCGAAACAAAGCCTGATGCAAGCGTCATTTATGTGCCAGCACCATTTGCAGCAGACTCTATTTTGGAAGCTATTGATGCAAAAATCCCATTAATTGTCTGTATCACTGAGGGAATCCCTATTTTGGATATGATGATGGTTCGGGCGAGTTTGGAAAAATCTAATAGTGTGTTAATCGGGCCTAACTGTCCGGGAATTATTACCCCTGGCGAAAGCAAAATAGGTATTATGCCAGGGTTTATTCACAAGCCAGGTCGAGTTGGTGTCGTTTCAAGGTCTGGAACATTAACGTATGAGGCGGTTGATCAGCTTTCAAAGTTAGGAATTGGTCAGTCTACCTGCATTGGAATTGGTGGCGATCCTATTCATGGTATGAGCTTTTCGGATGTAATAGCTAGATTTTTTGATGACCCAGACACAGATGCTATAGTGATGATTGGGGAAATTGGAGGAAACGAAGAGAACACAGCTGCCGAGCTTATTCGCACTCATGCAGCTACTAAACCAGTGATAGGGTTTATTGCCGGAAAAACTGCTCCTTTGGGGCGCAGAATGGGGCATGCTGGGGCCATTGTTGCGGGCGTTAGTGATACGGCGGCGGAGAAAAACATAGCGCTATTAAATGCAGGCGTATATGTTGTAGAGTCTCCAGCCGATATCGGAAAAAAGGTAAAAGAAGTACTGTCATTATGAGAAAAGGTGTATTAGAGAATTCATTTTTAACTGCAGACAATGCCCAGTACATCGCCCGGAAATTTCAGCAGTATAAAGGTGGTTCCTCTGAGGTCTCAAAAGAGTGGCGTTTGTTTTTTGAACAGTTGAATGATGATGAGAATGCAATTTTATTAGACTTAGCTAGAGGCTCTAAATATGAGCAAGCTTCTCAGAGTGTCGCTTCTCTGGTTAAAAATAAGACACTTGATTCTGATGCTCGAGATACGGAACTTTCTTTAAAAGCAGCTGCACTTGCAAATGCATATCGTCGCTGGGGGCATTATTCTGCAACTCTAGATCCCTTGGGATTGTTAAAGATCAAGAAGCATCCAGAACTTAGTTTAAGCAATCGGCAAATCAAAGAGGGCGATTTAGATTATCCTTTAAAAGGGTTCAAAATTGGTCGGCGCAATACATTACGTGGAATTATTGATCAATTGTCCATGGTATATTGTGGAAATGCTGCGTATGAATATATGCACATTCCTAATTCAGATGAAGTCAGCTGGATCCAACGCCGATTGGAAACGGCTCCGTTTGCGTTAACACATGAAGATGATGTTGAAATTTTTGAATGGCTTGTAAAGTCAGAGCTTTTTGAAACATTTCTATCTAAAAAGTTTCCAGGCGCAAAGCGATTTGGGCTGGAAGGGTGTGATGCATTAATACCAGTGCTACATGATTTATTAACACGTGCGGCTACTGATGATTTGGAAAAGTCAGTGATAGGAATGGCGCATCGTGGGCGTCTTAATACACTGTATAATATTATAGGTAGGCCTCTAGAAGAGTTATTTGCTCAGTTCATGGGTAAGTATCCAGATGTTAGTGGTATGGGCGATGTAAAATACCACATGGGTGGTCAAACAGATGTCACCTTGCATGACAAGCCTCTTTGTGTGTCGCTTTTGTATAACCCATCACATTTGGAGGCGGTTAATCCAGTTGTTATGGGTAATGTTTGGGCACATCAGCAGTTATCTGCTCCAAATGCTCTAGGAATTCTTGTTCATGGTGATGCAGCTTTTGCAGGTCAGGGCGTGAATGCAGAAACATTGTTAATGAGTCAAGTTGAGGGTTACTCAGTTGGAGGAATGATTCATATTATAACGAATAATCAGATTGGCTTTACTGCTTCTCCATCTGAATCTCGCTCTACAGACTATGCTTCTGATTTAGCAAAATCTGTAAATGCTCCAGTTTTTCATGCAAATGCTGACGATATATCTGCCTGTATCTTTGTATCCTGGTTGGCCTATTCGTATAGAAAAGAGTTTAAAAAAGATGTTGTTATTGATCTTGTTGGTTATCGTAGGAATGGTCATAATGAAGGGGATGAGCCTAAGTTTACTCAGCCCGCGATGTATAGCCAAATCCGCTCTCACGCCTCAGTGCTTGCGCAGTATGAGGCTTTGCTGATTGAGAAAGGGGTTGTTTCTCCAGAGCAAGCAATGACAATTCGTGGTGAGTATTTTGAAACTTTAACTCGCGCATTTAATGCAGCCGACACATGGAAATTTCCAGCTCAAAAAACTAATAAAGAGCCTCCGTCTATATCAAGGGGTATCAGCAAAAAATATTTTAAGCGGGTAGCAGATGCTATATCAACGCCGCCGGAGGGTTTTAATCTAAATCCAAAAATTGAACGCCTATTAAAGGCTAGAGAGAAGATGTTTGAAAGTGGGGAGAATATAGATTGGGCCACGGGAGAGCTGTTGGCATATGGTAGTTTGCTCACAGAAGGGATCCCAGTTCGAATTAGTGGCGAAGATTCTATTCGTGGAACGTTTTCTCATCGGCACATTGGCGTTTGTGATCAGACAACAAGCAAGCAAGTTTTTCCTTTAAATGAAATGCTAGATGCGGACGTAAAAGTACAGGTGTATAACAGTATACTATCTGAATATGGCGTTATGGGTTTTGAGTATGGGGTAGCGCTGGGAGACTCTGACCGTCTTGTTATTTGGGAGGCTCAGTTTGGTGATTTTTCAAATGGTGCTCAAATTATGATAGATCAGTTTATTGCGTCGGCTGAAACAAAATGGGGGCAGCAAAATGGGATAGTTTTGTTGTTACCTCACGGTATGGAGGGACAGGGGCCAGAGCATTCGTCTGCAAGGTTAGAGCGCTTTTTGCAGCTTTGTGCAGAGAACAATATGTGTGTTGCGACTCCCACAACTCCAGCAAGTATGTTCCATTTGTTGCGTCGACAAGCATTGTCTTCTTATAAGCGACCATTAATAATTATGACACCAAAATCGTTGCTAAGGCATAAATATGCGGTATCTTTGTTGACGGAGTTTGAAGAGGCGTCAAGTTTTAAAGCAGTAATCGATGATAAGGTTGTTACAAAAGGCTCTCGTCGCGTTGTATTGTGTTGTGGTAAAATATATTATGACTTGCTAGAAACACAGCCCGATGATGTTGCAATTATTCGTATAGAAGAATTATACCCGTTTCCCCAGCAAGAGTTAGCTGCGGTTCTAAAAAAACATCCAAAAGCGGAAGTCATTTGGTGTCAAGAAGAACCAAAAAATATGGGTGCTTGGATGCATGTATATTTTCAGTTGCAGGAAATGGGCGTTACTTCGGCTTATATTGGTCGCAGTGCGGCGTCGTCGCCTGCTACGGGTTATTCATCTGTACATTCGTCCGAACAATCCGCTATAATTCAAGCAGCTCTAACGATCAAAAAGGTATAATATGACAGATATAGTAGTTCCTTCTTTAGGTGAGTCGGTTTCAGAGGCTACTGTTGGAAAATGGTACATTCAAGAGAGTGATCAGATTGGGCAGGATAGCTTGTTAGTTGAGCTAGAAACAGACAAAGTGACTTTAGAGGTGAATGCTCCGGTATCAGGAACTCTGTCTAAGATTTTAGCAAAACAAGGAGATGTCGTTAAGATAGGTGATGCGTTGGGTCAGATGGAGGCAGGTGAAGTAAGAGAGACTCCGCAAGTGAGTTTAGAAAAAACAGAACTACCTCAAACCTCGCTTAAACTTACCTCAAATGACGATAAAAACCCTCCTTCTGTAAAGAAAATTATAGCGGAAAACAACTTAATTGGTGAAGAAATTTCTGCCTCTGGAAAGGGTGGAAGATTGACTAAAACAGACGTTCTAAATAGCTTGAATTCTTCGGCTAACAAGTCAGACTCTAAAACCTTAGTGACCCAAGATAGAGAAGAGCGAGTGCCTATGTCAAGGTTGCGTCTGAAGATTGCAGAGCGGCTCAAAGCTGCACAAAATACGGCTGCAATTCTTACTACTTTTAACGAAGTTGATATGTCTCATATCGTTAGTTTGCGCAAACGACTGCAGGAATCATTTGTTTCTTCTTACGGCATTAAGCTTGGGTTTATGTCGTTCTTTGTTGCTGCTTGTGTACAGGCATTAAAGGAGTACCCAGCCTTAAATGCGGAGATTGATGATGCGGACATTATTTTTAAACATTTTTATGATATTGGAGTTGCTGTTAGTACAGGGAATGGCCTTGTTGTTCCAGTTCTAAAGAAGGCAGACTCACTAAGTTTTGCAGAAATAGAGAAACAAATTTCTGATTTGGGGGCTCGTGCAAAAGATGGAAAACTAGAGCTGTCAGAACTTCAAGGTGGGTCGTTTAGCATTACAAACGGAGGTGTTTTTGGCTCGTTAATGTCAACACCCATTTTGAATCCACCGCAATGTGGGATCCTGGGGATGCATGCAATTCAAAACCGCCCTGTTGCAATTAATAATAAGGTTGAAATTCGCCCGATGATGTATGTTGCACTATCCTATGATCATAGATTAGTTGATGGAAAAGAAGCAGTAAGTTTTTTAGTTAGAATCAAAGAGATGCTTGAAGATCCAGAAAGACTCTTACTACAAGTATAGATTGCAGAAGTTTCTTTCATAAAGGGTGATACTTCGCTAATATTATAAAAAAATAGGTGTTTTATGCGTACGCGCCCACTTTCCCCTCATTTGCAGGTTTATAGGCTTCCTGCAGCAGCAATTATTTCTATTTCACATAGAGCGCTTAGTATAGTTTTCTTTTGTTCTGCGATGATACTTGGGATTTATAGTTTTTTTGTATTAATAGGAGTTAGCATGGATTGGGTTAAGTGGATTTCCTTTTCATGGTTTGGGCGCATAAAAACTTCAATTGTTCTTCCTGTTGTTGCCTTCTATATTGCAGCAGAGGTGCGTTATATTATTTGGAATTGTTGTAATTTGGGGTTTTCAAAAACTTTTGTATGTGTATCGAATATAGCAATTCTTGCATTCACCTTAATTACGGCCTTTATAAGCCATTGTTACATATGGGGATAATCATGTTTTATCATATATTGCTTCGCGGGGCTTCGATTGTCTCTCTCTTGTTTTTTATAGCGTTGGCAACGCAACTTCTGGGATCGCCAAGTGAATTTCTTGCGTTTTTACAGAGTTGGAAAGTTGTGGCAATCATGTCTGGGTGCGCTCTTATAGCTCACGTAACGATAGAGGTAAAGAGTGCTCTGGAAGACTATATTCCAAAATCAGATATACGTAGAGCGGCTATCTCGCTCTCCATATGTATGGGAGTGCTGTCAGCACTGCTCATTTGCCTCTGCATAGGGGGGCTATAATGGAAAGCTATAAAATTATTAAACACCAGTATGATGTTGTGATTGTTGGTGCAGGGGGCGCTGGGCTTCGTGCAGCTTTAGGTATGAGCTCTAAGGGGTTGAAAACTGCTTGTATTTCAAAGGTTTTTCCAACTCGAAGTCATACAGTTGCTGCACAAGGTGGAGTTAGTGCGGCTTTAGGTAATATGGGAGATGGCGACAAATGGGAATATCACTTTTATGACACAATCAAGGGCTCTGACTGGTTAGGAGATCAAGATGCAATAGAGTATTTGTGTAAGCATGCAACAGATGCGGTAATTGAGTTAGAACATTTTGGAGTGCCGTTTTCTCGAACTGAGAAAGGTGAGATTTATCAACGTCCTTTTGGTGGACATACTATAAAACAAGGTGAATCTATGGCACGTCGTGCTTGTGCTGCAGCCGATCGCACTGGGCATGCTATTTTACACACTCTGTATCAACAGTGTGTTCGTCATGAAACTGAATTTTTTATAGAGTATATCGTATTGGACCTTCTAAAAGACAAAGAGGGAAATATTTGCGGTGTATTAGCTTGGTGTTTGGATGATGGAACGTTACATGAGTTTCAGTCCCATATTGTTGTAATAGCTACCGGTGGGTATGGTCGAGCATTTTTCTCATGTACGTCTGCGCACACCTGTACGGGGGACGGCAATGCAATGGTATTGCGTGCGGGATTGCCCCTAGAAGATATGGAATTTATTCAATTTCATCCAACAGGTATCTATGGCGCAGGGTGTTTAATTACCGAGGGTGCTAGAGGAGAGGGTGGTTATCTTACTAATTCAAAAGGTGAGCGATTTATGGAAAGGTATGCACCTTCGGCAAAAGATTTAGCATCTAGGGATGTGGTGAGTCGCGCAATGACAATGGAAATTTTACAGGGTAATGGTTTAGGAGAGAGTAAAGACCACATTATGCTGCATCTTGAACACATTGACTCAGAGGTTTTACATCAAAGGCTGCCAGGAATTTCGGAAACTGCAAAAATTTTTGCAGGTGTAGATGTAACAAGGCAACCTATCCCGGTGTTGCCAACCGTTCATTATAATATGGGTGGTATTCCTACAAATTACAATGCAGAGGTTGAGGTTCCTGCTGGAGTTAATGCAAAGAAAAAAGTTCATGGGCTTATGGCAATCGGTGAAGCGGCTTGTGTTTCAGTTCATGGTGCAAATCGTTTAGGAACAAACTCACTTTTAGACCTAATTGTGTTTGGGCGAGCTGCTGCAATTCAAGCAGAAAAATTAATTCAACCCAATTCTACTCATCAGGATTTGCCAAGCGATATTTTAGATGCGGCGCTTGATCGTTTCGACAAAGTGCGAAACTCAAAAGGTGCAACATCTACCGCAACCGGACTATTAGCTTTGCAAAAAAACATGCAAAATCATTGTGCAGTATTTAGAACAAGCAAAACTTTAACTAAAGGAATTCAAGGAATGGATGTGATTGTTGATATGCGCAAAGATTTTGGTATTCAAGACCGTTCTCTTATTTGGAACACAGACCTTGTTGAAGCGTTAGAATTAGATAATTTAATTTCTCAATCTCAGGTTACATTACATTCTGCCGAGGCTAGAACTGAGAGTCGAGGAGCCCATGCTCGAGATGATTATCGTGTCCGTGATGACAAAGAGTGGATGAAGCATACGTACTCTTATTTGGACAATAACCAGGTAACATTGGATTACCGTGACGTAACCCAAACTCCCCTCTCAAAAGATGTGGATAGTGTGCCCCCCAAGAAACGCGTGTATTAGGAGGAAACTATGGCTGATTTTTCACTGCCTAAAAAGTCCGTTGTTAAAAAAGGAAAAGATTTTTTAACAAAAGGATCAAATAAGAAAAACTTTCATATTTATCGATATAACCCAGAAGAAGATAAAAACCCTACGCTAGATATGTTTGAAGTTGATTTAGATAAGTGTGGCCCTATGGTTTTAGATGCGCTTATAAAGATTAAAGGAGAGTTTGATTCTTCTTTGGCTTTTCGACGGTCTTGTCGAGAAGGGGTTTGTGGCAGCTGCTCTATGAACATTGATGGTAAAAATAGTTTGGCGTGCTTAAAGCCTATTCAAGACATTAAAAGAGAAGTCAAAATTTACCCATTACCCCATATGCCCGTGGTAAAAGATTTAATTCCGGATTTGCGTCATGCTTATAAACAGTACTCGTCTATAAAACCATGGGTACAAGAAGGCGCTTTGCCTAAAAAGAAAGAGCGTTTGCAGACGCCAGATCAGAGAGCAAAAATTGATGGATTGTGGGAGTGCGTTTTGTGCTTTTCATGTTCTTCTGGTTGTCCTAGTTATTGGTGGAATGGGGACAAGTATCTAGGACCTGCCGTACTGCTGCAA
The DNA here is from genome assembly GCA_963693005.1 of Alphaproteobacteria bacterium CMAR1. Lineage (GTDB taxonomy): Bacteria > Pseudomonadota > Alphaproteobacteria > UBA6184 > UBA6184 > Bodonicaedibacter. Next base: position 545,545 of record OY843726.1, on the reverse strand, counting down.
GCATCACGATTTATTGAAGATAGCCGGGATGTTTTAACGGAAGATAGGTTGAAAGGGCTGAATGATTCTTTTAAGCTATATCGTTGTCATACAATTATGAACTGCGCTGATACTTGTCCCAAGGGCTTAAACCCAGCTAAAGCAATTGGTACTATTAAGTCACGAATAAAGGATTTATAGGTGTTTGTTTTATATCTTCCTTTTGTTGGAACTATTTTGTCGATCGCCCTTCTACCTTTGGTTATTCCTAAGCTTTGGCATTTACACTATGGAAAATTTGCTTTTGGATGGTTGAGTTTTTCTGTCATAAACTTAATAGTGTTCTCTGGAGCGGAGGGTGCTCTTCATGTTATTGCACACACGTTATTGCTGGAATACTTTCCATTTGTTCTTCTTGTTCTTGCTTTATACACAATCAGTGGTGGTTTAAGGGTTCAAATTTATGCAAAGCCCACACCGTTTGTTAATACAGTAGTGTTACTGACAGGAGCATTGCTCTCTAGTATTGTTGGTACTGCAGGGGCATCAATGATTTTAATTCGGCCATTTTTGCACTTAAATCAATATCGAGGATATAGAACTCATCAGGTTTTATTTTTTATCTTTGTTGTTTCAAACATTGGTGGAGCTCTAACTCCTTTGGGTGACCCGCCCCTGTTTATGGGGTTTCTAAAAGGTGTTGGGTTTTTTTGGACAGCAGAGATGTTCTGGTTGCCGTATATAGTGACTTTGAGTGTTTTGTTAACCGTATTTTTCTTCTTGGATTATTATCTTGCCGAGCCAACTGTAAAACGTAATAAAGGTGAAAAGTTCTCTTTTTCTATTGATGGAAAGCTGCATCTTTTGTTGTTAGTTGGCGTAGTTGTTTTTGTTTTGCAAAGTGGGTTGTGGGCCCCGAGTAGTGAGTTTACACTTTTAGGCACCATAATGCCTCTTCAAAACATTGTTCGCGAAGTTGGAATGCTTGCAATGGCAGGATTATCTCTGCTGCTCACTCCAATGACGGTGCGGCGTGGTCATGAATTTCACTGGGAGCCTTTTTTAGAGGTTTCAAAGCTTTTTTTAGCAATTTTTATAACGCTTATACCAGTAATTGCAGCTATAAAGGTTTGGGGAGAGAATTTAGACTATACACTGACTCCTAGCTTATATTTTTGGATGACGGGTCTATTCTCAGCCTTTTTAGATAATGCTCCAACCTATCTAATTTTCTTTAATATGGCAGGGGGGGACCCCATAGAGCTTATGGGGGTTAAGGCCTATATTCTAGAAGCAGTTTCTTTAGGGGCAGTATATATGGGCGCCCTAACGTATATTGGAAATGCTCCAAACTTTATGGTTGCCTCAATTGCCCGAAACTATGGAGTTTCTATGCCGTCATTTTTTGGCTACATGCTTTGGTCTGTGGGGTTTTTGCTGCCAATACTTTTGTTGATAGATTGGATATTTCTAACGTAGTCGTTAATCAGAAACATAACTAAGGATGACATCCCAAACACTATTTGATATAAGTGTAAAAAACCAAACAGAAATAGCACAATGAAGCAATATACTATATTTTTACTGTCCTTAATGTTATTAGGTTGTGCAGGAAATTCACCTATAAACTCTGGTGACTTTCGATCACCTTCTGAGCGAGCTGAAGATGATCGAAGGGGGAGTGTATTTGGGAAAGATAGGCTGGGTGTTAGGTGGTCAAAAGATGAAAATGAAAGGAGTGATGTCGCGCAGCAAGATCCAGTTTGGGTGGCGGCAAATATAGTATTGTCACAGTATCCTATCAGTTTTAGTAACTTTTCCTCAAAAATTATCCAGACTGGGTGGTTTAATGATGAAAGCGACGTAAAATGGCGACATAGAGTGACAGTGCGATTGATAGGAAAGCTTCCTGACGAAAAGAGTGTTAATGTGTTAGTGTTTTCAGAAAACTTGAAGAATAATATATGGGAAACTGCTCCTCCTAAGCATGGTGTTCGGCATGATGTTGTTTCGAAAATTCTTAGCGAAGCACTACGTATTTTTGATCAGCAAAAGAAACAAGATTAGGGTAAAATGTAATGCGCTATAACTTTAAAGCAACAGAAATAAAGTGGCAGACAATCTGGGATAATTTCGGGGCTTTTGTGTCAAAAGTGGATAAAAGTAAGCCAAAGTATTATGTTTTAGAAATGTTACCTTATCCATCTGGTCGTATTCATATGGGGCACGTTCGCAATTATACATTGGGAGATGTTGCAGCGAGATATCGAAAAGCTTTAGGTTATAACGTAATGCACCCTATGGGGTGGGACTCGTTTGGGTTGCCCGCTGAAAATGCAGCGATTGAACGTCAAACCCATCCAAAAACTTGGACAAATAAAAATATTGCAGAAATGAGGACTCAACTTAAACCTCTTGGCTTTACGTATGATTGGGGGCGTGAAATTGCTACGCATGTGCCTGAGTATTATCGTCATGAACAAGAAATGATGATTAAGTTTTGGAAAAACGGGTTGCTGTACCGTAAAGAATCTAGAGTTAATTGGGATCCGATCGAAAATACAGTTCTTGCAAATGAGCAAGTTGTAGATGGTCGGGGATGGAGATCTGGGGCAAAAGTTGAGAGCAAGCTTATTTACCAGTGGTTTTTGAAGATAACAGATTTTGCCGAAGAACTTCTGGATGGGCTTGATAATCTAAAGGGGTGGCCAGAGAAAGTTCGCACAATGCAGCGTAACTGGATTGGCAAATCTGAAGGTGCTTACGTAGACTTTGATGTCTCTAATGATGAGAAGGTTCGAGTTTTTACAACGCGTCCAGACACGCTCTTTGGTGCATCATTTATTGGTATTGCGCCCACGCACCCACTTGCAGCAAAGCTTTCAAAAAGCAATGTAGCTTTAGATTCTTTCGTGCAATCATGTGCAGAAATTGGGACTTCAGAAGTTGACATTGAAAAAGCTGAAAAATTAGGTTTTAATACGGGTCTAACGGCATCCCACAAGGCTATTCCAGGAAAAAAACTCCCCATTTTTGTTGCTAATTTTGTTTTAATGGATTATGGAACAGGGGCCGTTTTTGGGTGTCCGGCACATGATCAACGTGATTTTGAATTTGCTACTAAATATGACTTGGCTATTACCCAAGTGGTTGAGGACAAGGACGATTGGGATAAAAAATCAGCCTATATAGCTTCCAATGGAAAAATGATTAACTCAGGTATGTTAAATGGGTTGTCATGCATAGATGCTAAGGCAGCAATGATTCAAGAGCTTGAATCATTGGGAGTTGGAAAAAGGGCTACGACTTATCGTTTGAGAGATTGGGGGGTTTCTCGCCAGCGTTACTGGGGGTGCCCTGTTCCTTTTGTGCACTGTAAGGATTGTGGGGTAGTTCCTGAAAAAATTGAGAACTTACCTGTTGAATTGCCTGAAGATGTGAGTTTTGATACTTTGGGCAATCCATTAGACCAACATAGTAGTTGGAAGTATACGAATTGTCCTGACTGTGAAAAGCCGGCTATTAGAGATACTGACACTATGGATACGTTTTTTGAATCTTCGTGGTACTTTTTGCGTTACTGTTCTCCCAAATCAAGATCTGCATTTGAAAAAGAAGAAACCAATTACTGGATGTCAGTTGATCAGTACATTGGGGGGGTAGAGCATGCAATTCTACATTTGCTGTATTCTCGCTTTTTTACTCGAGCGCTGCGAAAGTCAGGGTATCCTATTGCTTTTGATGAACCATTTGTAAACTTGCTCACTCAAGGAATGATTACCCATACTACCTACAAAGACTCACAAGGAAACTGGCTTGCTCCTTCAGAGGTTATTCAGTTAGAAAATGATACTTTTATAAAGCAGTCTGATAAATCAGCTGTAACGGTTGGTCGCCTTGAAAAAATGAGCAAATCTAAAAGAAATACCATTGACCCGGGTGAAATTATTGATGCTTATGGAGCAGACACAGCTCGATTATTCATGATGTCGGATAATCCGCCGGAAAAAGATTTGGAATGGACAGATTCTGGAGCAGAAGGTGCTTGGAAATATCTTAATAAACTTTATATTCAGACAGTAGCCGCAATTGAACTAATTCCTTCGTGTGGTTTGCCAGCGCCGATTACCTTTTCAGAATCAACGATTAAGTTGCGTCGAGAAATACACAATACAATTAAAGAGTATTCGAATGATTTAGAAACATTCGCGTATAATCGTGGCGTTGCACGCCTACGTACTCTCTCAAATAAACTCTTTGTTTTTAAAGCAAAGACAGATGATGAAAAGTGGGCTTTGCGTGAGGGGTTTGAAGCTTTGACGCAGTTATTGGCCCCAATCACACCCCATTTGTGTGAAGAGTTGTGGGAACTTCTCGGTCATTCAACGATGATTCATAATGCTCCTTGGCCGAAACATGATGATTCGCTTATCGTAAATGACGTTGTCACGCTTGCGGTTCAGGTTTGTGGGAAACTGCGAGGCACAATTGAGGTTGATATTGATGCATCAGAGGATGAAATTAGGCAAGTGGCTTATGAACAAGCTAAGCCATTTATAGATGGAAAAGAAGTTCGGCGAACAATTATTGTAAAACAAAAAATTATCAATATTGTTGTTTAAGAAATGAAACAGAAGCCGGAGTATTTGTATAAAGGGAATATTGCGCGAGGGTATTTGCTCTATGGAAATAACCCGGCTATAGAAAAATATCTTTCAGAGCTGCTGTTGCCCATAAGGTTTGGCGTGACGTCTAGCCAAATTGAAACACTAACAGAGAGTGATGTGTTGCAAGTCTCAAAAACGGCGCTATACCTTAACACTAGTTTATTTAATCCTAAAAAACTGATTCTTATTAAAGAAGCAACTGATAAAATACTATCCGTTATTGAATCATATCGGGGCTCTGTGCCCATAGTGTTGGTAGGAAAGAATCTACGCGCGAACAGTAAGTTAGTTCAGATTTTTCAATCGCATGGTAGTTATATAGCCGTGGCGATATACAGTGCTGACTTTGTATTTTTAAGATCTTTTTTTGAGCATGAGTTGTCAAACAGGACTCTTGACTCGGAGTGTTTACAGCAGTTGATTGATAAAACGGCTTCATTCCAAGATGCACAACTGTTAGTTTCCCAGCTAAAACAACTGTGTCCTTCAGGTGAATGTATAAGTTGGGAGCAAATTCAACTTCTTGAGGTGTCGCAATTTTCGTCAGAGATTTTTGAGGTTGCAAATGTAATCGTTAGTAAAAATGCAAAAGCTATTCTGACTGTCTTTCAAAAATCGGGAGAGGTGTTGGAGAAAGAAATAATACCTTTGCTACGGATAATCGCAAAACAAATATGGGAACTCTCTGAGCTGTGTCGAAAAATTTCTAAAGGAGTTTCGTTAACTCAAGCTGTTAAATTAGCAACTCCTAAAATTCCATTTCCAAAGCAAGCGCAAGTTATACATAATCTTTCAAAGTGGAGTATTAAGGGGCTATTAGAGGCCGTTATTATTCTTGATAAGGTCGAGCTTCTTTGTAAGCAACAAAAACTTCTGAATCGACCAGAAATCGAGAGGTATTTGCTGAGTCTTTGTAAAATCTAGTGCAAAAACAGGGAGGGTTATATCAATATATTCAAAATCTCGCTACAAATGATGAGTATTCCAACGATTTGCATTAACCATATTAACGGTTTATTTTTCAGGAATTGATAGTAAGTTTTACGGGGTGTTGGGAGTTGGTTGAAAAGGTATATAGGCAATAAGATAGCGATAACGACTAGAATCATTCCAGCGAACCCTAATACGGAAATAAATGCGTTAGGAATCATTAGTGCAACAATATATGAAGGAGCTACTGTTAGCATAACTGCTATTAATTTTCGTGTGTAAAAAGATAATATCGAATGTTTCAGTGAATGAGTTAATGCATCAACTAGACCAACACCCACACCTAGCACTGATGTGATAATTGCTAATAAAGAAACCCACCAAACTAAAATTTGTAAAGATGTCCATTGAGCAATCTTGCTAAGTTCTAAGATAAGGTCGCCAACCTCGACCTCCCCATTGATCATAGATTCATAAAAAACAGGACTTTTGTTGTTAACTGCACTTAAAACGCCGCTTGTCCAGAGAATATAAACAATCGCAGGGATAAGGCTTCCCCAGAAAAAAGCTTTTTTTAAAATGCGTGGGTTATGATTGCAGTAATTAGTAAGTGTATGGAAAATGACTTGAAATCCAAAAGATGTAAATAGTACAGGAATAATGGTGCTCCAGATTTTCCAGGTGGTGAAATTGTCGGACCAAAGAGGCAGTGAAGACCATTTAATATGATGAGTAAGGGCCCCAATTAGTAACACAAATACAGATAGCAAAATAATGAATAAAATGCGGTTCAAGTAATCAATAATCTTGACTGGAAGTAATAATATTGTAAATGCAGAAGTAGCGAAGAGTGAAATAATATGCTCTTGTGAATAGGTAGTGATGGTTATTGTTTTTATGATGGAGGTCCCTCCATAAATAAAAACAGCCAATAAAGAGTAAGATAATAGGTTTAGGCTAAGAGTTCCGATGCTGGAAGCGATGGGGCCAGAGAATCTTTTTCCTAGTTCACCTAAACTGAGGCCCTGTCCAGCGTATAAGTTTAACTCCACGTTGATAAGCGCAGTATAGTACATGACAAACCAAATAAACAGCATTGCTAAAATGCTGGGTACAAGGCCTGCTTTTGCGGCAACAAGAGGTAGTGCTATCATCCCGCTTCCTATACAAGTTCCTGCGACTAAAATGATTGCGCCCTGTAGTTTCTTCATGAACTCTCTTTCCGCTAAGAATTAGTACATAGGTGTTAAAAAAACAATATTATCAGGTGTAAACATGCTTTAAAAGCACAACTTTGCACAAAATTCTCAAGGTTTTGCTGCTGTCTGACAGGCACAGGATATAGAAATAAAGTAGTGCTTTGAGTTTTTTTTAATGCTATTTGATTGAGAGCCATTCAGATTCTGATAGTATGTGAATGTTGAGTTCTTCTGCTTTTTTAGCCTTGCTTCCGGGGTCTTTTCCTAAGACGATATAGTCTGTTTTAGATGAAACTGTGTTTGTTACTTTAAAGCCTAAGCGCTCTGCAACTGCTTTTGCCTCTGAGCGCCCTTGATTCTGAAGCGTTCCCGTAAATATAATTGTTTTGCCAAAGTATGGCAGGACTTCAGCGTTAGATTTTATATGTGGCAAAATAACTAAGTGAGGCGTAAGGTTTTCAACCCAGGTACGTTCTTCGCAGTGCCGGGAAAATGTAATTATATCTTCTGCTATTGCAGGGCCAATGCCGCTTAAATCTTCTAACGCTTTTAGCGCTGTGTTGTTTGAGATGGAGCTCCAAAAATTCTCCCAGGTCTCATAGTGTAGGGCCAATTGTTTGGCCGTAACAATACCAACTTGTGGAATGCCAAGCGCATAAATTAATCGATGCAACTCTATCGTTTGTACACTTTTGATGGCAGAAAATAAGTTTTGCAGCGATTGATTTCCCCAGCCATCCTCTTTCTCCAGTGGGTGGTTTTTATTTTTCGTGTGTAATGTAAATAGATCCGAGGGAGAAAGAATCCTTTTTGAATTATATAAAAAACGAATGTGTTTTTCGCCTAGCCCATCGATGTTAAAAGCTAGTTTTGATACAAAGTGTTTCAGTCTACCTATCGCTTGAGCGCTACAGGAGAATCCTCCAGTGCAGCGTGTTGCGGCTTCTCTTTCAGGTTTGTCTGTGAGGTGGGCGCATACGGGGCAAATTTTAGGCATCTTGTATGGCTGAAAATTCTTTTTTGTAGTGAGTGATTCAACAATCTGAGGTATTACATCTCCAGCGCGCTGAATGACTACTTGATCGCCTATAGATAAGCGCTTCCTATTGATTTCCTCTTCGTTGTGTAAGGTGGCTCTTGAGACAATAACACCTCCAATGTTAATTGGCTCTAGTTCGGCAACTGGGGTTAATACGCCTGTTCTCCCCACTTGAATTGTAATTGAGTTGAGTGTTGTAATCGCTTGCTCCGCGGCAAATTTATGTGCAATAGCAAATCTTGGGGAGCGAGAGATAAAGCCCAAGCGGGCTTGCAGTTGTTTGTCATTAACTTTGTATACAATTCCGTCAATGTCATATCCTAATTGTGATCGTTCTGATGCAGCTTTATCATAAAATGATTTACACTCCGAGATGTTTGCACAAACTTTTCGTTCAGAATTTACGCTAAATCCCCAACTAGATAATAGCAGAAGACTTTTCTCGTGTGAGTCTATTTCTAGTGAGCAGTTGATTAAGTCATAAGCAAAGAACTTCAACGGACGTTCAGCGGTGACAGACGGATTCAGTTGTCGCAGAGATCCCGCTGCAGCATTGCGTGGATTTGCAAATACTGCTTCGCTATTTGCCTCTCGTGTATCATTTAAGTGGTTAAAATCTGTAATACTAAGATATACTTCTCCGCGTATTTCAACTTCACTATCAGTATAGGGAATGTTTTTTGGAATGTCAGTAATAGTAGTAAGATTTTTAGTGACATCTTCTCCAGTGGTTCCATCCCCTCGGGTTGCTCCTCTTATGAGTCGACCATTTTTATAGCGAACTGCAAGTGACAGCCCGTCTATTTTTAACTCAGCAACATATTCTACGGGGTGTTCTTGGGAGAGATTAATAAATCTATGAATGCGTTCATCAAAAGAGATGATGTCATCATCGGAAAAAGCATTGTCCAGAGATAGCATAGGTTTAAGGTGTAATGACTTTTTAAATCTTTTAACGATTGGGGCACCCACCAGTGTCTCAGGATTATTTTTTGGTGTTAGGTTGGGGTGCTCTAAAATTAGCAGTTGGTATTTTTTGCGTAGGGTGTCGTATTCTGCATCAGATATTTCTGGAGAATCATCTTGATAATATCTGTCATTATGGTAAAGAATTTTGTTGGCTAGGTCATGAATATCTTCTTTTATATCGTGAGTCATAGACAATTAATATAATTGATTTCTACTAAACTTTTAGCATGCTTAAGAAAAAAATACACCAGCAGATTTTTTTTATTAAGGCTATTTATAAGAAAACTCTCCCGGTTAAGGGAGGGCTTTCTTAAGATGTATTGAACGTCTATTTATTCACAGATATCAAGTTCAGAGAAAAAGAATGCGATTTCTTTCGCGGCATTTTCATCCGAGTCTGACCCGTGAATGGTATTTTCGCCAATAGAATCACCTAAGTCTTTGCGAATAGTACCTTCTGCTGCTTTTTCTGGGTTTGTGTCTCCCATGATCTCGCGTGCCTTTAATACGGCATTTTCACCTTTGAGAACTTGTGCAACAACGGGACCCGATGCTAGAAACTCACAAAGTTCACCATAAAAAGAACGGTCTTTGTGAACCGCATAAAATTGCTGGGCTTGTTTTAGGGTCAATCGAACGCGACGTTGAGCAACAATTTTAAAGCCAATTGCTTCGAAGTAAGTGTTTACTTTGCCTGTGATATTTTTGGCGGTTGCGTTTGGCTTAATCATTGAAAATGTATAGCTATCACTCATGAAAATATCCTTTATAATTAGTGATACTGTTATTGCATAAACGAGTTAAAAAGTGAAGGTCAATCGTTGCTGTGGTTTGAGTTCTTGCAGTCGGAGGATATATACAACCGAAAATACGCTAAGATTTTTTCGATTGTGTTAACTGTATTAAGTTTTGGTGTGTGTGGTAGCGGAGGAGGGACTTGAACCCCCGACACGCGGATTATGATTCCGCTGCTCTAACCAGCTGAGCTACTCCGCCGAGATATATTTCTTATATACATTATTTCGATTGAATTGCAAACAAAGATTTAAGGTTTTGAGCCTTAAACATGAGGTGAGTGTATTCATATTGCCATCTCAGTAAAAAAAGGCTAGAATCTTTCAGATTGAAACAGGAGTAAATTTTTATGTTTTTAAACTCAGTTGCCGCACAAACTACAACTGGTGGAGCAGCCGGTGGTTGGCAGATGCTGTTGCCCTTAGTGGTGGTGTTTGGAGTGATGTATTTTTTAATTATTCGACCACAAAATCGCAAGATGAAAGAGCAACAAAATATGCAATCATCAGTTAAGGTCGGAGATACGATCACAACAACAGGTGGGTTAATTGGTCGCATTACAAAGTTAGAAGAGGCTGAGGTGCATGTGGATTTTTCAAAATCAGGTCAGTCAGTTCGTTTGTTGCGAAGTGCGATTGGTGCCATTATTAATCCTACTGCGAAGGCAAAAGAAATGACGCAGAGGAAAGTTTCTTCTCCTTCTAAAGTGAAAGGTGAAGATAAGTCAGATAAGTCTGACCAGAAACCTCGTCAAAGGAAAGCTCCCACAAAAGGTCGCGCACGTAGCGGTGCAGAAGTGGTGCGAAAGTCTACAAACAAACCAACATCAGAATAAGGTAGGGGAATCCAGTGTCAGCCTATAGTCGGTGGAAAAGCTATATAGTTTATGGTGTGTGTGTGCTTGGAGTGATGTTTGCACTTCCTAACTTTTTGTCAGAAGAACAGTTAGAGAGTTTTCCGGATTTTTTGAAAACTTCTCAAATGCGCTTAGGTTTAGACCTTCAAGGGGGGACATATTTACAGTTGCGTGTAGACATGGATGGTGCAATTAAAGATCGTTTTTCAGGATATGCTGATGAGGTCAGGGTTTTGTTAAGACAAAAGAAAATTAGTTTTTCGGGGTTGACGACGATTCCTGGGGAAACTCCTTTTGTAAGTTTTGAGGCTCTTTCAGAGGAAGATGCAAAAAAAGCTCAAAAGTCAATTTCAGAGTTGCAGCATATGATTGCAAACTCTGATGGCAAGAGTGTGACCGCTACTCTTAGGCCGAGTGAGTTATTGTCTTTACGTCAGTCGATCATTAATCAGTCGATTAGCATTATTAATAGGCGTGTGGATCAACTGGGAACTACCGAGCCGGAGGTTACAGCACAGGGGACTGATCGTATTATTGTCCAATTGCCGGGGTTAAAAGACCCAGAACGCATTAAAGGCTTGATTAATAAAACGGCAAAATTAACATTTCATATGGTTGAGTCGACAGTGAATGCTGACGAGGCGAACGAAAGATATAGAGCTCTTCCGGGGACTAAATTACTTCCTCCCGAGAGTGATGGGTCTGGGGGGGAGCCTTCTTATTACTATGTTGTTCGACAAGATTCTAGATTGACGGGCGATAATTTGGTTGATGCACAGCAAAGCTATAATGCGCAACAAAATCAGGTTATTGTTTCGTTTCAATTGGATTCGCAAGGTTCCAGAAAGTTTGCAGATTTAACACGCGAAAACGTTGGAAAACCGTTTGCAATGGTGTTGGATAATAAAGTAATTAGTGCTCCGGTTATTAATGAAGAGATATCGGGGGGTCGAGGGCAAATTTCAGGCAATTTTACGATTCAGTCGGCTAATGATTTGGCGGTCTTAATGCGAGCAGGAGCGCTGCCGGCTTCGTTGAATATTATGGAAGAGAAAACAATTGGACCAAGTTTGGGGTCAGACTCTATTGCCGCGGGTCAGCTGGCAACGATGCTGTCAATTATTGTTGTTGCGGTAGTGATGTTAGTTCTTTATGGCATATTTGGAGTTATTGCAGATGTTGCACTGCTGTTTAATGTGATTCTACTCGTTGCTGGATTGTCATTTATGGAGGCAACGCTAACATTACCAGGTATTGCAGGGATTGCATTAACTGTGGGAATGGCAGTAGATGCAAATGTTCTAATTTTCGAGCGTATTCGAGAAGAATTGCGAGCAGGAAAGAAGCCTCAACTTGCCTTGGCCTTAGGTTATGATCGCGCCATGGCAACCATTGTAGACTCTAACATTACGACGGTTATTGGAGCTTTGCTGCTTTTTTGGTTCGGAACGGGCCCTATTCGTGGGTTTGCCATTACTCTATGTTTAGGAATAGCAGTGTCTATGTTTACGGCAATTTTAGTCACACGATTGATGGCTGAAAAATGGGTGTCTTTTCGTAAAAATAAAACAGTAACAATTTAAGGATAATTCTATGGGTCTTCGTTTAGTTCCAGAAAATGTAAATATTGACTTTATTGGAAAACGTTTTGTTTTCTTTGGGATTTCTACGTTTGTGTTATTGACTGCTTTGGTTATAGGATCAATAAAAGGCATTAGCTGGGGAGTAGATTTTAAGGGCGGTTTTATAATGAACTTGCGCATGTCTGAAGATATGCAGTTAGCAGACTTGAGGGCAAAATTCTCTACGTTAGACTTGGGAGATGTTTCTTTTAAGGAGGCCGGAAGCAAACAAGATGTGATGGTTACCATTGAAAAACAACAGGGTGATGATGTTGAACAGATGGCAGCTTTGTCTCGAATAAAAGCCTCATTAGGAAAACAGGTTGAGTATCGCAGTGTGGATACAGTGGGTCCGAAAGCAAGTGAAGAGCTTCTGTCAAATGGTATCGTAGCGGTGGCATTGTGTTTGTTTGCGATGTTGATTTATGTAGCTATTCGTTTTCAGTGGCGTTTTGGAGTGTGTGCTATCATATCATTGATTCATGATGCATTTTTTGTTATGGCATTTTATGTGTTTTCTAGGCTTGAATTTAATATGCCCGCTATTTTGGCAATTCTAATTACGATTGGATACTCTATTAACGATACGGTTGTGATCTATGATCGAATTAGAGAAAACTTAGCAAAGTTTAAGAAAATGGATATATCGGACTTAATTAACCTAAGTATGAATGAAACCTTATCGCGTACGACAATCACCTCAGGTACTACTTTGATTTCTTTGGGGTGTCTTTATATTTTTGGTGGTGAGGTAATTGCTGCGTATAGCCTGCCTATCTTGGTGGGTATTGTTGTGGGCACGTTTTCGTCAATATGCTTGTCAGGGCCATTGCTTGTATATTTTGATATTCGTGCGCTGCCTAAAGAAGTAGAGGGTTTTCGCCCGGGTATAAATGATAACTAATACTCAGTTTTCTGAAATTACTGTTTGTGTCGCATCTGATTCAGATGCGATTTTTCTTTCGCGTTGTGTCGAGGGACGAGCCTTGTCTAGTAGTTGGGAAAAGATTCACTCTCATTGGAGAGTATCTTTCATCGTTAGGGAAAAATCTGTAGATAAATTCCTACTTTTTTTGATTTCATATTGTCTGAAATAGGTCTTAACTCGAGCAGTTTAACAACTATGCCAATTGATGAATTTGCTTGGATTTCTGATAATCAAAAACAGACGAAATCAGTTTCAATTGGTCGCTTCTATCTTTGCGGGACTCACTTAATGGAAGCAGAGACGTCAAACAAAATAGTGTTAAGACTTGATGCAGTAACAACGTTTGGCTCTGGAAATCATGCTTCCACAGAGGGGTGCTTAAGAGCGCTAGAGCATATTTTTGATCTGGGGTGTAGTCCTCGTTCTATTTTAGACTTGGGGACAGGCTCTGGAGTTCTTGCTATGGCAGCGATCAAGCTTTGGCCAAATTCGAATGTCTTAGCCTCTGATATTGATAAGGAAAGTATTCGAGTTGCTCGCCTGAATGCAGAAGTCAACGGAATAGCTAAAATTGACTATATTATATCTGACGGTGTTAAGGCGTTTGAAATTAAGAAAAATGTACCTTTTGATTTGATTTTTGCAAATATTTTAGCGAATACGTTAAAGGAACTTTCGAGCGAGCTAGACAGGCTTCTGCTTTATAGAGGGTATGTAATACTTTCTGGTATGTTGGAGGGGCAAAGATCTGAGGTTTTAGTGCGTTATACGACTTTAGGGTTTAAATTAATTTTCGAATTTAAGATTCAGGGGTGGGTAACGCTATTGATTCAAAAATAGCAGATCCTCTTAAACGCTTGTATTAATGGTTTTTGCATCTAGAGTAAGCATTTAATTAGAGTGTTATTTTTTCTAACTTGTCTTTAAATGTCCACAGGCTCTACCTTTTGACACAAGGTGTCAATAAATTAACCATTAATTTAACAACTTTGTGTAAGTTAAAAAGTAGAAAGTTCTGGGAAAAGTTAGCTTATGTCAAGCAAAGCTCCGATTAGTTTATGCGCTCACGCTTATTTAGAATATTATCGTAGTAAGTTTACTAAATATGTTTGGGCTTATGATTATGCAGAAGAATTAACACGTACGTCTCCTTTGAAAAGCTTATGCTTGATTTTGGACATATTATTTTTATGTAAAAGTGAGGAGGAAATCGTTTACGTTTCTTCGGGGTTATTAGAAGAACTATTGCACAAACATATAAATATTGTTGGGGAGAATTTAATTCATCACTTGAATGAGCAGCCTTTAATGCAAAAGGCTATGCGCTATGTTTGGGTGCCAGACGATAGCCAATTACAATCAGAGATGCTCAAGGTTATAAGAAAAACGAGAGAAAAAAACTTTGTATCGTGCTTTACTGAGATAAAAGGTGATACAAGAGCAGTAGATGAGTAAAATTAGGTTAAGTGAAAGCTGGGGCGCAAGTTTGCCCCAGGTCAGAGTGGTACCTTAATGGTCTAGGAAGCTTCGAAGTTTCTTAGACCGGGTAGGGTGTTTTAATTTTCGAAGAGCTTTTGCTTCAATTTGTCGAATGCGCTCACGTGTAACGCTAAACTGCTGTCCAACTTCTTCCAGTGTATGATCGGTATTCATACCTATCCCAAAGCGCATGCGAAGAACGCGTTCTTCCCTTGGTGTTAGGGTAGATAAAATTTTGTTGGTTGTGTCACACAGATTTCCGTAAATAGCAGCATCTATGGGAAGTACAGCGTTTTTATCTTCGATAAAGTCACCTAAGTGGCTATCTTCTTCATCGCCTACAGGTGTTTCTAAACTAATTGGCTCTTTGGAGATTTTTAAGACTTTGCGAACCTTTTCTACAGGAATCATTAGTTTTTCGGATAGCTCTTCGGGCGTAGGCTCCCTTCCCATATCATTTAGCATTTGGCGCGATGTGCGTAATAACTTATTAATGGTTTCAATCATGTGAACGGGTATGCGAATTGTGCGTGCTTGGTCAGCAATTGAACGTGTGATTGCCTGTCGAATCCACCACGTCGCGTATGTAGAAAACTTGTAGCCTCTACGATATTCAAACTTATCAACCGCTTTCATTAGACCTATGTTTCCTTCTTGAATTAAGTCTAAAAATTGTAATCCGCGATTTGTGTATTTTTTAGCAATTGAAATGACTAATCGAAGGTTTGCTTCAATCATTTCTTTTTTTGCTCTTTCAGATATTCTCTCGCCTTTTTGTATATCGGTTACTACAGACCTAAACTCGCCAACTGATAGCCGTGTGGCTATCCCTATTTTTGTAATATGTGAGCTAAGTTTTTCTAGGGTGTTTTCTGCTGAAGATAAGAAGGTTTTCCATCTGCTGTCTGTCTTTTTTATTTTCCATTGGCCAGTTTGTGCAAAATATTTGTGTGCAGTTACAAAATCGGTGCGTTTAATTCCTGCAGTTTCCGACAAAGGCAGTAAGTCTCGATCTAAAGAGGTTAGCTCTTTGTTGAGATGATAAAGCTGTTCGGTTAGCTCGTCAATGCAGTGTGAGTTCAAGTGAATGGATTGTGTTAATTCGTACAACTCATCTTGTACTTGTTTTAATTTTTTAGCGTCAGCATTTTTTCGGTGCTCTTCAACCTGTTCATTAAGTAATAGCATTCGCTCAAACGACTCTAATACTACTGGCAGAAGGGCTTCTTCTAGTTCAGCTAGTGATGATTCATGATCATTTGTGGAGTCATCATTTTCGGTATCGCTAGTGTCAGATTCTGAGTCTGAATCTTTTTTTATCGAAGTATCGGTTGGTTGCTCGGTATTAGCGTCAGCTTCGTCGGCTTCTTCATCAAAGTTTTGCTCAGGCTCTTTGTATGCTTCTAGTGCGATTACGTCACGTAGCATCAAGTCTCCATTTTTTAAGAAACTTAACCACTCTCTAATAGCATCAAAGGTTAAAGGGCTTAAAAATAGAGATTTTATCATTAGAGATTTTCCAGACTCAATGCGTTTGGCTAAGTCAACCTCTCCTTCTCTTGAGAGCAGTTCGACACTTCCCATTTCGCGCAGATATAGCCGTACAGGGTCATCTGTGCGAGCATCTTCAGTAGAGGCTATTTCTTGTGGGGAGGTGGTTGTTTCGTCCTCACTTTCTTCAGAGTCATCAATGTTGGCTAATACCCCAGATTTCTTAGCTTTAGGGTGAGCTTCGTCGTTTTCATCACCCTCGACATCAGCTTCAAACTTTGCGTCTATTAGTTTTACTCCTGCCTCCTCTAGATGGGCAAGTAACTCTTCTATGAAAGAAACGGGAATTTCTTCTTCGTCAAAAGCGTCGTTGATCTCATCATAGCTCATGTATCCTTGCTCTTGGGCGAGTTGGATCAGTTTTTTCACTCTTGGGTGGTCAAACAGGTCTAATGCTTCAGACATAGGTCTTTCCTTTTCTCTTTGCTACTACTATCGATCGTCGTCGTTGTGGCGTTGTGCTTTTTGAGTAATTAGTCTCTTTAAGACGTCCCAATCTTTAGGGTCTTGTGTTTGTTTAAAGCGTTGTTGCATGTCCGAAATATGTTGATCTAACGAAATCCCGGTATCAAAATAGTCCAGTATTTCAGCAATGCCATCTTTAATGCGCTGTGTGTCATTAGGGGTAGATAAAAAGGGCGCATGGATATTAACGGTTCCTAATAGTTCGTCTGTATTTAAAGTGGGCAGATTTTTTTTAATATAAGGAACTATGGAGGAAAACTCAAGATTATCTGTAGAAAAAACATAATTTTCAATAATTGACAAGGCTTCAAGAGTTCCTTCGGTCAGACTTTTGGAGTGAATTGCTTCCATGAACTCGAGGTATAGTTCAGGGTGAAGTAAAAAGGCCTTTAATAAACTTTGCTCATATAGAGCTGGCAATGAAACTGTTTCAGGTAAGTTTGTTAATAAAGCACCCGAGGTTTTGTTGTTGTTTTTTTTGAACAGTTCGAATACTTGGTTTTTATATAATGATTTTAGATAATGATCAGATACTTTATCTAAGCACGTTAATATTCGCTTTCGACGAAGGGCCCGATTTGAAGGGGTGTCTTCAAATACTTGTTCTAATTCATGTTTGTTCAAAAATGTAATTAAATTATCTGCCGCTTTTAGCTTTTTAAGCATTTCTTGATGGGATTGTTCAGTTACCACGCTATGGGGATCTTCGTTTGGGTTAAGGCGAACAAAGCGTAATTCAATTCCAGGCTCGACGAAAGGAAGGAAGATATCTGCTGCTCGACGCATGGCTTTGCCCCCGGCGTTGTCGCCATCAAAGCAAAAATAAATTTGTTGGCAATGTCGCAACACCCGTTTTGCCTGCTCAATGGTTACAGAAGTTCCCATGGGAGCGAATACATTGCTAAACCCAGCTTGCACCAACGCAATTACATCAAGATACCCTTCAACAAAAATGGCGGTGTTCTTTTTAGGGTTTAATCGGTGAATGCCATACAAGGCATCACTTTTATGAAAAATATCATTCTCAGAAGAGTTTAAATATTTGGGTTGGCTCTCTCCTAGGGTTCTTCCCCCGAAGCCAATGGTTCGTCCTTTTATATCTAAGATAGGAAAAACCAAACGGTCCCAGAAGCGTTCTTTAAATTCGCCGTTGTCTAGTTTGAGTGCGCCGGCCTTTTCAGCCAAGTTTAATGAGATGTTTTTCTGAGTTAGGTGCTTCTTTAGCTCTCCAGTAATTGCACATCCAAGTTGAAAATCCTTAATGGACAAAGGGGTTATTCCTCTGCGTATTAAGTAGTCTTTAAATGATTGGCCCTTGTTAGAGTGTAGGGTGTCTGCATAAAGTGTTTTAGCGATGTTAAGGATTTCGAATAGTTGGTCACGTTCGGATTTTTGCTGAAGCTGTTGGGGAGTCATTGGAGTTATGGTAACGCCGCTTAATAGGGCGCATTCTGAAACGGCTTCAGGAAAACTGCGTTTTTCATAATCTACTAAGAAGCGAAAAATATCTCCGTGGGCACCGCACCCAAAACAGTGATAAAATTCTTTTTGATCGTTGACGGTAAAGGATGGAGTTTTTTCATTGTGGAAGGGGCATAACCCCAAAAAGTCTTTACCTTTCTGCTTTAACAGAACGCGTTTCCCCACGACTTCAGAGACAGGTAGCCTGTCTTTGATAGTTGAGAGTATGTCGTCAGAAAAATGTAGAGTCATAAGAGCGCTTGTAAAACAGGCCAAACTCTAACAGAAATATTAAGAAAAATCAAGAAACTGGGGTGATTTTGAGGGTGGTTTGAGGTGCATTTGAGCATGAGTTGAGAGAGGGTGGTTCAGTATGAAGTAAACGGTAACAAAAATTAGGGGTTGTATCTTATAAAGAGTGTTCTAAAAATATGTCTTATGGGTTCTTGACGTTTTTGAAAAAAAAAAGTAATGTGTGTGCGGGCCTGTAGTTCAGATGGTTAGAACACGCCGCTCATAACGGTGATGTCGCGGGTTCGATTCCTGCCAGGCCCACCATCCAGAGCAAGGACGTCAAATGACTACCCTCATTTTTGCGGTTTTAACAGTTGTGTTAGCGTATCGATTATTTCAAGTGCTTGGTCAGAAAAATAGTTCTGTTGCGCCAGAAAAAACGCCCAATCGAGATGCTTCTAGTTCTGTTGTGCGTAATCGCCAGGATAAGTTAGATTTTCTTTTACGTCGCCACTGTGTGCCAACTTTTCTAAAATCAACATTTGGTGAATTTTTTTTAAAAGCACCTGATTTTGATTTGAAGAAATTTTTAAGCAATGCTGAGTCGGCATACCAGTTAATTTTATCGCATGCGGCTCAGGGTACTTTACCTGCAGTTGAGAATTTAATTTCTGCAGATGCTGCGAGTGCTTTAAGAAAAATGGATGCATTGCAAAATGTGAAAATACGCATTTCTGAGGCAGCAGTCGTGAATGCGGCATTTCAAAATCCAATGGCTCATATTACGGTGCAATTTACTTCACGGTTACAAGACCGCTCTACTTCATGGGATCGAATTGATGAATGGACGTTCAAGAAAGATTTAACGCAAGATAACCCAGTTTGGCTGTTGGCAGAAGTGGTTGCTTCGCATTAATTTTTGTTTCACAGTCTTCGTTTATATTCTATAGGTATTCTACACATATTCATATGGCAAATGATCCCGATGATTTAGACCTTTGGAAGGCATATATATCTGACACTTCAGAGGAGGAGAACTCTGAATCTGATGCTCTGTGGCAAAACTTAACTAACAAGATGGATCGCTTAAATACACATCGCAATGGTTGTTTTTTAAAGAGTGCGCCTAAGTTTAAAGTTACAAAAAACTTTCAGCAAAAGAGAGTTGTTAAAGAAGCGGTTGAGGTGCCTAGGGTCGTGACGCGTGGCTCCCCCCCTCTATTAGGGCTGGATCGCAGTGAAAAGCGTCGCTTTCATAGGCAATTAGCACACCATATGCTGCATATTGATTTGCATGGTTATACGTTAAAAGCCGCATATTCTAAACTGCTACAAACATTTTTAATGGCACAAGTTCAGGGTGTTTCTTTAGTTAGGGTTGTTACAGGTAAGGGAAGTATTACTCATACGCCCGATCGACCAACCCTGCGTCAAATCTTCCCAGTTTGGATGAAAGAGGCGGATTTTAAATCTATTGTTATTAAGGTGAGAAAAGCCCCAGTGGAACACGGTGGGGATGGTGCTTTCTTTGTGTTTATCCGGCGAAAATAATCGCGCTTGATCTGTTTAGCGGGCGTGCTACACTAAACAGAAAAGGTCTAAGGTGTCTTCTATTTCCTCCTCTTCACTTTCTCAGCATGTAGAATCCTTTGAACATATGGGAAAAGATTCTGATCCCCACGAGTATGAACTTATTGAAAACTGGCGAGAAAAGTCAGATGAGCGTTCCTTAAAACGCTTGCTAGAGAATCACGAAAAGCTTGTGAGGATGGTGGCCAGAGGATATCGAGGGTATGGGTTGGCCCCAGAAGAGTTGATTGCTGAAGGGCATGTAGGCTTAATGCAGGCAGTGAAGAACTTTGATATTTCTAGAGGTTTTAAGTTTTCTACTTATGCCGTTTGGTGGATTAAGGCTAGTGTTCAAGAGTATATATTTAAAGCCTCATCGCTGTTGAATATTAGTGGCAGCAAAAAGCATAAGCGTATGTTTTTTAAGCTCAGAGGGTTAGCTCATAAATACGGATATTGGGGAAAATTAACGGAAGAGCAAGCAATACATCTGGCGGAAGAGTTAGATGTGTCTAAAGATGAAGTGTTGGGAATGCATGCGCATTTAACCAGTAAGGATCTTTCTACGAATCAGCCGGTGGGTGGCGGTGACGGAGGAGGTGATGGTTTAGAATGGCAGGATTGGATTGTTGATACGCGACCAGATCAAGAAACATATTTAGCTGAGCAACAAGAATATTTGAAGCGGCACACAGTATTGAAAGAGGCAATGAAGGCATTAAAAGAGCGAGAGAGAGCTGTTATTTTTGATCGCAAGATAAAAGAGCCCCCCAAAACATTGGATGAATTGGCAAAAATATTTGGTTTGTCAAAAGAGCGTATTCGTCAAATTGAGGAAAAAGCATTTGAGAAGATACAGTATGAAGCAAAGCGATTGTCTGAACACCATGGGTTGCTGCACTAGATAAAATGGTGGTGCGGCCGAGAAGACTTGAACTTCCAAGGATGAAACCATCCACAGCGACCTCAACGCTGCGCGTCTACCAATTCCGCCACGACCGCAAGAATGTAATAGTATTAGCATAGTGCTGCTTAGGATACAATCTAAGATGGTATTGTTTAGCTGAAAAGAAACAAAGCTTGCCCCTTTTGCAAGGGATGCCGTATACTGCTGAAAAGAAATTGAGAGTCTTATGAGTCGAAAACCTAAGAGTTCTAAATTTTTTCTGTATGGAGTGCATGCTGTTAATGCAGCGCTAGAAAATTCTAAGCGGAGCCATAAGCAGCTGCTTGTTACGGAAGAGTTAGCAAAGCAATATCAGAAGTATTTAACTATTTTAAAAGTTACTCCCAGAAAGGAGTTGGATGCACTGTTTCCTTCTCATACTGTTCACCAGGGGGTTGTTTTAGAGACTACACCTTTACCTTCATTACATTTAGAAGATGTTGAAAGTACCGCAGATCTAATTTTGGCATTTGATCAAGTGACAGACCCACATAATGTGGGAGCAATATTACGATCGGCTGCGTGTTTCAACGTTGATGCTGTTTTGCATACTCACCGCAATGCGCCGAATGAAGCTGCGGTTATGGCCAAAGTGGCCTGTGGTGCATTGGAGCAAGTGCCGTTTGTGAACGTTGTAAATTTAGCCCGAAGTTTAGATGCCTTAAAAGAAAAGGGATTCTGGGTGGTGGGTTTGTCTGAGCATGGTGAAAAATCTTTGGCTAAAATATCGCTGCCAAACAAGGCTGTACTGGTGATTGGAGCTGAGGGCGCGGGAATGCGACGCTTGATTGCTGAAAAATGTGATTTTTTGGTGCAGCTTCCTACCAACCCAAACTTTCCAACATTAAATGCGTCTAATGCTGCGGCAGTGGCATTGTATGAAATTCAACGACAGAGAGGAGATCGGTAAATGTCGATAGCGTTATTGGTGTTGTGGATAGTGTTTGCATATTTCTGTGGTTCGATTCCTTCTGGATATTTGTTGGTAAAGATATTTTTGCGGCAAGATGTTCGGAAAAAAGGGTCAGGAAATATAGGTGCTACAAATGTTTTGCGAACGGGAGGGGGGAAGTTAGCATTTGCTACGTATGTTTTAGATATTATAAAAGTGCTGTTTCCAATGATAATGTTGAGCTTTTTTGCTAGCCCACAGAACGATATTCCTGCAGATACGCAAATGGCTTTATTGCTAATTGTCGGAGGTTTTGGTGTTATTGGGCACATGTATTCTATTTGGTTAAAGTTTGATGGTGGAAAGGGGGTTGCATCATTTTCAGGATACCTTTTGTTGTTGTCTCCGTATAGTGCAGTTTTCGGAATAATTGTATTTGCGGTATTAACATTTTCTTCTCGCATTGTTTCGGTGGCTGCGTTGTGTGGGGTATTGGTGGCTGCAGTACACGCTTTTATATATCACTTTCAGTTTTCTGATGGGGGGATAGAAAATTTGGAACTAGCGGCAAAGGTGCAGTTTATATTTATCGTTTTATTAATTTTTTGGAGGCACAATGGAAACATTCGCCGACTTATGAAAGGCGAGGAACAAAAAATTAAACTTTGATGGCAGCATGAACACAGAAAAACTTAAATCATGGATTCGCTTAATTGGCACAAAAAACTTAGGTCCGGTGACTTTTCGCCAGTTAATTGGACGTTATGGATCAGCATTAAAAGCACTTGAAATGCTGCCTTCCATTTATAGTAGTTTAGGAAAACCTCCTCCGTTAATATTAGACGATGACTATGCTGAGAAGCAGTTAGACCTTGCTCGTAGCTTTAGGGCTAAAACCATTACCTGGGAAAGCCCAGAATACCCGACACAGTTAAAAACTATAGATTCAGCTCCTCCAGTGCTATACGCAATTGGGAATTTAGATTTATTGCTAAAAGATTCGATAGCAGTCGTGGGTGCAAGAAATGCATCGCTAAACGGCATGAAATTTACAACAGAGCTATGTCAGAGCCTAGGTGAGGCGGGAGTGGTTGTTGTATCAGGTCTTGCGCTTGGAATTGATGCAGCTGCGCACAAAGGATCGCTTTCTACGGGAACAGTTGCAGTTGTTGGGGGCGGCTTAGATACAGTTTATCCTCAGGAGCACAAAGAATTGCAGGATGAGATAGGGCAAAAGGGGTTGTTATTGTCTGAGTTTCCATTCGGGGTTTCTCCGTCTGCACATCATTTTCCACAGCGAAACCGTATTATTTCGGGGCTTTCTAAGGGGGTGGTTGTAGTGAAAGCTAGACATCAATCGGGATCTATGATTACTGCGAAGTATGCCGCTGATTTTGGACGTGATGTATTTGCTGTTCCTGGTTTTCCATATGATCCAAGATCAGAAGGACCGAATTACCTAATATCAGATGGTGCGATTATGGTGCGTAGTAGTAAAGATATTTTAAACAACTTGTTATCAGCAGGTAATGGATTTGCTCTGAAAGAGTTTAATCCAAAAGATTTTTTTCCAGAGCCTGGCCCAGAGGTGAAGAGTTTTCATAAAATGCGGGAAAGTGTGATGGAGTTGCTTTCAACAACGCCTACATCTATTGATGACGTGATATCTCATACGGGGCTTTCTCCAGCATATGTATGGGATATTATATTAGAGTTAGAGTTGGCAAACAAGTTAGAGCGCCACGGAGGAAACCGTATTAGCTTGAAGCCATAACTGGTGCCGCTGAAGAGAATCGAACTCTCGACCCCATCCTTACCAAGGATGTGCTCTACCACTGAGCCACAGCGGCACATGGTTTCCATCTATGCCATAGAGTGCTTTAGAATGCAAGTATCTTTCATGCTCATTTTATAAGGAGGCTAGATAACGTGTTTAAGGCTAAAAAAATATAGCTTTATTAGGATTCACGTATTATGTATGTGGTGTAATTAAAACACGATATTTTAGTAATTTATATGTCATTTTATATCAAGAAACGTCTTTCCTTTTTTTCTCCTGCAACTTCGGGTGTTTGGATACATGAACTGTTATCTAAGCAGAAAAAAGTGTGGTTAGTTGTAGAAGACAACCAGTCATTATACGAAGCTCAGCTAGCGATTAGAGCATTTAATCCCACGGTAGACTTGCTGACTTACCCGCAGTGGGATACTTTGCCCTATGCGGCAGCTTCGCCATCTAAAAGGCTGCAAATAGAGCGTCAGTCTGTGTTGAAGAGCTTGCAAAGATCGACGGGTTCTACTGTGGTATTAAGCACAATGTTGGGTGCGTGTCAAAAACTAGGAGATCAAAGTAATGACTCTTTTCAAATTACTTTAACTCAGGGCGATAAAATTAATACAAATGAGGTTATTACAAAATTAACTGATTTAGGGTTTGTGCGTTCAGAAACGGTATATGGTAGAAGTGAATTTTGTATACGAGGAGGTATTGTTGATATTTTTCCAGCAGATTCAGATAAGCCTTATCGTATTGATTTGTTTGGAGATGAGGTTGAAAGTATTTGCACGTTTGATCCAAATAGTCAGTTGCGAGACTCGGCTAGTTTTGTGCAACATTTGCGTATTCACTCTTCACAAGAAATATTATTAACAGACGATACATTAAAACGGTTTACTAATAACTACTCTAAACATATTCCATCGGCCTCTAAGGCATACTACCGACAGAATATTTTGGAAAGGTCACCACCAACTGGCTGGGAGCAACTATATCCACTATTTTTTGATAAAACATATACGTTGATGGAGAGATTCCCCGAGGTAATGTTTCTTTTTCCAGAGCGCGTGAGCGTTGAAGGTTGTATAAAAGATATTCAGACATCCTTTCAATACCGGAAAGAGTTATGGGAGACCTCTGCAGAAGAAAAATTGCTTCCTCCTTTGCCTCCAGAGCTTTTGTATTGTATTGATGCTCAGAAAGAAATTTTCCAACAAAAAAATGTGAAAACTTACTCGCCGCTCAAGGTTCATGAAGCTCATACTTGTGGGGTTAAAGTTACTGCGCCACTAGTCTCACAAAGTGCGGCTGAGCGTATGAAGGAGGCGATATGCCACGCAGGTAAAAAGAAACTAGTTATTGCTGTTGTTGAAGAAAAAGATGTAACTCGTATTGTTGATTTGTGTGAGTCTCCCCCACCTCATTTTAAGCGCTGGTCAGAAGTTCTGGCGTGTCAGCAAGATGTTGTTGTTTGGAGTGCAAAAATTATACACGGCATAGAGACTTCTGGCTGTTGGGTGACTTCTGCATCAGAGTTGTTTGGTGAGCGTAAAAAAAACTTTAAGCGCTCTCGCCCGTCTATTCGAGCTGAAGATATTATAGCTCAAGCCAGCCAAATTAGTATGGGTGATTTAGTGATACATCGTCAGCATGGGTTAGGGAGATATTTGGGGTTAGAAACGATTACTGTTTTTGCAGCATCGCATGATTGTTTAATTTTAGAATATTCAGGAAAAGACAAGCTATATCTTCCAGTAGAAAATATTGAAATGTTGTCGCGTTATGGTAGTGGAGAAGGGGCTGTTGTTTTAGACAAAATCGGCGGAGCAGCATGGCAGAGCCGCCAATTAAAAGTAAAAAAACAATTGCGGACTATTGCTAAATATTTGATGGATATAGCTGCTAAGCGCTTGTTAAAAACTGCTCCTAGCATTGATTTAAAAGAGGGAGCTTATGATGAGTTTTGTAAGCGTTTTCCGTTTGTCGAGACAGACGATCAATTAAATGCCATTAATGATGTTGTTCAGGATTTGGGTACGGCTAGGCCTATGGACCGCTTGGTGTGTGGTGATGTGGGTTTTGGAAAAACCGAGGTCGCTTTGCGAGCAGCATTTTTAGCAGTAAGCAATGGGTTGCAAGTTGGGGTTATTACTCCTACCACCATTTTAGCAAGGCAGCATTATGTAACGTTTGTTGAGCGGTTTAAGGGATTTGGGCTTAATGTTTCGCAAGTTTCTAGGTTAGTAAAGCCATCAGAAGTTTCAGCAACTAAAAAAGCTTTGGCAGAGGGAGATGTATCGATTGTTATTGGAACGCATGCATTATTAAATTCTACTTTTAAATATCACCAACTGGGGTTGTTAATTGTTGATGAAGAGCAAATGTTTGGGGTCAAACAGAAAGAAAAAATCAAAGAGATTTCAGAAAATATTCATGTGTTGACGTTATCTGCCACACCTATTCCTAGGACGTTGCAACTATCTTTATTAGGCATTAAAGAAATGTCGTTGATTGCTACTCCTCCTGTGGATCGTAGGGCTATACAAACGACAATTTGTGAGGAAGATCCTATTGTAATTTATAAGGCGATTGAACATGAAGTTGAGCGCGGAGGGCAGGTGTTTTACGTTTGTCCGCGGATATCTGATATATTAAATATAGAGGAACGCATCAAAAAAAAGATGCCGGATTTAAAAGTGGCTGTTGCTCATGGCCAACTAAGGCCAACAGAAATTGAGCAACAGCTAATTGATTTTACTGAGGGTAAAACACAGGTGTTATTGTCGACTCAAATTATTGAGTCTGGGATTGATATTCCGAACGCAAATACAATGATTGTTCATAATTCTCATTTATTTGGGTTGTCTCAGTTGTATCAGTTGCGGGGAAGAATTGGTCGTAGCAGTAAGCAAGCATTTGCATACTTTACAGTTCCTGCTGACCGGAATATTACGGCGGCTGCAACGAAGCGATTACAAGTTATGTCAACCTTGGATACATTGGGCGCAGGGTTTACGCTTGCGTCGCATGATCTAGATATTCGAGGGGCTGGAAATCTTTTAGGAGAAGAGCAGTCAGGGCACATTAAGGATGTTGGAGTGGAATTGTATCAGGATATGCTAAAGCAGGCCGTCAGCAAGCTTAAAAAGCATGCTATTGAGGTGGATGAAGAAGATGATGTGTGGAGCCCTACGATTGCCTTAGGTTTGTCGGTTGGATTGCCAGAATCTTATATTCCAGAGATAGGGTTGCGAATGGATTTGTATCGCCGTTTAGGAAGCTTAGGTACAAATGAAGACGTAAATACAATTCGATTAGAATTTATTGATAGATTTGGCCCCCTACCAGAAGAGGCCGAAAACTTAATGGAAACATTAAAACTTAAAATTCTTTGCCGTAAGGCGTCGATTCAAAAGTTAGAATCAGGCCCAAATGGTGTTTTAATAACCTTTCGGAATAATGATTGTCCTTATGGACGAGAGCTTATAAACTTGGTGCAAGGTGATGCTTATTATAAACTTCGCCCCGATTCAAAGCTGTTTTATACATGGTCTATTTCAGATATTTCAAAGCGTGTTCGTAAAATTTATCAAGTGTGTCAGGTTTTGTGTAAGTTGTCAGAGAAGTAAGTTCGAAAGTAAGGACATTGACTTTTGTGCAGAGCTATCTTTTGTTAAAACCTGTTTATTATCTCCAAAAATAGTGGTTATACGCCATTATTAGTTTTGTGAATTTTAGAATTAACTAAATTTCAATTCTTCGTCTCTAAAATTGCTATAAAGATTAATTGGTGGTTTAAGTATGGCGGATGAAGCAAAGCAAGAAGAAGATGTAGAGTTTGAGCTAGATAGAAAAACCGTAGACAAAAACTCTGAAAATGCAAAGCCATCCAAAAGTAAAAAGCTTCTATTGATTATTATTTCTCTGGTCTTTTTGTTAATTGGAATTTATGGTGCGGTCTATTTTTTCTTAACTGAGGGTATTCCGGAAAAAGAGGTAGTTACTTATGCCCCTGCTTATTTTCCTCTTCCAGACATTAAACTTCGCATGCGCTACTTAGATAATACTATTGGTTATATGGTAGTAGGGTTAACACTGCGTATCTCGGAAGATGCCAATGCGGAAGATTATAAAATTTATGAGCCAGAGATTTTAGATACACTGCACACATTTTTAGGCTCGTTGAATTTAGACGAATTTACACCTGCTGCCGTTAACCGATTTTCTGCGCCAGTGGGTTTAGAGCGCGTGCGCCAAAACATTATAGTTAGGTTAAATACAATTTTGGCGCCACTAAAAGTAAAAACAGTTCTGTTTCGTAAGCTAATTACGCAATAAAAGGATAGATGTCATGGTGTTAGAAACGGTGTTATTGATATTTTTAATTGCTACTGTGTTAATGGGAATTCGACTTCACCTAGACATTAAGAAGCTTAAGGTCTATAAGGGGGACTTTGATAAAATTCTAAAAAAGACAGAAGCGAGTTTGACGGACCTTGAAAATACTACTGAACGATTTCGTTATGTTTGTAACTCTGAAAAAGACATTTTACAGAGGCTGATACAAAAAGCACATTCTGTAAAAGATGAGCTATTATTTGTTGTTGAAAAAACACAGGTAAAAAGTGTGGATACACCTAAACGCAGAGATCGCAATTTAGAATCGGTTAAGGTAACTTCACGCAAAAACAATATTGTTAAAGATGCCCAAAAATTGCGATAAATGAAGGGTTGATTAAATAATGCAAATTCTCAATTTTAACACAGCCATTCGATCTGTACTGATTTGTTGTATTTTTGTGATTGCATCAAAGCTTATGACGTTATCAAGCTTAATCTCGGCTGCTCCCTCAAAAGATGGTGAAAAGACAGAGAAAAGTACAGACAAGGATGATGAGGTTCCCAGAGAGTCTAACATTCACTTGGATGATCAGGGTTTAACTCTTAAGTTAGATTTTATGAACTTAACTCCTAAAGATATAGAAGTCTTAGGGTCATTATTTAATTATCGAGAAAAGTTACGCAAAAAAGCTGCTGAGGTTTTAAAAAAATCAGATCAGCTAAAAATTATTGAAGCTAGAATTCATCAACAATTACAGGACTTGCGTAGATTAAAAAATGATATTAGAAATTTGATTGGTCAACACCAAGAACAGGAGCAGAAAAAACTAACCTTATTGGTTCGTATTTATGAGAATATGAAGCCTGATCAAGCCGCACAAATTTTTAATAACTTACCTGAGGGGAGAGTTATTTCTATTTTAAAAATAATGAAAGAAAGCAAAACTGCAGCTATTTTATCAAGTATGAATCCATCAAGGGCTAGCTATTTAACGGATAAAATTTTAAGTGAAAAAGAAATAAAAAAATAGGTGGTGCCTGGGGGCGGAATCGAACCGTCGACACAAGGATTTTCAGTCCTTTGCTCTACCAACTGAGCTACCCAGGCGTAAAAAACACCTAATAGAATTAATATGAAAAAAACGCTCGCTTGTCCAGGACTATTTTGAAAATGGCTGCATTTTTTTATCTATTTGCCATAATGGCCACCCTTGTCGAGGTATTATTAGCTCGAGCATTCCCATTTGAGAGATACCAAACAACTGTACAGAAAGATTAAGCTTCTGGAATTCTGATTTGAATAATTCAAGTAAAGATGTTTTTGTTTTTTGTGTGGTAGTTGGTAGTAGATCTATAATAACTTTGCCTCCATACTTTCCAGTATGTAGAAAGTATGGAATGTGTTTAATCGCTTCGAGGTTTGTGCTTTCAAATGAGCAATTGGGGCCTGCATTGATATCAATAGTTGTACAGGCAAACGTTTCTTGAATATGTATACTTGCTCCACTAGGAAGTGGAAAGAAAGCTTGTATGGCTTGTGTCCATTTCTCGTCAATAAGGCTAATGTGGTCTGGGGCAAGTGTATTGATAGAGTTTAAGGCTAAGTTGGTTTTAAGTAATGCGGAGGTTAGATAAATTTTAAATGAAGGATCGTTTGTAAATACATTTGTGGGGAGGTGAAGATAGTTGATTAACATTGACATAAGTTTGAAATGAGGATGGTTGCAGCTATTATTACTGAATGCTGTATATACAAAAGTAAATAGGTCACAGAGATCACTCTCTGTATACTTTAACGAAGATAGGCGGAGCTTTGCTCCACAGCTTTGAGTTAGCTTGCTCAGCATAGGTTGGGAGTTGTTGTCGAACTTTTCATGATTCTTAAGCCTTCGGGACATGTGAATGCCTTTGTCTCCGGGAGTTAGAATTATAGGGCCGAAGGGTATGCCAACTTTAAAGTGTCCTTTATAATGCTTAGTATCGGCATCTGCGGAAGAGACTCCTGTTGCTTGTAAAATAACAGGATCGCCGGCATTTAAATGAGTTGAGTGATAAGTGGATGATGTGTAAAACAGCGTTCCCGCATCTGACTTAATTAGGGCGCGCTTGTTTTTAAAGGTTTGTTTTACATTCCCGTGATAAATGTGACCATGCAAATCATCCGAACTGATCCCAGAAATTATGATGATGTTATCATAGACATCTGTGACGAGTATTCGGTAAATGTCGATGTTTTTATCCGAACGCTTTTCTATATAAATTTGATAGTGTACAGTATTCATAACTTAAGAAGTACAACATATAAATCATTGAATGCAAATAGAAAGGTTGAAATATGGCGCATCTTCGAGACCCAAAGTTAGTTGTTGCGAACTGGAAAATGAACGGGTCGTTAGATTTAGTGCATCAAGTATTGGAAGAATTTGACGATACAGATCATTTAGTGGTTTGCCCTCCAGCTCCATACATCCCATTGTTTATTGAGAGTGATCTTTTTGTGGGTGGGCAAGATTGTAGCGCCCAAGAAGAGGGAGCTCATACGGGAGATGTAAGTGCTCAGCAGCTATATGATGTTGGGTGTACGCATGTGATCGTAGGACACTCTGAGCGTCGCCTAAGCCATCGCGAGACAAATGAATGGATTCATGCAAAGGCAAAGATGGCGATTCGTGCAGGGCTGATGCCCATTATCTGTATAGGTGAAAGGGATGAGGAGCAGACAGATAACCATGCTCGTCAAACATTGCTTGCACAG
The DNA here is from genome assembly GCA_963693005.1 of Alphaproteobacteria bacterium CMAR1. GTDB lineage: Bacteria > Pseudomonadota > Alphaproteobacteria > UBA6184 > UBA6184 > Bodonicaedibacter. The sequence continues at coordinate 515,091 of OY843726.1, read as the reverse complement.
CTAAGCCAGTGTACCCATGGTTTAAAACCACAACAATATATTGTTGCATATGAACCTGTGTGGGCGATTGGCAGCGGGAAAACTCCCTCTAACGTAGAGATTGAAACTGCTATTAACACTATAAAATCAGAGAAACCAACTCAAGTATTGTATGGTGGGTCGGTGTCAAACTTAAATGCCAGTCAAATTGCTTTAATCCCAGACCTTGATGGAGTGTTGGTGGGAGGCGCTAGCCTTGAGATAAATAAACTAAACGCTATTGTTAAGGCATTAAGTTAGAGTTTTGGTTTTTTGCAAAACAAAACAAAAACTAACCATATTAGGCCACTGGCAATCATGGGGAGGGACAGTAGTTGCCCTCCAGTGATTGGTGAAGATGGGAACCAGCTTAAAGCTTCTCCTTCTCTTAGATACTCTACGCTAAAACGAGCCAATCCGTACCCAATTAGGAATGATGCAGAAACGATTCCTGGGCGTTTGTTGTAGCGTTTGTAAACGGCGCGCAATATAAGGTGTAGGAATAAACCCTCGAGAAGTGCTTCATAAAGTTGGCTTGGGTGCCGAGGCGTATACCCTCCTTTTGGAAAGGGGATTGCCCAGGGTACATCACTTATATGACCATAGAGCTCGCCGTTAATAAAATTAGCTAGGCGACCAAACATAAGAGCAACTGGCGCATTAACACCGAGAATATCCCCGAACTTTGTAAGCTTAACTTTATGGTGTCGTGTATAAAAAATTGTAACGAAAAGAGATCCAATTAATCCACCGTGGAATGACATTCCACCCTTCCAAGTAGCTAATATTTCTAATGGGTGATGCCAATAGTAATGAAGGTTATAAAATAAAACATCACCAAGCCTAGCACCAATAACAATTGCCATCATTGTCCAGAACATAAAGTTTTTAAAGATGTCTGTGGGGAATTCAGGCTGATATTTACGGGCCATTTTTTCGCTTTTCCACATTACAAATATTACTCCGGCCAAGTAAGACAAGCCATACCAGTTGAGTGAAATGCTAGGCGTTATACGAAAGATTATAGGGTCTATATTATGAAAAGGAATGGCCCACATATTATGTTATTACCTCATGTTTAATTGAACGACCCATTAATAACTTTGCGACATCTTTAGGATGAATGGTTCCTTGGATTAATCCCAGAACACATTGACAAATGGGCATGTCAATATTGTGGGATTTCTGTAGGTATTCACAGCTAAATGCCGTGTGGTAGCCTTCTACGGTTCCGTCTTTTGCTTCATCCCAGCTGTTTTGAATGGCAAGGGCCATACCAAATCTAAGATTTCTAGATTGTAAACCTTGGCAGGTAAGCGTTAAATCGCCTAGTCCAGATAAGCCTAAAAATGTTTCGTGATTTGCTCCCATAGCTACGCCTAAGCGGACAATTTCTGCCATGCCGCGTGTGATAATAGCAGCGGTTGCGTTATCACCGAGATTGAGCCCTTTGACAACGCCGCAAGCAATTGCAATAACATTTTTTAGAGCCCCACCAAGTTGCGCGCCAACAACATCAGTATGGACGTAAGGGCGGAATGTTTTTGATTGTAGTAAGGTTGCCCACTCAAACCCAGACTTGGCGCTAGAAGAAGCAATTGTAGTGGCAGTGGGGTGTTTCTGTATGATCTCATGAGCAAAATTTGGCCCAGATAAAACCGATAAGTTAGAATTAATAAATGCGGCCACTACTTCAAAAGGTAGTTTGTTTGTTTGTCGCTCTATACCTTTTTGTAGTAACAAACAAGGCACGGAAGGGATGTGGGCTTGATGTTCAGATAAGAAAGAGCCGAGATGTTGGGTGGGAACTGCGATAACGATTTTTTCGGAAGATTGAAGAGTCTTGATATCGTTTGTTGCACTTAGTAATTCGGGCACGGCTAGGTTAGTTTGTCCAGGCATAGATCGATCAATATTAATTTGTCGAATAACCTCAGGTCGACGAGACATAACGGTTACAGGGTGCCCATTTCGAGAAAGCACATGTGCTATCGCTAGCCCAAAACGTCCGGCACCGATTACTGAAATCATATGGAGGCCTCCCGTATTTCGTCCATTGGCCAGCGGGGTCGTGGGCGAATCCTTAGTGAGTCAATTAAGCCAACCTGAAAACGCTCTAGGCCAGCCCATGCAATCATGGCACCATTATCGGTGCACAACTTTAATGGAGGGGCATAGAATTTTACATTTACTGTGTCGCAGGCTTCTTGGAGTTTTTTTCGTATAGATTGATTTGCGGCAACACCTCCGGATACTACAAAACTTTTGCATTCTGGAAGCTGTATTAGAGCCCTATTTACACGATCAAACAACACTGCTGAAATTACAGATTGAAAGGATGCGCAGATATCTGAGGTAATGTTTGAGGGTAGTTTGTCTGCATGTTGAGCTTTTAGTTGTTCTATGAGTCGTCGAACTGCTGTTTTTAGCCCAGAGAAAGAAAAGTTTAAGTTTTTTTGTCCAATCATTGGTCGAGGCAGAGGGTATGCTTTAGGGTTTCCATTTGTCGCACATTTTTCGATTTCAGGCCCTCCAGGATAAGGTAAGTCCAACATTTTTGCGACTTTATCAAAGCATTCACCTACGGCATCATCCAGAGTGCTGCCTAAAAGCTGATAGTTGCCAATATTGCGCACCCACATAATTTGACAGTGTCCTCCGGATACAAGCAATAGTAGAAAGGGAAACGTAACGTCATCAGTTAAACGAGCAGTCAAGGCATGACCCTCAAGATGATTAACTGCAACAAAGGGTTTGTTGAGTGCGGCAGACAGTGCTTTAGCAGCCATTGCGCCAATGACAACTCCCCCTATTAATCCTGGTCCAGTTGTGGCTGCTACGACATCTATATTAGATGGAGGTACGTTTGCTTGCTTAAATATTTCTGATAACATCATAGGTAATATTTTTAAATGAGATCGTGCTGCCACTTCTGGAACAACCCCACCATATATTTGATGCTCTTTGATTTGGCTAGAAATTATGTGTGCGAGGATTTTTTTATCAGAACGCACTAATGCAACCGATGTTTCGTCGCAGCTTGTTTCAATTCCCAATGCCAGCTTCATAAACGTATCCTATTAGTACAAGAGACCTATTGAACCTAAAATGCTTATTGACCATGCATCGTTTTCTAGAGAGCGAATGTTGCGTTCTCCGTCTAACGTATCTATATGATCAATACGTGCCCCAACATCAAAGAAAAACCTATTAGAGGGCTGCATTCCGATAGCAACTTTTCCTCCAGCTGCTTTCATTTGCGGATTTCCAACAATTTCAGCATGTACAAATGTATTCATCCAAGTGAACTTTTTGCGCACACCAATAGTAGCTTCAAAAAGTTTCTGTGGGCCTTTAAAAACAAGCTCTAAAGCAAGTGGAAAGAACCAGTCTTTGCCAGAACGATACCCTGTGTTTATTTGATAAGAGGGGCCCGCTGAGTTTAGAAAAAAGGCCAAATTTGGTAACCTAAAGCCTTTATACTCGGGAGGCTTTACATAAGTATCTCCAGATGAGATATAATCACCTTCTTCAAAAAGACGGCTCCAAAACTCAGCACTTCCTAAGAAAGTGATAAGGCTATGCGCGGCCATTTCTTTCCAAGATAGGTCAATGTCTAGAGTTTTGTATGCGGCACTTACGCGCCCAAGATCAGAGTTGCTTTTCCCGGAATCATTGCGAGAAAAGAATACGCCAATCGCATCAATTGCGTGTGTTAATTTGTGTATGGAGTGATTGGATAGTTGTGCAAGGTGTCCGCCGTCTTCATACCAAAGTGTATCTTCTATATAACGCGTATGTAACATGCTGGCGTTGTAGCCGGCAGACCTTAGAAGCACTTTTCCCTTGTTAGTAAGATAGGACTCCGCTTCATTTCGTAAATCTAAGATGTTTTTATCTAAGGGAACTTTGTTAGCGTCAATAGAATCATTTTCTCTTAGATCTTTAGCGGTAGCTTGGAGTTTTGATAGGTTAACCTGAGGCGATTTTTGAAGGAATTTTGATGTATGTTTTGACGTGAAGTTAGGGTCAGTTTTAGGGAATATATCAACGCTATCAACGCTTCCTGTAAAAACAGCCTTGTAAGATGAAAACACATTTCGCCCTAACATTGACCAGTAGTTTGTCGCATAATCTTCATAGTTAGATTTTACAAATAGTGGACTACCACCTAGCGCGGCTAATCTACTAGCCCTTCCTTGAAAATCAGTGGTCATTCTCACTGCTCGGTTAAAAGGGCTGAGGGCAGCTGGAAATAAGAAGTATTTATAGGCCACTCGTGTCCAGACCCGATTAGGTTGTAGCCATGCGTGCCCCTTGTCAAATACCCATCCTGTAGACTTTTCAAGGGCATGATGAAACTGGTTAGTTGCGTCATTTGTTCTTGTGTAAGGAGCGGCCCCTAAATTTATGAGTAGAGGTCGATTAAACTTATATCTAAGCGGCTGTTTATCTATATCAGATGCGTTGGAAAAAACAACGCTATTGAAAATGATTGTGGTTAAACCGGTTATTATAAGTCTTTTTAACATTTTAATTTCTTTTTTTAAATACGCTTTGAAGCTGATATTGCCATACGAACGCCCAATTTAATAGTTTCTTTTAGCAATTGTTTTATGGGGGATGTGGTAGTTGTGTGTTTTGCTGCAGTATCTCTGTGATGACATTCGTCTTCGCGAAACTTTTTAAGTTTTGAGAGCAGTTCAATCTCTTCAGGGTATTTTGATTCAAGCATATTAATTTGAGATTGATAGTGTTGGTCAATGACATCTTCAACTGCTTCTGTACAGGCCATGGCTGCTTTTGGACCCAAGAGTGCAGATATTGCTCCTGCGCTTTTTCCAAATAACTTCCATAGAGGCATTAACGCGGTAGGACGCACGTGTCGGTGTTGCATTTCTTTAGTGAAGTAGTCTAGGTGTTCAATTTCTTGGTCATACATAGTTTGAATTTCTATCTTTGTAGAGGGATCTTTTATCCACTTTAGTTGGCCTTCATAAATCCATTTCGCGCCGAGTTCGCCGGCATGATCTACACGAATCAGTTTATCAATGTCGTTTTTTTGCATACTGCAAAGCTCCTATAAATCCAGCTAAAAGTAAGATTGTCATTAGAGTGTGAATTTCTGCAAATGTGAATGAAAGAAATACTTCGCTGCTTTTTGCACACGAAGAGGTAGTATGAAGAGAGGTCAAGAATTCCTTTGCAGATCCATACGTTGAGGATGCTCGGCATTTTATTTGAATAATGCCACGTTCTACAAATAAATGTATTACTGGTCCAGTAGCATTAATCAATAAAATCAAAAGATTTATTCGCCGGTGTGCGCGCCTAGAAAACCCCCAAAGTAACCACATAATATTGAAAATTAGCATTAAAACATAGGGGTATCGTTGATAAATGCATAGTTCACAAAGAGGTAATTGTAGGAGGTAATCGATTGATTTCACAAATAGCAGTACGCTTGTCGCTACAAACGTTAAAAAAATGGAACTTTGGTTAGAAAAACTTTGCACTATAAATGGTTCCAATGATCAAGAGTATGCCACCAATCATCACGTATGTTAAGTGTCGTTCGATAAAATCTTTTATGGGTTCTCCAAAATAGTAAATAAGCCCAGCTAACATCAAGAATCTAGACGATCTTGCAACTACAGAGGCTATCATAAATAGTCCAAAGTTGTAATTTGCTAAACCGCTGGCAATGGCGACAATTTTGTAAGGAATAGGTAAAAATCCTTTTATTGAAATTAACAGAAACCCCCATTGATTAAACTTTTCTTGATAAGAAACTAACGCTTCGTCAGTCACTATGTATTGTCCGACAAGATCATATAAACTGTAGCCAACCCAATAGCCTATGATACCTCCAGTTACAGATGCTGCGATACAGACTAGGGCCATATGGATTGCACGGCTGCGGTTGGCAATCATCATGGGAACCAACAAAATATCTGGAGGAATTGGAGATATTGAACTTTCAATAAATGCAATAAACGCAAGTATCCACATAGAATAGGGGTGCTCAGCATATCCTAAAATGCGGTTATATATTGATTGAAACATTACGATAGGTTCCTACCCTTTTTCATTAGAATGAAGCCCCCCTACTTTATACTCAGAGTTAGCAGGCATAATAAGCTTTCCATAAAACGAAGGCCCCAATAATTGCTACATACGTGAATTGAGTTAAGGTTATTAGCCAGAAGGCGCTAACAAGCCCAGTCCATATATTAAGTGTTTTACGAATAGCCATGTGACTATAGTGTATGAAGAAGGCGAGGCTAACACTTTTTATGACAATGCTGATAGTATAAGCACTGAAGAATAGCTTTACCGGATAGCTAACGTAGCCAGCTTCCAGTGCAAGGGTGTTTGCACTAGAGTTGCTAAGAAAATCCCATAGTATAGACAACCAAGTTTTGTCGTTGTACATAGCAGTAAGAAGTTCAAGTTTATTAGTGTGGAGAGTTTTGATAACTTCAACGGAAGCGCTTCCTGACCAATACGTAAAAGCTGTGAGTGCAATAGACATAAGAATTATGGAAGTAGTCGCCATTCTTATTTTTTGTTTACTTCCTATCATGACAAAAAGCAGCAACGCATATGCAGGCATAACGCCGCCAAAAAGTATACCAATGGTTACTAGGAGTAACAACATAAGCCAAGGGGCATATGGGCGGTGAGTGCTATTTAAAATGTATGCGTCTGAACGTTTGAGTAAGTTAATAGCGGATAATTTAGTTTGTTGGTTCTGTTTCATTTTTTCTTTCAAGTTCTATTTGTTTCTGTTCAAGTGATTTAATGTCTTTTTCCATAAATGGCGGCTTTAGTAACTCGTTGCTTTCATCTCTTTCAGCTTCTGGCGCAAGCCCAGAACACCCTGCAATCATGAAAGTCATGGCTATTAAAATTATTTGTTTCATTTTGATGTCCTTTTTTCTAAGAGTAAATCTAACACTACAAGCCCGGCACCACAACTGACAAATATGTCGGCTACATTGAACACATAAAAATGGTATTGATGAAACCAATGTACGCTGATGAAATCAACAACATATCCACGAAAGATGCGATCAATTAGGTTGCCAATAGCGCCAGAAATCATACAAACAAATGCAAGTTGAGATAGGATTCTGGGGGTGGATAGTACTAAATATATTAAGAAGCATATGATGACTGCGACTAAACCTCCGTAAAACCAAGGTCCTAAATTTAACGTGCTAAGCATTCCAAAACTTACTCCGGTATTGTGAGTTCTTACAATAGAAAGTACAGGGAGCCAATGTTGAAAATCTTCAAAACTATGAATAGAAGTAACTATCCAATGCTTTGTGCATAGATCGAGCGTTACACCAAGTAGAATGAGCAGAAAGTAAATGAATAAACGTTTTGCCATAAGTTATATCTTCGTGGCTGATTTGCATCGGTTGCAAATATCTTGTTGATCGGAGACCTCGGTCACGACTTTCCAGCAACGTTCGCACTTGCCACCGTCGGCCAAAAAAACATCAACTGAAACTTCGGCGCCTTTTACTAAAGTGACAGATGAAGCAATGCAAATTTCATCCCAATCTAAGTCACAATATTCTTTATAGTCGTTATCAGTTAGGGTTAATTGAACTGAAGCCTGCAAACTAGATCCTAAAAATTTATTGGCACGCTTTACTTCTATGGCTGCAGTTACCAAAGACCTTAATTCGAACACTCGATTCCATTTGCTAGTGATGGAGTCGTTTCTCCAGCTGCTGGGGATATCAATGTATGTTTCAAAGTGTATGCTTTCATCTTCTGGGTTGCCTAGGCGCTCAAGATAAGCTTCTTCGGCGGTAAAGCATAGAACTGGAGCTAGCCAACGAGTTAGGACATTGAACGTAATATCCATGACAGTTCGTGCCGCCTTACGACGGGGATTGTTTTGGTTGTCACAGTACAGGCTATCTTTTCTGATATCAAAATAAAGCGATGACAGTTCGGATGCACAGAAATTGTGTAAGGCTGAATAGAAGGTTTTAAAGTCATAAGTTTCGATACTGGTTTTGTGTAGTTGATCCAGCTCATAGAGTCTGTGCAACACCCATTTCTCTAAGCCAGGCAACTCATTAACTGGCAGTTTTTCCTTGTCAGAAAAACCATCAAGAGCGCCTAGTAAATAACGAAGGGTATTTCGGTATCGACGATAAATATCCTGCTGGTGTTTCAGAATTGATTTTCCAATTCGTACATCGTCAAAGTAGTCAGACCCAATCACCCATAGGCGCAAAATATCCGCCCCCATTTCATTGACTACGTCTAATGGAGAAACGACGTTCCCCATAGATTTAGACATTTTATAGCCTTTTTCGTCTAGAACAAACCCATGTGTCATGACCCCTTCATAGGGGGCCTTTCCGCGTGTTGCACATGACTCTAGAAGCGATGACTGAAACCATCCGCGATGTTGGTCTGAGCCTTCTAAATATAAATCGGCCGGCCAATTTTCTTCGGGGTTGTTTTCTAGGGTGAATACATGCGTTGTGCCACTTTCAAACCATACATCGACAACATCGTATATTTTTTGATATTGCTCAGACTCATATAAATCACTTAAGAAAAATGCATTATCTTTTTCAAACCAAACGTCAGCGCCATCAGTCTTGAATGCATTAATAATTCGCTGCTGTACTCTCTCGTCTTTTAAAACTTCATTGGTTGCTTTGTGTACAAAAATTGGTAAAGGCACACCCCAGGTGCGTTGGCGCGAAACACACCAGTCAGGCCTATCTTTCACCATACCTTGAATGCGATTTTTGCCTGCTGCGGGGAACCATTTTACGCGATCAACTTCAGAAAGAGCCTTCTTTCTAAGGTCGTTTTTTTCCATACCGATAAACCACTGCGGAGTTGCGCGATAAATTAAGGGTGCTTTAGACCTCCAGGAGTGAGGATAGCTATGTTCAATGCTTCCTTTTCCTAATAGGCAGCCGGCAGTTTCAATGGCGACCATAACAGGTTCATTAGCTTTATAAATATGTAAACCTTCAAATAATGGAACTCCAGGACGGTATACACCATCATCTTGAATCAAATCGGGAACCTCAAGTGCATGCAGGGTGCCCAGCGCAAAATCTTCTACTCCATGGGAGGGGGCAGTATGAACTAGTCCGGTTCCAGCATCGGTTCCCACGTGGTCTCCGTGAAGCATGGGGACATCAAAGATGTATCCCTTAGATTTTAGAGGGTGTGAACATATTGTGCCCCCTAGCTCTGAGCCTAAGTATTTGCCAATAGTTTCTTTTTTCTCAACCCCCATAGTTTCACAGACATTAGATAGCAGGTCTTCTGCAATTAATAACACATCCCCAATTTTTGCAAAGCTTGTGATATGCTGAGAAGGCACAACAGCTGTTATTTTGATGGCGATATATGTTACATCGTCATGGTAGGCAATTGCACGGTTTGCTGGCAATGTCCAGGGGGTTGTTGTCCAGATAACTGCAAATGCGTTTGATAGTTCATTGATTGAAGTTTTCTGAACTGGAAATTTTACATAGATCGAGGGTGAGGTTTTGTCTTTGTATTCAACCTCTGCTTCTGCCAGAGCGGTTTTTTCAACCACTGACCACATTACGGGGCGGAACCCACGATATAGAGACCCACTTAAGAGAAACTTTGATAGCTCAGACGCAATAACGGCTTCATTTTCAAATTTCATAGTAGTGTAAGCGTTATCCCAGTCACCGAGTACTCCCATGCGCTGAATTTCAGCTTTTTGAATAGCTACCCAGTGAGCAGCAAAGTTTCGGCACTGATCCCGAAACTCAATAACATTTACTTCATCTTTGTTCTTGCCTTTAGTTCGGTATTTTTCTTCTACCTTCCATTCGATAGGAAGGCCGTGACAGTCCCACCCAGGTATAAAAGAACAATCTTTCCCCAACATTTGTTGGGAGCGTGCTACTACGTCTTTTAAAATATTGTTTAAAGCATGACCAATATGTGTGTGTCCGTTGGCATAGGGAGGACCACTATGCAACACAAACTTTGGTCGCCCTTTAAAGCGTTTTCGCTGAGACTTATACAAATCAATTTTTTGCCAGTGGGCTAATATTTTTGGCTCTTTCACAGAAAGTCCAGCCTTCATAGGAAAAGAGGTTTTTGGCAGAAAAATTGTATCTTTATACATTGGCTATGCTTTCTCTACTTTTTGAGGAGGAAGCTTTATCTGCAAATGAAGCTCCTTCAAATGATCTTCACTAACCTGAGATGGGGCTTGCATTAAAAGATCTTGCGCTTGTTGATTTAGAGGGAATGCTACTACTTCACGAATATTAGGCTCGTCAGCTAGTAACATAACAATACGATCCACACCAGGAGCTGAGCCACCATGAGGGGGAGCCCCAAATTTAAACGCGCGTAACATTCCTCCGAATTCATTTTCTACTTCTTGTTTTGAGTATCCAGCAATTTCAAAGGCTTTGTACATTACTTCGGGTAGATGGTTACGAATAGCACCACTAGAGAGTTCTACGCCATTACATACGATATCGTACTGGTAGGCTTTGACGTCGAGGGGGTTATCGTTTTCTAAGGCAGCTAATCCGCCTTGAGGCATTGAAAATGGATTGTGTGAGAAATCTATTTTACCGGTTGTTTCGTCACGTTCATACATTGGAAAGTCAACGATCCAGCAGAACTTAAATATATTTTGTTCAATTAATTCCAAATCTTCGGCGATACGTGTTCGCACTATTCCAGCCATTTTTTGCGCAGCCGCTTTTTTGTCGCAGACGAAAAACACTCCGTACCCATCAGTTGCTCCGGTGATGCTTTGTAGTTTTGCTAAGCGTTCTCCGCTCAAGAATTTAGCTACAGGGCCTTTTGCTTCTCCACTATCCAAAAGTATATAACCTAACCCTCCACCCCCAGCATCTCTGACCATTTCATTTAATTTGTCAAAGAATCGGCGAGGTTGATTTGCAACATTTGGAACGGGTATAGCTTTTACGACTTTTCCACCCTCTATAGCTTTTGCAAACAAGCTAAAATCAGACTCTCTAAACACCTCGTCGACATCATGTATAATTAATGGATTTCGGAGATCGGGTTTGTCAGAGCCATATAAGTTCATTGCTTCATCAAACGGAATTCGAGGGAAGGGGGCTGGAGTAACTTCTCTCCCATTTGAAAACTCATCAAAAATACCTTGAAGTAGCTTTTCCAACACAGCAAAAACATCCTCTTGTGTAACAAAAGACATTTCAAGATCGAGTTGGTAAAATTCACCGGGGGATCTGTCTGCTCGCGCATCTTCATCTCTAAAGCAGGGGGCTATTTGAAAATAACGATCAAACCCAGCAACCATTAGAAGTTGTTTGAACTGTTGGGGCGCTTGTGGTAGAGCGTAAAATTGACCAGGATGCAACCTGCTGGGTACCAAAAAGTCTCTAGCTCCTTCAGGTGAGGATGCAGTTAAAATGGGAGTTTGATATTCTAAGAATCCCATGTCTGTCATACGCTTGCGGATGCTAGAAATGATTTCGCTGCGCAAAACTATATTTTTGTGCATTTTTTCACGCCGAAGATCTAAGAAGCGATACTTTAAGCGAGACTCTTCTGGGCAATCTTTATCTAAGTTAATTTGAAAAGGAAGTGCAGAAGCTTCTGATAAAACAGTTATTTCTTCAACTTGAAGCTCAACATTTCCGGTTGGTAGTTTTGAGTTTATTGCTTCTTGATCTCTTGCTAACAATACCCCAGATACAGAGATAACGCTTTCAAGTGGTATGTCATCCGCAATAGCTATACACTTACTTTCTCGATTGATTACGCACTGTGTAACGCCATAGTGGTCTCGCAAATCAAGAAAAATAAGATTGCTGTGGTCGCGTTTGCGATTCACCCATCCGGATAGTTTTACTTTAGATCCGACTTGTTCGGTTCGCAACTCATTACACGTATGTGTGCGGTAGGTATACATAACGATATATTATCCTAAAATTAAGATTAAACTTTTTCCAGAAAGATACACCGTCTATAGCCGATAGGCAAGAATCAAAACACAAAATAAAAAGTAATTTAGGAGTAAAAAAACCCGCCGAAGCGGGTTAGACTAGTTTTTAGATAAAAAAACTAGAAACCTTCACGTTCTAAGCGTTTTCGCATTAATTTACGAACACGACGAGCAGACTCTGCGCCTTCACGCTTACGTCGTTCACAGGGTTTTTCGAAAGCTTTGCGCATTTTCATTTCACGAAATACGCCCTCACGTTGTAGCTTTTTTTTCAAAGCTCTTAACGCTTGTTCAACATTGTTATCACGAACTAAAACTTCCATTGATCTTCACCCCCTTTCATAAAAAATTTGGCGCACCCTGCAGGATTCGAACCTGCGACCATCAGCTTAGAAGGCTGGTGCTCTATCCAACTGAGCTAAGGGTGCAAAAAACCATGGGATAATAGTTAGTAGTTTATAGAAGGATTGTCAAGAAAACTTTAATTCTAAGGCGTTAGATAATGTGCCGTTGAGGTATTAAGTCAGATTTTTTACAAGGCTAGAAAAAGCTGTTATTGTGATATATATTCATCGTTCTATTGATTTTAAATATAAACTTTAGTGGTGCGGAAATGGTATCTCAGCGTGTTTATCGAGTTTTAGAGGTAAAATCTAAAATCAAAAAACGATTTTATAGTATGGGCATAATGCCCGATGCTGCGTTTTCCATTGTAATGACGCAACCATTTGGTGGTCCAGTTATTATAGAGATACAAGGCCGCCGTATTGCGTTGAGAAAAGAAGAGTTTGAATGTCTAAAGATCAGTTAACTTGGGTTTTAGTAGGTGCTCCTAACTCAGGAAAAACGTCACTGTTTAACGAGCTAACTGGCCAGTTAAAAGAGGTAATGAATTACCCTGGGTCAACAGTAGTTTCGCATAAAGGACGTTTGCAAGAGCGTTTGGGCTCAATAGATACTATGATTGTTGATACTCCTGGGGTTTATGGACTTTTTGATGACTCATTAGAAACTCAAGAGCTCTTAAACGTTGTAGCAAAAAATGAACATGCAAAATTAATATATGTTGTTGATGTTCGGTTTTTTGACCACAGAAAATCTTTAATGCTAGAAGTGTTAAAACTTGGAAAGCCAAGTGTAGTTTTTTGTACCCATACTGAGAGCTCGTCTGTTAATTTAGAAGTGTTAAATAAAGAATATGCTGTTCCATTTGTGAATGCCAATGATCCACTAAGCTTGAAAATTCTTTTGTATGCATTGAAAAATTTGAATCATGCCCCTGCTATTACTGTAAAAAAAGAAAAGAGTTTATCTTTTGAAGAAGTAGCTAGGTTAGACGCCGTGTTGTTGCATCCAATTTGGGGAGGTGTTTTTGCGTTATTAATGCTGCTTGTTCTTTTTAATAGCGTGTTTTATATTGCCACACCTATAAGTAACCTAATTGAATACACTATGGATTCTGTTTTGCAAAATTTGGGTTATTTGAGTCCGAATATGTGGGTGTCCCTGCTCTCGGGGATGATCTTAGGTTTAGGCACTCTTTTGATGTTTTCGCCGCAAATATTTATGTTATTCTTTGTGATTTTCTTTATTCAAGAAAGTGGTTATCTGGCCAGGCTAGTAGTCATTTTTGATGTGTTATTTCAACGATTTGGGTTAAGTGGTAGGTCGTTTGTTTCTATTTTATCAGGGTTTAGTTGTGCAGTTCCAGCTATCTTGTTAACGAGAACTATTGAATCCAAAAGGGAGCGATTGTTAACAATGATAGCAATTCCCTTTTTAGTATGTTCTGCTCGAGTGCCCATGTTAGCAATGTGTGTGTCTTTTTTGTTTTATCAGAGACCAGTTTTGGGTGGGATTGTTTTTTCTATTTGTTATTTTTTAAGCCTACTTTTGGGATTGCTGGCAGCTGCAGTTATTTCTAAAATTGTGCCTGATGATGTATCTTCATCTTTAATTATGGAGATTCCTCCTTATCAGCCCCCGCGTATTTTTCAAGTTGTAAGAATGGCTTTCGTTAGGCTGAAGTCATTTTTTCGAGAAGCTGGGGTTTTGATTTTTACCATGAGTTTTATAATTTGGGGAGTAACCTCTTTTCCGTTGGATAAACAATCTTCACCATCAACTCTTTCAAATAGTTATGTTGCTAAGGTTGGAAAGTTCTTAGATCCAGTTTTTCAACCTATGGGTGCAGACTGGAGAGTGGGTACGTCAGTATTGGCAAGTTTTGCTGCTAGAGAAGTGTTCGTACCTTCTTTAACTATGTTGCTGGGCCAAGAGTTGTCTAACTTCAATGGGAAAAGTGTTTTTACCAGTTTTCAAGATATAGAGAGATCAGATGGTACTAAACTATTTTCAGGAGCTACAGTAATAGCGTTATTAATGTTTTTTATGATTGCCCTGCAGTGTAGCTCGACCTCAGTAGTTATGGCAAAAGAGTCAGGGTCTTGGAGGATTGCTCTAGCTCAGTTTGCGCTTATGAATGGATTGGCATATATTGCATCGGTTTGTGTGTATCAATTACTAAAGGGAGTTTTTTGATGAGTAGATTTTTTATGCTTATAGGTTTTTGGGCCGTGCTGCACTTGGGGTCAGTTGCTGCAAAGTTTAATGGAATATCAGGTGGAGCTAGTATTGGAGGTAATATAGCCTCGCTTAAGGGCGGAAACCTTGCTGACACCTTGAAACAGTGGGGTGCTAATGGGAAGGCTTATTTAGGAGTTGGAAAAACTTTAGCAGATATTGTTTTTTTGGGAGTTGAAGGTTTTTGTGAGTACAATTTTTTAGCTCAGGATCAAGAAAAAGAAGGAAATTTTTTAGAGAATAGTTTTCAGTTTGGAGGTTATGTTCGAGCAGGAGTGTGCCCCTCTGAAAACATTTTAGTGTATGGTGTTTTCGGGACGCAAACAAATACATCCAAGGTAAAGGAAGTAGTTAGAAATTTAATGTCTGAATCACACTCTGGGTGGTCATCTATGGTGGGAGCTGGCATAGAGTACTCTCTTGCAATGGGAACTGTGCTGCGTTTAGAAGGAGTTTATATTTCTGGGCAGTGCTTTGAATTAAAAGATGTTCAGAACTTGAAATTCGAGTCTGATTTTGTGACGATAAACCTGGGTATTATGTTTTATCTATAGCCGTTGCATGGCGAATGGCCACGGACATGTATGTAATTCCAGACCATATTGTTAATATCGCAGAAACCCAAAGCGTAGACACACCGATCGTGTGAATATGCCATTCAGATGGTGTGGAGGGGTAGGTGATTAAGAATCCAAGAGAAAACATTTGAAAGGTTGTTTTCCACTTGCCCATTGAGCTGACAGGCATGTTGATGTGATAATCTGCTAAAAACTCTCTAAGTCCAGAAATAAATATTTCGCGGCAAACAATTGCAATGACCGGAATTAAATGCCAGTAAGTAAGGCGAGAGAGGCCGACGGCACTGATTAACACGGTGCTAACTAGTAATTTATCGGCGATAGGATCTAAGAATTTCCCTATAGGTGAAATTTGATGTGTAACCCTAGCAATGTATCCGTCAAAGAAATCGGTAATGCAGGCGGCGGTGTATAGTGAAAAAGCAATCCAATTGCCCCAGGTTGACTCCATGTATAGGCTAATGACAATGCCAGGAATGATTAAAATTCTACAAAGAGTTAAAAGGTTAGGTGCTGTATAGATCATAAGTTCTAACTGTTAAAAAAATCATATATTACTTTTGCAACTTTAGGACTGATTCCTCGGACTTGGGATAGCTCTTCTAGAGTTGCGGTTTTTATAGGTTTAACAGATCCAAAATAGTGTAACAAAGCTTTTTTTCGGGTGGGGCCGATATTAGGGATGTCGTTTAAAGAGGAGTTTACCATTGATTTGTCACGTTTTGAGCGGTGTGTAGTAATAACAAAGCGGTGAGATTCATCACGAAGTCGCTGAATAAAAAATAGCAATGGATCGTTAAAGTCTAGCTGAATATTTGACTGCCCGTGTAGCAATAATTTTTCTCTTCCTGCATTTCGGTCTGGTCCTTTAGCTACAGCCATTAATATAGGGGGGCAAGAAAAATGATAGTTTTTTAGAGCGTTAGTGGCAGAATTAAGTTGGCCAATACCTCCATCAATAATAATTAAATCAGGTAGTTCCCAACCACTCTTTTCTTCGACTTTATTGAATCTGCGCTCGAAGATCTCTTTCATCATTCCAAAATCGTCCCCCATAACTTGAGAGTCTTTTATTGTAAATTTTCGATAGGACTTTTTATCAAATCCATCTTCGTTGGCAACTATGAATGCCCCTACGGCATGCTTTCCCTGGATATGGCTATTATCATAGACTTCTATTCGTTTGAGCGGGCGTGTAGCTCCTACAAACTTACCCAATAGCCTCAATAGTTCTATATGTTTAGTTTGTTCCATTAGGGCTCGTTGAACGGCGATTTGAGCGTTGTTGAGAGCATGCTGCATAAAGGTGTGTTTTTCTCCGCGTTGAGGCGTGGATAAATAAGATGAAGTATTGTGTAGAGAGTTAAGAGCGGTTTCAATCATAGTTTGCTCTGCAGGGGGGTGAGATAATAAAATATGTTTTGGAGGAGAGTGCTTAGTATAAAATTGTAAAATAAACTGCTGCATAATTTCTGAGGTGTCTTGATCTTTGATATGGGAAGGAAAGTATGAGCGATTGCCGTAGTTATATCCGTTTCGGACAAAAAATACCTGCAAGCCAACACAACCTTTTTCTTGGTGAAGTGCAATGACATCTGCGTCTTTAGTAGAGTGCAGGTTAATGTGTTGGTGCGCTTGGATTTTGTTCAAACTTAAGATTTGATCACGATAATTTGCGGCTAATTCAAATGATTCACTTTGAGATGCTGCCATCATCTTTTTTTGCAATTCGGTTTGTACGGATTGTGTTTTTCCTTTTAAAAAGTTCATTGTATGAAGCTGTTGCTCAGTATACTTTTCGTGAGTTACTTTTTCAACACAGGGAGCAGAGCATCGTTTGATATGGTATTGCAAACATGGGAGCTTACGACCTTTAAAGAAACTATCAGAGCAGTTTCGAAGCTTAAATATTTTTTGTAAAGCGATTAATGTTTCATCTACTGAGTCTACAGAAGCAAATGGCCCAAAACTATGAGCAGTGGCGGTGTTAACTCCTCTTTTTTTATACATTTGTGGAAAGCGGTGTTCTTTTTGAATATAAATGTAGGGAAAAGATTTATCGTCTTTGAGCAAAATATTGTATCGTGGTTGTAGCTTTTTGATAAGTTGGCTTTCTAAGATAAGTGCTGCTACTTCGCTGTTTGTTGTAATAATTTCTAGAGATCTAGTGTTAAAGACCATGCGTTGTAAGCGCAAGGGGAGTTTGTCAATTAGCGTATAACTGCGTACCCGGCTTTTTAAATTTTTTGCCTTTCCTACATATAGGACATGTTCAGACTCACTTAGCATGCGATATACACCTGGTTTTTCAGGAAGAGTTTTAACTGCATCTAAAATGGTTTGTTGGCCAATATTTTTCATGTGAAATAGCCGTTATATTAATGATTTTAAGATAAAGTTTTTTCCTAATAGAAACAATGTTAGGTTTGTTTTATTTTAAGTAAAACTCGGGCCGCTGCTTTTGACTGGGGTGTGAGCTCTTTGCCTGAAAGCATGCGTGCAATTTCATCAATGCGCTGCGTTTGTGTAAGGATAGATGCTTTTGTCTGTACGGTGCCAGATTTAGGTGTATCCTTTTGAATTAAGCAATGTTGATGCCCAGCACTTGCAACTTGAGGTGAGTGTGTAATTACAAGCACTTGCAGGTGTTCGGCTAAACGTTGTAGCCGTTGTCCAACTGCATCAGCAACATCTCCGCCCACGCCGCTATCGACTTCATCAAACACAAGGCCGGGATTTAAATCTGTAGAGCGTGCAAGAGATACTTTTAGAGCTAACATTAAGCGGGACATCTCGCCACCAGAGGCAACCTTTTGAAGAGGATTGAATTCGCCTTGATTGTTCATATCTACGGTGAATTCAACTTTATCTATACCTCTTGCTGCCCACAATGTTTCTGGTGCTTCTTGAAAGCAAGTCGTAAACTTTGCTTGCCCAAGTTTGAGTGGAACAAGTTCTTCATGAATTGTTTTGTCTAGCTGTATTGCGTAACGTTTTCGTGATTCGGATAGTTTTTTTGCTGCGGTATGAAAAGCTGATTTTTGCCCCTCTAAACGTTGAGTGAGTTCGTCAATGCCAGTTTCTGAATCCTCTAGTTCAGATAGTTTTTGTTTAGATATTTCTAAGCAGGCGACTAGTTCGTTAGGTAAAGAGTCATATTTTCGGGCTAGTCTTCGCAATTCAAATAGTCGATCCTCTACAGACTCTATTGATTCATCAGCGCCCAATACTTGTCGTAAAAAATCGTCTGCCTGTGAGGCAGTTTCAGCCATACTTGACAAGATTTGATCAAGTTCAGAAGAGATTTTAATGGAGGTTTCATCCTCTAGTTTGCTGATGGAGCGCAAGGCATTAAGCAGTTCAGATCTATGTGTATTATTGAGGGCGTGAGAAACAAGCGTATATGTTTTAACTAGTGAATCTTTTTGTTTAAGTTGTTGTCTTATTTCTAAGAGTTCAGATTCCTCGTTTTCTTTGGGGCCGAAGGTGTTAAGCTCTTGAACCTGAAGCTCAAGTAAATCTTTTGTTTTTAATGTTTCTGCAATGGATTCTTTCAGCGTATTTAGAGCGGAGTATGTTTTTTTCCAAGCTAAAAAAGCTATGTTTGTTGTGTGTATTAAGGGCGTATGTTGAGAATATTCATCTAATATATCACGATGCGATGCGGCATCTAGAAGGCGGTCAAACTGTTGATGGATCTCCATTAAATGAGGAGTAATAGACTTTAGTAATGATACACTAACTGGGAAATCGTTTAAAAAGCAGCGACTGTTCCCGTCTTTCACAAGAATGCGTCGAACTATTAGCTCGTTTCCATCAGTTGGAATTCCATGCTCAGATAGAGCTTTGTGAATATAGGTGCGCTCTTGAATATTAAATGCAGCGCTAATGATAGCTTTGTCACACCCCGTGCGTATCATGCTGAGGTCGGCCCGGTCGCCTAGGCATAGGCTCAGGCCGTCTAGAAGAATAGATTTTCCGGCCCCTGTTTGTCCGGTAAAAACAGTAAGCCCCGGGCCTAAATTTAGCTGAAGCTTTTCAATTGTGACAAAATTTTCAAGACTAAGAAGTAATAACATGTGGTCTCATGTAGTCGATGCCTATTTTTTTGTCTCGGCTAAAGATACAATCAAATGATTTAGTCCGAGTTCAGAGTATGCTTGGTTAATTAGGGTGAGAGCTTGAGATAGATCTTGCTTTGGAAGCTTTTCTTTCAAGGCTTTCTGTAATCGTGAAACGGCTGGTGCGTAACGGCGGTCGGCAATTAAGGTGCTTGCGATATAAATATTTTTTCTGGCATCGTATAGCTTTATGATTTCTGTTTTTTTTGCAACATCGATAGAGTAAGGAGATTTTGGGAATTTTTGCACTAAACTATTAAAGGCATTGAGTGCGTTTATACCAGAGCCTTGATCTCTCATTTCATCACCAAGCATTTCAAAATAACACATGCCTATCATATACATTGCGTAAGGTTTCATTTCATGGTTTGGGTGCAAACGTAGAAAACTTTCAAACTTATCTATTGCATCGGGAAATTTATTAGTGTTTTTGCTGTCGGGGTTGCTTTCTGAGTAGTAGCAATATCCCGCCATGATTAAGGATTTTGGGGCAAAAGAGGAGGATGGATGTTGAAGGTCAACTTCTTCAAAGACTTTAGCTGCACGTTCATATCGGCCATACTGCATAAGGTCGATAGCAGTTTCATACAGGTGTACGTCGCTCTTTGCTCGATATTCATCTAGTGGGTCGCAAGCAGAAATAAACAGTGTGAGTCCAATAAGCGCAGTAACCTTTTTTAGCATCGTTATATCCTTAAACTTTTAAACTATTTTTAGCATACTCAGCAAGTTATCACCATAATAAAGATCAGTGTAGATCTTCTTCAATCATCTCGTCTTGCTCTTCTTCAGTGGGCATAACCCAGTGAACTAGACGGTCTAGAAGCGGCGTAACCATCATTGAAATTGCGGCAGCTAATATAGCAATATTTCCAACTTCTTCGGCAATAAGTTCGTGTGCGATGGCGGGGCCTAAAATAACAAAGGCAAATTCTCCGCCCGGAGCAATATAGGTGGAAACGCGTATTGCGACCCAGTGTGATAAACCAAAGCTTCGGCTTGAAACGTACGTAATTATAAATTTTATAGGAATGAATATGGAGACAAGAATAAGAATTGGAAACATTAGAGGCCAAAACAAATGAATGTTGATAGACATTCCTATGCCCATGAAAAAGAGTCCCAGTAATAAGCCTCTGAATGAGCGGATAACAATTTCGACACGGTTTCGGAACTCGCTATCAGACAGAAGAATTCCGGTTGTAAATGCTGCTAGTTCAATAGAGATTCCAATGTGAGCGGCAAGAGCGCTAGTTCCAAGTATCACCAAAAGTGTAAAAGCCATAAAAAGATCTGCTTGATCGCTATCATCTAACAAGCGAAAAACAGGGCGAATCACAAATCGGCCTAAAACAGCAACGAGTAGAACCCCACCAAAGGATTCTAAAACATTAAGGGCCACTGATGTTAGGGTTGCGGGGTCGGAGGCCCCAATATTTGGCTTTAAAAAATCAACCCAAACAAGGAGTAAAATTGCAGCAAGATCTTGCATTAGTAAAATTGAGAATGTTACACGGCCATGACGTGAAGACATTTCGTTTGATTCGGAAAGTAGTTGCAAGACAATAGCAGTGGAAGATAAAGCGAGGCTGCTTGCTACAATCATCGAAGTCATAGTGGGTAAATTTAAGAGGCTTAAAAAAACCGAGAGGGTAATACCCGTGACGACAACCTGAAGTGTACCTAACCCGAATAGAAAACGCCTTAAAATCATTAAGCGTTGCAGAGGCATGCCTAATCCAATGGCAAAAAACAAAAACACTAAGCCGAGTTCTGAGATATTTTTGCTGCGTTCAACATGTTGAATAAGGTTTAAAACCCAAGGCCCCATAATTGCCCCAGCTACGAGGTATCCTAGAACAGGGCTAGATTTTAATCGGCCTGAAATGGCAGAGACCAATACTGCAGCCAATAAAAACCATAATACGTCTGAGAAAAAAGAGGCTTCATGCATGTTTGTTGATTTCCCTGAACACCAAAACTGTATTATAGCAAATAAACACGTTAAAGGCCTAAATGTCAAAAAGATTCGGGTGTTTTATGGGAATTAATTTTGCGTAACGTCTATTGCGTAATATGAAAGTTGGAAAGTGTCGAAGATTGGATTGCTTATGATGAGAAAAGGCTGCTTACGTGGGGCGTAGGCAGCCTGATGAAATTTAGGCGCTTGTGTTTTTAGATACTCCAACCATTGCGGGGCGGAGAAGTCGTCCATTTAGTGTGTATCCTGGTTGAATAACCTGTAGAACAATGCCTGTTTGATGTTCTGTTGTAGGTACATCGAACAGTGCTTGATGTAGGTTGTGATCAAATTGTTCATTTATTGGGCAATGTTTTTCGACATTGTGTTTCTCTAAGGCTCGAAGTAACTCTTTGTGTGTTAGTTCGATGCCTTCAACAAAAGGTTTAAATTCGTTTTTTTCGTCTAAGTCTTCAGCCACAAGTTCTAGGGCTCGCTGGAAATTGTCTGCAACGGAGAGTAAGTCTTTTACGAATTTTCCAATAGCATAGCTGTGTGCTTCTTCTACGTCTTTTTGCGCTCGGCGACGAAGGTTTTGGTTTTCAGCTAAGGTTCTAAGAAGTTGGTCGTTTAATTTTTCTATTTTTAGGGGTAGGTTCTCTTCGTCGAGGAGGCTCTCAGAAGATTCAATTTCTTCGTTAGATGCATCTTCGTCTTGTGTAATAGATTCTTTTTCTTGATTAGTCATGGCTACTCCTTGTATCTAATGCGGGCTCTGTTATAATGACGGATATATTATACACAAAAGATGTAAAATGACAAAAATTTTCATTGGCGCTGATCATGCTGGGTTTGTTTTAAAATCAGCAATAATTCAAAATCTATCGCCAGAGCTTCAGATAGCAGATTGTGGGGTTTACTCAACAGAGAGTGTAGATTACCCTTTGTATTCCAATAACGTTTGTCAAAAAGTGCTAAAAACCCCGGGGGCATGGGGAGTGTTAATTTGTGCAACTGGAATTGGAATGTCAATTGCAGCGAATAGAAAAAAAGGTGTGCGTGCAGCCTTGTGTAGGACGATGAAGGATGCTAGATTGTCCCGGCATCATAATGATGCAAACGTGCTTGTCTTAGGGGCTTCTATAACTTCAAGCAAGAAAGCTCAAGACATTTTATTAGCTTTTTTAACGACGCTTTTTGATGGTGGGCGTCATGCTAGGCGGACAAGTTTATTAGACGAGTAAAAAAAGGAGAAAGAATGCTAGATCGTAATCAATTGCTATCAAAAGTTGATCCAGATGTTCATGGTTGGATTCAAGGAGAATTTTGTCGTCAACAAGATCAAATTGAGTTGATCGCATCTGAAAATATCGTTTCTCGTGCGGTTATGGAGGCTCAAGGATCTGTGTTAACAAACAAGTATGCAGAAGGTTATCCTGGTCGCCGATATTATGAGGGATGTGAGTTTGTAGATAAAATTGAACAAGTTGCAATTGATAGGGTGTGTAAATTATTTGATTGTTCATATGCGAACGTGCAGCCTCATTCAGGGGCTCAGGCAAATGGTGCAGTTTTTTTGGCGTTGCTAGAGCCTGGTGATACATTTTTAGCTATGGATTTGAACTCTGGGGGGCATTTAAGTCATGGTGCAGCACCAAATATATCAGGAAAGTGGTTTAATGCAGTTCAATATGGCGTTAATCGTGAAACTGGGCTGATTGATTATGATGAAGTTGAGCGCTTGGCGGTGCAATCAAAGCCAAAATTGATCATTGCGGGCGGTTCGGCATATCCTCGTCAAATTAACTTTGTAAAGTTCAAAGAGATTGCAGAGAAGGTTGGCGCGTTGTTAATGGTTGATATGGCTCACATAGCTGGGTTAGTGGCGACAGGGCAGCACCCGACACCGTTTCCGATGGCAGATGTTGTCACTTCTACAACTCACAAGACATTAAGAGGGCCACGTGGGGGTGTGATTTTGACAAACTCGCAGGAGATCTCAAAAAAAATAAATTCTGCAGTGTTTCCTGGGTTTCAGGGTGGGCCTTTAATGCATGTAATTGCGGCCAAAGCAGTTGCCTTTCAAGAGGCGTTGCAGCCTGAATTTAGATCGTATATTCAAGAAGTCTGTAATAACATAAAAGTTATGTCTAAAATTTTAGACGAGAGGGGATATCCTTCGGTCACTATGGGTACAGACACACACTTAATATGTGTTGATTTATCTCACAAAGGCATTACGGGTCACGATGCTGCGCTTTTTTTGGACAAAGTAGGGATTACGTGTAATAAAAACTCAATTCCGTTTGACCCTCAGCCTCCTCGTGTTACTTCAGGTTTGAGATTAGGATCGCCTGCGGCAACTAGCCGAGGATTTCAGGCCGAACAATTTGGGAAAGTAGCAGAACTAATAAGTCGGTCTTTGGATGCGTTGTCAGTTGGTCAGCAAGAAGATGTTGCGATAGAGATTCGAGATGGCGTAAAAGAGTTGTGTGATGAGTTTGTGGTTTACGCATAAGTATAAGGAGAGAGTGTGTCTCAAAAATTTAATCGATATCAGCGCACGACATCAAGGCTGGGAGTGGTGCAAATGTTGTTTGTGTCAAATATAAGAGGTGAGGCTGTTGAAGTGGCTGATATTGTAGCCATGTTTGATGAGTCTTGGGAAAAGCCCGATATGCGTTTTATGCAATCAAGATATGAAAGTGTGGGCAAAAATCGCAACACCATCGATGATTGCATTCAAAAAGGGTTGCGTGAAGGTTGGAAGCTAGAGGGCTTAGATAAGCAGTTGTACGCAATATTGACAGTAGCTACGGATGAAATGCTTTCTCCTTCTCGGGGAACAACACCGGAAATACTTGTTAAAGAGTATGTTGATCTTTCTGCAGACTTTTTCTCTGGGGCAGAGGTTTCTTTTGTAAATGCATATCTAAATGATCTAAAAAAGAAACAAGAGCCCTCTTAGGTATGCGCCGCACGCAACCCACGGTTGATAAGTTTTGCGTTGCGTGTTCGGGGGGCGTTGTGTATAAACGTCTTAGCATTACCGAGTGAGTTTCTTCTCACGTCCAAGTGAGTTCACAGGTGTGCATCCTCCCTGAACAACTTAACCCACCTTAAACAGTGGGTTTTTTTTGTCTTGTTGTGGAAGTGCAACAGGCGATTTGAATTCTTGGATATCTTTTTTAAAGATATAGATTTTTATGGTTTTTTCTTATACAACTGAGCTCAAGTTAAACAACAGAGGTAATGATGAAAAAAATACTTTTATCAACGGTATTAGCAGTATCTGCGCTTACGTCAATACATGCAGAGTCGTTTTCGGGTTTTTTTGCTGCGGGTAAGGGGTCGTTTCTCTTTCTAAACAAGGCAAAACTTCAAAAACTGTCTGAAAATGTGTTAGATGGAGACGCTACAAAAGATTATGGAGACTTTGGTGCTCATGGTGGACTTGGTGGGGCTGAACTAGGGTACTCATTTCGTTTTGCAAATAATTTTGTGATTGGGGCCTCATTAGGTGGTGGATATGTTCATAGCTCTATTAAAGAAGAAATCAATACAGATGAAGGCGCAGACCGTAATCGTATTGGTTTAGACTTCGTAAATAGTTCGATTTATACAGAGGCTCGGTTGCGCTTTGGGATGGTATTTCGTCGTTTCCACGTTTTTTTGAACCCTGGGTTTTCTTTAGAGGCAAACAATCCTGAGTTAACTGTGCACTCTACGGGTGATGGTGGAAAAAAAGAAAGCGTGAAAGTTCAGTATAAAGATGATAAAGAGCCGGACTGGAAGGAGCGCTTGTCGTTTGCAATTAGTTTAAATACAGAATATGCAGTAACACAAACAGTATTTGTTGGTGGCTTTGTTGGCTTCCGTTATGGATTTGCTGATGTTAAAAACATGGCAGATAACATTACAGACGAAGTAAGTGCAAATAATTCAATAAAAGATGTAGCTTACAAAAACTCTTATGGTATGGAAGTTGGTGTTGTTGTTGGGGCTAGTTTCTAATTTTCGACATATAAAAAAACCGCTCTTTAAAGGGCGGTTTTTTTATATGATAAGCTTATCTTGTTGACGGATTGCTTTTTTTTGATAGCAAACCACCAAATATCCGATTATATAAAATCACAAATACGCCGTTCCCCATTACATTCATTGACGTTCCAATCGCATCATATAGAAGATATAAAGCGGTTACGAGGGAGATCATTTCTCCATCAAAGGCCAGAACCTCGCTCATTACCGGCACCATGATAATAACGCCTCCTCCGGGAATCGCGGCGACAGTAAACATATACAACACATACTGTAGCGCAAAGTTTAAAAATAAATCGTAAGTTGGTACTCCTAGGCCAAATGTAATCATTGTTGCAATTATCATTAATGGAATACTCATTGAGTCTCCCATTAAATTGATATTTACAGTAGACGGTATAACCGATCTTCCAATTAAGGGATTTTGAGTATTTTTCTCGGCTGCTTTAATTGAAAATGGGAGGGCAGCTGCACTAGACATGGTAGTTAAAGCGGCTACTAAGGGAGAAACTAAATTCTTTAAATAACCTAAAAAAGTTAGAGGATTAAGTTTAGCTCCCATAAATAATAGTAATAACTGGTATGTTATTTGGGATCCAGCAATCATTAGGTAGACTGGGCCGTACTCTTTCAGTACATAACTTAAGGTTCCTTCATGTTGCATCTTAAGGATAAACCCTAAAATAAATAATGCTACGACTGGAATAAACATTTTGTTTAAAATAAACGAAGCTATGGATTTTAATTTTTCAGCTTTTTTATCTAAGTTTTTCACCTTAAAATAGCCCAAACCCAGCCCAGCTAAGACACCTAAAATTAGACCATTTTCATTTTGTAAAATGCGCGTTACAATCCATGGTGGATTTAGTCTCCAAAGTGCATGTAACTCTAAGGCTGGATCAGTTGTTACCGGGGATAAGCCTGAAGCTTGAGAAAGGAAGCCTCCTAAGAAATAAGCGATGTTAAGGCCCAAAAAGTTCATAAATATAACGCTGCAAACTAAAGACACAATAAATAAAAGAGCGCCGTGTTGTAAGTCGACTAATGTGGAAAATAGATATGCAAATATAATATATGGAAGTGCCAAAATCAGTAAGTCTTTAATTAAGACACTTACGGTAAAGAAAAATTCCTTTGTACACGTCGGGATGAGGTCGCCGCCTAAAAATACAATCAAGATCATGGAGGTTAATTGTACTGGGAGACTTGAAGCAAGCTTTCCTATCCACTGCATAGTATAATCCTTTTTGGTTTGTTTAATTTCTCATAATAACTAAACGTTAGTGTAACGCAAGTATTTTGCTTGAATTTTCTTTTGAAAATAAATTTTTGAATATATTGTTGCTACTGCCATGTGCGACAGCCTCTAACTCTGAATGCTTAACCTTTATGGGGGGGTATGGCATCTCCTTCGTCTATTGGAGCCGTAGCTCCCAGTGGAGAGGCCTTATCTCAAGCTATGGTTGAGTCGGTGCCAGGATCGGTGGTGTTTGTGCCTGAATTAGGGGCGGGGACTGGACCGTTCACGGCGAAACTAATTGAAAAAACAAAATCTAAAAATTTATGTATTGTTGAGAACGATGCAATATTTGCCAATCACCTAAAGAAGCGTTTTCCAGAACAAAATATCTTGTGTGTGGATGCTGGAGAGTTGGAAGAGCACTTGCCGTCTTCTTTAAGGGGTAAAATAAATATAGCAGTGTCGGGCTTGCCATTTCAAAGCTTGCCGACAGATGTTGCAAATCGAGTTTTATCATTACTAAAGAAAGTTTGTGCCCCAGATTTTAGACTAATTCAGTTTACCTTTTAATGAACCGCCCCTTCAGGAAGAGGCGGCTAAAGAATTGGGATTGTTTCCTCGCTATTATAAAGAGGTTCCAAATAACGCTCCCAGAGAGCATGTTTGGATTTATACTAAAAAGAAGATTTGTTCTGAAGAGGCGGTAGACTAAGAGAAAAGAGAAAGATGAAAAATATGATAATTTGCACTTTTTATAAATCTTCCCTATACTAAAAAAAAACAATAAGAAATGCATGGACGAAAACCACTTAAAAGTACTACATGAAGGGATTCAAGTAGCTTCTCGAAAGGTAGAAGCCGTGTTTCGCTCGGAGCGGGTTTTAGATTTGTCGTTACTCTTAAACCGTGTGCAGGCGTTCAAGTTATATGTGGAATCGCATATGCCGTCCCCACCTCCTCCAGAGCTCAAGCAGCAAGTTTATGATGCGTTGTTGGAGGTTCAACGCTTAGTAGAACTGCTCTCAAAGGAACTTAGTGAATCTAGGCGTCAATTATCACAACTTAAGCAGTCGTATAAAGTCCAAACGGCATATTCGTTTGGGGTGCGATAATGGTTGTAAGTTGGACGCTTTTAGTGACTGCCTTTGGGGCGTTAGGCTGGCTCTTAATTCTACGTGAAGGCCTGCAACGTTTTAATAGTTTTCAAACTAGAAAAAACATATCAAGCCAAGCATTTAAGTTTAAGGAGTTTTCTCAACCATTAGGGCGGGTTAGGTTTGTAACAATGGAGTGGAATGAACACAAGTACTGTCTGGCCATAGACATGCAAGGGGCTTACGTTCAGATGATTGACAAATCCCCCCTGACGGGGAAAAATGCATGAGAAAGTTTTTTTTATTTGTTGGGTTTTCCATAGGGGTGCTAAGTGCGCAGGCGCTTTTTTTCGACCTAGGTGGGCAGGATGGTGGTTCAACTACGGGAAAGATTCTTCAGTTACTATTTACGCTAACTGCGATTGGTCTAGCTCCATTTTTAATTATGACGGTGACGTCCTTTACTCGAATCATGGTTGTGTTGTCATTTCTACGCAGTGCTATAGGGCTTCAGCAATCACCCCCTAATATGGTTTTAACGGCTTTAGCATTGTTTTTAACAGGTTTTGTCATGGAGCCAGTATTTAAGCAGGCCTATGATGTTGGCATAGAGCCCTTAATGGCGGAGAGCATTTCAGAAAAAGAAGCTCTAACTAAAATGTCTGTTCCGTTTAAAAAATTCATGGCGGTAAATACAAGAGCAAAAGATATTTTGTTATTTCAAGATGCAATTAAAACTCCTCCGCCCGTAAATATAGAAGATTCCGATTTAAAAGTGTTGGTTCCAGCATTTGTGATCAGTGAGTTACGAAGGGCATTTGAAATTGGCTTTTTGATATACATTCCATTTCTAATCATTGATATGATTGTGGCTTCTATTTTAATGTCTATGGGAATGATGATGTTACCGCCTGTCGTTATTTCTTTGCCATTTAAGGTGATCTTTTTTGTGTTAGTGGATGGCTGGTACTTAGTTGCAGGCACTTTGATTCAGAGCTTTAAATGACAAATGCTGGCGTTTTGAATTGAATTTAGCTATATTACTTGCAAGTGTTCCCGTAGCTCAGCAGGATAGAGCGCAAGATTCCTAATCTTGAGGCCATGGGTTCGAATCCCGTCGGGAACACCAACTTTCATTTCATTAGTCTTTTTCCTATCTTGTATTTATGACAGGTTGATTACAAAAGCGCTCTTTTTATATTAAAATTTTTTCTGATTGAATAGTTCTTGTTGAAATTTTTGGGATGGACCTTCTTATACAATAAGCAAGGTTAGATGATCTTTATAAAAAATTTACTATTTTATCCGTTGACGTTAAATTTTTTTTATCTTAGACTATTTTTAGTTAAGGAATTTTAGGGAGTTTTCCTGGGTATGCAATCGGAGTCGAATCCTTGTTTTCAGGTGTCTTTTATCAGTGATTTTTCCCGATGGTTTTCTTTAATAAATTTTTTCAGATTTTTCAATCTTCCGTTGCGGGGCTTTGGTGTTTCATGGGTGTCTTCTTTAAGGGTAAGCCCCGCAGGTGGGAGTGTCTCCATCAATAAAAAAAATAAGAAACGGAGATATCTCAGAGGTCGTTAAACAAAAATAACGAGAACGATCAAACTTATACTCTAAGCTGGATGTAAAATCCAGCTTTTTTTATAGGTTTTTGAATTTTGTCACGCTAACATACAGTTCAAGTTTGACTCTTACTATTTATGAAAGTTGTGTTATGCATATAGTAATATCTCCAGCTAAGAAACAAGACTTTTCAAAGGTTCAAAAAAGTGCGGTTACGCGACCTGTTTTTGAAGAAAAGGCTTATGATCTAGTAATAAAATTAAAATCATATTCAGTAGATGAGTTGGGAGAGCTTTTGAAAATTAGCCCGAAGCTTGCACAACTTAATTTTGATCGTTTTTATCAGTATGTTTCTGATGTTGACTCTGCGCATACTAAAGGCGAGGCGATTTTTGCATATGCAGGTGATACGTATCAAGGCTTAGATGCCCATAGCTTTTCGGATATTGAATTAAGCTATGCGCAGCAACATATGTATATTCTGTCTGGTTTGTATGGAATTTTGCGTCCATTGGATTTAATGCAGCCCTATCGTCTTGAAATGGGAACCAAGGAGTTAATCAAGGGAGGGCTGCATCAATATTGGAAAGAGACGATTGCCGATTACTTAAATAAGGCCGAAGTTCTATCTATTGTTAATCTAGCCTCGGATGAATATGGACAACTTCTTGTAAGAAATTCCCGATTAAAAGCTGATATTTTTAATGTACAATTTTATCAAGATAAACCAGAAGGCCTTAAGAATATTGGTTTAATGTCTAAGAAAGCTAGGGGGCAAATGGCTGCATTTATTGTTAAGCAACAATGTAAAACTCTTAAGGACTTAATAAAATTTTCAGGAAGTGGTTATAAATTCAAACCCAGCTTATCAAGTGGTGACAAGCTGGTATTTGTTCGTTAGTAATAAGCAGTTTTTTTATGAAAAAAGCTGCGACAACTCGCTGTGAAGGTTACCGTTAGATGCCAGAATAGGTCCGGAGTTGTTTTCTCGGGGTTGTTTCTGCATGTTCGTCACGCTACCTCCAGCTTCTGAAACTAGAAGAGCACCAACTGCTGAATCCCAAGGTGGGGGATCCATTTCTAAGAAAGCCTCTAATCGACCTGATGCAACATAAGCTAAATCTAGAGAGGATGCACCCATACGGCGGAATCCAACTACTGAAGAGCTAACTTTTTGCAATAAAGCAACATAGTTTTTTTGATATAAAAATGATGGTCCAGTTGCAATTAAAAATTCGCTTAAAGTCTTTCGATTTGAAACACGCAAGCGTTTATTATTCATAAAAGCCCCGGCCCCTTTTTCTGCCGCAAACATTTCATCTTTGATGGGGTCGTAAGTGATGCCAGCTATGATTTGCCCTTTTTCTTCTAGGGCTACTGAGATTGCAAAGTGTGGAATACCATGGATGAAGTTCTTCGTCCCATCCAGAGGATCAATAATCCACCGACTTTCCATGCCGGGCTGAAGTGGGATTAATTCTCCGCTTTCTTCAGTTAGCATGCCAAAGTTCGGCCGAGCCTTGTGAAGCTCTTCATGAAGTATTTTTTCAATTTTTAGATCTGCGGAACTTACAAAATTTCCAAGACTCTTCTCTGAAATTTGCAAGCGTTCAACTTCACCAAAGTCGCGAATAAAGCCTCTTGATGCTTTTAAGATTGCGTTGCTCATGACATTCATAGTCGCCGATTTTAAAGGAGTTCTTTGTGAAGCCATTAGTTTTTTGCCCTTTCAACATAAGTGCAGTCTTCAGTCCTTACCACGATACGAGTTCCAGATCCAACATATTGTGGCAACATAACGCGCAATCCATTGGCTAGTTTTCCTGGCTTAAATGAAGAAGTTGCTGTTTGTCCTTTGACGGTTGGTTCTGCTTCAATTACTTCCATGACAACTGTTTCGGGAAGTCTTACTGCTAGGGGATCTCCATCACAGAGTGCAATTTTCACCATCATGCTTTCTTCTAGAAAATGGGCCCCCGCTCCCAGTTTTTCTGCAGATATTGCTACTTGATCAAAGGTTTCTTGATCCATAAAAGTATAGTCTTGACCGTCAGTAAAAAGATACTGGTATTCGCGGTCTTCCATATATACTCGTTCTATGGTTTCGTTTGCTCGGAAACGTTCGTTAGATTTTGTTCCTGTTTCAATGTCCTTGATGTCAACTTGCATGAAGGCGCCACCTTTCCCAGGCTTTACATGTTCTGTTTTTGTGACTAGCCACCGGCGGTTTTTATGTTCAATTACATACCCAACGCGGAGTTCATTTCCGTCAACTTTCATGGGAGTCCTTTAAAAAATATAATAATTGTGGGCAGGATATCATGCAGTATTCAAAAATGAAAGAGAATCTATGGTCTCTAAAGCTGGGACTTAATGCTTCTTTTGCAGGTATAGTGAGTGCGTTATATTGGTAGGTAAAGCAGGAGTAAGGTAATGAATATATTTAAGAGTAAAAAAATATACTTATGATTGTGTTTAGTTCAACTTTAAGTGCCACGCCTCTCTCGGAGCAAGCAAGTTCTTTTATTGAGTCACTACCTAAGTGTCGTAATGTTTTTCTAGATAGTCCGGCTTGTTCTAAGGAGGTGAAAGATTACGTATTTGACAACAAAGTAGAGATAGACGATGTTTTGCGGACCTATTTAGTTGCTATGCTAATCGAGCAATATGCTCTAAAACAAGCTATAGTGTGGAGGAGTTCATACAATAACAATCGAGCTCCATTTGATGTAAAGGAGTGGTATATTCCGTCTATATCGAAGCTCTATAAAGTTTCGGCCTCAGACTTTTTGTTTTTATGGGGAGTGGGACGAGGATGTAAAAATGAGGCGGCTATTTTGCTGTGGATAACTTACAACAAGGGGTGTTTTGTCGCAAAAGTTTTAGAGCTTCCTTCGTATGACCTGAATCGGAGGCAGTTAGAAACAACAGAAGAGTTTTTGTTTCAATCTGAGAGGTTTCTTCCCGAGGTTAATAAGTTAATTATAAGGATAAATAACTCTCCAGAGAGTAGCTCTTTTGAGCAGCAAAAAAATACTTATGCAGTGTTTTCGGGACGGCTGGTTTTGTTAAGTCAGGTCAGGACGGATTCTTGTGAGGTATCAGAAGCATCGTTAGGCGATGGAGTAGAAGGTTGGACACTTGATTATCAAATTAATTGAGATCTGAAATTGTTGGTATGTTTTTTTGCTATATATAAACTTGGTTGCGGGGGCTGGATTTGAACCAACGACCTTCAGGTTATGAGCCTGACGAGCTACCGGACTGCTCTACCCCGCGTCAAATGTAGGTGAACTATAGCAGATAACTTTTAAGTGTCAAGTATAAAGTATTTATAACTTTAATCGATAGTCTTTATAAAAGCTGAATTTTTCGTGCTTCTGGTCCGCTGTTTGTTGTTGCAATCCACAGGCGCACCTTTTGCCCTGGCTTTAAGCCTTGAATATGCATTTCCTCTAGTAGTGCTCCGTGGATAAATACATCAGTTTTTAAACCTTTGACTCGAGCAAATCCGAATCCTTTGATGCGACTGAACCACTTAATCTCTGCGTCAGTTTCCGTTATTTTTGCATTGTCCTCCACCAGCATAAATCGTGGTTGGGAAGGTTTTTTTCCGTTTTTTAGTCGATTGCTTTCTGCCAGAAAAGGATTAGCAGACTTTATTTTGAAAACTTCAGTGACTTGCACTCCATCATGTGTGGGAGCAATTTCACACAATAACTTGTCTCCTTGGCGTACTTGTACTATATCCAAACTCTCCAATACCGAAAAGTGCAAAAATATGTCCGAGCTATTTCCGTCTGGATCTTTAGTTACAAATCCATACCCTTTATAGGGATTGTACCACTTGACCGTATACCAAAGGCCACTTTCCTCATCATTCAATACTTCATTTATCATTGTTCATACCATGTCATTTTATAAGCATTAGTCTATTTATAATACTAAAAGGCAAAAAAAACGTTAATTTGTAAAAAACAATGACACTTGTATTAGAAGTGTTAATTTTTAACAAAGGAAATAAAAAATATTATAGGAAGAGTTTTTTGATTTAACTAAGAATGAAAACGACAAAAGTTACATTTTGCGGGTTAAGTTACCTAGGTCATTTGAAAGCATCATATTTGTTGGTTCTTGTTCGAGCGTGTTTTCAGTATTGTGTATCTTAGGGTTAAAAGTAAAATAATGTTCAAACATAAGATAAGGGCCTCTAGTTTGGCACGTTATTTGCTTTATTAAATGTATGAAAAAACGGTGTTTGTTCTTAATAATTTGGGTTGTTTTTGCTTTCAATATTGAAGCGAATTCAGACAAGTTGGCGTATAAATGTTCAACTCTTTCTCGCATGATAGAGGCAGAAGAAGGGCTTCCTCCACTATTGCTTTCTGCGGTTACGTTTGTGGAGTCATCTGATATGCCGTGGGTTATTGGGATTAAGGGGGCAACTCACCGATATCGCACGAAAAAAGAAGCGATGGCAAAAGTCGAATCTTTAAAATCACAAGGTAAGCATAATTTTGATATTGGATGTATGCAAGTTAACTATCATTACCATCATCAAAAATTTGAACAGCTAGAAGATATGATAAACCCTGTTCGGAATATTCGTTATGCAGCGAGATTATTAAAGCAGCTTTATAAGGAAACGGGGTCATGGGATACTGCCGTTGCGTATTATAATACGCGCCACTTAGAGTATTCTCTGCCATATAAGAATAAAGTTTATGCGCATTGGGATAAGCTAAAGTCTCAATATGCAGACTTGGATGCAACCCCAGTTCCAACTGTAATTAGTTTGCCGCATATAGATAAGAGCACCCTTAAAACCGCTGCTACACTGCACAATACAACGCTACATCGAGCTAGAATTGCGTATCTTAATTATAGAAAGTCATTAAAACCATAGAGTTTTTTGGATCATTTTCTGCTAAAAAATGGTTAGTTTGAGGTTAGTTTGAGGTTGGTTTGAGGCTAGTTTGAGAGTTGTAAGCACGAGCTCATCCAGCGAGTGACATCAGTAGTTGTTATTTTTATTGATACTGCGGTACCGTGGGCAGGTGATCTGGAATTATATAAAGACAGCAGAATAGAGGTGATATTAACTGCATTCACTATACTTACTATATAGTTGGGGGGTAGTTTTAGCCCAATTCTTGAACAACCCATTAAAAATAAAGCTATAGTGGGGTTGCCAATATAAGGTGAATAAGTAACGGTATATGAGTGTAGTATATTCATGGCTAATGTACTACACATTAAACCTACTGTATGAATGCGGCCCACTTTTTGTGCATTGTAAGCATTGGCTGCAACGTTTATTCCTACAATTTCTCCACGTGAATCCAGTACGGGTCCGCCAGAAAACCCTGGGCCAATAGCTGTTTCAAGTTTCTCTGGTTTGTAGCTTGTTTTACTGACAATAAGATCGGTCGCTTGATAATGCGAATTGCACATAGGATACTGTAGCATAAGCGTAGGAAATGTGGTTTTGATTGCGCGTACAATCATGGCGTTATAGAACTCTGGCCAGTTTAATGTTGGGGCTACTAAATAGGTGTTTAGGGCTACTGTTGCTGGGTGTGTGTGTGTGTGTGGTCATTTGCATGTGCTGTAGTTGGAGTTTGCATGCTCAACGTTCCGGGTCTGTGCTCTGCCAGAAGGGCTCCGAATCCATACACGAAGAGTGGGCCAGACACTTTATCGCTTTGAGATATTTTTAAAGGAACAACATTCGGCGTTTTTGTAAGCAATAGTAGCTGAAGATCGGACTGTAGACAGTTAACGTCTTGTGTTTTCTGGAAACGCATGGACTGCATAACTTTAAAATTAGTAGCATCTAATTTTAAATGATTAGATGCCTTGTCAGGAGTTAGGAAGATAACATTTTTTCCAGCACCTAAATGAGCAGCAGTTAGTACGCACATATTGTCGCCAAGTTGTACAAGCACTCCAGATCCCTGTAATTTTTCACCCTGAACAAGACATAGGGCTCTTCCGGGGCCATCATTCCAGACTTCTTCATAAAGCTCTTGAGTAAATGATAAAAGGGAAGAGGAAGCAAGAGATTTGCTGATGGAAACCGTAATAAGTCCCAAGAAAATAGTTAAATAAAAGAGTGATTTTTTATACACTAATTTTAATTGCTCCAGAACTAATTGTGGCGTTTAGTTTCATTCCTTGTTTGCAGGTGCTATTTAAAATCATGATAGAAATAGGGTCTTGAAGATGTTTTTGAATGACACGTTTTAATGGGCGAGCTCCATAAATGGGGTCGTATCCAATTTCTGCTAACCAGGTAACAGCTTCGGGTGTTATTTCTAGGCTTAAGTTTTGTTCGTTTAAGCGCTGCTCTAACTGAGCTAATTGTAAGGTAACAATGTTTTCCATAACGCTACGTTCTAGGCGACCAAACATTAATACTTCATCTAGTCGATTAAGGAACTCTGGCCGGAAATGGTTTTGCACTACTTGCATAACTTCTGTGCGGGCGTCATTTACATGTGAGCCTTCTGGGAGTGAGGCAATAAGTTGACTGCCCAAGTTAGAGGTTAAAATTAATATTGTATTTTTAAAATCAACAGTTCGCCCGTGGCTGTCGGTTAAAATTCCATCATCTAGTACCTGTAAAAGGATGTTAAAGACGTCGGGGTGTGCTTTTTCAACTTCATCAAATAATACAATTTGATAAGGGCGACGACGAATAGCTTCTGTGAGTTTGCCACCTTCTTCATACCCGACATATCCAGGAGGTGCCCCGATTAACCTAGAAACAGCATGCTTTTCCATATATTCAGACATATCAATGCGAGTCATTGCTTGAGGATCATCAAACAGAAAAGATGCTAACGATTTTGCTAACTCTGTTTTTCCTACACCCGTTGGTCCAAGGAATAAGAAGGAAGCTAGAGGGCGGTTTGGATCTTGGAGGCCTGCTCGAGATCTACGCACAGCGTTCGAAACAGCAGATACCGCAGCAGGTTGACCGATAACTCGGTTGCCTAAGAACTCTTCAGCTTTTAATAAACGATCCTGCTGGGAAGACATCATCTTATCAACGGGAATACCAGTCCATTTAGAGACGACCTCTGCAATGTCGCTGTCTGAAACTTCGTGTGTTGCGTTTGTATTTGTTGACTCTAAAGACATAAGTTGTTTTTCTAGCTCGGGGATCTCGGAGTACATTAGCCGGCCAGCGCGTTCTAAATTACCATTGCGTTGGGCTTGATCTAGCTCATTCCTTATTTGATCTAATGTCTCTTTCAAATCAGAGGCTTGATGGCGTTGTTTGGATGACTCTGCCCACTCAGTGTTTAGACTATCGGACTTTTGCGTTAATTCGGAAAGAGAGTCTAGTAGCTTTTTAAGACGTTCTTGACTATGTGCATCTTTTTCTTTTTTGAGGGCGGCTTGTTCGATTTTTAGCTGAATTATGCGACGGTCAAGTTTATCTAATGACTCTGGCTTTGAGTCAACTGCCATCCGTAAACAGCTGGCTGCTTCATCCATTAAGTCAATAGCTTTGTCGGGTAAGAACCGATCAGTAATATAACGATTTGACAGAGTTGCGGATGAAACAATTGCACTGTCTGTGATGCGTACGCCATGGTGCACTTCGTATTTCTCTTTTAATCCCCGCAAAATAGAAATAGCATCTTCAACCGTTGGTTCTTTTACAAAAACGGGTTGAAACCTGCGCGCCAGCGCGGCATCTTTTTCAATATGTTGACGATACTCATTCAAAGTTGTTGCACCTACGCAATGTAGTTCTCCGCGGGCAAGCGCGGGTTTTAGCATATTCGATGCATCCATAGCGCCATCACTTTTTCCAGCACCGACTAATGTATGAAGCTCATCAATAAATAAAACGATGCTGGTTGACGCATGGGTTATTTCTTTAATAACGCTTTTCAGGCGTTCTTCAAAATCTCCACGATACTTTGCCCCAGCCAAGAGCGCGCCAAGATCTAACGACATTAGTTCCATTTCTTTTAAGGACTCGGGAACATCACCTTTTATAATTCGTTGGGCTAGTCCTTCTAAAATGGCGGTTTTACCAACGCCGGGTTCACCAATTAATACAGGATTGTTTTTTGTGCGACGCGAGAGAACTTGTATTGTTCTTCGAATTTCTTCATCGCGGCCGATGACGGGGTCCAACTTTCCTTTTCTGGCTTGTTCAGTAAGGTTAATACAATATTTTTTAAGAGCTTCATATGTGTCTTCGGCATTTGGTGAGTCTGCAGTTTTTCCGTTTCGCATCATTTGAATTGCCTTTTGAAGTTGTTTAAGTGTAATTGAATATTTTTGGGACAGCTTATTAATACTATCCCCACCTGATGTTAATAGTGCTGCTAATAAAACCTCTTGAGAGACGTAGCTATCCCCTATGTCTGCGGCTAAAACCTCTGCGGCCTTTAGTGCCTTGGCCAAGTCTTTGCTCATATAAATTTGCGAATCAGAGGCATGTGTTGTTACTTTTGGAAATTTTGCAATAAGCTCTAAATTAGAGTGTTTAATCTCTTTGATGTTAACATTTATTTTTTGCAATAAGCTAGCAGAGACGCCCTCAGTATCGTCTAAAAGTATTTTTAGTACGTGCTCTGGGTATAGTTCAGGGTGCGACTCGTTGGATGCAAACGTGTGTGCGGATTGTATAAAGCCTTGTGATCGTTGTGTATATTTTTCGATATTCATAAATGCCTCAATATACTTGCCATTCACTTAGGATATTCTATCAAAAGATTGCTAAATAAAATAGAAGTTTGTAAGGCTTTTCTATCCTGATTCTTTTCTGAATGGGAGGATAGAAAACAGCACCTCCCAATAAAACTTGACGCAATAGACTCCTTAAGCTAGAAGTGTATAGATTAAGTCCATTACCTAGTCAATATTTTGTTCAATGTCATCTATGTCAACGATTTTAGACTCATCTAATCGGGTGGTAGAGATAACTTTTTCGTTTTTGCTAAGTCTAAATACAATTACACCTTGGGAAGTTCTTCCGCAAATGCGCACTTGTCCAACATGACAGCGAATGGTTGTGCTGGCATCAGACATTAAGACAATGTCATCTTTTTCGCCGACAGGGAAGGAGTTAATAACGAGACCATTTTTATTGGATAGTCCGATATTTGTAACACCTTGTCCACCTCGGCGTGTGACTCGATACTCGTACGAGGAAGTTCGTTTTCCATAACCACTATCGGTTAAGGTTAAGATAAATTCTTCTTTCTGTTTCATTTCTAAGAAGCGTTCTTCAGAAAGTGAAATATCTGAAACGTCTGGAGTATCGGTATCTGAGTGGTCGTTAGTGGTGTTTTCGCCGTCTTCAAGCTTACGTTGTTTTAAATAAGCCTGGCGCTCTTCCATAGAGCAGTTAATGCTATTTAGCAAGGACATGGAAACAACTTCATTGTCTTCGCCAAGTCTAATTGCACGAACACCATTTGAATCACGACCAGAAAAGACGCGAATATCGGTAGCGGAGAAGCGGATAGATTTACCTTGGCGCGTTGCAATTAGGATATCTTGGTCATCATAACAAGGTTGAACAGAAATGAGGTTTTCTCCATCGTCTAAGCGGATAGCGCGCTTTCCAGACGAACGTAGTTGTGTGAAGTCGCTTAATCGATTGCGACGCACGTTGCCCTTAGAAGTTGCAAACATGATAAACATGTTGTTCCATTCTTCTTGATCTTCCGGCATGGGCATGATTGTTGCGATGCGCTCGCCCTGTTCTAGTGGAAGCAAATTTACTAGAGCCTTCCCACGTGACTGTAGAGATCCTTCAGGTAAGCGATACACTTTTAACTGATAACACTGACCACGAGTTGTGAAGAATAATAAAGGTGTGTGTGTGTTGGCCACAAAGATGTCTTGAACTGCATCCTCGTCGCGGGTTGACATTCCAGAACGTCCTTTCCCACCACGGTGTTGTGCCCGATACAGAGATAAAGATGATCTGCGAATATAACCACTCATGGTGACAGTTACGACCATATCTTCGCGTTCGATTAGATCTTCCATATCGTGTTCAAACTCGGCATCACGAATTTCAGTTTTTCGTGGAGTTCCGAACTGTTCTTTAACGTCTAAAATTTCTTTTTTTAGCAGTGCATACAAAATATTTTTGTCCGAGAGAATATCGAGTAGTGATTCAATCTCAACAACTAGTTCTTTTAAATCGTTTAATATTTTTTCACGCTCTAAGCCAGTTAAGCGATGTAACCGCAAATCTAGAATTGCTTTTGCTTGCTCTTCAGAGAGAGTATAAAATGGAGTTTCAGTTTCCTCTCCATTTACAAGCTTAATAAATGGCGCGATGTCTTTTGTTGCCCATTCCATATTTAATAAGGCTTCTCGGGCAATTTTAGGGTCGGAC
This sequence comes from Alphaproteobacteria bacterium CMAR1, assembly GCA_963693005.1. Taxonomy (GTDB): domain Bacteria; phylum Pseudomonadota; class Alphaproteobacteria; order UBA6184; family UBA6184; genus Bodonicaedibacter. Next base: position 475,517 of record OY843726.1, on the reverse strand, counting down.
GCCCCGCGAATAATTCGGATTACTTCGTCAATGTTTGCAACTGCAACACCTAACCCAACTAACAGCTGAGCCTTGTTGCGAGCCTTGCGTAAAAGATGGCGAGATCGACGAGTAATGACTTCTTCTCTAAACTCAACAAATGCTTTGATAATTTGTAGTAAGTTTAGAAGCTCTGGTCGACCCTTATTTAAGGCTAATACGTTAAAGCTAATACTAGTTTGCAGGGGGGTAAATTTGTACAACTGGTTCAATACTACTTCTGGAGAAGCATCTTTTTTTAGTTCAACAACAACGCGAACACCCGTTCGGTTGGATTCGTCTCGAATCTCTGAAATTCCCTCAATAATTTTTTCTTTGACAGTGCCTGCAATGCGCTCCACCATCTTGGCTTTGTTAACCTGATAAGGAATTTCGGTTACCACAATAGCCATTCGGCCTTTTCGAATTTCTTCAATCTCTGCGCGACCGCGTACAATGACACTGCCACGACCTGTGCGATAAGCTTGCAAAATAACAGATCGACCCATGATAATGCCACCGGTTGGAAAGTCGGGTCCAGGAACATGTTCGATTAACTCTTCAATTGTAATGTTTCGATTGTCCACAAACGCACAACTAGCATCGATTACTTCGCTTAGGTTGTGAGTTGGAACACTAGTTGCCATACCCACGGCGATTCCCTCTGTTCCGTTCACTAATAAGTTTGGAAATCGAGTAGGAAGTACCGAGGGTTCTTTGAGTGTTTCGTCGTAGTTTGGCCGAAAATTAACCGTATCTTTGTCGATATCTTCGGTCATAGCATGCGCGGCTTTTGACATTCGGGCTTCTGTATAACGGAAAGATGCTGGAGGGTCTCCATCCATAGATCCAAAGTTACCTTGACCTTGAATTAGAGGTACGCGTAACGAAAAGTGCTGGGCCATTCGTACCATCGAATGATAAATAGCCGAGTCGCCATGAGGATGGTATTTTGCCATCACGCCACCAACAATGTAGGCAGACTTTTTGAAAGGCTTATTGTGTTCGTAGCCGTCTTCTTTCATAGAGTATAAAATGCGCCGATGTACAGGTTTGAGTCCGTCTCGAACATCAGGTAGGGCTCTTCCGACGATGACGCTCATTGCGTAATCTAAGTAAGAGTTCTTCATTTCATCTTCAATAGAAACTGGGCGTACGCCCAACTCTAGATCTTTCGGCTTTTGATCGCTCACAATTTTACCAATCGTTTTACAAAGTTATATATTAAAAAGGGATCTCATCATCTAAGCCAAAGCTATTATTTGATGAGCCTTGAGAAGGTTGAGCCCCAAATCCTTGGCTTGCTGTAGGTTGGGTGCCTGTGTTTGATGCGCCAAATGAGGCGTTTTCTGAGGATCCGCCGCCGCGACTATCCACCAAAACAAGCTCTCCTTTGAAGCGTGAAAGCACAATTTCTGTGGTGTACTTTTCTTGGCCGTTGCTATCTTGCCATTTTCGAGTTTGTAGTTGGCCTTCTATGTAAATCTTCGATCCTTTTCGCACATATTTTTCGACTACATCTGCTAGGCGATCGTTAAAGATCACTACGCGGTGCCATTCTGTTTTTTCTTTGCGCTCTCCGGTTTGCTTGTCATTCCAAACATCAGAGGTTGCAACAGAAAAGGTGACAATTTTAGCGCCATCTTGACTCATGCGCACTTCAGGCTCATTGCCTAGGTTTCCCAATAACGTAACTTTGTTGATGCTTCCCGCCATGTGGTTTCCTCAATAATTAGTTAAGGGATGGTAACATTTTTTTGATAAAAGTGCCATTACTTTCCTAAGGTCGGCGAGTTTGTATAGAAGTTTCGCTTTATTTCATTAGGGGTAGCCAAGCGCGGAGCACAAACTCGTTGAATGATTTCCATTGATCGTTGGTTTCGGTGCTAAAGCTTGAGGTTTCGTGTGACCAATATTGGACGAAACCATCCTGTAGATTGATGCAGTAATAATTTCCGTTATCTTTGCAGAAAGGTAGGCTGGTTTTTGGGATTCCGTTGCTCCAAGCTTCTGCAATTAGGTTAATTGCATGATCTTGGCAAAGTCCTGATTGAAGCCTAAGAGTATCAAGTCCACCAAAATCATAGTGCCCATATAGCTCCATAAATGAGCAAAACTGTAAAGGTAGATGCGTGATGCCGAGGGCGGTGCAAAATGTTGTAATATCATCTTTTGAGCAGGGGGGATTGATAGTTTTTCTGCATGTCTAGCAATTGGAAACAGAGGCTCTTTTTCAGTGATTTCGGCACCTTTGACTGTAAAAAATGACAATAAAAGCGCGAAACACCAGTGGTGCTTTTTCATGATAACTCTCCTTAAACAACAAGCTCACCATACGGGCGACTCGACAGAAGTCAACAAAAAAACAAAAACAAAAAACAAAAAGGTTGACTTGTTGTCAAAAAGTCACTAAATAAGATCTCTCAGGATGGAAATATAGTTTACCTTATGTCAAAAAAAATCAGCTCAATCTTTGTGTTATTTGTCTTTTATGTGTCAAGTATTTGTGGGGGGTCTCCCATAAAGGGGGTGCTTTCCGAAGAAAGTGTTTCTACTGATGGAGTGCCAATTATTCTTGCTCAAGAAGGGTTTGATGCTGAAGTTAGAGTGGATCTGTCAAAGCGTGCCAGAGTGCGAGGGAGGGGGGGGGAGCTCTCTAGATTGTCATAAGCGCTCTCAGTCAGACCTTGAGGCAGAAGATGCATCTCTGAGTCACATCCAGCATGTTACTCTAACCCCTTCTCGTCGCCCGACATTTGAATTTTCTGCGCGTCAGGTTGTTGATTTAAGAAAAAAGGGGATTTCTGCAGAATTGATGATGAAAATGGAAGCTTTGGAAACGGCGCTTTTTCGTTCTCCGCATGGTCCATTAACTGACCCTAAGAGCTATTTTTCTGAGAAAGAGTTGCAAACGTTGCGGTCTGATTTGCATAAAGACGATAACTGGGGTTGTTTTTTGCGAGCATTGGGGATTGTAAAGAGAGAACACCCGAAGAAAATAGCACTTTCAAATGTTGACCCAAATATTCTTCACACTCCACCAGTAAGGTTTGCTTGTGATGAGGGAGGGATGGAAAATAAGCGGATATTCTTGGGAGTTTCTAGTAGCTTAAATGTAAGGCACTTTACAGCAGATTTATTGGTTGAAGAGGAGGCTCCTGAAACAGATCGGGAGCGAGCGAAGAGAAAAGCAACGCAAGAAAGCGCGTTTAGAAAGTTAGAGCAAGAACGAGGAGTGAGTACGAGAGATAGCCAGTTGATAATGGAGGACTCACAGAAAAAGTGGCACAACTTTTTTAAATATATGGAGATTCGCACACAAGAAATTGATGCGACAAAAACAGGTAAGATTACGGCGAATGAAATTGAAGATGTATTTAAGCGTTATTTGGAGTCTGATTATCAGAAAGTAACAATTGATGGGTGTGATTTATGCTATAATCCTGACGAAATTGATCTAGCTCGTTCAGACATTTTAGGTCGTAAAAATGTGCAGCTTATGAAGAGGGGGCTTTCTCCAATTGGTGTGGACGGTAAGCCAATGAATGTGCACCACTTAACACGAAGACACCCAGGAACATTGGTTTTAATGACAGAGACGTTTCACGGTGAGAATTCTAAGTTGTTACATATAAGAAATACTCAGTACATGCGACAGCCAGGCCCGGTTGACCGCAATGAATTTTCGCAATGGAGGGGCAATGCCATGGAGTGTCTAGTTGGGCTTTTGGCTCCCGAAGTTGATATTCCTAAGAAATTGAACTTTGATGAGTAAGGAGGTAAAGTTTAGCGTTTAAAAACTCCTACTAATTCTAAATGGGGAGCCCAGGTAAATTGGTCAACTGGGGTTACTTTTTCTAACGTATAGCCTGCATCTGTAAGTATTTTTCCGTCGCGGGCAAAGCTTTCTGGGCCACATGAGACATATATAATAGTTGATATATTGGTTGCCTTTGACAGTTCTTTAATTTGTGCAAGCGCACCTGCTCGAGGGGGGTCAATCATTACTACATCATAGGCAGATAATTCTTGGACAGTTAGAGGGGAGTCGAACAGGTTTCGCTTAAATGTTTGAATAGAGCGGAGCTCTTTGTCCGAAACTTCTTGTAGCACGTTAAGTGCTTGCTTATCGCATTCGTATCCGTCAACAGGAGCGCTGCGACTTAGCGGAAACGTGAAGGTTCCTCGTCCGCAAAAGAGATCGGCGATTTTGTAAGGTTTTGGGGGGAGTGCATCCATGACAAGTTTTGTTAGAACTTCATCAGCCCTGTCGGAGGCTTGTAAAAAGCTTGAGGGTTCTACTGGAACTTTTACGTTATCAAAAACCACATAAGGTTGTTCTTTCTTGTATAAAGTGATTCGCTTTCGGTTTTCTCGTAGCATTAAGCGAGCAAGGCCGGATGATCGAGCATAGTTTTCGAGTAATTCGTGCCCGTTTGGAAGTAGTTCGTTTCTGTGGATGTCAATGCTGACGTCCAAGCCAACGGTGGTTAATGTAAGGTAAACGGTGGCTTTTTGATATTCGTGCATAGCTGCCCAAAAAATTTCACGCAAGGGTTTGAAGGTGGCTTCTATGCTAGGGTGTACTGTGTGGCACTCGCTTAAATCAATTACTTGGTGGCTGCGCCAGCGATGAAATCCTAAAAATACTTGTTCTTTTTTTTTGACTGCTTCGAAATTGGCCCTTCGGCGCTCTCCTGCGGGTAAAACTTTGACAGGTTCGATGCAGTTAGTATCTAGTTGGTGTTTTATAAATGGAGTAGAGACTAGCGACCGTTTGAAGTCAGAGTAGTGGGCATCATTTAGGTGTTGTAGCAGGCACCCACCACACTGTGTGAAGTGTTTGCAGACGGGGGTTTTTCTTGAGTTATTTGGGTGGGAGATCTCTTTTAAAAAGAATTTTGGTTTTTCTCGTTTTGAGTTTGGATGCTTCATGAAGCGTTCATATTCAACTGTTTCACCCGGCAAAACAAAAGGTACGTAAATATCTCCGTGTGTTGAGGTGCCTTTTCCTACGCCCTCGGTAGTGAGTTGATCAATCTTGCAAGATCCGAATAAATGTTCTGCCATATTTTTTTCTGAATAAGTTGAATAATACGTTGCTACTAACACAGGAATAAATATTTGTCGAGCCCAGAATGGGCGTTGTTTTTTTAAGCAGAGATAAAAGAAGTTAAAATTTGATAAAAAAATTTGCCCATTTTAAAAAATTATATTACAGTTAAAGTAATCAAGAAAAATAATGTGTTATGAAGCTTAAAATCAGGGGAGAAATGACAGGCGTTTGGACACAATTTTCAGAAAAGTATGGTTTTCTTGGTCATCTTTTGCATTCCGAGCGATTACTGAAGCGTATTTCGGTTGAATCGGTGGCAAAAGAACTAAACCTTAGTACTTATATAATCCAGAGCTTAGAAACTGGGCAACTTAATCAAACACCCGGGTTTTCTTACATGGTGGGGTTTGTTAGAACATATGCCGAATTTTTAGGGCTCAACGGGGAAGAACTTATCAGCTTGTTGAGAGATAAGTCAAGTCACTATTTTAGTAATGAGGCAGTTTTTAAACTGTCATTGAAATCTACGCAAATTCCAAACCGGTGGGTTGTTTTGGGGTCTGTTTTAAGTGTTTGCTTAATATGGGTGGTATATTTGTCTTTTTATAAAAAGGACAAACCCTCAGCAATAGGGATGGTGAAGTTGGATCCTGAGTTAACTCAACCTATGCCTCAGTCGTTTGTCAAGATTCCTGAAAAAAACGTACGGCGGATAGATTCAGGGGCTTAACGCCCAAATTTGCAAGAGTGGTCACAATCTCTTTGGTTCTTTCGATTAAAAACAGCGTGCATTTTTTTTAAAACTATAGCAAAATGAAGCCGTTTTATTAGAAAAAATTTGAGGCGCGTACTAGATGTTACAATCCGTTAGGGGCACGAAAGATTTAATTGGTGAAGATGCCGCCCGATACCGATATGTCGTGGATACTGCATACTCAATTGCACAGAGATATGCTTTTCAAGAAGTTCAGACGCCTATTTTTGAGTTCTCTCGGGTTTTTCAAAGAACTCTAGGGGAGAGTTCGGATGTGGTTTCAAAGGAAATGTATACGTTTGAGGACCGTTCGGGTGAAACAATAACTTTGCGTCCAGAGGGGACGGCCCCGGTGATGCGTGCGGTGATTTCTAATGGTTTGACTCAATCGTTACCGTTAAAGCTTTTTTACTCAGGTCCGATGTTTCGATATGAGCGACCACAGAAGGGGCGCCAGCGTCAGTTTCATCAGGTTGGTGTAGAATTAATTGGCCCTAAAACCCCCATGTCAGATGCGGAAACAATTATTTTGGGCTCTGAGTTTCTTCAGGCCTTAGGTTTGGGTGATTCTGTGGAGCTTCAAATTAATACATTGGGTGATGAATCTAGCCGAGAAGCTTATAAGGCGGCATTAGTTGATTACCTAGCTGGTTATAAATCTGACCTTTCAGCAGAGAGTCAAGATCGTTTGGTGAAAAATCCGCTGCGTATTTTAGACTCTAAAAATGAGAAGGATAGATCTATTCTAGAAGCTGCTCCGTCCTTTTCGGACTTTTTGAATGATGCCTCTAAGTCTTATTTTGAAGGTGTTCTTTCATATTTAGATGAAATGAATATTGCGTATACTGTTAACCAGCGGCTAGTGCGTGGGTTAGATTACTATACTCATACAGCATTTGAGTTTGTGACCAATACACTTGGTGCGCAAGGTGCGGTGCTTGCTGGTGGTCGATATGATCAGTTAATGCAGCAAATGGGCGGCCCTGAAACGTCAGGTGTTGGTTGGGCTGCAGGTGTGGAGCGACTATGTTTAATGTTGTTAGAGAATGATGAGACAGTCAAATCAGGGGACCTTATTACAGTTGTTCCAGTTACCCCGGCTTATGAGAGGGTCGCGTTTTCTATTGTGCAGAAGTTGCGAAAATCTGGCATCCTTTCGGAGATGGAGTATAGTGGGAACGTATCGAAGCGCATGAAAAAGGCAGTGCAACGCAACAGTAAATTTGTTGTTATTTGCGGTGAGGAGATTGATTCAGGAAATGTCGTGGTAAAGCACTTGCTTTCGGGACAACAGGAAATTGTTGCGCTGGATAAACTGGTTAAACACTTTGCTCAGCACAATCAATAAATACTTTTAATTAACAGGCTTGAATATATGAATTTTGATGAAAAACTACAGAAGATCTTAGATCGTTATACTGAGTTGGGTGAAAAGCTTTCTAATGCTGATATGTCGGATATTAAGGCGTTTACTCAGATGTCTAAAGAGTTTTCAGATTTGAAGCCGGTGGCCGAGACGATACAAACGCATCAATCGTTACAATCTGATTTGAGTGAATATCAATCAGTTTTGAAAGATAAAGCTGCGGACAAAGACTTAAAAGAGTTGGCGGAATCAGAGCTGCCTCAATTAAAGGAAAGTATTGAGCAGTCGGCTCATGCAATTAAAATTGCGCTGTTACCGAAAGATGTGGATGATGATAAGAACGTAATTTTGGAATTGCGAGCGGGTACAGGTGGTGAAGAAGCTTCTCTCTTTGCTGGAGATCTATTGCGTATGTACCAAAGATATGCAGAGACTAAGGGGTGGAAATTAGAGTTTGTGAACCTTAGTGAATCTGACAACAAGGGGGTAAAAGAGGCCGCAGTTAATGTTAGCGGCAAGGGTGTTTTTGCAAAGTTAAAATTTGAGTCTGGGGTGCATAGAGTTCAGCGTGTGCCAACTACGGAATCTAGTGGTCGTATTCATACTTCAGCAGCAACAGTTGCTGTTTTACCTGAAGCAGAGGAAGTTGATGTACAAATTGAAGAAAAAGACCTAAACATCGATACGTATCGAGCTTCTGGAGCAGGTGGGCAGCATGTTAACACGACGGATTCGGCGGTGCGTATTACACATATCCCGACGGGTGTTGTTGTTCAGTGCCAAGATGAGCGATCTCAGCACAAAAACAAAGCAAAGGCACTAAAGGTGCTTCGATCAAAGATTTATGAAGTGCAGCGCTATGAAAAAATGAAAGAGCAGGCGGACTCTCGAAAAAGCCAAGTAGGGAGTGGCGATCGTTCGGAGCGTATTCGAACATATAACTACCCCCAAGGGCGTGTGACGGATCATCGCATTAATTTCACGCTCTATAAACTAGACGCGATGATGGAGGGTCAGATTGACGATATGGTAGATGCTTTGACCTCGCATGATCAGGCGCAAAAACTAACAGAGTTGTAGAGAGTCGCTATAAAGGATTTGTGTTATTTTTTTGTTTAAAAAGTGCTTTACATTATTTAAGAAAAACGCTATAAAAGACACATCATTAAGGGGCGATTAGCTCAGCGGTAGAGCATCTCGTTTACACCGAGAGGGTCGGCGGTTCAATCCCGTCATCGCCCACCATCCTTATAAAGACTGGACTTGCATTTCCCCAGGCATTGTGACTGTAACCATACCTTGACCAATGGGACACATTGTCATATCCCCCATTGTTAAAACGGGCTGACCGCCTAATAGAACATTTGCTGCAGTTGGTATCCAAGGAGTAATCATTGGAGTACATGGGCTGGGTGCTCCTAATTTTGCAATAACTGTTGGATTTCCAGGAGATGTGCACATAGCGCAGCCGGTTACATTTGCAAACGGCACCATTGACATAATTGTGGCGGCAGGTGTGGGTACCATGGTCATAGAAGTGGGAAATGGAATTATAGAAGTTGGGGCGGCGCCAAATATACACATGGCCATGCCTCCCATTGATACTGTTGGACCGGGCATTGATTATCCTTTTTCTTTGATTCTACCGCGGTTGTCTTTTTGAAAGCAAAGTTTATTTGTTTATGTTTAGTTTGAGTTTATTAAGAGTTGTTTCAAAATTTTGATGTAGGGGGGCTTTAAAAAGGGTTTTGGTAATTTCTTTTGGTAATTTTAGAGTATGAGCATGTAAGTGCAATTGATTGCTTTTTGCCCCTTGGTTATACTTTCTGTCACCCAAAATAGGACAGTTAATTGATGCACAGTGGACGCGCAGTTGATGCATTCGTCCGGTGCTTGGGCGGAGCAATAATAAGGAAAATCCATTGTTTGAGTTTAATACAGTATAGTGTGTTTCACTATACTTCCCACCCTCATTGGGAGAAGTTATCTGTACAGATTCAATATTGTTTTTCCTGGCTTTTGCTAAATAATTTTTGATCTCCCCAGTTGCTTGTGGAGGGGTGCCGTTAACGACTGCTAAATATTCTTTTGAAACGAGATTATCTTTGAAGGCTTGAGTTATCAGCTGAGAGAACGTGTGCGTTTTTGCGACAATAAGGAGTCCGCTAGTGTCTTTGTCTATTCGATGGACTAATTTTGGAGTGATGTCGGGATAGGTAATGCGCAAAAGGCCGTCTATATGAGTTCGAATATTAGAGCCTCCTTGCACCGCTAGGCCACTAGGTTTGTTAATAACTAGATAGTTTAAGTTTTCAAATATAATGCTGCACTTAAAGCTCTCTAGTTCTTCCTGCGTTGGTATATAAGTTAAGTGGCCTTTTTGTTGATTTTGAGGAGTTTGAGTAAGAAGCATCGGAGGAATTCGGACAAGCTGATCGACGGCTAGAGTTTCATTTCCTTTCGTGCGTTTTCCATCTAACCTTATTTGGCCAGTCCGGAATAATTTTTGCCAATTTGAAAAAGTTATTTGGGGGTGTTTTTTTTGAAGCCAGCGCTTTAAGTTTTGGCCTTGGTCTAACGTGGTAACGAGAAGTTCTTTTGACATTTTTCGCATTTCATGTGTAGAAAGATTTTACAAGCGATGATGCCTGTGATAAAGATGTTTGTAAATGAAAAAATCTGATCAGGGGAATCATGTCGATTAAAAAGCCATATATTATTGTTCTGGGAAATGAAAAAGGTGGTACGGGAAAATCAACAGCGGCTATGCACGTAATGGTTTACTTGTTGCGGCTTGGATTTCGAGTGGGCGCAATTGATGTGGATGCTCGGCAAGGAACGTTGTCTAGGTATGTTGAGAATCGAACTCGTTACAATGCTGAAAATGACACAAAACTTCCTATTCCAGATTTGAGAGCCCTGCAAAAGTCTAACTTTTCCGAGGTCGCTCAAAATGACAAAGATGAGGCTGAGCGTTTTTCTGCTGCATTAGAAGATTTGAGTGGGAGTGATTTTATTATTGTTGATACCCCAGGAAATAACACAAATCTTTCTCAAGTAGCGCACTCGTATGCTGATACGATTGTGACGCCGTTAAATGATAGTTTTATTGACTTGGATATGTTGGTTCGATTGAATTCAAATGATCCTAATAGCTTGCGGCCGAGTGTGTACTCGGAAATGATATGGGAACAAAAAAAACACAGGTTGGTGCGTGATAAGCAGCCGATTGATTGGATTGTTATGCGGAATCGGTTGACAAATTTATATGCTAAAAACAAAGAAGAAATGCATCGCATTCTGGGATCTTTGTCCAAACGCCTCGGATACCGTATGATGACAGGTTTTTCAGAACGAGTGATTTTCAAAGAGCTTTTTATCCAGGGATTAACGTTATTAGATTTGCAGGATGTGGGTATTCGGTTAACAATGTCACATATTGCTGCTCGTCAGGAAGTGCGGGCAGTGCTTGATATGTTGCAGTTGCCCCACTTACAAAAAAAATTAGCAGAGCAAGGGTAACTCTATAAAATGTTGGGCTTTTTGGTTCTTGTTTTTATGTATTTATTTTTGCTGTTGGCAAAAAAAACAGAGAAGAAAGCCCGTCCATCTTTGATTCGAAGTATTGTAATGGCAGGTGCGTTTATTGGAGTTTTATCTATCTTTTCGGTAGTAACTCTTGGGGTTGTGTTTTTAATTATTTTGTTTATTCCCTTTTTCCTTTTTCCTACGCACCGAACAACGCGTCGTTTTCATTTTCGGAATCAGTCGGATTCTGAAAAGTTCAAAGATTTTTTTGAAGAGATGAATCGTCAACAACATAACCCTAAAAATGAGAAAGCTGGTTACAAAAAAGGGTATGCTGGCCGTTCGGAAATGTCAGTAGATGAAGCATCAAAATTATTGGGATTGCCTGAAGGTGCGACACATTTACAGATAAAATCTGCCTATCGTAAAATGATGATGCGTCATCACCCAGATAAGGGAGGTTCGGCAGAGTTTGCTGCAAAGTTAAACACGGCTAGAGATGTAATGATGTTTTATGTTTCGGATAACTAGTTTTGAATTCTAACATTTGAAATTCGAACCCGATCAATCCATGTAAACTGTGCTTTTAATCTGCGGTTAATACGCTTTTCAATGGATTGTTGAACTCCAGAAACTTTTCCATCCCAGTATGTTTGAAGTGTGGGAGTTAAGTCTGAGACGAGTAGATCAATAATTAGGGGAATACTAGATTCATGATCTGTTATGCGAGCTTCTTCAGTTCTATAAATTTCCATATTAAATAATATATAGGATCGCTTTTTTGGCTGTAAAAGTGATATTGAAATATCATCAAAAGAAAATTTTCTATCAAACATGTAAACCATGGGCGATAAAGATTTGTCGAGGGATTCGACTCTTTTAATATCGCCAAATGTTTTTGCCATCAAAAATAGCGCAAAGATTAGTAGTTTTTTCACTGTAAATAGTACCCTGTTTTTTTTGTATTATATCGATGTAAATATGAAGATTCTCTTGACAAATAAAGCGGGTTTTCTCAATGTATGTAAAACTAAGTTAATAAAGGGTTGGCTATATGCAAATAGAGTTTCCGGACGGTCGTGTTCAATCATTTGAATCGGGTATTACAGGTTCTGATATTGCAAGGGGAATTAGTGTATCACTTGAAAAAAAGGCGCTAGCAGTAGAGTTTAATGGCGAGTTGATTGATGTGAATGTTCCTTTAACAACAGACGGGAAACTGCGAATTGTTACCAAAGGGGATGCCGATGGTTTGGAGATTATTCGTCATGACGTAGCGCATATATTAGCAGAGGCGATAAAGGAGCTATATCCGGAAACTCAAATTACAATTGGTCCGGTGATTGAAAATGGCTTTTACTATGACATTTATCGAGATGCTCCGTTAACGACTGAAGATTTTGATGCTCTGGAAAAGCGCATGCGTGAAATTGTAGACCGTAACGAGTCAATTATTCGAGAAGAGTGGGACAGAGATAAAGCAATAGAGTTTTTTGAGTCTATAGGGGAATCGTATAAGGCTGAAATTATTCGAGATATCCCTGCTGGGCAGGTTATTTCCTTGTATCGTCAGGGTAGTTTTATCGATTTGTGCCGTGGTCCGCATGTTTCTTCTACCGGAAAAATAGGTAAAGCCTTTAAGTTGATGAAGTTGGCGGGTGCGTATTGGCGTGGTAACTCGGACAACCAAATGTTGCAGCGTATTTATGGAACGGCTTGGGCGACGGAAGAAGAGTTAAAGAACCACTTGCATATGTTGGCTGAGGCTGAAAAGCGAGATCATCGTAAGTTAGGTAAAGAAATGGGCTTGTTTCATTTGCAGGAAGAGGCTCCGGGCAGTGTGTTTTGGCATCCAAAAGGCTGGACAATTTACCGTGCTTTGCAAGAGTACATTCGGCGGAAGATTTCGAAAGAAAACTATGTTGAGGTTAATACTCCTATTATGGTGGATCGCACATTATGGGAGGATTCTGGCCATTGGGAAAAGTTTCAAGAAAATATGTTTGTTTCTGAAACGGAAGATAAGTTGTTTGCACTAAAGCCAATGAACTGCCCGTGTCATGTTCAGATTTTTCGGCAGGGAATTAAAAGTTACCGTGATCTGCCTTTGCGTATGGCGGAATTTGGGTGTTGTCATCGTAATGAGCCGTCGGGTGCGTTGCACGGTCTTATGCGGGTTAGATCATTTGTTCAAGATGATGCTCATATTTTTTGTGAACCCAATGATATTACTTCTGAAACAAAGGCATTCTGCGATTTGCTAATGGAGGTGTATAGGGATTTTGGTTTTGAAGATGTGCGAGTAAAGTTTTCAGATAGGCCAGAAACGCGCGCTGGAACAGATGCTATTTGGGATAGAGCTGAAAACGCCTTGATGGAAGCAGTGAAAGCCTCTGGCTTAGAATACACTTTAAACCCAGGAGAGGGCGCTTTCTATGGCCCAAAGTTAGAGTTTGTTTTGAGAGATGCGATCGGTCGCGATTGGCAGTGTGGAACACTACAGGTTGATTTTGTGTTGCCTGAACGTTTAGATGCAAATTATGTTGGTCGAGATGGCGAAAAACATCGTCCAGTAATGTTGCATCGGGCTATTTTAGGCTCGTTTGAGAGATTCTTTGGAATTTTAGTTGAAAACTATGCGGGGAAATTACCTTTGTGGTTATCTCCTGTTCAAGCGGTGATAGCAACTGTAGTTGAAGGAGCCGATAGTTATGCGAAAGAGGTAAAGGCAGAGCTGGAAAAATTTGAGTTGCGTGCAGAAGTTGATTTGCGAAATGAAAAAATTAGCTATAAGGTTCGTGATTTAAGTGTTCAGAAAATACCAGTTATTGCGGTGGTTGGAGCTAAAGAGGCAGAACAAAGGACGGTTTCTGTTCGCCAATTAGGCTCTCAAGATCAAACGGTAATGACTTTGACAGATTTTGTTGATATGATGAAAGGGAAGTGTGCGGTACCCGCATAGTGTTTTGGGTATTGTTTTGAGAGAGTAGAGTAGAAAGGGATAAATGAGTTCTCCATTTGATAACATTCGCGTGAATGAAAAAATACAAGCTGAAAGTGTGCGTTTTATCGATGCTGACGGTGAAATGGTCGGGGTGGTTTCCCCTGTTGAGGCATTGAGAAGAGCATATGACGAAGGAGTAGATTTGGTTGAGATTTCCCCAAATGCAGACCCGCCCGTGTGTAAGGCTTTAGATTTTGGAAAATATAAATTTGAGTTGCAAAAGAAAAAGGCTGAAGAAAAGAAGAAGCAAAAAGTTATTTCCATTAAAGAGGTGAAACTGAAGCCTCGTATTGGTGAAAATGACTATATGGTTAAATTAAAGTCTGCGATTAAATTTTTAGAAGAGGGTGATAAAGTTAAGGTAAATATGCGCTTTCGGGGTCGTGAGGTTGCTCATAGTGAGTTTGGCATGAGATTAATACAGCGCACAATTGAAGAACTGACTGAGTATGGAGAGCCAAATACAATTTATCCAAGAATAGAAAACATGCAAATTAATCTTACTTTCTCACCTTTGAAAAAGTAACAATAGTAGTTAAAAAATCATAAAAAGAGAGCGTTGGCTCTCTTTTTTTGTATTAGGCTTTTTCTCGTGAAATAGGAGTGAAAATAAGAAGTTAAGGAAGTAAGTGCTTACAAATGACTTTGTATAATATTTATATATGCCTTGCATGCAATTAAGGATTGCGGTAAGGGTATTTAAAGTTTTTAGGTAAGTCATGCAAGTTATTACAATTGATGGTCCTGCAGCTGCAGGAAAGGGGACGATTGGGAGATGCGTGGCCCAACGTTTGAAATGCTTCTATTTAGATTCAGGGTTGATTTATCGCCAAATGGCTAGTTGGGTTTTAGATCTTGGTGTTGATACTCATGAGATTAAGGAGGTTTTACCAATTGTAACAGCTAACGTGGATAAGTTTCGTTGGGAGGATATCAACGAAGCGGTCTTAAGGAGTGAGAGGGTTTCTATCGGAGCTTCTCGCATAGGTGTGTTTCCAGAAATTCGCCGAATTTCTAATAAGCTGCAACATGAATGTGTTTCAAATATCTCTGGTTGGTCAGTGATTGATGGAAGAGATGCCGGTACTAATGTATTTCCTGAAGCCGATATTAAGCTGTTTATTACAGCGCGTGCGGATGTCCGCGCAAAAAGAAGATATAGCCAGTTGAGAGAGCGGGGGGAAGTGCCCGACCTGAAGCAATTGGAAATTGAAATTATTCAACGTGACTTGAGAGATCAAAACAGGGATGTTGCTCCTCTAAAGCCTGCAGCTGATGCGTATATTATAGATACGTCAGATGAGTTGGTGGATGAAAGTTTGCTGAGAGCGTTAAAGTATCTTGAAAAATATGCTGTGGCGTGATAGAAAATAGACTACTTTTTTACCGTGATGGGTTTTCTATGCTCATCGCGAATATTTCGTGAACTGCAGTTGCAGTGGAAGGGACAATTATTAAATGACAAATATGGTAAGTGACGGACAAAAAGAAAACTTTGCGGAGCTTTTAGAGCAATCGTTTGCAGGAGGTGAGTTTGCAAAAGGTGGCGTTGTTAAAGGCTTGGTCGTTCGTCTGGAAAATGAATGTGCAATCGTAGACGTTGGTTTGAAGTCTGAAGGACGTATTGCATTAAGAGAGTTTGCAATTGAAGATACCAGCCTACCCAAGGTAGGCGACGAGGTTGAAGTTTTTGTTGAACGTATGGAAGATAAAAACGGTGAAATCGTTTTGAGTCGCGAGCGTGCTTTGAGAGAAGCGCTTTGGATTGAGTTGGAAGTTCAGAATCAAAAGAGTGAACAAGTTGTTGGTCGAATTACTCAACGTGTTAAGGGTGGTTTCACAGTTAACGTTCGAGGAATTATGGCGTTCTTGCCAGGAAGCCAGCTTGATATTCGTCCGATTCGTGAAATTGATCACTTGATGAACGTAGATCAACCATTCATGATTGTAAAAATGGATCGTCCTCGTGGTAATATCGTGGTATCTCGTCGCGCAATTTTAGAACAGTCAGCTACGGGTACTCAGCGTTCGGAATTGTTAGAGTCTTTAGAAGAAGGTGCTAAGGTAATGGGTGTTGTAAAAAACATCACAGATTATGGTGCTTTCGTAGATTTAGGCGGTTTGGACGGACTGTTGCATGTTACTGATTTGTCTTGGCGTCGCGTAGACCATCCATCAGACATTTTGTCAATTGGTGAAAAAATTGAGGCAGTTGTAACTCGTTACAATAAAGAAACTGGCCGTGTTTCTTTGGGATTGAAACAGCTAGATAAAGATCCTTGGGATGGAGTTGTTGATACCTTAAAAATAGGCGACAAAGTTAAAGGTAGGGTTACTAATATCGCAGATTTCGGTGCTTTCGTTGAGGTGGCTCCGGGTCTTGAAGGTTTAGTTTACTATACTGAATTAACTTGGACGAAAAAGAATGTTCACCCATCGAAAGTTGTAACGGTTGGTGATGAGGTTGATACTCTGATTCTTGATATTGATACAGAGAAACGTCGCATTAGTTTGGGATTGAAACAATGCTCTGACAACCCATGGGAGATTTTTGCAAAAGATCACCCTATCGGTTCTGAAATCGAAGGAACCGTTCGTAGTATTACGGAGTTTGGTTTGTTTGTGGGTGTTGGTGAAAATATCGACGGTATGGTGCACAAAGACGATATTAGTTGGGATAAATCAGGTGATGCTGCCATTTCAGAGTTTTCAAAAGGAGCTAGCTTAAAAGCTATGATTCGTGAAGTTGATGTGGAGCGTGGCCGAGTTAGCTTGAGTATTAAACATCTAGAAAAAGATCCATTTGAGTCTAGCGTACGTGAATTGCGTAAAGGCGCGGTTGTTTCTTGTACTGTTGTAGCTTTACAAGATGCAGGGATTGACGTGACAACTGAAGCGGGTGCTCTAGGATTTATTCGAAAGGCTGATCTTTCAAGAGATCGCGCAGAACAGCGTGTGGATCGCTTTGCTGAGGGCGAAAAGGTTGACGCAGTTATTTTGAATGTTGATAAAAACTCACGTAAAGTTGTTTTATCAATCAAAGCGCGTGAAATCGAAGAAGAGAAAAAAGCAATCGCAGAATATGGTGGCACTGGATCAGGCGCAAGCTTAGGTGACATTTTAGGTGCAGCCATGCGTGATGCTGACTTAGATAGTAATAAAAAGGGGTAGTTTAGGAGTTGAACTTCCTAATGAAAATGGAGAGTAAATATGAAACGTACATTTCAACCCAGCCAAATTGTTCGCAAGCGTCGTCACGGGTTTCGTGCGCGAATGGCGACCAAAAATGGTCGAGCAGTTTTAGCACGTCGTCGTGCTAAGGGGCGCCAACGCTTGTCCGCGTAATTACCCCAAGTGTTGAGAATAAAAGCAGAAAGCTTCTTGAGGGGGGCTTTCTGTTTTTTTTATGAGGAAAGAAACAATATGTCGCAGTATGAAACGCTGAAAAAGCGCCGTGACTTTCTTTCAATTTCGAAAGCCGGAGAGCGTATCTTTGGAAAGTATTTTCTTATGCAGAAATTATGTGATAACGTCGAGCCGAAAAAATTTAGAGTAGGGTATGTTGCCACACGAAAAATAGGAAATGCGGTTAATCGAAATAAGGCTAAGCGCCGGCTTCGCTCACTTGTGGGTTATTATCAGGACCAATTTATTAAGGGGCAAGATTATGTGATGATTGCTCGAAAGACGCTTATAGATTGTGATTTTAAGGAGTTAAAAGTCGATTTTGAGGGTGTTTTGAGGCGGGTTAGAGGTGTAGGTGCGTAAATATGTGCTTTTGTTTCTAAAGTTAATAGTTTTTGGCTACAGAAACTTAATAAGTCCTGTTTTGCCTAACCGGTGTCGCTTTTATCCATCCTGCTCTCACTATGCATTAGAAGCGCTGGATACTTTTGGACCTTGGAAAGGTGTTTGGTTAATATGTCGACGTTTGTTAAAATGTCATCCATTTCATCCCGGTGGGATAGATTTAGTTTCAGATCAGAAAGTTAAAGAATGAACGAACAACGTAATTTTTTCATATTATTTTTTGTAATGTTTGCAATGTTTTGGGGATATGAATATATGTTTCCTACGCAAACACCCGTAGAAGCAGAGGCGAAAGTAGTAGGGGCAGCAGGTCTGGCCGAAGAGCCAAGATCAAGTGCCTCACACGTGATTGTAGTGCCCAAAGATGTGGCTTTGCGGGGGCAACGTGTTTTAATAAACACTCCATCATTAAAGGGATCTATTAATTTAGTGGGAGCCCGCTTTGATGATATTGTGCTAAAAAAGTACAAAGAGAGTATTGATGCACGAAGCGATCAGGTGCATTTGTTAAATCCTGAAAATACAGACACTCCTTTTTACGCCGAGTTCTCATGGCTGCCTTTACACTCTACTGCTAGTGCAAAAGTTACTTTTCCATCAAACGATTCAGAGTGGGTATCTAATCATACACAGCTAACTGAAACGCAACCAGTTAAGTTAAGTTGGACTAGCCCTGAAGGGGTAGTTTTTGAGCGCTTGGTTTCTGTTGATGAGAAACAAATGCTGACTGTTAAAGAAATAGTTCGAAACACTCAAAAGAAAGAGATTCAGCTGTTTCCACAAGGAAAAATAGTTCGCATTGGCGAAATGGCCGCGGCTGATAGTAAAATTTTACATGAGGGTGTAGTTGGGTTTTTGGGCGGTAAGTTGCAGGAAATTAACTATGCCGATTTAGAATCTTCTGCATCGTACGACTTTGCGAGCCAAGGTGGATGGATTGGAATTACCGACAAGTACTGGATGGCAGCATTAGCGCTTCCCTCGGAAGTTGAGCTGAAAGCAAAAGCTTATTATAATGATAAATCAGCACGCAAGACTTATGTTACGGAATTGTCAGGAAAAAATGTAACTGTTTTAAGTGGGGATGAAACTTCATTTACTTATCAGTTCATTGCGGGTGCTAAGGAAGTGAATTTGTTGGATGATTATGAAAAACAATATAACCTTTCAAACTTAGATTTAGCAGTAGATTTTGGTTGGTTATATTTTTTAACAAAACCCATGTATCACATCTTAACGTTCTTGAAAAACCTGATTGGAAATTTTGCATTGGCGATTTTGACGTTAACGGTATTTGTAAAACTATTTATGTTTCCTTTGGTTAGAAAGTCTTCATCTTCAATGTCAGGGATGAAAAAATTGCAGCCAGAAATGGATCGTGTTAAGTCAATGCATGCAGATGACCCGGCTAAACGAAACCAGGCGATTATGGAGCTATATAAAAAGCATAAGATTAACCCGGCAGGTGGTTGTTTGCCGATGCTAATTCAGATGCCAGTATTTTTTGCTTTGTATAAGGTTTTGTATATTTCGATTGAAATGCGTCATACTCCATTTTGGGGATGGGTGCACGATATGTCTGTGCCGGATCCAACTACAATCTTTAATTTGTTCGGCCTGATTCCATGGACACCACCGGCATTTTTAATGATAGGATTATGGCCTATTATTATGGGAGCAACGATGTGGTTGCAACAGAGGTTAACTCCTCAACCGACGGCTGACCCTGCTATGGCTAAGATGATGATGGTCATGCCACTATTTTTAACTTATTTTATGTCATCATTTCCGGCAGGACTTGTGATTTACTGGGCCTGGAGTAATATTTTAACGATTATTCAGCAAGCGGTGCTTAATCGAAAAACTGCGTAATAAAAAAAAAGGCCAGGAATTCCTGGCCTTTTTTTTATTTGGTTAGAATCCAAAACATCCACAACCATCATTAATCAATCCAGGGTAAGAGAGATGCAATTTCTTATACAAGCTCTTGTTCCCTTGACTGAGAGCTCCTGCACCTTCGATGTTTTCAGCGGTTAGGCTGCTGCAAAGCTTTAGAAGGTGGTCTCCTCCGCTTTTTAAGCGTTTAAAGCCCGCAACTTCTGCACTGGTTAGTTTGCTTTCAGCCATGAAGCCTGAGCCTAGATTTGAGAGTTGTTTGAAATGATGGCTACTAAGAAGGGTAGTAACCCCAGAACCGCGCATAAAGTAATCTCCAACTGTTTTTACACTTTGAAAAGTTCCCTGAGGTAACGCGGTCATACTAGTGGTGTTGCGCATAAAATTACTACCTACTGTTGTTAGTTTTTTACTCTTTGGCATAGATACTGTTGAAAGTGAGCTGCAACTGGCTGCAAAAAAATCACGAACTGTTTCTAGTGAGGAAAGAGAAGATAGATCTGCAGAAGTTAAAACAGGACATAGAACTAAAAATCCATCCTCAATTTCTGTTACTTGCTCAAACCCAGTGAAAGAAATGCTTTCTAAGGAACGGTCACCATATAAAAAACTGCGACCCACTCTTTTTATATCTCGAGTTGTATTGACTAAATGTAAGTGTTGAATATCTGGAATAATACGCTTTCGGACTTTGTTTCCTTCTGGATACTTAGTTTGTACTGAGCTGAATAGTTCTAAAGCTCCAGCTTTATTTGCGTGAACATCTAGCACAACATGGATATCTGATTGATTGGTTAATGTTTTCTGTAAAAGCATTACTGTGTCTTGAGATGACAAATCTGTTTGATCTAATACGATATAGTCTCCAGCTTGAGCATCCATCATATTCTCTCTTGTAAGATGGCGGTTTTCTCCAACCACTCGATCTATCATAGCATCGTCAATTTTATATTTTTTGGCAGATGTGTGTTCCTCTAAAGCTCCCTCTTTTATATCGATCTCAACGGGAGCGAGATCTTGAAGAATAGAGCTGAACTCTACCTCGGCATTAATAGCGGAGGGTGCGACAAGTGCAGTTGTTAGTGCTATTGTTCTTAATACTTTAAACATACGATATCTCCTTTTGACAATTAATGGTACTTTTGTTTACATGCCAGGTATGTGGGGATAGTGTTTTGATATTTCAATAGATAAAAAATAAAAATATATTTGAAGGGTCAGAACATAGGGAGGTAGAGTAATTGTAACCTAATGTTTTTGTTAGATCTGGATACAGTAGTAAACTAAGAGACCCTAGGCAATGGCAAAACATTTGCTTCTAATAGAAAAATATTTGTTCGAATTAAATGATACTTAATAAGAGTAGATTTTCTAATGTTTGTTTCATTTTTAAGAATGCCTAGGCGTAATAGAAGGTGCGTATTATTACAGGTTGATAGATGTGGCGGAACCTTTGTATTCTTGCAGTCGTAAAGTGAGAATTGATGATTTTGTAGAATTGGTGTATACGTAAAGCTAATTCAATAACATAGATTATTATGGCCAATGCTTTTGCTTTAGCTGCTGGAAAATTGTTTCGTCAGCAGTGTCAATTTCGATTAGGGGTTGCTGATTTGAATCAGTTGCCATCAATGACAATTCCGGAGTTTGGTTTTGTGGGGCGTTCTAATGTAGGGAAGTCTAGCCTTATTAATGCTTTACTAAATCATAATATTGCCCGAACGTCGAATACGCCAGGGCGCACACAGCAGCTGAACTTTTTTGAATTACCGGGGGCTTGTTATATTGTGGACATGCCGGGCTATGGATACGCCAAGGTAAGTAAAAGTAAAATTTCTGAGTGGAATGCTGTTATGAAAGATTATCTTTTGGGGCGTTCAGTTTTAAAGCACGTTTTTTTGCTTTTGGATGGTCGACACGAAGTTAAGAAATCTGATGAAGATATGATGAAGCTGTTAGATGAGAGTGCGGTGCCGTATCAATTGGTAATGACAAAATCAGACAAATTAAAAGAAGGCCTATTGGCAGAGCGTATTAACCATATGAAAGAGATTGTAGGTCGGCATGTTGCTGCATATCCAGAGCTAATTGTAACAAGTTCGATTAATAAAAAAGGTATTTCTGATTTGCAACAGCGAATATATTCGCTGATTCTGGAAGAGAGCAAATAGGAGGCCGTAATGGATGATCGTATCATAGCTACTGATGAGAAGGCGGAAGATCAGTTTGATGTTTCTTTGCGCCCACAATCACTGCAGGAATTTTTAGGGCAGAAACACCTAAAATCAAATCTTTCAACCTTCATTCAGGCAGCAAAAGGTAGAGCTGAACCTTTGGATCATGTTTTGTTTACGGGGCCTCCAGGGCTTGGAAAGACTACATTGTCACAAATTATCTCTAAAGAGTTAGGGGTTGGTTTTCGCTCAACTGCGGGACCATTGTTGACAAAAGCCGGTGATTTGGCAGCCATTTTAACGAATTTGCAACCTCAGGATGTTTTGTTTATCGATGAAATTCACCGCTTAACGCCATCTGTTGAAGAGGTTTTATATCCGGCAATGGAAGATTTTAAGTTGGATATTATGATTGGAGAGGGGCCAGCCGCCCGATCGATAACAATTGATTTGCCTGAGTTTACGTTAGTTGGCGCAACGACACGATCTGGGTTAATTACCCGACCGCTGCGAGAAAGATTCGGCATTCCCTTGCAGCTTAGTTTCTATGAGTTGGATGAGTTGACTTCTATTGTAAAGCGCATGGCGAATTTAATTAAAATGCCTATTGAAGAGGGGGGTGCACTTGAGATTGCGAATAGATCTAGAGGTACTCCACGAATTGCAAAGCGCCTAACAAAGCGTGTGCGTGATTTTGTTGATATTCAGTACCAAGGGCGTACTGCAGATAAGATGATAGTTGATGTATGTATGGATCAATTGGGCGTAGATAAAAATGGCCTAGATGGCATGGACCGCAAGTACTTATCTCAGATAGCAGAGTTTTATAGTGGTGGCCCGGTTGGCGTAGAGACCATTGCGGCAAGTTTAGCTGAGCAGCGTGATGTTATTGAAGATGTGGTTGAACCATATCTGATTCAGCAAGGGTATTTGCAGCGTTCGCCTCGTGGGCGCATGCTTACGGGAAAAGCTTACGAATTTCTGGGGCTTCCTAAACCTAAAGTGTCTTAATTTTATTCATTTAATTAATATTTATTTAGTTTAATTTTGCTTAACGTAAATCTGTTGTAAAGATGCAACGTCTAAAAAAACAGGTTGTGCAAACGTAAGAAAAGCGGTTACCTTTTATAGTGTATTAGAACGGTTTTTAGTGAGTGTGCTAAAAATTAATAGAAATCGCGAAGAATACGGAGGATTTAAGGAAAAATTCACACTTTCGTTTTATAAATTCCTTTGATGGGTAAGTACAGGTAGGCTGTGCTTATAATGAATAAAAATAATAAAGGTAGGATAAATAACATGAATAAAAACAAGTTTTCACGTTTCCTATTATCTGCATCTGCAGGTATGTTCTCAACGGTAGGTGTAAGTGAAATTAGCGCGATTAGTGCAGATCAGTTGGCAGTTTTTAATGCTGCAGTTAATGATCAGATACAAACAATTTCCGCTGATAGAGTAAGCGCTATTCAGCACTTTCAAGAAGTAGAAGGAGCAACTGCTCCAGAAGCGGCACGTATGGCCGATGTTCTGACTTCGGATGCAAACACGTTTGGTGCTTTGCGTCGTTTAGGCAGCGCTCAGTCAAAGACATTATTTTCTCACTTTCATAAAGTTTTAAAAGGTGGGGTTGAATTAACTCCTGAACATTTCAATGACTTTTTGTCAGACATAGCCGACCAAGATACATTGCAAGCCTTGGGTGTTGCTGATGTGCGTGAGTTAAAGTCTCCATCAGTTGAGCGTTTGGTTGCTCCTGAGCAGGTGACAACATTGGATGAGGCATTATACTTTGCCAACCAACGTAAAGTTTCTGGTGAGTACAAAGCTGCGGCTGAATTTTATGTAAAAGCACGCTCTTTCGCAACAGATTCGGCTCAAATGTTAGACCATGCTGAAAATGCATTGTTGATGTATTCTGAACATTTTGTTCACAATGTTGCTCGCGTGAATGTATTGACGGCAGAAACAGTTTCTGAAGCGCGTGCATTGTTCGAAGGGTCAGTAAAGACGTTGGCATCTACTGCTAATAGTGTTGTTGCGTATCAACGTGCCGCTATGTGTGCAAAAGAATTGGGTACTGCAACGTATGATTTGATAGTTTTGAAAGAAGCTGAATTGGCAGTAGCTACTGAAGCTGCAGTGATTGTGGCTAAACGTCAAGAAACTGCTAAGTTGTTAAAAGAGCTATACCAAGCGGATATGCTTGCAAATGCGATGTACGTTAATGCAATGAATCAAAGTGAAGGTTCGGATAAAAATGCATTTGCTGTACAGGCCGCTGATCAAGAAGGTTACGCAATAGGTGCACTTGCTGCGGCAGAAAGCCAAAGCCGTGCAATAGTTGCTGCGGGTGGGACTGCCTTAATGTTTGATGGCGAAGTTACTATTGCCGCAAAAATGTTAGAAGCTGCAACTGCATTTGAAGGAAAATACATAGATTTGGTTGACGCTTCTCCAACTGACCAAGCAGCAATGTTGTTGGTAAGTGCTGATAGAGCGACAATTGAAGGTTCTAAATTAAAAGCAGTATGGAATGCACGTCGTCAATATGATGTGGGGTCTGCTTCGTATACAACATTAGTTGCTCAATATGATGCTTTGAAGATGTCGATTGATGCGGCTTTGGCAACTGCTAACATTCAGTATAACAACTTACAGTCAGACAATAAGTATATGGGTGCGGTTTCAATATCTGCTGTACGTCGTGTGCATACTGAAGTGTTGTATCGTGATGCGGTAACGGCGGTTGAAACTGATGCATTGACTGCTGAGATTACAGATTTGGTAGCCTACGTAAATGGAGATCAGGCTGCCATTGTTTCAGAATTAGATACAGCATTAGCATCTGCAGTAAATGCAGAGCGCGCACTGAACATTCGTGAAGCGCGTAATATGTCTAGAAAGATTATGTCGGCAGCACAAGGTAGAGTTGCTCTTTCTTATGCCAAAGAAGTTGCAGCTCGTGCGGGTAAAGTGGTTGCAGACGATACGGCCAATATGACGGAATTTTTGGCATATGCTCAAAAATCAAACACACGTTCAGCATGGGAAGCGGGTGTTGTTGCCGCTGATGCAATGTTGGCAGATGCAACGATATCTGCAGCAGCTGCAGACCCAGCTATGGTGGCAAATGTGTTGGCGCGTTCTGCAAAGGCAGAAGGTTTGCTGCGTAGAAACACTGATGCAAACGATGCCCTAGTTGCATCGGTTGATGCGGCGGGTGCATTATCGGCAGGTATACTGTTTGATGCGCAAACTGTAGCAGCGGCAATAGCGCCTAACTCTGCAGAAGCTGAGGCGGCATATGCAGCCTTAACACAAGCATTTGAACAGGGTGCTGAATTGCACAATACAGTTGCCGTTAAGCAAGGAATTCGTACTGAGTGGGCAGCTGTTGAAGATGCTTATGCAGCTGCAGTAACGGACTTGGCGGATACAGCAAATAGCGCTAACGTTCAATTGGGTGATGCCGGCTTTATTACTGAACTATATACTCAAGTTGCCGCTGGTGCTGCTAACGCAGATGTTGCAGAAGTTATAACTGATTTAGATACATGGGCTGGTGCAGCTGGTGCAGCTGGTGTAGCTGAAGCTGGCACGCTTGGAGAGTACTATAATACAGTTGCAAATGTAGATGCATCGTTAGACACGATTGAGAAACTTTACAACAACTTAATGACAAAATATGCAGAGTTGCGTACAGCACGTACTGATGTATATGGCCGTTATGACACAGCAGCAAAAGCATGGGATAAGGCACGTAAAGCAAAATCTGACTATGCTGTAGAAGCAGTGGCTGGATTGGCAGCGGTTACGACAAGCGCAAACTGGACGGCGTCTCGTGATGCGGCAGCGGCGGCACATACAGCAGCGGCTGGCTTTGAAGCGTCTCGCTTAGGTGCACTATTGGCGTCTAAGGGTGCGGATACGTTTGCTGACGTTAATGGGCTTGGCAGCGTATTAGGTGTTGTTACGGGTGCAGTTGCGACTGAATATACAACTGCAGACGTTATGGATTCTTTATTCAGATTGGGTGTGAGCAATAAAGCAGCCGCTAAAACTGCCTTGTTATCCCGTGACGTAGTTGGAACTGAAGTTGCTGTTGCTGCTGATACAGTGACTGCAGATACTGCGGTACAAAGTGCGATTGAAGATTCTGCGGGTGCGGGTGACGGTGAGGGTGCGTATGAGTTAACGATTAACCTCTTTAACGAAGCTCTACAAGGTTTGGCAGGATTTAATGATGCTGCTGATATGGGGGCGCTGGCTATTGAACGCTTTACAGCGGTATCAGACTCATTCCGCCATATTAACACTAAGTGGATGAGCGAATTAATGCCAACTATCGCAATGGTAGATACGGCAGCGGCGCAAGATACGATGAAAGATGTTGTTCATGGATTGATTCAAAACAATGGTGCGGCTGTGGCAGCTACGGCTGACTTATCTGGTAGCCTGTATAGCTTTGATCAATTGATGGATGATTCAGTTGGTGCTGCTAACTTGGTTGCTACTCAAGCATATCACCGTTCTGCTGGTTTATCGTATGAATCAATGCTACGTACAGTGAGTACTTTAGGCGTTGCGGCGGCGGGTGCAACTGTAACAACTGATGCAGCTTTGGATGTAAATAAAGGCCACCTTTGGACAGTTCTAAATGACCATGCGACACGTGCAGATGCAGTAGCAAGAACAGATTTTGTTGCAACGGCTGACGCATTAACAGCAGCGAATATTACTGAACTTACGGCTCTTTTAACTGAGCGTGCCAACTTGGCAGCATCGGCAGCATCTGGAGCATATGGTGGAACACTTTCATTAAACGCATCAGAAACTGCGGATACGTATAAAGTTGACCGTGGGTTAAATGTTGATGCAATGATTCAATTGGTTCTGCCACAGGCAGCAGTTGATATGGCTGCGTTGATCATGAACTCTAGCGATACTGTAGTGGTAACTGCTGACGTTCGAGCTGCAATTCAGCACCAACTAGGGCGTGTTTACACAAACTTTGGTAAAGCATTAGCTATGCGTTATGTAAACAAGCAAAGCACACAGCACCGCACAGAAACTAAAGAAGCCTATTTAAATGCTGTCACTGCATACAAAACTGAAGTTGATGCAATTCTATCGGTAAGTGTAGGTGAAATGCCTGACCACAATGCACGTTTGATAGCTGCTTATGACAACTTGTCTGAAGCTTACAAATATGCAGTGAACCATGGTGCAGACGCAAAACTGCGCCGCGACCAACATTTGGCATCTTTCCATAAGGCACAGTATATGTACCGTTCTGGAGATGTTGACGGTTCTTTTGCTCTGTTAGATACTTTGGTAAAGAATGACGAGTCTAAGAGTTTGATTGGTGGACAGTTGTTATCTGAAATTGCAGAACAATATGAAGGTGAAGGTTTTTTTGTAAAAGCTTCTGGCGTTTATAAAGAAGCTGCTGAAGTTCATGCAAGCAAAGATGAAGTTACTGAAGCCTATAAGGCGGCTGAAAATGCAATGTCAGATGCACTGCAAACTGGCGAACCTGCTGCTGCAAAAAATGCGGCAATGGCGTTTGAAGCTATTGGTAACCACTCAGCTTTCCATGGTCGTGTTCGCGCTGAAGCATTCCATAATGCTGCAGAAGCTTATATTTTTGGTAAAATGTGGAAAGAGTCTGCGGCTGATTACGTGAAGTCTGCAGAACTATGGGTGAATATCGGTGATCATATGCAGGCGGGTAACCAGTATGAAAAGGCTGCATGGGCATTAACTAAGATGTCGACACTTGCGATTGCTGATCGTGTAATGATTATGGACCATGTTGCGTCTGCTTCATACCAACTGCAGACTGCTGGTGCAATCAAGCGCGTTGAAAATATTGCAAAACTTTCTGAAACTCAGTTTAGTAGCGTAAATGTTGGAACTACTTCTACTGCAGATTTGAAAAAAGCTGTTGTTCTATTAGCTTCAGCATTAGTTGAAAAGGTGATGGCTTTCCAACGTGAAGGTGATGTTTCACATGCGATTGCTGCAGAGACACGTGTTCGAGCGGTATTGACTGAAGTAAATGCTGCCTCAGATGAAGCTGTTATTCATGTGAAGCTAGCGGATTTGCTTATGCTGCAAAAGAAATATGCAGATGCAACTGATTCGTATATAAAGGCTGCTGAAAACTACAAGACAGGAAGCATGTCATTAAAGGCGACGGAAGCATATAAAATGGCTGCAGATGCTGCATTGGAAGGTACGCAAGGTTCACGAGTAAGAGATTCGATTCTTCCTGCGATTCTTAAGCTCAGTGATGACTTAGCTGGTTCTGCAGATGCGCTTTCAGTGCATATGGATGTTTTGTCAGTGTATGTAGATATGGTTGCGTTGTTGCCGGCTGAAATTGATGCTGCTTTAACAAAAATGGCGGCAGTTGAAGCTGAAGTAGCAAGCTCAACTAACAACCTGATGAAGTCAACATTTGCTGCAATGAAGGTATCTTTGTTGGATCGTAAGGCACGCCAAGAGCCTTCTGATGCTAAAATGACTCGTCTTGCTTCTGCAAAGAATGCGCTTGATGCGGTAAAAGATTTGGTTGGAGCGACTGACAAAGAGAATACTTCAGTACAAAGTATGATTGCAAAAGCTGCTGCTGAGTTGTCTGGTATGTATCATAGAGTGAAGGCATTTGACGGAGAGAATGGTTTAACTAAGATCTCTGAACTTAAGTCGGTTCTTTCTGCAGCATCTGAGGCAGCAACGTCTGCATACGCATCGGCCGAAAAAGCAAAAGTTGGTTTTGATAGTGCACTTTCAGCAACTAAATATGCTGCAACTGCTCAATTGAAAATGGCTCGTGCAATGATGCACTATATGCACACACAAACTGATAAGTCTCGTATTGAAGATATTGCATACTTTAAATCACTACCTCAAGAGTTAGTGAATCTATCAGAAGTTGCAATTAAATCACTGTTGCGTGGATTGTTGAAAACACGAGAAGCAGCAGCAGTAATGCAAGATGAATTTGTGGAAGTGATGAACGCTGCAAATAAAGTGAACCGTTGGGTTGTGCATTTCCGTAAAGATCCAGTATCTCGCGATCAACACGGAGATAGCTCAAAAGCTGCTGTACACAAAGCAAAAATAGCAGAAACTGCTGCTAACTTAGTAGCTTCAACATCAGAGCTTGATGCAGATGCTAAGATAGCGCACGCTGAGCAGAACCCAGTGGAGCGAGCTAAAAAGACTGATGCTCTAGTTGCAGCACAAGCAGATAAAACTGCAGCAACTATGACATTGTCCTTACAAGCTTCTTCGGATTTAGCCGTTGTTGCTCCAGTAGGAATGATTTCGGAAGAAGATCTAAGTGCTTCATCTGAGGTGGTAAAGCATATTACTGGCAAAGATGGTTTCTCTAAAAGGTTAAGAGGTGTCGCTGCTGGTCCATCTTCGCGTTCAACTAAGGCCGTTGCAAACCCACGTATGCACGGAAGATAGTCTGCTATATTAAGACACGTGAGAGAGGAGAAATCCTCCTCTCTTTGTGGGTTAATTTTTATAAGTTGATAAAAAGGAAAATAATAAATGTCTGATTTACGAAAAGTTTTAAAAGCGGGTTTAATGGTTTCAGCTTCATTGATTGCTATTGGTTGTAGTGATGATGAAAGTAGCGCAGCTGGCAATCCAGCAGGCGGTAACTCAACAGGTGGGAATACAGGTGCTAACACGGGTGGTAACACAACTCCATTAACCGCGCAAAATCCTGCAGTTGAAATTAAATCTGGAGACCTTATCTCTGCTCTTACAAAAGAAGGAACTCCGATTGCAAAACTTAAAGATGATGCAAGCGTAGTTGATGGAGCTATAGATGTTTTTGCAAACCTAGGGATATCGGGTGCATCTGGTACTGCTTCAGGTTATACAGCAGCAGCGGTAACGCTTCTAAATTCTGATGCTAAACATGCCCTAAAGCTAGACGCAGCGAAAAATAAAGCGGTTGCTTCTTTAGCTATTGATGGAAAAAGTGCCAAGGATTTTACTAAGGTAGTTTTAAATGATAACTTTTCAGCTGATATCCTTCTTCTTGAAAATGGTACACTAACAAGTGAAAAAGCCGGTGGTTCTACGATTGAAGTAAAAACAGCCTATGTTGGCCCAAATGCAGCAATTGGTCGTGCAACAGTTACCGATGGTGAAACTAATTCATCCGCACTTGCGTTAGAGAAAGGTAGCAAGCAGAAGTCACATAGCTCTTCAACAAAACATACACATAAAAAAGATGCGAAGTCACACGCTAAAACTAAGCCCTCAAAGCATGCGCATAAAGATGGCGGAACTTCTGATTTGACGATTAAAGTAGTTGGAGTTACTGCTGAAGAAGATAAGAAGTTTAACACACTAAAGATGGCAACCCCGAATCCATTAGGTGCTCTTGACTTAGGTAATTATGCGTCATCTGTTGAGCTTGCAGGTGGTGTAGTGACTCCTACGCGCGCAGCTTCTGGGTTTTTGGTATCTCATCCAAACAAAGATCTTGAAACTTCAGATACTGAACATAAAAAGAAGAGTTTAAGTTTAGAGTTAGCCTTAGAAAAAGGTAAATCTAAGCCAAAGTCATCGTCAAGCAAGAAGCACAAAGATTCAAAAAAGACTCATGATAGTAAGTCATCTAAAAAAGGACATCGTACTTCTCAAACATTAGTGAAAAAATCAAGCGGTGATCATCACTTTATGTTCCAGTTGGATCCTTTAGAGAAGTATTCAGAAGTAGGAGATTTAAAGGTCATCGGAAAGGGATCTGAAATTCAAGCAATTAAGCACCAGCCCCTTGTTGTTCATGAACTAGAGTTGGAAACTGATTTAGGCGTACGTGTGTTTGCTGAAAAAGGTGAGTTTTTTAAACTTTCTGGGTCAACATGGGATGCCGTTGCTAAAGACTCGGGTGCACGCTGGGCACATGATGGACAAGGGCAGAAAATGATCGATGCGCTAAAAGCATCAGTTGATAAAGATGGAAAGAGTCCGATTCATTTCTCTGAAATTTTAGAGGAAGATGAAGCTTCAAAAACTGTGACTCAATATGAACATTTTGATGACCACACAAACTTTAACCTATATTTGGTAGGGGATAGCAAAAAACAAAAAATTGGAACACATAAGCTAGTACTTGATGCAATGGACTTGCATGAGAAAGATGTATTTGTAGAAGGTGTACACTTTCTACCATTTGCAAAAGATTTCGCTGGTGTGTTGCCTTACTCAACTGGAAGTGAAGCGATTGTGTTAGCAATACCACATGCATCAGATGCTAGTGATCATGTTCCACATGAAACGCTTCAGGTAAGCAAATGGGCATTTGTTCATAACAACTTTAATGATGTTGTACTATTCATTGACGTTGCTAAGAAGGCTAATACTAGTGCTTTGGCTCTTGGTTCTGGTGCAGTTGAGCGTGCATTGATGTCATCTAAGGCTCAAGGTGGGCATTCTGTTCTAGCTAGCACGTTAGATGCAGTTACTGCGCAGTTAAACCCAACAAACTTAGTTGAGTCATCATTTGCAAACCTATCAACAGCACGTGTTAACCAAGCTGCACAGGTGGCATCACTAACGCGTGGTGTAGCAGCGTCTTCGGCGACATCATTAGGTGCGTTGGATCAGTATAATGTGACATTCGATCACAATGGTGCACAGTTTGGTTTTGTGTATAGCACTGAGGGCGGAAATGCATTCTCTGGCGGTAAGGGATCAACATCATTGGGTGCTAACTTAGCAACCAAAATTGGTGGTCTAACTGCAGTGACATCATTTGAAGCATCTGCTGATGCGGGTAACAATAGCTTAACAAGCTCTACTCACGCTTCTTACCAAGCTGCTGTAACACTTGCGAAAGCATATAATGCTGGTGGTTTGTCAGTAGTTCCAATGGCCGGTCTAGGTATTGCCTCTGCGGCACTAAATGACTATAGCGCAGCAGTTCCAATGGCAGCGGGCACGTTAGGCTTGCACATGGATGATGTTACATTTAATGCTGCAACATTTAATGCAGGCGTAAGTGTTGCGTTGGATGGATTTACAGCTGAAACAACTGGTGTATCTGCTGCGATGACATTTGGTGTGGCCGGATATTTAGCATCTACAACTAATGCGAAGTTAGGGACATCTGAAGGATATTCTGCTGACCTACAACTTGGCGGAAGTTCTGTAGCTCCGTATGCACAATTCAACGTTGGATTTGCAACTGGAGAAAGTTTAAATGCGTTGTTT
Source organism: Alphaproteobacteria bacterium CMAR1 (assembly GCA_963693005.1). GTDB lineage: Bacteria > Pseudomonadota > Alphaproteobacteria > UBA6184 > UBA6184 > Bodonicaedibacter. Next base: position 443,660 of record OY843726.1, on the reverse strand, counting down.
TCAACAGGATCAGCAGCAGTTAACTTTTCTGTAGAGCGTTAATTATTTAACTACAAGCCTACCTTTAGAACACCCCCATAATAGGGGGTGTTTTTTTTATTTAAGGTTAGTTTCTATGGATATTGTTCCATTAATTATGGTTATACGAAGGTTAAGAACTACTCGGTTCTTTTTTTTAATATTTGTCGTTTTCTGACAATACTTTTATTTAAGTATTGTTTTTTCGTTTCGAAAATTTATTCGCCATAACGTCAACATTATGACGGAAGTTACATCAAGGAAAATTTAAAATGACGTTAGCTCAAAATTTAATTAAGTACGCTTTATTAGTGAGTTGTATTTATGTTTCTGTGGTTGATGTCACTCCAGAGCACTAAAAGTTTTTGAACGCGCCGTATCTGAACAGATAGAAACGATTCGTCAGGACAAATTCCTGGTCATAGAGGTTTGTCAGACATTGGCTCCTGAGGTTAATATATCCCGAATAGAAGACTTTGCGAATAAAGTTACTAGTGATGCGGTTTTTTTTGGAGAAATGCGAAAAAGCGATGAGCATACAATTACGAAACGTTTGATGATTCGCCTTTTATTTAAATCGTATAGTCAAGGAATTGATGCTTGGTGTACAGGCAGTAGTATAAAGCAACATGGAGAGCTTTCAAGATCTGCGAGTATTGATGGCGGGAGTGAAAAATGAGACGACGTCTAAAGCTAACCCTATTGATTTTGTTGGTAGAGTTGTTCGGGTGTTCACTTAAAATTGCTGCATCAAGATTTGAAAAGGGGCATGTAGAGTATGAAAACTCTCATCTTGAGGCGATGGGCTTTTCAGTAAACTCAGATAATTTATGAGAATTAGATGTAAATGGTGTAGGTGATGCAGATGGAATTCTTTCTCAGGGGGCTGAGGCAATATGCGTGTTGCCTAAAAGCGTAGAGCTACCAATGCTGGGAATCAAGGAGCAGTAGGGGGAATTAGGTCATGTTCGGCATGTGCCATTACGAGTGCTTTAGAGTCTACTATGGGGATGGAGTTGTCAGTAGCATCACTGTTGTTGCGATTGGTAACAGATGGAAGGGTTTCTAGGAACGACACTGGGGTAAACATATTTGAATATTGCTGGGTGTTATCTCAAGGGGTTGTGCCTGCAGTAAACTTTTTTGAAGACAGATTATATTCTAGGTATGTCTTTTCTCGGAAACAGTTGGATCGCATGGGATGTTTGTCTTCGTCGGAAAGTCTAAACTCTTCGGTGGAAGATTTGATTGCTTGGAGCCATAAACAAGGTGAGATACTGCCCATAAGTATTTTGCCGAAATTTAAAGAAACTCAAGAGTTAACGATTCTTGGGCGGCAGACGGTTACTAAAGTTATTGGATATTTTCGTCCTTATCATCTTAATATGTTTCGTTTGGACCCTGGAAACTTATTTTTTCTTAAAGAGGAGTTGACTCAGCTGCCTATTGTTATGAGTCTACCGATTTTATCTAATAATAGTTGGGAAAGCTTATCAAGAGGAAATCCAACGATATCTATACCTCAACGCATTCCTTATGTTAGCTCACAGACTTCCCCTAACCTTTTGAAGAGTTTTAGGATTTTTCCAGATTACATAATGGCGCAGGATTGATTGGCTATTCAGGAATGAATTACTTAGGATTAGGCAAGCCCGGCAAACTTTCACCCAAAGAGTTTGAAGAGCACAGTCAGAAGTTGGTAGATCGTGTAAGGCAAAGTTCTCACATGCCGTGTGTGTGTATGGATATTATGATGATAAAGGAGCATTCTTTGCCCAAAATAGTTGGGGGAGTCAATGGGGAGACCAGGGAAGATTCAAAATAGATTATATGTTTGTACAAAATTATTGTGGGAGTGTAATGGCTATAGTTCCAAGTTGCGATACCCAAATTACTCGAGATAACCGCAATATGTTGGAGTTGACGCGTTTATTTAATGCATATAAAAAAATCTGAGTATGATTCAAAATAATAGATTCTTTTGGGAGTTTTCATGGAAGTTACAAAGTTACTCTGGAAGTTAGCAGTTGTATTGATGACGGTGGGTTGTTCAGATACAAGTAACTCTAAATTAAAAAAGGAAGCATTTTCGGAAGAAAATTAAGTATTTACAACAAGCCTTTTTTGGAAAGGGGAAGAGTTGCAGCCGTCTGATTATCGCAAGATATACAGGAACATATTTGAGGAGTAAAAGGCGCTTGCTTTTAATCCAAAAGATACAGTATCAGCTGATCCAAAAGCAACCTTAACGAGAGATTTTGGAGTGTTAAATAGTGATGCAAAGCAGTTAGTGAAAGTGCTTTGGAAAAAGCTAGAGGCTAAAGGTTTTTCGGGGTATGACCCTAAAGTTTTATAGCAAGGTAAAGTTGTTTATGAGTTTAAGAATGAATTTGATGCGGGCTCTGCTATTTATACAGAGGGCGGTGTTAGATCTATAGGGGGCGATCTAGAAAATACTAATGGTCATGTAGAAATATCAGAGGCATCCTTTTCTAAGTTGGGTGCTGCGCAGCCACCCCAAGCTAAGTTTTTCCACGAGAGTTTTTTGGGAGTTTTATTAAGGGATAGAAATATTGGGGGAATTACTAAATCAGCTAGGCGCGATGTTGATGTATACTATTTCACACCAGCAATGGTAGGGTTAGAGTATAGAGAAAGGGTATTACATTTACTGAAGCAGCCAAAACTGGCGGCAGGCGTAGCAGGTGATCGCTTTATTTATACCCTAGTACCAAACGCATTAGGTTCTTCAGATACTGCTATAGAAGTTGAAGATAAACAGTTGGAAAAGTGGAATGATATTTTTGTTGAAGTGTTGCAGTCGGATGAAGTGTTTAGAGGGTTTTTTAAGTCTAAAACATCAGATTTGAGTGCAAGAGTTGCCACGCGGATGACCCGTAAAAAGACTGTGACGGTTGATCTTTCGCACTTTAGTATTAATGGCAAAAGTGGCGGAGAGACAATGATTGAGGGGCCGATTGGCCTTCAGTTGAGGGGGAGTATAAGCAACTTGTCTGATGTAAGGGGAGTTTGTTTTACTAGACTCGGAAATACTTCAGTGGGGCTTTTGCATGCGTATTCAAACAAACTATCGGGCATGTTTTCTTTCCGGGATCAGCTTGAAACGTCTGCTTTGATTTCTCATAGTTTTGGACCTTTCTTTATTGAAGGGCAACTTGGGGGTATGAGATCTAAAGATGAGAGTTTGCCTTTGGCAGCGCGTCGTGCACAGTTAAGTGTTGGATTTGACTCACAATATGTGTCGTCATTTGTTCAAATGATATCGAGGCGGTATGCGTTAGACGACCGTGAGGATTCGGTGATTGAGTTGGGCGCAGAGTTGGATTTAATTACTTATACAATGGGTAATTATCGATTTTCTACCCAGGCGCTTCTTAAGGCAGGATATACCATTCAAGACAAAGAGCTAGTAGGTAGTTGTTGTTTAAATAGTAGTTTAAACCTAAATTCTAGAGTTTGTTTTTCAGTGAATATAGATCTTGGGAAAGAATCTCAGGAGATGGGGTTCCAGTTTAGTTTGAATCAATAGAATCCAAAAGGAGCAGATCTAGAAAATCGTTTTCTTCCCCTTTCTTGCGTTTAAGAGTTTATAGAAGCTATCAACAGTTTGATTCTTTTTTAACTCCCCTTGAACAATTTTAGAGTATGGAAGGCAGCTGGCGTCATAGAACCTAATCTACATTAGTTTAGGGCAATGGTTACCTCTGAGTATGGGGGGGTGTTTTGGATACAATATCTATAAACGTTATTTTGCTTAAAATTGAAACTTCTATTCTTGGAAGAGCCCACTGGTCACTTTGAATAAAAATGTAATAATCTTGTATGAAGTTAGAAGTCTTGCGATTCCACTATTTAAAGCTAGTTATAAATGTTGGATATAGAGCGCTTATTTTTAAGGCGGAATTTATATAAGTTAGGATGTGTTTTAGAGTTGTGATTTGTTTTTTAGCTTGACACACACGTTAAATATGTGTAGAAATATGGTCATTGCCAGCCCAGGGGGTGTAGCTCAGCTGGTTAGAGCGCAGGCCTGTCACGCCTGAGGTCGCGGGTTCGAGCCCCGTCACTCCCGCCACTTACTTTCTTAATAATTTTATATTATTTTAATAATTTTATGATTACACTGTCATTAACAATAATAATAAAATGTGACTAGGTGTTTGATTATCTTCCAATATTGATTTTTATCGGATTAGGTTTTGCTATTGCCACAGTGTTTGTGGGGATTGCATTTGTACGTGGAAAGCGTAATCCCTATGAAGATAAAATTGCTCCTTATGAATGCGGGTTTGATGCATTCAATGCCTCCGAAGTTCGTTTTGATATTCGCTATTACTTAGTTGCTATTTTATTTGTTTTATTTGATTTAGAAATCGCACTTTTGTTTCCTTGGGCCACAACTATTTTAGAGTTAGGCTGGCCGGTCTTTTTTGGGGTGTTTTCTTTTTTATTCATTTTGTTTATTGGTTTTGTTTATGAATGGAAAAAGGGAGCTTTGGAATGGGATTAAAGACGCCTAACCCACAAGATCAAAAACTTTTTGACGCGTATAAAGAAGTCGAGAAAAAAGGATTCGTTCTATCTTCTTTAGATGAGGTTGCGAGGTGGGCTCAGGCAGGTTCGATTTGGCCGTTAACGTTTGGATTGGCATGTTGTGGCGTGGAAATGATGCATACGGCTGCCTCAAGGTATGACCTTGAGCGATTTGGAATGTTTTTTCGTCCTAGCCCGCGCCAAGCAGATGTTCTAATTGTCGCAGGGACATTAACTAATAAAATGGCACCTGCTCTGCGTCGAGTATATGACCAAATGCCAGACCCAAAGTGGGTTGTTTCTATGGGGTCGTGTGCAAATGGTGGTGGGTATTATCACTATTCATATTCTGTAGTTCGAGGTTGTGACCGAATTGTTCCCGTTGATTTATATGTTCCTGGGTGCCCACCAACAGCAGAAGCGCTATTATATGGTTTGTTGCAGTTGCAGCGCCGCGTTAGAGCCGGTAAAAAACGTGTGATTGATCGTACGGCGCACCGAGTGCAGGTATAGTGATGAATCCATTATTTACTGACATCAAAGATTATGTTTCTGACCACTTGAAAGTGGGGAACGTTTATATGCTGGAGTCGTTTAATGAACATGTTTTAATTTTACCCGTAGAATCAGTATTGGAAGTTATGGGATATCTAAAGCATGTTATGAAATTTACGCAGCTTATTGATGTGACGGCAGCGGACTACCCAGAGCATCAAAAGCGATTTGAAGTTGTGTATAATATTTTAAATATGCAAAGAAACGAGCGTTTGAGAGTAAAAACAAAGGTTGCTGACAAAGAAAAAATTTCATCTCTATGTCGTGTATATCGCGCAGCTAATTGGTATGAACGTGAAGTGTTTGATATGTTTGGAATTGAGTTTGATCAACATCCAAACTTAGAGCGTATTTTGAATGACTATATCTTTGAAGCTTTTCCTTTAAGAAAAGATTTCCCAACCGAGGGGCGGTTAGAAACCTACTATGATGAGGCTACTCGCTCAATAGTATTTGACCCAGTTAATTTACCTCAAGCGCGTAGAGAGTTTAATTTTTCTACAAACAAGTGGCATACACCGACGTATGAAGAGTTGCAATCCAAGCCATCACGAGGTGATCGATGAGTAAAGATACTTTTCAATTAAACTTTGGACCTCAACATCCGGCAGCTCATGGTGTGTTACGACTAATTTTGGAAATGAATGGCGAGGTTGTTGAGCAGGTAAAGCCACACATTGGTTTGTTACATCGGGGGACAGAGAAGCTTATTGAGGATAAAACCTACTTACAAGCATTGCCCTATTTTGATCGATTAGACTATGTTTCTCCCATGTGTCAAGAGCATGCGTTTGCGTTAGCTGTTGAAAAGCTATTGCAGATTGAAGTTCCAAAACGCGGGCAGTACATTCGAGTATTATTTTCCGAGCTGACGCGTATTATGAATCACCTACTAAACGTTACTACGTTTGCAATGGATGTTGGCGCATTAACACCCTTTTTGTGGGGGTTTGAGTATCGTGAAATTATTTTGGGTTTTTGCGAGCGTGTTAGTGGTGCGAGATTTCATGCGGCATATTTTCGACCAGGAGGGGTGCACCAAGATCTGCCAGCAGATTTATTGGAAGATATATCACACTTTATCAAGGGACTAGAACCTAAAGTAGAGGAGATGGATTCGCTAGTGCGGGATAACCGTATCTTTAAACAACGTACAGTTGATATTGGTATAGTATCAAGTGCAGAAGCTGTTGAGTGGGGGTTTACAGGGCCCATGTTGAGAGCTAGTGGTATTGCATGGGATTTAAGAAAGTCGCAGCCATATGATGCTTATAATGAGTTAGAATTTGATATTCCTGTTTCTAAAGCAGGTGATTGTTATGCTCGGTATTTGGTGCGTATTGCTGAAATTTACCAGAGTATCAAGATTGTGGAGCAGTGTGTTCAAAATATGCCATCCGGAGAAGTAATGGTAGACAATCATAAAATTGCACCACCAAAGCGTTTGGATATGAAGCAAGATATGGAATCTATGATTCATCATTTTAAACTGTATACGGAGGGGTATAGAGTTCCTGAGGGAGAGACGTATACGGCGGTTGAATCTCCTAAGGGAGAGACGTATACGGCGGTTGAATCTCCTAAGGGTGAGTTTGGTGTGTTTTTAGTGTCAGATGGAACAAATAAGCCATATCGGTGCAAAATTCGATCTACCGGGTTTGCATTTTTGCAAGCAATGGATATGTGTACAAAAGGACATATGTTGTCAGATGTTTCGGCTATTTTGGGGTCAATGGATGTTGTGTTGGGAGAGGTAGACAGATGAGCAATATCTTTAAGTTTTCATCAGATAATCAGAAAAAGATACAGAAGATTTTAGAGATTTATCCAAAAGAGCACCCAGAAAGTGCCGTTATGCCTTTATTAGATTTGGCGCAAAATCAAAATGATGGGTGGTTGCCGCATGCTGCGCTGGAGGTGGTAGCTGCTTTGTTAAATATGCCCAAGATAAAAGTGCATGAAGTGGCCACATTTTATACGATGTATCATTTAAAACCTGTGGGAAAAACGGTCATTAATGTGTGTACGACAACGCCATGTTGGTTGCGTGGATCGGATGAGCTTATGAAGGTTTGTAAAAGAAAGTTAGACCTAAGCCCAGGAGAAACAAAAAGTGATATTAGTTTGTTTGAGGTGGAATGTCTTGGGGGGTGCGTTAATGCACCAATAGTTCAGATCAATGGTGATTATGTTGAAGATTTGGATACAGTAAGTTTTGAGAAAATTTGTGAAGATGTAAAATTGGGCAACAAGATTAAGGCAGGGTCTGTAATTGGTAGAGTGAGTTCTGAATCTTTTAATAATGCAAGGGGGGAGATATGACCTTTTTAAGAGACCCAGATAGAATTTTTACCAACTTACACGGATTAAAAGAAACTAGCTTAATAGAATCGAAAACACGTGGGGACTGGAAGGATACCTCAAGTTTTATAGCTAAGGGAGCAGACTGGATTATTAATGAGGTTAAGTCGTCTTGTTTAAGAGGGCGAGGAGGTGCTGGGTTTTCAACGGGGATGAAATGGTCATTTATTCCCCAAGATGGTCTGCAACACTATTTGATAGTTAATGCAGATGAAGGTGAACCTGGGACCTGCAAAGACCGAGATATCCTTCGAAATGAGCCGCACAAAATTATTGAAGGAGCTTTGTTAGCAGCCGTCGCGATTCAAGCGAGTGTGGGCTATATATATATTCGCGGTGAATTTAAGAGAGAGTCGTTAATTCTACAGTCAGCGATACAAGAGGCGTATGATGCAGGACTGTTAGGAAAAAATGCCGCAAATTCTGGATGGAATTTCGACTTACACATTCATCATGGGGCAGGTGCATATATCTGTGGGGAAGAGTCAGCCTTGCTTGAGAGTATTGAGGGGAAAAAAGGTCAACCTCGGTTGAAACCGCCATTTCCAGCAGTTGTGGGTTTATACGGTAAGCCAACTCTTATTAATAATGTTGAAACGATTGCTGTAATTCCAACAATTTTGCGACGAGGGGCTTCGTGGTTTTCAGGTTTAGGGCCAGAGAAAAGTTGTGGAACAAAAGTATTTTGTATTTCGGGGCATGTTAATACTCCCTGTAATGTTGAAGAGGTAATGGGCATTCCATTAAAAGTTTTGATTGAGAAGCATGCTGGAGGAGTGCGGGGAGGTTGGGACAATCTATTGGCAGTTATCCCTGGAGGTTCCTCAGTTCCGCTTTTGCCGAAATCAACTTGCGATAGCGTATTAATGGATTTTGATAGTTTGAGTGAGGTAAAATCAGGGTTGGGTACTGCTGCCGTTATTGTAATGGATAAAAGTACAGATATTTTAGAGGCTATAGCACGGTTATCGAAATTTTATATGCATGAAAGTTGTGGCCAGTGTACTCCGTGTAGAGAGGGTACGGGTTGGATGTGGCGAATGTTAAGTCGAATTCAACGTGGAGACGCAGATGTATCAGATATTGATGTGCTAGAACAAATATCTCATCAGATTGAAGGACACACAATTTGTGCTTTAGGAGATGCTGCAGCCTGGCCAGTTCAAGGTCTAATACGTCATTTTAGGCATGAGTTAATTGCACGTATTAAAGGTAGTATGAAAGCGAGTAGCGCATAATGATTAAAGTTACAATTGATCATCGAAAATATGAGTTTGAAAAAGAAATTAGCATTATTGATGCCTGCCATCAGGTGGGTATTGAAATCCCACATTTTTGCTATCACCCCAAACTGGAGATTGCGGGTAATTGTCGTATGTGTTTGGTGGATGTGGAGGGGGCCAGAAAGCCGTTACCAAGTTGTGCAAACTTAGTGCAAGATGGCATGGTTATTCATACAACGACAGATAGAGTGCGCAAAGATCGTGAAGGAGTGATGGAGTTTTTGCTTATTAACCATCCATTGGACTGTCCGGTTTGTGATCAGGCAGGCGAGTGTGACTTGCAAGATGAAACCTTACATTACGGCAAGGATCGTTCTAGGTATGTTGAAGAAAAACGTATTGTTGCGAATAAAAATATGGGGCCCCTAATTAGTACAAAAATGACTAGATGTATTCATTGTACTCGATGTGTAAGGTTTATGGAGGATATCGCGGGGGTTTCTGAAATGGGAGCTTTGGGTCGTGGAGAAACTATGGAGATTACCACGTATTTGGAAAAAGCAATTCATTCGGAGGTTTCCGGCAATATCATTGATTTATGTCCGGTTGGTGCTTTGAATTCTAAACCGTATTAATTTCAAGGCCGTCCCTGGGAGTTGAAGCACACGGATAGTATTGATGTAATGGATGCTATCGGGTCGCATATTCGTATTGATAGTCGCGGTGACCAGGTGTTTCGTATTCAGCCACGTGGTATGGAAGATATAAATGAGATTTGGCTATCCGATAAATCTCGCTTTTCATATGACGGGTTGCGTTACCAACGTTTAGACAAACCCTATGTTCGAAACAATAAGGGAGATTTAACCCCTACATCATGGGATAGGGCGCTATCAGTTGTGGTGGATAAGTTAAAAAGCATACCGGGCCATAAGGTGTCGGCTTTGGCGGGAGACTTAGTTGATACAGAGAGTCTATTGTTGATGAAAAAACTTCTGTATAACTTGGAATCTCAGCATATGGATTGTAGAACAGATGGAGCATATGCAGATGCGAAAAACCCCGCTTCGTTTGTGTTTAATACTAGCTTAAGTGATATAGAGTTTGCAGATGTATGTATACTGGTCGGTACTAACCCAAGATGGGAAGCCCCGACGCTGAATGTTCGATTGCGTAGAGGTGTAACACAGCATGGAATGAAAGTTTATCGTGTTGGATTTGAACATGATCTAACCTATGCAGTGAATGATTTAGGAAATGACATAAGCTTGTTGCAAAGAGCTCTGAATGGTGAGGGGGTGCTTTCTCAAGTTTTACAGAGTGCAAAAAAAGCCGCGATTATTATTGGCCAATCAGCGTTGAAATCTAAGCAGGGTTCAGTGTTATTGAACGTGTGTGGTCAGTTGGCTGAGAAATACAACATGATATCAGACGATGGCTGGAATGGATTTAACGTTTTGCATACAGCAGCAAGCCGTGTGGGAGGCTTAGACTTAGGGTTTGTTCCGGGTGAAACTGGATTGGGTTCTTCTGAAATTGTGGCGGCTTCGCACGATGGTCGGATTGATGTGGTGTTCTTAATGGGGCTTGATGATATAGGGGCTAAAATCTCAAAGCGAACATTAAAAATTTATATTGGTCACCATGGTGATATCGGTGCGCAGAATGCAGATGTAATTTTGCCGGGTTGTTCGTACGTTGAAAAAAATGCCATTTATGTGAATACAGAGGGACGCTCCCAGTCTTCGTCTGAAGCGGTTTCCAAACCAGGAGAAGCTTGGGAAGATTGGAAGATTATGGCAGAGATTATGCAGCGTATGGGTTTAGAGACATATTCTACCCTATTAGAAGTGCGAAAGGCATTAAGTAAAGAAAATGCTGAATTTGCAGAAAACCGTACATTTAAGAAACGTAAGTGGGTATCTAATATGGGCCAAAAAGGCGAGCTTTCCCATGAAGAGTTGGTGCCGGCAATTAAGAATTTTTATATGACAAACCTAATTAGCAAGAACTCTAAAACGATGGCGAAGTGTATTGAAAACATTAAAAATGAAGGTGATGCACATGTGGAATGAGTTCGTCCATGCAGTGATACCGGTTGCTCAAGTAGCTGCGTATGCTCTGATGTTTTTAGTGGGGTTAATTATTTCTATTTCATACCTAACGTTAGCAGAAAGAAAAGTTTTAGCAGCGGCACAAATGCGTTGGGGAGCAAATGTGATTGGGCCGTTTGGATTGTTTCAGCCGTTTGCTGATGGATTAAAGTTAGTACATAAAGAAGTAATTTTTCCTAAAAATTCAGATATTACGGTGTTCTTATTAGCTCCAGTTTTAACCTTTGGTTTAAGCTTGGCAAGTTGGGCTGTTATACCTTGGGGAGAAGGCTTGGTATTTGCGGACATTAATTTGGGTTTGCTGTATTTGTTGGCGGTGAGCTCAATGAGTGCCTTAGGAATTGTGATGGCTGGGTGGTCTAGTCAATCAATTTATGCCCTATATGGTGGGTTGCGAGCTGCTGCGCAGATGATTTCTTATGAGGTGTCTATGGGGATTGTATTGCTATCCGTCGTAATTAGTTGTCAGTCATTTAATCTTACAGACATCGTAAACGCACAAAAAGGCGTATGGTTTGTTGTTCCTCACTTTCCAATGTTTATTGTATTTGTGATTTCTACTCTAGCGGAAACAAATCGCACACCATTTGACTTGCCTGAAGCAGAGACAGAGTTGGCTGGTGGCTTTAATGTGGAATACTCGTCAACACCATTTGCGGCCTTTTTTCTTGCAGAATATGGAAATATGATTTTAATGAGTGCGATAACGTCACTGATGTTTTTAGGGGGATGGTTGCCCTTGATTAGTTGGGGTCCGTTTGCGTGGATTCCTGAACCAGTATGGTTAGCGCTAAAAATTACATTTATTCTGTTTATATTCCTATGGGTGCGCACAACCTTGCCAAGATATCGATATGATCAGTTGATGAATATTGGGTGGAAAATATTTTTGCCAATATCTCTGGTTTGGTTTGTTGGAACTGCAGCGGTTGTATTGTTGTGGCAGGGAGGCTAAATTATGTGGTTAATGATTAAGCGATTGTTACTGGTAGATATTGTAAAAGGCATGCTGTTAACATTCAAGTACATGTTTTTCAAAGCAAAAGTTACTATTAATTATCCTTTTGAAAAAGGAAAAATTAGCTCTAGATTTCGTGGGGAGCATGCATTAAGGCGTTACCCAAGTGGAGAAGAGCGCTGTATAGCGTGTAAATTATGTGAAGCGATTTGCCCAGCACAAGCAATTACAATTGTTTCGAGCGAGATGGAAGATGGATCTCGGCGAGCGGTGAGATATGACATAGATATGACCAAATGCATTTACTGTGGTTTGTGTCAGGAGGCTTGTCCAGTGGATGCAATTGTTCAGGGGCCAAACTTTGAATTTACTGCCGAGACGCGTGAAGAACTTATTTATACAAAAGAAAAATTGTTAGATAATGGTGATAAGTGGGAACCTGCACTTGCAAGAAACCTTGAAAAAGAATCACCGTACCGATAGGATAAACTAACTAATAAAAATAATAAAAGGTGTTTGAGTTGTTTTCTTCCATTTTAATGTACATGTTTTCAATGTCGTTATTAATAGGGTCCTTTGGAGTGGTTCTATTGCGCCGTCCGGTTCACTCTGTTCTTTCATTAATTTTTACGTTTTTAAATGGCGCTGCAATTTACATTTTGTTGGGAGCTGAGTTTGTTGCATTAAGTACAGTAATTGTATATGTAGGTGCGGTTTCTGTATTGTTAATGTTTGTAGTTATGACCATAGATAAAGATGAAAAAAAATATAAAAATAATAAAAAGGCTTACAAATATTGGGCACTTAGTTTGGGAGTGTTTTTTGTTACAGAGATTGTGTTATTAACTACTGTTAAAAATGTATCAATTGCACAGTCAGCATCTGTAAATATAAGTGAAATAGGTAGGCAATTATATACTACTTATGGTCTAGCATTCCAGGGGTGTGCTGTTTTATTGTTGGTGGCAATGGTTTCTGCCGTCATCGTAACTTTTCAAAGCCGAACTACTAAGAATGTAAAACATCAGAATACTTTTGATCAAGTAAATCGAAACCCCGATGAAGTTGTAACGTTAGTAAAGGTAAAACAGGGAGAAGGAATCCAATGATTGATCCTTCTGTGATTAATGGCCTAAGTGCGGTTGTGTTTTGTGTTGCAATCGCGGGTCTTGTGATTAATTTAGATAACTTAATCAAAGTGTTTTTATGTGTCGAGTTAATGTTTCTAGGAGTTAGTTTGAATTTTATAGCTTATGCAGCAGCTTGGCAGCAGGTAGATGGACAAGTATTTGTGGTTTTTGTTTTAACTGTTGCCGCTGCGGAGTCTGCCGTTGGGCTGGGCATGTTGGTGTTTTACTTTAGACAGAAATCCAATGTTTCCTTGGCTCAAGGAAATCAATTAAAGGATGAGCTATGATAATGTCAGCTGCAGTATTGTGGATTCCTTTAGTAGGTAGTTTTGTTGCGGGACTGATTAGTTTCTTTGGGCTAAAAAAAATGGAATACCTTGCAAAGATTGTAACGTGCTTTTGTGTTGGAGTGTCAACATTGATTGCGATAGATTTGGCGTATGATGTAATTGTTGGAAAAAAAATTGTTCATGGATCAATGATTAGTTGGATTCCATTGGGTAATCATTTAGTGAGCTGGGGGCTATATGTCGACAGTATGGCTGCAATTATGGCGGTAGTTGTTACAAGTGTTTCGTTAATGGTGCATTTGTATTCTTTGGGGTATATGGCACAAGATAAATCTATTGTGCGTTTCATGTCTTATCTTAGTTTGTTTACTTTCTTTATGCTCTTTCTAGTCATGGGAGATGACCTTCTTCAGTTGTTTTTAGGATGGGAAGGAGTTGGGTTAGCTTCGTATCTGCTAATTGGGTTTTGGTGGCATAAAGAGTCTGCTAATTCGGCATCTATGAAGGCGTTTATTACAAATCGCATAGGTGATGCCGGTATGATTCTTGGAATTATTGGATGTTTTTCTGTTTTTGAATCTGTGTCGATTCCAGAGATTTTATCAAATCTGGATACACATAAAGAGCTGACGTTTGATTTGGGGTATAATCTTTCTATAAATTCATATGGCTTGATTGGCTTTTGTTTTTTAATAGGAGCAATGGCAAAATCGGCCCAGTTTGGGTTGCATGTATGGTTGCCAGATGCAATGGAGGGGCCAACTCCTGTATCGGCGTTGATTCATGCGGCTACTATGGTGACGGCAGGAGTGTTTTTGTTAGTAAGAATGTCATTTTTGTTTGAATATACTCCGTTGATTCAGTCTATTGCATTATATGTGGGTGCGGTGACGGCCCTATTTGCGGCAATTATTGGGTTGGTGCAAAGCGATATTAAGCGTGTGATTGCCTATTCTACGTGTAGTCAGTTAGGCTATATGTTTATGGCTTGTGGGGTGGCGTCGTACTCCGCTGCATTATTCCATTTGGTTACGCATGCATTTTTTAAAGCACTATTATTTCTAAGTGCAGGCTCGGTAATTCATTCAATGTCACATGAGCAAAACATTCATAAAATGGGTGGACTGTATTGTAAGATTCCAGTGACATATGCATTAACTTGGATTGGAAGTTTAGCCTTGGCAGGGATTCCTCTTTTTGCAGGTTATTACTCGAAAGATTGGATTATAGAGTCGTTGTACTTAAGAGCGAGTGGTTGGTCCAATCTTCCATACTTGGCTGCTTTGATGGTCGCTTTTTTAACAGCATTTTATTCTTGGAGATTAATTGTCTTAGTATTTCATGGCGAGAGTAAGTCAGATGATCAAGTAGAAGCTCATATTCAGGAGGCGCCGCTTATTATGTTAGTGCCCAAAATATTTTTAGCTGTGGGAGCAGTATTCTCTGGATGGGTGATGGTTGATTTTTTCACAAGCTCAGATTTGATTTTTGGTGCATACTTCTATAGATCTTCGAACGAAGAAATTTCTTGGATTGTACATTATTTGCCAGTTTTTCTGGGGTTTTTAGGAATTCTTTGTGCAGGCTTTTTGTATATAAAGCACCCTAAATCCATGCAAAGGCATCGTCAAGTTAAGTTAGATTGAATGTGGTATATAGGGAGATGGTGTTTAAACATAGGGCGTGTTGATGAAGTTAGTGAGTAATCCGAAGCGGTATAGGTATCCTGGATCTGTGATCAGTTGTGCGATCTGGCAGTATCATCGGTTTAATCTTAGTTATCGAGATGTTCAGGAGCAGCTTGCCTATCGAGGAATTATAGTGAGCCATGAAACGGTACGGAACTGGTGCGTGAGGTTCTCTAGATCCTTTAAGGATGTCTTGAAGAAACGAGAAGGTCGTGTATCGGATAAGTGGCATCTTGATGAAATGAGCTTACGTATCAAAGGGGAACCCTACGTTTTATGGAGAGCCGTCGATTCGAATGGCGTTGAGTTGGATGTCTTTCTACAGCGCCGTCGGAACAAAGCTTCTGCGATACGGTTCTTAAGCCGTTTGCTTAAGCATTATGACTCCCCGAGAGTGATCGTCACGGATAAGCTGAGGAGCTATATCAGACCGATTAAACAGATGTGTCCTGGTACAGATCATAGATCCCATAAGGGACTGAATAATCGGGTTGAGAATGGACATCAGCCTACGCGACGGAAAGAGAAGACATTGATTAAGTACAAGTCCCCTCAAGGAACCCAGACGTTGCTTTCCTTAATGGGAAAAGTCAGAAACCTCTTTGCTGTCTCAGTGAATCGCTACCGACAACCCGCACGTTTAAGAAGACGGATGTTTGTGGCCGCTAAATCCCTTTGGGATCATGCGGCCTCTAAGACTCTTTACGCCTAATTCCCAAAGCTCCATCTAACCCCTGTAACCCAACTCACTTAACTTGACGATGCCGAGGGGGATGGTCCCGTGGTAGTCTTAATACTCATGATGCGTTGTGTCGTAGAGTAGCTACAGAATCAAGATGTATAGTTGTTTCAGTAGAGTATAGGTTGGCACCTGAAAATCCTTATCCTTCGGCAGTAGAAGATGCGATAAGTGCCTATATGTGGTGTCAACAAAATGCGTTATCTTTCGGTGCAGATCCCAACAAAATTGCTGTGGGGGGAGATAGTGCAGGGGGTACGCTGTCAGCAGCGCTGACGGCGAGATTGGTTGAAGATAATTGCGCGTTACCAAGTTTTCAACTGCTGATTTATCCAAGTTTAGATTTAACGTTTTCACACCCATCGGTGAAGCAGTATGGGGATGGATTTTTTCTGACTCGATCTGCACTAGATTATTATGCTAAAAATTACGCAAAAGATAAAAATCTTAAAGACTGGAGAATTTCTCCATTATATTATGATTCATTTTCTAAATTGCCTCCGGCAATAATATTAACTGCGGATTGTGACCCTATACGAGATGATGGGATTGCGTATTCGAAAAAGTTAGAAAATGTGGGTGTTCGCGTGTCTTCAAAGAATGTGCCGGGCGTGATTCATGCATTTATGCAGCTAATAGATATTTTTCCAGTGCAAACGTCTGATTCATATGCGTGGATATCGGCAGAAATGACTAAGTATTGGGGCTAGTTTCACGCTAACTGCGCTTGTCATAAGCGGTGTTTTATAGTACATATAGAGTTCAAATACGGAGAGGTGGCCGAGTGGTCGAAGGCGCACGCCTGGAAAGTGTGTATACGGTAACCCCGTATCGAGGGTTCGAATCCCTCTCTCTCCGCCAGTATTCTTTTTTTACAAAGATTGACATTGTTTTATTACCTTCCTATAATGTGACTTAATAGTTTTTCATGGGTAAAAAAGGCATCGTCAAGTTAAGTGAGTTGGGTTACAGGGGTTAGATGGAGCTTTGGGAATTAGGCGTAAAGAGTCTTAGAGGCCGCATGATCCCAAAGGGATTTAGCGGCCACAAACATCCGTCTTCTTAAACGTGCGGGTTGTCGGTAGCGATTCACTGAGACAGCAAAGAGGTTTCTGACTTTTCCCATTAAGGAAAGCAACGTCTGGGTTCCTTGAGGGGACTTGTACTTAATCAATGTCTTCTCTTTCCGTCGCGTAGGCTGATGTCCATTCTCAACCCGATTATTCAGTCCCTTATGGGATCTATGATCTGTACCAGGACACATCTGTTTAATCGGTCTGATATAGCTCCTCAGCTTATCCGTGACGATCACTCTCGGGGAGTCATAATGCTTAAGCAAACGGCTTAAGAACCGTATCGCAGAAGCTTTGTTCCGACGGCGCTGTAGAAAGACATCCAACTCAACGCCATTCGAATCGACGGCTCTCCATAAAACGTAGGGTTCCCCTTTGATACGTAAGCTCATTTCATCAAGATGCCACTTATCCGATACACGACCTTCTCGTTTCTTCAAGACATCCTTAAAGGATCTAGAGAACCTCACGCACCAGTTCCGTACCGTTTCATGGCTCACTATAATTCCTCGATAGGCAAGCTGCTCCTGAACATCTCGATAACTAAGATTAAACCGATGATACTGCCAGATCGCACAACTGATCACAGATCCAGGATACCTATACCGCTTCGGATTACTCACTAACTTCATCAACACGCCCTATGTTTAAACACCATCTCCCTATATACCACATTCAATCTAACTTAACTTGACGATGCCTCCCCCTCCATGAAAATACAGTAACAACGGCAACTCTTGCTGTAAAGATGGCCAGTAAATACGAATTGGAATATTATGATTCAATCGTGAAAAAATTAATCTATCTTCAGTACGCACAACTGAAACGGGCACCCCACCTTGGTAGCGCGCCAGCTTCTCATAACTATCTCTAGAAAGCCCCACTGGCACATGCTCAATTGGAGGCAAATTCAACGCCTCCAGCTGCTTCAAGAATGCCGATGCCTGCGGGACTAATTTAGAAAAAACTCCTGATTTATCTCCAAACACGTGTTTCTACTTTTTTGTTTTAACTTTTGCAGCGACTTTACTGACAGTTGTTCCCGCAACTGATTTTACCTTTTTTACTGTTTTTTTAGCCTGAGAACCATTCTCATTCTCCAGTAAAATAGATTGTGTCGGATATGCCAGTGAGGTGCCTTCATCTTCAACAATTTTAATTAACTGCATCATGCACATTTCACGAACACGCATATACTCTAACCAGTCTGCTGTTTTTGTATAGAAAAACAAGAACAAATTGAACCCATGATCTGATAAGTTATTCATGCGAATACACATTGGAGCTTTAGATGGGTCTGATTCAATATCCACATTGTTTGCCAACCAATCACGATAACGCATAATAACATTTTCAACTTGACGTTGTGTTGATTTATAAGACAACACCACTTCCGAGTTAATCTCCCAATGATTCACCTTAGAAAAGTTTGTAATTTCTGACCCTGTAAATGTATTATTGGGAACTACAGTTAATGATTTGTCAAACCCTCGGATACTTGTTGTTCGAATTCCAATATTTTCTACAAACCCTTGAAGGCCACCCATTTTAATCCAGTCGCCCTTTTTAAACTTGCCTTCTAACACAACAGTTAGTGAACCAATTAATCCCTGAATAGAATCTTTGGCCGCTAATGCTACTGCGGATGTTAATACGGTCAATCCTCCAAGTACCGGCCCAATATTAATATGGAAGTTACCAAGAACGGTTACCACACCTAACACTGCAATTACAATTTTCACAATGTTTGCTATAAATACTTTTACCGTTTCATTCACCTCAATGCCAAAACTACTAAACAACCGAGTTAGCACCACGGCACCCAAGAAGTAATACATCGTCATAAAAAACGCAATATCCAGAGCTGCCTTAATTGCCTTGTGTAAATAAGGCTCTGCAGCCTTAGGAAAATCTCCCAACATATGAACTGCATAAACCGCAATCACCAAAAAAACTAAGTTGATTGGGAAGTTTACTTTCTTCATAATATCGTGATTGCTCTGAAGGTCTTCAGGCGTAGATACCGAATGATCTAACAACTTAGTTAAAACAGATACCAAAATTTTTGCAACGATAAACCCCAATATCAGGATAGATATACCTACCAGATAATGAAAATACTGATTGTAAAAATCTTTTGTGAAAATATTAGCCAGCATGATTTATTCTCTTTTTTTTTGTTCTTTAATCCGATTATTACTCACAAATACTAATATTCATTTAATCATGATTATGTACAATAATGATAGGTTTGATTCCTCTAACTCGGTTAATATGTCGGCGCGCAAATAATCTTACTTCTTCTTCTATTTTATTGTCAGGTATTTTCTTTTTAGAACCTAAAAAGCTTAAAACTTTTTCTGCTAACACCTGCTCAAACTCTTGTGAATCTTTACCCACCTCTAGTGAGCCTCGGGTAGAAACCTGAACATCTGTCACTTTCTGTTTTTTGTCCGACCAGTTCAAGGAAACAAACACAATCCCTCCGACAGAAAGCTTACGACGATCTCGCATAATACTCCCCCCCATATCGATCATATCGTGACCATCTCGACCTAAATATCCAGAATGGACCGTATCAACAACCTGTGGTTCTCCAGGACCTAACAGTACAAATGATCCATTTTCAGGAATCACAATTTTCTTTACTCCACAGCTTTCTTTTGCAAAGCGAGCATGTTCAATTAAATGCTGATACTCACCGTGAACTGGAACCAACACCTTCGGGCGAATCCATTCGTACATTGATCTCAAATCATCCTGGCAAGGGTGTCCTGAAACATGAATTAATCCTTCTCGATGGTTTAAAATCTTTACACCTTTCTTAGCTAAATCATTTTTTAGCTCAGAAATTCTAATTTCATTTCCTGGTATCCTTCTAGATGAAAATATCACCACATCACCGGGGTCTAGTCGCACATCAGAAAATCCATCTCGCGCAATACGTTTCAACGCAGCCTTGGGCTCTCCCTGACTTCCCGTGCAAACATATAAAACTTGGTCTCTAGGTAATAAAGCAGCTTTTTCAATAGAAATTCGGTGAGGAATATTCGAAAAATATTTAGTTTCAGTTGCTGCAGAAATCATTGTGTCCATAGATCGGCCTACAAATGTAACAAAACGTCCCGCTTCTTTTGCCGCCGCCACACAAGAGTCTAGTCTGGCAACGTTTGATGCAAAACATGAAATTACAACTCTATCGGTTTGCGCTTTCACCCGTTCAATCAAAGCATCTCGAACATCTTGCTCAGAGCCTGCATTTCCTTCTTCAAAAATATTCGTCGAATCACACACCATCGCAAGGACACCTTCGTCCCCAATTTTTTTCAACGCTTCAACGTCCATTCCCTGCCCAATAACTGGCTTTGGATCAACCTTCCAATCTCCGGTATGAAAAATGCGACCTAATGGTGTTTCGATGAGTAGACCATTTGGCTCAGGTATCGAATGCGTAAGATGCACATACCTCAGTTTAAAGTCTCCCAACTCAAACTCACCCCCTAATGGAATCGTGTGAAGCTCGGCCTGATCAAGCAAACCAGCCTCTCTCAATTTATTTTTTACCAACTCCATGGTGAATGGCGTCCCGTAAATAGGGCATCTAAATCTTGACCACAAATGTGGGATCGCACCTATATGATCTTCGTGCGCATGCGTTAATACAATTGCGTGAAGGTTATCTTTGTTTTCTTCAATAAACTTAGGATCGGGCGTAATTACCTGCACCCCAAAATCATTATTAAATGTCACCCCCAAATCAATCATAATCCACTGGTCATTATAACCATATAAATTAAGATTCATTCCAATTTCACCAGCTCCACCTAAAGGAACAAAAACTAATCCTTCTTCCTGAGAAAGGCTATCTTCTCCATTTTCTGGAAACATTAAAAACTCCTATATAAATATATCTGCTGCGTATACTTTTTCTTCACAATCTCCGACATCCACTATTGCAGCTCCATCTAGCTGGATATCTTTTAAAACTCCATCAAATACTTTTCGGCGAGTCACAACACGTACTTGCCTTCCTAAACCTTGCAAATTATCTCGATACAAATCTCTTAGCTGTTCTAAAGTCAACACTTCAAGATGATCATCTAACTTTTCAAAAGCTCTCATCAAGCGCTCTAAAAACACTTCCGGTCCTATAAATCTACCTGACAACTCTCGTACACTACCCACGCTATATGGGGCATCTACTGTTTCTGGAACGTGCAACAAATTAACACCAACGCCAATCAACCATACTTCTTCTAGCCGCTCAATTAATACGCCGCCTATCTTTTTGCCTTGCATCAAAATATCATTTGGCCATTTCAGCGCTAAGCCTAAATCATTTCCCAAAAAACTTCTCAAACAGCGAATAATCTCTAAACCTACCCACATAGAAAGCTTCTGCAAAACACCTTCTGACTTTGACAAACTCACAGCAAACGTCGCTGTAAAATTTCCTTGGTCAGAGTACCACTGGCGCCCATGTTTACCATATCCGCCCCACTGGCGATACGCAAACACAACGTACGGCATAACTTTTTCTGTCCCTATCAACTCACGCGCCACAGTTTGCGTGCTGCGAATAATATCAAAAGTTATCTGTTTCATTCAGATTGACTTAGCATTAGCGCATTTACTCCCGGAACGATACTATGTTCATAAAAATTTTGAACCCATGGCAAATAACCACCCACAATGTGTAACAGGATCAACGGTAAAAACACAAGAAATAAACGCTTATTAATTTTTTTGTTTGGCTGAATAATTTGTGGTTCTTGCGAGTTCATATACATACTTTTAACCAATTTCAAAGTGTACGTCAGCCCCACAACTGTTGCAATCACTGCAATGATTAGAATACTCCAATAACCTTGCTGCAATACATATTTCAAGATTAACAACTTAGGGAAAAATCCAATTAATGGGGGTAATCCAGCCATTGATAAAAACCCCACAGCCAACACAAACGCATGTTTAGGCCGCTCTATTGCAAGGCCCGCCAACGACCGCAAAGAAATATCATCCAAAACATCATCATCAGATAACCTATTCTGTAATGACATCAAACAAGCAAACACCATTAAGGAAGTAAGCGCATACAACAAAACATAGAATGTTACCGCTGAAAACCCAACAACAGTCAATCCACTAACTCCTAGCAAAATAAAGCCAACATGCCCAATTGCCCCATGGGCAAGCAGCCTCTTTATCGAGGTCTGAAAAATAGGAACAACTGATCCCCAAATTAACGACAACATAGCTAAAGCATTCAAAATAACCTCTAGGCCAACCAAAGGAAATACCGACACAAACGGCCCACTTAACAACCTCAACATCACCGCAACTGCGCCTATCTTTAATAAAGACGAAAATAGAGCCGTTGATGGTGTCGGCGCCCCCTGATACACATCGGCAACCCACTGATGAAACGGCACCACCCCCATTTTAAACAAAACTGCCGACAATACTAAAATAGTTCCCACACCCACATTACCTAAAGTTTGAGAACTGACAACCGTTGCAAAAGTTTGAAAATCTAACGTGCCGCCCGCACCATACAAGAATGACACCCCAAATAAATAAACAACCGATGACAATGAACCAAGAATAAAATACTTCACTCCAGATTCTGAAGCATACGATGATTTTCGTTGCATTACTGCCAGCGTATATGCTGATAGCGCCTGCACTTCCATCCCTACATACAGCATAATAAAGTGATTAGCTGAAATCATTAGCATTATTCCAACCAACATGAATAAGAGCATCACTAAATATTCTGCATGTTGAAAGTTGTATTTGATTAAAAACGTTGATACTGCAATTAAATACCCAAAGGCAAAACACAGAACCGATATTTTTATCAGACCAGTATAGGCGCCATTTGCAAACATTCCTGAATAAAAAACCCCCTCTACATCAAAAAAAACACCTCCCAAAATTGCAGCTAAAATCACACCTAAAACCAACGGCATAACATTACGCTTTGTTTTTTGGAAGGCATCAACCAATAGCACACAACAGGCACCAAAAAACAATATAGACTCAATAATTACTGGTTGAATTAACTCGATCATTTCACGGCTCCCTCAACCATCAAATTCACAGTCTTGTCTAGAGGTACAGTTATTACCCTAGGATAAATACCAATCCACACCATCAAAGCAACCAAACCACCTAATACAAACAGTTCACGAGCGGATACTTTTGCAATCTTCAAAACTTTATCTGACACCGATCCCAAAAACACTTTTCGATATAACGTTAAACCATATATCGGAGCTAAAACAACACCACTTGCTGCAAAAATAGCAACCATTGGGCTTACTTTAAATACTCCAGCCGTGACCATGATTTCACCCACAAATCCGCTGGTCATAGGCACTCCCATTAAACCCAAAATAAGCATAAAACTTAAAACTGCAAATTTAGGTAAAACTGCTGCAACTCCACCATAAATACTTAGGTCTCGGCTCTGGGTTCGCCGATATAAAATATCCACCATAAAAAACAACCCCACAGAAATAACTCCATGACTTATCATTTGCACCATTGCGCCAATAATTCCAACTTTGGTTTGACTGTATATTCCTAATGTCACATATCCCATATGTGCGATAGAAGAGTACGCAACTAACTTTTTCATATCAGTTTGCGTCCAGGCTAATAGTGATGCATACACAATGGCCACTACACTTAATATTGCTACAATATAAAAAAAATCTTCTGACATCTTTGGAAACGTCAACAGGTGGAAACGAATCATTGCATATCCCCCCATTTTTAGCAGAACGCCTGCCAATAACATTGATGCAGTTGCAGGAGCTTCTACGTGAGCAGACGGCAGCCAAGTGTGTACAGGAAACATGGGAATCTTTATCGCAAAACCAATAAACAGAGCCCACCAAATTGTCACACCTAAATTATTAACCATTACCAATTCGATAGATGAGTTCCACTCTTCAATATTGAAACTTCCAACAACTGAGCCAATATAAAGAAATGCCACCAACATCAGAACAGATCCTATAAACGTATATAAGAAAAACTTGTAGGCTGCATGGATTCTGTTCTCCCCCCCCCAAACACCAATAAGCAAAAACATAGGTATTAAAATGGCATCGTCAAGTTAAGTGAGTTGGGTTACAGGGGTTAGATGGAGCTTTGGGAATTAGGCGTAAAGAGTCTTAGAGGCCGCATGATCCCAAAGGGATTTAGCGGCCACAAACATCCGTCTTCTTAAACGTGCGGGTTGTCGGTAGCGATTCACTGAGACAGCAAAGAGGTTTCTGACTTTTCCCATTAAGGAAAGCAACGTCTGGGTTCCTTGAGGGGACTTGTACTTAATCAATGTCTTCTCTTTCCGTCGCGTAGGCTGATGTCCATTCTCAACCCGATTATTCAGTCCCTTATGGGATCTATGATCTGTACCAGGACACATCTGTTTAATCGGTCTGATATAGCTCCTCAGCTTATCCGTGACGATCACTCTCGGGGAGTCATAATGCTTAAGCAAACGGCTTAAGAACCGTATCGCAGAAGCTTTGTTCCGACGGCGCTGTAGAAAGACATCCAACTCAACGCCATTCGAATCGACGGCTCTCCATAAAACGTAGGGTTCCCCTTTGATACGTAAGCTCATTTCATCAAGATGCCACTTATCCGATACACGACCTTCTCGTTTCTTCAAGACATCCTTAAAGGATCTAGAGAACCTCACGCACCAGTTCCGTACCGTTTCATGGCTCACTATAATTCCTCGATAGGCAAGCTGCTCCTGAACATCTCGATAACTAAGATTAAACCGATGATACTGCCAGATCGCACAACTGATCACAGATCCAGGATACCTATACCGCTTCGGATTACTCACTAACTTCATCAACACGCCCTATGTTTAAACACCATCTCCCTATATACCACATTCAATCTAACTTAACTTGACGATGCCTGCGTTTACCATCATGGTGAACGTTACCAAACTGTACACTTTTGATTCCTGAGTCTGCCATAGTATATTCGCCTGAAAAATACCTTTATATGCAGATACTCATGCAAAATGTATGCCAATAGCAGTTATGAGCGTTTTAAACCAAAGAAAATTGAAATTAACGTAGTTACCGCCAGAAAGTAACAATAATGAACATTTCCAATAATTTCCATTGGCCCCAATCCTGAGACTGATGAAGCTAAAAGAATTTGAGCACTATACGGAATAATGCCCTGGAAGATACACGAAAAAATATCTAGTAAACTGGCCGTGCGTGTTGATGGAATATCATACTCTTTTGCAATACTACGACTTGCATCACCAGCCATCAAAATAGAGACCGTATTATTTGCCGTACAGATATCTGCAATAGAGGACATAGCAGCTATTGAAAGCTCTCCAACAGTGATATTAGGCCTGCCATTTTTATTAAACCGTCGAGCAAAAACAAGTGTTTTTTGTATCAGGTAATTAATACCTCCCTGATGTTTTATTAATTCACTCAACCCACCAATAAACATGGATAGAATCAAAATCTCTTCCATTATAGTAAACCCTTTATAGATAGCCTTACTATAGTGAATCAGAGAATAATCAGGGCTAATAAGCCCTATCATTCCGCCTATCAATGTACCAATAATTAAAATAAAATAGACATGCATTCCCAATAAAGACAACATCAACACCAATAAGTATGGCACAACTTTAATAAAATTAAAATCGCCAGTATTATGAGGCATTTCGCCCTGAGGATACATCCATAAAACTGCAACTGTTAAAACCATTGCGGGAAGTGCAATAAAAAAGTTCATGCGAAACTTATCTTTCATTTCACATCCTTGCGTTTGCACTGCAGCAATGGTTGTGTCTGAAATAATAGATAAGTTATCACCAAACATAGCGCCACTTAATACTGCGCCCACAGAGATCAACATCTCAATGCCAGAAACATCTGAAATACCAACTGCGATAGGCGTTACTGCTGCCAAAGTCCCCATTGAGGTGCCCATTGCCAAACTAATAAATGCTGATACAACAAATATACCCGGCAAAATGAATCCATCAGGAATATAATACAAGGCAAAATTTACTGTAGACGTAATACCATCAATTGACGACATCACCGAACTAAAGGCACCAGACAATAGAAATACAAAGCACATAACTAAAATGCTATTCTGCCCTACTCCTCTCATAAAAACGTTTAGATTCTGGTCAAATGAACGAGGCTCCCACAAGAATGCCAAGAAAATAGCTGGCAAAATCGCCACGGTAGGGGATAAACTAAGACGCTCTCCATCAGCCGTTTGAATGCCACAAGACACAAACACTAACAGAAACAATAGCAAAGGCAATAAACTGAAAAACGGATGTAGTTTTCTTCTACTCAATGATGTTGCGCGTTCAGCCATTTATAGACTCTTTTTATTATGTTTTAGTATGACTGAAAATCGTCTTCATTGTCAAATACAAGATTTGCAAGAAAACTAAGAAGATCATCAATGTCTTTTAATTGCACTGAAGAAATCGAAAAAATAGGTTGATTTGTTTTAGTACGAATCAGTTGCGTAGCTAAATCTAAAGTTTCATCAGAAACTAGATCTATCTTTGTGAATACAATGATTCTGGGCTTTTTTTCCAAATCATGCCCATAAGCAGACAGCTCTTCTTCAATTGTAACAAAGTCCTTCTCTAGAGTTTCACTCGAGATATCTATTAAATGCAACAGTACTTTGCAACGCTCAATATGACCTAAGAAACGATCGCCTAATCCCGTCCCCAGATGCGCATCTTTTATTAAACCTGGAATGTCAGCAATCACAAATTCACGTTCATGCTTGTAAGCAACACCTAACTGTGGTTTTAAAGTGGTAAAAGGATAATCTCCTATTTTTGGCTTAGCACTTGTTGACACCGATAGAAATGTAGATTTACCTGCATTTGGCAGCCCTACCAACCCAACATCTGCAAGAAGCTTAAGCTGAAGCCAAACCCACTGCTCTACACCAGGCCAACCTTTTTCAAATTGTCTGGGTGCACGGTTAGTTGAAGATTTAAAGCTAGCGTTTCCACGACCTCCATCTCCTCCTTTTAAAAAGGTAAGTCGATCTCCTGGCTTTACTAAGTCATGTAAAACCAGTTGTTTATCTTCATCAAAGACCTGAGTTCCAATGGGTACTTTTACAACGATTGAGTTACCATGCCCGCCAGTGCAGTTCCGCCCGCGACCATGATGCCCTTTTTGCGCTTTAAAATGCTGTTTATAACGAAAGTCTATCAGGGTATTTAAGTTTGCATCCACCTCAAGTATAATGTCTCCACCCTTTCCGCCATTTCCACCATCCGGGCCACCATATTCAATAAACTTTTCTCTTAAAAAGCTAACACTGCCATCACCACCATCACCAGACTTTAAATAAACTTTTACATGATCGATAAACTGCACACTTGATCCTTTAACTAAAAAAAGGGATGAAAAAACATCCCCTTTTTAAAAACTATTCACGCGATGTTTTTAAAATTACGCCGAAGGCAAAACCGAAACATACGTACGATTTTTAGCTTTCGTTAAAAACTTTACTTGACCACCCGCCATTGCAAATATTGTATGATCTTTACCCATTCCAACATTGTCACCAGGAAAAAACTGAGTGCCACGTTGACGAATAATAATGTTTCCAGGAATTACAGCTTCACCACCGTACTTCTTGACGCCTAAGCGGCGACCAATGGAATCGCGACCGTTTTTCGAACTACCGCCTGCTTTCTTTTGTGCCATAACTTAGGACTCCCTATGCTTGCGCAGCAGCTGTTGATGCGACTGCCTTTTCAACAATATCTTTGATTTTTAAAACCGTCAAATGTTGACGATGTCCGTTTTTACGGCGAGAGTTCTGACGACGACGCTTTTTGAAGACTATAATCTTATCTCCACGCGTTTGATCAACAACGGTTGCTGTGACTTTTGCACCACTAACAAAAGGTTCTCCGACCTTTATTTTTCCATTGTCTGCGATCATCAGTACGTCGGAAAGTTCTACCGTTTTCCCTTTTTCTACGTCAAGCTTTTCAACCAAAACCACTTGATCTTTTGTGACTTTGTATTGCTTTCCGCCTGTTTTTACAACTGCGTACATACGATTACCTGTAATTAATTGATAAATATAACACTCGAAAAATATACAAAAAACTTTCAAAAGTCAAGGGGTTTCCAACCCTCATCGATTTTTGATTTAGCGGGTGTGTTATTTCTTGGAATCCTTTGCAGTTACCCTCTTCGAGAAAAAAACAACTTCTGTAGCAAAACTTGAATCAAGGAACTTATCTCTTGATTCAAGTATTACAATCATACTAACGGGGGGTTACCTAGGTTGGTAATCTACCTCACGTTGTGAGAAAAGCACATCCAGGGGAGCTGGATATTTACCTTTTTATGAACGAGTTCCTGCTTTGACAAAGCTAGCACCCGAGTCACCAAATACTTGGCAGCTCATCAAGCGATTTCAAAACAACCTTATCATTTGATTTAGCAGTTAACGATTCAACTGATTTGTGGGTCAAAGCAACCGCACAAGCATTCCCAACCCGAAACACAAGTTGCCTTTTCATTTGGATCTCAATAGCACTCCGATGATGCTGATGCATATTATAATAATACGACTGCAAATAATCCCGCTGCTTCTCCCACTCTTTTTGATAACGTCTAGATCGCGATTTCGAGTCTTTTAAAAGAGCACTCAAGACTTGCGGTAGAGCGTCTGTCTTTTCATGTGTAGATTTTAACTTTTGCTTTGCAAAAGTTAACTTTTTCTCAGCTTCCATCAAAACAGTTGCGACTTCTGATTGGTAAGCAGCAATGCCCACAGATATTTTGGGGAAAATTAGTTTAATCGCAATCACCAAACAGATCAAAAAAGAAGCTAACACCCAAAACTCAGCAGTTCCAAAAATCATCATAATCCCAACTCTTTTATCAATAAGGACTTAATCTGATCCGGATTGACTCCCACACCCAACTGACTTTCTGACTTCTGGCTTAATAGCAACGAAAGCTCTTCAGGGAGTTTTTTAATTAAAGCCGTCTGCTCTGAAGCAACTTTCTCCCGGTAGCTAACCATTTGATTTTGAAGATCTGCCTTTAGTTCATCACTGAGTCGCTCAGTCTTGCTTCTTATATCAGACAAGTTTGTTTGCTCTTGCTCATGAAGTCTCAGCTTTTCTAAGCGCACTAAATCAGAATACTCCTCTAAAGAGGTTGCTATCTGCGAGTTGATTTTTTCAACTTCGTTTAAAATTGATTGCACTCTCTCATCTCTATCTGCCAATTTTTGAGACACCCTAGGAACCAAAAATTTCCACAAATACACAAACAGAACACCCCAAGAAACTAGCAACCAAAATATTTGAGATGAATACGTAGAAATGTCTAACTGAGGCATGATCTATTACTTAAATAAAATCAGAAACGCTATAACCATCGCAAAAATTGCCACAGCCTCAGTTACCGCAAATCCAATCATACCAATACCAAAAACTTGATCGCGCGCAGATGGGTTGCGCGCAACCGAGCTGATAAAGCTAGAAAAGATATTACCCAAACCAATTCCTACTCCCAGCAGGGCAATCATACACAAACCCGCACCAATCATTTTTGCCGCTTCTACTTCCATAAAAAAACCTCGTTGCTTATTTGTTCAATAGTTAGTGTAAATGTAATGCATCATTCAGATATACACAAGTCAATATTGAGAATATATATGCCTGAACAAGAGCAACAAACACTTCAAAAAACGTAATTAAAACTGTCATCGCTAAGGGTAAAACTCCTCCTACCACCCCTAAAGCTACCACAAAACCCGCAAATATTTTCAAAACCATATGTCCAGCCATAATATTTGCAAACAATCGAACGGATAAGCTAATAGGACGAGACAAATAAGATATTAACTCAATTGGAATTAGTATGGGAGCTAGAAACAAAGGCGCCCCTCCAGGTAAAAAAATCTTACAGTATCCTATTCCATGTTGGATAAACCCAATAACGGTCACTGACAAAAAAACAATTGCTGCCATTGCAAATGTCGCTACAATGTGGCTAGTAAACGTAAAGGAATAAGGAACCATCCCTAACAAATTTCCCACCGCGACCAACAAAAAGAACGACATTACAAACGGTAAGTAACGACGCCCAGCATCCCCACAGTTGTCTTTTACCAAGTTTGCTACAAAATTAAATGCCATTTCAAACGTCGCCTCAAACGCAGAGGGCGGCGATCTATATCTATTTTTCCGAACACCAAAATATGTCCACAAGAGAATAGTAGCCAATGACAACCACATAAAGACCGTAGAGTTTGTGATTGAAACATCAAAACCAAAAAAGCTTAAAGGAATATATTTGTGAATTACAAATTGATGTAAGGGATCAGTCATCTTTTCGGCCTATTCGTTTCAATTGCTTCCAAACATTGTATACAGACACACAAAAACCCAATACTACCGACACCACAATTGTAGCCGCCCGAGAATCAATGTAACCTCCGACAAGGTAACCTACGAAGAGCATAAAAACAATAGGCGCAACTACATCACCAAGCACGTCTGGTATATTTCTCATACAACCCCTATTGCGTTTTGTTTAAGCTGCGCATAACACGGCTCATATACAGCATTAAACTCAACACTATTCCCAAACCTATAAAAAAGAATAAGAACTTTGCTTCCTTTACATCAACTACCACACTATTTGAAATTAACGGACTTACCTGCTGATTAATTAGACTCCCAAACAACCCTTGGAAGAAAATTAATATTCCAAACAATAATACTAGCTTTTTCACTACCCTATTACGTTCAACATAAGGCAACAACAACAACAAGGACGTCAACAGCGCCAATGCAATCAACGACTCATACTCAACCGTACCCCGGGCAACAGTTAATTCCTCACCAAAAAAGTAATTACTTAGCACTCCCCAGCAAGTTCCTAGCGCAAGCAAAACCCAACCATACTGCAGCCATGGAAGAGCCTCCTCTTTCAGCAACGCAACGCGTTTACCTTCAATTAAAATCCCCATTACCAATGCATACACGATCGATATTAACATATAGGCTGCATAAATTAATATATGGTGAAAGTTAGGGTCAAAGACTGCGTTTGAAACATCCAAAACTACAGGAATTCTTGAAATCTTAAATGGAGACATAAAAGCTACTAAATACAGCAAAAATCCGCTCTGAATAAAACCTTGCACTCCAATAACAGGCCGTGACAAATGATCAATATCACGATGTTTCGACCTAACCACATAAAGTGAGCTAAACATTGAAAAAAATGTCATCCATAGCAGCATTATAGATACATGATTATTCCACAAACCTCCTAAACGAACATACCATGAATCTGATGGCAACGAATTATTCGCAACCACTAATAGATCGGGCACATAGATAGCAAAACCCACAAACAATGAAAAAAACGCACTCAGTGTAAACAGTGCTGCTGTTTGGCATGCTGGTCGACCTAAACGAGCTATCCTGTGAGGCACAACGCCCAATGTTTGCACTAACGAAAATACCAAAGCAATTATTAAACAAACTTTACCAAAAAAATTGATCATCCATTTCCTTACTGTTATTAAGAAACAAGCAACATATTTAAATTAAGATTAACTAAAATCACACACGTTATAAACAAAAATGTTAAATCGATTAGGATCGCTACTGTATACATATTTTTGGGGGCGCCAAATTGGTGTCGACTTAAATGACAATCGCTATTATATACAGCATAAAAAACATTCATACAAGCGTTGGGTAATTTACAATGGCATAGTTGATCCGTCAAAGATCCCAGTGAGTTGGCATATTTGGCTTCATTCAGATTGTGAAACTATTCCAAGAGACCCACCAGAAATACAAACACCTGCTCATTTTAGCGCAAAACATACTACAAAATGCACAACTAGCATTGCAAACATACCCTCTTCTGCACTAGAATGCTATCAGAGTTGGTCTCCGGACAAGTAATTTCCTTAAAATATGAGTATCTATGCAAAAGAATTATATTGAATCAGCCCTTGGCATATTTGTAGTAGCTATAACAATAGCGCTCTTATGGATCTTTTTTAAGACAAACGATCAAAAAACAACAGATGAATACATAAAAGTAACTGCTTTTTTTCAAACAGTTGCCGGAGTTACCAAAGGAACCGATGTAAAGCTGGGTGGTGTAAAAGTGGGGAAAATTTTAAATGTTTACCTTGACGAGGACACTCTTAACCCAGTACTTAGCATTGGCTTGGATAAATCATATAACATACCCGCAGACTGCTCGTTTGCAGTAAAATCTGAAGGTATTATGGGTGGAAAATTTGTATCTGTTGAAATTGGAACTAGCGATCAAAAAATAACCGAGGGACAAATATTCTATAACAATCAATCTTCTCTAGATTTAGAAAGCATTGTTAGTCAGGTCGTTTTTGGCGGAGAAAAGAAATAGTTCATGGAAAGACACTGGTGGAAAACAATAATATACATTGTTGCTCTAACTTTAGCTCACTCTCTTGCTGCTCATCCGGGCAACAAAAGTATACCCATACCCCCCAAAAAAAAATTACACTCTACAACACATGCACAACTTCAAGCAGTTGACAAAGTTACCGGCACTTTTTCTTCTATTACTGTGGCAGTTGGAAAAAGTACCTTTTACAAAGATTTAAAAATTCGCCTAAAGTATTGCGGAAAGTCTGATCAATTTTCAGAACCTGAAGGCACGGCCTTTCTAAAAATTCATCAAAAAGTTGGAGAACAAACTTTCAAACCTCTTTTTTCCGGATGGATGTTTGCTTCCAGCCCTGCAATTCATACTTTAGAAAACCATCCCCGCTACAGTTTGTGGCTCACTAAATGTATCAACCTTCAAAAAACTTCTAGAAGTATAGAAAAATAGTTTCTTCACGAACTGTTAACTTTCCTAGCGAATAATAAACACTGAAATAAAGAAGAGTTCAACAGTTGTTAAAGTTTCGTTCGGTGTTTATCATAATATGCTTTGCCATAGTGGTTTTAGTCCCCTGGCACTCCGAAACTATTGTGGGAGGAAAACTCTCTCTTGATGGGAACAATTCCATACACCTATCTTGCCAAACCTCTATCCACAAGGGGATCGAGATTTACAGAGGTCAAGATGCTATTTTTTTTCCTTCTAATGACTCAATTAATCCTATGCATATTTCTATACAAAAGTTAGCGTATACTAATAATAAAACTATTATTTCTTCCTTTGTAAGGAATCACAAAAACATAAGAAATATTAAGCCGGTGAATGGGCTACTATCCATCAAAGGAGCCCGAGAAAGCTTGTTGATGAGAGCTATGCGAAATTTTTTCTAAGAGTTCTTATTCGATTTCATAAGTAACGCCATCAGTACAAAAGAAACGATAGCAACTCCTGCACTGCAGACAAACGGCCAACTACCGCCAAAATTATCCCAAATCCAACCGTATAGCGGGCTAGCTATAAAATAAGATACTCCCGTTAATACATTCAATACTCCAAATGCAGTCCCTCGACACAATGGATTGGCCGTATCTGCAATCAACGCAGCAATCATGCCTTGAGTCATTGCCATTTGCACACCCCAAAATGCAATCGCTACAAATACTGATCCATAGCCAGTCCCGAAAGCCATTAGCATATCCGAAACCACAACACACCCAAAACCTACTCCTAAAAATAACTTTCGTCCAAATTTATCTGACAGCTCACCCACTGGATACGAAGCAAGTGCAATTGTAAAGTTCATCAAAACCATTACTAATGGTGCAAACACAACCGATACACCCACCTCGCGGGCACGCAGCTGTAAAAAAGTTTCGCTAAAATGAGAAAAATTAAAAATTGTAACGACAATCATTAATAACCAAAATTGTCGTCCAAGATGCTTTAAATCTTTAATACGCAAGGGAATCGCAGTAAGTTTACGCTGCGCCCTTGTACTCGGCTTATGCTTGTCTGAAACAAATACATACAACACCACGCAAGCTACCGCAGAAGGAATAATTCCCATAACAAAAATAAACTGATAAATCTCTAAATCAATAAAATCTGAAACTGTATATAGCAATATGAAAAACACAATTAACGCCCCGATAGAGGAGCCAGCTTTACCAAAAGCATTTCGAACACCATAGCATGCTCCCCGGACATTCTCTGGAGCTAAATCTCCTACTAAAGCTTCACGCGGAGCTGCCTGCAAACCATTACCAACGCGTTCAACAATACGGGTCGCATACAAGATTAGAGCTGTATACGCAAACGGCATACCTATCTTGGCAATAGTTGATAAAACGTACCCCATAAAAATAATTGATTTTCGCCTAACAAAATAATCGCTTAATGACCCAGAAAACATTCGCACCATGAGAGCACATGACTCAACAACTCCCTCCATCCACCCAACAGACTGCTTATTAAGCTTCAATACGTCAATTAAATAGTGCGGAGCAATTGTAAAAACTATTGATGCTGACAACGTCATTAGCAATGTGGAAAATGCTAGCCACCAAATTGGACGAGGCACTGCTTTTAAATCAAATAAATTCAAGTTGTTTTCCTATTTTTAAGACCCCCTCCAGCATTGGGTCATTATTATTCATCAGATTATCGTTTTTATATTTCTGACTGCAGCTTAAAAAAAACACCTCCGAAGAGGTGTTATATAAATTATACATTTTGCAAATCTGGGTGAACAGATCGTTTGCGACTTAAATAAGTATACACCGATGGAACCACAAACAATGTAAACAAGGTTCCAAAAGCCATCCCTCCCACGATTACCCAACCAACATTACTGCGGATTTCAGAACCTGCCCCAGATGCTAATGCAAGTGGGACTGATCCAAAAATCATTGCCCCAGTTGTCATTAAAATCGGTCGCAACCGCAAACGACAAGCCTCGGCCACTGATTCCATTGCAGTTTTTCCTTTTGCTTGCAGCGCGTTAGCAAAATCAACAATCAAAATACCATGCTTTGTTATTAAGCCAATCAACGTAACCATCCCTATTTGAGTAAAGATGTTCATGCTACCATCTTTAATTAATAGCAACGTAATAACCGCACCGGCAAGCGACAAAGGTACACTAAACAAAATAATTAACGGATCAATAAAGCTTTCAAATTGAGCCGCTAAAACTAAATAAATGAACAATAGTGCCAAACCAAACACAAACAACATATTGTTTGATTCTTGCAAAAATTTCCGCGTTTCTCCAGTAAACTCAACAATATAATCTTTGCTAACTGTTTGATTTGCTACGCTCTTTACTGTTTGCACCGCGCTACCAACTGAGACCTTTGAGCTCAAATCTCCCACAAACAAAATATTACGCATACGATTATAATGCTCAATTTGCGTTGGTGCCAATCGTTCATCAACTTTAATCAACTGATTCAGTGGAACAGTTTTATCCTCGTTTCGTTTTTGCACTCGCATATAAACATCGGATAAGTCAGAGGGAGACCTGCGAAACTCTTTCTCAACTCCAACCATAATGTCATACTCTTTGGTATCTCCCTGAGGCATGTAGTTCCCTGCCTTCTTGCCTTTGGTAAATATTTCCATTGTTGTCGCTATATCTTCTGCAGAAATCCCTACATATGATGCAACATCA
The DNA here is from genome assembly GCA_963693005.1 of Alphaproteobacteria bacterium CMAR1. Taxonomy (GTDB): domain Bacteria; phylum Pseudomonadota; class Alphaproteobacteria; order UBA6184; family UBA6184; genus Bodonicaedibacter. Next base: position 408,294 of record OY843726.1, on the reverse strand, counting down.
CGGTTAACACTTACGTTAAAATCTTGCATATTTACAGGTAAGTAAAACCGAAAATCTATATCATTTTGCAAGTCTGAAAATCCTTGCAGTAGTTTACGCGATGTCGCGATAATTTCGGCCATAGGCTTCATAGATTGCAAAACAAACGTCATAGATCCATCTTCTTTGCCCCCACCACCAAATGATCGCTGGTTATGCAAAGTAATTCCCAACCCTACTACTTTCTTCAATTCAGGATTAATTTGTTTTAAAATATCATGGCTTGAGCGCTTCCGGAGCTCCCATGGTTTTAGCGAAGAAATTACCGTTACTTCAGGCATTTTTACCATTAGTAAGCGGTTTTCAATATCTGGATTATTATCTAGAATTGTGTCTAACTGGGTAACATAGCGATCCAAAGCATCTAGCGTCAACCCCTTTGTTCCATCACCTTTTCCGCGAATAATACCTCTATCTTCTTCAGGTACAAACTTCGATGGCAAAAAGTTAGTCATCAAGCCCCAAGATGCACCAGTAAAGGCCAGCCCAATCAAAATCACAACAATTCTATGATTTAAAGAAAATTTCAAAAGCTTTGCATATTCATTATCCATAGCTTTCAACGCGTATGAAATTTTTGTGAAAATACGACCGAAAAAAGAAGTCTTTAAACGTCTCTCTTCTTCTGAGTGAGAAAGCAACAAACGCGAACACATCATAGGAGATAACGTCAATGCCACAAAACCTGACAATATAACCGACCCAGCTAACGTTAAAGCAAACTCTTTAAATAACTGCCCAGTCACGCCTTGAGCTAAAGACAAAGGAGCATACACTGCTGCCAAAGTTATGGTCATTGCAATTACCGCAAATCCAATTTCTTTACTCCCTTTTAGCGCTGCCTTAACCGGAGACATTCCCTCTTCAATATATCTGTAAATATTCTCTAACACGACAATTGCATCATCAACCACTAGTCCTACTGCCAGTACCATAGCTAACAAGGTTAAAATATTGATCGAGAACCCCCAAATATAAATTAAGATGCACGTACCAATCAAAGAAATCGGAATAGTTACCATCGGTATAAATGATGCCCGCCAAGAACCTATAAAACCAAATACCACCAGTAATACTAATATTACTGCAATAATAATTGTTTCATACACCTCAGCAATAGCAACTTCAATAAACGTCGTACCGTCATACGCAACCTTCAAACTCATATCACTCGGCAAACGCTCTTGAATTTTAGGCAACTCTTTTTTCATTAAATCCGCAACAGCAATAGGACTACCTTCGGATTTTTTATAAATAATTAGCGCAATCGCTTTCTTACCATTAAACACGAAAGAGGTAGTTTCTTCCTGACTGCCAACTACTGCATGACCAACCTCTTCTAAACGAATGAACTTACCATTCTTATTGGCAATAATTAATTGGTTGAATTCTTCCGGACTGCGTATTTTTGCTGTAGTTGAAACGTTAAATTGACGCTCTCCTCCAACAATACTTCCTCCCGGGCGTTCTACATTTTGTTTGCGGATTTCATTGTACACATCTAGGGCATTCAAACTATGTGCAGCTAATTTTTTAGGATCTAACCAAATACGTAAAACAAACTGCCCACCACCTAACACCTCAACCTTAGATACCCCACTAATATTACCTAACGGATTTTCTAAGTATCGACGAGCATAATCCGCCAAGTCAGTTTCTGTCCTACTAGAACTGTTCAATGCCAAATACATCACAGGGCTTGCATTCGCATCCGACTTAATCATAACCGGATCTCGAACGTCTGTAGGAAGTTGACTTCTAATTCTTGCTACTTTAAACAAAACATCCGTGGCTGCTGCATCCAAAGAGCGGTCCATATTAAAGTGCAAAAACACATTGCTTTTTCCACGCATGCTAGTCGATGTTAGGAAGTCTAACCCCTCAATTTTAGCAAGCTCTTCTTCTAATGTTTTTGTGATCGTATTTTCGACAATCTCAGGACCTGCACCGTGAAACTCTGTTTCAATACTTAATGTTGGTCGCTCAAACTTTGGATATTCATTAATTGGCAAGCGAGAGAACGCCACTAACCCCACCAAGACCAAGACTAAGTTTACAACGATCGAAAAAACCGGCCGTTTAATACAAATCTCTGATATCTTCATAGTTTTAACCTTTTTTTGTTAGTCAACCTAACAGTTCCATAGTTCTATTTTCCTGCCGTTGCTGGTGCGGCTGAGTTACGCTGAATGCGAACTTCCATTCCATCATGCAGCCCCGTATGTCCGCCTACAACAACAATATCTTTTGGCTCTAGCCCCTGCAATATTTCGACCATTCCATTTTGGCGCAAACCAAGGACAACTGGAGAAATTGCTGCGACAGCAGAACTTCCATTTACTTTAGTTACTCGATACACATAGCTTTGATTTCCGTTTCGTTCAACCGCAGATTCAGGAACTTGAATCGCATTAGGAACTTCGCCAATCACCACCAACACCTGAGAAAACATACCCGGCTTTAGCTCTCCACCTTTATTAGGCACTGCCCCACGAACACGCAACGTATTTCCTGACTCATCTACCCGAGCATCGATAGCATCGATTTTTGCCTGCAAATTCATCAAACTTGTCCCATCAATTGAAATTTGCAACAATTGTCCTGCTTTTAAGCTTCCTGCATACACACCCGAAACATTAAAATCAACCAACATTGGGTCTGAATCGACCAATGAGACAATTTCAATGTTTTGATTCACATAGGCGCCCTGACTAATATCTTTCTCACGAATTCCTAACACTCCATCAAAAGGTGCTCGAATAATGCTTTTTCGGACAAGTAAGTCTTTTTCTTCTGCCTGAGCTTTAGTTTGTTCATACTCTGCTTTTGCTTTTTCATATTCTGAACTGCTAATTAATTTCTTCTGAAACAACTCAGAACTACGTTGATATAACTGAGCGTACTGAGACGCCTTAGCTCGCGCCTGCGTAGCTTCCAATCGCAATTGCTCACTATCAAATTCTACTATCGGATCTCCCGCACTTACTGCTTGAGCATCTTTAAAATGAATTTTTGAAATTCGGCCTGGCATCTCTGTTTTAATAACGACAGACTGATTCGCCACCAACTTACCAATGGCATTTGCTTTACGAAGCAATTTTCCTACCGAAACTGGTGTCACCTCTACATATTTCACGCGATCAAATACTTCAATCTCGCCACCCTTATTATATTGGCGAACAACTATCCCCAATATAATTAATACTAAAACTGCAATCACCGCATATAGATATGGTCTTAACTGCCGCTTATCCATCGCTGATTATCCTTCCTTATTTTTTCTAAACGTCTCTAATGACACCACCTTGTTGTCTTCAGAAACTTCATCAACCACAGCCTCTAAACTTTCAGTTTCCCCAGCCCCTAACTCAAGTCCAGGCTCATCAGAGTCAAACTGAAGCACAAAATCTTCAGAAGGGTCTGAAAACTCTAACACTGAATCGAATGGAACCACTATATCTTCAACTCGTGTGTTAAAGTTCAAAGATACAGTAAAGTAAGTTTCAAAAATCTTTAAATTCCAAAATTGATTTTCTAAAACAATCGTTAATTCTTCTGGGTATTCCTGCAACAAATAATCAGGTATTTCAACCCCTTTAAAGTCTGTTCTAAAGGTAATATAAAAATGTTGCTCCCCAAACAAACCATGCTCCGCTGCATGCTCTAATGAGCGCATCACCACTGACTTCAAACTATCTTTGATCAATTGATCGTAATTAATTAAGGACACTGTGCACCTTTTTTTTATTAATGAGGGGCTTCTGTTGCCCGGCGCCCCCAAGCCGCCATCACTTAACTAGCAAGTACCTGTAAGAGCAAGTACTTGATTGCTGTTCGCGTGACACGTGCGCGTTGCACGAGCAGCTGTTAAGCGACGAGTTGCCGTTTTAGTTGTGGCATCTATAAAATCAGCCCGATAACGGTGGATACAATACCGAATGAAAGATCATGCCTTTACTATGTGCGTCGATCCTATTTCGCCCCCATAAGTCACCCACCAAAAAATTGGTGGAGGCGCCGGGTACCGCCCCCGGGTCCGCTCCACTTATTCCGCACTCCATTTATCATCATAGTTGGCCTAGACCAACGCATTCAATATACAAGTTTTTATAGGAAAGATCAATTAAGTTTAACGCCATCGACATCAAACGTAACTAGGGGGGGCTGAATTTTCCAGATCTCATGATAAACAGGGAAGATACGCCTTTATTTTGATCACCTTCCACACTGTACAGCGGCTACAACGGTGACCTCAGCCTCGTTATTCGCTTGGGAATTTCTACAAAACAGTCTGGTAAACCCTCTGCTTGGTAATGCCGACTTTCAACTGCCAAATCAAAAGTTTTCTCAGCAAAATCTATCGCGCCTAAAGAAGCTACTTTATCAAACCTACTGCTTTCAACTCTCTTTAGAATATCATGGGCCTGCATTAACAACGCCATAACTAAAGGCTCCCCACCATCAAGAAGTCCCGAATTTTGCACAACATTATCTCTTACCTGAAACATCTTAACCTTCAACTTATGTAGGCTGACACTATCACTCAACTCTGAGCTCGCTGAGGCAGGGGCGCTTTTGTCTATCTCCACTTCATGAAGTTCCCCACTCGACGCCTGCAACTTTTCACCTAAAAGCTATTCATCGTTATAACAATGATGAAACTCACTATGTATTTCATCTGCACTCTCCTACATTATTTACACATGAAACTACTATAGTTAACATCAAAAATAAATTAAAATATTTCCAAAAATTGACTTCAAGAACATGGTCAATTCACTTGCGTTTTACTCAAAAAAAAACAGTTAAGTAATTTCTATCTCTTTATAGCAACTACCATCGGGAAAATCCCTTGAGAATCATAGACAACTTTAACTACATCAAAACCAGCATCACCCAGATGCCTCCTCATCTCTGCTTCTGTACGAAACACCCTAAAGCCTGCCTCAACAATATCACTAAAAATTGCCTTTTGCTTCAAAGCATCTAACTGATTAACATTTTTCCACGTAGACTCCGACGACAGCCCGGGGGGAGGAGTTAGAAAACTAATAATCAAAACTCCCCCCTTCTTTAGAGTCTTGTTCAATTGCTTATATAAGGCAACCACACGCTCTGGATTAGGCTCATAAATATTTAAGCCATTGCTCATCACTACATCATAGGTCTCAGACTCTCCTATATTCCAAGCATCACGCCGCAACAACTTAACTTTGTCATAACCACCCTGGTGTAAGGCGTTCTCTTTTGCCAACCTTAGTGAATTAGCATCTAAGTCAATTCCCACCAATGAAACATTCTGAACACTCGAAAAATCTAACCCAAGCACATCATCCATCAACCCACACGGAACCGTTGCGATAGACATTTCAGACCTCAGCCTAGATTGCATTTCCTGTTGAAAAATCCTAAATCTTTCTTGAGTTGCCCTGACAGTTGGAGCGTTTGTTAAGAGCCACTCTTCTAAACCTGACAATCCAGATCTCTTTGAGCCATGCAAAATAACATACGCCGTCCAAAACCCATCTAGCCCCTTGTTTTTTAAAAGAAACCTACCTAACTCAAATTGATTTAATTGCTCTAACATTGAAAGTGTTTCACTCAATGGTAAAGTTAATGACTTTTTTGCCTGCAACCGCTTTCCAATGGCCTCTAAATCAATTTCTTTAGGCGCTATGCGATGCGTAATTAACGCACCTTCATTAATCTTCAGGCATCCCCCCAACATTAAGACTAAAATCAAAACACTTCGAACATACAAAAATCTGCCTACTTTTTCGCATAGATGCATAGACATCTCCAGTTAACTTAAACACAGAAAATAATCTACCACCTATCTCTACTGATTTCTAAAATATCTTCATCAGACGCCCCCGCACACCACTTCGTCTAAAGCCTTAAAATTTATTACCTCGATCCAAGGCAAAAACTACAAACCTTATGCTTCGATAGCTTGAATTGATGGCTCATATTATTAATGAAGAAAGAAAACCAGCTAAGACTAGAAAATTTTATTTCTCGATCTTATTTCAAATGAATTGTGAAAATCATCATAAAGCTCTATATGACAAGGTCATGATCTAGCCGAAAAAAAGATGTGCACTTACATTAAACCACACGAAAACTTACACTGAATAAAAACCCACACGCGCACAAGCAAGCCCAAACTCCCCAAAGATAAAGTCTTGATTTAAAGTTCCGAGAAATAAATCACGTCGAATCTATCGTGAATAGACAAGTGCATGAATATTACAGAAATCCCCATGTATCATATTACATATATAGTAAAAACCCACCACATACCCTATCCCTTCAATGAGGTTGCCCCTCTACAACTTATCCACAGAGTTGGTGGATAAGTCTGTGTGTAAGCGGCGGCATACGGGGAAAAGAGAGGTGCCTCAAAAGCCTATCAATCTTATTGCTCAAAATATAGACACGGCTATGTTGGAATTACATGTAAAAGGGAAGATTACTCTGAAAGCAGTTAGGTTTGGGATGAATATAAATCGCTACTACATAATCCGCATGCAAAAAAACCTGTTTGGAGAAACATCCATCAGCACCTCTTATGGACGCATCAGATCCAAAGGGCAACTCAAACACTATTACTTTGCAGACACAAAAACAGGAGAGAGACTCCTTCAAACAACACTTAAAAAACGATTCAACTCTCAAAAAAGAATCGGGGTTAATTATGCAGTCGTGTAGCCGAATAAGAACCCAGTGATTTACTGTTACTTGACGACTAAACTTGAAACTTGACACTCTGTGGCTTATAAGTAGCCTAAGGTACCTATTTCTTGTATTGATAGAGTATATTGAACTGACGTATTGGGAGATGCATTCATGAAACACGACTACACCCTTCTAAAGAACTCGCTTTTAGTTACCGCTCTAGGGAGTTGTATTGTCCTGCCCACTGCCACCGCTTCAGACGTTGAAGACTACGCAACGCCTCAACGCACCACAGAATCTGAGGTGCGAATGCAGACCCTTGCACTTACCGAAGGTCAAAAGGTCTCTCTTAAACAGGCAGAGGTTTTAAGGGCATCGTCAAGTTAAGTGAGTTGGGTTACAGGGGTTAGATGGAGCTTTGGGAATTAGGCGTAAAGAGTCTTAGAGGCCGCATGATCCCAAAGGGATTTAGCGGCCACAAACATCCGTCTTCTTAAACGTGCGGGTTGTCGGTAGCGATTCACTGAGACAGCAAAGAGGTTTCTGACTTTTCCCATTAAGGAAAGCAACGTCTGGGTTCCTTGAGGGGACTTGTACTTAATCAATGTCTTCTCTTTCCGTCGCGTAGGCTGATGTCCATTCTCAACCCGATTATTCAGTCCCTTATGGGATCTATGATCTGTACCAGGACACATCTGTTTAATCGGTCTGATATAGCTCCTCAGCTTATCCGTGACGATCACTCTCGGGGAGTCATAATGCTTAAGCAAACGGCTTAAGAACCGTATCGCAGAAGCTTTGTTCCGACGGCGCTGTAGAAAGACATCCAACTCAACGCCATTCGAATCGACGGCTCTCCATAAAACGTAGGGTTCCCCTTTGATACGTAAGCTCATTTCATCAAGATGCCACTTATCCGATACACGACCTTCTCGTTTCTTCAAGACATCCTTAAAGGATCTAGAGAACCTCACGCACCAGTTCCGTACCGTTTCATGGCTCACTATAATTCCTCGATAGGCAAGCTGCTCCTGAACATCTCGATAACTAAGATTAAACCGATGATACTGCCAGATCGCACAACTGATCACAGATCCAGGATACCTATACCGCTTCGGATTACTCACTAACTTCATCAACACGCCCTATGTTTAAACACCATCTCCCTATATACCACATTCAATCTAACTTAACTTGACGATGCCCATTGTAGTCTCCGACCGTCGTGAGTCGGATGAGCTTTTCGGATTGAAAGCAAGGTTATTTGATTTAGATATTCAAACCAAAAAAGTCCCTTTAACACGGATTGAAGAAAGTACACGGGAATACTTTGAGTCCGTATTTAGAGCTAGCAAGATAACGACGTCTTGGAAACGTGGCGGTGATCAGTTAGGCTGTGTTGCAGAGGTGACTCTTGAAAGTGGGCAAGTACTAACGTATTTTGTTAAAACTCACTCTGGAGGTCTAAGATCTGGGCATAGCTCTGCGGCCAAGTTAGTAAATCCATCAGAGTTGTTAGTTTATAAGGTTTTAGAAGGTCTTGGAATTGGACCTCAGAGCCACTTCTTTGGACGCGATGGCCAGAATCTATATATTGCAACTCTAGATGCAGGCACTCAGATTACTCCTGAGGGGGAGGTCATCCAATTGCCTTTTAAAGAATACGAACACTTTAAAGATAATCGAGACCCCAACGTTCAGGAACAAGTATGGGGAGCTTTGTCTCAACTACCTACATCGGTTGATTTCTCAGATGCTGAGCATCAACAAGCTGAAGCAATAGTAAATGCTGAAGATGGTATGGCATCGTCAAGTTAAGTTAGATTGAATGTGGTATATAGGGAGATGGTGTTTAAACATAGGGCGTGTTGATGAAGTTAGTGAGTAATCCGAAGCGGTATAGGTATCCTGGATCTGTGATCAGTTGTGCGATCTGGCAGTATCATCGGTTTAATCTTAGTTATCGAGATGTTCAGGAGCAGCTTGCCTATCGAGGAATTATAGTGAGCCATGAAACGGTACGGAACTGGTGCGTGAGGTTCTCTAGATCCTTTAAGGATGTCTTGAAGAAACGAGAAGGTCGTGTATCGGATAAGTGGCATCTTGATGAAATGAGCTTACGTATCAAAGGGGAACCCTACGTTTTATGGAGAGCCGTCGATTCGAATGGCGTTGAGTTGGGTGTCTTTCTACAGCGCCGTCGGAACAAAGCTTCTGCGATACGGTTCTTAAGCCGTTTGCTTAAGCATTATGACTCCCCGAGAGTGATCGTCACGGATAAGCTGAGGAGCTATATCAGACCGATTAAACAGATGTGTCCTGGTACAGATCATAGATCCCATAAGGGACTGAATAATCGGGTTGAGAATGGACATCAGCCTACGCGACGGAAAGAGAAGACATTGATTAAGTACAAGTCCCCTCAAGGAACCCAGACGTTGCTTTCCTTAATGGGAAAAGTCAGAAACCTCTTTGCTGTCTCAGTGAATCGCTACCGACAACCCGCACGTTTAAGAAGACGGATGTTTGTGGCCGCTAAATCCCTTTGGGATCATGCGGCCTCTAAGACTCTTTACGCCTAATTCCCAAAGCTCCATCTAACCCCTGTAACCCAACTCACTTAACTTGACGATGCCTAAACGCATGCAGCTATACCGCAAGCAGAATGGGTTTGATCCTGGTCAGTTAATCGATGTAGTTAAACAAACTCATGAGATCAAAGAAAAGGTTTTGAGCGATAAATTAGATAAATTGCAAAAAGAGCAAGAATCTATAGCTCACTCTGATTCATATTTACGACGTTTTATGACGGCTGCTAAAGTATTAAGTAACCCTGCTTTGGCGTCAGCAAAGGGAGAAAAAGATGCTTTCGGCGCAAGAGATGTGTCGTATGCTAGCAGCTCTTCTTCTGTAGATGCAGCTGATGTTCTTTTTGTTTCTCCAACTTTTGGTTCAAATGAGGGTAGTTTGTCTATAAAAGTAGATAGAATTGCTACGTATGATAAAATTACAGGTAGTGTTGCTCAAACTTCAAAAACAGACAATATTACAGCGAGTGAAACACGAGTTTATATTCGTGGGGTAGAAGTGATAGTACCCTCAAATGCCACCTTAGAAGAGGTTTCCAAAGCCATTAATGCCAATAAAACAGATAGCCATGTGTCTGCGTATTCTCAAAAATTTTCAGAGACTGATTATAGAGTTTTTTTATCAGAAACAAATACAGGTGAAAAAATTACTTTTGAAACTGTAGTAAATAAACTTACTGAATCTTTTGCATCTGAGACTGATTATAGAGTTTTTTTATCAGAAACAAATACAGGTGAAAAAATTACTTTTGAAACTGTAGTAAATAAACTTACTGAATCTTTTGCATCTGATACGGAGGCACTAGGGTTAGCAGGTACGCTAGTAATTGCTGGGGAAGAAAAGACTGTCACTGCAGCAATGAGTTTGACCGATATAGCGGCATTAATTACTGAAGTTCCTGATTATGTCGCAACTGTTAGCGGTGTTGGCCCATATACCTTAGATCTTACAAAGAGTGCACTTCCGGTGACCTTAACTGATGAAGCAACAGAGAAGTTATTTGATCAGTTAGGTTTGTCTGAAAGCTTGAGTGCGGAGAGTGATTTGAAAGCGCAATACTATGTAAATGGTAATCCAACCGTATTACAAAGCTCAAGTAATCAAATCGAGGGTCTGTATCATAAGGCTAGCGTAACTCTATTGCAACCTAGTGGGGGAGAAACTGTAACAGCTACGGTTGAAAAAGATCCGCTAGTCGTTCAGGAGTCAATAGATGAATTTATTATGGCTTACAACGAGCTCATAACCTTTGCAGATGCTCAAACGGCTAAAGATCCAAAAAATAATTATGAGCCTAAAGAGGGAGCTTACTTAGCTAAAAATCGCCAGTTTATTAATATGATTGACCGTATTAAACGCTCTTTTACTTATGTCACTCCGGGAGTTTCCGGGCTTTCGCATTTGAGTGAAGTTGGAGTTCGTAAAGATGAAAATGGATTGCTTGTAAAAGACTCAGCAAAACTTGCACAAATCTTAGATAGTAACCTTGGTGGCGTAGAGCAAGTATTTGCATTCGTTTCTACTAATCTTACCGGTGGGTATTATGAGGTGTCAATGCACCCTACAAAATTACCCACAGAAATGTCAGGAAAAGAGGTTCGTATCAGTGTGACTAAAAATGCAAGCAGTGAGTATGCTGCTCGTATGTATCTATGGGATGGTGCCGTTGAAAGTAATGAAACTGCTCTTTTTATTGGAAGTTCAAACATTAATGTGGGGACTACCGGTAAAGTGAATTTGAAAGGGCCATTAGGTTCAATCTATGAAGGTTTTATTTTTGATTACTTAGGTCCAGAACTTGGAACGCCTGTGGATCCGGATTTAACAACTGAAGAACAAGGGTTTAGTTTTAGCCAAGGTATAGGAGACTCGTTGCAGAAGGCCTTAGCTGACATGGTGATGTTGCAAATTAATAGTGATAAAGCAACTGATCAGAAAAATGAACTAAATATGCTTTCATATAGTGCTAAAAAACGTTACGCAACAATTGAAAAGCAGCAAGAAGAGCAAAGAGCCAAGAATGCCCGTGAGGTAAGCAAGACTCAACGTCAAGTTGAAAGCTTACAAGCTGATTTTGAGCGGTTAAAAATTGCAGAAAATGGCTTAAAACAAGTAACCGGAAGTTTTTAAGACAATTTAAGAGGGATCTATGAAAAAGAATGTTGATATCTATCGAAAAAACAATATATCAGGCCTGCCATTTACTAAAATGATTGCTAAAGTATTTCGCAAATCAGAAGTGTTGGCACAAGATATGATACTGGCTATAGATGAAAATAAATTTGAAAGCCGCTATACAAAATCAGAAGAATTAATTCGAGCTATGAGTGAAGTTTATGATCTATTCACTTCAGAAACGCCACAAGGTATTGATACTGCTATGCAAAAATACTGTGTGAATAACATTGCTATATTAACAAAGATTAATTTGCACAATGATCGAGAGCTATCAGTAACTCTCCAGCAGTCTTTTTTTGAAGTTGGTAATATGTGGGAAGAGTACAAACTTCCAAAGGCAGTTAACTAATTTTTTTTATGAAGATTGGTAGATAAGTAGTCTACAGGGGCTTAGGCCTATACTAGATTTGAAACGCACATATATACAGTTGTGAGAGTAAAGTTGTTTCCCTTTATCTTTAAAGAGGGGGGTAATTTTTTAGCTTAGATAGGCTTAGTAAGTTTTCAGAAAAAGCGTTGCTGTTAAAGGATTGTAGGTCGTGAATGCCTTCGCCCACTCCCAAATAGTAGATGGGCAGATTAAAGGTGTCTGCTAACTGAATCACTATGCCCGCTTTAGAAGTTCCGTCTAACTTAGTAAGGATCAATCCGTTGATATCGACGGAGTCTTGGAAAGCTTTAACTTGCTGCAGAGTATTTTGGCCGATATTCGCGTCTAACACAAGCAACGTGTAGTGAGGAGCATCAGAATTAATTTTTTTTGTAACCCGAATTATCTTTTCTAATTCGTCCATTAAAGTTGATTTGTTGTGTAGTCGGCCAGCAGTATCCACTACTAGAAGGTCATCGCTTTGGTTAATAGATAGTTCATATGAGCGATAAACTAATGCGGCGGCATCGGAGCCAGCGTCACTTTTTTCAATAGGCACTTGTGCGCGCTCAGACCAGACTGATAATTGCTCTACTGCCGCAGCTCGAAAGGTATCAGCCGCCACTAAACGAACTTTCTTCCCATTAGAGCTCCATTGAGCGGCTAATTTCCCAGTAGTTGTAGTTTTTCCTGAGCCATTTACGCCAACCATAAAAACAACAGTTGGTGTTTTACTATATTCTAATTCTCTTTCCAGAGGTTTCAATATAGCTTGAATGTCTTCTGCCAAAAACTGCTTTACTTCTTCTAAAGTAACTTCTTGGTTAAAACGTTGTTTTTTTAATCGAGATAAAATTTTAGTGGTTGCGCTAAACCCAACATCGGAAGACAATAAGATATCTTCGATGTCTTGTAGCATATAGTCATCAAGCTTTCGCTTGCTGACTATAGAAGCTAAACCTTCGGTAATCTTATTTGTAGATTTTTTGAGTCCTGTACCTAGTCGTGAAAACCAACCAGTTTTTTTTTCACTCATATTATATCCTTTCAGCCGTTAAATGGTTTTTGTCCAGACCAACAATTTTCATTGAAAGAATTTGACCCTCATGATAAGAGGTGGGTGATTGTGATAGTATGACGGGGGCAAAGTGTTCGGTTCGGCCCAGGGTTTCAGACTCAACCAAAACATCCGCACGAGTTCCAATTTTAGAGACTAAAAAGTTAGAAAGTTGTGTAGTGCCAAGTTCTCTTAGTTTCTTCGCTCGAGCTTTTATTGTATGTGATGCAACTTGTGGCATGCGTGTTGCTGGAGTTCCAGGGCGTTGTGAGTAGGGAAATACATGTAGGTAAGTTAAGCTACACTCTTCAGTTAATCGTAAAGTATTTTCAAACATAGCCTCGCTTTCAGTAGGAAACCCTGCAATAAAGTCTGCTCCAAATACTACGTCTTTTCGACGCTGGCGGAAGGAGTGGCACATTGCAACTGCATCCTCACGCAAATGCCGACGTTTCATCCGTTTTAAAATTAAATTATCGCCGGCTTGCAAACTTAAATGAAAGTGTGGCATCAGTCGAGGTTCGTTTTCAACAAGATTTAATAAATCATCATCGACCTCTACAGAGTCAATAGACGAGATTCGCAAACGTTGAATGTTGGGAACTAAGCTGAGCAGTCGTTTAGCCATTTCTCCGAGAGTGGGTGAGCCTGGAAGATCTGCACCATAGGCGGTAATATCTACGCCGGTCAATACAATTTCCAAATACCCTTGGTCTACTAAGAGTTCACATTGTTGTACAATTTCACCAATAGGCACACTTCTGCTATTTCCTCGACCATAGGGAATAATGCAGAAAGTACACCGGTGGTCGCATCCATTCTGCACCTGAATGAATGCACGTGATTTTCCTTGAAATTCAGAAATCAAATGTCCGGCAGTTTCTTTAACGGACATAATATCATTTACGATAGCTTTTTCAGTATGTTCAGAATTAAAGTGAAAGTTCTCGCCTCTCATTTTATCATCGTTACCTAACACACGGTCAACTTCGTCCATTTCGCTATAGGTGCTTGTACTTACTTGTGCAGAGCATCCAGTGACAATGATTTTAGACTTTGGGTTTTCTCTTCGTGCTTTTCGAATAGCCTGACGTGCCTGGCGTTCAGCTTCCGAGGTGACCGCACAAGTGTTAAATACAATAAGATTGTCTGTCGAGTCATCTACGAATTTCCGCATAACTTCAGACTCATAGGTATTCAGTCTACATCCAAATGTTACAATTTTTCCACTCATGGTTAGCCTGAAATCTCGCCTTTGAACACATATTCTACATCAGCAGTTAAGAGAATAACACCATCAGACTTGCGAGTTTCCAACAATGCTAACCCACCAGGCATACGTACTGTGCATATAGGATCAATGAGTCCCTTTTTTAAGGCTGCAGCGTGTGCAGCACAGGCCCCACTCCCACAAGCTTCGGTAATGCCAGTTCCGCGCTCCCAAGGTATCATGTGGATTATGTTCCGGTCTTGTATGTCAACAAAATGTGCGTTTGTTTTGTTGGGAAATAGTCTATGATTTTCAATATATGGGCCATAGCGTTTGGCAATATCTATAGTTGGGTTAGGAATAAAAATAATGGCATGGGGGTTGCCCATTGATACAGCGCTCATGTCTGGCTTGTGCGCCATAGATGTAAAGACATCCAATAAATCTAATTGTTGAGAGATCGGCTGATTTTCCCAAGTAAACTGGGGTTGTCCCATTTCAATACACACTTGATCATTTTCCAATAACCAAGCAGAATGATGTTGAGTGGGTGAGCATAGTCGAATATCGTGCTTCTGACGTTGTTTCATTAATAGCCACGCCAAACATCGAATACCATTTCCACACTGTTCTGCTGTGGTGCCGTCACTGTTGTAAAATGCAACTTTTGGTTCATAGTCGGGTGAGTAGGTGATTATTTGGTCAGCACCTATTCCGTGGTGACGGTGACAGAGCTGCTTTACGTATTTTGGTTCTAGAGGGTTTGTAGATTCGAGAATAATGAAATCATTCCCTAGACCGTGCATTTTATGAAATAGCATATTGCATGTAAAGTTAAACTGATTTCTATTAAATAGCATATTTTTTTAGCATTGCATATGTCGTTGTCAGAAGAAGAGATAAATGCTAGAGATGGCATAAGAAGCATAGCCTATAAATATTAATGGTAATCTTTAGGGGGTACTCTAAGTCAATGTCGTATTTTTGGGAAATAGTTCAGTAAACTTAAATGAGCGTAGTGTTTGAAACGTTTGAAATCTGTCTAAGGGTATTAACTTTTAATAGAGCAATCTGTATCTTTTTAAGGATGCAGTCTGCATAGGGTTACTTTTTTGGAATATACAGTGTGATAGAGTAGTTTTTGGGTTTTTAAACCCAAGAGCTTTTATAGACTTTTGGTGAAGTGAGAGTTAGTTCTAAATTGATAGTTGCCATTTGTGAACCCTAGTATCTCAAACCTACCTCAAACCCCACCCAAAAAGGGCAAAATATACTACTTGTAGGGTACTGTGGTTGAAGGTAGCCTCATAATTTGTTTACCTATTTCAGTGGATTAAATACTAAGTTGTGATGAGTGAGTCTCGACATAAATTAATTATCCTTACAGTAAAAGAAAATAATAATTAGGCGAGGTATTAAGCTGTTTCTACATTAGATAGATATCGATAGATAGCTGAGCTTTATTGAGTGAAACGCTAAAAGTGAAGTTTAGTTTTGATAAGATGAATAAAATTTAGGAATGATTTTTATTCATAAATATGTGTAGGAGGAGGGGGGCCTTCGTAACCTAGGGGTTTTCTTGTGCAGCGTTTAATTGGTTGCGTATAACAATCAACTCCTCCAAGAGTTTCATAGCAGTATCGTCCCTCTTTTTCTAGATACTGGTCAGGGTTTTGCCATTCGGGAGTTTCTTCACACCCGCATAAGTTAACCGCGATAATAAAAACCGTGATATAGCGCATATTTTTTATGGTTGTGTTTTTTCTAGAGTAGTTTGTTATATATGAATAAAACCTAAACAAGGGGGTGTTTTTTTATGAAGAGGTTCCCAACACTCCCAAGGTGCTCATTCAATAGCACAAGATGGTTTTATTATAGACTTAAGCAAATACAGTGCAATGGAGTTGTTATCCTCAAAGGTTTTGCGAGTTCAAGCGGGTGCTAATTGGAAGAAAGTGCTAGACTTTTTACATCCAAGAGGACTTTCTGTTGCAATAATGCAGTCAGATTATGATTTTTCGGTGGGAGGTTCGGTGGCAAGCAACGTTCATGGATGGCAGGTCAACAGCCCTCCAATTAGTGCTTCAATTAGAGGTCTTCAAGTTATGTTGGCGTCAGGTGAGGTAATGTATTGTAATCGTAATACACATGCGGACTTATTCTCAGGGATTATAGGTGGGTATGGAGTTTTAGGAGTGGTTCTGAGTGTCGATCTAGATGTTGTAGAAAATAAAATGTATCACATGAAGCATTGGGTGGGAAGTATAGGCGATGCCTTAACTCAGCTAAAAAAAATAGATAGCAGCCCAATGGTGAGAATGTTTTTCGGGCGCTTTAATTTAATGTCGGAGTCATTTTTACAAGAATTAGTGTTAGTAACGTATGAAGAAACAGAGCATCTAGTTCCAGACAAAAAGTTGGGCTACAGTAAGTTTGTATCAAAGATTATACACTGGATGTTTGGTCATACGTATAACAGCAATTCATTCCAAAAACTGCGCTGGAAGTTTGAAAGTAAATCAGCTAAGAAGTTTTCTAAAAGTATCTCGCGTAATCAGTTGCTGTACCATGGTGTAGATAGCTATGTCTTAAAAGGATCTGATAAGATAGACCTTTTACAGGAGTATTTCGTTCCCATAGAAAAAATTAACGATTTTGTGTTAGTGCTTCAAGAGATGCAGAGAGATTTGAAACCACACTTAATGAATATTACTTTGCGTCAAGTATGTCAAGATGTAGACTCAGTTTTAAACTATGCTACTGGAAGTCGTCTTTGTTTCGTGATGTTTTTTCGAGGTGATTACAGTAAAGAATTTGATGCCCATATTTCTAAAGTTTCTCGTCAGCTCACGGAGAAAGTAATGCAAATGGGAGGCTCATACTATCTGCCGTATCGGCCGTATCAGACTTTAGAGCAGTTCTATGAGGCTTATCCTGGATATAAAAAAATACAAGAATTGAAAAAACAGTATGATTCTAAAAACGTATTTATTAACGAATTTTATAAAAAATATTTAAAAAGTCTCTAGTTTACAGTTTTTCAAAGGTTTTAAGCTACTTTAAGGGGCAAGAAGGTGATTATGTTTGTAAGTATATTTTTGAGTGCTGTATTAGTGGCGATTTGTTTAGTAGTGGTTCTGACTTGTCGTAGAAAAAAACTACATTGGGAGTCTAAAAATTGGAATCCAACTAGCAAAGAATTTCAGCATTACTGGAAGCGAAGTATTAAAGTATTAAAATGGCGTGCTGTATGGGAATATTTTAGAACACCCACGGCAAAGTGGCCGAAATCTATATTGGCGGAATATAGTTCGATTACTAGGGGCGTTACGGATCGAATCGCAAATATAGGTCATGCTACCTTTTTAATTCAAATGGACGGATGTAACATTCTTACAGATCCAGTATTTTCTAATCGAGCGGGACCTCTGGGTGTTTTTGGCCCTAAGCGGATAGTGCCTCCCGGAATTTCAATTCAGGGGTTGCCACCTATCGATGTTGTTTTTATATCTCACAATCATTATGATCACTTAGATGCCAAGTCTGTAAAGTTATTAGCAAGAATGCATAACGTTACGTTTGTAGTGCCTTTAGGGGTAAAAAAGAAATTAGATAGCTGGAAATTAAATCGTAAAATTATAGAGCTAGACTGGTGGCAATCATGTGATGTAAAAGGAGTGTGCGTTAGCTCAATGCCAGCTCAGCATTGGTCTCGCAGAGGGGTGTTTGATATGAACAAAACGCTTTGGATGGGCGGAATGTTTATGTCTAAAAAACATAAAATATTTTTTGCGGGGGATACCGGTTGGGGGCCACACTTTGCAGACATAGCAGAAAAATATTCAGATATTGATGTTAGTTTGCTTCCTATTGGTGCGTACAAACCACATTTAGTGATGCAAGTTCAACATATGGGGCCCAAAGATGCCTTAAATGCGTGCATAGCATTAAAGTCGAAAAAGATGGTTCCGATTCATTACGATGTGTTTAATCTAGGAAAAGAGCGATATCAGGAAGCAGAGCAAGATTTACTGGAGTCAGCCATAGAGTTGTCGATTTCTGATGAAGCCATTTCTATATTAAAAGTAGGTCAGCAGCTGGAGTTTTAATATCAGCAAATTTACTTAATGCTTAATTGATTTAGCGTTTAAAGTTTTGAAAATATTCGGATTGTGAAAAAAAAATATGGCGGAGAGAGGGGGATTCGAACCCCCGGTACGGTTACTACCGTACGACGGTTTAGCAAACCGTTGCTTTCGACCACTCAGCCATCTCTCCTGCGTGAATAAGACTGTTGTAGCGCGTTCTACCCAACCTTGTCAATTGCGAAATTAAGCTAGTGAATGAGGGAGCTGATTTTTTTCTTGCTATTCTTCAATGGGAGCGGCTGACGCATTAGGTCTATAAAATAAGGTAGGGATAGCCCCAATACCACAATGAAACTGCCCATCCAGGTTATGAAAGAGTGCATTTCTCCCAATAAAAAATAAGCGAGCACCACTCCAAATAATGGAATGAGTAATCGGAAGGGCATTGCAACGGTTAAGCTATATTTGCTAAGTATAAATAACAAGCACATTCCCCCGAGAAAAGTTGAGCACCACCCCGTAAACAGTACGCCTCCCCAATCTTGAATAGAGGCAGTAACTATAGGGGTAACAATAGGTTCGTTAGTAACAAATGAAATGCAAAACATAGGAAAGACACTAACAGCATTGATCCAAATATTGAGAGCAAGGGGGGGGGCTTGGGCTTGTTTAACAAATACTGCTCCAAGAGCAAAACTGAAGGCGCAAACGAGCAAACTGAGCATTCCTAGGGTATGGTTTTGAGCTAGGGTTGAGGTGCAAATTAAACAAACACCCAAAAATCCGACAAACGCACCCAAAATTCTATCAAAATTGGGGCGATCATTGAATACTTTCCAAGAGAGAAAGAACCCTATAAATGTGCTGATTTGAGTGATTATAGTGGCTATTCCAGCAGAAACACCAAGAGACAATGCAAGCGTTAATCCCCCAAGGTAAATGACTCCCCAACACATAGAAATTTTGATGAGGGCGATGAAAGAAACTGTGGGACGAGGTAAGAAAAACGCAAATGGTGCAATGCTTAGAAAGCGGAGAGTTGCAAATAAGAAGGGAGGAAAGTGATTCATTCCGGATTTAATAACAATGACATTTAGGCTTAGAAAGAAAGAGCCTAAAACAGCAATAGCAATGTGAGTGGGCGGCATTTTGTGCATTATCAACTCGGTTTATTTAGGGAGTAATTGACTTGTAAACAGTATTTTTATAAATTGAATTGAACGTTCATTCAACTCTGTTAGACACTAACAAAAACTGAATGATCGTTCAACGTAAAAATAATTGGAGCTAAAACAAAGAGTGATATCGACAAAAAACAAGCTTGTGCAAGCAGCAATCGATGTGTTTGTAGAAAAAGGATTTTCTGGTGCAGCAATTAGTGACATTGCAAAAAAAGCAGGAGTGAACCAGAGTTTAATTTATCACCACGTTGGTAATAAAAAGGATTTGTGGCAGAAGGCAAAGAATGAGTTGTTAGATTTAATACCTGAAGAGTCTGTAGGAAAAACGTCTAAAACCTTTTGCGAATTTGTAGAGACGGTTGTATATCATAGAATAGATCTATACAAGCAGCATCCAAAACTACTGCGCTTGATTCAATGGCAAGGACTTGAAGCTGCTGATAATTTTCAAGCTAGTCATCCGTTATCACCAACGCGTTGGGCAGATACAATTAAAAGGCTACAACAGGTGGGAGAAGTAAAAAATGAATATCCAGCAAGTTTAATTGCATTGCATCTACATAGTTTGATTCAAGGGGTGTTGCTAAATACATTTGATTTGTTTACACAGCATGAAGCACTGAAAAAAGAGATTTATATTCGTATGGTGATTAAGGAAACAGTTCGTGCGTTTTCAGTATAAATTGAAGATAATTTCTTGCTCTTGAGGAGAAGAGCTTTATAGGTGATTAAATACTTGAAATAGAGTGTATATACTCCTATATCTTTTAGAGTGTGGATAGTTAACCATGCAAGTAACTTTAAAAGGAGAAGGAGTGTATATGAGAAACGTATTATTTAGCTGGATATCTAGCATTATTATGGCGTCGTCTTTAGTTAGTGCGGCAGACTTGACAGAATCAGGAGCGACATCTGAACCTGAACAGCCAGTGAGAGAGGCTGTAACGGCATCTGCATTGACGTCTATTGGCGGTGGATATGGTTTTCTGGTTCGTGGAGAGGGTGAGAAAAAAGAGATTATGTTGGCAATAGATACCCGCTGGCCTGATGATTTAAACTTTGTGGGTGGAGCTCAGCAAAAAGGTGAGTTGCCTCATGAAACGTTTGCACGAAAAATACAGGAAAAAACAGGCTCAGTGATAGGCGAAACAATTCCGTTAGGACATTGGCAACGTACACACGCAAATGATGAGGGTGCGAATGACATTTGTTCGTTTTTTGCAGGAGTAATTTCTGAGGACAGTTCTGCACCGGTAGCTAACCCAGACTTTTTAAGTTCTGTGCATTGGTTCTCGTTAGCTGATGCGCGTAAAGGTGAAGGTCTGGAGACCCTGTTCCCATCACACTTGCTGTTTCTTCAGCATTTTTTAGATAATTTTAGCACGTTGCCTCGTCAGTTAATTAAAGAAGACTTTGAAGATAAAGGTCGCAAAATGGTGGTTAACTTTAGTTAAACGACAGACGAAATTTTTTGTACAAGAAAGGGGGGTAAAACCCCTAGTTCTTGTGTTTAATTTAAAGAGTATTTAAGAGATCGGCATAAGAGAATTTTTAATAAGGTGCGTTAGTTTTATAGTCAAATTTTTGATTAGTAATAGCTAACCATTACCAGTCAGAAACAGTTCTTAGACTTGACAGTTTTGAAGGGTGACCTATACTAATATACACGCTAGTTGTATTGTATGCAGGAGCCGCAGGCACATGAACAAAAAATCTTAAATTAGGCCCATGAGGGCACAACGTTAACCACTATGCAGTGGTTTTGTTTCCTATTAATTTAAGAGAGTTTTATGATGCATTCCCCAATTTTTATTCGTGATTTATCATTATCATTTTCCGAAAAAGTATGCTTTGAGGATTTTTCAACCGAGATTCATTCGGGGCAGCGTATTGCCATTATTGGCCGAAATGGTTCAGGAAAATCATCGTTACTTAAGCTGATAACCGGCGAAATTGCTCAGACATTTGGCCGGGTTGAATATAAGAAAGACTGTGTTTTTGGCTATGTGCCGCAAGTTATTTTGAATCCAGATGCAAGTAGTGGAGGCGAGCACTTTAATCAGAGGCTAAGCAGCGCATTGAGAGATGCGCCCAATATATTGATGCTGGATGAACCTACTAATCACTTGGATATTACAAATCGCCGCAGTTTAATGCGAATGTTACAAAAGTTTTCTGGGACCTTAATACTTGTGACGCATGACCCGGAGGTGTTGCGCACCTGTGTGGATACGTTGTGGAATATTGAGGGAGGAAAAGTGGAGGTATTTTCTGGAAATTATGATCACTATATGCACGAACGCTTGGATAGGCGACGATTGTTAGAAAGTGAGTTGTCGGCGTTATCGAGTGAGAAAAAATCTGGGCATGAGTCTTTGATGAAGGAGCAGGCGCGGGCGTCGAAGAGTAAGGCTAAGGGACAAAAAAGCATTGATCAGAAGAAGTGGCCAACTGTGGTGAGTAAAGCAAAGGCAGGGCGGGCGCAGGAAACATCGGGCCAAAAGAAGGCGAATATTCAGAAGGGGCGTCGTGATGTGATGGACAGACTATCAGAGTTGCGGCGTCCGGATGAATTGAAACCTACGTTTTCTATTTTAGGAAAAGCTGTGGGCGACGGTGTGATTTTGAACATTAGAGAGGGTGTGGTTAGATATGGAGAGCGTGTTATTTTAGAGGGTGTTTATTTGTCGTTGTTGGTAAATGAGCGTGTGGCGATAGTTGGAAATAACGGTAGTGGAAAATCGACATTGATGAAAGCGATTTTAGATGAACGTAATGTGCGGCGATTGGGTGATTGGACGATGCCTAAGCTAGAAGATATTGGGAGTTTAGATCAGCATTATGGAAGATTGTCACCAGAAAAAACCGTGTTTGAAGTGATAGCCGAAGTGATGGTGGAAAGTTCTCATGCAGAGGTTAGACGGCATTTGAATGCATTTTTGTTTCGTACAAATGAAGAGGTTGCATATAAATTAAAACATTTGTCTGGAGGTGAGCTAGTGAGAGTGTCGTTGGCAAAAATTGCAGCGCGCGTGCCTAAATTACTGCTATTGGATGAGGTGAATAATAATTTGGATTTAGAGACTCGGCAGCATGTGATTGATGTTTTGCGTGAGTATCCGGGAGCAATGCTGCTGATATCTCACGATGCTGATTTTTTGGAAGCGATTGGTGTTAGCAAGACCTACGTGATAGAGGGCGGTGGTTTGGTAGAGAAATAGACCCCCCCCGATTGGGGGGCGTTGATTTATTGTGCTTCGGCAGGATCGGTTTGCCGTGTTTCACGTTCTTTCAAAAGGTCTGATTCAAGAGTCTGAACGGATTGTTTTATTTGCTGTAGAAATGACATGAAAGTTTGATTGGTTTCAAAATTCATGGATAGTTCATAGTAAAGCTTTTCAGCCCCCTCGTGCCGGGAAGGTGTTGCTTTTTCAGTTTTAGGTTTGAAGCCAGTTGCTTCTAGCATTTTAATCATAAAGCTATGGTCTGCAGAGGTTGTGCTCATGAGTTTTGATACGGGAGCTCCGCTTAGGTTTGTTATTTTTTTATCTAAAAGATCTTTTTCCCCAAGCTGTTGAATAAAATAAGCCCATTGAATAAGTGCGGGAGCCGCAGCGAGCATTATTTGAGTGGTGTCTTTGTGTGGTATCCATATGGCCTCTATTTCTGAAACGCCTGGACCTTCGTCGTCAAACAGTGCATGGCCTGCAGTCATTCGCTCGATCATTTGACCATTATGATGAACGGTAAAAGATGACCAGGGGCTGATGGCCCATTTGGTCGATCTGCGCTGTAACCCATCCAGGACTGTTTTGGCGGCAATGGGGTTTCCATCTGCATAATGTTTTGTAGCTTCTGGGCTTCCAAAAAGCTCTGTATAGAATGATTGTTCTTCATTTGTATTTTGAACGGAAGTGGCCGTGATGCCGTTACCAAGGTCTAGGCCTTGAAAGTCAGAGAGTTCTTGGCCCATAATAAGCGTTAAGCCGGCTGAAGTCGCTATATCTTCTGCTTCTTTAGGTAAAATTATGGCATTTAATGTAGGCAACCCTAGCGTTAAAATAGTACAACAGGAAATTAATAATCGCATTGTGAACTCCTTTAGTTGTTGAATCTATTTTAGAAATAGGCAGGGTGGGTAGTAATGTCAAGAGGAAGTTGAAAGCAAGTTGTTTTTTCGTAGTAGGATCGCTCCAAAAGCACATAAAAAAATGAGAATAGAAACGGGCATAAAGTAACCAGTGTAGAAGAAGCTGACAAGTTCAACACCAATGGCTGAAAATGCAAGGCGGCCAAAGTTGATCATTGCCGCAGCGCGCGCTTTTGAGTTTGGAACGGTATCTAAGGATTTGGGATATAAGATGTTCATGGGAAATACAATTGGAAGTGCATATAAGCACATTGCGGCAGTAATTAAGCAAGGGTGATCGGGTATAAATACCCCAACAATAAGCACAACTGTTGCTCCGGCAAACATCAGCCACAAACCTATATTTAAGCAGGCAGCATGAGAATATCGGCCTAAAATAAATAGACTAAGAATGCTAACAATAGAAAATGTTCCGGCGATTGCGCCTTGGTAGTAACCAAAGTGTTCAATAGGGACATCTAAACCCTCCATGTATACGATGGGACCCATTGCGATAAAGACCCAGTAGGAAGTTGCAGGTAAGCAAATAATTAGAAAAATCCGCATGTATTTCCAAGACTGAAGTAGGGGGAGGTATCCTTTGAGGCTAAGTGAGATATTTGGGTTTGGTTTTACGGTGTTGGGTACAAACAATACTGCCATTAGCAAGGCAATGATTGATAGAATGAGTAGCGCAATGAAGTTTCCTCGCCATCCAAACGCGATATTAATGTAGCTGCCAATGATGGGAGCAACAGCCATAGCGAGGGTGACCATACCATTTAATCCACCTAAAAGGCCGGGTTGTTTTTCTGCCGGGACTGTATCGGCAATCACAACGTAACCAAGAACGGCTGGGCCGGCCATACCAATACCTTGAAAGAAGCGTCCGGCGACTAGTAATGGGAAAGATGGTGCGAATGCGCAGAAAATGCTGCCAAGTATAAAAATTAGGAGGCTATAGATGATGACGGGCCTTCGTCCGAATCGATCACCCATGCTGCCAACAAAAAGGGAGGTAATGCAATAGCTTAGGAAGTTAACACTAACGGTGAGTTGTACAAGTGCGGGGGAAAGGTTGTATTGTCTTATTAAGTCGGGAAAACTGGGGATGAAGAGGTCAACTTCGGCGCCGGCAAGTAAGATTATAACTAATACGGTGACAAACAACATGTTGGTACTTTATGGGTTAGATTAGATGAAGTGAATATGCCGCTAACTTAATTGAGGTGTCAAGGAAATCTAGGTTGCAGTTAAAGATTTGTTGCTTTTTTGTCAGCAGTGGTGTAGGGTTCGCTTGAGTTTTCTAAATACTCTGACCCACAGTAGCCTCACAAAGGCCATTTCCCATCTAGGGAAATTGATGATCATTCATTTAATATTGATCCTTCACAGTTGAGCAAGAGTATACCCGACAGTTCTTTGTGCGGAGAATAGCTCTTTTATTTAATCAACTATTTGTAGGAAATATTTTATGAAAAATTTCGAATCCTTTAACTTGCCTGAATCATTATTACATACGTTAACACACTTACAGTTTCACACGCCAACACCCATTCAAGTTGAAGCAATTCCAGCTGCACTAGAAGGTAGAGACATTTTAGGCTCTGCTCAAACGGGAACTGGTAAAACGGGAGCGTTTGGAATTCCTTTGGTGACGAAGTTGTTAACTTCTCCTCATGGAACTGCGTTAGTAATGACTCCAACACGTGAGTTGGCAGTACAAGTTATGCAGCAGCTTCAGAATTTTTTAGGCCGAAAATCAAAGATTAACACCGCAGTTTTGATTGGGGGTGATTCTATGGGCAAACAGTTGCAAGCGTTGCGAAAAAAACCACGTTTGATTGTTGGGACCCCAGGGCGAATTAATGATCATTTGGACCGTGGAACGTTAAAGTTATCAGACACACAGTTTTTGGTGCTAGATGAAACAGACCGTATGTTAGATATGGGCTTTAGCATTCAGATTGAAGAGATATTAAAGTATTTGCCAGAAAAACGACAGACAATGTTGTTTTCTGCAACTTTACCAAGTAACATTCAAAAGATTTCTAAAAAGTATTTGAATGACCCAGTGCGTATTGCAGTTGGTCAGACATCTGCTGTTGCTGCGAATATTAAGCAAGAGGTTGTGCGCACGGCAGAGAAAGATAAATATGATCACTTGTTGACGCAATTGAATGATCGCACGGGCAGTGTAATTATGTTTATGAAAACAAAATATAGCACTGAACGTATGGCATCTAAGTTAGATAAAAATGGATTTAAAGCTGATGCAATTCACGGTGATTTACGCCAGACAAAACGTGACAGAGTGATTGCTGCATTTCGAAAAGAAAAGTTTCGTGTATTAGTTGCAACAGATGTGGCTGCCCGTGGGTTGGATATCCCCCATATTGAGCATGTGATTAACTATGATTTGCCACAGTGTGCAGAAGACTATGTGCACCGAATTGGACGTACTGCACGTGCAGGCGCTGAAGGTTCGGCTTTATGTTTTGTAACGCCGGCAGATGGTGGAAAATGGAAAGCGATTGAACGTTTGCTAGACCCAAATGCGAAACCATCTGATCGTTCAAACGAAAGTAGGCCCCAGGGTAGAAATCGCTCGGGAAAATCATTTGGATTCAAGAAAAAGGGTTATCAAGGTAATTCAGACCGTCCTAACCGTTCGGACCGTTCATCTAACTCTGAGCGTTCGGAGCGTTCGTATAATTCAGACCGTCCTAACCGTTCGGACCGTTCATCTAACTCTGAGCGTTCGGAGCGTTCGTATAATTCAGACCGTCCTAACCGTTCGGACCGTTCATCTAACTCTGAGCGTTCGGAGCGTTCGTATAATTCAGACCGTCCTAACCGTTCGGATCGCCCAAACAATGCAGACTTTTCAAAGAAAAAGCGTGCATTTGGTAATAGCAGTAATCAGCGAGCGGATAAGCCATCATTTTTTAAGCATAGAAAACCAAAGCAAACTGCCTAGTAATTATTAAAATTAGTTAACCCTCATTGCCATGATCTTGGTGATGGGGGTTTTTCTTTTAAAGTCATTAAAAAAAAACAATTCTAAAAAAACTATAATAATTTTCCTATCTAAGTAAACTTAATTAACTCCCTTGAAAAGAAAAAAATATTGAGAGATTTATGAAAAATTATAGACGATTAGTTATGGCGGGTTTTGCATTTTTTAATACTACATCAGTTGTTTTAGATGCGTCACAATTAGATTGTTTAGATGATAATCAACAATATACAACTAATGATTTTTAAGAGATATGGCGCATAATGGAGAGTATTTACAGACTCAAGATATAAGATCTTTTTATGATGGGATAGAACTAACAAGATCTGTAAGTTTAAAAAAAGAAGAATACGATGCTGGTGTTTTTACGTTTCATTTAAACGCTATTGCGAGGAAGATCTAAATTCTATGTACAGCGATTGGAGTACACAGTTTTACGTTGATGAAAAAACTTATGCATGTTCGTTTACACCTGGATTATCGTTGCGAGAGGTTGCGCGACAACTGCTTTTGCGTTATCCAGCGCTAAGGTTGCACAAACTAGCCTTTTTTAATTATGACAAATCTGAGGTTGAAGATGAAGCCCTGGATAAAACTTTAGGAGAGATTTTTGCTAATAATAAAGAAATAGTGGAAACTGCAGAATTCTCTATATATAGGGGCTCGAGTATGGAAGATTTTCATACTTATGTGCTTTTAAAAAAAGTGAATTAGCTTTTAGAACTGCTTAATCCCCATTGTCCAACCTTCGGTGGTGGGGAGCATAACACTATGATACTTTTCTAGATTTCCTAATCGTTGATTAAAAGTTTTCATGGCATTTAAAGCTGTGGGGCTAATGCGATTAGTTGTTGCTTCCCCGTAAACGGCTCCGGATAGGAAAGTGTTGTCGCCAATAATAAGCCCCCCTTTACGAATGTTTTTTTCTCCCCAATCTAAATAATTTGCATAGTTTAATTTATCGGCATCAATGAATAGTAAATCAAAGGGTCCATCATGTTCTATGGTTTTAAGTAGTTCTAATGCAGAGCCTTTTAATAGATGAATTTTTGATGCGTTAGTATTTGTTTGGAATGTTTCTGATGCCATTTTATGGCGAGAATCTGAGCGTTCAAGCGTATATATTTTTCCATCACGGGGTAATGAGGCGGCCATCCATAAGGTTGAGTACCCTGCATGAGTGCCCACTTCAACAATGCGTTTGTATCCGCCTAATTGTATAAGAAGTTGGAGTAGGCGGCCTTCTTCTGGGGCGATATGTATAGGCCAGTCGGTTGCATAGATTCGATCTCTCACCCAGGCGAATTCATCGGGTTCGTGAATAACGGTATCATAAATATATTGCAGTTTTTTAGAGGTGCTTTCATTTGCGCGCATGAAGATCTTTCCTTAATTATAGTGGTTTTTCATAGATAATCCTGATAGTAATAAAGAAAGATAAAGGTGTAAAATGCTTTCCGTTCAATTGCATGCATTTAATGCAGAAAAAAGCATCAATCGATTTTATGGATTGCGTGCGAATAAAAATCTGTTTGGTGCGTGGACTATTACAATTCAATATACCCAGTTTGGTAAACGTGGCCCGAGTAAGTTGTTTTTTTGCAATTCAGAAGACGAAGCTCGAGAGCGAGTTTTTGTTATTTTAAAGCGTCGGTTGAGTTATAACCGACGCTTGGGATGTGAGTACAGTATTACGCATATAGATGCAGATAGCGATGTGGAACTGTGCCAATGGATACCTGAGTATGAGGCATTAAATGTAGCCAAAGAAGATAGGTGACTACTCTTTCTTGGGTTTCTTCGGAGCTAACATGCCAGTTTCGAGAAGGTCATGCTCAATCGAACGCACCCAGCCAGCATCTTCGCCTTTACCATCTCTTGTGCCTTTGTGAGGTGAATGAAACCAACACATATGTTTTTCGCCAGTTGAATCTTTCCACATAGCTACAGAGGACTCATTATTATGAACGCGCAACCTGACACTTACCCCGCCTGCTTCTAACTCGGGGATTACGTCTTTTTCTAGGTCGGGGTCTCCATCGAAAATTGCAGGATCAATTTTCCCACATGAAGTAAGTTGTAAGTACGAGGAGTATTGTTTGTCTATGGTTGTTTGTGCTCTTCGTGTTAAAAATGAGGCAATTACTTTTTCTTCTTGTTTGGATTGAGTACGCTTTTTGGCGAGTTTTTTTTTGCGTTCGATTTGTGCGACTTT
The DNA here is from genome assembly GCA_963693005.1 of Alphaproteobacteria bacterium CMAR1. Lineage (GTDB taxonomy): Bacteria > Pseudomonadota > Alphaproteobacteria > UBA6184 > UBA6184 > Bodonicaedibacter. The sequence goes on along the minus strand of OY843726.1, from coordinate 379,541 downwards.
TTTGGCTTCGTTTTGGGCATGAAAGGCGGCTAGTTTTTTTTGCCTTTCTGCTTCATCTTTTGAATTGGATGTTTTAGATTCTATTGCAGGTGGAGGTGCAGGTGCAGTTGGAGGGGCTAAATGTTTTGTATCTTTTTGTTTTGATTGAGGTTTTTTTTGCGCAGATGGAGTTTTTGAGGCAGTTGGTTGTTCTCCAAGATCTTTCATTAACTGTTCGTACTGTTCGTGCATTTTTTTTACTTCATTCACTGAAAGTTTTTGTTTTTTTCGGTTAACGAAGGATTGATGTCGTTGATTTTCACGTTCTTGCTGCGCTGTTTGTTCTTGAAGTTTAGTTTCGAGTGTTTTTTCAATTAAAACTCGAATTTCATCGTAAGCATAGACAAAGAGAAGAAGAACGGACACTTTGTTTGCTAGGTCAGATTTCTCATACTTTAGAGCTATTTGGTCAGCCTGATTTGCAAGATTAGCGTATAGGCTATTTGGCAGGGGGGATTGGAGGGCGGGATTAATAGAAGCAGAAAGTTTTTGACGCAAGAGTTGGTTAAACTTTTCTTTGGAAAAAGTTAGTAGGTGTTTTGAATCAGGATAGCGACCATCATCATCATATTTAATTTCAATAGCAGGGCAAATGGGGCAAATGGGTAGGTTATCTTCCATCCATAGTTGCAGGGGTGCGTAGATATTTTGAACTACGTATGTGCCAAGATACTGAGGGTGGGTTTAAACTTGAGCAATGTTGGTATATACGCAGTGTAACAGAGTTTCTGGAAGATAGCCGCTATGAGTTAACACTGTTTTTAAACGATTTATATCGGAAAGAAACTGAGTGCTATCGTCGAATTGTTGAGTGCTGGCGGATGGTTCGGTAAGCTTGAGTGCATAAGTGAGTGCATGTTCAAGAATATCGTGTAGAAAATTTAATTTATCTAGCCATTCATCTTTAAGCTCTTGAGAGGTTGCTACAAGTGCTCGTTCAAAGGGTATTTTTGTAGAGCGAAGCGTATAGGTTTTATCATGGCTTTGATAGATGGGCTTTCCTTGAAGTTTTGGGATTTGGATTTCGCCCTTCGTGTGGTGAGAATGGAAGTTCGTTAGTTTTTGGTGGGAAGAAGTGGTATTTAATAATTGTTCAGCAGTAGCAAAGGGTTGAGAGAGTGTTACGGCTAAAGTTATAAGTGAGGAAGTTAGGGCGTACTTAGAAAAGAGCATGTTTTTACTTCATAGGTTATTTTCGATACACCTACTTTTTATAAGAAATTAAAATAAAGGTCAAGTAATTTTACTGCAGTATGTTCACAGATGCTTGAAAAACCTTTAGGTCAAATGACTGCAGAGAGGCAATGGCAAAATCTAAAATATTAGCCTGGACTTTTTCGTGCGTGCCCCAATTTGTATCGGTAGTAAATAAGTAAAATTCTAGAGGAAGTCCATTTTCAGTTGGGTCGAGCTCGCGGATTAGGAAGAGGAACCCTTCTTGATGAATATCAGGGTTATTGCGCAGAAAATGCTCTATAAATTGTCGATATAAAGTGAGATTCGTAATCTGAGACTCAATGTCTATTATTAACTGTGGAAACTGCTTTCCTAATTTTGAGAGCTCTTTTTTGTTTAGAAAGCGAATGGTTTCCATATCGATGGGTAGGGCTTTCTTGATGCGCCTTCCACCCGAGTCAAACATACCACGCCAGTTTTTGATCCCCTCGGTCAACAGGCCTGAAGTAGGAATCATCGAGGTTGTTTTGTCAAAGTTTTGAACTTTTACTGTAGTTAGGGAAACCTCTAGAACGGTGCCTTCAGCATTATATTTAGGGACAGTGATAATGTCGCCGATTCGTACCATATCATAGGATGACAATTGAATGCTGGCCATAAAACCAGAAATGGTGTCTTTAAATACGAACGTTACTAACGCAACGGTTGCACCCAAACCAGTAAAGAATGCAAGGGGAGATTGATTCAGCAGAATGGAGGCGATAATAATGCCGGTGCCTACTCCCAACAGGATTCTTAGAACTTGTGTATACGACCTGATGGGGATGCGCTTTGCTACAGGGTAAGTTTCATAAATGTTAATTGCTATATTGATAACGCCAAATAGCAGTATGAGTACAAGTAATGTTGTTACGGAGGCTAAGACTGTCCATAAGTGATCAAAAAAGTATGCATGCTGTGAATCAATATTGCGACACACATGCACGTAGTAAGTTAAATAGGCTGCTATAAACAAGCGCCAAATATGCCGTTTTAGACGGTGTTTTTGAAAGAATATTTCCCATTTAAGAGGGAGGCGGCGCATCCATACAATAAGTACCGTACTAAATAATGCAAAATAAAGCAAAACCCCTTGAGCTACTGCAATATATTTAGCTATTGTTACGGGAACTCCTAAAGATACAAAAAAATTAATGATCGCCTGCATGGTTGATTATAGCCTTTTACTTATATGGAAGATCTTATCATATAGTCAAAAACATGTCATAAAAAAATCCCATAATTTTCGCCCTCCATTTAACAGATATTTAAAGGTTTCATTATTAGGATGAATATCAGAACAAGAATAAAATGAGGGGGAGATTATGGCTCGGAATATAGCGTCGCCCAAAAAGTATCAAGTGGTATTATTAAATGATAATAAAACGCCGACAGAGTTTGTTGTTAAGGCGTTGCAAGAGGTGTTTCGAAAGACCGCCCATGAGTCTGCACAGATTATGATGCATATTCATTTAAATGGAGCGGGTGTTGTTGGGGCGTATACATATGAAATTGCTGAAACATTGCTAAGCGATATGTTGAAACAAGCAAGAAAATTCCAACATCCGCTGCAGGGTGAATTAGAGGTTGTTAGTTGATATGTTGTCAAAAAATTTGGAAAATAGTCTTCGAAAAGCAGTAGACTATGCATTGAGCCTTGGTCATGAGCATACTACACTAGAGCACCTTCTGTACTCATTAACGGAAGATCCTGATGTTGTTGCAGTTTTAAAAAATGTTGAGATGAATATTGAGCAAATGCGTGAAACGTTATGGGATTTTGTTGCAACTGATTTGGCCCATTTAAAAATTAAGGATTTAGAAGAGTCTGCACCAACAATTGCCTTTCAGCGTGTTTTGCACAGAGCGATTTTGCAGGCTCAAACAGCAGGGGGCAAATCAGTTGATAGTCGGCATGTTTTAGCCGGGATGTTTGACGAAAAGGAATCGCATGCTGCATTTTTTTTGAAGGTTCACAACCTAAACCGGTTGGATATTGTTCAATATATGAATAGCCATCCTTTGCAATCAAGAAAATCAGCAAAAAAACCCATAGATGCAACTCATTCAATTCAACAATTAGCAAAGTTAGCTTCTATGGACTCAAAGGTTCAACTTCCTGGTTTTTCAGCAATGCAAGTTGAAAACCCACTGCAACCAGCCGCGAATGATCAAAACAAAAGGAAACATTTGCGTCAGTTTTGTGTAAATTTAAATGAACGTGCGATTGCTGGAAAAATAGATCCAGTGATTGGTCGAAGCTCGGAAATTGGCCGCGTGGTTGAGGTGTTGACACGACGCACTAAAAATAACCCAATTTTAGTTGGAGAGGCGGGTGTTGGTAAAACGGCGGTGGCTGAAGGTTTGGCGTTACAAATTGTTGAGAGTAAAATTCCTGCATTATCTAGTGCGGTGATATATTCATTGGATTTAGGGTTGTTGTTGGCAGGTACGCGATATAGGGGTGATTTTGAGGAGCGTTTAAAAAACGTTGTTGCAGATGTTGTAGATACACCGGGCGCAGTTTTATTTATTGACGAAGTACATAATATTGTAGGTGCAGGGTCTACCCAAGGTGGTGGAATGGATGCCTCTAATTTGCTAAAGCCTGCATTGGCTCGGGGTGAATTACGGTGTATTGGCGCGACAACTTATAAAGAGTTTCGACAATCATTTGAAAAAGATAGAGCGTTGACGCGTAGATTTCAAAAAGTTGATGTTAAAGAAATGTCAGCGGAAAGTACATTAGAGATTTTATATCAGTTAAAACACATTTATGCAGACTATCATGGAGTGTTGTACTCGGAAGATATATTGGCTGCCGTTGTTGAGTTGTCTGATCGATATATTCATAATAGAGCCTTTCCCGACAAAGCAATTGATGTCTTAGATGAGGTGGGTGCGCGACATAATCTTTCTGAAGTGAAGTCTAATCACATTTCTACGAGAGAGGTAGAGGAAACGGTTGCTAGTTTGGCAAAAATTCCAAGGCTTAGCGTAACAATGAATGAGCGCAAACTGATTATGGGATTGCGGAAAACACTGAAAAAAAATATTTTTGGTCAAGATAAAGCAGTGGACTCAGTTGTGGATGCCGTGCAAGTAGCAAGATCAGGATTGCGCAATCCAGAAAAGCCAATGGGTGCGTTTTTATGTGCTGGACCTACCGGTGTTGGAAAAACAGAGTTGGCGCGCCAGCTAGCTGTTCAGTTGGGGTTGAAATTGCTGCGATTTGATATGTCTGAGTATATGGAGAAGCATAGTGTTGCTAAGTTAATAGGAACGCCTCCTGGATATGTGGGATATGATCAAGGTGGATTGTTAACCGATGCTATTGATGAAAATCCATATGCGGTATTGCTATTAGATGAAGTTGAAAAAGCGCATCCAGATTTATTTGCAATATTATTGCAAATGATGGATTACGGTAAAGTTACAGATAGTTCAGGCAGAGAGGTTGATTGTCGCCACTTAATGGTAATTATGACGACAAATGCGGGCGCGAAAGAGTTAGAAAAGAAACCCATCGGATTTGAAAAGGCGGATATGCGAGATGCGGCAGAAACTGTTGATATAAACCAGTTGTTCACACCTGAATTTAGGAATCGTTTGGATAGTATTATTACGTTTAACGCGTTGTCTGAAAAGCATATCACTCATATTTTTGATAAGTTTTTTGATGCAACGATTGATTTATTGTTTCAGAAGCATTTTTACCTTGAGATTACTTTAAAAGCTAAAAAGTGGTTTATTCTGAATGGTTACTCAGAGACAATGGGAGCTCGACCAATGGAGAGGTTAATTCAAGAAAAAGTAAAGCTTCCGCTTTCAAGAGAGGTTTTGTTTTCTAAGGCATCAGCGAAATCTCCTAGACGCTTATTGATTGATTGCGAAGGGGAAGAGGTGATTGTTCGAGAGAACGCGTCCGCAGTGGCATAGAAGGGTGCAAATTGTATTCTAAAAACGCGTGATTTATGATACATCTTTTGTTAGAAATTGTGGATGTTTTGTGATGCTGATAACAAAGACGAGGCCCTGGTTGATGTGGGGCATGGCTGTATTTTTTTATTTTTATCAGTATATTATTCGCGTAGCCACCGGCAATTTGCGTGAGCCTTTGACGTCAGAATTTTCATTGAATGCGAGCGAGTATGGTTGGTTTTCGGCGTGTTGGTTGACTACCTACGCCTTGTTACAAATCCCAGTGGGAGTTGCGCTAGATCGTATAGGTCCTAGATGGGTTTTGGCATTTTCTGCAGTTTTGTGTAGCTTTGGTTCTTTGTTAATGGCCGCTGCGGATGATTTTACTCTTTTGTGTGTCTCAAGACTGCTGCTGGGAGCGGGCTCGGCTGCCGGTTTTATTGCAACATTTAAGGTTTCGTCAGATTGGTTTGGAGCAAAATTGCTACCTATATTAGTAGGAGTTGTTTCGGGGGTTGGAGTGTTGGGAGCGAGTTTTGCTGGCGCACCGCTTGTAATGTTGCAGGAAAAAATAGGATGGAGACCTATTTTTATAGGCCTTTCGGTAGTATCGGCAGCATTGGCACTGATCTATGTGTTGATTATGCGCAATAAACACATAGATGATACGAAAAAAGTATACAGAGTTGGAGAAAGCTTAAAACATGTGTTTTCTCGTTCACAAATTTGGTTGCTTGGGATGGTTGGGTTTTTATTATATATGCCCGTATCGGTGCTGGCAGACCTATGGGGGCCCAGTTTCATTAAAAGTGTTTATGGGTATAGCAATGTTAATGCTGCCTTTGCAACGTCATTTATATTTTATGGAAATGCATTAGGATCGTTTACTGTGGGGTGGGTGTTTTCAAGATTTGTTACCTATCGGAGATTTTTTCTTACGTTTATATCATTAGCTGCGATATTTATGGCGTTGTTAATATGGGGAGATTTTGGTTCATTTTTCTGGCTTTCTGTTCTCTTGCTTTTTTTAGGAGGAATGGTGGGTGCGGAGAATATGGTTTTTCCTTTAGGTAGCCGATGTGTTCGACGAGGTGATGAGGCTATTGCAGCAAGCGTTATTAATTTATTTGTAACAATTGGTGCGGTATTTTGCCAGCCGTTAGTGGGGTGTGTTTTAGACTTCGCATGGGAAGGCTCTATGGAAAATGGGCATCCAATTTACTCTGCTGGGGAGTATCGTTCGGGGTTGTCGGTATTGTTTTTATCGCTACTTATGGGAATAATTGTGGCGCTATTTCTTAAGGGAAAAACTAAATAAAAGTTACGGTAGATTAATGTCAATACAAAGGCCTTTATAAATATACACACGGTCGGCAACTCTGCGAACGACCTCCCAAATAGTTTTTAAATTTTCAATGTCTGATTTATTTGGATTGAGCAGTAAGACTACGTCTTGATAATTTGGGCGTTTGCTAGAAGACAATCGATAGAAAAAGATAGACTTTATGGCGCCATTATAGAGATGGTTAAACGCATGTATTGCTTCGCCTTCAATAAAGCCACTTGATTCGAGAGGAATTAAAGAGGTGTGAATTTTGGCACTGTCTTGGGTAATATTGGCGGGTGCAAATAAAACAGAAAGCGTGGCGTTATCTTGAGCCTGACTAAACCAGGCTGAAGCATCGGAGTCAAAGATAAAGTTTAAAGCGCGCAATGATTTATCGGCTAGAGCGTGATGGTCGTTCGTAAGAATGCACGTGGCATTTATTTCAGCTAACAGCAAGCAAACTTGATCATCTTGAAGCGCTGCTTTTGTTAGTTTTCGTTGAGTTTGGGTTGCTTCTGAAATATCTTTTACAATACCTAGGACTGCAACTATTTGATTCTCAACAATGACTGGTGAGCAGCGTGTTTGAATCCAAGTATGCACGCCATTTGTTGCCTCAATACAGTCGTATAAGACTCCCCCAGTTGAATTTCCAGAAAGTATTTTCTGAAAAAGAGAGTTTCTAGTTTCTTGAGATTTTTTTGATATAGGAAGTTTGTGTTCAGGCTTACCTATAATTTCTTGAACGGAGACAAGCCCTAGAATATCAGCATATACTTGGCTGCACCCTTGATATATGAGGTTGTGATTTATCCAAAAAATAGGCATAGGAATAGCCGAAAATATGTGCGTATTTTCGCACTGTTTTTGAAGTGGTGTTAAAGTGCTTTTAAAAAAGCGTTTAAGGTTCATTGCCATCGATCCTCGTAGAGGGATTAGTATAAGGCTTGATATACAAATGTAAAGTGTTTTCACCTCTTTTGTTGACTTTTGTAATGTAAATCGTTTATGCAGGAGTAAATAATAAAGGAAGACATTTTATATGGCACGCTTGGTAGTTGTTGAGTCGCCAGCAAAAGCAAAAACAATTAATAATTATCTGGGAAAAGATTATTATGTAATCGCGAGTTATGGGCATATCCGTGATTTGCCGAACAAACAAGGAGCTGTTGCTCCAGACCAGAGTTTTCAGATGATGTGGGAGCTTAATGATCGTGGTAAGAAACAGCTAAAGGCTATTAAAGAGCAGTTAAAGTCGTGTGATGAAATATTGTTGGCAACAGACCCTGATAGAGAGGGAGAGGCAATTTCTTGGCACATAGTTCAGGAACTTTCTAAATTAAAGTCAATGAAGAACATGACAATGCGGCGTGTGGTTTTTAATGAAATTACAAAGTCTGCAATTACCAAAGCAATTGAAACCCCACGTGATATTGATCAAAATTTGGTCTCCTCTTACTTGGCTCGTCGTGCACTAGATTATTTAATGGGGTTTACTTTATCTCCAGTGTTGTGGCGCAAGCTTCCGGGAAGTCGTTCTGCAGGGCGAGTGCAGTCGGTAGCTTTAAGATTAATCTCGAATAGGGAAGGGGAAATAGAGATTTTCAAGCCTCAAGAATATTGGAGTTTTTTGGGGTCATTTTTCAGCCAATCTTCGATAGAATCTAAGCTTATTGAATATAGAGCTAAAAAACTTGATAAACTTGACATAAAAAATGAAGCTGAAGCCAATGAAATTTTATCCACATTAAACGGCAAAGATTTCAAAGTTTCAGATATGCAAACTAAGCGAGTGAGTCGCCATCCGTATGCCCCTTTTATTACGTCAACTTTGCAGCAGGATGCCTCTAGAAAGTTAGGGTTTAGCGCATCCAAAACAATGCAAATGGCACAACAGCTATATGAAGGGGTTGATATTGGCGGGCAAACAAAAGCACTGATTAGTTATATGCGTACAGATAGCACAAACTTATCTTCTGAAGCTTTGAGTTTGATCAGGAGTCACATTCAAGAAAGTTATGACGCGAAGTACTTACCTTCTGCACCGCGCCAATATAAAACAAAATCAAAAAATGCGCAGGAAGCGCATGAGGCAATACGGCCGATTGATCCTAATATGACGCCGGCATCTTTAAAGGGGAAAATTACAAGCGATCTTTTTAGAATGTATGAGTTGATTTGGAAGCGTGCAGTAGCTTCTCAAATGAGTTCTGCAGAACTAGATCAAACCCGACTAGATATATCAGACGTAGAGGGCCTATCTGTTTTTCGTGCAACAGGTAGCATTATTAAATTTAAAGGGTTTTTGGCGCTGTACGATGAGTCGTCGGATGAGGAGAAGTCGGACGATGGGAAGATTCTTCCTCAGTTAGAAAATGGGCAGTTAGTTGAATGTAAGGCAATCACACCTGAGCAGCACTTTACACAGCCGCCACCTCGCTATTCAGAAGCTAGCTTGATTAAGAAAATGGAAGAGCTTGGCATTGGGCGCCCCTCAACTTATGCAACAATTATTAAGGTGCTGCAAGACCGTAGCTATGTTCGCCTAGAAAAAAAACGCTTTTTTTGTGAAGACCGCGGACGCATTGTCACTACATTTTTAAACAATTTTTTCAAGCAGTATGTAGAGTATGATTTTACTGCGCAGATGGAGACTAAATTAGATGAAATTGCTGCAGGAAATCAGCTGTGGGAAGTTTTGTTAAAGGGGTTTTGGGATCAGTTAGAGTCGGATGTGAAGTCTGTAAGTGCTTTGCGTATTGCCGAAGTTATTGATTTGTTGAATGATGAACTAGAGACCTATTTGTTTCCTTCAGATGAGGAAAATGTAAAGTCTCGTAGAAAGTGTCCTGAATGTAAGGATGGAGTTTTAAGTTTAAAGTTAGGAAAATTTGGATCATTTATTGGATGTTCAAATTATCCAGATTGCAAACACACTCGAAAACTGTCGGAGGATGCATCTTCTGAAAAAGGGGATGCTGCCGAAATGGAGCTTTTTGAACCCAAAGAAATAGGAAATCATCCAGAGCTTAATGTTCCTATCTTCATAAAAAAAGGGCCGTACGGATTTTATGTAGAGATGGAAGATTCTGCAACTGATGCAAAAGGCAAAAAGAAAACTAAGCAAAAGCGGGCGGCCATTCCTAAAACAGAAGAGATTTCGGCTGTTGACCTTGCAATGGCAGTGCAACTGCTTTCGTTACCAAGGGTTTTAGGAGATCACCCAGAAACGGGAGATGAGGTAGTGGTGAATAAGGGGCGATTTGGACCCTATGTTCAGTATCGAAAAGGATTTACGTCATTGCCAAAAAACTTGTCTGTTTATGAGGTGACGCTTGAAGAGGCAGTCGTAGTATTAGCTACGCCCAAGAAGCAAAAAACAAAATAGGGTGTTTTATCCTATTAAAAGTGCCATTTATACCATAGAAGTAAGCGCGAGCTTAGTGAGATTAGTTCGGGCTTCTTCGTATGGGAAAGTGGTAGTTGTTTGTGTGGGGATCATTTCTTTGTTGGCGTGGAAGTTCGTCTCTTTGGGGATGGCCCTCACGTTTATTGCATATTCTTATTTAAGTGCAATTGATATTTTAGATCAAAAAGTTCCTGACATACTATTGTTAGTAATCGGCATAGTTTTTAGTGCTTTTTTTTCTGTTGAAAGTAGTTGTTTTGCTGGGGCAATTTCTTGCTTCATTGTGTTGTTGAAGATGTTAATGGAGAAAACAATGCAAAAGCGGCTTTTAGGCTGGGGAGATATTAAACTAATAGGAATTAGCTTGTGTTTCTTGCCGGTTCAAAAAATGCCACAGTACTTTTTTTTGAGTGGTATAACGGCAATGATTTTTTTTGTTGTTTTTAAATTGAAAAACTTGCCATTTGTCCCATTTCTTAGTGTTGCTTTTCTAGTGAGCTTGTTGACAAAATAATTGTGAACAGTGGATTTTTCTTGATTAATCCGTACTTTTTCATTAGGATGTTGTCAAAATGATTCAAAGCAATCATCTGTCGCGTCTGTTGGGCGCGATTTCTTTCATGTCCCAACGCAGACGTTGATGTATTAATATAAACTAATGGAGAGACTGTAATGTCGAAACAAGCAGCTGAAGAGTTCAGTGGTTGGCGTAAGTTGGTATGGCCTATTCACTCTTTTGAAGTGAAAAAGTTCCTACCAATGGGAATTATGATGTTCTGTATTTTATTTATTTATACAGTGCTACGAGATACAAAGGACGCAATTTTAGTAAATGCACCAGGTGCTGGAGCAGAAAGCTTAGCCTTTGCAAAAGGTATTGGGGTGACTGCCGCGGCAGTGGCTTTTATGATTTTGTACACAAAAGCAGCAAATATTTTTAATCGTGAGGGGTTGTTTTATGTGACTGCGCTACCCTTTTTGATTTTCTTTGGTTTGTTTCCTTATGCGATTTATCCATTTGTGGATGTATTGCACATGGATATTTCTACTATTCATAGCATGCAAGAAACTTGGCCTAACCTGCGATGGATTATTCCGTTGGTTGGAAACTGGACATATACATTGTTTTATATATTGTCTGAGCTATGGGGCAGTGCAGTTTTGTCGTTGTTGTTTTGGCAGTTTGCCAACGCAATTACGCCAGTGAAAGAAGCCCGCCGTTTCTACGGTATGTTTGGATTTATTGGCAACTTTGGACTTTTACTTTCAGGGCCTGGAATCATTATGGTTTCTCGTTATGTTCGTAGTTTTGGTTTGAGTGAGATGGAAACTACTGGATTGATGCTAAAGTATTTGATGGCATTTGTTATTGTAGCGGGTGTTATTGTTATAAGCACTTTCTACTGGATGAACAGAGTGGTTTTAACAGATAAACGTTATTACGATCCTGAAGCAATGGGTGAGAAGAAAAAGAAAAAGTCTAAGCTATCAATGGCAGAAAGCTTTAAAGAAATTCTTCAATCTCCGTATCTTGGATTGATTGCGATGCTTGTGTTGGCTTATGGAGTATCTATTAACCTGTTTGAAGGTGTGTGGAAGGGGCAAATTAAAATTGCATTTCCATCAGCTTCAGAATACAACGAAGTTATGGGTGGTTTGTCTACGATGACTGGTGGTATTGCTGTAATTCTAATGTTGGTTGGAAGTAACTTGTTGCGTAGCCTAAGCTGGAGAACATGTGCGTTGATTACGCCGATAGTTCTGATTTCGGGGATATTAACTTTCTTTGGTGTTATTTATTACAACAACACACAAATTCCTGAAGGCTTAAGCATTGTTGAAGCTTTGAAGCAAGGACTTTTGAATAAAGAGCTGATTGTGTTTGCGGTATTGCTGGGCTTGGGCGTAAACGCTTTTGGTAAGGCAGTAAAATACTCGCTGTTTGATCCAACAAAAGAGATGGCTTACATTCCTTTAGACCCGGAGTTGAAAGTTAAGGGTAAGGCAGCAGTTGATGTGATTGGTGGTCGTGGTGGTAAATCTGCCGGGTCATATATACAGATGGGCTTGTTGACTGTATTTGCAGGAAGTTCTTTGTATCATTTGGTTCCAATTATTGCACCAATTGCAATTGGTATTGTGTTCCTTTGGATTTTGTCAGTGTTTGGGTTAAGCAAGAAGTTTATTGCTTTAACTTCAGAGCAAAACAAGGAAAAAACTTCGTAATCTTTGCGCGATTTATAAAAAAGCCTCTGCTTAATGCAGAGGCTTTTTTTTGTTTGCTTTATATTTTTAATTTTTCTGCTATGGTGTCTAGAATGTTTTAGCTAGTTAATAGCTTCTTTTAGGGTGGTTAGAATTTAAGGCGTGGAAAAATAAAGGGTTTATATCTTTAGTATTTTAAGTGTTTTTGTCAATATTTTCAAGTTGTCCTGGTGTGAGTAACTTGCAGAAGAGATGTAAATCTCACCTAGATAGTTCATGCCAAAATACTCTGACGTTTTTTTAAAGGGGACGTTGAAGCCCTCTGGCAGCTGAGGTTGATACCCAGTTGCAATTAAGATGGTTTGCTTGCCTTTAAGTTTTCTTCCCCAATCTTTGTGGATAGTGATTAAGTCGTTTAGGCGATCGAAAAAAGTTTTCAATTGTGCGCTCATGGCATACCAATAAACGGGGGTGGCAAAAATAACAGTATCTGCTGATAGCATCAATTGCGCAATGTGCTGAAAGTCGTCATTTTTGTTTTTGTGCTCATAGTCAAAGTAGCTGATGTTGTGATTAGAAAGCGTTATAAGTGTGGCGGAAATATTGCTTTTTAAGTAGGTTAGTATTTCCAAAGTAGTGCTTTTTTTGTTTGTAGACCCACCATAAATGATCAGAGTTGACATAGTTAAAATATTCCTGGGGTTTCAAGTTTTGGAGGATTTTCAGGGGTGGTTTCAGGGGTGTTTTCAGGGGTGTTTTCAGGGGTGGGTTGAGGAGTAGGTTGAGGTGTGTTGTTTTCTGAAATTTCCCAGATCGCATCAGGGTCATTTGAAGTGGTAGGTTGACCCGTGTTTTTATTTGCGCGATATAGTTTTGCATTGGCGGGGACTTTAAAGGGGGTTTTGGGTTCTTTTTCTAATGCCTTACTCATAAAATTCTTAAACACTGGAGCAGCAAGCCACCCGCCGGTAGCATACTTCCCCATATTTTTAGGTGTGTCATATCCCAGGTAAACTCCAACGACCAAGTTTGCGGAGTAGCCAAGAAACCATGCATCTTTTGAATCATTAGAAGTTCCAGACTTTCCTGCTACGATCTGGTCTGGGACGTAAGCAGTTTTTGCAACGCTGTTTTCGATGGCGCTTTGCATCATTGACGTTAACATATATGTATGTACGGGCTTTATAAGCTGTTTTCTGTTGTCTCCTAAAATAGGAATGTTGTCTTGATCAAAAACCTCAGACTTTAGCGCACTATTATTTCGAGTGTCGTGCTTAAAAATAATCTCCCCATCTTTATCTTGCACCCAATCAACGACTGTAGGGAGTATTTTTTTGCCGCCATTAGCTAGGGCTGAGAAAGCAGAGGTCATTCGATATACGGTTGTTTCTCCTGCGCCTAACGCAAGCGATAAATATGGAGGTGGATTGTCTAGGATGTTTAAGCGTTTCAAAAGTTTTGCGATATTTTTTACGCCGGCGTCTTGGGCCACTCTTATTGTGATAATGTTGTTAGAGCTTGTAAGTGCTTGGCGCACGGTCATTTCTCCCATGTGCTGGTCGAGAAAGTTTGTTGGCGTCCATAGATCTTGGCCAGGACCAACGTCAATTTCTATTGGCTCGTCTACGTAAATATCAGTAGGCTTTACACCATTTTCGATGCCGCTTAGATAAATGAAAGGTTTTATAGATGATCCGCATTGTCGCATGGCTTGAGTTGCTCGATTAAATTGAGACTTTTGGAAACTAAATCCGCCCTTTAAAGCTAGCACTCTTCCCGTGTGTGGATCCATGACTACCATCCCTCCGGATATTAGGGGTATTTGTTCGAGTGAGTAGGCTTCATTTTGAAGATGGGCTACGCAAATAATGTCACCAACATTTAGAGCCTCTGAAGGAGATGAAATGCTAGGGCCAATTTCTCCATTTTTTAGAGGAGCTCCTGCCCACTTCATATTGTCGATATGAATGAGACCGTTAGCCCTTTGGGTGACGATATTTACATATGTAGGTTCAAGATGTGTAACAATTGCAATTTCCCAACTTTCTGGTAAATAGGTAGGGCGTATTTTTTTTATGGTCTTTTGCCAACGTTTTGAGTTTTCGGGATCAGAGGCAACTTTATTAATGTTTTTTAGAGGCCCTCTCCACCCGTGTGTTTTATCAAGACGTAAAATTGCGCTGTCTAATACATCATCGCAAATAGACTGCAAGTGCGTATCAAGTGAAGTTTTGATGAATAGACCCTCACGATAAAATGCGTTGGACCCCATATTTTCTAGTAATTCTTGGCGAACGGTTTCTTCGAAATAGTCGGCGTTGACAATTTCAGACGCATTTCTTTCTGCCAGAGTGATGGGGGTGGCTTGATAGGTCTTTAAGTCTTTTTTTGATATTAAGTGTGTTTTCCATAGACGCTCTAATACCCAATTTCTGCGCTGTAATGCAAGATCGTAGTTGCGTTTAGGGTTGTAAGTACTGGGAGCTTTGGGAAGGCCAGCAAGAAACGCGACTTCGGGTATAGTTAATTGCTCTAGAGGTTTGTTAAAATAGCGCAATCCTGCGGCCGCGACTCCGTAGGCCCGATTTCCTAAGAAAATTTGATTTAAATAAATTTCTAATATTTTTTCTTTAGGTAATGTGTTTTCAATGCGAATTGCCAAGATGGCTTCTTTAAGCTTGCGTGAAACGCTGAGTTCATTGGATAAAAAGAAATTACGTGCAACTTGCTGGGTGATGGTTGAAGCCCCACCAGGTCGCTTGCTGGTGCTTAAAATATTCATAACGGCCGCGCGGATAATGCTGCCTGGGTCAATGCCTTTGTGATAGAAAAAATTTTGATCTTCGGCCGCGAGGAAGGCGTGTACTAACGACGATGGAATATGTTTGTAGGGTATAAATATGCGTTTTTCTTGCGCATGTTCACCCAATAATTTTCCATCAGAGGAAAACATCCGAGTCAGAAGGGGAGGCGTATAGTTTAGAAGGCTCGAGTGGTCGGGGAGGTCTCGATTAGCGTAGTATAGTAATCCCATGCCTATGCTTGAAGCGAGCAGTAGAAAAAGAAGGCCTAGGGCAGAAACGTGAATGAGAGCTTTTTTTAACATTTGAGCATAGTATATTTTTTTAACATCGTGTAATTAAAGTAAAAAGTTTAGATTGTGGAACTTAAGAATAACATGTATTTTGAGGAGGTAAAGTTTTTAAACCTTGGATCAGAAGCGTGAAGCTTGATTGGTTGATGTCGCATATGCACCTAGAATCAGATATGTCTAGAACGTTAGGTCAACGCCTGTGGGCGGTTTTTGCGCAACTAATTAAATACAGATTGCTTTTAACAACTGAACGAGGTCTGGTTTTGATGAAAAACTATAGTATTAATCTTGCATTGAGGAAATTATGTCAAAACGCATGTTTATTGATGCGAGGCAACCAGAAGAAACCCGAGTTGTCATCGCAGCGGCCAAAGATGGCCATATTTTGGAATATGATTATGAGAGTGAAAGTCGTAAGATTTATAAGGGAAATATATACCTTGCAAAAGTTATTAGAATTGAGCCGTCATTACAGGCTGCATTTGTTGAGTATGGTCAAGAACGACATGGCTTTTTGCCTTTTAGTGATATTCATCCCGATTACTATCGTTCGACAACAAAGCCAGAGGAAGACAAAGATCTAGAGACTAGGGAAGCTGGAGAGACTACTAAATCTGAGGCGTTGATAGAAAGTTCAGCGATTGAAGTTGACGGTAATTCTGCAGTTTCAGAACCTGCAGATACTGAGGAAAGTAACGAGGGAGTTTCAACGTTTCGTCGTGAACGTGTGTACCGTAAATATAAAATTCAAGAAGTTTTAAAAAAAGGTCAAGTGCTTTTGGTTCAGGTTGCTAGAGAGCAACGGGGCGAAAAAGGTGCTGCATTAACTACGTATCTAACTTTAGCTGGACGTTATTGTGTGTTGATGCCAAACGCAGGCAAGTCGGGTGGCGTTTCGCGAAAAATTAACGATAACGGAGACCGTCAGCGTTTGAAGCGTATTATGGACGGGATTGATGTTCCTGAGGGGATGGGGGTTATTGTAAGAACTGCGGGCATGGACCGTACGCGCGCAGAGATTCGAAGTGATTTTGGATATTTGGTTAAAATCTGGCAGAAGATTAAAGATTTAACCTTGGCATCAGTTGCTCCGCAGTTGATTCATACAGAAGGTAATATTATTCAGCGTTCGATTCGTGATTTTTATTCGAATGATATTTCTGAAATTTGGGTAGAAGGCGAAGAAGCATTAAAGATTACCAAGAATTATATGCGAATTTTGATGCCGAGTCATGCGCGTAAGGTGAAGGCTTATGAAGAATCGGCAATTCCGATGTTTCATAACTATAACTTGGAAAACCAGTTGGACGCGATTCAAGACGCAAAGGTGCCACTGAAGTCGGGTGGATATTTGGTGATTAATACTACTGAAGCGTTGGTTGCAATTGACGTGAACTCGGGGCGTTCAACAAAAGAACGTCATATTGATGACACTGCATTGCGTACTAACCTTGAGGCGGCTGAAGAGGTAGCAAGGCAGTTACGTTTGCGTGATTTGGCTGGCTTAGTTGTTATTGATTTTATCGATATGGATGAAGCTGAGCATAATCAACAAGTGGAGGCACGTCTAACTGAATCGGCTCAAAATGACCGCGCGCGCGTTCAAATTGGCCAGATTAGCTCGTTTGGGTTGATGGAAATGTCTCGTCAACGCTTAAGGCCGAGTGTGTTTGAGACTGCGATGTCAACGTGTGATGTGTGTAGCGGTATTGGGCACGTTCGTAACCCATTAAGTTTGGCGTTGCGTGCATTAAGGATACTGGAAAGTAATGCGCTTAATGCACAGAAGGGTGATTTGTTTGTGCTGACTTTGCCGGTAGAATCGGCATATGTGTTGTTTAACACAAAACGTCGTGAGATTTCTGCGTTAGAGGATACGCATGGGGTTGCTTTAGATATACGTTTGGATAAAGAGCTGATTGGAGAAGAGTTTAAGTTAACGTTGAACGCTAGAGAAGTTAAAAGCTTTTTCCGACTTTCTAGGAAGCAAGCTCAAAAGTTTCATGTGGCAAAACCCCGCACAAACCAACAGCCAAAACTGCAGCCAATAGAAATGTATGACTTAAAAGATGAAGATTTGATTGAGAGCTATACTCAAACAGAAGATGACCGAAAGGGCGGAAACAATCAGAATCGCAACCGTCGTCAAGGCGATAGGCGCGGAAATAACAATCGTTACCGTCGTGGTAGTGGACGTGGCCCGGGGCAGCAGGTTCAGGCGAGTGCGGTAGATGAGAGTAAAAAGCCCTGGTGGAAGCGATTATTACAAGGATAAGATAATGATAAAATACCTGTTTGCATTGATACTATCGGTATTCTTACAACTAGATACATCGGCGCTGAGTGCTAATACGGCGCAATGGAAGCAGGGGCATATTTATCGAGACCCTCAGTTAGAAAACTTTTTACTAAAAATTCTGCAGCCGTTGTATAAGGCCGCAGAGCTGAACCCAACTTTAGTTCAGCCCCGTGTAATAGTAGATTCTCGTTACAACGCATTTGCAACGTTAGAAAATTTAGTTGTGACGCATACGGGGTTTTTTATACGCACGAAAACGGTTGAAGAACTAGCTGGGGTTTTGGCACATGAAACTGGACACCAAGCAGGTCGTCACATTGTTCGAACTTTGTCTGGAGTGCTTCCTAAAGCCGCGGCAACTATGATTGTGGGAGCGGCATTAGGTGGCTTATTAAGTGTGGCGACTGGGCACCCAGAGGTTGGAATCGCAGGAATTCTGGGAGCTCAAAATATTGCTACTAGCCAATTTACGGCATATTCGCGAGGTCAAGAACGAACAGCAGATGATTATGCGATTCGATTGCTAAAGAAGTTGGATTGGCCGTTATGGGGTTTTCGTGATGCAACAGAAACGATGCTAAAACTGTCAAAGGACCATGGTTCGGCAGAGTTGCCTATTTATTTGCAGACGCACCCAGCTAGTATTGAGCGGAGAGAGTATGTAGACCAGTATATGGTTGAAGCACATAAGAAAGCAATGCCAGACGATTATCAATATACGTTTAAAATGGCGAAAGCGCGTGTTGCTGCGTTTACAATGAGTTCGCACGAGGTGGATTCATTATACCCGGATATGACGCAATCAGATGCTCTGTATGCTAAAGCATTGGTGTTGGGAACCGTTGGAAATCATAAAAAATCTTTGGAAATGTTAACTTTGCTTATTAAAAAACATCCAACAGATCCGTATTTATTGTTTTCACGAGGTGAGGTGCATCAGGCCGCGGGAAGCTCTGAAAAAGCCTTGGGCGATATAAGTGCAGCGATAAATTTGGCAGAAAAGATGAGTGTTACGGGGCGTAAAGAAGTCATTATGCGCTTTGAGCGCGCGACGACTTTGGTGCTACTAAAGCGAGCCTCGGAAGCACTAAGGGAGATGACCACCATTGAGGCTTTGGATAAAGATTTAAAGCGTAGCCCAAGTGTTTGGGATCAGTATGCCCGTATTTATGATTTGTTAGGTGATAAGGCAATGCAGCTATATTCCTTGGCTGAAGCTAATTTGGCAATGAAAAACTTAAATGGGGCTAAGAGATACTTGAAAGCGGCAAAACAAATTGTAAAAGCGGGCACAACAGATGCGGTGAAGTTGAGTGATTTAGAATTAAGAATAGGGGATATTGACGAAAATTCTTTTGAGAGTTTTTGAAATATGTTAGATTAGCCCAATTGAAATTATTACGGGATATTTGAAGATGAAAAAACAACTTTCACTGTTACTAACAGCAACAGCGTTGTTAGGGGCATGTTCCAAAAAAGAAAAAGAAGAAAACACAAATAAACCAACTGTTGAAGTAGATCAAACAGCTTTTAGTAAGTCGCAAGTAGCTGCAATTGAGAAAATTGTACACGCATATGTTGTTAAAAACCCAAATGTTTTAGCTGAGTCTATTATGAATTTGCAAAAACAAGTAGCAGATAAGCAGCAAGAGCGTGTGGTTGAGTTACTTAAGAAGTATCGTTCGGATATTGATCATGCTTCTGGTCTTCCTATGATTGGACCTGCAGGAGCAGATACAACATTAATTATGTTTGGCGATTACGTAGACTCTAAGTCAAAAGCAATGTTTAAAATGTATCAAAACGTAATGGCAAAGGATAAGAAATTCCGGGTTGCTGTACGCTTTTTACCGGATGCATCGGCATTGGCACAGAAAACAGCACGTGTAGCTATTGCCTTAAATAAGCAAGGCTTGTTTGTAAAGTTTCACGACAAAATGTTAGCAACGTCTGAGATGTTAACTGAGACGTCTTTGATGGATATTGCGGGTAATCTGCCTGGAGTAAACCGAACTAAGTTAGAGGCAGACGTAGACGCTGCGGATACAAAGGAAGCATTGTTAAACAACCGTTCCTTGGCTGAAAAGCTAGGAATCACACAGGTCCCTGGATATGTGGTTGGCGACTTTTTATTGAAGCAGGCCATTACTCCTGAAGACTTAGACTTAGTATTAAAGAAAATTCGCGAACAGAAATAATTAACCCACGGCGACACCCATGACGGATAAAAGATTCTCATTTGAAATTGATAAAAACGCAATCCAGACCTTAGCAAAAGTTCTGGAAGATGCAAACTTAAGCGAAATTGAGTATGAAGATCAAGGTCGGCGCGTTCGATTGACGCGCTCGATTTCTTCTACAGTAGTGCAGACACTTCCGACATCAGCGGTTGCGTCTCAGGCCCCGGACTCAAATCTTGCTAATACAGTAGTGCCTTCTCTTGGGGATGTAAAATCTCCAATGGTAGGAACTTTATATTTGTCTCCAGAGCCTGGAGCGGCTGCCTTTGTAACAGCTGGAGCTAGAGTGAACAAAGGTGATACAGTTTGCATTATTGAGGCAATGAAGGTTATGAACCCCATTAAGGCGCATATGTCTGGAACGGTTAAAAAAGTTTGCTTTGAAGATGCAAGCCCAGTTGAGTTTGGTGACACATTGCTGACTATCGAGTAGGTTTTTATGATTAAGAAAGTTCTAATCGCTAATAGAGGCGAGATCGCACTTCGTATTTTGCGTGCATGTCGGGAAATGGATATTCAGGTTGTAGCAGTTCATTCAACCGCTGATGCATCTGCTAAACATGTATTGCTGGCCAATGAGAGTGTTTGTATTGGGCCGGGGCCTGCGAAAGATAGTTACTTAAATACACAATCTATAATGGCAGCAGCTGAAATTACGGGGGCGGATGCAATTCACCCCGGATTTGGCTTTTTGTCGGAAAACGCAAAATTTGCGCAAATGGTTGAAGATCATGGCATGATTTTTATTGGGCCAGACCCTGAGCATATTGTGACAATGGGTGATAAAGTTCAGGCAAAAATTACTGCAGAGGAATTGGGTATACCGACAGTTCCTGGTTCTGAAGGTGCAGTTGATACCGTGGATGAAGCAAAGAAGGTTTGCTTTGATATTGGTTGCCCCGTACTGATCAAAGCTGCTTCTGGCGGCGGCGGCAAGGGGATGAAGGTTGTAAATTCTCTGGATGAAATAGAGTCAGCTTTTCGTTTGGCCCGTTCAGAAGCTTTAGCAAACTTTGGTGATGACCGAGTATACATAGAGAAGTACTTAGGTGAGCCGCGTCATATTGAAGTACAAGTGTTGGGTGATGGTAAGGGACATGCAATCCATTTAGGAGAGCGTGATTGTTCTTTGCAGCGTCGTCATCAAAAAGTATTTGAGGAGGCTCCGTCTCCGATAATCACGGACAAACAGCGCAATGAGTTGGGTGAGATTTGCGCAAGTGCTATGCGCAAAATGAAATATCGTGGTCTTGGAACAGTTGAGTTTTTGTATGAACACGGAAGCTTTTATTTCATAGAAATGAATACGCGCATTCAAGTTGAACATCCTGTTACTGAGTTAATTACAGGCATTGATCTTGTTCATGAACAAATATCTGTGGCGGCTGGAAATCCATTGACCTTGAAACAGTCTGATATTGTTTTTCGTGGACATGCGATTGAATGCCGAATTAATGCTGAAGACCCAGATACATTTATGCCAAGCCCAGGAAAAGTTACACACTTTCATGCTCCGGGTGGGCCGGGTATTCGAATTGATAGTGCTTTGTATGCGGGGTATCAGATACCTCCTTATTATGACAGTATGGTGGGTAAACTGATTGCTCATGGGAAAAATCGCGAACAATGTTTAGGGCGTTTGCGCCGGGCATTGAAAGAGTTTTACATTGACGGTGTTAAGACAAATATAAAATTACACCAACGTCTGGTAGAAAATGACGATGTTAAAAAAGGTGATTATACTATTCATTGGTTAGAAAAAACTTTTTTAAAACCTTGATTAGAGTCTGCATATTTTTTAGTCAGACAAGGACGTGCTTTTCATGCGGGTATGTCATCATTATAGTTTCAGACAGTATTCAATGAGAGTGGCATACTAGATAATTTAACTGCTTTAAAACGAAGATAAAAAAGGCGAATAGACGCTATATATAGTTGTCACTCGTGAGGGCCCAGTTTCTTGTGTTTTCGAAGAGAAATCTCCATGCTTTTGTGCAATAAACTTATCGGAGGGCTTTTAGATAAACGTGGATTACAAGCTTTTAAGTTGCTGTATCGCAGTAGCCGGATTGGAGTGGTTAAAGATATAGGATCCTGACACAAGTGCTGATGCTCCAGCATCGGCAGCGAGGGTGGACGTGTAATTGTTGATGCCTCCATCTACAACTATTTCTTCAACTTTATCGCAGAAGAATGAGATCTTGTTAAGAGCTTCTGGCATAAACTTTTGACCACTTTTTCCGGGATTAACGCTCATGACAAGGATGTTTTCGAAGTGATCTAAAAAGGGGGTAGTTGCTGCAACTGGTGATTCTGGATTGATGGCAAGGCCTGCTTTGCAACCAAAACTATGAATATATTGGAGAAGGCTTTTAATATCTTTGTTAGTAAGTTCGCAATGAATATAAATATGCTTTGCCCCGGCAATAGCTAGGGGCTCAATAAAATGTTCTGGGTTATCTACCATAAGATGGACATCTAGAGGTAAGAGCGTTGCTTGAGCTAAGTTAGAGACCATTTGAGATCCCATGGTGATGTCTGGGACAAAGTGCCCGTCCATTACATCAATGTGCAGCCAGTCGGCCCCAGCATCCTCTAGCATATTTACTGTTTTGGCTAAGTTTAACCAATTTGCAGAAAGGATGGATGGGGCAACTTTCATTTATTTCTGACTTTTTTCAATTGTGAGATCTGGGGCATCGACGGCCTTCATTCCGACAACATGATACCCGCTATCTACGTGAATCAACTCACCGGTTACACCGCTAGCAAGATCGCTTAATAAATATAAAGCTGTGCCTCCTACGTCTTCTTGAGTCGTATTCCGACGCAATGGAGAATTCACTTCATTCCAACGTAACATATATCGAAAATCGCTAATTCCGGCTGCAGCAAGAGTTCTCATCGGGCCTGCAGAAATGGCGTTAACGCGAATATTGTCGGGTCCTAAGTCAGCAGCTAAATATTGCACACTTGTTTCTAAGGCAGCCTTTGCAACCCCCATTACATTGTAGTGAGGCATTACTTTTTCTGCGCCATAATATGATAATGTAACACAGCTGCTTCCTGGGTTCATGATGGGGTATAGCTTTTGGCAAACAGAAGTAAATGAATAGCAGGAAATGTCCATTGTCATCGCGAAGTTATCGCGTGTAGTGTCCATATACCGACCTTTGAGTTGATTTTTATCTGAAAAGGCAACTGCATGAACAATAAAATCAATTTTTCCAAAAGTTTTCTCTAAATGTTTGGACATTTCTTCAATGCTGGAGTCGTCTTGAACGTCGCATTGCACCATATTTTTGCAATTAATGCTGTCGAGTAGTGGCGTGATACGTTTTAAAAAAATATCGCCTTGATAACTGAACGCAAGTTCTGCACCTTGAGCATGTAGAGATTGTGCAATTCCCCAGGCAATAGAATTTTCATTTGCTAGGCCCATAATCAAGCCTTTTTTGCCCGCCATTAGCAGGTTGGACATAGGTGTCTCCTTTTAAACTTTTGAGTGAATTATATAGTGTTCTTCTATGAAATACAATTTTGAAAAGGGTAAAGAGTTTTTTTAATAGTAACTAAGGGGGGCTATCCCCCTTAGTGGTTAATCATGAAGAGCAAAAGTTAGGCTTATAGTTGAATTTAATTGTTGTGATGTTGCGTAGGAGTCATATGAAAAAGAAAGATATCCTGAGCTAAATGGGAAAGCAGCATTTAGTTGTAATCCTACATTTCTATTAAGTGATTGGCCATTAATTTTAAAGGGAAGCTCATTAATATAGGCGGTGTGATTATTTAGGGATTTGTGGAGATCAACTAGAATGCGAGCGCCTAACTGGACTGTGTTCCCTACGTGTTGTGGAAGCTTTAGGTTGACTCCAAGGTATGCATTAGTGCGGTGTTGGACGGCATTTGAGATCTGTAAGTCCCATAGATTAGTTTTGATGGTCCCGGAACGCAAGCTAATCTGATGAGTAACTCCTAAATCAAAGATACCCATGGATTGATTTAGTTGAAGACCGATAGATGAGTTGTCTCCAAAAATAGTTGCTGTATGGTTATTTTTTAGACAATGAACACCAGCAGTTGGGCTTTGAGTTTCTATATTTGAGAGTAGGCTGAGCCCAATTTGAGTTGAATCGGACAAAGTGACGCCCATTGCATGTAAGGCACTTGCGCCTGTTTTATGGTGCTGTGACCAAGTGTTATTGTGAGTGGTTGTGTTTTTGTTTAGTTCAGCAAAATTTGGCAATGACCAATTGGTTTCTGCAGGTAGGTTTGCCTCAGAAGAGGAAGCACTTAATGCTGAGTGTGCATCGTGAATTTCGGCTAAGGCGAGCTGGGAGGCAGCTTCTGAGTTGGAAGCGAGAATGCGTTTTGCTAGAGAAACAGAGCTGTTAGATAAGCCTTCGATTGTTGCTGTAGTTGTACCTTTTCTCAGGAGCCTGATACTTAAAGTATTACTATCGGAGATAATTTCAAAATCTGCTCCAAAACGGCCGTGTTCTTTTTTAAAACCTGCTGCGGAGCCAGAATCAAATTGAATTAAAGTTGCAATTTTCCCTTCTGTAAGATTTCTAATATTAGCAGTTAGAACCAACCCAACATTCTCATACATTCTAAGAGGACCGTTGACGATCATTCTGGGCCTATCTACTGAGGTATCCCAAATGAATTCAAGCTTTGAGGGAGCATTAACTGTATATGAATTAGTTTCTAAGTGTGAACTAGCCTTAAGAACTAGAGTACCCCCACTATGGTTTAATTCTGATATGTAAGTTTTTGATCCATAAGCTTTTAGGGTCATTCCAGGAGAAATGGTTTGTTTATTCATGCGTCCTTTAATGACAAAATCACCTTTTTTCGCTGAAAAAACATTTGTTTCATCATAAAGTGAAGGGCGTGATTCTGTGACACCTTGAAACGTCATACCAAAGGGTACTTTTGTACTATTGACATAGCGAATTTCATCATTGCCCGTTACGGATGATTTTTCATCTAAAAAGAAGGAGTGGGCTGTAAAAGGTGCATAATCGTTGGTAACAATTTCGGTGTCATCAGCGCGTGTGACCAAAGTATCCATACGCCCCCCCGATTCCATTAGAACTTGACTTTTTTTTAGGTATAACCCAGTAACTTTTCCTGCTTGATTGATCTCTCCCCGGCTGCGAGGGTGGTGCGTTGCGTGATGGCCAAACATATCGAAAAATATTGCTTGATCTTCGCTAGCTTGAGGTAGGGTTTCCATATCTGAGGTGTGTGCTAGCCTGTGTGCAGAGAACGTTTGATCACCCATATGCTGTTTATTGTTTAGTGAACTGCGTATTGCGGCATGCGTTGTAATGTGTTCGGCATCTAGAAGTTCGAATTTTTCACCTTGGTTATGAATATTGCTGGGGTGTGAAACATAGATAGGTGCTTGTAAATTGTCAGGCAAGGTTATTGATGTTTGCGTTGTTTCGTTGGAGTCTGAGTCGCTGACATCTCCGCAGCCACACAGTAAGGCTGCAGTAGATAGTAAAAATGCGTGTTTTGTTATTTTTTTCATTAAATCACCTGTTTATTTAACTACTGTGGTTACACCATCATGTAAAGTGAAGGTTGTCGCCCCACCGTTATTTTCGCTTGCCGTAACATCAGTGACCCCAGAGCCAGTTAGGTCAACGGTGGTTACGTTTACAGAAAGTTCGCTTACATGGCCGATTGTAACTGCAGCTGGTAGGCTAGTTAAGCCTGTAAGGTCAAGAGTCGTAACTTTATCTTTATTTGTTGTAATCATATCAAGTGTGGGGTTGCCTCCCGCTAAATCGCCGACAAGTGCAAGTGTGACGTTTGCATGTGCAACTGCGAGCTCTAGCTTATTGCCTGCCCAGGCAGCTCCATAATTAGCCTCTATAGTTGTAATATCGGTGTTGGTAATATTGGCGGCTGTAAGTGCAGTCATTCCTGAGATATCCAATGTTGCGTTTGCAGCAGTTTTTGCAGCATCGTTCACCCAAGCAAGCGTTGCAAGGTCTGCTTTAGCTGTGCCAGAAACTATAATGTATTCTAGTTGGTCTGCTGCAGTTGTTACAGTGACTAGATCTTCATCGGAAGAGAGGGTTGTGATATTTGCATCTCCACTGATATCTATTGTTATGAGCGCAGTCATGCCTGAGACATTTAAAGTGGTGCTTGCGGCAGTTAAAGAACCATTAGTTACCCAAGTTGGAACAGATGCAGTAGATCCGGAAACAGTGACTGACGTTAGAGCAGTAGGCCCAGTGAGCGTGGTGAGAGTATCTGGAGAAATGATGGCAGTAACTGATGCAGGAAGTATAACTGTAGTGATGGATGCATCTAAGGCGGAAAGGTCGATAGATGTGCCAAGGCCAGTCATTGCAGAGAGATTAAGTGTTGCACCCGCACTCGTTGTAGAGCCATTAGTTGCCCAAGTTGGAACAGATGCGGTAGACCCTGAGAGGGTAATAGAGGTGAGTGCATTTGCTCCGCCAGCAATGCTAGCAAGATTATCACTAGCTGTTAAAGTTGTTAAAGTTGCGTCGGCGTTTAATGAGGTGACAGTGTTAGGTAAAGTTAAGTTAGAAACTCCTGTGACTGTTACGCTAGTTATATTGTTACTGATTCCCGATAGATCAAGAGGAGAAGTAAGTCCAATCATGTTCGTCAAATTCAGAGCTGCTCCGGGAGCGATTTGGGCAGCAGTATTTAGCCAAGTAAGATTAGAAATATCAGTTTCAGAAGTTCCAGACAGAGTGATTGAAGAAAGAGCCGTGGGACCACTGAGATTAAGGAGTTTTTCGCTGGCAGTTAGCGTAGTTAAAGTTGCATCAGCAGTTAGAGTTGTGACAGCCCCAGACAAGGTTATGTTAGAAATTCCAGATACGGATACATTTACGATACTGTTGTTAACAGTGGATAGGTTTAGAGGAGCAGCAAGAGCCGTCATTCTAGATAGTTCTAGCATCGTTCCTGAGCTGGAAGAAGTTAGAGAGCCGTTGGTTGCCCAAGCAAGTGTTGTAAGGTTTGTTTTAGCTGTGCCAACAATTTCAATGAACGCAAGCGTCGGTGTCGATGCACCCGTGACGTTAGCAAGGTTTTCATGGGCAGTTAAAGCATTTAGTTTGTTAGCATTTAAGGTAGTGATGTTTGTATCTCCACTGACGTCTAGCAGAAGTGGAGAGGTCATTCCGGTTAGGTTGAGTGTGGTGTTTGCGGCAGTTAGAGAGCCATTAACCGCCCAAGTAGGAACGGATACTGCTGACCCGGAGATAGTGATTGATGTTAGAGCTGTAGGCCCGGTGAGTGTGGTGAGGGTGTCTGGAGCAATGATGGTAGTAATTGATGTAGGAAGTATTACCGTAGTGATAGATGCATCTAAGGTAGAAAGGTCGATAGATGTGCCCAGGCCAGTCATTGCAGAGAGATTAAGTACTGCTCCAGCACCTGTTTTAGAGCCATTAGTTGCCCAAGTTGGAACAGATGCGGCAGACCCTGAAAGAACAATTGATGTTAGCGCTGTGGGCCCGGTGGGCGTGGTGAGAGTGTCGCCAGCAATTAAGGTATTAAGAGTTGGAGCAGCAGTTAAACTAGTTACGCTATTTGAAAGCGTAATTGTTCCAGTAACGCTAGATGGGGCTATTACTGAGCTGAGGTTTGTTAGTGTGGAAATATTTAGGTCAGTGCTAGCAAGGTTAGTTAGTCCGGAAATGTCTAAAGTTGAGTTTGTTGCATAGTTATCATTGGTAGTTATCCAGCTTGGCAGTGCAGTGGTGGTGTTGCCCGTTAATCTTATGCTTTGAATTTGTCCGGCATCGATGGTTAAGGTAGTCAGTGTATCGGCTGCAATTAAGTGAGCAATGTCATCATGCCCGCTGAAGTTTACGCTAGTTAGTGCTGGCATGCCCGTAACATTTAGAGTTGCGTTTGCGGCCATGTTTGTATCATTTACCCAAGTGGGAAGTGATGTGCCTGCAGCGCCAACGAGTGCGATATTTGCTAGTTGACTGGCATCGGACAGTAAGGTTGGTAGCGTGTCTGGAGCGGAAATACTGTTTAAGTTTCCACCGGCAATAATTAACGTGTCGATGCTTCCTCCCACATAAGTTGTAATATCTACATGATTATTTAGGATATTTGTGACGGCGGATAGATTTAATGTTGAAACCTTAAACTTTAAATTCTCTAAATTAAGTGCTGCCCCTGCTGCATCGTCTGTAATAGTTGTGTGTAGGTCTCTGGTGCTAGTAATGGGGGCCCCAAGTTGCGATGCGGGAATAGTAATATGAGTGAGTGCTGTGTATTGGGCTAGGTCTTGCCCATCATAGATTAATGAGGAGACGGTGTTTGGAGTAGATGACCCACTATCAGGTGTTGTCGTT
Organism: Alphaproteobacteria bacterium CMAR1; assembly: GCA_963693005.1. Taxonomy (GTDB): domain Bacteria; phylum Pseudomonadota; class Alphaproteobacteria; order UBA6184; family UBA6184; genus Bodonicaedibacter. Next base: position 351,417 of record OY843726.1, on the reverse strand, counting down.
GGGTTTTCGGTTGTGGAATTTGGATCTTCAGAGGAGTCAGTATCTTGGGCTGAATCATTAGATCCTGCGGTTCCGGCAGGTATGTTTTCTATAGGGGTGGTAGATGTTGTGGGTAGGCTAACAGGAGGCTGAGGACGTAGGTTTGGGTTTTGAGGTCTAACTTTCTCAATATCATCAATTTTTTCATTAGAGGTTGCTCGCGTGTTATCGTGAATATCTTTTGGGGTTAAATCAGTAAGGTTAATTTTTTTATCTTGAGCAGTTTGTATATCTTTTTTCACGACTGAGGCAACAAAATCATTGACTGTTTTTAACTTGTCTTCATTAGGTGTGGTGGCTGGGCTTGTTGGGCTGATGTTTTTACTGTTGATAGAAATTTCTGGATTAGCGTTGTGGAGTTCTGTGGCAACGATAAATCCTTCTGGAGTATTTAAGATACTTGCACTTATTTGCTGAATAAGTGCTTGGAGTTTTTCGAGGTCATAGCTAGTATCGGGAGTTAGTGATTTTAGGGTTAGTGCAACTTTTCTTTCTATTGCGGCCCTGATTTCATCCTCATGCAGTTGTAGAGCTTGTGTGAGAGGGTCGCTGTTAAAGCCATTTAAATAGTCTGCATAGTGTTCGTCGTGAGCGTTACTTGCGAGTTCTTTCTCGGGGTAGGGTTCAGTTGCTAACAAAGACTGAATAAACCCACTTTTGGTTGCAAGAAAAGTTAGAAGTAATCGAAGATATAATTTCATATGCGTGCTTTTTAAAACCATCTTTTTTTAGTAAGTTTAGAAGAAAAGTATTAATTGAATATGAATGTTTTTATTGGTTTTTAAAGCTAGGTGATCGTTTGTCAATAAATGCTTGGAAACCTTCGTGCTGATCTATAAGAGTGAACGTATTTAAGAAGTGTTGTCTCTCGGTTTGAAGGCCGGATGATAAGGCGTGCTCGTGTGCGGATTTAATGGCAGCTTTTGCAGCAATTAGTATGGGTAGTGAGCGTGTTGCCAGTGTGTTAGCAATAGTTGTTACTGTGGTATCTATAAGTGTTGAAGATACGCATTGTGAAACAAGTCCCCATTCTAAGGCGGTATTTGCATCAATTCGCCGACCAGTTAAGATTATATCATTTGTGCGGTATTCTCCAATACTGCGCACCAGACGTTGCGTTGCCCCCAAACCTGGGATAGTGCCTACGGTGAGCTCGGGTTGACCGAAAGTTGCAGTATCATCTGTAATTAAAATATCGCCCATTAAGGCTAACTCTAAACCTCCACCGAATACATAGCCGTGGAGTTTGACGATAATGGGTTTTGTAAAGTTGGCAACACTTGACCAAGTATCTAGAAAGTTTTGACGATAGCTGGGGGTAGGATTGGATTGAAATTCATGTAAATCGATACCTACAGAGAAAGATTTAGGAACTTGGCTTTCAAGAATTACTGCATGAGTCTGAGGGTCGTTTTGATACTGATGCAGCAATGTTTGTACGTGTTGACCCATGGAGAGTGTTAATGCGTTAAGCGTTTTGGGTGAATTTAATTGAATACGTGCGATTGAGGAATTTAACTGAGGCATAAGTGTGGTTTTTCATTTTTTTTCTAGTATACAGTATTTTTATATTAGATGTATATGGGTAGCGAGAGATGGGCCTATAGCTTTGCTTGATTATCGTGACAGGCGGACCTATCTCTAAAATATTTTTTAAATAAATATTTTATGTAGGAACTTTTGAAAAAATCATTAAAAACTCTCGTATCAATAGGAACGCTGATGCTGCATCCGAAATTCTAACCAAGTAAAAAAGCATACATATTAAAAGCACCCCCTTCGGGGGTGTTTTTTATGTTTAAAGCGGATATAATTTTTACCGAGAGTATATAAAGGGTAAGTAAATGATGAGTTGGTGGAGAAGTATTGGCGTGATTATAGTGTTGTTTGTGCCGAAGGTGTTTGGAGCAAGCGATTTAATTGGCGGTATGCAAGACGATGTATCGCTGGAATTAGCGAGTAAATTTGGTGAAGTATATTATCAGTCGGGCTTTATAGATGATTGCCAGACCTATCATCCGATTAGTCGAAGTTTATCGCATAATCCCATAATTTCTATATATGAGCCTCCACGTCAGGTGGGCAATGATGCGCAACTGGTTAGAGTTGATACATACCCAGGACAGGAAGGCGTTATGCGCTACTATGTAATGGTTAGGGAGTCAGTGGTTGTTTTGGAAGGCACTGAAGATAAATTAACGTGTGTTGATGGAGATGCGCCGTGTTCAGTTTTAAACGGCATGAAGAAAATGTTGGATGATATTGCCAAGAGTTTTTCTGAGTTATCGATACATTAATCATTGTTATAGCGAGCTAAAATTTTCTGCATCATGTGCGGGAATTATGGTAAGCTCCGAAAAGAATTTGACGAGGTTTATTTGTGATGTCTTTAGAGTCGCATGCTGCATTTGTAAAGGGTGTGTTTAGCCGGGTTGCGAACCGATATGATTTGATGAATGATGCAATGAGTTTTGGTGTTCATCGTATTTGGAAACGGCAGTTTGTTGGAAAAGTTTCAGTAAAACCGAACGCACATTATGTGGATGTTGCCGCGGGAACTGGAGATATTACTCGTTTAATTCATCAAAAGTTGCAGCGACAAGGGATGATGCCGAAAATCACCGCGATTGATCCAAACCCCGAAATGCTTGCCAAAGGTGAAGCGGCCTTGATGGATAAAGGGATTGTTTCGGGAGTGGAGTGGTTAGAAGGGTCGGCAGAGGTTTTGCCATTAGACGAGGCAAGCGTGGATACGTTAACGATATCGTTTGGTTTGCGAAATGTTTCTGACCGTGAGTTGGCCTTGCAAGAGTTTTACCGAGTTTTAAAGCCGGGCGGGCAGTTTTTGTGCCTAGAGTTTAGTAAAGTGCAGCACAAAATTTTGAATATGATATATAAAACCTATAATACAGCCGTAATTCCAAAAATTGGGCAAATTGTTGCAAATGATCGGGACGCTTACGAATATTTGGTGGAAAGTATTGCTGCATTTCCTGACCAAGAAACATTAAAAGTAAAGATTGAAGCTTCAGGTTTTGACGCCGTAACATATGAAAATTTAACAGATGGCATTGTTGCCATACATCAAGGATGGAAAATATGACAGATACTTTAACACGTACTCAGGTAGAAATTCAGCTGTTGCCACATGCGGCAGGTATGCCTGCTTATGCAACTGAGCATAGCGCGGGAATGGATTTGATGGCTGCAATTGAAGCGGATATTACGTTGGCACCCATGGAACGAAAATTGATTCCTACCGGTATTGCGATGGCTTTGCCAGAAGGGCATGAGGCTCAAATTCGACCACGTTCGGGATTGGCATATAAGCATGGATTGAGTGTGCTGAATGCGCCGGGGACAATTGATGCAGATTACCGAGGCGAAGTTAAAGCGTTATTAGTGAACTTAAGTTCGGAACCTTTTACGATTACTCCGGGAATGCGTATTGCGCAGATGGTTATCGCCCAGTATACACGTGCAGCTATTGCTCAGGTAGAGGTGCTATCTGAAACTGTGCGTGGTGCAGGTGGATTTGGATCAACTGGAGTTTAGGCATGTTGCATAGATTTCTATGTTGTGTGTTGTTAATGGTGGGGAGTGTTTGCGCAGACAATTCTGTTGAGATGACGGAAACAGCCAAAAAAATCATTAAGGGGAGTGGTTTGCCAGTTCCACATTTTGTGGCGACAAAGGGAGACCGTATAAATTTGCGTGCAGGACCTGGAAATCAATATCCTGCGAAGGCTACGTACATACGAAAATATATTCCGTTATTAGTGATTGCTGAATTTGACTTTTGGCGGAAGGTTAAAGATATCGATGGTGAAGAAGGCTGGATTCATAAAAACTTATTGTGTAGCAATAATGCCGTGTGGGTAAAAGCTAAGGTATCAATGTTAGTGTCGCATCCAGGAAGTAGTAAGAAGTTGATTTTAAAAGCTGAACGTGGCGTTGCGGGTGAGTATTTAAAAGACCAAGAAGGCGACTATGTGCGTGTAAAGTTTGGCGGATACAAGGGATGGATGTTGCGTAGTCAAGTTTGGGGAGTTTTGCCAAAAAACTAATTGAAAGTGATTTATTTTCTTAAAAAGCCTCCGTTTGGGGGCTTTTTTTGTTGTGTGAGTAGCCGCCAGCTTGTTTTAAGCTATTTCGCGTTAATACGTATTAGGAGAAGTTTAAGGGTGTAAGTTTTTTATATATGTAGCGGTCTTATCATAAAAATAAGCCTTTTTGATAAGATAGAACTTTGAAGAAGCGTTAAAAAATACCCCCCCGTCAAAAGAGAAGGAGGGGATATTTAGTTTATGGCATTAGTTTGAAATTAGTTTCGCCGTTTTGGCGGCTAAACGTGAAAGACGCTGCGCGTAAGCGTGTTAAAAGTTGCGTTAATCTTTCAATATTCTGTTGTAGGTCGTCTTGGTTTGTGTCAACTAAGGGAGAAAAGTTAGTGGATAAAACACCTTCTAAAAAAGTTGCGGTAATATTGACATCTCCAGGAATTTGAGAGGTAACTAACAGTAGCGCGGGTATGATGTTATCATTATCTCCCACCTCTGCACTGACTGAGACGGGTTGTGTGCTTTCTGTACCATTGTTTCCAACAAGCGTTAAACCACCATTTTGTACTTTAATTGTACTTACTTTTTCGGAATCCTTATGATCTTCAGAGAAAGTGAGTTGAGACGGGGCGCTGTCATCTCCGATGTTGATCTGGCTGATATCAAGGATAAATGAATGTTGTAAAGAGTGATTGTAGACACGCAAGCGTGTTTGAAGGGTTTCAGGGCTTGTAGAAGAAGGAAAAGCAGCGGATAGTTTGTAGTTTTCAGCAGTTAGGTTAATGGGGGAGGGGACGGTTTCAGCTCCATGAGAGTCGCTTTCTTTGCTTAATGAAGGGCAGCAATCACCCAACATAATGGATAGGGTATAAGTTGGACGTGTGCCAGAGAAAGTTAGTTTTAATGGGGTTTTGTCGGGTAAATAGACAGTCTTATTAAAGGTAGGGATTTCGGGGGTAGTTGAATTTAGTGAACCAGCTAAATACACAGTTTGTGTGGGGCATTCCGGTATCATAAATGTGTTTGGAGCGAGAGTTTCTGAGGAAGCTTTGATAGGAGCTAGACCGAGTAGTGCCGTAGATAGAAATAGTGATTTTACGAGTTTTTTCATTGTTTTTATTATCCTGGTTTAATTAATGTATACTTCGTAACGACAGTAATATTGTTACTGACAAACTAGTATGTAATAGAAAATCAATTTTTGTAAAGTTTAAATATATGAAAAAACAATAACCCAGTTGACAAGGTAAAAACGCTTGATAAACTTAATTAAGTAAAGTGGAGAAAGGTCTTTTTTACTTTAATACAACGTTAACAGTCTAAGCATATCTTAAAATAATAATAAGGATAATAAGATGGTGTTGCGTTGGATTTCCGGAGTGATTTGTTTATGCTTGTTGGCATGTTCAGATAGAGGCGATGTAGTTGATTTTGGCAAAGACTCAGTAGGTAAACCTGATACGACTTCTGAGCCATCGTTCTTAGAGTTAAGTAATTCAGATGAGTTACTTTCAGGTAAGTTTTTGCCTCAGAATTACTTTGAAATTGATTTGTTAGATCCTGATCGCGTTATACGTAAACCAGAGATAGGGGACTTTGCCTTATCAGCATCTGACCCCATTGAGCTAGGTTTTAGGACATTGGGGTATATTCCTAATGAAGAGCGTTATGTATTAGCTGAAGCAGCTAATATTATAGGTGCAGAGCACGGGTTCTTTCGAGTTCCAAAGGGGTTCGAGGGGCGATATGCGGTGGAAGATACGCCAGAAGGGCGTCAGGAGTTAGTAGTATATTTAAAGTCTACTATTCATCCGCAAAAAAAGAAAATTACGTTTATTCCTCAAGAAGGTGAAATAATTGTTGGTCGAGCACCGGCATTAATGTTGGGTTTTTCAGAAAACTTAGGTTTAGTGTTATTGCCAGATTCAACGGGTATTTATTCATCAAAGTTACTATTGAGTAGTGAAAGAGTGGTAGGATGGCGTGCGTCAACCCAATGGTATGCTCAGATAGGTTGCGTAAAGTCACCCTTTGGTAAAGCGTTTAACTCTCGGATAGGTGCGTGTTTTCCGCTTTCATCTTTTGGGGAGTTGAGAGGCAGCGTTCAGTCATCAATATTCATACCTCATGGGCTTCAAATGTCATCGGCGTCCTTACAGTATATTTTGCCCCAAGTGAATAAGAGCTTTAAGGCAATTATTCAAATTTCTACTGCCTTGGATTTAGATATGGAAATGTTTATTAGTGGTCGAGTGCAATTTTCAGCAAGTTTTGGGGGTATTTTTTATGTATCGGCGGTGCTTGGAAATGTGTATTCGGACATGCGTATGGGATTTGAGTTTTTAGACTAATAAATATGACGGATGTTTTTTAAGTGTATTTAAGGCTTTTCAAATATAATAAAAATGGATGAGAAGGGTTGTTAAAGATCTCGCACTTCAGGTATAGGGTTGCGCACCCTGAAGAGTAGCTATAGAATTAAAAGAATGAATAATAAAGGAAAATAATATGAAGTTTTTTTTGTTGAGCTGTTTAGTTTCATGTACTGCAATATCAGTTTCTAGTGGATCCGGAATAGATCAAATTCAAAGCTCTAGCCATGACGAACGGACTGCTTCGCCAACGACTCATAATCATGAAAGTGTGTTTCCGACGGCAATGAGTGGCGAAGATGGCAAAGATGGCGAGATGTATAGGGTTACTTCTGGACTAGTGACTGTTTCACCAATAGTGCTGCAGAATGAAGGTGAATTTCCAGGAGCTGAGGTTTGCGATGATGAAGGTATGGCGTATGAAGCGCCTTCTGGAGTAGTTTTGCTAGTAGATCAACCTGAGTTGAAGCGTGCAGGCAAGATGCGTACCCCACCTAAAGACAAAGAAGCGAAGACTACCGCTTCAGATGAGGGAGCGCCTCTTGACGTAACACAACCCCCACGGCAACTTTCTAATATTAGTTTAATAAACTCTCTGGGAGACAGTACTGAATCTGGTATGGAATCTAGAGAGGGCACAGTTACTCTTGGAACGCCGATAGAGGAAAAACCATATGACCCTAAAACTTTAGGGGGAGTGCATGAAAGATGGGAAGGGGTTGCAGAAGACGACAAATAGATTTTATATACAAGTATAAAAATATATTAGCGCCCCAGATAGTGGGGCGTTTTTTTTAAGGCAATGTATATAGTTTTGATTAATATTTAAGGCTTTTTTTTAGGTAAGGCTTTGATAAAAATAGTAGAGGGTTAGGTTAATAAAACTAAAGGATACATTAAATGCGGCGAACTTGTTAAGAAAATCTTAAGGAATTAACAATAAAGTATTAACTAGACGGCTATAGGAACGGAGTTCGCAAATGAGAAACTTATCTGTTTTACTTTCAGTCTTAGCTGCGGCTAGCAGTATTCAGGCATACGCTTCAACGGATGAATTTGATGGATTAGCGTCAGGTTCTTCTTTGGAAGATATGGATAGCGCTCACTTACTAAGAGAAGATCATAGTGATATTTTTGAAGAGGAAGATCCTAATCGGTCACAAGTTGACTATTCAGAATTTTCGTTTAATACAAAAACAACAGCAGAGCTTTCTGAAGTTGACCCACTTTTGGCCAGTGAAACTGCATGGTTAAGAAGAAAGTCTCACATAGATCCCAATCAGATGCTAGAGTTGATACCCGTAGATTTAGCTATTGTAGCGGCCACGGGCTCAGTCTCTAGCCGGCAATCTTTTCGATTAGGAGCATCAGTGACCGTGATTCTGCCCGATAGGGAGGCAGACGAAGATGATAGCGTGGCTTTTTCTCCAAAACATAGAGATACAAACTCTTTATCAAACTCAGCACTAAAGGAAGAAAGCTACAGAAGTGATAGGTCTATGCACGCTATAGCTTTGCACAGAGATAGTTTGGAAGGCTATGCTTTTCAGGAAGAGCAATTGGATAGAGAACATATAGCAGAGCAAGATGCTTTTGTTGCAGATGAGGTGACGGAAAAAGATAGAGAGGTTGCTGTTTTAGCTAAAAAGAAACGCCCATCTACGGCGTTGATACTAAGGGCAGGTTTCAATAATAGCTTAACCTTAGAAGACGCCTATAACGCACGAATGTTGGATGAGATGGGACCAGGGAAAGATATTACTGAGTAATTGGATTAATGGTTAAATAAAGATAGGAAGCTTGTGGCATAAAAGAGCGTTGTGTTTAGTTGCAGAAAGGTGGCAAAAGTAAGTGGCCTTTAGTAGGAAAATACTATGCGCATGCTTATTTTTTTTGTCACAAAGCAATTATAGAAAGCGAGTTATAATCCTTAGTAATTTTTATAAAATTGCGTTTTTTTAACTTTTAAATTTTTAGATAAACACGCCCCCATAAGGGGGCTTTTTTTTATGGGAAAAAAGAAATGAAAAGAGAATTGCAGAAACAGTTAATTGCAAAATTAAAGGGCGAGTTGACTCGCCGAAAATGTGATCGATTAAAATACAGGTGGGAGTTACAAGCGCGTGATAACCAGAAAATTCCAAAGGGGGATTGGCGTGTTTGGTTGATTTTAGCTGGTCGTGGTTTTGGGAAAACTCGTACTGGGGCTGAAACTATTAGACATTGGGTGGACTCAGGAAAGTATCGACGTATTGCGTTGGTTGGAGATAATATATTAAATTTGCAGCAAATTATGGTGGAGGGAGTGAGTGGTTTATTGCAATGTTATCCTCCTGGAGAAGGCCCAGTCTTTGAAAGAAGTAAACAGCGTTTAGTTTGGAGTAACGGGGCCGTGGCTCAATTTTTTTCGTCGGAAGGGTATGAAAATTTACGGGGTCCGCAATTTGATGCAGCGTGGGTAGATGAGTTAGCTAAGTTTCGTGAGCCAGAAAAAGTTTGGGAGCAGCTGATATTAAGTTTGCGATTGGGAGAATCGCCGAGATGTATTATTACGACAACGCCACGCCCGATAGCGTTGCTAGAGTCGCTGTTGAAGCGTAAAGATGTTGTGTTGACGCGAGGAAGTACATTTGAGAATTCAAAGAATTTATCGGAAAGTTTCATTGAGTTGATGAGTGAACAATATGTAAGCACAAAAATGGCAGCACAAGAGTTATTTGGAGAAATGATGAATGGGGTGCAGGGTGCGCTATGGCAAAGATCAATGATTCAATATCATCAGCCAAAGGGGGAGCATAGATGAACTGCTTGTATCCAGTAAATAGTTTAAAAGACGATGTTTTTGAGCATTTGGATATGGTTTTTCGTTCGGCAAGAAAAGCAAAAAACCATGCAGCTGCATTAAGAGCAGTAGAAATTTCATTAAAAGCAAAACATCATAAGTACAAAACTGAAAAGGCAGCGTCTGATTTAGGGAGTATGTCGGAGAAGGAATTGGGGCAATTATTGCAAAATTTGCAGAGAAATGAAGGATGAGTAAACTAATGCAAAATTGATAAGATTTTTGTATTAGTTTATTGCCCCGATACGATTACCTAATTTTGCGGGCTTAATTGAAGGTGGAGCATTTGATTGATGTTTTTGCAAAATGTGTGTTTTCTTCGGAGGGGCAGTCTAAATAGTTATTAAGCTTTTGCGTGTAATTTAAAAACTATAAAATTATGGAGAGATTAGAGTGAATAAAACTAAGCGTTATATATTTTTGGTGGTGCTGCTATTGCTAAGTAATAAGTTGATTGCCTCAGGTTTATCTGGGCAGGAGAGTGCAGTTGAAGATACGCAGCAGCCAGTATCCCGATCAGTTTCAAACATAAGGTTTAATATAGGCGGTATACCACAAAGTGCTTTTCAGGCAGCGATGAAGAACAGAGCTATGAATCAATTAGATTTGCAAGAACTTTTAGAAATTATTGGTGGGAACGGAATTAGTAATGTGGGTCATTCTATGACGTGTTCTGAGATCATAAGGCGAGTAGGGCATGGGGAAGTGCCAGAGATAAATGCAGTGAACGCAATTGAAGAACATTTAGCTAGAATTCGTGGAAAACGGCCAGAGAAAATATTTGGAGGATATGAGTTTCGTTTAGCGACTATTGATGAATTTATTTGTTTTTTGAAAGACGCTAAGTCGAAGTGTGCCAAAGAGGTTTTGGCAAATGCTTATTATGTGGCTTTGTCGCATCAAACTTTTCATTTGCGTATGCGGGAGGGAGATTTTTCAGACATAGGTTGGGAAAGTTATCTTAATGGTTTGAGGGATTTGGGTTTAGTGCCAAAAGATATTAAGGCCGCGGCGATTAAAGTTATATATATAGGTGGCATTTTGGGCCGACTTTTTAAGATTAAGGATGTTCAAATAGCATTTGATTATTTAATTAATGTTTCTCATTATTCGTTAGCTTCTGAGTTATTAGGAGTATTGCATACTTATTCGGACACACAAGAAGACAAAAAATGGGTAGATACGGGAATTAGAAGATTAGAAGATAGAATAGGTGCAATGCACTAGTGTTCAAGTTATTGTCGTAAGAGTATACACCCCCTTTTATAGGGGGTTTTTTTGTGGAGAAAGATGTGTATTTAAGAGTTGTTATAGGTGTAGACCCGGCGGTTACACACGGAGATAAAAGTGATGAGACGGGTATAGTTGTTGTAGCAAAGGGGCGCGATGGGTTTGCGTATGTATTAGATGATATAAGTGTTAAAGGTTCTCCATCGCAGTGGGCGAAAAATGTGGTTTTGGCATACCATAAATACTCTGTAAACGAAGTGGTGGTTGAAGTGAATCAAGGTGGAGATTTGGTAGAAACCGTTTTAAAAACAGTAGATTCGTCTATTAAGGTAAAAGCTGTGAGAGCAACAAAAAGCAAGCATACGAGGGCCTCACCTGTGGCGATGTTGTATGAGCAGGGAAAAGTGTTTCATGTCAGGCCATTTTCTATACTAGAAGAACAGATGTGTTCATTTGTTCCAGGAAAGGGAAAATCACCAGACCGGGTAGACGCGTTGGTTTGGGCGGTGACAGAATTGATGCTGGAAAAAAAAGAGACTTGTAAGCCAGAGGTGTGGTCTATTTGATAAAATATAGACAGAAGATCGGTTATTGGTTACAGTTATTTGTCAACTAAGGAATATATGCGCATGCGTCATTTTATATTAAAGTTTCCGATGTCTTATTTGGTGTTGCGATTTTCTCTGTCTATTGTGGCGTTATTTTGCATGACGGTTGTTTTGTTGTTTTTTCAAGAAGCTAAACATTTGTGGAAATATGTAGTTTTGCTAGTTTCTGCAGCTATTGTTTTAGCAGGAAGTCAAGTATGGTTTGAGTCTAAACAATATTCAAGACTACGTTATTTTTTATGGATAGTACCAACCATGGCTTTGTTGGCCCTCCTGTTTCAAGATATTCACTCCTATGAACACGTAACCTTAGTTTTAGCGAGTGTGTCGTTTGCTGTGGTGGCTCCTTTTTTGTTTGCAAGATTCAATGAAGAACATGTTTGGTCGTTCCAATTTTCTATTTTGAAGTCTGGCGTAGTGGCTATGCTTGCAACGTGTTTAGTTATGTTTGGTGTTTTTGCAATTTCAGGGACGTTGGAATATTTGCTGTCGATAAAACTTTACAGCCCTCAATATGGAAGTGTAGAAAAGGTTTGTTGGAGCTTTTTGTTTCCAGTATTAGTTCTGGCAAATATACCAGATCAATTTGAGGAATTTTCAGAGGTAGACAATAACAAATGGTTAAAAATGTTGCTGGCCTACGTTATGATTCCTGTTCTGGTGGTGTTTGCGCTGATATTACATACATATGGGGTAACTATTTTGATAGATCAAGCTTTGCCTAAGGGGAGGATAGCCTATTTAGTTGGAGCTTTTTCATTAGCATCGATCTCAGTATATATGCTGAGTACGCCTTGGAAGGAAGCGGGCATTATTAGATTATATCGACGTTGGTTAGGCAGTACCTTATTGTTGCCACTTGGCTTATTTGCCGTAGCAATTTATGAACGGGTGAGTGCTTATGGGCTAACGTCGCAACGTTATGCATTAATAGCTTTGTGGGGATGGTTATGCATCGTTGCAGTTTTGTTAATAGTTCGCAGTGTGCGTGTGAGTAAATGGTCATTTGCGTTGTTATCGGTTTTTTTGTTTCTGTTAAGTACTGGGCCATTAAGTATACTTACTTTTCCGGTTTCAGTGCAGTTATGGAATTTGAAAACGTTGATACATAAGGTAAAATCAGACCCTATCCTAAATAAAGATGCTAAATTTAGTGAGCAAGTTAGCTCGGCACTAAGCTATGTATATGATGAGAATAAAGAAAAAAGTGAGGCATATTTAACTCCACTGTTGGGAGGAGAATCCAAAGAAAGATTTTCAACAGCTAAATCGGTGGCGAATAAACTGGGTATAAAGTATGCATTTTCTTCAGGGCATCAAAATACTTATGGATATCTCTATTATAAATCTTCGCAAGAGTCGTTGGTAGATATTTCGCATTATAAACAGATGGTTTTTAATTTAGCCGTGCCGCAAAATAAGAAAGTAATTGTTGGCGATAAAGAAGGCCAATGCATAGAGGTATTGTTGACTAGATCGAATGTGTTAGAGCTTTACAAAAGAGGTATTAAGACACCGTTTTTTGCGCAAAATATATCTAAACTTATACAAGAGCTTTTTGAAGTAGATCAAAAAAATAGGAATAAACGACAGGTTGTGTATGAAGTAGGTTCGGTAAGACTGCAAATAGTGGAGGCGCAGGGTAGGGTGTTTTTTAATAAAGAAAGTGCTCCGTGGATAGAGGCGATAAAAGTGTTTATTGCGATAAAGTAGAAAGGTTTAAGTCCGGCGTTTCTTATTAAAGTGCTTTAGTGCGTATAGAATAGGAACGCCTGTGATACTGATTAGAATTCTAGGCCAAAAGCTGCCTAGAATATAGGTGTAAAGCAAGACGGACCAACTTACTGACTGTACAGAAAATACTTTCCAGGCAAGCACGCTAAAGATGGTTGTGTCTACCAAGGCGCTGATAGAGGCAGCTAAGATGCTCCGAAGCCAAAGAGCCTTGCCGTTAGTGAGGCTCTTTAACCGGACATAAAGTGTTATGTCTAAGCGCTCGCTGATGAGATAGGAAACAAGGCTGGCGACATATAAGCTAATCATAGGTGTAAATAGTTGGGCCATTGCGTCATGACCATCAATTAGCTGTAGGGAAGTTAGGGTCTCTTTGGAAACGGGGGGGCTCCACACATGTAGTAGCATTAAGAGGCTAAAAAAGGCAAACCCCAAAAACCCTAAGTTAACAGATTTTTTAGCAGCTTTTTCAGAATGAAATTCAGTTAAAATATCTGTGGCTAAAAAAGTGGAAGCGAAGATAACTGTGCCAAGTGCTACGGGTTCGGAGCTCCAAAAAAACATACCTAACTTGAGAACTTGAATATTCGAAAGAATTACGGCCGTTACAATATAAGTGTATATGCCAGGTCGACCATATTTGTAAGACAAAATAAACAAAAATACCCAGCTAGTGGCTAGCTGAATAATCGAAATAAACTCTGAAGAGGAGAAGTCGGAGAAGAAAATCATAAGAAAAACCGCCCTTTCGGGCGGAGATCAATTAGTTTTGGCCAACGGCAGCAACCACACGCTTTTTAAAGCGTAAGATTTTTTTGTCGAGGGCAGTATCTGAGGCAGAAATTAAGAAAGCATCTAAACCACCTTTGTGTTCGATAGTTCTTAATCCTTTAGGAGTTAGGCGCATCTTAATGCTTTCGCCTAATGCCTCACTTAGCAAAGTTGCTTTTTGTAAATTAGGCAAAAAGCGACGTTTTGATTTATTGTTAGCGTGACTGACGTTGTTTCCAACGAGAACGCCTCTTCCGGTTACTGTGCAACGTTTAGCCATTTTAAAATCCTTACAATCGGTGGTGCCCCCAGGGAGACTTGAACTCCCACGTCCCAAAGGACAACAGATTTTGAGTCTGCCGCGTCTACCAATTCCACCACAGGGGCAAAAAACATAACTGCAATGGTTTTACCTTATGCGGCGCTTTCAGTCAAGGGAGTTTTATACGTTTTTTTGATAGAAGTTGCGAGCCGTGGAGATAGGTTCGTGGCGTTGAGTGAAAGTAGTTGAGCAGTTTGCAAGATGAACTAATACCACTAGTTTATTAAAAAATTAATAATTCTTTGCTCAACTAAGATCAGGTGTTCTGAATTACAACAAAATCTTGAAGGAGATTTATATGAAAACACTTATTTTAATCGGCGCATCGCTATGTTCTGTATATTCTTTAAATGCACACCCCCCATTAAGTGAGTTGCAACACCGATATGACAATGTTGCCGGTGCACATGATGTTGTTCGAACGAACAAGAAAGGTAAAGGAGTCAGAGATTATGTGGGGCGTGAAAAGATTCGCTCTAAAAAAAATGCTGGCTATCGTCAAAGAATCAATAATCGTAACATTAGAATGCAGAAAGTATAATCGATGTGCTTAAAATTGCGTGTTTCGGACAGTATTGAAAAAACCTTTTAAAATATGATTAAATGCTTGTTCATGAAACCCTCCATAGGCTTCAACTCGATTGAGCTTTTTGAGTAATGCTTCTCCATGATCTATCCCCCCCCTTTGAGGGTCGTAAGCGCCAAAGTAAACCCTGCGTATTTGAGTGAGTTGAATTGCATGCGCACACATTGGGCAGGGTTCGAGGCTGACATATAAATCACACTCATTTAAATATTTGCCGAGTTCTTTTGTTGCGGTCTTTATGACGATTAATTCTGCATGTTGCGTGGGGTCTTGGTGCGTTTCTACTAGGTTGTGGGCAGATGCAATAATTTTGTTTTTATGTGCAATTAAAGCTGCAACGGGAATTTCGTTACAGTGAGCGGCCTGATTTGTGAGTTCAAACAAATGATCCCAATATTTAGTTGAGTTAGCTAGCATCTATACAGTATACGATTGATTACGAGGGACATCATAGTGTATACCATAGTATGGTCTGATCAAAAAAGGAAAACCCATGAGTGAAAAGGATTTTGTCCAAGAGGTTAACGAAGACGTTAGAACAGATAGATTGTTAGCTGTTTGGCGTAAGTATTCGAGATATTTCTACACTTTTGTTGTGGCCGTTTTAGTCTTTGTAGGTGGGTCTAGTTTATATAAAAACTATCACCTGAATCAAAGTATGGAGATGTCGAATGCATATGCTGACGCTTTGGAATTTATGTCG
Source organism: Alphaproteobacteria bacterium CMAR1 (assembly GCA_963693005.1). GTDB lineage: Bacteria > Pseudomonadota > Alphaproteobacteria > UBA6184 > UBA6184 > Bodonicaedibacter. The sequence goes on along the minus strand of OY843726.1, from coordinate 336,149 downwards.
AAACGTAAGTATGAAGATGGACTGAAAGCATTGGAGCAAATTGAGCAGTCGGCGACATCGGGCACAATTGGCTATGCAGTTATGGCGAAAATGCAACGCGCATCTTATTTGTTAGGTGCTAAAAAAGGTGATGAAAAAGCGTTTGAAGAGGCAATAAAAATTTACTGGGAGGTTTCTAGTAACCCAGACTTTCCGTCGGTGTATCAAAATGTGGGAACGTATTTAGCCGCCTATTATTCAATAGGGCAAACTGTTGCGGATGTTCCTAAAGATCAACTGTTGCAGCGCTTGGAGAAAATTTCGGCAAAGGGAAATGCAAAACGATTATTGGCATTAGAGTTGTTAGCTCACTATCATAAGTTGGATGGACGAGTTCAATCAGCGCGCGAGGCTTGCCAAACTGTGATCGCAGAGGCGAATGACCCAGAGTCGGCTATTGCTGACCGTTGTCGAGCGATATTGGCGACATTACCACCTGAAATAAAGACTGTTGATTCAAAGTAAACTTATATAGCGTAAACACAATTAATAACAAGGGTATGTTTGTATGGATTATAAGAAATTGGTTGCGTTGATCTCTCTATCGACATTAATGCCGGGGTGTTCCGACAAGGTAGTTCTAGATGGCGAGCGACAGGAGTTAACTTTAAAAGCTAAAACTATCATTGCGGATCCTGGGGCTCAAAAAGATAAAGTGGCGCTTTCTGTGCCGTTGAATTTAAAGAACTGGTCGATGCAGGGGTATAACGAAACTTATACGGTCCCACATGTTCAATTTAGCAATACTTTTTCTAAAGTAACTAGCTTTAATGGCGGCAAAGGTGAGTCGTCGGGTAAACAGTTACTATATGCGCCGTTAATTCAAAACGGTCGATTGTATATGGTTGATACCGAAGGTGTAGTTAGATGCTATGACTTAGCAACAGAGTCATTGGTTTGGAGTAAAGACTACGTTTTGACCAACCCGGCAAAACGCACTTTGTCTGTATCTGGCATGAATATTTATGGAGATATGGGGTTTTTAAGTTTATCTTCAGATCAAGGAATTGCCATTTCGTTGAAAGACGGCGCGGTTATCTGGAAGCAACAGTTGTCGGATATTGCGCGCATCCCCCCAAGGGCATACAAAGACACTGTATACTTTACGAATATTGATAATATGTTAGAAGCGCGTGATTTAAAAACTGGTGCCGTGAAGTGGACGCATCAAAGTGTTCAAGAAGAAGCAATTCTATTAGGTGGAAGCAATGTTAGTGTTACTGCAAAACAGGTGGTTGCTCCATTTGTTGCGGGTGAAATTGCTGCGTTTAACCATGCTGGAACCCAGCAGTGGTCGGATCAATTTTCGAGTGCAACACAAGGAAATATTATCAGTAGTATTCAACATGTTTATGCGCCAGCGGTAATTGATTCAGGAGTGATTTATGCTTCGTCTCACGCAGGAAACTTTATTGCGTATAATGTTAATACGGGACGTCGTATTTGGGAACAACCAATATTAGCTCTTCAAACGCCAGCAGTTGAAAATTCACACCTGTTTATGCTGGACAACCAACAGCGTATGATGTGCATTAAAAAATCATCTGGGCAAGTAAAGTGGGTGCAACAATTGAAGATTGCTGAAGAAGATTTTTCAGTATCTGAAGCTCCTATTTATTGGTATGGTCCAATAATGATGTCTGGGAAGCTGGCTGTATTTGGTAGTAATGGCACTGTGTTGTTGATGAATCCAGATACTGGGATTATTGAAAAAACAATTGTGTTGGATTATCAAATTGCTATGGCACCCATAGTTGTAGATGGCCGCTGTTATATTGTGACGCCAAATAATAATATTATTGTATACGAATAAAATAGGAATATATGCTCAGGATCGCATTTGTGGGACGGCCAAACGTTGGAAAGTCGTCCCTTTTTAATCGCTTAACTCAATCGAAATCTGCAATTATTCACGACTTGCCGGGAGTAACCCGGGATCGTCGTTATGGTAAGGCGGATCTTTTTGATTTTAAATTTGAAATTATTGATACTGCAGGAGCTGATTTACAGGCAGAAAAGTCAGGTGAGCTTCAGCAATTAATGGAGGAAATGACCTTTCGTGCAGTAGACGAGGCAGATATAGTTGTGTTTATTTTTGATGCCCGTGATGGAGTAACACCATTAGATGAAACTTTAGCTGCCAAGCTGAGGTCATATACAAAGCCAGTTGTGTTAGTTGGCAACAAGGCCGAAGGTGTGCGCTTTCAACAAGACTACACAGCATTTAAATTAGGTCTTGGTGACCCCACATATGTTTCTGCAGTGCATGGTGAAGGATTAATAGATTTATACGCTGCGTTGAATGAAAGTGCACAGTTATCAGGAATAGATGTTGATGCTGACGAAGGTGCTGAGCGTTCGGAGAAACAAATTGACCTTGCGTTGATTGGTCGACCAAACGTAGGCAAATCAACCTTAGTGAATGCGTTGTTACAAGAGGACCGTCAGTTGACAGGGCCTATGGCAGGTCTAACGCGAGATTCAATAAAAATAGACTGGAAATACAAAGATTATCAGATTAAGTTAGTCGACACAGCTGGTCAGCGGAAGCGTGCAAATGTAACAGGAGCCATTGAAAAATTGGCAGTTACAGATGCGTTAAGGTCAGTGCAATATTGCAACGTTGCGGCGCTTATTTTAGATGCTTCTTCTCCGTTGGAAAAACAAGACTTGCACATTGCTAGGCACGTGGTAGATGAGGGGCGTGCGTTAGTTATAGTTTTAAACAAATGGGATTTGGTAGAAAAACCAAAAGAAATATTAGACGAGATTTACCATGAATTAGAACATCACTTTGCTTTGGTAAAGCAAGTGCCCGTAATTACAATGTCTGCATTAGAAAAAACTGGGCTGTCTAAGTTTATGGATTCAGTTTTAAAAGTCTATGACTTGTGGAATGTAAGGTTAACAACGGGGCAATTAAACCAGTGGTTAAGCTATGCAACTTCGGAACATGTGCCACCGTTAATTAAAGGGCGCAGAATTAAGCTAAAATACGCAACTCAAATTAAAACACGTCCCCCGACATTTCACGTGTTTTCAAATTTACCTAAAGAGGTTCCCGAAGATTATCGTCGGTACTTGATAAACTCTATTCGTGAGTCATTCAAGTTACCTTCAGTGCCTTTGCGATTGGTGTTTAGGGGAGGAGGTGAAAATCCCTTCCATAAAAAAGATAGGAGGCGGTAATGCGCCAAGAGTGGCAAGATACTTTAGACAAAATTGAACATAATCTTACAATTTTGCGGAGGTTTCTTTGACTGGGATAATGCATTAATTCGCCTTGATGAGTTGTCTTCTAACGCCGAAAATCCGGATATTTGGAACGATCAGACTGCTGCACAGAGGTTGTTAAAAGAAAAAAACACGTTAGAATCAAGTGTTTACAAAATTACAGACATTCAAGATAGTTGGTCAGACTTAAAGGATTTAGCTGAACTGGCAGATGAATCTGATGATATATCGTTTGTAGCTGAAGCTGAGTCTCATTTAGAGTCCCTTTTAACGCGATCTGATAGTTTGCGATTAGAGTCGTTGCTTTCAGGGGAGGCGGATGCAAATTCATGTTTTGTGGAGGTTCATTCGGGAGCAGGTGGTACAGAAGCGCAAGATTGGGCTTTAATGCTTTTTCGTATGTATGTTCGTTGGGCAGAGTCTAAAAAACATAAGGTAAGCTATCTAGAAGAAAGTGCTGGAGAAGAGGCTGGGATTAAATCTGCAACCATTAAAATTTCTGGATCGATGGCCTATGGCTGGTTAAAGAAAGAATCTGGAGTGCATAGATTAGTTCGAATTTCTCCGTTTGATTCATCTGCTCGCCGTCATACAAGCTTTGCATCAGTATGGGTGTACCCTGAAATTGACACAAATATCGATATAGTAGTAGAAGAAAAAGATTTGCGAATTGATACATATCGCGCATCTGGTGCGGGCGGGCAACATGTCAATACGACAGACTCAGCCGTGCGAATTACGCATATTCCGACAGGGATTGTAGTTCAATGTCAAAATGAGCGTTCACAGCACAAAAACAAAGCGTCTGCAATGAAGATTCTAAAGTCTAGGTTGTATGAGGCCGAAATACGGAAGCGTGAAGAAGAAACGCAGGCCGTATCTATAAACAAAGGCGATAATGGTTGGGGAAATCAAATCCGATCATACGTGTTGCATCCATATCAAATGGTAAAAGATTTGCGTACGGGGCATGAAACTGGAAATACGCAAGCTGTTTTGAATGGGCAAATAGATGGCTTTTTGGAAAGCAACTTGAGTCAGGGAAATTCTGAATAATTAATAGTTGTGTGTTGACAATTGATACCAAGATATAAGGGGTGTCTAGGTGCTTTATATGTATTAAGGTTTTTAAAACTTTAAATAGAAAACACTAGAAAAACCGTGCATTTTGTAAAAAACATTCCTATACTAATTGCAATAAAAAAGTAAGGTGGAGTTACATGTCACAGAAAAAACCATATAAACTTCAGATTGAGCCGGGTAAAATTTACGCTTGGTGTAGTTGTGGTTTTTCTGGAACTGAGCCGTTATGTGATGGTGCACATAGAACAGAAGCGTATGATAAGCGTTCTGTAAAATTTCAAACAAATAAAGCTCAGGAAGTATTGTTATGTGGGTGTAAGAAAACTAAAACCCCCCCATACTGTGATGGCAGCCATCAAGAATGTAATAATTAAAAAGAAGAGAGTACAATGAAAGAGTTTGTTTTTACCAGTGAATCGGTGTCTGAGGGACATCCGGATAAAGTATGTGACCGAATTTCGGATAGCGTTCTGGATGCTTTTTTAGCCGCGGATCCCTTAGCGCGTGTGGCCGTGGAAACGATGGCTACAACAAATCGTGTGGTTTTGGCAGGAGAGGTGCGTGGTTCAATTACGCACGATCAAATGGAAGACATAGCCCGCAAGGCAGTTAAAGATATTGGCTACCAGCAAGAAGGGTTTCATTGGCAGAACATGGAAGTTGAAGTTCATGTCCATCAGCAATCTGCAGACATTGCAATGGGAGTAGACTCGGATGAGTCTAAAGAAGAAGGTGCGGGCGACCAAGGCATTATGTTCGGGTATGCATGTCGAGAAACTCCGGAGCTAATGCCTGCCCCGATTCAATACTCCCACAAGATTTTACATGACTTAGCTGAGTTGCGCCATAATGGGTTAGATATTTTAGGGCCAGATGCAAAAAGCCAAGTAAGTTTACTGTACCATGAAGACAAGCCCATTAAGGCTACCTCAGTGGTAGTTTCTACGCAGCATTCTGAAGGAGTTACGACAGACGAGATTCGTGAAATTGTACGCCCTATAGTTAAAAACACACTGCCCGAAGGATGGATGTGTGACGAGAAAGATTTCTACGTTAACCCAACTGGGCGATTTGTTATTGGAGGGCCGGATGGTGATGCCGGTCTTACTGGGCGTAAAATTATTGTAGATACCTATGGTGGTATGTGCCCCCATGGTGGTGGTGCATTCTCTGGAAAAGACCCCACAAAAGTAGATAGATCAGCAGCCTATATGGCTCGCTATTTAGCAAAAAACATTGTTGCTTCAGGTATTGCAGACAAGTGCACAATACAGCTGTCTTATGCAATTGGAGTTGCACATCCATTATCTATTTATGTAGATTTTGATGACCACCGACGCCTAGATGATGCTTATGAAGTTGCACGTAAAATTGCAAACTTTGTGGATCTAACTCCAAAAGGAATTCGTACACACTTGCAATTGAATCGTCCAATTTATACGCCAACTTCTGCGTATGGTCACTTTGGTCGTGCGCCTGGTCCAAATGGTGAATTTTCTTGGGAAAAGGTTGATTTAGTTGAAACATTGCGACATGAGTTTGCGCACTTGTTAATACACGCATAATGACTGATATTAACGACTACACTACACGTACATATGGGCGGCGCCAAGGCCGCCTATTAACTGACCGTCAGCGGAAATTACTTGAAGAACTTTTACCGTTGGTGAGTATTGACATTCCTGAGTCAGACCTGCCAGTAATTCCCAATATTTACTTTGATACCAAACAGCCAGTTTGGATGGAGGTGGGTTTTGGCGGGGGCGAGCATATAGCAAATTTAGCAAAAAATCATCCCGGAATTAATATTATCGGATGTGAACCATTTTTAAATGGTGTTGTTTCCTTACTCTCTCATTTAGACGAAAAAAAATTAAAAAATGTTCGTATTTTTAATGGAAATGCTTTGGACGTATTTCAATCACTGCAAGATAATGTGTTAGAGCGTTTTTATCTGATGTTTGCAGACCCTTGGCCTAAAAAACGACATCATAAGCGCCGTTTTGTGCAGAGTGAAATTTTAGATTTGGTTATTCCTAAGTTAGTTGCAGGTGCTGAAATGCGCTTTGCAACAGATCACGAAGATTATCAAGAGTGGATGCTGAAGCATCTGCGTCAAAGAAGCGATTTGAAAGAAGAATTATACACCTTTGATAAACCCTTAGACTGGCCAAACACTCGCTATGAGGCTAAGGCTATTAGAGAGGGCAGAAAGCCATTGTACTTGGTTTTTTCGGTAATTAAATAAATTAAAAAGAAAAAAATCAGCCCCCATAAGGGGGCTAATTTTGTATTAAAATCGATCTTTTATAGTCTTTATATGTGACGGAATAACAGTTGATTTTGAAAGTTCATCAGTTAATGGTTCTGCATTTCCTCCTAGTTGTTCAGCTAGAAACTGCTCGACTACACCATAGAATGCTAATCGATTTTCAGGTCGAGCGAACCCATGCCCCTCATCTTTAAATAATAAATATAAATATTCTAAGTTTCTTGCCTTCATAGCATCGGCAATTTGTTCAGACTCTGCCATTACAACTCGGGGGTCTTTTTCTCCCTGTGCAACGAGCACTGGGATACTAATTTTATCAACGTGGGTTAGTGGTGACCTGTCTTTTAAAAGTTGTTGTCCTTCCTCAGTTCTGGGGTCCCCGATTTGTTTATATAAAATTTCTAGATATGAAGCCCAGTAAGGGGGAACTGTTTTAACAAAGCTTTCTAAGTTTGATACTCCAACAAGATCTACGGCGCATTTAAAAACATCGCTAGATTGAGTTGCTCCCCATAAGGCTGCATAGCCCCCATAGCTTGCGCCATAAATTGCTACGCGCTTTGGGTCAGCCACACCCTCTTTTATTGCCCAGTTAACGCCATCTAATAAGTCGGTATGCATCTTGCCTCCCCACTCTAGATCGCCGGCGGATTTAAACTTTTTACCAAATCCGGTTGATCCTCGATAGTTAATCTGCAATACAGCATATCCCCGGCTGGCTAGCCATTGTGCTTCAGGGTCATAGCCCCAATAATCTCTTAGGCTTGGCCCACCATGTACGACAACGACCAAAGGCATAGGTTGGGTTGTGTTTAGTGGTTTTGTTAAATACGATATCATCGTCAATCCGTCACGTGTAGGGATTTCAACGCCATCCATTTTTGAAAGTTTGTAGTTGATTAGATTGTCTTTGTTATGGAACATGAAGGTTAATTGTTGGTACTGTCTATTATATCGATAATACCCAACTGGCCCATCATCGCGAATATCTGCAATGATCCAAGTTTTGTCATCTAGAGATCGACTTAATATGGAGGCTTTGCCTGAAATAGATTTTTGAATGGTATCAAAGTCACTCTTTAATTTCTCATCAAAGAAGTGCCACTCATTTTGAATGTAGTTGATAGAGTAGGCCTGAATTTTTCCTGTAATCGGTTCGCTCATGAAGCTTGAAATCTCAGATTGTTTAGCTTCGGCAATAATTGTTGACTTGGTTGTTTTAAGGTCAATTGATTTTAAAGTGTTAAGATCTTGATTGCGGCTATCTAACAGATAAAGAGTATTGCCATCATGTGTTAGTCCGAGTAACCCGCTGGTAAATTGATCCTCAAGCCCATACTCCAAAAAACTTTCCCAGGTATATTGTCGGGGGAGATCTGTCGGAATTGCTTTAAAATATTGGCTGCCTCCAGCTGCAGTTGTTTTAGATACAAAGCGCAGACGGTAATTATCATCAAAAGTAAAGCTTCGGAACTCATCTTTGTTTTCATATACCAGAGTTTTTTCACCAGTAACAATATTTAGGCGATATACGTCATGATAAGCAGGATCACGGTCGTTTATTCCAATTAGGATTTGATCAGGAACAGTTTTAGACACATGATAGACAAAAGCAGTTGTTTTTTCTGGGGTAAAAATCTTGTCTTGTTTTGTTTTTGTATTAACTACATGTAGTCGCCAGTTTTCATCACCTCCGTCATCCTTTAAATAGGCAATGTGTTCATTGTCAGCCAACCAAAAATACTTTCGAATCCCTCTGTCTTTATCATTCGTAATTGGGGATGCTTTTTCTGGGGTTTTAATATCGGCTATAAATATATTTAGAACACCATTAAGGTTGCTTAAGTAAGAGACCTGTTGTCCGTCCTGACTCATTCTTACTGCAGCTTTGCCAGGGTTGCTAAATAGCTCTTTTCTTGAAATCATTGAAGTGTTCACTTTTGGGGTATTCTCCTTTTTAAAAAACCAATAAATAGCAATAGTTGCTAACATTATAATTATAGGGAACAGTAATTTTTTCATTTGTATTTTTACCTTTGTTTTATCGATGTTATTCCATCATAAGTAAGGGGTTATTTCAACCAAAACTCTAGTATTTATAGTATATTTATGAAAAAAAGATTGCAGAAAAAGTTAATTAATCCTATCTTCGGTTTAGATATAAAATAAGTAAAAGTTAGTTATGAAAAAAAGTCTTCTTCAAATTTTTAGCGCGGCATTTTGCCTTATTGCAACTGTAGGTGCGGATGCAGGCGAAAACAAGGTCGTTGTAACGGTTGGGACGCAATGCATTACAAAAATGGACATTGAAAGTAGATTAAAGTTTGTTGCATTAATGTCAGGAATTGAAATTAATGATCAATCACGCCAATCTTTAACGCAAGAAGCGGCTAAAATGTTGGTTCAAGAGCAATTGCAACTTCAAGAGATGGCGAGTAATGGTCTGAACATCCAAGAAGAGGCTATTAACTTGCAGCTTGCTGAGATGGCCCAACGTGTGGGTGTGCAACCAGATAAGCTAGATGGTTTTTTTGATGAAAAAGGTGTTTCCTTTGATACAGTTCGGCAGTTCGTAACGTTACAGTATTACTGGCCTCAATATATTCGTTTTAAATATCCTACTATTACTGAAGTTTCTGACGATAGAATTGAGTTAATGTATAAGGATCAGCAGGCTCAAAAATTAAAGCCTAGATATCTTGTTGCAGAAATATTTATTCCAGTTAACTCACCCGCAGAAGAGTCCTCTTCAAAGCAACAGATTGATATGATTTATAGTGAGATGCAGAAGGGGGCTCAATTCCCTATGCTGGCTCAGCAATTTTCACAGTCGCCAAGTGCACGTCAAGGTGGAAACATGGGATGGATCACGTTAGACTTTTTGCCAGAGCTAGCAAGAACAGCTATTGTGAAACTAGAAAAAGGGCAGGCAACGCCCCCTTTGCGCCAAGAGGATGGCTATGCAATTTATGCGTTAATAGAAAAGAAGTTGCCTGGAGGTGAACATCAAGACGCGGTTTTTAGTCTTCGACAAATTATTATGAATGTTGACAATTTACAAGAGGGTGCAATAACCACCGAACTTAAAAAATGTAAGAACTGTGAGGAGCTAGATTCAATACTGGCTCAGCATCCATATATTCAGGTTGAGAAATCCGACCATATGGCTCAACAACAATTAAACTCACAGTTGTCAGAGATGGTTTCTAAAATTAAAAACAATGAGCTAAGCGAGCCTTTGCGTTATCCTCAAGGTGCTATGTATATGTGGGTGTGTGATAGAAAAACTGTTGATGGAACTATATCAAAAAATGAAATTCGATACCGCTTTGTTATGCAAAACTTGACTCAAAAAAGCCGGAGTGTTTTGAATAAATTATCCAGAACTATGTTGGTAGATATTCAAGACGACTCTTATAACATTCAGCTGTGATACAGCGCCCCACCTTAAAAAAGGTCATGCAAAAGCATGGCCTTGCACCTAAAAAATCTTTAGGGCAAAATTTTTTATTAGATGAAAACATTACGCATAAAGTAGCCAGCGTAGCAGGCAACTTGTCAGGTGTTCATGTTATTGAAGTGGGGCCCGGGCCTGGGGGACTTACTCGATCTCTGCTTGATTTAGGTGCAGAGAAAATCACTGCAATCGAGATGGATCAGCGTTGTGTGTTGGCGCTAGAAGATTTGCAAGACAAAGAGCGGTTAAGTGTATTACATCAGGATGCTTTAAAAGTTGATTTTAAGAAGTTGTTTGATGAAACGGCTATGCCAATTAAAATTATTGCAAACTTACCGTACAATGTAGCTACAGAGTTGCTATTTCGCTGGCTTCCTTTATCTCAACATATTCTATCGCTTACTTTGATGTTTCAAAAAGAAGTTGTTGATCGAATAGTCGCCAATCCAAATACAAAAGATTACGGACGATTATCAGTGATGGTGCAGTGGTTGTCTGAAGCAACTAAAGCGTTTGATCTGCCCCCTAGCGTATTTACTCCACCACCCAAAGTAACTTCCTCCGTGGTTCATATAGTGCCTAAATCCAAGAGTCAGGATATTTCCTATGAGCTAATGGAAAGGGTTGTTAAGGCTGCATTTTCGCAGCGACGCAAAATGTTGAGGTCGTCACTTAAAGCCCTGTCTCCTGTCTTATGTGAAAAAGCCGGTATTGACGAAACTCGCCGTGCTGAGACGTTGTCTATCAGAGAGTTTGAGCAATTATCTTCCGCCTTTAAAAGCTAGTAAGGTTTCTTAGACAATCGCCTGAGTTTTGGGTATTATAAGCGAAGAATTTTTATTATATAGCATGTTATTACACAATTTATTAAAACGCTTGAATGATAGAGACGATTGCCAAGTTCACAATTTGAATTGTACTGAAGAAGTTTCAGGCGTATGTTTTGATTCTAGGGTAGTGCAGAAACGAAACTTGCTAGGTGTTTTTACTCTTGATGCTGCTCTAGCAACATCTTATATTACTCAGGCTTTATCAAAAGGTGTTTCTGTATTTTTAGTTTCTGAAACATTATTTTCCAGCGTTCAAGGTCACAGTGATTTCAAAGAAAATATTTGGATCGTGCATAAATATCCACGACGACTCTTTGGTAAAATTGTGGGTGCATATTATGGAGATATGCCTCAAACGTGTATAGCAATTACAGGAACTGCAGGAAAAACTTCGGTGAGTGACTTAGTAAGGCAGTTATGGGATGCCGCAGGAAGAGTGTCTGCCAGTATTGGTACGCTCGGATTAAAGTGTCGCTGGGAAGTTCCTTTTCAGCAGATGAGTGGGCTTACTTCTCCAGATGCAATTTCGTTACATCAAGCATTAAAAAACCTTAGGTTGAGTGGCATCAATCATCTTGTTATGGAGGCTTCCAGCCATGGAATTGATCAAGGGCGGTGTGAGGGTGTTGAGTTTTCAGGTGCTGCATTTACAAGCTTTTCACAAGATCATTTAGATTATCATGTGTCTATGGAAACATACTTTCAAGCTAAGTTACGATTGTTTGAAGAGGTGCTTCCAAAATCGGGGTGGGCAGTTTTGAATGCAGACATTCCAGAATATAAAGCCTTAGAAAAAGTGTGCATTCGTCGTAGTGTCGAAGTTTTGTCGTATGGAAAATCCGGTAAGTTTTTAAAATTAAATTCAATTGGATTTGCCGATCAAGGGATGTGTTTAGAGTTGATAATTTATAACAAAACGTATGAGGTTTTGTTTAAGGGAGTTGGGCGTTCGCAAGTTGAAAATTTAATGTGCGCTTTAGCAATTGTACTTCGAACTGGCGTGCCAGTTATAGATGCTTTGAACGCAGTTTTAAAAATTGATCCTATCCCTGGAAGGTTAGAATTCATAGGCACGTTTAATGGAGGTAAAGTATACCTTGATTATGCACATAAGCCAGGTGCTTTAGAATCTATTTTAACAGATCTTCGTTTCAGTGCGCGTGGTCAACTGCATTGTGTATTTGGTTGTGGCGGTGATAGAGATACTGAAAAACGTGCAGTAATGGGAAGAATCGCTAATGAGCTATCAGATAGAGTTATCATTACCGATGATAATCCCAGAAGCGAAAACTCTGCATCCATTCGAAAGCAAATACTCTCAGATTGCCCAAAAGGTGTAGAGATTCCAGATCGTAAAAATGCTATTGAAATGGCTTTGTCAGAGTTGTGCGCAAACGATGTGTTGGTAATTGCCGGCAAAGGTCATGAAACCTATCAAATTATTGCGGGAAAAAAAATCCCATTTAGTGATAAAGAAGTCGTTGCGCAGTATATATATAAATCCAATAGTTAGGTTTTAGGAATGTTATCTTTCCAAGTTCTTATTGATATCTTAAAACCAAAATCTTACGTGAATTCAAACGCAGATCTTATAATTTCGGGGTTCTCCATTGATACACGGTCAATACACCCAGGTAATGCTTTTGTTGCTTTACAAGGTGAACATGCACATGGCGTACAGTTTTCTTCTCAAGCTATTAAAGCAGGCGCTGTAATTGTATTGACCGACGCTCAACCCCAAGATCCAAACATTCCCCATCTTTTGGTTTCGGATACATTGACTGCATTGAAGAAAATTGCAAAATATCAGCGTTCTAAGTTTAAGGGTAAGTTGGTTGGGGTTACTGGATCGGCAGGTAAAACAAGTGTTAAAGAAGCATTGTTATTTGTTTTGCAGAAGTTAGGCATAAATGCATATGCAAGCCCGCGTAGTTTTAACAATCATATTGGAGTTCCCTTAACTCTATCGAATATACCCTCTAATGCTAGCGTGGTAATCTCTGAAATGGGAATGAACAAGCCGGGGGAAATACGAGAGCACACTCAACTATGTTTGCCGCATATTGCAGTTGTTACCTCAGTTGGGCCAGGTCACATTGAGTTTTTTAATTCAGTAAATGATATTGCCTTGGAAAAAATTTCAATTTCAGGGGGCGTATCCAGTAGCGGGGTCGTTATGCTTCCAAGAGATTCTGACTACTACGATATAATGAGATTTCAGGCGAATGAAATCTATAATAGGAAGCACATAAGTTTTGGTGCCTCGAAAGATGCGGACGTGCGCGTGACCTCGTATCATGTAACTGCAGAGCACACACTATTTGTAGCGGCGAGCATTAAGGGTGAAGAGTTCAATTATACTTTGCCAACTTTAAATATAGTTTGGGTAAATAACAGCCTGGCAATTCTGGCAATACTTAACGAGCTTGGATGTAACGTTGTTGATGGTGCAAAATGCTTTCAGAAAATGCCATTAACGGCAGGGCGAGGTCAAGTACACACCCTAAACTACAAAGGCAAAGACATTACACTTATAGATGATGCATACAATGCAAATCCGCTGTCGGTAAAGAGTTCTCTTCGCTCACTAGCGCAATATCCAGGTCGTAAAATTGCGGTATTAGGAGATATGCTAGAGTTGGGTAAAAAGAGTAAAGCATACCATACAGAAGTGGGTAATTTATGCAAAGAGTTAGCAATAGATCTAGTTTTAACCTGTGGGGTAGAGACGAAACATACCTATGAGCAGTTATCACCAAATCAGCAGTTATCCCATGTCGACAAGGCATCAGATGTTTTGGTGACTCTGGATGCTTTAATTCAGGACAGTGATACAATCTTATTTAAAGCATCAAACGGAGTAAACGTGCATGAAATTCCGGATCAAATGTTATCTGCTCAAATAGAAAAAGGTGAATAGACATTAATGCCTATTCACCTTTTAAAGTAGATTAAAGACCCAAAACAATGGCTATAGAATGAGAGTCAATAGTTAGTTGTTCCTTGTTCGTTAGCAGGGTAGTGCTAAACGACCATGAGTAAGTATATTGTAGACCAACAGTATATATTTCACTTGTGCAAATATCGAATCCTACTTTAATTAATCCATGGAACTCGGTGTTTGCATTTAAAAAGCTAGTCTCCTTCGGGTTGTAAGTAACAATTTCTCCTTTTTCAAAGTCGTCTAAAACATTGGGATAGCCAAAAATATTACTGCCTAATCCTACTCCACCTTGAATATATATTCTAAATGAAGGTTGGTAGAAAAAAGGGCCAGCACCAATAAAAAAATGATTTAATGACGGAGTTTCTCCCAGCAGAGCAGTTCCTGCTCCAAGCTGTAATCCAATCTCACCAATGAATCCAAAATTGTTGGTTATTTCTTGATTTCATAGAAAGCTACCTTCTATATACCCAGCATAAGAATTTGAATTTTGCGCCATTATGTTTTCTTTAATACGAGGAGAAATGTGCTCCTGACCAGGAAGGGTAACGAATATAGGAATTTCCGATAAAGAGGGTGCGATATAATCCGAGCTTCCAGAGTAATGCATTTTAAGAATAGAGGCCCCTGCGTTAAGTCTAAGCCCAAAGTTGTTTTGCCAGCGTTCTTTGTTAGCATGCGTATTTATTAGAGAAAAAAACATCATCAAAGATGATAAAAGTAGACGCTTCAATAGACTGATCTCCTAAATTTACTGCTTTTTTGTAGCAAGGTTTTGTCAGGAAGTCAACTATTTTGAATCAAAGCTAGGCTCTAGTCCAAGCATCGGAGCAACGCGTCGAATGATACTTCCCCCTAATGGCGCGGCGTTCCAACCAGCGGCGGTAAATCCAAACGTACCTTCGATAGCGCGAGGCTGATCAAGTGTCGCAAAAACTAAATATTCAGGGTTGTCGATTGGAAATAGCCCCACAAAAGAATTCAAGTTTTTGCCATTTTTAACATATTTTCCATTTTGTATAATCTCAGAAGTTCCAGTTTTTCCACCAATAAGGTAACCCTTCACTTGTGCTTTTCGTGCGGTTCCCTTTTCAAGGGTTTGACGCATTAGGTGGCATAAAGACTTGCGGTCCGATTCTTTTAAAAAAGCTTGCTTTAAAGGTTGAAAGTTTTCAGTAGGAGGTTGCAAAATTGAAAGCGCTTTTGGTTGGTTGTTTAATAAATTTGTTAAAGACTGTGCAAATTGGATTGGGGTGGCAGCAACACCATGACCAAATGAAATTGTAATACATGACGCTTTGCTAAATTTAGCAGGAAGTAACGCACGTCCTTTTTCAGGCAACTCAACTGATGGAGTATCGAACAAGCCAATTTCATGTAAAAAATCCATCTGCTTTTCAGGGCCAACAGACAGAGCCATAAGTCCAGATCCGATGTTAGAGGAATGAAAGAATATTTCCTCAACAGTTAGGGGGCGTCCCTGCCCACGGTAGTCATTAACACTAAAACGACCAACACGCAGTGGCTTGCTGGCATCAAAAACAGTTTCAAGGTTACCTTCGCCGTGGCGCAGGAAAAAAGCTGTGTTAAGCAGCTTCATAATAGATCCTAACTCATATACACCCAAAGTGTTCCGGTTAAAAGCAGTTTTAGCAGTCATCGTGTTGGGAGAGTTAGGGTCAAAGTCGGGTGCAGATACCATGCCTAATATTTTGGCATCTTTTAGTGAAACTACAATTGCAGAGCCGCCCTCGGCGTTGAATTTTTTAATGCTCTGTTGTAGCTCATCATAGAGGGCATGTTGAATTGGCACTGATAGGGATAGTTTTATATCTTTTTCGGTGTTTTTTAATTGTTCATCAAACTGTTTTTCAATCCCGGCAACTCCGTTGCCGTCAATATCTGTTAGTCCTAACACATGTGAAAAAAGGTTTCCGTGTGGATAGATGCGTTTTTTTTCATATTGAAAATCTAATCCGGGAATTCCTAGGTTCATAACCCGTTGTTGGTCTTTCGGGGATAAGTTGCGCTTGATCCAAATGAACCCTTTGTTAGACGATAGCTTTGTAAAGAGTTTACTGAATCCCAGATCCGGAAATAACATGGCTAGTTGTTCGGCAGCATGTTTTGGGTCCATAATTATTTTGGGGTTTGCGTATAGCGAGCCTGTTGTCAGGGTGATCGCAAGAACATTCCCCTCTCTGTCCAGTACCTTTCCTCTAAAAGGCTCTTCTGCTTGAACTAAGTGAGTGCTTTTTGTAAGTGAGTCAGATTGAAAAACCATAACGTCGATAAGACGAATCTGAATCATAGTAAAAACCGACATAAATGAAATGATTAAACATAATAAGCGTACGCGCACTTCATGTGTTTGCTTGCGCAACAACCCGTCAATAAAACTAAACTGCCCTCTGTTGTTAGGAGAACTCATCTAATCCCCCCAGCTGGTAATGATTGAAATAAACTATCAGGAATAGAAGTTTTCTGCTGCTGAAACGGCAAATGTTTGAACTGTACAATTTGTTGGGGGGAAATAGGGCGAAAGTGGGGAAGATGTTTGGACACCAATCCTTTTAAATAGATTGGGTTGTTGAGGTGGCTCCACTCTGCTTCTAAGATATGGAGCTGTTTTTTTTCTTCAGTCACGTCATGGGTAATCCGCACCAGCTCATCTTCCATTTGAACAACTTGATGCTTCAAATGAAACAAGCCTGTGGCTAAGATTATGCTAAACCCAAGTATCCACAAGGTAAAGCGACGCATTGATATATCCTCTAACACCTGAACAAACTTAACCGGCTTAGTTATGTTGGTTAGTTTGTTTTTTTAATTTTCTTCTTGTTTCTCTATCACTCGTAACCGCGCAGACCGAGAGCGAGGGTTTTGCTTAACCTCAGCGTCGGAAGGAGTCACCCCCTTGCGAGATATATACTTAAAGATTGACGGGTGCGGGTTAACATCAGGTAAATGTCGCGATCTATTATGCATAGGTTCGCACCACTCACGAAACTGTCGTTTGACGCATCCATCCTCTAAGGAGTGGAAAGAAACAATCCCTAAACGTCCGCCCTCTTTTAAAACTTTTGGGGCGTTTTTTAAAAAACTTGATAGTTCATCTAACTCGCCATTTACCGCAATGCGGATGGCTTGAAAGGTGCGCGTGGCTCCATCGATTTTACTGGCATGATCCCTAGGAACCACTGATCGAACAATGTCGGCCAGCTCAAACGTTGTTTGAAAGAGAGTCTTCTTTCGCGCTTCAATGATGGCGCGTGCAACCCTACGAGATCGACGCTCATCACCATAGTAATAAATTTTATCGGCCAAATCTGATTCTGACCAAGTATTCACAATGTCTGCAGCCGTTACCCCATCTTGCGACATACGCATATCTAAGGGGCCGTTTTGCTGAAACGAAAAACCACGTTCCGCATCGTTAAGTTGAGGAGAAGAAACGCCCAAGTCTAATACAACACCGTCGACTTGGTTAATTCCTAGTATGTCTAAGTGTTGAGCCATTTGGCTAAAAACGCCCTGAACAAAGTGAAACCTATCAGGAAACTCTTTGTGCAGCTCGTTAGCCATTGTTTTGGCAGAGGGGTCTCTATCAACACCAATCACCTGAACACTTAACTTACTTTGTAATATTTTTTTCGTGTACCCACCACGCCCAAACGTTCCATCGACGTAAACACCGCCGTCGCGAAGGTTTAAGGCTTCAACAACCTCGTGTAGAAGAACCGGAACATGAAGAACACCAGCGTTTACATTCATGGTTTATCCACACCCTTTTGTTGCAGTTGACCCAGCGATAATGAAACACCAGACTGACCTAACCGTTCGCGAGCTTGTTCAAGAACTTTTTTGTGAGTTTCTGGGGCCCAAATTTCAAATGTGCGACCTTTTCCCACAAATACTGCGCGATCGGTAATTCCTGAATGCTGCATTGATTCTTCACCTAATATAATGCGGCCTTCAGAATCCATCGTCATTAACTTACTGTCTGCTAATAAAACAGAGGCAAGATCCTGCTGCTCCTGAGAATAAACACCAATTCCATCAATCACCTGTGTCAATTGTTCCATACGATCCATAGTCATCCCTTCAAGGGCTGACGTTTGAAAAGAACGAACTAAGGCAAACTCTTCAGACGCTCCATCTTGTAACACCTGACGGAACGAAGAAGGCAAACTTACGCGTCCCTTTTTATCGACCTTATGAACAAAAGTTGACAAAAACAATTTCATTGTGCGTTTTCTCTCCCTTAATATTGTATAGCATGGGATTTTATGGGAATCAATGACAAAATGTGGCGTTTTAAGAAGATTTTAATTTTTATTTGCATGAATTTTACAAAGCGCGTATACCTAAAGTGACGACAAACTGGGTGTTTAAATAGCGGAGAAGTCAATAAACATGCAAAAAATTGCCGACATTCTCAACATAGTTGACATTAAGAACTTGCCACCTAAATTAAGCGAAAATATTCATATATTTTTATCTGAAAAACTAAAAATTTCTATATTTGAACTTAAAAACTCTTTGGATCTTGAAGTATCAGGGGTGTTTTTTGAAAAATTAAAAATAGATATTCAGTCAATTATAAGTGGAAAACCGGTATATCGAGTTTTAGGTTATAGGTATTTTTGGAAGGATCGATTCTTATTATCCTCGGACACTTTAGAACCCAGATCCGATACGGAAATCTTGATTGAGACTTGTTTAAAGTATTTTCCTGATCAAACCGCAGCATTGCAAATTTTAGATTTGGGGACGGGGAGTGGATGTATATTAATGTCGTTGTTACGAGAGTATTCTCGCGCAACTGGTGTAGGTGTAGACCTTGCAAAAGGAGCATTGCAAACGGCGGCAGCAAGTGCAGAGGCTTTGGGTTTAGCTAATCGGGCGCAGTGGGTGCAAAGTAATTGGTTGGATAAGATTTCAGAATCCTATGACGTGATTGTTTCTAACCCGCCATACATTCCTTCAGAAAACATAAAAGGCTTATCAGAGATAGTTCAGCGGTATGATCCAATGCGTGCGTTAGAGGGGGGTGAAGATGGCTTGGGGCCGTATCGTATGCTTGAGAAGCAATTGCCTAGAGTGATGAGAGCTAACTCTAAGGTTATTTTAGAGATTGGATATGATCAATCTGAATCAGTGCCTCAGATATTTACTTCTCAGGGGTATCAGCTCGAAGAAGTGGTGCAAGACTATGGTAAAAACCCTCGTTGCGTTGTAGTGAGTAGGGCTTAATTCTCAAGCAGTTTTAATGTTATTATAGTGGCGCTAAAAGGCACTAATTCATTGATGGTTCATAACTTTATCTCATAAGAATATTTAATTTGTATCTTTCTATTCTTAACAATTCTTTTAAAAAAGTCAGTATGGAGGCACATGCGTGTGCCCCTTTTTAATGAAGAGAAGTTAGTTGGGCTAGTTTTGGAATTAAGACGGTATACGGTTGTATAGTCACTTGGTTCTTTTGAATGTAATTTTTATAAAAGTGGAACTGTTATAGCAGCAGGTCAAGAGTATATTGAAACCCTAAGGGCGCGCGTGCAATAAATAAGAAGGTGTCTAGGTGTCAGGGCTTAGGAAATAGAGTATGGCTCAACTAAAACAACAACAGAATCTTCAGTTCCTCAAAAGAGAAAAGGGTGGTGGTGGGAGTCACTAACTAGAGCTCAAACCGACCTCAAGCTAGACCTCAAACTGACCTACCAATAGAGTATATTTTCTAAAATTATAGCTTACTTTCGGAGTGATTTGGTAGAAACTGGGTGGGATAAGGGTCGTGTAAATCAGCTAGTTTGCAAGAGATTTGATCAACAGTTAGCTTGATTTCTGCATGTTCTGAAAATTTTAATGTTACTTCGTTAGGCTGCGAGCGAATTGTCATAAGGTTGTACAATTTGTCAGGATGATGTAGATGGATATTCTTTTTTTGAACTTTAGTTACATGGTTAAAATGTACCCCAGCATGAACACGAAGTTTTATAGGATCTTCAGGATTTAAAAAATGCTCCCAGCAAAAGCGATTGCCTAAGAGTTTAAATGTCTTTTGTTTTTCAGAGTGTAGTAAGGAATCAGCTTTTACTAAAGTGTCCTGCAGGTGTGCAGAAATCACGTCTATGTGATCATGATGTGTTGCGTGGAGTTTTATTGCAACATGAAGGGGAAGGTTTTTTGTTTTCATTTTTATCGTTTGCCCCGGATGGTGCCGGTTGTCGGATTTGAACCAACGACCCTCTGATTACAAATCAGATGCTCTACCAGCTGAGCTAAACCGGCAAACTGTTAAGAACATAATTATCGTATTTTGTGGGGAAAGTCTAGAAAAAATTAGAAATTCTGATGTTTTTTTTATGGGAGGCGTATTTTTATAAGCCACTTTTCTGTCTTGCGTCTTTTTTTATGAGTTTGGAGCAAGACAGAAATATTTAAATGATAAGCTAAAGAAGAATTACGCCGAAATGCGCTTAATAGTAGCCCCACATGATTGAAGTTTTTCGCAAAGGTTCTCATACCCTCGGTCTAAGTGATAGATGCGGTTGACTACAGTTTCTGAGTTGGCAACTAACCCAGCTAAAACTAATGACACAGAGGCTCTAAGGTCTGTTGCCATAACTGGAGCTCCGGTTAATTTTTTTACGCCACGTACAACTGCAACATTGCCTTCAGTGCAAATGTCGGCGCCCATGCGATTAAGTTCGGGGACATGCATAAAGCGATTTTCAAAGATCATTTCCTTGATGACGGAAGTGCCGCTAGAGACAGTCATTAACGCCATCATTTGAGCCTGTAGGTCGGTGGCGTATCCGGGATAAGGCTCTGTTACGATGTCTACTGGGCGAATCACTTCGGATCCTTGGACAATCATACCGTTTTCTACGGGGGTAACTTTGGCTCCGGATCGTTCTAGAGTTTCAATAAAGGCATGTAAAATTTCATGACGTGTATTTTCTAGGTGAATTCTACCTCCGGTTATGGCAGCGGCTACGGCATAAGTTCCTGCCTCTAGGCGGTCGGTAATAATTGGATGTGTTGTTCCGCCTAGCTCGCTTACTCCTTGAATAGTAATCGTTGAGGTTCCTGCCCCTTCAATTTTTGCGCCCATTGAATTTAGGCAGTTACACAAGTCAACTACTTCGGGTTCGCGTGCAACGTTTTCAAATACAGTGGTGCCCTCTGCAAAAACTGCAGCCATAATAAGGTTCTCTGTTCCAGTCCAAGATGGGACTGATAAAGTGAAGTGCGCGCCCTTTAACTGGTTGCCTTTGATGTTCGCATGAATATACCCTTCGTCAAGTGTGATTTTAGCGCCTAGGGCCTCTAAGCCTTTTAGCGTAACGTCAATCGGGCGTGCCCCTATGGCGCAGCCTCCTGGGTATGAGACAGATGCGCGGCCAAATCGAGCAAGTAAGGGGCCTAGCACTAATATAGAGGCTCGCATCTTCCGAACTATTTCGTAGGGCGCGTCTTGATGATGGATGCCTGATGCGTTAATAGTTGCAATGTTGCCATCAAACTGGACGGAGCACCCTAAATGTTCTAGTAAGTGCTTTAAAGATTTCATATCAGCTAAGGAGGTGGGTGCGTTGGTGAAAACGACATCTTTTTTTGTTAAAATAGTTGAGCACAATAACGGAAGTGCTGCGTTTTTTCCACCGCTAATTGAGATTTTACCCTCCAGCGGGGCACGAGATTTTGAAATAATTAATCTTTCCATGAGGTGGCAATCCTTTTAAAGTTTGGGGGGGGTGACACCCGTTTGTCCTTGGTATTTTCCTGCTCGATCTTTATAAGACACTTCGCACGGTTCATTCCCGCGGAAGAAAACAAACTGGCAAGCTCCTTCGTTGGCGTAAATTTTGGCGGGTAAGGGAGTTGTGTTTGAAAACTCTAATGTCACGTGCCCTTCCCACTCGGGATTCAGCGGGGTTACGTTGACAATGATACCACAACGTGCATAAGTTGATTTTCCTACGCAGATAGCAAGTGTGTCTCTAGGTATTCTAAAGTACTCGACTGTTCGCGCCAATACAAAGCTATTGGGCGGAATAATACATACATCGGCAGTGCGAGTGACAAAGCTTTGGGGTGAGAAGCTCTTTGGATCTACTAATGCATTGTCAAAGTTTGTAAATATTTTGAATTCATTTGATACTCGTGCGTCATATCCATAAGACGATAGGCCGTAAGAAATAACACCCTCTTTTTTTTGTCTATCTACAAAAGGAGAAATCATTTGGTTTTCTAAAGCTTGTTGACGTATCCATTTGTCTGAAAGTATCATTCTGTTTCCTCTAGGTTCTTTAAGTCCGGAGACTGTTTTTTTATTAAGTCGTTGCGCTGTGCAGACTGTGCTTTTCGTCGCAACATGTTTCGTTTTAACGCTGCAGAAAGCCGACGTTGTTTTGTGTCTGCCTTTTGAGCAGGCGGGCTTTGGATTTTGGTCATAGATATAATATGTGAAAATACTCGCGGAGTATGTAATAAAAAGCTTGAAAAGTCACGAAAATATTTCTATGTTATAAGCGTTTAAAAAGCACACGGATTGCGCATTGCGTTTCTGGTCTTTGTAGGTAAACAGTAGGTGCTGTAGATAAGGTACTTGGGCTTACTTAGCAGAGCAAAGTCCGTGGATGAGTAACCAGAAAGGAACATTATTATGTCAAATACTCAATTTTCTATTCGTCAATTATTAGAAGCAGGTGTACATTTCGGACACCACCCTCGTCGTTGGAACCCAAAAATGTCACAGTATATCTTTGGTGCTAAAGGTGGGGTTCATATTATCGACTTGCAACAAACCCACCCAATGTTAAAGGTTGGATTAGATGTGTTAACTGAGGTTGTTTCTCAGGGTGGGCGAGTACTATTTGTTGGAACAAAAACCCAAGCAACTGAGATTATTGCGGATGCCGCGAAGCGATGTGGGCAATATTATGTAAATCACCGCTGGTTAGGTGGTATGTTGACCAACTGGCAAACGATTACGAACTCGATTAAACGTTTAAAAGAGTTGGATGACAAACTAGACCAACCTACGAACAAGTTGACGAAAAAGGAGCTTTTAAAGCTTGAACGCTCTCGTGAAAAGTTAACTCGTGCTTTAGGTGGAATTCGCGAAATGGGTGATGTGCCTGATGCGCTGTTTGTTATTGATACGGTTAAAGAAAGCACTGCGTTATTAGAGGCGCGTAAGTTAGGAATCCCAGTAGTAGCGATATGTGATACAAACTCAGACCCAGATTTAGTAGACTATGTAGTACCGGGGAATGATGATGCACGACGTGCAATTGAGTTGTATACAAAACTCGCATCAGATGCCGTACTTGCTGGAATTCAAAAGCAAATGACTAAGGCGGGCGTTGATTTGGGAGCGTCTGAAGAGGTTCTTAAAACTGAAGAAGTTGTTGCAGCAGTAGCAACAGATTTAGCTAAATAAAAAGGGGATAAGAATGACTATTTCTGCAAGCATGGTAAAAGAACTGCGTGTAAAAACTGGCGCAGGTATGTTGGACTGCAAAAAAGCTCTTGAAGAAAACAATGGTGATGTAGAGTTGTCTATTGACTGGTTGCGCAAAAAAGGTTTGTCAAAAGCAGCAAAAAAAGCAGATCGAGTTGCAGCAGAGGGATTAGTAGCCATTGATGTTCAAGGTAATACTGCTGTCGCGCTTGAAGTAAATGCGGAAACAGACTTTGTTGCGCGTAATGACCAATTCCAAGAGTTTGTGAAGAACGTGGTTCCTAAAGCACATGGTAAGGCAGATATTGATGCGTTAAAGAGTGCAGATTATGATGATTCAAAGTCTGTTCAAGATTACTTGACGCATTTGATTGCGACGATTGGTGAGAATATGAGCTTGCGTCGCATTCAAAGTATATCGGTAAGCAAGGGACATATAATGTCGTATGTGCATAACCAAGTTGCTCCAGGGTTAGGTAAAATTGGTGTGTTAGTAGCTTTTGAAACTGAAGCATCAGCAGATGCAATAAAAGAAGTTGCTGAAGGAATTGCTATGCACATTGCGGCAGTTAACCCAGCGGCATTAACTTCAGATGAAATTGACCAATCACTTGTTGACCGTGAGGCGAAAGTGTTACGGGATAAAGCAGTTGAAGCAGGTCGTCCAGAAAACATTATTGCAAAAATGGTAGAAAGTGGAGTAAAGACCTTTCTGTCTGAATCTGCTTTAGTTGGTCAGGCTTATGTTTTGGATAACAAAAAAAAGGTGTCTGATATTGTTGCTGAACTTTCTAAAACAGTAGGAGTTGAAGTGAAACTGTCTGGCTTTTTGCGAATGGAATTAGGTTCGGGTATTGAAAAGGAAGATAGTGACTTTGCTGCTGAAGTTGCAGCAATGAGTAAGTAACTGTATGGCCCCGTTGTATAAGCGTATTATGTTAAAACTTTCCGGTGAAATTCTTGCCGGAGAGACCGTTTTTTGTCCAAATGTTATGAATAGAGTATGTGAGGAGCTTAAGGCTATTCATGATACAGGCGTGCAGATTAATGTAGTGATTGGCGGAGGTAACATTTTTCGTGGAAACATGGGGCAAGCTCAAGGTATGGACCGTGCCACTGCGGATTATATGGGGATGTTGGCTACGGTAATGAATGCCCTTGCGTTACAGGCGGGAATGGCGGATCATGGAGTGTCTTCACGTGTGATGACTGCTATTAACATGAATGAAATAGCAGAGACATTTACACGTCGAAGGGCTTTTGAACATATGCAGAATGGAAGAATAGTAATTCATGCAGGAGGCTTGGGGGTTCCTTTTTTTTCTACTGATACAGCTGCCGCGTCTCGAGCGTGTGAGTTGAATTGTCAAGTTATTTTAAAGGGTACAAAAGTTGATGGGATTTACTCGTCAGACCCCAAAATAGACCCTGATGCGACTTTTTATAGCAAGTTGTCTTATCACGATGTGCTTGCGAATGATCTAGCGGTTATGGATGCAGCAGCAATTTCCCTAGCTAAAGAAAACAGAATTCCAGTGATTGTCTTTAATATTCAAAATCCAGGCCAATTGGCTAAGGCGATTTGCGGACAAGACCATTATACAATAGTTTCATAACGATTTAGGTGATTTATGACCATGCAATCTTTTTTAGAGCTTTCAAGTGACTTGAAAGAAAAAATGCAGTCGACAGTTGAACATACGAAGAAAGAATTTTCAGGCTTGCGTGCAGGCCGAGCATCTCCGCAGTTATTAGAGCCAGTAATGGTAGATGCATATGGTAGTATAGTTCCTATAGTGCAAATAGGAAATATAAACATTCCAGAACCCCGAACATTATCTGTGCAGGTCTGGGATAGAGGGTTGGTAAAATCAGTTGAGAAAGCTATCAGAGATTCAGATTTAGGCTTGAACCCATCTGCAGATGGTCAAACAGTTCGTGTTCCAGTTCCTCAGTTAACTGAAGAACGTAGAAAAGATATGGTAAAAGTCGCAGCAAAATATGGAGAAGAAAGCCGTATTTCTATTCGTGGTATTCGTAGGTTTGGGATGGATGTATTGAAGAAAATGGAAAAGAATAAAACTATTACTGAAGACGAACTGTCTCGGCATGAGAAAGATGTACAAAAAATGACGGATGATTTTATCTCTCAAATTGATGCCCTCTTGGTAGCTAAAGAGAAAGATATTTTGCAAGTATAGTCATATGTCTCAAAATTCGCACGTCCCAAATCACATTGGCATTATCATGGATGGTAATGGCCGATGGGCAATAGAAAAAGGTCTTCCCCGCGCAGTCGGGCACAAAAAGGGGGCTGAAATGGTGCGCGTTATTGTTGAGTCAGCCGCGAATGTCGGGGTGACGTCGTTAACTTTATTTGGTTTTTCAATTGAAAATTGGAGGCGCCCAAAGTCTGAAGTTTCAGTTTTAATGAATCTGGCTGAAAGCTACCTTCTAAAAGAAATTAAAAGTCTGCATAAGGAAGGAGTCTGTTTCCAGGTTATTGGAAACAGACAAGCGTTGCCAAATTCTTTGCAAGATAGAATTTTGGAAGCTGAAGATCAGACTCGACTAAATACAAGATTTTATCTAAATATAGCCTTAAGTTACTCAGGTCGTTGGGATATTGTCAATGCAGTAAACCAGTTAAAAAAGGCACATCCGCAAGATGAAATTACTGAAGATGATTTTGAAGGTTACCTTTCGTTGAGTGATCAAGAGCCTTTAGATTTAATAATTCGAACAAGCGGAGAGCAGCGCATTAGTAACTTTTTGTTGTGGCAGGCTGCCTATTCAGAATTATACTTTACGGACACAAAATGGCCTGACTTTGACAAGTCGGAGTTTTCTAAATCGTTAGATTTTTATCAGACTCGAAACCGTAAATTTGGGGGATTGTGATGAGCAATCTTATATTAAGAGTGCTCTCGGCAACCCCCATACTTATGGTTGTGGGGGTCTGTATATACAAGGGTGGCTTTTGGTTTGATGGATTGTGTTTAACAGTTTTTTTCTTGGCAGTAAGTGAATGGTTAGGTTTATGGGTTTCGTATCAAAAATCAACTGGTTTCGGTTTCGTTAAAGCTATTTTTACAGTGTTAGGGTGTTTGTATATAAGTCTTGCATTTTATAAAATGTGGCTACTTAAAGAGTTGCCTCACAAGCAATTTATTACGTTATTAATCATAGTTTCAACTGATGTTGGAGCCTACTTTTTTGGTAAACGTTTCGGAAAAACTCCTTTTTCTCCTAAAATAAGCCCTAAAAAAACGTGGGAAGGGTTTTGGGGTGGTACGCTGCTTTGCATTTTAGTGTCTTCGACCTTTATGTATGTGCAGCTTGCTCTTGTTACGACTGAGCTAGAGCCAGTCTTATTTATTCAGAGTATATTTGGAAATATTACATTGTTCTCTCTTTTTGTTTTTAGCTTTAGGTTTATGTTTTATAGTGTATTTGCCCACTTGGGTGACTTACTTGAATCAGGTGTGAAGCGTTACTTGGGAGTTAAAGACTCAGGAACGCTTATTCCCGGCCACGGCGGAGTTCTAGATCGTGTAGATAGTCTAATGGGTGTGTGTATGGCTTATTATTTGAAGGATTTCTTGCATTACTATGGCTTCTTCTTCTAATCTAGCCTACTCTTCGATCCCCCGCACAAATTAAGCTTAAATTTTGAAATAGCCAGGAGAGCCGTGTTCTTAAGTTGTAACCTGCGGCAGTAGCTCACAAGGTGGGTGCCGGGTTCTTATCGCCACAACGATTAGAAAGAACAGCTCCCGATCGATAACGTATTCGCCCCAGAGTTTTTGTGAAGAGTCACGAGATCCCCAGCTGCATTTAAGGTAGTTGAAAACGGGAAATAATCCAACTAAAAAAAAATAAAAACTATAAATTCTGTCAAGTTATTCTAAAATAATTATAAATTTATTACTTTTTCGTTGCGTTTGCTGGGGGAATCGATATATGATCGTTGGTAAGATATTATCAATAGGGAGTACACTTATGAATACAACAGATTTGGTAGATGCAATTGCAAAACAAACTGGAATGACAAAAATTGATTCAAAGAATGTTTTGTATGGCGTTTTTGATATTATTAGTCAAACGCTAAAGGCGGGTGATGAAGTTCGTGTGAGCGGATTTGGAACTTTCGTTGCTAAACAGCAAGATGCGCGTCAGGGACGAAATCCACAAACCGGTGCTGCGATACAAATTCCAGCCTCTATTCAAGCGAAATTTCGCCCAGCAAAAGAATTAAAAGAAACTTTGAATAAGTAAGTTTTTTATTTTAGTTAGTAAGCACGGGGCCACTAGTTTCCGTGCTTTTTTTTGATAAAATTAACAGCCAATAAAAAGTATTCCCCTTATAGGGGAGCTGTCATAGGTATTTTTACTTAGCTCGTATAGGGTCGCTAATCTAATCTAGAAATATTTGATGGGCAGATCCAAACAAGCACCTCTCTATTTTTTCTACTGATTTTTATTTAATATTGTGGTTGAAGTAGAAAAGTAGTAGCTATAAACTACAAAAAGTCAGAGTTTATGGTTACTAAATTAAATCTGTTATATTAAAGAAAAGCTACTTCTAGAGTAATTGCCTCTATTTTTTATCTTAAGAATCTTAGGTGTGGATCTGTGTGTCTAATAAAAAAAGCCTCCCTATAGAGAAGAGGGAGGCTTTTTTTATTAGGTAGTTTACTATGAAAGTAGGGCTAACATAATAATGGCAACGATGTTAATGATCTTAATCATTGGGTTAATTGCAGGGCCCGCAGTATCCTTGTAAGGGTCACCCACAGTGTCTCCTGTTATCGCCGCTTTATGCGCCTCGGATCCTTTTCCTCCATGGTTCCCATCTTCGATATATTTCTTAGCATTGTCCCAAGCTCCTCCTCCAGATGTCATTGAGATGGCAGCAAATAAGCCAGTCACAATAGTACCTAACAGCATAGCGCCTAGGGTAACAAAAGCCTCCCGTTGGTCAGCAACCAAGTAAATGGTATAATAAGTAACAATAGGAGCTAACACTGGAAGTAATGAGGGTAAGATCATTTCGCGTATAGCCGCCTTAGTTAACATGTCAACGGCACGCCCATACTCGGGCTTGGTCTTTCCAGTCATGATACCAGGGTTCTCTTTGAATTGACGGCGGACCTCAACTACAACAGCAGAGGCTGCGCGCCCTACTGACATCATTGACATAGATCCGAATAAGTACGTCAACATACCTCCGACTAGAAGTCCAACTACAACGTATGGGGACTGAAGATCAAATGTTATGTCTAAATCACCAAAATAATGCGTTAAATCTTCTGTGTAAGCAGCAAATAGAACTAATGCAGCCAATGCAGCAGATCCTATTGCATAACCTTTGGTTACTGCTTTTGTTGTGTTACCAACGGCATCTAAAGCATCAGTTATTTCACGCACCTCTGTAGGTAGCTCTGCCATCTCTGCGATACCACCAGCGTTGTCAGTTACTGGACCATATGCATCTAGAGCAACTATCATACCAGCTAGGGCTAGCATGGTCGTTGCTGAAATAGCAATACCAAATAACCCTGCGTTAATATAAGCAGTTAAAATGCCGGCAACAATTACTAGTGTTGGGTATGCGCATGATTGCATGGAAACGGCTAACCCTTGAATAATATTGGTTGCATGGCCAGTTTCCGAAGCTTTCGCAACACTGCGAACGGGTTTGTAGTCAGTAGAAGTGTAGTATTCCGTAATCCACACCAATAAACCAGTAACTATTAGACCACTAAGAGCGCAAATTACTAAGTTGTGAGAAGAAAAGTGAATGCTGCTTAGTTCAAATGTATAGTTTGCAGGGATAATCGTGTAAGTTAATACAATTATAAATAATGCAGAAAATACACCAGTTGCAATTAAGCCGCGATATAATGCAGGCATAATACGATTGTCAGCGCGTAATTTTACAAAAAAGGTTCCAAGCACTGATCCAACAATACAGACCGCACAAATCATTAATGGATACATCATCATTTCTTGTGCATATAGGTGACCTTCGAAAATTGTTGCAGCCAATAGCATAGACGCTACGGTTGTTACCGCGTATGTTTCAAATAAGTCGGCGGCCATACCAGCGCAATCACCTACGTTATCACCTACGTTATCTGCAATAACTGCAGGATTTCTGGGGTCATCTTCAGGTATTCCGGCTTCAATTTTACCTACAAGATCGGCACCAACATCGGCACCTTTTGTAAAGATACCTCCACCTAATCGTGCAAAAATTGAAATTAGAGAGGCTCCAAAGCTGAGTGCTACCAGACCTTCTAAAAGACTTCTGTTTTCCATGTTTTGGTACTTTAAAATCATGTAGTACCCGGCAACGCCTAATATTCCTAAACCAACCACTAGCATTCCTGTTACGGCGCCAGATTTAAAGGCAACATTTAGAGCTTTATGTAAGCCACTACTGCGTGCTGCTTCTGCTGTTCGTACGTTTGCGCGTACAGAAATATACATGCCTATGTATCCAGCAAGGCCAGACAGCACTGCACCGATAACAAACCCAACAGCAACGTGCATGCCTAACGAAAGGAGTAACCCTATAGTGACAACGATGCCAACAATAGCGATAGTGCGGTATTGGCGATTCAGATACGCTGCGGCACCCTCTTGGATGGCAGCTGCAATTTCTTGCATTTTATCTGTTCCCGCAGATAATTTCAGTACAGACCTAGATGCGATAATTCCATAAACTAGCGCAAACAGGCCGCACAGAATCACGATCGAGTTCATGATAATGCTATGACTCATTTAGTTTTCCTATTTTTAATTGCTCAGTGAAAAAATGCCAGAAATATGCTTTTTTTTCAATCTTTTTGATTGTTGGTTTTTAGATAAAAGAAAAAAAGAGCATTGTCGTTTGTTGGGGTGATATTAGACAAATTCACCTTTAATGACAAAATTAGAGGTGAATTTGTAGAAAGCTTTAATTCTTTTGGGGGTAAAAAAAATAGAAAACATGACGTGTTTTAAGCCTAGACGCCGTCTGTCTCCACCAAAATAGGACTGGACGGAAGGTTAGACGTTAAACCTAAAGTGGAAAATATCTCCGTCTTGAACGATATAATCACGACCTTCTTGACGGTGTTTCCCAGCGTTTTTTGCTCCAAGTTCACCATCGCATTCAACATAGTCAGGGTAGGATATGGTCTCAGCACAAATGAATCCACGTTCAAAATCACCATGAATTTCGCCTGCTGCTTTTGGGGCACTTGTGTTGCGTTTTACAGTCCATGCACGAGCTTCTTTGGGGCCAATAGTGAAATAGGTAATTAAGTCCAGAAGATCATAACCTGCGCGAATAACACGAGCCAGACCAGTTTCTTTTAGTCCTAAATCGGCTAGAAACTCATCTTTTTCGCTTTGGGTTTCTAATTGAGAAACCTCAGATTCGATTTCTGCAGAAATAATAACAGTAGAATTCCCATTCTTTTGGGCATAATCAATGACGCTTTGGGAGTATTTGTTTCCATTGGCGGCCTCGTCTTCTGAAACATTACAGGCATACACAACAGGTTTTGAGGTAATAAGTTGTAACTGCTTCATTAAAATATTCTCGTCTGAATCTTTCAGAATAGTTTCACGGGCAGGGCGACCTTCTTCTAAGACAGTGAGTACTCGTTTTAGCAAAGTTAACTCGTCATTTAATTCAGGGGCTTTGCCACCTTTTGTTTTCTTTTCTATATTGGGGATGCGTTTTTCTACGCTTTCTAAATCTGCTAAAGTGAGTTCTGTTTCAATAATTTCAATATCACGGATTGGGTCCACTGATCCTTCAACGTGAATGATATCTCCCGACTCAAAACAGCGCACGACATGAACAATAGCCTCAACCTCGCGAATATGCCCCAAGAATTGATTGCCTAACCCTTGGCCTTGGCTGGCGCCCTTTACGAGGCCAGCAATATCAACAAACTCTAGCGTTGTAGGGATGATTTGGGCAGATTTTGCAATTTTTGCGGCCGTCGACAAACGGTTGTCTGGAACTCCGACTTTTCCGATGTTAGGCTCAATGGTGCAAAATGGATAATTTGCAGATTCTGCAGATGCAGTTGAAGTTAAAGCATTAAATAGAGTTGATTTACCTACATTGGGCAACCCTACGATACCACACCGAAATCCCATATTTTTCTACCTTTTATAAAAAACTTGTCTATAATTTTATCATTATCCGTGGATATCAACAAGTGTAAATCATTTGTGACAGTTCAGCGCGTTAATCTGAATTTTTTCAATGAGGAAGTATGAAAAGTCGCCAGATAGCGCAAACTATTGGATGAATCTTTTAACGAGACAGTAGACTCTTTATTTTATAAATAAGGAGTACAGCTATCATAATGAATTCGGAATGTTCTGTAACAAAAGGCAAGAAACTTAGTTTAAATTATGCGTAATTGAGAGGGGTAGTTAGCGAGGATAAATAAAATCCCCGTTAGTCTCCCCCCAGTTGGGATAATGAAAAGTAATCCTCCGGAAAAACCATCTTCGATCGCGGGGGGGGCTCCAATGAATAAAATAAACAAAGTCAATAACATTGTTGGAACTGGAAATTTGGGCATATTAACTTGTGAGTATGCGGTAATTAAAAGGCACAAATTAAGGGAGTTGATATAGTTGCTATAAAGATGGCTTGACTCGTTAGTTGAAGAATGCGCGGGATTTATTCCGTACATTCTACGTCTAGCTTATAGAAGCTAAATGGAAAGGCCTATGTTATTGTTAATTGAATAATAGGAATTATAGAGCTATGCGGTGTTTGTATTGGGCGACAATAATTTTGATGTTGTCAGGATTTGTCAAGGCTAGTGAGGTAACGTATTTAGGGGTTCGAATAATTAAACTAGATATTAATGACTTAGATATTCAGTTTGGAATTCATGATAGAGATGAAATAGTTATATCAGAGCTGACGGGAATGAGTGTTAATCAAACATTGGGCCTCTTATCTAAAACTCGTGAAACTTTGTATATTAGTTATACAAAGGGAGCAAAAAAGATTCCTAAAATTAGAATATTGTTGCCGAACTCATGTCGGTTGGACATATCAGCAAAAGGTCGCAGCCATGTTTTTGTGCCGATGATGATGTCTCCAATAAGATTGAGTGCTTTTGAGTATAGTGAAGTGACTATTGGCAGTTGTTCGGGATTAATAGCGAGACAGAAAGACTTCTCGAAAGTACAAATTAATAATATTGTCGGAGATCTCGTAATAAACCTGCGTGGAAGCAGCAAAATGGCAGTTGTTTTGGGTAAAGTTGAGACAGCAACAGCAAAAATATTTGATGATGCTCGTTTGTCAATAGGTGGGGCTATACAGTCAATAAACTTAGAAACAAAAGGGAAAAGTACTATTAAATTGTCAGAAATCTCGCGTACTTTTACATGGGTTGGCAGAGGTGCAGAACAGGTTTTAGTGGATAGATTGTTTGGAACCGCAGATTTAATGGGAAATTATAATGCAAAATTTGATGTAAAGGAAGCTAGTCTTTCTATGCTTTATGCTTCGACGAGTTCTACGAGTAAAATTTCAATAGGTGGTATTGTGACGCACGCGGCCCTTAGCGTAAGGGGGGCAAGTGAGATAGTGATTGACAAACTTACTGGAAACATCTTACGTAAGAGTGAAAGCAGTAAAGGAATTATAAGGATCTTAACCCCATGACAAATGTAAAGATAGGTGTTTTAGGTTGTGCAGGTCGCAATGGACGCTTGTTGTTGCGTGAAATATATGATGATATTGCAACTGATATAGCGGGTGGAGTTGTACGAGAAGGGGGAAGTGGTCATGGTGAAGATTTGGGGGCATTAGCAGGGGTATCTTCCTTAGGTATGTATGCACATGCACAACCTGGAGTCTTGTTTGAGTCGTCGGATGTTCTGATTGACTTTACAAATTCAACTGCAACTCTTAAGCATGTCGATTTAGCGATTCAATATCAAAAGCCAATAGTAATTGGTACTACCGGATTTTCTGATGAGGAGCGCAGGTCAATTATTCAAAAAAGCGATCAAACGCCAATACTTCTTGCCTCGAATATGACTCTGGGCATAGCACTGTTAAGCGTGTTGGTTGAAAAGGTCTCATCTATTTTAGATGAGACCTATGATATTGAAGTCATTGAAGCGCATCATCGTTATAAACAAGACACACCATCAGGGACTGCGAAGTCTTTAGTTAGATCGGCGAGAAGAGGTCGAAAACAGGATGATAAAAATAGTTTTGTTGTGCATCACCAGCTAGGGGCGCGCAACAAAGGTGATGTTGGGGTTAGTGTTATAAGAGGAGGAAATGAAGTTGGGAAGCACTCTGTATGTTTTTATGGTGATGATGAAACGATAGAGTTGACACACTCAGTAAGAGATAGACGAGTGTTTTCAAAAGGTGCAGTGAAAGCGGCTAAGTGGTTGTATGGGAGGCATCCAGGGTTATATAGGTTAAAGGATTTGCTGCAAGACACAGATTGGGAGTTTGCATAACGGTATGAAAAAAATAGCATTGGTTGGAGCAACTGGAAATGTTGGGCGAAAAATTTTAGAATTGATTGAAGAGCGTGATTCTTTTCCTAAAGCTGAAGTTACCCCTATTGGGTCAGTTCGCTCTCATGGAATTCGAGTGTCAGTAAAAGGAGTTGAGGTTGCAGTAAAAAATATTGAACATATAGATTTTCATCAATATGACCTAGTTATATTTGCAACGAGAAGCAAAGTATCAGAACTCTATGTTCCTAAAATAACTCAAATGGGAATTCCAGTGCTTGACTGTAGTTCGCAACACAGGATGGATCCAAAGGTTCCGTTGATTGTGCCCCCAGTTAATATGCATGATCTTGGTTTATATAAACAAAAAAATATAATAGCTACAGCGAATTGCATTGCATCCCCGATTGTTACAGTACTAGCTCCTCTACATAAGATTTCGCCTATTCGTCGTGTGGTGATGTCGACATATCAGTCTGTTTCTGGTGCCGGAAAGGTAGCAATAGATGAACTAATGCTACAGACAAAAGCAGTGTACACAACCTTGCCATATGGCAGGAAAGTATTCTCTAAAGACATCGCTTTTAATACGATTCCCATGATAGATTCGGTTTGGGCAAATGGAAACACTGGAGAAGAAAGCAAGATATCCTTAGAGATCAAAAAAGTTTTAGATCGCAATATAGCCGTGGTTGTGCAAGCGG
This sequence comes from Alphaproteobacteria bacterium CMAR1, assembly GCA_963693005.1. GTDB lineage: Bacteria > Pseudomonadota > Alphaproteobacteria > UBA6184 > UBA6184 > Bodonicaedibacter. The sequence goes on along the minus strand of OY843726.1, from coordinate 301,596 downwards.
TAAGAGTCCCAGTATTTATTGGCCATAGTGTGTCAGTGTTTGTTGAATTTGAAAATTTCATATCAACTGATGATGCTAAAGAGGCATTAGAGTTGTCACCCTTTGTAACAATGGTCACTAACCAAGAGAATTTCATAACTCCGATGGAAGCTGTGTCAGAAGACCAAGTTTTTGTTAGTAGATTGCGGTATGATACAAGCATAGATAATGGTCTAGTATTCTGGACGGCGAGTGATAATTTGCGCCGAGGTGCCGCCTTAGACGTCGTAGAAGTTGCGGAAAAGCTTCTTACGACTTATTTGTAGCACGGCACAAACTAATTTTGCTGGCAGTAGTTGAGTGTTTAGTGTGCATAGTTAACTCTAAAATATCTAGTCCTAGTTGAATAATTTCAGGAATTACATCGTGTGCTTTGTGTTTTTCAAGAGTGTTGTGGCCTGCTATTTTATCTAATGATGGGCTTCGAATAGCCATAGGTCCAAGAGCATCAAAGACAATTGATTGATCTGATATAGACAAGTTGATAGTTCCGCCTTTAGGAAGAGTTTCCGTTAGCAAATACAGTATGCAAGCAGATATGCGCAAACATAGGTTTGAAGAACTCTCTGTATGGGTGAACTCGTTTAATATAAAATTAATTTTGAAATGTGAACACGCATTCGAGCAGTGATCAATAAACTCTTTTCTACTGGGAGATGGGTCGCTTTTTCCCAATGCTAGTGCATAGCGAAAAAAATTAATTTTTTGTAAGGTCCGGGTTACACTGTCTTGAAGTAGTTTGTATGCAGGGTCATTTTTAATGCTGTCTGGGATGTGTTCATCTAATAAACTAATCCCCATATCAATAGCACTAACTGGTGCTACAATATCGTGGCAAATTTTAGATGACAGAGCGCCAAGAAAAGCAAGAGTGTCTTTTGAAGTCATATTTTTTATTATTATTAGTTAATACGTATACGTTAAAGGAAAAAAAAGAGCAAGTAAAGGAAAGAAACCCCTCCCTTATCTAAGATGTTTCAAAAGTTTTTGAGGGAGGGGGGGGCGGTCTATTCAATAGCTAGAAGTTTTACATTAAAAATTAGAGTGCTATTTTCGGGAATGACCCCGGGAAAACCACGACTTCCGTAACCTAGTTCGGGAGGGATTGTAAGTTTGCGCTCTCCACCAACTTTCATGTTCATGACGCCTTCATCCCAACCTTTTATAACTACGCCTTTCCCGATTGAAAATTTAAATGGCTCACCTCTATCTTCGGAGCTATCAAATTTCCCTCCGTTTGTTAGTGTCCCGGTATAATGAACAACGACGGTTTGACCTTCTTGAGGACAGTCGCCATCACCTACGATAATATCTTCATATACAAGACCTGAATTTGTTTTAATCACTTTTTCTGACATAGTTGCTTCCATTTTTTTCTCTCCATAACTCGTTGTAATATACAATGAGCCCAAATATACTGCAGCTGCAGTAAAAACGTATTTCTTTAACATGTTGTGTCCATTGCCAATGTTACCGATGATTCTAGTTGAAGAAGATGGGAAAATCTACAGGATTATGTGGATTCATGTTGTTTTTGCGAATAAATAACGCGCACACGTGTAATTTGATTTCGTTTTCGAGCTGTGATTTTGCAACGCAGGCTGTGAATCATAAATTCTTGGCCAATATCGGGAATATGTTTTGTTTCGTGGATAATTAGGCCAGCCAGAGTAGCTGCCTCCTCATCGGGTAGATTCCAGTCAAATTCACGGTTTAGATCTCTAAGGGTGACCCATCCATGTACAGAAATTGCGTGAGGGGCTTCTTTGCGAACGCCTGGAACGGCAATATCATGTTCATCATCAATCTGACCTACGATTTCTTCTAGAATATCTTCCAGAGTTATAATTCCCATTAGAGCTCCGTATTCATCAACGACGCAAGCCATATGTTCTCGGCGTTCTCTAAAGGCATTTAGTTGATGCAGTAAGGAGGTTGATTCGGGAATAAACCAAGGTTTTACACAAGTTTCTTTTAAATTAAGGGTCTTTGTATCGCTGTCGTTACGAGCTAATGCACGAAGTAGATCCTTTGTGTGAAGGATTCCTACAATATTTTCGCGGTTGTTCAACCAAATTGGGTGACGAGTGTATGGGCTAGATAGTACAAGCTCTAAGACAGTTTCTATAGATTCGTTTGCATCGATTATCACCATGTTTTTTCGATGAGTCATGACTTCGTCTACATTTACCTCAGCTAAATCTAAAATGCTTTCCATCATAATTTTTTCATGACGAGCCTTTTGTCCAGATCGTGCATGTAAATCAATAGCGCCTTTCAACTCTTCAACAGACTCGTTTGGGTCAGACTCTGTTGACTTAACTCCAACTAAACGTAAGGAAATACGAGCGATGAAGTTTGTAAGACGTAAAACGGGCTTAAAAACACGAAGAAAGATTTTGATGAATCCAACTGTCTTCATAGTAATTTTTTCTGGGTATGCATATGCATAGATTTTAGGAATGATTTCACCATAAATCATGATAAGAATAGTCATGACAACAGTAGCGATCATGACGCCAATTTCATCATCCATTAAACTAGTAAGTGTGGCGGTTGCAATAGACGTTGCAGAAACTTCAAGAAGAGTTTCACTGGCGAGAAGAGCGCCAATAATATCAGACATTTTACTGCGTCGTAATTTGTCTACTTCTCCAGCTTTTCGGTTTCCTTTTTTGATGTGATTTTGCAGTTTACCCCTAGAGGCAGCTGTAAAAGCAGTTTCAATCGCAGAAATGATCCCACTTAATACCAAACAGAATAAAATAACTGCAACTAAGCCTAAGATATACACGCTAGATCCCAATAAAAATTTCTGAGTCAAAATATAGCGCAATCCCCTTAAATAAGAAACAAAAAAGCCCCCTATTAGGGGGCTTAGTTATAGAAGTGAAAAGAAAATTACCAATCTTCGTCGTCACCGCCGTCATCGTCATCATAATCACCACCACCATCGTCGTCACCGCCGTCATCGTCATCATTATCATACTCACTGCCATAGTCATCGTCGTCATCTTGGTAATCATCACCATTACCTTCTTCGTCTTTATAGTCACTATCACTGTCTCCGTATCCGTTCGCAGTTCCGTGGTTTTGCCGGTGTTCTCCCATGTGTGAGTCCCAGTCTCCTTCTACACCATGTTTTTGAGCATGTTTATTGTAACGACTTTTATAAGTTTCGTGACGTTCTTGATGGTAGTCTGCCTTTTCTTGGTGATACTGAGCTTGTTCATCATTACCCTCATCTTCATAACGGTCTGCCATATCTTGGTGATGTTGGGCACGAGCACCATGATCCGCTGCTTTATTGAACAAATTCCCAGCCATGGCAGCTGCCATATCCCCGGCAGGGGATCCGAGCTTTTTGGAGAATCGTCCCACAGCATATTGTGCGCCAGCCTGCATAAAACTTTGTGCCATGGGACTTTTAAAGATAGGCCCTGCATGTTTAATCGCTTTTTTTGCAAAACTAGATACATGCTTTGAAAAGGAGTGAAATGCACCACTAAAATCAAATGCACTTAAAGATGTCACAAATGTTAGATGAGCAACCATTAAGGTGATGGTTATCCTTAATACTCTAATTTTTCTCATATTTTTTTCCTTAGCAAACATAAATATTTCTCTGACTCTACACACAAAATCGTAAATATAACGTTAAACAAGAGTATAAATTAATCGTGTGACTTTATTGATTTGATGACTTGTTTTGGGCAAATCTTCACTTGTGTCGTGAACCCACTCATGAACTAGATGTGTGAAGATTCCGGTATAAGTTAGTGAATCTATAGAGTTGTTTATGTGATGTTTGAATAGAAGTTGAGCTATAGAATGTAGGTGTTTGAGCATTTTGACGTCTGACAAGGAAAATGATTGATTATACAAGGTTTTGAACTCAGAACGACAAAAGCTTAGGTGCTCGAAAAAGGTTAAAAGCACATCAAACAGTTCGTCTTGAGATGTTGCAGTTGATAACCCCACTTCTGTCTGTGTGGATTTTAGAGCCAGATGAAATATTTTGAATACGATATCATAGGGTGTTGTTGGTAAGCTGTTGAGGGGTAGTTTGAGGTCAGTGGCAACTTGATGCAAATTGTAATTTTGTCGGCCATTTACAACAAGCCAGTTAATGATTTTTTTTAACGTTGTGAGATCCATTGCTTGCTTTCATTGCATTAGCAGTACTATAATTTTTATAATAATAGGAATAATAATATGCTAAAGCAACAGATGTTCACACGCTTCGACTGTTTTATTGATAATCCTGAAGCTGAAGAGCCAGAGTTTGAAGTCGTGTCTGCTCAAGTTACTGAGTCTATTTCTGAGCCATATGAGGTGGTGGTGCAGCTGTCATCTCCGTTGGTAAACCTAACTCCTAAATCATTTATTAAACATCCAGCTCGCCTAATATTAAATTTGGGAGAAGCTCAACGCTATTTTCATGGATTTATTGGCCAGTTTACACAAAGGCATATGATTACTACGAATGAGGGTGAAACGCGCTGTTTATATGAAGCAAAACTCTATCCGCATTTGTGGTTTTTAAAAGCAAATAAAAATTATCGTATTTTTCAAAACAAAACGACACTAGCTATTGTTAAAGAGTTGTTGCAAGAGAATAGAGTTCAACATATTTCTCCGCCAAGTATTGTGCGTCAAAGATCTGTGATGTTAGAGGTGGACCCTCTTCGTGAGTATTGTGTGCAGTATGGGGAGAGTGATTTTGATTTTATTTCTCGGTTGTTAGAGGATCGGGGGTTTTACTATTATTTTGAACATGAGGCGCATCGACATAATTTGAAGTTGGCGTTTTCTAGACATGACCACCATTTGTGTAGAGAGGTTGAAAGTGTTGAAATTCGGGATGTTGATTTTGAAGGAAATGAGTTAAATGCGATTTTAACGCATGAGGTTACGTCTTCTTTGCAGCCGCAACACCAAGTATTAATGGACTATGACTATGCTCAAGCATCTTTGGAAATGGTTTCTCATTCAAAGTCAGTTGGAAAAGAAGGAGTTGTGTATACATACCCAGGTGGGTTTAACCAACTGCGCGATGCTCATACAAAGACGAAATTACGCGTTGAGCATGATGTGTCTGAAGCATTTGTTTTAAATGGAACTTCTACCGCACCGTTTTTTAGTCCTGGTTTTAAGTTCACCTTATTAGGGCACCCCAATGGTTTTTTTGATGAGAAGATGTTTACGTTAGAAACAGTAACACACAAAATTACAGACCCAAGATATGTATCGGACGAAGACTCTTCATTATACACAAACACTTTTTCAGCTTTTTTAAGTAATGTATCGTATCGTCCGCTACTTAAAACTCCTAAACCTAAAATTCATGGGACACAAACAGCGATTGTGGTTGCGCCTCATGGGGAAGAGGTTTGGACGGATGAGCAAGGGCGCGTGCAGGTGCAATTTCACTGGAATCACCGTGGATATAAGCGTCCGGTCGTTATTCACAATCATTCTAATGAATCTGATCATGAACATCATCATGGAGCCTACAACCACTCGCGCAATCATAGACATTATTCTCGTCATCACCATCATGGATATGAACACCCTCAGGAATCAAAATACAGTGATAGGGATGAACATAGAGAAAGAGGTGAACGGAGACAACACCATTATAGAGAAAGCGATAATAGTTCTGATTATAATAATCGGGGTGAGGGATAATTTCATATGTCTGAAGGTGTTGTTACAAAAATTGTGGAGGAGATAGAGGAGGACTTTGAGGAGTTAGAAGAAGACTTTGAGGGGGGGGCAAAGGGAAAACCAGTCTACACAAAAAAATTTCAGGGAGATATGCTGGGAAAGCACGATCCGTACGGAGAAGAAGATGAAAACGAAGATCATGCACAACATGCAGAATCTTCAAAAGTGCCTGATCCCCCTCAAAAGGCTAAGTGGTTTTCGGCTGTAAAAAAAACGCACTCTGAAAAAAAGAAAAACAAAGAAGCACTGAAAGCAAAAAGTAAAGCTGAAGCGCAATCTCAAGCTGAAGCACAAGCACAAGCACAAGCAGGTCAGGGATCGAAAGATGCTAAGAAAGGGCCATCTGATAAAGGTGAGACTGTCCATAGTGGGATGAAAAAATCGCATGAAAACCCAAAAGCAAAGAGTGAGGGGCAAGAGCATCCTTCTAAATTAGAGTCTACTGCAAAAAATAAAGCAGGAGAAAAAGATCCTCAAGGAAATCTAGCGGCTCCTGAATCGGGAGAAGCTAAAGCTAGCAATGGTGTAGCACAGGGCTCAGCCTTAGATGCGAATGAAACGGCGGCTAAAGACAAACTTTTTCAGAAAAAAGCTAAAAGCTTGAAGTCTGATTTAGATGAGCTTGCAAAAACAGGTAAGGAGGCTAAGAAGCATAAAGAGATTTTAAAAGGAATAAAAAAAACGCTTCGAAAGCCTCATAAGCTTTATGCTGACCCCGAGCGTTTATCTGCTGCAAAATCAGGAGACTCAAAACGTTTAGATAAAAGTTTGCAAAAGTATGGTCGTAGCCCTGAAGAAGATGATGATGATCCTCAAGAGTTGAAGCAGGATCCTAAAAAGTTGAAAGCATTACGATCTAATCATAAAAAGGCGATGCGTCATATGGTTGACATGGGGCATCAATATGGTTCGGATCCATTTGATGGAGTAGACCCCAATGATATTCAAGAAATTATCGAACATCATGCTGCAAAGAACCCAAAGAAACAGGCGAAGTTACGCCAAGAGGCAGAAGAATCAGAGCTTCTAGATAAAGATGAAGATTCAGATTCGGAAGGTGACGCTATGGGGAACAGCGATACTGAAGCTGGCTCTAACGCATCATCAGGCGGTCAGGTAGATGACGCGAGAGCTGACTCTGCGTCTAGTGCATCATCAGAGAATGAAAATTCAGATGGTTCTGTGGGCGAACCTGGAGATGTAGATGAGGATTCAGATTCAGATGAGGATTCAGGTTCAGACGATGACTCTGAGGGAAGAGGTGCAAGAAAGTACCCAAGTATAGATGATGCTGCAGCTGGCAACATAGATGCTGATTCAGATGATGATAATGGTGACGACGAAGACAGTGATTCAGACGCTGATTCAGATGATGAGTCTGAAGATGATAATGGTGACGATGAAGACAGTGATTCAGACGCTGATTCAGATGATGAGTCTGAAGATGATAATGGTGACGATGAAGACAGTGATTCAGATGCTGATTCAGATGATGAGTCTGAAGATGATAGTGGTGCGAGAAGTTATCCAAGTATAGATAATGCCGCAGCAGAAAATACAGAAGCTGATGATGAAAGTGATAATACGAAAAGCGGAGGCTTTCCTGAGCCGTATATTAATCACGAAGAACCTTCGGATTTAGACTATGCGCATGAAACCTTGACTGATATGGCTAATGGGCAAGGCGACATAGATGAAGATGATAGTGGTGACGACGAAGACAGTGATGCAGATGCTGACTCAGACGATGAGTCTGAGGGTTGGAGCAATGACGACGAAGACAGTGAAGCAGATGCTGATTCAGACGATGATGCGGTAGATGTTCATATGGGTAGGGGATCGAATAACGAGTCTGAAGGTGATAGTGGTGACGACGAAGGCAGTGATGCAGATGCTGATTCAGATGATGAGTCTGAAGGTGATAGTGGTGACGACGAAGGCAGTGATGCAGATGCTGATTCAGATGATGAGTCTGAAGATGATAATGGTGATGACGAAGACAATGATGCAGATGCTGATTCAGATGATGAGTCTGAGGATGATAGTGATGATGACGAAGGCAGTGATGCAGATGCTGATTCAGATGATGAGTCTGAAGATGATAATGGTGACGAGGAAGGCAGTGATGAAGATGCTGATTCAGATGATGAGTCTGAGAATGATAGTGATGATGACGAAGACAATGATGAAGATGCTGATTCAGATGATGAGTCTGAAGATGATAGTGATGATGACGAAGACAATGATGCAGATGCTGATTCAGATGATGAGTCTGAAGATGATAATGGTGACGAGGAAGGCAGTGATGAAGATGCTGATTCAGACGATGAGGTTTCTCCCAAGGAACAACGGAGACATGCCGCAAAAAAAATGCTAGGCACCTTAGATAACATTCGTTCATTTCAGCAAGATCCATTCTCATGGGAAAAGGCTTTTGTTAAGAAAACTTCAGATACTGAAGAAGTTGAGGAAGGTGGGTTGTCAGCTAAAGAAAAGCATCGTAGGTATTATGAACTAAAGAAGTTGTATCAACATCGGAGTTCTAGAGAGATGCGTGAATCTGGTAGGCAAGAGAGTGAAAGCTCTGGTGGAGGGCATCAGCATCATTTACAACACAGTGGGCATCAGCATCATTTGCAACACAGTGGGCATCTGCATCATTCACAACACAGTGGGCATAGCTTTCATCGAGAGGGATATTCTAGAAGTTCAGGTGAAGTCGAGGGGTATAGAGGTTCTGAGGCAGAGATTTCAGATGTGTCTATGCAATTGCCGGCGAATCAGTTTCCTTCTCAAACAATGGGTGGTTCTTCTGTACCAAGGATGGGAGAAGGGAGCTCAGTTCAACAAGGAGGAAATTCAGCTGGAGGTGGTGCCAGCGGGATGCAAATGGACCCATCAACTGGTATGTATATCGATCCTCAAACAGGTGTGTATGTTGACCCTAGTACGGGAAGTTATTACAAAGACCCTCAAACGGGAATGTGTGTTGAGGCTGAAACAGGTAACTATGTTGATCCAGAAACAGGTCAGAAGTATGACCAGAGTGGTAATCCCTTGTCTAGCTCTGGGCAAGGAGCTACGCAACAACAGCAAGGAGCTACTCAACAAAAGGGGCAAGGGGGCATGTTGGCTCAACTGGGGGGCTCACTCCTGCAATCTTTTATGGGCGGTGAGGGAGAGAAAGCTGAGAAAGGGGTTTCTGAAGCGGAAGAAGTTGCTGCTGATGCAGAAGCAGCAGAGGGGGACGCATCTGAAGTATCAAGTGTGGCTGGATCTGTAGAAGGAGTTGCCGCTGAAGCAGAAGCAGCAGAGGGAGATTTATCTGAGGTAGAGGGGGTAGGTTCAGAGGCAGAGTCTGCAAGTTCTGAGATAGGAAGTATTTCTAGTTCGAAAGCGAGATTCTCATCGATGGTGAACTTATGTTCAAATCCTGTAGATAAACTAGAAAAAGGAAATGCTGCAATGAAATTGGCAGTTGGATTAGCTACCCATCCAAAACAAACGATTCAAGCAGCAAAAGATGTGATAAAAATTGGTAAAAAAATGATTGGGAAGATTTCTTATGCACATTCTATAAGTGATTTTGCTGGTGCAGTGATGGAAGGTGGGATGCAGGGGATGATGGAGGTTGGAGCTGCGTCCGAAGGTCAATTGCCAGAAGGAGGTATGGCAGCAATGCAGGGAGCTGGAGATCAGCCAGACACACCAGAAGTTGCTTATGATGAAACAACAGGGCTGTATGTTGACCAGCAGGGTAATTACTATGACCAGAATGGAACCCAAATAGACCCAAGTCAGTTAACTGCTGCTGGTCAGCAGTATGGTGCGCAAAGTTCTGGAGGTGGGGCTGGGACTCAAGGCAATGTTCCTGGGGGATCATCTGGACGGCAGTATGGTGCTCAAACTAATTATCCACAAGAATTTGCAGAACAATCTGCATACGGTGATGAGAATGAATATTAGGAGTAGAGGAATAAAAAAATGTTAGAGCATTGGGAAGAGTATAGCGATGATGATGAAGACAGTGATGCAGGTACTGATTCAGATGAAGAGTCTGAAGATGAAGATGATAGTGGTAACGATGAAGACAGTGATGCAGACGCTGATTCAGACGATGAGTCTGAAGATGAAGATGATAGCGATGATGACGAAGACAGTGATGCAGACGCTGATTCAGATGATGAGTCTGAGGGTGGTAGCGATGATGACTTCTCAGACTATCGTCGTTTAACACGGCATCGAGATGAGAGAGAAAGGTATTCTACTCATCATCACAGATATCATCGAACTGAGCGAGAAGGGGAGCGGCACCACCACCGTCAACATCATCGATCTCACTTTCATGGTTCAGACGAAAATCACCACGAACGATTACACGAGAGAACGAGCTGTTGGATTCGTGTTGCACAGTTAATGGCGGGAAATGGTTGGGGGTCATATTTTGTACCACGTGTTGGACAAGAGGTTATCGTAAGTTTTATTGATGGTGACCCTGATCGCCCCATTATTACAGGCTCTGTATATAATAGTGATCATTCTTTACCATATATTACTGGGCAGACATTAGATAATGCGGATGAAAGTCCCTCAGGTGTGATGAACCCTTACTATACAGGGTTTGTTTCTCAAACTCAGGGTGGAGCTCGGGGGCATAATGAATGGCGATTTAATGATCTAGCGGGTAGCGAAGAGGTTTATTTGCATGCTCAAAAAGACCTAAATTCAGTAGTTGAAAACAATGAGACATTACATGTGCATGCCAATAGATCGATATCAGTAGATCAAAATGAGCAACATATGGTTCGTGGTAACCGCAGTTTAATGGTAGGGCAAAACCAGATGATATCTGTTCAGGTAAGTGAGCAGCAAAATATTGGTCAAGATCGCTCAGAAACCATTGGTCAAAATTTAACACAAAGTGTTGGAAAAGATAAACAAGTTCAGATAGCCGGTAACCTACAAGAACAAATTTTAAAAGACGTTCTCTTTGATGTTCAAGGAACTCAACAAATATCAATAGGAAAAACCAATACGGTTGAAGTAGCTAAAGATGAGACGATAAAACTTGGTGGCAATCAGACTGTCACGGTTGAAGAGTCACGCTCTACGACTATTAGTCAAGGTGATGATAGTTTGACCTTGTCATCAGGTGGAATTCAAACAACTATAGAAAAAGGAGCAAGAACAACTACGTTTAATTCAGGATGCGGGTTTGTACTGGACACAACTAAAATTACTTTAGGCGGTATTAACGTTAATATTACAACGGGGACCTACGAAGTTACCGTGGGGGATGGAAGTATGGCTTTTAGTGTGGAGGAGGGGGCTATGACTTTTTTTAGTGAAGGAGCAATGGGAACCACAGTAAACGGAGATAAGACAACGGCTGTAGAAGGTGCAGAAGAGCATGAAAATTCAGGAGACTTTACACATACAGTAGAAGGCGCATATGAGTTGAATGTCGTAGGAGATTTAAATATTTCAGCTGAGGGGGCGATAGAAATGGAAGCTGCAGGTGAGATTGCTATTTCTGCTGTAGGTGGGGTTAATATTGAGGCAGCGGGAGAGGCCAATCTAGATGCTGCCGGTGAGGCAGGTATAGGTGCCGGTGGTGCCGCGGGTACGGAAGCAGGTGGAGAAGCTAATATGGGGGCGGGTGCTGCTGTATCTTCTGAGGCTGGCGCGATTGCAAACTCATCGGCAGCGGGGGTAGCTACCTCCGAAGGGTCTGTGGCAATGATTTCATAGGAGAAACAGATGGAAAAAAAACAAAAGAAAACTCCTTCTAAACAGGATTTAGCAAAACTATTGCTTCCTAAAGAAAAAAAAACAAAGAAAAAAGAGGTTAACGCTAGCACGAAAAAAACCAAAGTAGGGCAGAAACCTCCTGGAGCAATGGAGATGTTCTCATTGCTGTTTCCAACGTTGGATGTTCGCAAACCGTTAGACCCAAATGCTCCAAAACTTAAAATTGTAGATCCTAAAAAAATACCTTACTTTCAAAGTAAATTACGAAAACCCAAAATTGAATTTCCAGCAGAAGCTAGAGAATCCATTGATGAGATACGTGCGCGACGCAAAGCGAGAAATTGTGGAGCATCATTTGCTTCTGGTGGGATGGATATGAAAAACTTGGTGTGCACACCCAAAAAACCACCGAAAGATGGAGTGTTTCAGATTCGTCAGCCTGATGGTACTCCGGTTGTTTATGTGGAGTATAAGGGAGGGAAAATGCACGGAGTTCAAAAGAAGTTTGTTAATGGGAGCTTATCTGAAATCGCACATTATAAGAATGGAAAGCATCATGGAGAAACTCGTAAATATAGTGGTGAGGTGTGTGTGCGAAAATTTACATATAAAGACGGAGCCCTAAATGGACCTATGGTTCAATACGGTAAGGGTGGTGAGCCTATTATGAAGACTAATTTTTTGAATAACAAGCAACACGGTATAACTGTTGTCTATACCCAAGGCTATATGATTGCTCGCACATCTTTCGTGAATGGTAAAAAACAAGGTATGATGCGTGCGTTTTATCCACCACATGCTCCCGATGAGCCTCAACGCGTTTCTAAAGAAACATTTTATCTGAATGATTTGATGGAAGGGCCATCACATACCTATTATCCCAGTGGTCAAGTGTATATGGAAGAGAACTATCTGAAGAATTTGAGAGATGGACCGTGTATTGAATATTTTGATACGGGGAAGGTGCGAAAACTATCAGTCTACAAAAAAAACAAACTAGCAAAAAAACCTGAAGAATATGACTATTACGGAAAAAAAGTTACGAGTTAGTTCGTTAAGAACGTATCTGGTCGATCAAATAAAAGAGCATGGCCCTATGGATATGTATACGTATATGAAGACGTGCTTAACACATCCAGAGTATGGCTATTATGCAAAAAAAGATCCAGATAGAATCTTTGGAAGTTTCGGAGATTTTATAACGTCTCCAGAGATCAGCCCGTTATTTGCAGAGATGATAGCATTGTGGCTAATGACGCAATGGCAACGTTTAGATTCTCCAAATGTTTTGAACTTATTAGAGTTGGGACCCGGGCGTGGAGATTTAATGTGTGGGATTTTAAAAACTTTAAAAAGCTTTAAATCATTTGAAGCTGATATTACTGTTCACTTTGTGGAAGTGAATTCACATTTACAAAATATACAGACTGACAAATGCAGAGAGTATGCGACTATTTTTCATCATCAGGATTTATCTTTTCTATCGACACTTAATACCCCCACAGTTGTGATTGCAAACGAATTTTTTGATGCGTTGCCCACCCAACAGTATGTTGAGTTAGAAGGGAGGCACTATGTAAGTGCCGTGGATGTATGCGCAGAATGCGTGCTGAAAAAAGTTCAGATGCCATATTTAGGAGATCTTCCTATGCAAAAAGAAGTGCAACCGGAGCTGCTTAAAATATTGGAGAAGATTTACCAGCACTTGCAAGAATACGGTGGAGCAGCATTGGTGGTGGATTATGGCTATTGGGAGGGGAGTGGGTATACTTTGCAGGCTGTATACAAACACAAGTATGTAGATGTTTTAGATTTTCCGGGTGATTCAGATTTATCTGTGCATGTAAATTTTCAAGATATGGCACTTCAAAGTACAAATTATCAGTTGAGGTATGTTTATCAGACTCAGCGAGAATTTTTGTTAGATCATGGAATTCAGTTGCGGTTGCAGCAACTATGCGAGGGTGTAAATGATACATCTCTGAACAAGGAATTGTATGAAGGTGTTAATCGATTAATTGCACCTGGCGATATGGGGCACTTATTTAAAGTGCTGCAAATATTAGGGTAAATCTTTTTTCAAGATATTTTATTTAAACGTTAATATGCATTGCTCCATCATTACTATATGAAAGACGTTGTTAGAGAGTAAGATTGACAGGGCTGAATCGTGAGTTACACTATAGGTAAGATAAGGGGGGGCTTTTGCAGTCAGTATTTCATATTCAAAGTTCTTTGTTCAAGGCTATTCAACATGGCTTTTTTGGACGTGCCGGGGGGGTGAGTATAGATGAGGTTGGTTCATTGAATACGTATCCTTACCATCGTGAAACTGGAAGGCTAATTGATTCTGTTGAGAATGTTATAGAAAATAGGCGTAGAATATTAGGTGCTTTAAAGATTGATGCATTGGATATAGTGACGGCTAATCAGATGCATGGAGATATAATTTTAAAAGTTAACAAATCTCAGCCTATGGATTTTGCACAGGCAGATGGCCTGATAGTGGAAAATCCGAATCTTCCGATTGGTGTTTTGACAGCGGATTGTGTACCAGTAATGTATACAGATGATAAGCATAAAGTTGCAGGAATTGTGCATGCGGGATGGAAGGGTACCTTTTTAGATATTCATTTAAAAATGTTGCAAGAGTTCAAATTATTGGGATATGCAGTTAATCAAATTAGCGCGGTAATTGGCCCTTCATCTCAATTGATGTCATATGAGGTGGATCAGACATTTTATGATAAATGGCTATCTAAGGATTTGAAGTATAAAGATTTTTTTGTAAGGTCATCAAGACCAGAGCATTATCAGTTTGATGTGCCAGGAGTGATTTATTCAGATTTAAAAAATGCGGGAGTGTCACAGATAGACTGGGTTCGTATTGATACCATTATCAATGAGTCTCTGTTTTTTAGTCATCGGCGTGCAACTTTAAATCTTCAACCTTATTCAGGTCGACAATTGTCAGTGATTTCGTTATAGAATATTAAAGCAACGTTAACTTGTGTCTATTACATTTTAGGTAACTGAATTTAAAATATAGGTTGCTTTATGGTGTTTCGAAAAGCGTTGTTAGTCTGTTTTTTAGTGCCAAATTTGTTTGGAGCTAAATGGGTGGATGCAACAGATGGTAGTATTGAACATGCTACGGGGAGTTCTTTTGAGCTAGTAGATGCACATGTGTATCGCCCGGCTGCGGCAGTTGCGTGGGTAGGAACAGATGTAACGCTGCCAGATAAGGCAAAAGTAGTGGTTCGCCCACCTAATGTCGCAAACTTTCTAGGAAATACTTATAGTCAACTGACAATAACAGCAAGCGGAGAGCTAACATTGTATGGAGTTAGTGGCGTTCAAGAGATAGTTACCTCTTTGGTTAAGAATGGTGCGGGAGTGTTTAAGCTACATGATCAGACAGCAGGTGGTTTGAGAATTGAAGGATGGACAGCAAATGGGTCTGCAAAAATTGCAGATGTTGTTATTAATGTGTTTGGTTCCGGAACCACTTTAGATTTAGATGCTGCTTTAGATCCTCCAGTTGGTCAGTCGCCGTTAACAGTAAATTTAGAATCTCAGGCTATAGCGACACTTTTGACACTGGCTACAGTTCCAAAGCTTACAGGATTTGGACGACTAACATTAAGCAACATTGTTGCGATTGCAAATGCTGAATTGGGAAGATTATCGATATTTAAGGGAATTTTAGAAACGAGGTCTAGTGGTACTACAGATATTGTTATAACTACTGCAGAAACATCAATTTGGACTCTGTCTGGCGCGACTGAGGTAAAGTGGACAGATCTTAAAAACATGAAAGGGACAGTACGGTTAGCCGCGAGCACACGCATTAATTTTTCGGGAACGGGTAGCTTATAGAGAGTGAAATGAAGGCCCTATTTGTGAATAGTATGCGAAAGCAGTAATATTAAATTTAATATTACCAAGAGTAAAACAATAATGGGCGCTAAAGCTAGGTCATAAGTAGTTGTAAGGATAATTGCTGATAAGCAAGAAATACAGATTAAAAAAACTGCATATAGGACGTGTTTTTCTGGGGACAGGCGAAGTTGTTTAAGTGCAATTGAGGGTAAAACAAAAATGGCACCAGTTAGCAAAACGCCCATAATTTTTAAACATAGAGCGATTGCAACACCTATAGTAAAGTTTACAACAAAGGTGATAAAGCGTACAGGGACGCCATCTAGATGTGCGAGCTGGGGTTGAAAAATCACGAGCATTAAACTGGGCCAAAATACAATTAAATGCATGCAAACAAAGCCAGTAATACCATATAATACCATTATTTCTTTTGCTGATAGCATGAACATATCTCCCCAAAAGACGTGTTCTATCCCTTGAGAGTTGGTAGTAAAAGTTAATAACAGGAGTCCTAGGGCTATTCCGAATGAGGAGAGGCTAGATAGCCAGGCATCTTTTGGAAGCCAACTGGGAGACCGCTCTAACAAGAGGGCAATTATCGCTGAAACTGCTGTAGACACTCCCCAGAGTGACCAGCCAGTAATTTCTGAAATTGCAAAAGCAAGAATTCCCATGTGAGCAATAACATCACTTAAAAAGCTTGATCTTCGCCAAATTAGAATGGATCCGACGGGGCCAGCGAGCAAGGCAAGAGGAAGGCTAGCCAGGATAGGATAAAGTATCAAGTTAGTCATGTTGACATCCATCGTTATGAGTATGATTGTGCTGATGTTCGTACGTTGAAATTAGGCTGTCTTTCTTTTTTTCGAATAGTATATGATATGCGGGGTCGTCTTTTACGAGAGATGGGGTACCTTGACAACAAACGTGCTGTTGTAAACAAATGACGTGGTCGCTATGTTTAAATACTAGATGCAAGTCATGAGAGACCATAAATATGGTTTTTTTGTATGTTTGTTTTAGTGTTTTAAGAATCTCCAAGAAGGTGAACTCTGCATCAACATCTAAACCTTGCATGGGTTCGTCTAATAAAAGCACGCTAGGGTCTCCTAGCAATGCATAAGCTAATAGAACGCGCTGTAGCTCTCCTCCTGAAAGTTCGGATATTAGGCGGTCTTGCAGGTTGCAAATTTGGGTTAAGTGTTCAATATTTTTGCGCTTATTCGATTCAATGGCTCCGGGTTTTAGGCTAAAGAGGCGCTTTACACTTAGAGGAAATTGGGTATCGATTTGCAACCGTTGTGGAAGGTATCCAATTCGAGGGTGGTTTTTCCAAATAAGTGAGCCGCGAGATGGAATTTTGAAACCTAACATGAGTTGCAGAAGAGTGGATTTTCCAGCGCCATTAGGCCCAATAAGCGTCGTAAATGTGTTTTCATTTAACACAAAAGAAACCTTGGAGAGGATCGTGCTGTTTTGCGTGCGATAGCTTAATTCTTTGGCCTGAAAAAGGGGGGGCATCTCTATTTAAAACCTACAACCAAAGCTAATTCCAGATGTTAATATGTAAAAGTTGTTGCTTGGTGCATTTATAGTTTTTGAGTAGTCGATGTAAGGTCCCCAAAAGAAGCTGGGAGAAATAAAATCAAAATCAATGCCAGCACGAAGCCCCCAGGTAAAAAGCCCTTTTGGTTCATCTCCATAGTAAGCTAATGAGAGAGCTAGATATGGTAAGTATTGCGTTTGCGGTATCCCTATGCGCAGGAGAGCTTTTGGCCGAAAGTTCCAATCACTATTGCTAGCTAGGCTGATGTTTATATTTAATAATTCTGCATCTAACCCGACGTACAGTCCTTGATTGAAATACCCAGGTAAAATTACGCCATATCCACTAGCAAAACTAGAGTTGATTTCACCCGTGCCGTTAATGGAAACTATAGATGTTTTTCCACGAAGGTAAACACCTTCCCATTTTGCGGTTATTGGAGAGAGCGCCAATCCTAAGAGCAGAGCAAGGTTTTTTAACATGATGTTTCCACGTGTGCTATATTTAAGACGTTTACTATCATATTTGTCAACAAAAGTAAAATTTTGCAAGAGAGTTCCTGTATGCGTTTTTGGTTTTCGATAGTGTCGTCATCTATTGATGGTTAAGGGTATGGATGTTTTTTCTTTAAATCCTGGAAGCTATATGGCTCCGACTGGCTCGGATGTATTATGGTGGTTGGTTCAACATATTCAACAGTTTTCAGGGGAGAATCGCCTTATCGTGTTGCCAACGCAGCGCGCAGCAAATCGTTTAAAAGGCTTGTTGTATAAGGCTCCAGCGTTGTTGGTTCGAAATGAAATTCGGACATATGACACAATTTTGGGAGATAAAATAGACGTTGTTGAGGATGAGTTGAGGTTATGTTGGGATGTATTTGAGGACCCCTACTTTACAGAGGAGGTGTTTAAAACTCAAAATTTAACTTTTGAACAAAAAAAGTGCTTTTTGAGTTCTATTCAATCACTGCAAGCCGAGTTGGGTTTGAACGAAATAGCTCTATCAGAGCTTTTGAAGGTTGCGTATAGAAATGACCAACCTGTGCTACAAAAACTAATCACCACTTTAATTAAAAAGTTTCCTGAAGGCAGAAAGGTTGATCGTAGTTTTGTTGCAAGGTTGGATGGATTTGTTGAGAAGCTACCATCAATTGAAAAGAAAGTATACTTGCTGGTTGACGGGGTAGTCCCCCCAGCAGTACATCGATTAGCCGAGGCCTTGCAAGACGAACACTATGTATTGGCCTCGGGGAAGTTTTCTGCAGATCTGCTAGATTCTTTAGTGTTTAAACAACTGCCAGTATATATTCCTCGAAGAAAATTACAGGCTCAATTGCAATCAGAAGTTCCAAAATCGGTAAAAATTGAAAAAGATATAGAGGGTGTAATATGCATAGAGACCCTAAATATATTAGTTTTAGCTCGTCAGATTGTTGAGGTTGCACAACAAAGATTTGCATTAGGCGATAAGGTTGTATCGTTGGTGACGTCTAATCGACAATTGTCATCGATTATTCATACTATGTGTGATGGCGCGGAAATATCGATAGATGACTCTTTTGGCCGTCCATTAGATCAAACTTCATATGGTCAACTAATACTATTAATGTTGAGTTGGATGATGGACAATAAAAAGTATGAACGCTTGTTGAATCTTATCTCGCATCCTGTATTGCACTCTTACTGGGGCGACTTTGCTAGAAAAGTTGACTATTTAGGACGATCAAAACAGCTAAAGTTTTTAGAGGTTCTAGGCGCATATGACCCTAAATCAGAGGAGGACGTTCAACGGTTAGATGAGTTAAAGACACTGTTTCAGCGGCCTCAATTGGAGGCATTTAAGGATCAAGCCAGTGAAGCTTTAAGTTTATTAAAAAAATGGGGGGTGATTGCTGAAAACTACTCGGAATTTGAGCAAGTTCAAGCGTTGTTAAATATCTCTGAAAATCTTGAGATGTTTCGGATAAGGTTGCAATCGAAAACTTGTCGAGAGCAAACCCCTAGGCCTCCATATTTGCAGTTAATGGGACCGATGGAGTCGCGATTGATGCACCCAAAGACAGTGATTTTGGCAGACTTTAATGAAGGGGAATGGCCGGAGGGTTCTCTATCATCTCCGTGGCTAAATGTTCGAGTGCGTCAAGAAATAGGGTTGCCGGATTCTGTCCTGTCTACTGATGGGTTGTCCCATGCATTTTTATCTTTAATGGGGAGTAAGTATGTATTCTTGTGCCGGAGTGCCCAAATAAATGGACTGCCTGCAACGTCATCACGATGGTGGAGCCGCTTAAGCGTTGTGTGTAAGCTAGCGGGGGTTTCGTTACCCGTGATTTCTTTGGAGAGAGACCCGACCGAAAGGGGGGTAACGAAAACAAAAATATATCAGATTCCGGATCACTTGCGACCACAGAAGTTATCTATATCGGATATTCATTTGTGGATTAATGATCCAAGATTATTTGTTCAAAATCGTTTGTTAGAGATGAAAGATCTCCCTGAGTGGGACGAGTCGGCTAACCATTTGTCAAGAGGCATTTTGATTCATGAGGTTTTAGAGCAAGGTATTAATGAAAATTTAAGTAGCAAAGAAATGCTATGTGTGGCCATGGAAAAATTAAAGAAGCTTAATTTGTCAGCAAGTGAAAGTATGTTTTGGGAAAGTGATTTGGTTGCGTGTGTCCGAAATTTTGAGCAAATGAATCAGTCTATATCTTCTCTGAAAACTTGGACAGAGATTAGAGGTGAGTGGACTGTTGAGACGCAGTTTGGTTATGTTAATATTGTTGGAAAGGCAGACAGAGTTGATCAACTTGAGGATGGATCGTTTCAAATAATAGACTACAAGACAGGGGGGCTTCCATCTAAAAAAAGTGTAATTCAAGGTGACTACCCACAGTTAGTTTTGCTGGGTTTAATGTTAAAAAACGGTGCTTTTGCACCAATGATTTCAAAGTCTACCCCCTTTATGGTTAGTTACTGGGGGGTAAAGTCGGGAGAAGTGAGTAATTTTTTGTTTGAAGATTTAGAAAAACTAGAAGAATTTGTCGTGTCTAAAATAGAAGAACTTTTGAATCCGGATTTTACTTTTGAGGTGTAACTTAAAATGTCAAATAGGGATGAAATTTGATATTTTAAGCAGATTGTTGTATGGTTTGCTTAATTAAAAGAAGCATTGGGGAGTGAAGAGCTATTACAAATAAGCATAACGTTTCATTAAAAAAATATACACTTATTGGATACTTTGCTCTTTTGTTGTGGTCGTTTTCGGCCTCGTTTGCAACTTTTCTAAAAGACCTGCCTACATTTGAAGTTTTGACAGTAACTTTTTGTTCTGGGTTTTTATTTTGTTTATATAAAGCATATAGAAACAATAAGTTATCTCAACTTAAGCAGCCGCTGTACGTTTGGATTGTTGGATTTGTTGGGATATGTGGGCAACAAATGTTTTATGTGCTTTCCTTTAAATATGCTCCGCCTGTTCAGGCTGATTTAGTGATTTATACTTGGCCTATTATGGTGGTGCTGTTTTCGCAGTTTATGCAAAAGCGCAAAAATTATCGCCGTACGCTGGTATCGGCTCTGATTGGTTTTGGTGGGGTGTTTTTACTGTTTTTGGCAGAACCTACAGAAGCGACAGGCGTATCTTTGTCTGCATTGTTGGGGTATGCATTTGCTTTCTTGTGTGCGGTGACCTGGAGTTTGTACACGGTTTTGTCTCGAAAATTTAATGCTCCATCAGAAATGGTTGGATTTTACAGTTTGTTGGGTGCAGCAGTTTTCGCAGTGGCTCATCTAGGGATAGAGGAAACGGTTGCTCCGAGTTTTGTTCAGTGGGTGACTATGACTCTGATGGGGTTAACGTGCGCTGGAATGGGGTACTACTGCTGGGATTTGGGGATAAAAAAAGGTAACTTTCAACTGTTGTCAATTTTGTCGTATACAAACCCAATCTTATCAATTCTGTGGCTTTATTTATTTGGCCTAGGAGAATTGCATATTGTTATAGCTGTCTCTACGGTATTAATTATTGTAGGTGCGTTTTGGGGAGGGGTAACGTCAGATCAATGGCGATACTTTTTAGATGGTGTGCAACATGTTAAGTTTTTAGTAAGATTAAAAGATCGCCGAAGCGTGACTACTGTGCTGCGACAACAGCGCGTTACTCATGGTGACTATGTGAACAAAAAGCGCCGTAAAACGCCTTTGTCTAAATATAAACGAAGATGGTTTCCTCCGTTAAAATCTATGGAAAAATCTAACAGTGATTAAGTAATTGTTATCGGTTTTGTTTGTATATTGATGGCTGAAAGGTTTAGAACAGCTTTCATGAATCAGACACAAAAAGAAAAATATTGGCAAGAAGGCGTTGGCCTGGTGGAGATTGCGATTGCGCTTGTTATCATTGGTATTCTAATGGGAGCATTGTTGCAAGGCAAGCACTTGATTGACCAGGCTAGGCTGAATGCGATTATTCGAGATGTTCAAAAAATTCGTTTGGACGTTCAACATTTTCAAGAAAAACATGGATTTCTCCCAGGTGATTTTCCATATGCTTCACGTGATATTCATGAGGATCTTGTGAATGGTGATGGAGTGGGAATGCTGTCTGGGAACCCTTTTACGTTGACATCTAGTAGTGGCCGTTTCTGGTCGCACTTAAAATCTGAAAATGGATTAATTCCACCCGCAGAAAATCAGACATTAAGATATGGCGATGGATTGATTGAGAGTGGGTTGGGTGGCGGTTATACGGTTGCATTTGACCCGGTAGAATCTATGCAAGGCCCATGGATTGTTTTAGGGAGTAAGTCAGGTGAGAGCTCTGGGGAAGGGGCGCTGTTAACGCCCGCACAGGCAAGCTATATTAATAAAAAAATTGGGAGTGGGTCTCCTACAAGTGGTTCCGTAAGATCGCTTGATTCGGGAAGACTGTCTCTGGGTAAGTGTGTCAAGGAAGGTCGATATAATCTTTCTAATTCTGAAAAATCTTGCGTAATGTACTTTAGTTTTGATGAGTGATCGGTTAAAGCATTCCGATGGTTTTATGATGGTGGAGATGGCGATTGCGCTGATCATCTTGAGTGTTTGCTGGGGTGGGATGCTTGCTTTGTTGCAGCAAGCGCGCTTAGCAGCACAAGAGGCAAATAGCCGTGATCGGGTGTTGATGATTAATAAGGTATTGAATAGGTTTCACAGAGAAGAAGGTTATGTGCCGTGTCCTAGTTCCCCCGAAGCATTTAATGGGGACGCTTTGGTAAGGTGTTCTGGGGCAGTTCAGCAAATAGGTTTGGTTCCGTATAAGACTTTAGGTATTCCTGCAGAATATGCAAAAGATGGGCAAGGAAGTTTTTTCACTTACGCTGTTTCTGAGGGGGCAACGATGAAGCGAAACCTATTAGACTCAACAATAACAACAGAGTTTTTGGATATAGTAGATAAGTTTCATGCTCCGTTTAATGGGGGAAAGGAAGGGTTCGCGTATTTGTTGATTTCGCACGGCAAACGTGGGGCAGGAGCATTTTTAGGTTCAAGAGGGCGATCTAGAAAGGTGACAAACACAGATTTCGATCGGATAAATTCCTTGGACACCTTGACTTTTGTTGTGACAACGAGTCCAAAAGATAGTGAGCAAAAAATATTTTTTATTCAAAGGTCTGATTTGGATATAGAAAGCAAACAGTTACCTATCCAAGAAAATACTTCCTTAGAAATTTTAGCAACAGACCCGTATGAAACCTGGAGTGAGTAATAAATACCCCGTATAATTTGAGCTAATAGTTTGAAATTTTGGATTGACTTTCATTTTGAAAAAGCATAGTTTGGTGCCAGACAAACAAGGACTGCCGGAAGGGTGGCCGAGTGGTTAAAGGCATCAGACTGTAAATCTGACGACGTATGTCTACACAGGTTCGAATCCTGTCCCTTCCACCATCTATGCGGGTGTAGTTCAACGGTAGAACCCCAGCCTTCCAAGCTGGTTGTGAGGGTTCGATTCCCTTCACCCGCTCCATTTTTTAATTAACCTGACAGAAATAAATGCTTTTTATTGAATTCCTCTAGGAAAACGCCTGTGACGGAATTTGATTGAAGCTCAATTGATCAATGAAGTTCAGAAGAGCTTTGTGAAATGTATTTTTTATTAGGCGTAATTTTTTGTCATGGATGTGTGGGTTTTTATTCGTGAAACTACAGTTATGTGAGACGGCAGCGAAGAAGTAGGGGTTTGTATGAGGAGTTAGACTCGGTTAAAATAATGGCTGCTTTTTGTCGTTTAAAGAGGCGAACTGAGTGTGGTGCGTTGTCTTGTGATTGGAGGCAATCTTGCTAAAAGTGCGATTAAGATAATCGTGCATTACTTCTAAAACTTGAGATTACTTCTAAAACTTGAGATTGCTTCCCTAACTATGGTAGATTCATAGGTCATAATAGGTGCTTAGAAATGTTTGTGCGCAAAAAATTGTCGCCGTATGTAGTTGCGTTATATCAGCAGGCGGTTGAAGGAGATGTGTTAAAAGAGATAGTGTCGGATGCAGTATCAATACTTGCTATATTATCAGATGCAGTTGAAGTGCAGTCTTTTTTAAAAAATTCGTTTATTCCAGATGAAGAAAAAACTAACTTTTTGGTAGAGAGTCATCAAGCGGAATTCTCTTTATTGATGTTAAGTTTTGTGACAATTGTTGCTCAAAATCGCCGAATGTCTTGTTTTAAGGAGATGCTTTTAGTTTTTTTGGAATATGTGGATCTTCAGTCAGGCATACAAAGTATTCGAGTGACCTCAGCTTTTCCATTATCAGAAGCAGTAGAAACGAAGTTAAGGGTGGCCTTAACCGAGCAGCTTAACGGATCGATTCATCTTAGAGTTGAGGTTGATTCAGATCTTATTGGAGGTATAGTGATTCACTATCCCGACTATGAACTTGATTTATCTATTCGTCAGAAAATTCGCACACTAAAATCGACTATAAAGGAAATAATAGCATGAGTTTAAACCCCACTGAGATTATTAATGTTATCCAGGAAAAGATTGCGACGTATCATGCCCCAGCAGAGCTGAATGAAACAG
Source organism: Alphaproteobacteria bacterium CMAR1 (assembly GCA_963693005.1). Classification (GTDB taxonomy): domain Bacteria; phylum Pseudomonadota; class Alphaproteobacteria; order UBA6184; family UBA6184; genus Bodonicaedibacter. Next base: position 277,583 of record OY843726.1, on the reverse strand, counting down.
GCAAGGTTGTTTCAGTTCGTGATGGAGTTGCCTTGGTTTGGGGCCTTAGAAATATAAGGGCCAATGAAGTCGTTGATTTTGATGGAGGAGTCAGGGGGGTGGCTCAAAACCTAGAAGAAGATCATGTAGGCGTTGTGATTTTAGGTGATGATCGCTCGATTAAAGAAGGTGCTACAGTTCGTAGAACACAAAAGGTTTTAGAAGTACCCGTTGGAGAGGCACTGTTAGGGCGAGTTGTGAATGCAGTGGGAGAGCCAATTGATGATAAAGGTAATTTAGGTGCGAATGAATATCTTCCTGTTGAGCGAGCTGCTCCTGGAATTATGGATCGTGAATCGGTTAGCACCCCGTTACAAACGGGTATTAAGACAATCGATGCGTTGATTCCCATTGGAAGAGGACAGCGTGAGCTAATTATTGGTGACCGTCAAACGGGAAAAACTGCCATTATTATTGATACCATCATTAATCAGAGCCGCTTGAACAAACACGCAAAAACTAAAGAAGATAAAGTAATTTCGGTTTATGTGGCTATTGGTCAAAAGCAGTCATATGTTGCTCAAATTGTAAAACGATTGGAAGAAGAAGATGCGATGAAAGATACTATTGTTGTTGTCGCATCATCATCAGACCCAGCGCCATTTCAGGCAATGGCTCCTTATTCCGGGTGCACAATAGGTGAGTATTTTAGAGATAATGGCATGCATGCATTGTTGATTTATGATGATCTATCAAAGCAGGCAGTTGCGTACCGTCAAATGTCACTGTTGCTGCGTCGACCTCCTGGACGGGAAGCATACCCAGGGGATATTTTTTATCTTCATTCGCGTTTATTAGAGCGTGCTGCGCAGCTGTCACCTGAAAAGGGTGGTGGGTCGTTAACGGCGTTGCCAATTATTGAAACTTTATCTGGAGATTTATCGGCGTATATTCCTACGAATGTGATTTCGATTACGGATGGTCAGATTTTTTTGGAGACAGATTTGTTCTACAAAGGAGTGCGCCCAGCTATTAATCTAGGATTGTCCGTAAGCCGTGTTGGATCGGCAGCTCAGACAAAAGCTATGAAAAAAGTTGCGGGAAGTATTAAATTAGAGTTGGCTCAATTTCGAGAAGTTGAAGCATTTTCTCAATTTGCTTCAGATTTAGACCCTACGACTCAAAAGCAATTAAAAAAAGGGTACTTGCTAACTGAGGCTCTAAAACAACCCTTGTTTAAACCATTAAGTATTTTGCAACAAGTGGCGCTTATTTATGCGGCAACAAGAGGGTTTTTAGATGAGTTGCCAGTTGAATTAATTAAGCCATTTGAGACGGAGCTATTTGCGGCACTGAAAAAAGAAAAAGGAGCCTGGGCATTAAAGTTAAATCTAGGTCAGTTTTCAGACGAGATTGAGGTTTCTTTGAGGGCATTTCTGCAAAAGGTTTCGGATAGTTTTATTTCTCAGCAGGTTATATAAACGATGTCGAATTTGAAGGCTTTAAAAACAAGAATTCAATCTGTTCAATCTACCCGACAGATTACGTCGGCAATGTATATGGTGGCTGCAGCTAAATTTCGTAAAGCCCAAAAAAAATGGGAAGCTGCAGATGCATATAAAAAAGAAATTGTAGATACATTAAGTCGCTTGCCTCAAGGCTTTTTGAAGAGTGTTGATCATCCTTTGTTGACCGCGGATGACTCTAATAAGAATACGTTGATTGTATTAGTGGCCGCAGACCGGGGATTGTGTGGTGGCTTTAATGCCCAACTTTTTCGTCATGTCAATAATTTGATTAGTAAAATAAAACAGTCGGGTGAATCTTTTAGTCTTTTACCTATAGGTAAAAAGGCGGTTTCATTTGCAAAAGCTTATTATGCGAATAGGGTTGAACAAGTTGAGTTGCCGCAGATTCACTTAATGAAACATGCAGATATTCCCGCTATTGTTAGTGTGTGTAGACAGAAATATTTAGGGCAGGAAATCTCACGATGTTTGATGGTAAGCAATCATTATTCATCTCCATTAGAACAGATTGCTAAGACTTCACATCTTCTGCCTATTGAACTAGATGAAAAGCGTGAAAGTCAAACAAACGCTGATACGCATATTCCTTATGTTCTGCCGGATGAGAATGGCTTTATGGAATTATTTCTTGTTCAATATTTAGAGGCAAGTATGTGGTCAGCCATAAAAGGAACATTTGTAGGTGAGTTTGCAGCAAGGATGTCAGCAATGGATAATGCAACCAAAAATAGCGATGAAATGATTCATGATTTGAAACTGAAGTACAATCAAGGCCGCCAAGATCGTATTACTAGAGAACTCATTGAAATTGTCTCTGGTTCCGAAGCGCTACAGAAAGGGTAACACATGAAAAAAACTGGTTATATTACGCAGGTTATTGGAGCGATTGTTGATGTTAGATTTCCTCAGGGGCACAATCCTGAAATTTTAAATGCTTTAACATTTACAGATGAAAATGATGGGATTCATACTTTTGAAGTTGCACAACATCTGGGGGAGAGTACGGTAAGAACCATTTCTATGGAGCCAACTGAAGGCCTAAAGCGTGGTGACGAGATAGTTGATACAGGTGAGCCAATTACAGTGCCCGTAGGAAAAGAAGTGCTAGGTCGAATTTTGAATGTGGTGGGAGCCCCGGTAGATGGAGGCCCATCATTAAGCAATATAAAACGTCGAGCAATACATCAAGATCCGCCTAAGTTTTCTGAGCAATCTACTGAAACTGAGATGTTAGTGACAGGAATTAAAGTTGTTGATTTGCTTGCTCCATATGCAAGAGGCGGAAAAATTGGGCTTTTTGGAGGAGCAGGTGTAGGAAAAACCGTATTGATTATGGAGCTTATTAATAACATAGCTAAAGCACATGGTGGTTTTTCTGTTTTTGCTGGAGTTGGAGAGAGAACGCGAGAAGGTAATGACTTATACAACGAGATGAAAACTTCGGGAGTTATTACTGAAGAAGAGTCAAAGGTTGCGTTGGTGTTTGGGCAAATGAATGAGCCTCCTGGTGCACGTGCGCGAGTTGCTTTGTCGGGCTTAAGTATAGCTGAACACTTTAGAGATGATGAAAAGCAAGACGTTTTGTTGTTTATTGATAATATTTTTCGGTTTACACAAGCTGGTTCGGAGGTGTCGGCATTGTTGGGGCGTATTCCTTCTGCTGTGGGATACCAGCCTACGTTAGCTGCTGAGATGGGAGCGCTACAGGAACGTATTACGACAACAAAAGATGGTTCTATTACGAGTGTTCAGGCGATTTACGTACCGGCAGATGATTTGACAGATCCTAGTCCTGCCACGTCGTTTTCCCATTTAGATGCAACAACGGTGTTAAGTCGTAAAATTGCAGAAATGGGAATTTACCCATCGGTAGACCCCTTGGATTCATCGTCGCGTATTTTGTCTCCTGAAGTTGTGGGGGAGGAGCACTATATGGTAGCTCGCGAGGTTCAGCGTGTTTTGCAAACGTATAAATCATTACAAGATATTATTGCCATTTTGGGAATGGATGAACTGTCTGACGAAGATAAATTAGTTGTTGCGAGAGCACGTAAGATTCAAAAATTCTTATCACAACCATTCTTTTCAGCGGAAGTATTTACCGGTATGGCAGGAAAGCTTGTCCCGCTTGCAGATACAATTCGTAGTTTTAAAGGGATTGTAAATGGTGATTATGATGATTTGCCAGAAGCAGCATTTTATATGGTGGGAAATATTGAAGAGGTGGTTGAAAAGGCAAAGACATTACAGGATGCAGAATGAGGTTTTTGCTAAAAATTTTGCAACCTAACCGTATATTGTTTCAGGATCATGTGGAGCGTGTCCAAGTGCCATCAGTAGATGGTGTATATGAGTTGTTATTGGACCATGCTCCAATATTTTTAGCATTGCATGCGGGGGCTTTAGTGGTTGGTCAAGCTGGTGAGTTTGAGCGATGGTTTGTGACAGGTGGCACTTGCTATATGAAAAACAATGAATGCGTTGTGTTGGTGCGAGATACACTAGATATGGATGCGCTAAAAATATCTGAATTAGAAAAAAAACTAAGCGATGGTAATGATACAGTTTCATCAGAGCAAAGACAGTTGCTGGAGGCTCAAATTGCCTATAAGGGACAGGAATAATAAGGGTTGATATTGTAAAGGAGATTTGAGGATTACTTCGGGAAAGTTGCAGGAGTGAATTTGTTGTGCTAAAAAAGACATAAAGCATTCTTTATATTTTTTTTATTTAAGAGGTTGCGACTTTACTGGCGTATTTTTTTTATGCAATTTCTCATTAGTTTCGTTGTATTTATTATGTTTAGTGTTTTCCAGTTTAAGAGTTTTGGCTCTTTTATTGTTAGCGCAAGTGATGATCTGTTTAGAGAAGGAGATACTTTTTCGGAAGAAAATAGCTTGTCTTCGGGCTCACTTAAGCAGGAAACCTATATAACTGAGCAATGTCTTAATTGGGGTTATCCTGAAGAGTTTTTAAGCTTGTTTTCATTACATAGACTAACTCAAAATCAAAACATAGAGCATAATTGGGGAGAATTTGATAAAAATTATTTTCAGTATTTGTTTTTTGGTCAAGTATCACTTCCATCGGTAGATGATCAAAGAAAGATAGGTCAACTAGAGATCCCTTATCTTGATGTTCAGGTTTTGCGGCTAATTTTTATGATTTTAAGCAGAGTTATGAACGCGTTTGAAGCGAATAATATTATATTAAATGAGGCTTTTGTTCTTAGATCGTTTTCTAATTCAGCAGAATTTCGTCATGTTTTGTGTTCCACAAATTTAGCAAATTTTTTGTTGCCGTATGATGGAACTATTTATATGGGAGAAGAGGGTGTTTTTTATAGCAAAGAAAGAATGGCTTCCAACCGTAAAAGCGAAAAAGAAAGAGATGGCGGGTTGCTCCCCTCTGGTCAGGAATATAGGGCAGTAGTTATTGAAAAGGCTAGAGTAGATTCGTGTGTTTCGGCAGCGCCAAGAAGTCCACCACCACCACCTCCTCCTCCACCCGAATATGGTGAAAGTTTTGCTACTTTTTCAACACCAAAAGTAGAAGAGATCGCGCCGCCGCTGGGCCGCACGCCAGCCTCTGCTTTAGGTTTTTCTAATTCTTTTCCTTCTTCTAGACCTCCACCCGAATATGGTGAAAGTTTTGCTGCTTTTCCAACGCCAAAAGTAGTAGATATCGCCCCGCCGTCGGGCTCCACGCTAACAGTTGGTTTTGGTTTTTTAAATTCTTTTCCCCCGTCTAGACCTCCACCAGAATATGCAGAAAACTCTGCTGCTTTTTCAGCACCAAAAGTAGTAGATACCCCTCATCCTCCTCCTTGTTTGTCGGGTTGTGTTAATTCTGTTGCAGTTGGGATTTCTGGCCCATTGCCGATTGAGTTTAATAAAAGTGAGAGTTTAGTTGAAAAATAACATAATAAAATTATTGTGGTTTTTATAAAAAAACTCCTTGCATTAAGAGCGAAAAATCCGTATATCTATTCACGGATGGATGGCTGAGTGGTCGAAAGCACCGGTCTTGAAAACCGGCAAGGGGGCAACTCCTTCGTGGGTTCGAATCCCACTCCATCCGCCACAGGAATGGAAATGATTCAACTTCCAAAATCTTTAGAAAAATCGATTCAAAAAATCACCTCGCAATATGTTGGTATGGATGCAGGAAAGCTGCGAGATCGATATAATCAAAGCAAAAACCACAAACACTTAGAAACTCTTTATTTGCAGTCACGCATGCCAGCGACGTATACAGCAATTATGTATGTGCTTCAGAAGGTGCAAGATAACCTGACTATTAGATCGGCTTTTGATATTGGTTGTGGGCCAGGAACTGGTTTGTGGGCTTTAAGAGAGACATTTAAGGAACTAGAAAATTATACAGGGTTTGAGGCAGATTCTAAATTTATTGCATTAGCTAAAAAAATATCAGAAGGGCAGTTTGACTCTTTGTATACGAGATGGATAGAGGGGAAGTATCCAGATAAGTTACCACAAATTGATTCAGATCTGGTTCTAATGTCATATACGTTAAACGAAAACAGCTCTGCTCTTGTTGAGACGTTAGTGAAGAAGCTTTGGGGCTTATCAACTTCGGAATGGTTTGTCATCGTTGAGCCGGGAACACCGAAAGGCTACCAATCAATTATGACGGCAAGAAATATATTTGTTGAGCTAGGGGCATTTGTAGTAGCGCCTTGTGTGGGTAATGAAATGTGTCCATTACAGGAACAGGGGGGCGATTGGTGCCATTTTTCTGCTCGATTATCCCGACCAACGTTTCAAAAACGTGTAAAATCAGCGACGCTGAATTTTGAAGATGAAAAAATTAGCTATTTGATTGTTCGACGCTCTGGCGCCAGGATTAATAAAAGTGGTCAGAGAGTAATTAAGAGACCAATGAAACGATCTGGACATATTACGCTTGATTTGTGTAGTCAGGGAATCTGTGAGCGTACCACAGTAACTAAGTCTCAGAAACTAGCTTACTTAGAAGCTAAAGATATAGTATGGGGAGATGCTTGGAATAAGGATGAGAATGTATGATTGACTTAGGAATTAATAAGCCTCGCTCTGAAACACGTATTGTGGTTGCAATGTCTGGGGGCGTGGACAGTTCGGTCTCTGCAGCGTTAGTAGCCGAAGCTGGGTATGATACTGTAGGTATTACTTTGCAACTATACGATTATGGTCAGGTAGCTCAACGTAAAGGGGCCTGCTGTGCGGGGCAAGATATATATGATGCAGCAATGGCCGCCGAAAAAATTGGTATTCCGCATTATGTATTTGATTATGAGGATAAGTTTAAGCAAGGGGTCATGGATGACTTTGTAGAGTCTTACCTTGAGGGAGAGACCCCGGTTCCATGTGTGAAATGTAATCAAACGGTGAAATTTCAAGATCTGCTGCAGGCAGCAAAAGATTTGAAAGCAGATGCGATGGTTACAGGACATTATGTGCAACGGATTCAAGGTGATTGTCGTGGAGAGCTGCATGCGGGAGCAGACCCAAGCAAAGATCAAAGCTATTTTTTATTTGCAACCACTCAAGAGCAGTTAGACTTCTTGCGATTTCCGTTGGGGCATATGAGCAAAGAAGAGACTAGAAAGTTAGCAGAGAGATTTAAATTAGACGTAGCGAATAAACCAGATAGCCAGGATATTTGTTTTGTGCCAAATGGTGATTATGCGTCTGTTATTCAGAAAATTCGCCCAGATGCAATGGCAGCGGGTCAGGTCGTTGATATGGAAGGTAATGTTTTAGGGAATCATCCCGGTATCATCAACTTTACAATAGGCCAGCGTCGACGGTTGTACATTAATAGCACAACTCCCAAGTACGTCGTTAAAATCATACCAGAAAAATGCCAAGTTGTTGTGGGTGATAAAGAGGATTTACAATGCAAGCGTATTAGGTTGAAGGATATCAATTGGTTGTCAGAAACACCATTAGCTTCGTATAATTTTCCTGTAACTGTGAAAATTAGATCCTCAAACATACCTTTAGGTGCAAGCATTCATACTGAAAATGATCAAGTGTACATAGAGTTAGAGTCTTCAGAATATGGGGTGTCCCCGGGGCAAGCCTGTGTGGTTTATGATGGAACACGAGTATTAGGTGGTGGATGGATTTCAGAAGCGTTATAAATATTATAGTTCAACAAAATGTCTGATATTATCTATGTTAAATTGTCCCTCAAGCGGTGGCAAAACGACACTTTCAAGATGGGGCAGCTGCGTACTATTTACATATAGGAATTGATTAGATGATTGAAATGATGTCTCGTAAAATTAATCACTACAATGATGAGTCGGAAACAACGGATGGAATTTTTTGGAAAAAAGAGCATTTGAATCTTGGCAAAGTCTTTTAGAGCCATTTAATATTGTTTTTTTTAGTGTGTGGTAACTCCCAGGGAGGTTCTAGAGCAACGTGAAATTACGCGAGGTTATTGGATGGTAGGATTTAGGCGAGCACAGTATAGAGAGGTGCACCAAGATAAAATATATGATGTGGGGATTGATACGAGTTCTCAGTCTAATAAAGAGAGTGCCAAGTTGATTTTGGCAAGTTTAAAGATGAAAAGTGGGACGATTTGAAATTGTTAAGGTTTATAATTGTTTTTTTGTGGTTATAGAGATACAAGCATCATTTGATTGTAACAAAGCGCTTACAGATGCGGAGGTTACCATTTGCAAAGAGGTCACTCTGAAAGAGTTGGATATTCTGTTAAATGAAATATATCAAACAGCATTAAGTTTAAAACAGATAGATCAAGAGCTTTTAAAACGCAGGCAACGTACATGGTTATATCGTCGTCCATTGAAAAAATGTAATTATCAAGATGACTACAGCTTTAATCGTGAGTTGATACTAGCATATAAAAAACGGATTTTTGAGTTATTGAAGATTGAGCCCTTGAAGCAAAAATTATGGCAAAAGCAGCTAAGATTGGCAAAGCAAGCAGTTGGGTTGCGTAACTATACGTTATCTGCATTAGCGGGCATAGAAGAGCCCTATATTAAAGATAGTGGTGAGTTTTATCCAGGAGAATATATGCCTCTAAACAATAACAATGGAATTGTTATTGTGCCATTGTCGTTAGGGGCTTATCAGGGTACTTGGGCCATGTATCAAGTAGAAACAAATCAAGAAGAATTAGTGACAGTGACGCCATTAAAACTACGCCGTCCTGATGGGTATGTTTTTGTAAATGAAGATGATCCTGATCACCACTGGTTTGGAAACCTTCTATATCTTTGCGATAAAGAAGAGTTAGTTCTTCATGGGGCCCGAGGAAGAGGAATGGATCCACCGAACATTGATGTACATTGGAGTTATATAGATAAAAAGTGGGAGCAGGTTTATTATCAGAGTTTCTTTACTTTCCCTGAAGAAAGTGGAGGTGTTAAGGAATTTAAATCTTTACTGGGAGAGTGGGAGCATATTCGAACGTTCTCTAGAGAACAGGACGAAAACCTAAGTTTTGTACGAAGAGTTTTTAATGTCGATTTAAACGAAGAAAGATACGTAGGAGTATTGTCTAGGCATGTTTATGGAGGAAAATCTCTAATTAATCAAGATTCCAAACATTTTAGCACGATTCACTCTCATGAACCATCGAAGGAATGGGATGATGTAGGTGATTTTGATATGAATGTAGAAGGCGCTTTGGGTGCTAAAGTAACGTATGTAATTAAGCTGCTCTCAGCGAATGCTCTAAAAGTTATGGCGTATGCGGCGGATGGCAGGGAGATTTGGAGCGACTTTTCTGGTATATATCTGAAAAGAAAATCGGGTAAGAGTAAATGAATTCACTTGAAGAAGTTACATCTTTATTTCATCAACAGTTAAGGCTTGATAAGCTTCACCATGCGTGGCTGGTAGAGGGAGGAGATGCCGAAACTAATCTGGCCTTAGGTGAGCAAATAGTAGCTGCTCTTTTAGGTATTAAGCCTGCAGAAACACACTTTGATCCAAATCTTTTTTGGCTAGATGTTGGGGATTCTCATGCAGTTGATTCTGTGCGTGGGTTAATACGGTTTTTAGAAAAAAGCAGTTGGAATGGTAGTTGGAAAGTTGCAATTATTCAGGGGGCGAATCAATTAAATTCACAGGGTCAAAATGCATTGTTAAAAGTATTAGAAGAGCCATCAGACAAAACAGTAATTTTCTTGATCTCTGAAATTAGTGCGCAATTATTGCCAACCCTATACTCTCGTGGCCTGCTGTGCGTTTTTGGTAAAACAAAAAATAGCTCAGATGAGTTTTTACGATTTGAAAAAGAGTGGAAGAAATCAATTCAGGCAGGTGTACTGGATGATAACTATGAGCCATTGTTTGAATTGCAAGAGCGCGTTGAAAAAGAAGAAGTTTCTATAGAGCAGCAAATTCAATGGGCACTTCAAGTTATTCGAAATATGATGGATCTTTCTAACCCAATTTTTCCTGTTGAACAACTATTGGAAAGTTGGGGTTCTTTGCAACTATATTATGCAAATGTTCAAAACTTTAAGCTAGAGACAAAGAGGTTGTTGTGCAAGATGACAGCGGTTGCCTTTTTTAGAAAAAGATAAGTATTCTATTTTTTTATTGAGCTATATTTTATGATTTTTTTGGTTGTTTTTTTTCTTGTTGCTTATGCTTAAATCCAGTGTAGACTGGGCAAAAGTATTTTAATAAGAGACAGGTTATATGAAGCCCACCTACTATGTTACTACTCCTATCTATTATGTAAATGACAAACCACATATTGGTCATGCCTATACAACTATTGCCGCAGATGTATTAGCTCGATTTAAGAGAATGGATGGTTATGATGTAATGTTCTTAACGGGCACAGATGAGCATGGTCAAAAAGTTAGTAAATCAGCTGAAAAAGCAGGCGTAGACCCACAGTTGTTCGTGGATAAAGTTTCTCAAAATTTTCGTGATTTACTACCTGAATTAGATGTTTCTATTAATAGGTTTATTCGAACAACCGACGCTGATCATAAAATAGCAGTTCAGGCTTTATGGAATCGATTAATAGAGTCGGGAGATATTTATTTAGATAGTTACTCTGGTTGGTATTCTCTGAGAGATGAGGCTTTTTATGCAGAGTCTGAGCTAGTAAATGGGAAAGCACCAACTGGTGCCGATGTAGAGTGGCTTGAGGAGCCGAGTTACTTTTTTAAGCTTTCGAAATGGCAGGAGCCATTGTTGAAGTTTTATGAAGATAACCCTAACTTTATTGCACCAGCAAGCCGAAAAAATGAAGTTGTTAGTTTTGTAAAGGGAGGGCTACTAGACCTTTCAGTATCACGAACTAGTTTTGACTGGGGAGTGAAAGTTCCAGGGGATACAAAACACGTAATGTATGTTTGGTTGGATGCTTTAACCAATTATATTACGGCAGTTGGTTTTCCTAATACTGAGAGCGAAAAGTATACGAATTTTTGGCCAGCAGATTTACACTTAGTGGGTAAAGACATAGTGCGGTTTCATGCGGTTTATTGGCCAGCCTTTTTGATGGCAGCAGGGTTAAGTCTGCCAAAACGAATATTTGCTCATGGTTGGTGGACAAGTGAAGGGCAGAAAATTTCAAAGTCGTTGGGTAATGCTATTGATCCAAATGATATTATAAAAAAATACGGATCAGATGCTTTTCGGTATGTGTTGTTGAGAGAGGTGAGTTTTGGTCAAGATGGTGATTTTTCTATAAGCTCTATTCAAACTAGAATGAACTCAGACTTATCAAATGCTTACGGAAATTTAGTCCAGCGCGTACTGTCATTTATTCATAAACAGTGTGATGGACGTTTAGAAGTTCAAAGCGAATTGTTGGAGCAAGATCATAAAATTTTAGCGAATTTAGAAGTTGCATTAGAGTTGGTAAGAGCCGCAGTTAATGAACAGGCTTTACACAAAGTGTGTGATGTTATATGGAAATGTGTCTATGAGGCAAATGCATATGTGGATGTGGAAAAGCCGTGGGCGATGCGGAAAGAAGACCCAGTTCGGATGCAGACAGTTCTGTATGTTTTGTGTAATATTATTCGGAAGCTGGCCTTGTTAACCTTTCCCATTATGCCCAAAGCTTCTGCAAAAGTGTTAGCTTTCTTAAATGAGGAAGATATGACATATGCAAACTATTCAAAAGAGCTACCTAAGCAGTTTAACATAGCTAAACCAGAGCCAATATTCCCCCGAATTATTGAGGAGTAAAATATGGAAAAAACAATTGTAAAAGTAGAAAACACCCAATTAATGGGCGTGCAAGTTCGAACTAGTTATGAAAAAGAGATGAATCCATTAACTTCTGAAATTGCCCCTTGTGTTCAAAGGTACTGGCAGTTAGGACTTGCAGATAAGTTGGTGGGTCGCATAAACCCCGGGCGATTAATTGCGGCTTATTTTGACTATGAAACTGATCATACGGGGGTATATAGCTACTTTCTTGGAGAAGAAGTAGAGTTCGCTGCTAGTCCACCAGAAGGATTGTCTGTATTAACCCTTCCTGGGGGATCCTTTGCTCGATTTACAACGCTACCTGCGCCTATTCCGCATGTGATTATGGATGCATGGTATAACATTTGGCAGATGGATGCATCCGTGCTTAGCGGGGAAAGAAAGTATCAAGTTGATTTTGAAGTTTATGATGAGAGAGCTATAAATCCGATGGCTGCAATAGTTGATGTATATGTTGGCATAGCTACGCTTGGTTAAGCCAATACAATTTGAGATTCGTGGAAGTTGGGGAGTTATTACCTTGAGTAGGGCTGGCTCTTTAAATGCTTTAAGCCTTGATATGGTATTGTTCATGAGGTCAGTTTTAAATCGTGTAAGAGATGATGCTCGTGTTGTTGGCATAATTATTCAAAGTTCTGTTGCAAGGGTGTTTTGTGCGGGAGGAGATATTAAAGCAGCCTATGAGTTATATAGACAGAAAGATTATGAAAGCTTATCCGTTTACATTCGTGAAGAGTACGCACTAAATAAGCAAATCAATGGGTTTAAAAAGCCAGTTGTGGCTATTATTGATGGGTTAACTCTCGGTGGAGGTGTGGGCATTAGTCGATATGCTACATATAGAGTTGTTTCAGAAAATGCGAAAATTGGTATGCCCGAGATTAAGATTGCATTTTTTCCAGATGTTGGTGCGGGGTATTTTTTAAATCAACTCTCAGAGAGTGTATCTAAGTTTTTAGCTTTAACAGGGTATGTCCTAGAAGGCAAGGATCTTATGGATGCGGGCTACGCGACTCATGCGGTGGCGAGCTTCAATATTAGAAGTTTTATTGAAGACTTATCATCGGGAGAAGATATAAAAGATGTGCTTTTTAACTATTCAACTTCCCTAACAGAAACAAAGTTAGATGATTTGAAAGAGAGTATAGAGTGTTTTGCTGAGCTAACATTAGAAAAGTCGTTGTTTAAACTAAAGCAAGTATCATCAATGTTGCATAGAGAGTTAATGACGCATAGCCCATTAGCTTTACATATTATTTGGCGACATATGGAGCTTACTAGAGGTAAAAGTTACTCTGAGGTTGTTAAAATTGATCTACAACTAGCACATAGAATGTTTCATAAGTCGGACTTTTTCGAGGGAGTTCGTACGCGCCTAATAGATAAAGGTGATCGCCCAGTTTGGCAGTATAGTGGAATAGACAACGTGAAAAAAAAAGAAATTGAAGCTTATTTTTCAGCACTATGATTTTGAATGCATTTTAGAGAGTTTTTTAGCCAAATCGGAGCGTTATAAGTGTTTGTGATTTGTTCTAAACTCATCCAATCGTACCCAGAAACTTCTCGTTTAGAGATGGTTATTTTCGGCATTTCTAGTAGTTTACAATAAAACAAAGAGTTTATTACGGGCATATTCTGGGTGCCAGCAAAGCAGAAACTTCTTACATAGCTAGTAGAGCCGTGTATTTGAATGCCAGTTTCTTCAAAGACTTCTCTTTTTACGGCACTTAGTAAAGGATCTTTTTCTTGGGTTCCATCATTGGGCTCAACTTTTCCTCCAGGCAAAGCTAAAAGGCCTCCAGCAAACACACCTTTAGGTCGTTCTATAACAAAAAAGTTTCCTTCAAATTCGATGGCGCACTCTACAATGTTTAAAAACAATTGTTTCATCATTTGTACTCTTTTTTTGCTTTTTGAGTTTGTAGGAGGCTGTACATGTAGCGTGCAATAGTATCTAGTTGTACTGCCATGTTTGTTTTATCATCGTTGGCATCGCCAATGACCTCTAGTGTTCCACCGTTCTTGAACCAGCCTGATTTGATTAGAGGAGGCTTCATGGTTTCCTCTTGAAAAGGGATGTAAGGATTATTCGATATTGCAACGATGCTTCCTATATGAGGTTTTGTATATAACCATGTTTCAATAGTATCAATAGTTGTTGGACGGACAAGCTTACCTGCTTGCTTAATCATAGACGTGGGAACAAACTCGACAGGAATAGAGTTGATTTGATGAGGTTTGGGGAGGTGATTCCAAATAAATTTAGCTGCTTCGGACTCGGTTTTTGGTAAAGTACTAGAGGGGCTCTTCCTCTCTTTGCAAATAAATCGTGGGTCTAGTAGATCTGATTTTCTTTCTTTTTGAGGGTCCAATGGGCGATCTCCCGTTAGAATAATAATTTTTTTTGGGGTGAATTTATGATTTTCTATCTGTGTTATTAAGTACATCATGCGAGTTTGCATGCATGAGGTGGTGGCCCCAAGTAAAATAGCATAATCAGGAGCAGTTTGAGATGGGAAGACCTGGTCTAGCATGTTCAATTTTTTTAAAAGGGGAACAATTTTTTTTGCATTTTTTTGATATTTAGAGGGAAGCATTTCCCAGCGTTCTTCTCCTGGCTTTCGAAGCCAATGTGATTGAGCAAAGGAGTTCATTGCACTTAAATTTAGGGCCATCTCAACTTTTAATGTTTGAAAGATCTTATGTAGGAGTTGGAGATGGGATGCTTGGGTTCTTTCAGAGTTAGGTGCTGATGCGTTTGAGATAGAGAAGTTAATCGTGAAAAATGCAAGAATTAATAAGAAAAAGAAGGGTTTTTTAAACATAATAGACCTGCTTGGTAATTGCTAGTATAAAGCCAAAAAACCTAAGAAGGTTCAAGTGTTTTATGTGTTAAGAATTATTGCTTGTGAATATCATAGAAGAATACTTTCTTGATCGAAGGAGTAGACTTTAGCAACTGAAAAAATGCTTGCTTCTCTTTTGTAGAGGGAGAGCACCCCAAAACATATATGTTTTGTTTAAATAAAACATACTGAAAGTCGGAGTATCTAATTTCACTATGCGCAATAAATTTTGCATCTATTTGAGTTTTGATTAGAGCATGTGTTAATGGAAATCCGTCCCTTTTTTCAGGAGTTTCAAGTTCTAAATGGTCTATGACTTCTAATACGTCTTTAATTGACCAAATGGTATTCATAGTTGCGATGTGTTCTTTTGATGATTGAACATATCCAACGACGAGTACTCGTCCGCTAAGTATAATAAGGCGTAGGTTTGAGGGTAGATTAGATCGGACTTGTGTTAGTTTTTCGATAATTTGGTTTTCTAGAGAATTAGTGTTTATTAAAGGAGTATTGTTTTTTTTTGTGTCGTTTTTAAAAAATGTATTGTTGCAACCTGATATGGCCGTAATTAAAAGTACACAATTCATTAAGTGACGCATTATCATAGTTCTCCAAAAGCATTTTGTATATGTTCAGGGGTAGTTCCCGGGGCACATACAATTACATCAAACCGAACGGCAAGTTCCTGTAGTTTAGGGAAGATTTGAATATAATGAAAATAGGTTTGCATAATACGTTGCTGTTGACGTTGTGAAATGGCGTACAACGCATCTTCAATCGTTTTTCGAACCTTCACCTCTATACATACTAGCATGTTTTTATTTATGGCAATAATATCTATTTCGCCATCTATTGTTTTATAGCGAGTTTCTAAAATTTGATATCCGTTTAATTGTAAGTGTCCAATAGCTATTGATTCCCCAGATAACCCAATTTGGAATGAGTTTAGTTTTTTCACTGCTTTAAAGGAATATTGATCTAACAATGTATAGGGTGACTAGGGCAGCAAACATTATAATGCTATGCTTTAAAATAGTTTTTAGTAGGGGAATATTATTGTCGTTTACTGCAGACCGGCGCACTGGGTGTAATAGTCCAGGAAATTCGTAGTAAACTGATTCAGTTTTGTGAGTTTTTCTAGCTTGGGTCATTTTAAATCCTTATGATTATGAATGGCGTTTCCTGTATATATTTGCCGAGGTCGACTAATTTTGTGCCCGGAAGTTTCTGTCATTTCTTTCCAATGAGAAATCCATCCGGAGGTTCTGGCTAGTGCAAACATGACAGTAAACATATTGGTTGGTATGCCTATGGCTTTTAGAATGATTCCAGAGTAAAAATCTACGTTAGGAAAAAGGTTTCTATCTATAAAGTAGGGGTCTTCTAATGCAACTTTTTCTAGTTCCATCGCAATATCCAATAAGGGATCTTTTACATTTAATCGTTCCAGAACGGCATAACAGCTTTGACGAAGAACTTTTGCTCGGGGATCATAATTTTTATAAACGCGATGCCCAAACCCCATAAGGCGAAAGGAGTCGTCTTTAGACTTTGCTCGGTCTATAAACATTGGGATGTTTTCTTTTGATTCTATTTTTTCTAGCATTTCAAGGACTGCTTCATTCGCTCCACCATGAGCAGGTCCCCAAAGGCTTGCTACCCCAGCTGCAATACATGCGATCGGATCTGCCCCACTAGATCCTGAGATGCGAACAGTTGATGTTGATGCGTTTTGTTCGTGATCAGCATGTAGAATTAAAATACGATCTAGGGCGCGCTCTATGATTGGGTCAACCTCAAATACCTCAGTTGGAACAGAAAACATCATTCTGAGAAAGTTACCAGAATAAGATAGTTTGTTAAGTGGATAAACAAAAGGTTGCCCAACAGAGTACTTGTAGGCATAAGCTGCTATTGTTGGGAGCTTAGCAATTAAACGTTTGCAAATAAGATCTTTATATTCGGGGCTATTAAAGTCTAAGGAGTCGTGATAAACGGCAGATAAGCCACCAACAACACCCATTAGAATTGACATGGGGTGAGAGTTTCGGCTAAATCCATTAAAGAAATTGCTGAGCTGTTCGTGAATCATGCTGTGTTGGTCAATCTCTTCTTCGAAGAGAGAAAACTCTTTTTCATTAGGAAGTTTTCCATACATTAATAAATGCACAACTTCTAGATAAGTATGATTTTCGGCCAGATCTTCGATGGAGTAACCTCTGTGGGCTAAAATTCCTTTGTTGCCATCAATATAGGTAATGGCAGATTCGCAGCTGGCGGTGGATGTGAATCCTGGGTCAAAGGTAAAATAACCTGTGTCTGAGTATAACTGGCGAATATCCAAAACATCAGGTCCAAGAGTCCCTGAAAGCACCTGAATCTGGTGCTCCTGCCCATTTGGAAGTATTAGTTTTGCTGATTTATTTTGCATAAAATAGGCCTTGTGAGAAAGAGTTTTTGCTTAAAAATAGGCTATCAAGCAAAAGTTAATACGAATTAAATCGGGTGATTTTTGATGAATAATGTACGCAAAAACCCCGACAGAATGCCGGGGTTTGAGGTGGGGTTTGAGCCCAGTTTGAGGTAGTTTAGCGAGACAAACTAAAGTTTAATCCAGTAGACGCACCTGTTGCAGAATCTAACCCTAAGTTTGTGCTGAAAGCTATGCCACTGTTTAGGTTTAAACTTGCAGACCATTCAACTGACCCAGTTGCTGCATATTCTGACTTCAAAGATTTAGATCCTTGAGTCCAATTTTTTGCACCATAGCCTACTTTAGTTAATAAGCGCGTGCTGAACGTGTGCGTGTCTGATTTGATTTTGGCTATATCAAGCTCTAGACCCAAAGATATGTTAGATTGATCAAGCGTATATGCAGCATCAGGGCTTAAGCTGCGATAAGAAGCTTGAACAAATGGAGTTGCATATTGAGTGTCTACTCCTAACGTGAACTGTGAGCGTGTTCCTGACCAGTTTGCGTGATCAACATCATTTGCAGATACTGACCCGAATTGAGCTTCTGCAAAGAATGCCCCAAAACTGTGAGATGCCATTACAGATGATTCATGTAGGGATGCGTTTGATGCAAATCCATCGCCACTGTTTGCAAAAGCTTGTAATGCACCAATTACAGTGTTGCCCAAACGGTAAGCAACAGAACCGGACGTGCCTTCAGTTGATTTTGACCCAGAGAGGTTTCCGTTTAACTGTAGGAATACCGGAGCTTCAAAGGATAGCTCTTGACCAGAAGCACCATTTAATGCAAATCGGCTAAGGTCTAACACTCCTGATTTTGACGTACGCGCTGTGCGGAAGCTATGATTTGCAGATAAATCTACCATTCCTGATGCCAGCGCGAACGCTGGGTCTGGAGTAGGTTTCATTTCGAATAGATACTTAAAGTTATCATCTTCAAGTAAAGCTGCTTCTATTAGTGGAATTAACTCGGCTTTGATCGCATCTTTCTCGGCATCAGGGCGCATGGAAATAACTTGCCAACGTTGGCTTCCAGTTGGGTCATTATAAGCAACTTGTATTTTATGCGTAAGTGAATTGTATAGTTTTGCAGCTAGATCTTTAGGATTGGTTGGATCTGATGCAGCTCCATTAGGAGAAATACCATCGATATTGGGAAGTAAAGATGCGACCACATCGGAGTTAGCAAAAGAAGCAGTGATTGCTTCATTAAACGCAGAGTTGCCTTGAGTAGGAACTCTCTTTGCTCTGTATTTACCTTCAACAGTAACTTTTAGTTTTAGTTGATTGGCAAAATCATTTAAGCTATCTGCGCTGGATAAAGAAGCTACTACAGCCGTTTCTCGCGCCAGGTATTCTTGCACACGTTCTTCATAAAGCTTTTTTGCGTCAGTGATGTTAGTTTTAGCAGAAGCAAAGGCTTTTGCAGTTTTTTCACTAGAGGAACTTATCGTTTTTTTTAATGATTCCATTACGAGTTTTTGTTCGTTTGGATCTGTAAATACGCGCTTCACTTCAACTTCTGATTTAGTAATGAAATCGTTTAGTTTACCAGCCAAGTCGTTGTCAATTTCAGTTAAGTTAATTGCGTTAAGTTTTGCTATTTCTGCGGTAATTTTTGCACGCTCTTTATGTGAGGAAAATATATTTAAGTCATCGGATGGTAAAGTGTAGCCACTTTTTACGTAAGACTTTTTGGCTGCTGCTGCTAAATCAGCGTTTAGCACTTTGAGAGCATCTATAACCTGTATATTTTCTTTATAAAAAGCACTTCTTCTTTCTTTAAAACTATCGGTTGTTGTGGATTGATCGGGTAGATTATCTGCCGAAAAATCACCAAATATGTCGTGCTCCAAGTTAGTTAAATCATCTAAAGCGGCACTAATATCTGCTTGTGCAGCAGTTATATTGGTAGAGGCCGCGGCTGACTCGGCAGCAGTTTGTTGTGCCTCAATTTGATCTAGTGCAGATTCGGCATTATTAGCATTTTGGTTAGCCAGTTTTGCTCCGCTTTCATCATCGCTACAGCCTGTTAAAAATGTGCCCGCAGTAATTAAAGACGCGCCCATTAAAAGATTTTTAATAGTTTCAGATTTGATCATGGATTTATACCCTTTTATAAACTTATAAGGCCATGATAGTTGATAAATGTTAATAAAATGTGAAATGCGCTATTTGGGCGAAAAAACCCCTTGCAAAAACTGCGATATTGGGTATTATGATCTCCATAAGATGTTGATCCTCGATAGCTCAGTTGGTAGAGCAATTGGCTGTTAACCAATAGGTCGCTGGTTCGAGTCCAGCTCGGGGAGCCATCTTATTTGTTTCGTCCCCTTCGTCTAGCGGTTAGGACATCACCCTCTCATGGTGGAAACACGAGTTCGATTCTCGTAGGGGATACCATCATTTTTTTTATACATTAATTATTGCAACTTTTATCACTGCCTATTTGTATAGGTAGGCATTTTTATGTTTAAAGGTGTTTAGTTAAGCTTGTGAAGAGTTGATGCCAGTTGAGCTGCACATTTAGGTGAATCATGGCAGACCCAACCCCTACCGCCGCACGGTCCATAAATACAAACTCACGTGGGGGTTGCACTTTACCTGTATTTTTTAGAGCTGAAAGAACAGATTTTGCTGCCTGTTTACCGGAGGTTTTTGATTCGATAAGTAGGCGTTTGCGATCATCGATTAGAGGGGCATAAAGATAGCGCGCCCAAATATTGAGAGCATTGACTAATTCTGGAGTGAGGTTAGAGAATCCCCAGGTTTCGTAGGCTGCCTTTGCCGCATGGTCATTGCCGTGTTTTAGCGCATTGTAGAGTTGCATAATTCCCACTAAAAAAGTGTTGGAAAATTGCCGGATGCAGCCGAAATCTAGAAGAACAATAGAACCATCTGGGCGAATTTTATAGTTGCCAAAATGTGGGTCACCATGTAAAAGGCCGTGGTGATAAAGAGGGTAATACCAGGCGTTGAATAAATTTGTTGCAACCTTTTCTTTATCGGCTTGTGGCCAGCTTTTTACCGTCATTAAATCGACTCCATCCACCCATTCCATAGTGAGTAACTTTGCCGTTGAAAGTTGGGGGAAAGTTTTGGGAATTTGAACGGGCTGATTAGTGGTGGAAAAAACGTTTTGGAAAGACTGCATGTTTTGTAGTTCGGACGTGTAATCTAGCTCTTCAATAAGGCGGTCTTTGAGTTCAGACCTCATGTGTTCAGTATTAATAACGCCGAGGGTGTTTTCGTAAGTTTTGAGGAGTAGGGTGAGTTGATCGAGGTCGCCTTGGATAATGTTTAACATGTTTGGGTATTGTAGTTTGCAGGCTACCCAAGTGCCATCGTGTAATTGTGCTTTGTGAACTTGCCCCAATGATGCGGCTGCAGTTGCTGTGCGTTCGAAGTATTGAAAGTGGTCTTGCCAATTAGGACCTAACTCTGCAGCCATGCGTCTGCGCACAAATGGCCACCCCATAGAGGGAGCATTGGATTGAAGTTGCATTAAGTTGTGTGCAATATCATCGGGTAATATCCCAGGAACCATAGAGAGAATTTGCCCAACCTTCATAGCAGGACCTTTTAGCTTTCCAAGAGCATCGGTTAAAATTTGGGGGATTGCGTCGTGTTGACCGGTAAGTTTTGCCCCTAAGGTTTTGAAGGCAGTACCTGTTAAGGTGCTGCCCACAGATGCAATTCGGCTAAGACGCTGAGTTAAAGACGCCTCATCCTTCATTTTCAAAGTCATCGATTAAACGTTCAATCATGCTGAGACCTTTTTCCCAAAAGGCTGGGTCTTTTAAATTGAAGCCAAAGGGTTTTAGGGCCTCGTCATAACGTTTTGTTCCACCTGCTTTTAGTAAGGCTATGTATTTTTCTTGGAAGCCGTTGGGGTTGTCTTGATAATAAGCATAGAGCGAGTTAACCAAGCAATCTCCAAAAGCATAAGCGTAAACATAAAAAGGGACATGGTAGAAGTGAGAAACATAAGCCCAGTAGATTTCATATGTTTCATCAAGTTCAATGGCTGAACCCAAGCTGTCTGCTTGGACTTGCATCCAAATTTTAGAAATATCAGCAGATGAAAGTTCACCTTGCTGACGGGCTGTATGGACGCTCTTTTCAAACTGATAGAATGCAATTTGTCGGACAACGGTATTTAGCATGTCTTCAATTTTGCTGGCAATTAGATACTTTCTCTGCGATTTTTCGGTTTCTTTTAAGAGAGATTGGAAGGTTAGCATTTCACCGAAAACACTGGCAGTTTCAGCTAAAGTTAGTGGCGTGTCTGCCATGAGGGCACCTTGCTCGCGCGCAAGCACTTGGTGAATGCCGTGTCCTAGTTCGTGTGCAAGAGTTGTAACGCAACGAGGCTTTCCATGGTAGTTCATTAGAATGTAAGGGTGTGTTGATGGTACGATAGGGTGTGAATAAGCTCCTGAATCTTTTCCAGGACGAAGGTCTGCATCGATCCATTTTTTTTCAAAGAAAGTATTAGCGATATCGGCCATTTCGGGAGAAAAATCTTGATAAGCTTTTAATACTATATCTTTTGCTTTTGTCCAGTCTACTTTTGTTTCTTTTGCATCGGGGTAGGGGGCGTTGCGATCCCAGTATTTTAGCTTCTGTTGCCCAAAGCGTTTTGCTTTGATGTTGTAGTATCGGTGAGAGAGCTTTGTATAAGATGATTTTACTGCTGTTGTTAAAGCTTCGACTACCTCATCATCAATCTGATTGTTAAGATGCTGTGCGCTGTCGATAGATTTAAACTTTCTCCATTTATTGTCAGTAGATAGGTTGTAAGAAAGCGTATTCAAAATCATTGCGAAGGTGCGTTCACTGCCCTTGAGCCCCTTAGATAAGGCCATAGCAGCTGATTTTCTTTTTGCGCTTTCTTTGTGCCCTAGTTGATTTAAAACGTCTGAAATCGGAGCTTGTTTCCCGCCTAAATCAAAACGCATATCAGCAAGTAATTCATCATAGAGACGGACCCAAGCAGATGAGGCAGTAACGGCCTTATCCTGCATTAGCTGTTCCATTTCGTTGGAAAGTTGATGGGGCTTGAATTGGCGGGATTGATCAATCCAAGACTTGTAATGTAGCAAAGCGTCGGACTGTGAATACTTTGTTTCTAACTCTGAGTTTTCTAGGTTGTTAAGATCTAGAGTAAAAAAGACTAGGTCTGAGCTGAGTTTAGTAAGAAGCTCGTGAGTGTTTTGATAAAATGCGCCAATGTCAGTATTTGTGCGATCTTGAGAGTATATTAGATAGGCATACCCACTGAGGCGTCCCATATTGTCGGAAATAGATTCATAACTTTTGATAGCTGTTGCTAAATCTTCAGCTGATAGAGTGGCTACTTTACCCGTATATAGTTTTGCAAAATTAGCGATTTCGGACTCTAGTTGAGTTAAGTGTTGTTTTAGTTCTGGGCCATTATAGGAGGTGAATAAATCTGTTAAATCCCAGCTAGGAAGTGTTGAGTTTTGTGTCATTTGGGTATCCTTTTTTGACGTAGCAGCAGAAAGTGGTGAGATAAATGTTGAGCTTAGTGCAAAGGCAGCAGATAGCAAAAGTTTCGTTTTGTTTTTAAGTAGCATAGCAACAAACCTGATTAAGATAATAGGCCATCATAGCATATAGGTTGGCAGTTGTTGAGAGGGTAAACTTAAAAGGACTCTGTTGAGAGCCCTTTTTTTATAACTTACTAACTATTGAGTGGGTCTTGTTGCGGGGTGTTTGCACCTTCGTGAGTTTCTCTTGATCTTGCATCTCGATCATTGAAATAGTTAGGGTCAAGTAGTTCGTCTACTCTGTTAGTCGGTAATATGATTTGTATGAAAAATAAAAGCTCGTTGCGAGCTTCATGGGTGATTTGCGGGTTGTGATGTATTTGTGTGTGGACTTCGCGTGTGGTGCGTTCTGCAGTTTCTCGGATTACGGAAGGTTCTTGTGATGCGACTGATACTAAAGATGAGAAAAGAGGCGATAAGAGTTCCTGTGTAAATGGAGTTGCTTGAAATAGAAGTGTGTTAACTGCTTGCACATAAGCATGCATAGACTGATCTTGGTTTTGAAGACCAGTGGTTGACGAGTGCAGGATAGTTGCTAATTCTTGAATAAAATCTAGTGCGGCAGTATCAGCTGCTCGCGTGCTGTCACTACTGGAGTTATGAAGAAGATCTCTATGAGTTTGTGCGTCGGCTAAAATTTGTGCAAATGCGTTTGATGGAGTGTGATCTGTTTCTTCGTGGGAAGCTGCACGAGCAGCTTCAAAGGCGCTTATGGAGTTGAGTATAGAGTTTCCAACTGCCTCTGAAAAATTAGAAGGTATAATAGGTTGATTGGCTGCAAAGATGAGCTTTGAGCATAATATCGCGTTGATGGCAAATATTTTTGCCGAGATTGTAAATTGTAGGGGGAGCATTTTGATTTCCTTTTTTAAGGTGTTTGGATTTTTTAATGTAAGGAACAGAGGTTTATAAATCAAGGTATAAATCAAGGGTGTCATAAATTAGTGAGATAGAGCTAGGCAAACAGCTTGAGCTTTTTTTATGAGGAGGGTTATTTTAGAAAAAAAATACAGAAACTAGAAGCTTTTTTCGTGCTCAGGTTATTTGTGCCTAATGAACACGTTGGCTTAAAGTGACTACTGTTTGTTTATATTAGGCTGATGAAATTTTTAAATAGCGAAGAGTAAGAAAATAGCCTTTGCCTATAAGGTTGTTTCAGATAGAGCTTACAGGCAAAAGCTAAAGTCTTAAGTTAGTTTAACCCATATATTGACCACCATTTAGGCTGATTGTGCTGCCGGTAATATAGGCAGCTTCTTCAGAAGCTAAATACTGTACCATTTTGGCAACCTCGTCTACGGTGCCAAGGCGCTGCATGGGAATAAGTGAGATAATTCTTTCTAGAATGCTTTCAGGAATAGCTCTGACCATATCGGTATCTATATATCCTGGCGCAACGGCATTGACAGTGATGCCTTTTCCAGAAGTTTCTAAAGCTAAGGCTTTTGTGAATCCTAATATTCCCGATTTTGCTGCGCAGTAGTTAGTTTGCCCAGCTTGTCCTTTTTGTGCATTAATAGAGCTGATATTAATAATTCTGCCAAACTTTTCATTCCGCATATCATCTATGACGAGCCGACACATATTAAAAACAGAATCCAAGTTAGTTTTTATAACAGATGACCATTGATCTGATGACATTTTGTGTAGGGCTCCATCGCGTGTAATACCAGCATTGTTGACAAGGATTTGAACTGGGCCATGGCGATCTTTAATTGTATTTAGGGCCATTTCGCAAGAAGCGTAGTCAGAAACATCAAACTTCAGGACATTTATGTCTGATTGCTTGTGAAGTTCCTGGGCAACGCTATCATTGTTTTGGTACGTGGCAATAACGGTATACCCTGAGTTTTTTAATGCTAATGAAATTCCTTTTCCAATTCCGCGTACTCCACCTGTAACAACGGCAACTTTAGACATAATGTATTCTTTCTTTTTATTATTTGTATTCTTATAGTCTAAGAGAGGTTGAGAAGTTTTTCAAGATGGATCTAAAAGTTAATAGCGTGGCCGAAAATGTAGCTCGATTTCACTCCACCCGTTTTTATAATGTTCAGGCTTAAAAATACTTGGTTTTAGCTTGAACTTATTCAGGCGAAGTGTTGAACGATATGCAGATTCTGCTGCGGCTTTTTGGAGTGGGTTTTGTCGATCTGTTCCGGATAGCTTGAGGCTTAGAATTTTACCGCTAGGGTCGATTTTAATAGTAAGATAGAAGTTGATACCTTCTGTGGGATTGTAATTCCAGACTTCTTCAATTTGTGAACGAATTGTTTCTACTGCTTTGTGTTCTAAGATATCAGGCATTTCATTTGCATCAGAAGCTTCTTTTTTTGCTTTGCCGTCATTAGTTTCGCCCCCGATGTTTGGTAGAAGAGTGTTTAACACTGCATCGACAGATTCAATTTCTTGTTGTTTTTTAACGATACCTTGCGACTTTTTGTTAGTTGGAAGTGCTGTGTCTGCAGCTTTTGTTTCTGCTTTTTGTTTTGCGGGAGAGTTTTTTGTGGGTTTTTGAGGAAGAGTGTTTCCTTTAGGTTTTGAAGACGGGGTGTTTTTTTTGTCTGCGCCTTTTGTTGTTGAGGGGGAGTCTGATGATTTTGTTTTTATGCCTGGGGCAGGTTTAGGTGGAGGAGATGTATTTTTTTTATCGTCTTTCGGTGATTTTTTGTCTGAAGGTTTTACAGTTGGCTGTTTTGCCATTGTTTTTTTGACAGGTGCGCTTTCTAAAAAATCAATTTTCATAGAGTTAAGGGTTAGGTCAGGAGGGTTGAAAAAGAAGCCCATTTTTGAGAAAGTGAGTGCGATCATCATGCCTATATGAAGTGCCAGAGATTTTAAGACAAAATCCTTCATCTATTTACGCGGGGAGGTTCGTTGAGTTGGTGTAGAGGATTCACCAATAAGACCAACTTTCTTAAAGCCGGCTCGGTTTAGGCGCCCCATTACGTCCATAACGATGCGATAAGGAATGTTTTGATCAGCTTGTATATATAGGGTTGTATTGTGGTTATTTCGAGTAATTGCGTTGAGCCTAGAAGTGAGAGATTTCATATCAGTTGATGTTTCCTGAATATAAATTCGCTGTTTCTTATCGATAGAAATTACTAAAGGTTCAACTTGCTCATTCATGCTGCCAGCTTGTGTTTTAGGTAAGTCAACTTCTACACCTACAGTGAGTAGGGGGGCCGTAATCATAAAAATAATTAAAAGCACCAACATGACATCAATAAATGGAGTCATATTAATTTCGTTAACAGGTTGGAATTTTTGGCCGACTGAGCGTTTCATAACTTAGCGCTTATCTTGTTTTCTAGAGAGCAATACTAAAAAATCGCTCATGAAGATTTCAGTGTTTCTGGTTACTTTGTTGATATCAGCAGAGAAACGATTGTAAGCCATAACCGCTGGAATCGCGGCCAAAAGCCCCAAAGCTGTTGCAAAAAGTGCTTCTGAAATATGAGGAGCTACAACTGCAAGGCTCGTGGTTTTTTGAGCGCCAATAGATCTGAAGCTATTTACAATTCCCCAAACTGTTCCAAAGAGGCCTACAAAAGGAGAGATGGACCCTACCGTTGCAAGAACGCCGATTTTTCCTTCTAGGCGATCTTGTTCTTTTGCTAAAGCCGTATGCATGACCTGCTCCAGGCGTTCCATTAGGCGCTTGTATTCAATTTTAGAGGATTTTTCCCACTCGACGACACCGGTACAGAATACGGCCGCCATGGGGTCTCTATTTTTATGATTAAAGCGGCTATATAGAGATTCAAGAGAGTCTCCGGACCAAAATGTTTTTTGAAAGGTTTTTATGGAGACGTTGAGGCGCTTAAAATAAGTGTATCGCTCAAGAATAATTGCCCATGAATATACAGATGCAGCAATTAAAAGGAGCATTACCATCTGCACCATAAAGTCGGCTTGAAGAAAGAGGCTAGATAAAGATAGGTCAATGTCGTGATCTGGCATAGAGTTTTTACCTGAGTGTAAGGGTTAAATTCTTGTCAAGTGTATAAAAAAACAGCCTAGTTTACAAGGTTATTTTGAGAGTTAGAAGGTTAGTAAGTTTTACAATATGAGGATTTTTAGATGTAGTTTTTTATTTAAATATACTTAAGTTGTGAGCGGTAGCTTGATTTCATTGTTGATATTGCGTATTTATTAGGAGCCTTTAATAATATGATGAGACAAGATGACACATACTGCACTTAAACAGCTTTTTGTAAAAACCTATGGATGTCAGATGAACATGTATGATTCTGATCGAATGATTGATTTATTGCGACCTCTAGGATACGGCTTGATTGACTCTCCAGAAGGTGCGGACATGATTATACTAAATACATGCCATATTCGAGAAAAAGCAGAACATAAGCTGTATTCAGATATTGGTCGATTAGAGCCTTACAAAGACGCAAAGGCTGCTGCTGGAGGCTATACAATATTGGCAGTGGCAGGGTGTGTTGCCCAGGCGGAAGGTGAAGAGATTATGCGCCGGAAGCCTGCAGTGGACATGGTGTTTGGCCCGCAGTCGTATCATAAGTTACCGGAAATGATTGCTAAGGCACACCGCACCTTAGAAAATCAAGGAAAACCCATGGTATTGGATGTGGATTTTCCTGTGGAGTCTAAATTTGATGCCTTGCCTGCTCCAAATCCTGATCATCAAGGATCGGCGTTTTTATCAGTACAAGAAGGGTGTGATAAATTTTGCACGTTTTGCGTAGTTCCTTATACTCGCGGAGCAGAATTTTCACGGCCTGTTTCAGATATTATAAAAGAGGCCAAACATTTAGTTTCTTTAGGAGTGAAAGAAATTACTTTATTAGGGCAGAACGTCACCGCTTATCACGGAATTGGTAAAGATGGAAAAGAATGTTCAATGGGGCGGTTGTTATTTGAGGTTGCAGAAGTTGAGGGAGTAGAGCGCCTTCGTTATACGACCTCACACCCAAGAGACATGCACGATGAGCTATACGCTGCGCATAGAGACATTCCGACGCTAATGCCGTACCTACATTTGCCTGTTCAATCGGGATCAAACTCAGTTTTGCAAAAAATGAATCGCAAACACACCTCGGATGAATATCGGGCAGTGATTGATAAATTGCGTGAGATTCAGCCAGAAATTGCCATGTCATCAGATTTTATCGTGGGATTTCCGGGGGAGTCGGACCAAGATTTTGAAGATACTATGCAGTTAGTGCGGGATGTAAAGTATGCCCAGGCTTATTCATTTAAATACAGTGTTCGTCCAGGAACGCCCGGTGCGTTAATGGAAAATCAAGTAAATGAAGGTATAAAAGATAGTAGGTTGCAGGCTTTGCAAGAGTTATTGCGAGCGCAACAGTTAGAGTTTAATCAACAAATGGCGAGTAAAGAAATGACGCTATTGTTTGAAAAAACTGGTCGTCACGAGGGGCAGTTGATTGGCAAGAGTCCTTTTTTGCAATCAGTGCATGTGAGTGCTCCGAAGCGATTATTGGGTAGCATTGCGAAAGTAAAAATTTTATCAGGTGGGCAAAATAGCTTAGCTGCTGAAATGATTACAAATGAACTAGTGCATGAAGCCTAATAAGTTTTAATTTTATAAATTAAAGGTGTATGCGTGAAAGATATTGAGGAAACGCTTAGTTTTGAACTTGAAGACAATCAATTAATTGGGTTGGTTTATGGCCCCCAAAATGCGCATTTACACTTACTAGAAGAAAAGCTAGATGTCTCGATTTCTCAACGTGGGAATACGCTGTTTCTTTCTGGGTTAAAAAGCCAAATTTCAAAGGCAGAAAAGGTTGTTTTGCACCTGTATTCTTTGGCTAAGCAGTGGTTGCAAGTTGGAGAAGATGATCTGTTGAATGCAATTGCAAGAACCGAACGCAATTATGAGGGAGAGTTGGCTGAAGTATCCTCGTTGACTCATATAAAAACACGTAAGAAGACGTTAGTGCCTAGAACTGCTAGTCAACAGAGTTATATTGAAAAAATACTTAAAAATGAACTGACTTTTGGTGTTGGGCCTGCTGGGACAGGTAAAACTTATATAGCAGTAGCAATCGCTGTTTCTAAGTTGTTATCAGGAGAAGTAAAGCGCATTGTTTTATCAAGACCGGCAGTTGAGGCCGGAGAGAAGTTGGGTTTTTTGCCTGGAGACATGAGAGAGAAAGTGGACCCGTATTTACGTCCGATTTATGATGCTCTGTATGATTTTTTAAACCCTGAGGAACTAACGCGTAAAATAGAATTAGGTGAGATTGAAGTTGCCCCACTTGCGTTTATGCGAGGGAGGACGCTGGCGAACTCTTTTATTGTTGTTGATGAGGCTCAAAACACAACTTCTGTTCAAATGAAAATGTTGTTAACGAGAGTTGGCCAGGGAAGCCGAATGGTGGTGTGTGGTGACATGAGCCAATTAGATTTGCCAATGGGAGTTCGTTCAGGATTGGTTGAGGCTACTCAAATTTTAAGTAATATTGATGGTGTTGATGTCTTGGAGTTTACCAGTGAAGATGTTGTTCGTCATGAGTTGGTGGGCAAAATTGTGAAGGCTTATGATAAAGAGATGCAACGTCGAAAAGGTTTAAATTTAGGTGCGCATGGATAACATATCTGTTGATATAAGCGTCAATGAAAAAGCGTGGGATTCAACTTTATCTAACTTACCAAGTAAAATTGTACAGGATTGCATACTTGCGACGTTAACCTCCTCTGAAGTGAGAATAAATGGCACTAATAAATTAGAGGTTAGTGTTCTGCTGACTGGAGATGAAGAGATCCAAGAGCTGAATAATACGTATCGAAAAAAAAACAAGCCAACTAATGTTTTGTCATTCCCTCAAAATATGGAGTTCAGCGATACTGAGAACGAGGAGGGTTGTCTTTTGTTAGGAGATATAGTATTAAGTATTCATACAATTCAATTAGAAGCATCGAATCAAAATAAATCAATGAAAGATCACCTGGCACACCTTATTGTTCATGGAACGTTGCACTTGTTAGGGTATGATCATCAAACTGATCAGGATGCAACTCAAATGGAATCGATAGAGATAGCAGTTTTAAACTCTATGGGTGTTTCTAATCCTTACAAAAATCAAACAAAAAATATGGTGTATCACGTATGAGCCTTCTCCAATCCTCCCCTGAAGAACCTCCGTCACTGTTTAAACGTTTTTTAACTGTGTGTTTTAGCAAAAAACATGCTCTTGAAGTGTCTGCATTACAACCGCTAATGGGAGACGAGCGTAGAGAAATCGCATCTCACATGCTAGAGGTTTATAATTTAACAGCAACAGATGTTGCAGTTCCTAGGGCAGATATTGTTGCTTTTGAGGTGACGTCAAGTCCTTCAGATATCACGAAAACTTTAGTTGAGTGCCCCCACTCCTACTATCCGGTGTATCGCACAAGCCTGGATAATTTAATTGGTTTTTTTGCAGCTAGGGACCTTATTAAAAATGCAGGTAAGTTAGATACATTTGTATTGAGAGAGTATGTGAATGAAGCGATGGTGGTTGCCCCTAGCACGTCTATTTTAGATGTTTTACATAAAATGCGGTTGCGTGGACAACGTATAGCCTTGATTGCGGATGAGTATGGCGGAGTTGATGGGATTATTACAGCAGAGGATATTGTTGAAAAGGTAATTGGTCGGTTAGAAGAAACAGAACGAGAGTTATCAACTAATGCAATTGTTGAGCAGGAAAATGGCGCAATTTTAGTCGGCGCCAGAGTTAGGCTAGAAGATTTTGAAGACCAATACGGAGAGTTGTTTTCTCCAGATTTAAAAGATGAAGATATTGATACTTTGGGTGGTTTGGTGTTCTTTTTAGCAGGACATATTCCTGCCCGTAATGAAATTGTGAAACATGCTTCAGGGGTAGAATTTCAGGTTGTTGACTGTAATGCTAGATTTATTAAAACGCTAATGGTTCGTAACTTGCCAAAAGTAGTGGACTAGGTTACGTTAGTTTTTATGACTAGAGTTAATTTGTTTTATTGGTTTTTATTGCCAGTTTTGGGTTTTGTTTCTGGGTTTCAGTTGTCTTTGGATGGAAACCCATTCTTGTTAGTTTTTGCTTTGTCTTTTTTCTACTCTGCTCTTAATTTACTTAAGGAAAAATTAGGGTTTTCTTTGTTTGGATCATATTTGTTCGGGTATGGTTTTTTTGTATATAGTCATGCTTGGGTTAGTACGCCGTTAATGGCGTTTGGCGAGGTATATACCCATTTATATCCGATATCTTACGTTACAGTTCCAGCCATGTTTTCGTTATATTTTCTTGTCGTTGGTTGGGTTGGGAGTTTAGTTAAAACTGACGGTATTCGGCGAGTTGTTTCACTAAGTTTGGCCGTTGCTTTTGTTGAGTTTTTGCGATGTGAGTGCATTCCTTCTCTGCCACTTGGACAATTGGGGACGGTATGGTTCTCACATGGTTATATGGCGCAAAGTGCCTCTTTGTTTGGGGTGTACGGACTATCGTTTTTAACCGTATTCATAGGTTTTTCTTTGGGGCAAATCAAATGTGATGGATATTCGCGATATTTCCCACATTTTGTGCAGTATATGCTTTCCTGTGGATTTTATTTTCTAGGGAAGCGAAGTTTGAGTTCGGATGCAGTGATTGCGAATGGAGAAGCAATTGAAGGTTTTTTTCCTCCACTACACCATTTATTAGCGTTTTTACTAAGTGGAGGTGTTTTTGTTGCACTTTCTATATGGGGCGGAGCGAGGGTATCAAATACATCACTTGATTTAGTGTCTGGTGAAGTGCGTCTGGTGCCAACAGATTGGCGGCAGCAAGATAAATACAAATCCTTAAATAGTCGAGTGGGGCACCTGAAAGAGTTAGTTGAAGCCTCTAAGAAGAACCTTTCAAGTTCCGTTAATATAATTGTTTGGCCAGAAACAGTTATGGAGTTTCAATTGTTAAAACTAGGTGAAAAGTATGAGTTTTCACACTCAGGAGTAATGAGTTATTTGGAAAGAGAGATGCCGCGACAAGCAACACTTTTGGCTGGAGGAGTCTTGAGAGAGACTGGTGATTCTTATGCGTATAATGCTTTATTTGCATTTCATCCGGACCATGGTGTGAGTTATGCTTATAAAAAGCGTTTTTTGGCGCCCTTTGGGGAGTTTATGCCCTCGTTTCTGAAGCCGCTCACAGCTTTTTTTAAGATTAGAGCTTTAGATGACTTTGGTCGAGGTAGCTCAACTCAGGAAATGATTATGTTGGAGGGGGGCTATAAAATTAAGCCTGTCATTTGTTATGAAGGATCGTTTTCAAGGAAGATTTTAAATACAAATGAGCGACCCGATTTGTTAGTGACGGGAACTAATGATGTTTGGTTTAGTGAAAATGGTAAAGAACAACAGTTTATATCTCATGCGTTTCGTGCAATTGAAGAAGGAATTCCTATGGTTAGGGTCGCTAATAGTGGGTTGTCGGGATACATTTCTCCTTTGGGTAAGTATTCTTACTCTAGAGCGTCCAACACCCAGGAACTGCGTGTTGAAAAACCATTGCCATCAACAGTATTTCGACGGCTGGTTAATTTTTGCCCAAATTGGCTAGAGTGGTTGTTTGGGGTGTCTATCTTGGTGTTGTTTTTGCTGGAAATGTTTTCTCGTCGAAGAGGTCGTGCAGGGCTATAATTGGCACCTACTTTTTGGTCTGCTTTTGGATTTGTCTGTGCCCAAAAAATGGACAAAAGAGGTGCCCAGTTTCTACCGGAAGTATTAACTGACTCTCTGGTTAAGTTAATGCCAAAATGTAAAAAAGTAATTTGTTTTAATGGGGGGCAGAGATGAAGATATTTTTTGGATGGTTGACAATATGTCTGGGGTTGTCGGGGTGTGATTCCGAACCCAAAGAGACAGTTGTTCAAAACCTGTACCATGGTTCTGTACATAAAAATATTGACCTTTTAGAGCCTAAGTCCGGAAGTATAAGTGGACAAGTAGAAAAAAAACTTGTGGTAGCGACGCCATCGATTAGCTTTGCATCATGTTTTTTATTTGAATGGGATGATACTTGGGTTCATTTGTTTGTGACTAGGCGAACTCCTTTCGAAAAGGGGGGGATACTTATATGATAATTTCGGACAAAGATCGTTTTTTGAAAGGTGATAAAGGAGGGGCTATCTATACCGTGCCTTCTGAGGGATTTTCTTATGATGAGGATGTGGGGATGGGTGCATTTGAGTGGACCTCAACAGAGCCGGTTAACACGGCTAAAAAACTTGAATTCGATAGTGCGTTAACGGCAATGAAACACTCGGGTGTCAGGGTATTTTTTCTTGCGAGCTTGCAGTTTCAGAGTTTTATTAAGAAATCAGGAGAGGAAAAAATAGCTTGGCTAAGCCATCTGAGGTAAGAGTAAAAAGTGAGTGTATTTCATTGTTTAGTTGTGGGAGTGAGTATTATGTCCTCTAGCATTAGTCGAAGAGTAGAAAAAGTGTTTAATGCAAAGCCGTATGTGGT
Organism: Alphaproteobacteria bacterium CMAR1; assembly: GCA_963693005.1. Classification (GTDB taxonomy): domain Bacteria; phylum Pseudomonadota; class Alphaproteobacteria; order UBA6184; family UBA6184; genus Bodonicaedibacter. The sequence continues at coordinate 244,472 of OY843726.1, read as the reverse complement.
TTTTAGCTCGAGTTATTCAGCATGAAATTGACCATTTGTCTGGTGAGCTGTGTATTGATAAAGCTACTCCAGGGACAATAATAAGCGTTGAAGAGTATAGAAAAAAACGTAAGGCTGCTATGCAGAGCGGCCGCAAAGAAAAAGAGAAGTAAGTAATATAAGATTGTTTGTGGATGCGGTGAGTTAAGAGTTTTTCGACAATGAATTTCCTAGCCTAAAATAGATGGCTGTTTTTTTATTTTATCTTTAGTGATTATTATGGGTTTTGAACATTTTAGGGGGAGGGGAGCCCTGAAATTTTATTGTAAGATCGAACTTCTCGATAAAAACTTGACTGTGATAAAGTGTCGACGTAGAATCCAGGCAGAGTTTTACAGGAGTTTTCATAGGTGAATTGGTTATCTGATTTTGTGCGCCCAAAAATTCAGGCATTAATTAATAAAAAAGATGTGCCTGAGAACTTGTGGGATAAGTGCCCAGCCTGTGGAAAGATGATTTTCCGAAAAGATTTGGTAAAGCATCAGTATGTGTGTTCGCACTGTGATCATCACCTTCGAATGGATGTTTTAGACCGTTTGGCTTCTTTGTTTGACAATCAGAGCTATGAGTTAGTTTTTGTGCCCGCGGTTAAGCAGGACCCTTTAAGTTTTAAAGATCGCAAGAAGTATTCAGACCGATTAAAAACCTTAAAATCAGGTGAGAAAAAGAATAATGAGGCTATTTATGTGGCCCATGGTGAAATTGAGGGCGTGCATACGGTTGTTGCCGCGTTTAATTTTAAATTTATTGGCGGTTCTATGGGAATGTACGTGGGCGAAAGCATTGTATGCGCTGCTGAATATGCTGTAGAAACTAAATCACCTATGATTATCATTTCAGCATCGGGGGGGGCTAGAATGCAGGAGGGAGTTTTATCTTTAATGCAAATGGCGCGTACAACTGTTGCAGTTAATCGAGTAAAAGAGGCTGGATTGCCTTATGTCGTTTTATTGACGGATCCTACAACTGGTGGGGTGTCAGCTTCTTTTGCGATGTTAGGAGATATTCAGGTCGCGGAACCTAAGGCTACAATTGGATTTACCGGAGCTCGAGTGATTGAGCAGACAATGCGACAAACACTGCCAGAAGGATTTCAAACTGCAGAGTATTTGTTGGATCATGGAATGGTGGATATGGTGGTTCATCGTAAAGAGTTGAAAAAAACATTGGGTAGAGTTCTGTCTTTGTTAATTAAAAAAGTTGTGTAGTATGTTGGGTCATAAACTGATGCTGTGTTACACTACGGTTGCGTCATTGCGGGACGCCAAACAGTTAGCCGAAAAAGCTATTCAAGACAATGTTGCAGGATGTGTAAATATTATTCCGGGCATGATGTCGGTATACGCTCAAGATGGTCAAATTAATAACTCTACAGAGTGTTCGCTCTTGTTTAAGCTAGCTCCTGAGCAACAAGCAGGGCTATCAGTATGGCTTTCCCATCATCATCCTTATGACACTCCTGCCGAACTGTTTTGGTTAGCCGACTCATCAGATGCATTTTTTGCTTATATTCAGCAGCCTATACGGCACTAACGCCCTTAGGATTTCTTTGAACTAGTTGCCATTTTGGTGTAGAATTCAGGAGCGAAGTTTTTTGGGTAGATTCATGGACGATACCGCCTTTGTTCACTTGGTCACTAACTATTTAGATCAATTGCTAGAAACAATTGAGTCAAAGTATTGGGAAGTTGTGGAGTGTGAATTAAACTCTGGGGTTTTAAATATAAAAACTCAATCGGGTAAAGAGTTTGTTGTTAATCGCAACATTCCCCGAAAAGAGTTGTGGCTCTCATCACCTTTTAGCGGTGGGGCGCACTTTTACCCCAAAGATGGCCAGTGGTTTAATACCAGAACAGAATCATCATTTGAACCTTTAATTTTTAATGAATTGGATAAACTAAAGATATAATGCTTAATTTTTTACGACGATTTGATATAGCGAGCTCTGATGAAAAGCAAAAAGTAAAGCTGACTTCATTTCGATTTTTAAAAGGCTTTTTGAAGCCATACCCGTATTTATCAGTATTTGGCTTAATGTCAATTTTTGTGATTGCTACTACTACGTTAGTAATGGGCTTTGGAATTCGTTCAATAGTTGATGAAAGCTTTAAAGATAATTATGTCAGAGTTCTTCTTTTTTTAGGAGCTTTAGTAATGCTTCTAGGAATAGCAACGTATGTAAGATATTTAGTGATGTCTTACCTGGGTGAAAAAATGGTAGCTGATATCCGCCGGCGAATGTACAAGCATGTTTTAACTTTAGACCCAGCTTTTTTTGAAAGAGTTGCGGTGGGTGAGGTGTTGTCACGAATTACTGTGGACACAACATTTATTCAACATTTGGTAAGTGTTACGTTTCCAATAGCCTTACGTAATATGCTAATGGCAGCGGGTGGCTGTGTTATGTTGTATCTAACAAGCCCAGATTTAACCTATTTAATGGCAATTCTTGTTCCAGTTATTTTAGTTGCATTGCAAAAATTTGGTAAAAGAATTCGTAAGTTTTCGCGGAATACACAGGCATTAGTAGGGCATGTGAATGAATACTTAGAAGAAACGCTTAATGCAGTTCGGACAATTCAGGCGTTTTGCCATGAAGAGTTTGATCGACGAGCATTCAATAATCGAATGGATGCAAGTGTTCAAGGGGCGTTTTCTAGAATTAAAGCGCGTGCAATTTTGAGCACTATGATTATATTTTTTGTGTTTGGTGGGTTAACATTAATTATTTGGATAGGGGCCTATAAACTTAAAAGTAATGAATTAAGCTTAGGTGAGTTAACCTCGTTTCTTTTTTTTGGACTAACAGTTGCAGGCTCTATTAATAACTTTATTGAAGTTATCAGTGATTTTCAAAAATCAGCGGGAGCATGTGATCGTATTCAAGATTTACTGCAGTCGCACTCGGCTGTTCCTATTGCTGCGGCTCCGTTGCCCATTGCGAAACCAGGTCGAGGTGAGATTAAGTTCGAGAAAGTTCAATTCGCTTACTCTAATATGACTGACTCTCAAGCGTTAATAGATTTTAATTTGCATGTTAAGTCTGGAGAGAAGGTGGCGCTTGTTGGGCCGTCAGGGTCTGGAAAAACTACGGTGTTTCATTTGCTGTTGCGATTTTATGATCCGACCAGAGGTCATGTGACTTTAGATGATATTGACTTGCGGGATGTTGACTTAAAAGATCTTCGGAATCACATTGGGTTTGTATCTCAAGACCCCATAGTATTTAGTGGTACCGTTTATGATAATATTCGTTATGGTCGACCTGAGGCTACCTTTGAGGAGATTCAAGAGGCTTCTGAGGCTGCTATGGTTACAGAGTTTATGGCGCGTTTACCTAAAGGGTTTTATACCCATATTGGGAAGAAAGGGGTTTCACTATCTTCTGGGCAAAAGCAGAGAATTGCAATTGCGCGAGCTATTTTGAAAAATCCACGAATTTTATTATTAGATGAGGCAACATCAGCGTTAGATGCACAAAACGAACAGTATGTGCAGCAGGCGTTAAATAGGCTAATGGTCGGACGTACAACTATTATGATTGCACATCGGTTATCAACAGTATTGAAAGCAGATCAGATAGTAGTTATAAATAATGGCCGGATTGAAGCCTCAGGAAAACATAAAGAGTTATTAGATCAAAAAGGCTTATATAGCCGCTTGGCCAGCTTACAGTTTATTCATAAGGATGCTTAATACCAGTAGGGGGTTCTTTAGATTGACTTTATCGGCTAAATTTCGTTAACTAAATTTGTTTTAGTGAAAGGTTAAGAAAAATGACAAAAACAACAGAACGTAAGCTTCCTTTATTTTATAAAAATCCTCAGGCTCTAACATTAGAAGAGCATGGTAAGCTTTGTGTAGCCCCTTCTGGCAATATGGAGTTCGCAAAAAATGCAAACTCAATACCTTTGGTAGTTAGTGAGTTTGGTATGGCTTCCAAATTCTATCCTATAGTGTTTTTAAAAAATGATGTAAAAACCTCCTTAATTGTGACGGGAATGCGAACAAATGAAAATGTATTTTTAAGTTCCGATAAGAAATGGCGGGCAGATGCGTATGTTCCGGGATATGTAAATCGTTATCCCTTTATTTTCTTTGAAGACGAAGTAAACAATCAATTGGTTCTATGCGTAGATAGAGATTCGGACATGGTTGTAGAGAATAATGGAACACCGTTGTTTGAAGGAGATAAACCCTCAGAGTTTTCTCAGCAGGCATTAAAAGTGTGCTCTGAATACCAACAGCATCTTGGTCTGACCCGTAATTATGTTGAGGCTTTGGAAGAGGAAGGGTTGCTTGTAGAAAATCAGGCTGAGCTAACCTCTCCAGATGGGAAAAAGTTAAAGCTAGAGGGCTTTAGTGTTATTGACGAAGATAAATTTAAAGCATTACCAGAAAAAACAATAGTAGATTGGCATAAAAAAGGCTGGATGTATTTATCGTATGCTCATCTTATTTCAATGTCAAACTGGTCAAATATAGCAAAACTAACTGGGTCAGAAGAAATCTCAGATAGAGAGATCAAAAATTGATGACTATTAATGCTAGGGCCATATGAATGTGGCCCTTTAATTGTTAGGAGGAGCAAATGAATCGGAAAGGCCTGTCTTTCGTACTTTCAATATTACTAGTATGTGTGAATATAAGCTTTTTGTATGCAATCGTAGCTACTCCGCACCTGCTAGCTAAAAATATTATGCCTGGTTTGAATATTGGTATTTTGGGCTTTGCTCTAGTAATAATATTTGCAGTAGCTTTGACTTGGGTATATGTGGCTCTAATTAACAGAAAAGATAAGAAAATGAGACAAGCATGATTAATCCAACCACAATATTCTTTTTTGTTGCGATCATTGTAATGACTCTGATCTTGACTTTTATGGCGGCAAAGAAGACTAAGGTTCAGGAAGATTTTTATACGGCGGGAGGAAAAATAAGCCCTATGAGTAATGCCTTGGCGTTAGTTGGTGACTTTGTGAGTGCGTCTAGCTTCTTAGGGTTTACTGGGCTTATTGCGATGAATGGGTTTGATGGGCTGATATACCCTTTGATGGGGTTAATGGGATGGCCTTTAGTTTTGTTTTTGGTTGCTGAGACTTTGCGAAGTTTAGGTAAATATACGTTCGCAGATGCAGTTGCTTTTCGTATGCGTCCGGTTCCCACTCGTATTGCTGCTGCCATTAGCTCGATGATGTGTACTTTGTTTTACTTGCTTGCTCAGCTAGTTGGTGCAGGTTATTTAATACAGTTGATATTTGGTATTCCATACGTTACAGCGGAGATAATTGTTGGATTAGCCATGATTGTTTATGTTTTGTTTGGTGGTATGATTGCAACGACATGGGTGCAAATGACAAAAGCAGTACTATTAATGATCGGCGCGGTTGCGCTGACTTATTTAGTTTTAAAAGAAGTTGGGTGGAACCCCTTTAACTTAACTGCTCAGGCGGCAGAACTATACGGAGATGCAGTTTTATTACCAGGTAAATTGTATTCCAATTCTTGGGACCTAGTATCACTTGGGCTGGCTTTTATGTTTGGAACTTCAGGGTTGCCGCATATATTGATGAGGTTTTATACGGTTCCCGATAAGGCTGCAGCACGAAAATCTGCACTTTATGCAACAGGCATGATAGGAATGGTTTATTTGCTGACATTTTTTTTGGGATATGGAGCTATGGTTTTTGTTGGCCAGGAAAGTATTGCTGCTTTTGATAAAGGTGGAAATATGGCGGCTCTTTTACTATCTAATGCATTAGGGGGGGCAATACTTTTAGGATATATTTCTGCCGTTGCTTTTGCCACTGTTTTAGCTGTTGTGGCGGGGTTAACGTTGTCGGGCGCTTCTACGATAGCACATGATATATGGGCAGGGGTTATAAAAAAAGACAGCCTTAAAAAAGGCGAAGAAATAAATGTAGCAAAAATAGCAACAGTTGCTATGGGAGTTGTCTCCGTTGTTTTAGGTATTGCTTTTGAGGGCCAAAATGTTGCAATCCTGGTAGGCTTAGCATTTTCAATTGCAGCAAGCAGCAACTTTCCTGCATTAATATTATCGACCTACTGGAAAGGTGCAACAACTCAAGGTGTTGTTGCGAGTATGGTTTTGGGGGCACTTTCAAGTGTTGCCCTAATTGCTCTTTCACCAACAGTGATGATTGATATATTGCAATGTGAAAATTATATTTTTCCGTTTAGAAATCCGGGGATTTTCACAATTCCAGGTTCGTTCATTTTAGGTGTGTTGGTTTCGCTGCTGACTAAAGATGTTGAAGCTAAAAAGAATTATAAACTTTTACAGCAGCAACTATAGGGCCTATTTATACGTCTAAATCTGATTCAGAGAGAGCGTTGTTTTGGATGAATTGCATGCGCTCTTCTGGTTTTTTCCCCATTAACCGTTCAACAAAATCTTTAACTAAATCATAGTTTTCGATAGTAACTTTTATAATTGATCGTTTGTTAATATTCATTGTAGTTTCTTTTAGCTGTGAGGGGTTCATTTCACCAAGCCCCTTGAAACGGCTAATATCAATGTTAGAAAACTTCTTGAATATAGAGTTTAGTAACTCTTCTTTATGAGCATCATCACGAGCATAAAAAATGGTTCCTCCAGCAGACAGTCGGTATAAAGGAGGTTGGGCAAGGAATAAATTTCCGGCATCAATAATAGGACGCATTTGTTGGAAAAAGAAGGTCATTAGTAGTGAGGCAATGTGTGCTCCGTCTACGTCGGCATCTGTCATGATGATAACACGCTCATAGCGCAGCTTTTCAGGGTTACAGCTTTTTCCATAGCCACATCCTAATGCTTGTATTAAGTTTTGAATTTCTTGGTTGGCCATCATTTTTTCAGGCGTGGCAGTTGCTACGTTTAATATTTTTCCGCGTAACGGCAGAATAGCCTGAGTTTCGCGAACGCGAGCTTGTTTTGCAGAGCCACCAGCGGAATCTCCTTCAACAATAAAAATTTCTGTTCCGGCAGAGGTGCTGCGTGAGCAGTCAGTGAGCTTTCCTGGAAGTCGCAAGCGTTTTGTAGCAGAAGATCTTTGCAGCTCTTTCTGTTGTTTTTTAGCAAGTCGCTCGTCAGCTTTTGAAATAAAGTGCTGAATAAGAGTGTTTGTTTGCTCTCTATGTTGAATAAATTGGTGGTCAAAGTAGTCTCTCATTAGGGTTTCTAAGGCCCGTTGAGTAGAAGCCGTTACTAATTTTTCTTTTGTTTGACCTTGAAACTGAGGATTTTTTATAAAGACTGAGATTAACCCAAGGCAGTCGGATAAAATATCATCAGAAGTGACCTTTTCAACCTTCTTATCTCCGCTTAGATCTCCAAAATTACGAATGCTTTTTAATAAACCATTTCTAAATCCGTTCTCGTGAGTGCCACCAAGAGGCGTGTGTATTGTGTTACAATATGAACGGAAGTAGGTATCTTCATTGGGAGCCCACGCAAGTGCCCATTCTACTTTTATATCATCACTTTTTGCTTGACCGGAATGGTTGCCTATGATTTCTGTATTTTTTGTTAGTGAGTCGAGGTAGTCTTCTATCCCTTTCTCAAAATGAAATATATCAGTAGCAGGGATGGCGTTTTTTCCTGCAGCTTCATCTGGACAAGACCAATGAATTTTTACTCCGCGGAAAAGATACGCTTTTGATTTCAATATATCGTAGAGGCGTTTTGCAGAAAAATTGGAGGCATCTCCAAATATCTCTATATCGGGTTCAAAACTAATGATTGTTCCGCGCTTTCTCTTTGATGTTTCTGTGCTAGAGATTTTAGAGCGTGGTTTTCCCTGAGAAAAAGTTTGTTGATATTGCGTACCGTCACGAAAAACAGTAATCGTCATATTACTACTAAGCGCATTTACTACCGATAACCCGACACCATGTAATCCACCCGAGGTTTCATAAGCGCCTTCTTTGAATTTTCCACCAGAGTGTAGTGTGGTTACTATTACTTCTAAGGCCGATTTTTCTGGATACTTTGGGTGTGGGTCAACGGGGATTCCTCGGCCGTTATCTTCGATTTGAAGTTTGTTTTCAGGAAGTAAGGTGACTTTAATATCAGATGCATATCCTGCTACCGCCTCATCCATGGAGTTGTCAATGACTTCGATGGCCATATGGTGTAGAGCATTAGTATCAGTGCCGCCAATGTACATTCCAGGTCGTTTTCGAACAGGCTCTAGGCCTTCTAAAACCTCAATATCTTTCGCCGTATATGTTGATGCTTTTCGGTTCTCAGAAGAAAATAAATTTGTCATAACTTGAGTGTAATTATATTGAGGGAGTATGCCAAGAATTTTGTCGAAATGCAAGGTGAATGGCTTGAGATAGATATCAACTGAAGTTAGCATTTTTACTAAATATACAAAAAATTTAGCGGCTTGATAGTTTGTTGAAATGGAGTTGTTTTAAGGGTAAACCTAAAGAATAACAGAGATGAAATGTGCGTGATGATTATCTTTAAAGCTAATATTCTTTAATTAGCTTAATCACTTTTGATAAAAAAGGGAGTTAAGTTATTCCGTTTCTTTTGATAAAGATATTGTCTTTTATCGGTTGAATGGTAGTGGAATGAGGGTATAATGAGTGAGTTTTAGGAATTGGTAATGTTAGAGACTCCCTTAATTTCATTTCGAGAAATTCATGTTCAGTTTGGATTGAAGGTTTTATTTCATGGCGTGACATTGAATGTTTATCCTAGGGACAGAATTGCCCTAGTTGGACGGAATGGTGCAGGAAAAAGTACGCTGTTTAAAACTTTGATGGGACAAATTGATCCGGATGAGGGAGAGATCTTTGTACAACCAGGTACGCGTGTTGGCTATTTGCCCCAGCAACTGGAGTGGAAGATAGGGCAAACGGCCCTGGAGACCGTAATGATGGGAGTACATGAGCATGAAACTGGAGATGAAAAAGATCTGACGTATAAAGGAAAGGCACTACTGAGCCGATTTCAAGCAGATCCAGAGTGGGTGTTGGATGATTGTTCAGGGGGAGAACGGCGACGTGTGGCTTTAGCGTATGCTTTTGCTTCTAGTCCAGACGTATTGTTAATGGACGAGCCCACTAACCACTTAGACATACAGATGATTGAGTTTTTAGAGAAAGAATTTGAGAGCTTTCCAGGAGCGATTGTAGTTATTAGTCATGATCGTGCCTTTTTAAAGGCAGTGTCACATAAAACGTGGTGGCTAGATCGTAAAGATGTAAAAGAGATGAAATCTGGGTATGCGCACTTTGATGCATGGTCAACTGACCTGTTAGATCAAGAAGAAAAAATCTTGGGTCGGATGGATAAAAAGTTAGACCAAGAAATGACTTGGCTACACCGTGGGGTGACCGCACGCCGCAAACGCAATCAGGGTCGCTTGACCCGACTGCATCAGTTAAGGGCTCAGCGTGCGTCAGTATTGAGTGGTTCTAAAAAGGTTAATATTACTTCGTCAGAAGATGAAGTAAGTGGTCGTTTGGTGATGGAAGCTAAGCAAGTATCGAAGTCGTTTTTGACCCAAGAGGGTACAGATAGACTAGTTGTTCAACCCTTTTCAACCAAGATTATGCGGGGAGATAGAATTGGTATTTTTGGTCCGAATGGAAGTGGAAAATCAACGCTAGTACAACTATTGCTGAAAAAGTTAGCTCCAACAAAAGGAAAAGTAAGGTTGGGAACGAACTTATCCGTGGGATACTTTGAGCAGAATCACCATGACTTAAAAGACAAAGAAACTTTGTGGTCGACGCTTTGCCCTAGTGGAGGCGACCACTTAATGGTGGGAGGGCGACACCGCCATGTTGTTGCGTATCTGAAGGACTTTTTATTCGAAATGGATCAGATTCGTTCTCCAATAGGGAGTTTGTCGGGTGGAGAGCGAAATCGATTAGCATTGTCGCGTATTTTAGCGCAAAACACGAATATTCTGGTGCTGGACGAACCAACAAACGATTTGGACTCGGACACCTTGGACTTATTGGTAGATACTTTGAGTGATTATGAGGGGACGTTGATTGTGGTAAGCCATGATCGTGATTTTTTGGACCGCTTGGTTACTAGTACGATTTCAGTATTAGCCGGTGGTGAGGTTATGGAATTTGCCGGTGGATATAGTGACTTTGTAGGGCAAATGGAACACGGCGAGAAGAAAAATTTCCAACTTCAGGCTAAGACACTGGAAGTAGTTAAGTCTAAAAAAAAGTCAAAGCCTGAAACCGTAACGATACAGCGAAAGTTTGGCTTTAAGCAGAAGCATGCCTTAAAGACTTTTGCTGAACAGATACAAAAACTAAAGAGTAAGATTTCAGACAGCGAAGATAAGTTGGCAGATTCAGAGCTTTTTCAAAAAAATGCAGAGAAATTTCATGCGACTTCTTTAGAATTAGATCACTTTAAAACGCAGTTATTGGAAGCTGAAGAGCAATGGTTAGAGTTAGAATTGCTACGCGAGGAGGATGAAGAATGAAGGAGGTGCTGACATTGCCGGAGATGGAGGCTGCAGCAAGTGATTTTATGAGTACCCTTAAGGCGGGGGATGTTGTGTACATGGAAGGTGATTTGGGTGCTGGAAAGACTACCTTTGTGCGTGCAGCTATTCAATATTTACTAGGTAAAGATGAACCGGTGCCGAGTCCTACGTTTACCTTAGTACAGACCTATGATATTTGCCCACCTATATGGCATTGCGATTTTTATCGACTAGATGATCCTGAAGAGGTTTTAGAACTGGGATTAGATGAAGCCTTTTCTACGGGGATTACATTTATTGAGTGGCCGTCAAAGATGGGAAATGTGTATGAACAGCAACATTATACGGTTAGAATTCTGTCCGCAAAATACGATGAACAAAGGGTTTTAGAGATTTTTAAAGTTTAAGTTAATTCAGCGAGTTGATCTATTCGCGAGGTTGATTCTCAAGTGTTTCTGCCACAGTTGCGAGCCGTTGTAGGAAGTCTAAATAGAGAGAGTAGGGAGTAGTTTGAGATTGATTAGACATGAAGTTGGGAGTAGTTTGAGGTATGGTTTGAGGTGGGTTTGAGGTCGTTTCTGAAGAAGATGAATTCTGTAAATTACTGGCATTCGAGGCGCTTAATATAATAAAGATTATAGAGATAGTTTTTAATAATGCAGAAGGTTTCATTTTCTACCCTTATTCTTATAAAGTGCAGTTTAAAATTACTACAAACATTAAGCACAAACCTTAAAAAAGTCAAACCCTAAAGGATAACTAGTTTAAGAAACGGCTGCGTAGGGCTTTTCAGTTGAAGAGAGATAATGCCTGATATTATTCTAGCTTTTGCGTTGCGATTATTAGCCCTTGTTAGATAAGTTAGATCATCAGATTGGTTGTGTTTACTGAGCTACAATACGTTCAAACCCACAAAGTACGGATAATGTATTTTGCGTAACATAAGTTGTAGGTGCGATACCGCGCACAATGTTTGTTAATTTATTAGAGGGGGTCCTAAAACAGTCGGAGATTTCTGCACTTAGAAATGATTTGGAAAGCACGTTGATGGCGTGTTCTCTTGCCTTGATATGTTGGGTTGGTATGGTTTCGGAGGTGGCGCGTAAAAATCAAATGCAGCCAGTATGATAGTAGTACTCATACATAATTACTTGTAACTTATTAAGTAGTTCATATTTTTGCAATTGACGGAAACGCAAATTGGCTAAAGTAGACTGAAACGTATCAAAGTCGCTTTGAAGCGTCTTTTTTGTGGAGTCAGATAATCCCGATTGTGCGGTTTTCTTTATGGAGCAAATAAACGAATTTGTTGTGGTAAACATATCGTAAACAAAGGAAGACGTAATACGTATAGGATAGGATGTAGTTTGGTGGGCTAACACTGTTTCTGATGCATTTAGTTTTGAAATAGCAGCACAACATATGAATAGTGGGAATAGTAATTTTAACATAGCGACACTCATGGAAATTTATGTAATAAATCACAGTTGAATATAGCTATGCAAGTGTAAATAATAATTTAATTGCCCAGAGACAGCTAATGGCGTAGAGCGCAGCAACGACGTCATCAACCATAATACCTGTGGCTTTTGAAAGCTGAGACCCGTTTGCAAAGTATAGCTCAACATCTTTGATAGGCTTGGGTTTGATAATATCAAAGATACGAAACAGTATGAAAGAAAAAATCCACAAACGAACATCAGTGCCGGCGGCTAATAATACTAGCCATTGCCCGGCAACTTCATCAATTACGATGTAGGAAGGGTCCTTATTAAGGGTAGAAAACAGAACAAAGTAGCTGGCGAGAATTCCAACAAGAAATACGATGATGGTTAATATGAATAGGGTTTTTGTGCCGAATAAAAATATTATGAGTGCAGCAACAGGTAAGGACATTAATGAGCCCCATGTTCCAGGCATTCTAGGCCATAGGCCGACTTTAAAATATGTCGCGATCCAGTAGGAAATGGTGTTGATGATTTTCATTGTGTTTTCACTTTAGTTTGTAACTTTTGATTGATGAGTTGAGTTAATTTAGTGGCGCTGGGTACTCCGGGTATTTCTTCTCTATTCATAAAGAAGGTAGGAGTGCCATCTACAAAGCGTGTTTCTTTAAAATTAAAGCTATCGTTTAAAACAGCTTCTTGGTGTTTTTTTAAAAAAGAACGGTGAATAGTAGCGTCAGGTAAGCCCACAGCCTTAAGTGATTTGCTTACATCTTCTTTAGGTGTGGCGGTCTTCCAATTTTTGGAGTCAGCTAATATGGATTCAAAAAGCTTTGTTTTAAGAGAGTCGGAACAGGCAGGAAGAACGCCCATGACATAGAGAGTTTCAATATCCATTACGTAGGGAACTAGGGTCCAGTATACTTTGCCGGTATCAATAAACGCTTCTTTTATAATAGGGAAATGGTGTTGATGAAAGAAAAGGCAAGACGGGCATACGAATGAGAAGAGTTTCTCAATTTTTACAGGCGCGTTTGGATTGCCAAATGATAACGTGTATTTCTTGTAATAGTTAGGCAGATGGCAGTTTTTTTGTGAAGCATTAAGCAAATTTGGCAGAAGTAATAGCGATAGCGTTATGCATGAGCTAAATACCAAAGGCAATATAAGACCGAACTTTTTAAAACGGGTATGCATATAATACCTATTAATATTGGAAATAGTATATCTGAATTGGAGTAAAGGTGAAACCTAAATAAATATTTGAAGGCAAATTTACGACCTAAACCCGGTGGCAACAACAAAGAGCTCTCTAGAGTCTTTTCGGCTAGAGGGTGGCTTTGCATGAACGACTTTTGTAAAGTGTTCTTTTAGTAAGAGCAGAAGATCTTTTTCGGTGCCACCTTGTAGGACTTTTGCAACAAAAAACCCACCAGGAGTAAGTACTTTAAGAGCAAACATTAAGGCGGTTTCTGCCAGTGCGATAATGCGAAAGTGGTCTGTTTGTTCATGCCCAGTTGATGCAGGAGCCATATCACTGAGCACACCGTTTGTTGGGCCAGTTAGCAAGGCTGAAAGCTGTGATTGCAATTCAGGATCTAGAAAATCACCCTGCAAAAGTGTTGCATTCGCAATACTGGGCGAGACTTCTTGTAAGTCAATTCCAATGACTTGACCCGAAGGTTTGCGATCAAGGGCTAAGCGTTCAACACAAACTTGTGTCCAACCGCCAGGGGCACAGCCTAGATCGATGATGCGCATTCCAGGTTTTAAGAGTTTATGCTTGTTGTCTAGCTCTAACAATTTAAAGGCGGCGCGCGAGCGATAGCCTTGTTCTTGAGCCGCTTTAACATAAGGATCGTTTAATTGACGAGTAAGCCAACGCTGTTGAGAGACCGTTTTGCCTCGAGCTTTTTTAAGATTGGTTGTTTCGCGACGTTTATGAACTTTTTTTTGAAAGGTGTGTTTGTTATCAGACATTTATTTGGCTCCTGGCTGCCTCGGCAGTATTTTGTAGTAGCATTGCAACGGTCATGGGGCCTACTCCACCTGGAACGGGTGTAATGAATCCAGCTTTTTGAACTACGTCCTCACGTACATCGCCTACAAATTTAGATTGACCATTGGGTAGAGAGATTTTTGAGCTACCTACGTCAATTATGATGGCGCCTGTTTTTATATGTTCGGGGGTTAATAATCTGGGAGTTCCGGTTGCAGTTACAATGATATCGGCCAACTGGGTGATTGGGCGCCAGTTTTGTGAGTGGCTATGAATATGGGTGATAGTGCAATTGCTCTTTAATAATAAGGCAGCCATGGGTTTTCCGACAATGCGTGAACGCCCGATGACTACGGCGTGTTTTCCGTTGAGGTGTATAGGAAGTGTTTTGAGTAAATATAAAATACCTTTGGGTGTGCAGGGTAAAATACCAGCTCTGCCTGTTGCTATGGCGCCCACATTATCAGGATGAAATCCATCCACATCTTTTTGTGGAGACACATGGTCGATGAGGGTGTCTGCATTTAAATGGGCAGGCAGAGGGAGTTGAATGATGATACCGTGAATGTCTTTGCGGGCATTTAACATATCGATAGTTCTTAGTACGTCTTGTTCACTTATATTGGAAGAAAATGTGACGAGTTCGGTATGAATGCCAACTTCTGCAGCTCGTTTTTGTTTGATATTAACGTAGGCCGTGCTAGCAGGATTATCACCCACCTTGATAATCGCTAGGCCAGGAATAACTGTATAAGTTGTGTTTAACTCAGCAACAAACGCTTGCGTTTTGAGCAGGAGGTCAGCGGCGACTTTTCGCCCATCAATAATTTTAGATGTCATTAGTGCAAAGAAATTTCGATAGTTCTAATCACGTTTCGCAGTACGTGAATAAGAAAAATAGCGATGACGGGTGAGAAGTCTAGCCCTCCGAGTGATGGCAAAAATTTGCGAATGCGGTATAAAACGGGGTCAGTGAATCGGTTAAGTGCGGTAATAAACACGAACACACCACGATTGTAGGTGTTTAAAACATTCAGCGTGGCCAGTAGATTAAGGATTACGGCAACAATAATTAGTAATTGATAGAACCATAATAATCCATCAATCAGTTCAAGTAGGGGCAATAAAAGTACTTGGTTCATGAGATATTCCTTGTTAGTTAGTTTATCATATATTGAGATTATAAAGATCGCAAACGTTTGCGCATGTATAAGTACATGGGCGCGCCAGAAATTACGACTACCGTTGAAAGTACAAGCATTTTGATTCCGGCTCCATAGAGAGTCCAAATTGTATATATTGCACCAAGAAGTAGTAAGGTCACATCGGATTTTTGATTAAATAGGCCGCTTTGGATTAGCTTTCCAAAGGCAAGTAGCATGACCACAAATAGCAGAAGAATAGTGGTTGTTGCAAGCTCAGCAATAAAAGCAAACTGTTCACTAAGGTCTGGATCAAACGTCATAGCAAGAATAATTGTCATGCATAGAGCCGAAATGATCACGCCCCAAACTGGGACACGATTTTTGGACTGTTTCCCAAAGAATTTTGGAAAGAGCCCCTGTTTTGAAGCGCCTAGTGGGATTTGGCCAACGACTAGCATCCAACCATTTAAAGTTCCAATGCAGCAGATGACCGCTGAGACAGCGACGAGGTTTCCCCAAAATGAACCGCCAAACACTTTGTGGGCGGCAAGTGCATAAGGAGCGTGTGAAACTGCAAGTTCGGCATGATCAACCGCCCCTAGGAGGGCAAAGTTACCCACTATATATATGACTGCAGCGATTAAAGTTCCATATACCGTGGCTTTGGGAATGGTGATTTCAGGTTTGTGGACCTCTTCTGCGGGGACGGTCGCTGATTCGATTCCAACAAAGCTCCATAATGTTAATAATGCTGCACCATTGAAGGCGCTTAGGGCAGTTTTCCCCTCGGGAACAAAGTTCATTAACTTATTAGAGTCAAAGATAAAAAATGCAGCAATAGGCACGAGAATCATGGGCACTAACTTTAAGACAGTCGTGAAATTTTGAATAAAGCTGGCTTCTTTGATACCTTTTAAATTTATTAGAGTAATTGCAAACAAAACAAAGAGACCTATGAAAAACAAATGCAAGGAGGTAAGCGCACCATATGATAAATCACTAAGGTAACCATACATTGCAACAACAATAGCGGCGTTACCAATCCAGGTTAACATCCAGTACCCCCAGGCCACGAAAAAAGCGGTGGTTGGTCCGAAGGCTTTTGCAGCAAACACATGAGGGCCGCCAGTGGCATTGGGTATCTTCATGCTAAATTTTGCAAAAACTAGAGCTAAAACAATAGCTCCGGCAGAAGTGAACAACCAAGACAATAGGCTGATAGAGCCAAAGTCAGAAAGAGCGGCAGGCAGCATAAATGCACCAGACCCGACTAAATTGCCAGCAACGAGAGAGGTTGCCGATACCAATCCAATCGTACGCGCGTTTTTTGAAAAAGTCATGGTTAGTCCTTTAGTGGTAGAGCTTTTTTTCGTTTGGATATCCCAAATTGATAAATAACGAGAGCCCCTACACAAGTTAATAGTCGAATGACCGAAATGTATACGAAACTGGAAGAGTTTTCAACGCTAATGCTCATTATCACAATAGAGCTGATAAAGATTTCCATGCCATTTAATATTGAAGCGGTAAGCCCGCCCTTACTGCCAGCCTCCATTGCGAGCGTGTTAGTGACGGGGAAGATAAACGCTAATCCAAAAGAGTGAAAGGCAACGCATAAAGAAATGGAAAGAGGAGATTGCCACTCAAAAATATCTAAACACAATAAAATAAGTGAAAATGCAATAACAATTGAGAATCCAAAACTTAGCAACTTCTGAAAGCTAAATTTATATCCCCAGAAGGTATTAATTGCGGATCCTGCAATATACCCAGAAACAGTTATAAAATAATAAAATCCAAACTCTAGGGGGGATACCCCCATCCATTGGAAGATATAAGGTGCGACACCGATATACATCCAAATGCAAGTTACCATTAGGGAAGATATGATCATAACATTAATAAAATAAGTATTTCGAACAAGCAGGGCGGTATCAGCGCAGAGCTCTTTAAAGAAGCCTTTTAGGGTAGTGCGTTCTTCGTCGATGCTTTTGAGTGTTTCTGGCATGCATATCCAGAGCAAAGCAAACACAAAAACGCCTGAAACTAATAAGAAATAAAAGCAAGCACGCCAGCTATACGACTCAGTCAATAACCCACCAATACTTGGTGCAATTGCGGGTGCTAAGGCAATTACCCCCCCCATTAGTGACATGAGTCGGTTTACTTGTTTCGGAGGGTAGCGATCACGAATTACGGCCAAAGCTATGATTGGTGCTGCACCTACGCCATATCCTTGAAAAAAACGTGCAATAATTAAGCCATAAACTGAGTAGGAGGAGGCGCAAGCGAAGGTTGCAACAATAAAAATTGCAAACGATCCTAGCAATACAGGCCGGCGGCCCAAAGCATCTGAAATCGGGCCGTGAGTTAGAGAGCCAACGCCAAACCCAAATAACGCAATGCTGAGTGTCATTTGAACTAAATCGTTAGAAACATTAAAATATTCAGAAATATAGGGCAGAGAGGGAGTATATAAACCAAGCGCAATTTCAGAGACAAAAACACTTATTGCTAGCAAAGTGGGTAGAGAAAGTGCCTTTTTTAGTACGCGCATACTGTTCTTGTTTTGATTGCCTGGGACATACTAATAGATTATTTGCTGTAAGTAAAGCCCTTCTGGTGGTGCAGTTGGGCCACCCGCCCTGCGGTCTTTTATGTCTAATGCAGATTTCACATCATTTGGAGTCCATTTCTTGAGCCCAACCAAACAAAGAGTGCCCACCATATTGCGAACTTGATGATGTAAAAATGATTTTGATTGTGTTTTAAACTCAATTATTTCTGAGGAAGTTTTCTGAAAATTTGCCGTCTCAAGAGTCTTTATAGGAGAGAGAGCTTGACACTCAGAAGCTCTAAAGGTTGTGAAATCATGAGTACCCAGGAGGAACTGAGCCGCAGTATTCATAAGGTCAAGATCAAGTGGCTGTGGAATGCGGTATGCTCGATAACGGTCAATAGTTAAAGGGGGGCGACGATTAATTATACGATAGAGATACGCACGTTTTTTTGTGCTAAACCGAGCGTGAAACGTATCGTTGACTAGCTCGACATTCAGAATCGAGATTCCAGAATCTCTTAGAAAGTGGTTAAGGCCATAACAAAACTGAAAAGGGTTTAAATCTTTATTAATATCAACGTGTGCTACTTGATTTAAAGCGTGAACGCCACTGTCAGTGCGTCCGGATACAAACAAACGCGAAGTTTGTTGAGTAATGCGCTTAATTGCTGATTCAATAGCACCTTGAATAGTTGGGAGGCCGGGCTGGAATTGCCAGCCGTGATAGTATGTACCGTCGTATTCTACTGTAAGTTTATAGCGAGGCATATTAGGTTCTTTTTATGAAGTGGTGCCCAGAGGGGGACTTGAACCCCCACGACCACAAGGATCGACAGATTTTAAGTCTGTTGCGTCTACCATTCCGCCATCCGGGCAACGAAGAAACATTAGCGTTTTCATTTGAAAATATCAAGCTATATTTTTACTTCTGAAAGATAAAAAGTAGGTTGAATTTCAGACTGATGAATAAAATCTTTTACAGAGTTGATTGACGGGTGTGAAAGTAAAGGCAAAGGTTTGTTTATTTGGATTGAGTAATGAGCTAGAGCTTCTTTGGGAGGATATGCTCCATATATTAAGACACTGTCGAGATTAGCGTTTCTAGCTCCCTGAATATCGGTATTGAGTGAATCTCCAAGCATAACTGTCCGTTGAGAGCTATGATCTTTGAATTTTTGTAGAAAGTCGCCAAAGATTTTTTTGGAAGGTTTTCCGTGTTCGATGACGGTTAGCCCCAGTTTTTTCATATGTTTTGTAAGCAACCCAGGGCGCGCAAGCATGCCTTTAGGCGTAATTACGTGAGTGTCGGGATTCATGGAATAGATATTTGGGGTTGTTTTTGTACAAAAATCAACCAAGTTTTTGTAGTGGGAGAGATTTAAATCGGACTCGTCAATGGATGCGATTAGGATGTTTTTTGCATCATAAAAGTCATCGCTGACGGTTAACTTATTTTCAATGAGGGTTGTTTTGGCCGTGGATACGTTTGAATGATCTAGTACAAACCAGCTGCCGGAGTTTTTGTTATATGTTGTATTTAGATAGTGAAAAAAATTATCACCAGCAGTGTAAATTTTTGTATACAGATTTGATGGTAGTTTTAACTTTTTAAGATCGAGCGCTACTTGTTTTCCAATTTTTGGGCTGTTTGACAATAAAGCGACAGTTTTGTTTAAAGATGCAAGTGTTTGAAATGTATTTATAATATCGGGATATAAACTCTTTCCGTTGTGCAAAACTCCCCAGATATCAAAAATAAATAAGTCATAGTGATTACTGATTTCTGAAAGATTATTAATAAAACGGTTCATGAGAGAAACTTATCTTGTTTTCTGAACATTATCTTAGCAGGGTAAATTGTTTCTTAACAAGTTCTCGGTATAGATACTAGGACTGTAAATTATATGGATTTATCACGATTGTCCATTTAGACTGATTATTAGGTAATAAAAATAAATAATAAGAGAGAAAAGAAATATGTCCGCAGCAATTATTGATTTTTTCAAAAATCACCCGTCGATGCAAGATATCGATAGTATTGATCTTGCTAGACTTTGTGCAAGGGTTGAAATGAGAGAGTTTGACTCTGGTAAGGTAATTTTCTCGAAAGGAGACTCTTCCTCTAGTTTTCACTTAATTTTAGATGGAAAAGTCTCCTTAAAAGAAGGTAAGAAAGTTGTTTTAGAAAAAACTAAAAATGCTTTTTTAGGAGAAGAGTCAGCGTTCTCGTCAGATGGGTATCAACTCACTGCAGTTGCTGAAGATAAGGTGAAAATCTTAGAAATTCCAAAAGAGTCTATGGATGCAGTGGTAGCTAAGTACCCACATCTTTATAGTTATTTCTTTAATTCATTTAATCAAAGCTTAAATAAAAAGAATACTGCAAATATTATGGCATTATCAGAAAAAGAATCTTCTAATGACGGAATGTCTTTTAAAATTCTTATGTCGTGGTTAGTTGCATTTTTGGTTCCACTAATTGTATACACCTCTTTGGGGGAAGCTTTGGGACATGAAGGGCGCTTATTTGTATCGGTTTTATCTGCAGGGGTAGTTCTGTGGA
The DNA here is from genome assembly GCA_963693005.1 of Alphaproteobacteria bacterium CMAR1. GTDB lineage: Bacteria > Pseudomonadota > Alphaproteobacteria > UBA6184 > UBA6184 > Bodonicaedibacter. Next base: position 224,250 of record OY843726.1, on the reverse strand, counting down.
TATTTAATGTTTTTCCAGACTTTGTGCCTGCATTGATGATTTTAACTTCAACGCTTGTAATGGGGTTGGTGCCTCTAAATGTTATTCTGAGTGGTTTTTCATCTAATACTTTTTTCTTGATTTTAGGTATTACAAGTTTAAGTATTTTGGTTGCGTCTTCGGGAATTTTATATCGAGTAATGTTGCTGTTTCTTCGATATCTTCCCTCGGGATCTATTTGGTATAATATTGCTCTCTTTGTTATTGGGGCTATTATGACGCCAGTAATTCCATCTATTATTAATCGCACTAAAGTGATGGGGCCTCTTACAGAAGACCTAATATCTTTGTTGAATGTGAAAAAAGGCGGTGGTGCAAGTACGAAGATATCTGCTTCGGCATTTTATGGCGTAACTCTGTTAAGTAGCATTTTCCTGACGGGGTCGATTATGAACTTTGTGGTGATGGGGCTTCTTCCTTTTCAAGACCAGCAGTTTATAGCTTCTGTAGGATGGATTGTTGCATCGGGTATTTCGGGTATTATTCTTTTAATTATCCATTTTGTCGGTTCATCAATTTTCTTTGTTTCGAAAGAAAAAGTTTCTGTATCTAAGGAAAAGATTAACCAGCAGTTAAAAGTTTTAGGTAAGTTAAAAATGGAAGAAATCGCAGCGATTGGAACAATATTATTGTTCTCGTCGGCCTTGTTTTTGATGCCATACCATAAAATTCCAGTATACTGGTTAAGCTTATTCTTGTTGTTTTCTCTACTTTCGCTAAAAATAATTAGCCATAAACAGTGGTTAGCTCAGACTGATTGGTCATTCTTGATATTCTTGGGGTGTATTATTGGTATTTCGGCTTCATTAAAGTACTTACATGTAGATGTGCTTATTTCATCAACATTGCTTCCAATGATAAAATCAATGTTGAGCGCAGATAATACCACGGGTATTTTGTCACTATTAGTTCTGATGACGTTGGCGACGAGATTGCTTTTACCAATAGGGCCGACAGTAATCATTATGATGACGCTAAGTTTTCCTTTAGCAGATAGTTTTGGTTTGAGCTTATGGCCGTTTGGGTTCACCATTGTTATGGTTTGTGATATATGGTTTTTTCCTTATCAATCTCCCTTCTATGTAACATATGCAGATTCTTTTCAGGGTAAAACCCCATATGCAGAAAAGAAATTCTTACTTTATAACGGATTGATGAATTTTGGACGAATTGTAGCCCTATACCTTTCCTTACCATATTGGAAAAGCTTGGGTATTATCTAGGCAAAAAAAGAGGATAAAACAATGAATATAAAACATAAACTAGTTATTCCCGTGGTCTTGATCATAGCGCTATTCTCCTTCTTTGCGAAGTTTAATAGCCAACGCCAGGATATTTTGGTTATACACAGTTATTTTAGCGACTATAGTTGGACGAATGACGTAACGGAAGGTATGCAACAGGTGTTTGGAGGAAAAACTTTCTTCAAGGTTCATTATCATTATATGGACACAAAACGCCACTCTTCTCCGGAGTTTATTCGAAAGTCGGGTGCTATGACACGAAAGATGATTGATTCAATGCAGCCTAAAATTATTATATGTATTGATGACAATGCTCAGCGCTATGTAGGAGCTTACTATAAGAATGACCCTAATATTAATGTGATTTTTGGTGGGGTGAACGCAAAAGAAGGATCTTATGGTTATGATGCAAGCGCAAAAAATGTTACTGGCATTTATGAACGCATTCCGTTTGAAGGGCTGAAAGAAACCATTAATATGGTAGCTGCGTCTCAAGGCAAGCATGGAGAGTTTAAAATTGCCCATTTAAGTGATACGTCCGCTACAGTTAAAAAAGATGATGGTCACTTTCATGCATTTGATCAATGGGGCAATATAAAATTGCAACGTTCTAGGTTAGTAGCTACTTTCTCTGAGTGGAAAAAAGAAGTGCTTTCTGCTAACAAAGAGTTAGATTTCCTAGTTGTTTCTAACTACAGAACGGTCAGCCGTCATGCTGATAACCCAGAGGAGCATGTATCGCCTGCAGAAATCATGAAGTGGACCGTTGAAAATGCAACAATTCCAGTTATCGGAATTAACGCATTCGTGGCTCAAGATGGCGGTGGGATAGCGGTAGCAGCTTCGCCTTATGAACAGGGAGAGGTAACTGCGCAAATGGCTTTAGATATTATTGAACATGGTAAAAAAGCAAGCGACATACCCAGTCAGAAAACTGAACAGTTCGTTGTTGGTATTAATCAATCAGTTTTAGATAAAACTGAGACAAACCTGCAACAAATTTATACTGCGTTTTCAAAGATTGCAAAGCGTTTTTATAAATAGTTCGAAAAGGATAAGTCTGTGAAAAAAAAGTTTTCTATATCAGCGTTATTAAAAGGTAGAAGTCTACAAAACTATGTTTTATTAGAAGTCCTATTACTGCTGCTTGCGGTAATAGGAGTGTTAGCATTCTTTTCAAAAAAACAAAGTGAGAAAGACTTTCAAACATTTGCAATGGGGTATGTAGATAACTTTAATCAACGTACTATTAATACAATTGAGGGAGAGGTTAGAAAAGTTAGCCGAGTTCCAGCATATGCTGCAAAGCTGTTAGAGAAGTATTTGGTGCGGGGGGCACAAGATATTCCTGTGAGTCTTTCGACTCCGGCGCATCAGTTCATTACTAAGGCACTAAAGGATACAACTCAGCTTACCAGTTTATATGTTGCTTCCAGAGACGGTTCGTTTTTTCAGATTCGGAAAGTTCATGAAGGCGATAGGTTCGTTTTGAGAGAAAGCCAGAACTTGCCAGTAATTACATCTTATAGTATGCGAGTTATTGATCGAACTCACGGAAAACCACCTGTAGAACGTTTCTATTATTTTGATGATGATGGAAACCTAGTAGATTCAGAAGTAAACTTGTCGCCTGTTTATCAACCGATCACGCGCCCTTGGTATTTGGATGCGGTGGATAAAAAAGATATGTTTATAGGTAGTATTTACACGTTTGGGTTAACTCCACACTTAGTAATGACTTCATCTGTAGCTATTTTAGATAAACAAGAAAAGGTAAAGGGAGTTATCGCAAGTGATTTCAACATCAAGGATTTATCTACGCTGCTTAATAAAAAGCGTTTGACACAAAATACGCGTACCTACTTGCTTTCTAAGGGAGATAGATCTTCTGTTGATGTCTCGTCAAAAAACTCAAAAAATGTTGCTCCTGGGGATAAAATTTGGACTCAAGACTTATTAAAGCTAGATATGATTGCAAGTAGTGAAGATAGCGTTCCTATGAACAGTTATGGAAACCGCGCGCGGATTGTGTCGATGGAAGAGCGTCGAGGAACATTGCTTTGGGATGCGCTAGAGAGGTTTTATGAGCAAAAAGAAGAAGCATTTATTTCTGAACTGCAAGGTGAAGATCATTTGGTAAGTATTATGCAAGTGGCTGATTCCTTTGGAAAGGAGTGGTTACTAGTTTCATTGGTACCTTACTCAGACTTGACTTCATTACTGTTTTCAACACAAGAAGATATGATTAGTTTGTATATATTCATATTATTTGTGTCGTGTTTACAGGTTATTTTGCTGGCGCGCAGAATTGCTTATCCGATTGAAGATTTAAGAGAAGAGGCACTTAAGATTAAAGAATTTAACTTAGATGGAGGAGTCTCAGTTAAATCTAATATTCGCGAGGTAACAGCATTAGCTGATACGATGAAAGACATGAAAGTCAGTCTGAAGTCGTTCACAAAATATATGCCTCGACAGTTGGTATTAAACTTACTAAAGAGTGGGAGTGATATAAATATTGGCGGAGAGTCTAAAAAGTTAACGATTTTCTTTTCGGATATTGCGAACTTTACAACTATTTCTGAAGCAATGGCGCCTGATGATTTAATGAAACATTTGTCTGAGTACTTTGAAGAAATTACGTCTATCTTGATAAGAGAAAAAGGAACGATTGATAAGTACATTGGTGATGCTATCATGGCTTTCTGGGGCGCACCTAACGAAGATGATAACCAGGTGTATAATGCTTGTAGAGTTGCATTACTTGCACAGCACAAACTAGACGAATTAAGTAAGAAGTGGAAACTTCGAGGTCTACCAATCTTAGAAACTCGTATGGGAATACATACGGGTAATGCGATTGTGGGGAATGTGGGGTGCTCGGATCGAATGAACTACACAATTATTGGTGATTCTGTAAACTTAGCATCTAGGTTAGAAGGAATTAACAAATATTATGGAACGCATGTAATAGTTAGTGAGGCAACATATGCAGAAATTAAAGATGAATTTTTGTGTCGAACTCTAGATATTGTTGCGGTTAAAGGGAAAACAAAAGGTGTTCGGATTTATGAACTGATTGCTGAGTTTAAAGATAAACAGTTGCAAGCCACACGGGAACAATCTGAGTTTGTACCCAGATTTGAAAAAGGGTTTGACTTCTATTTGAATCTAAACTTTGAAAAGGCGAAAGAGGTGTTTGAATCTTTGAAAGGATTGTGGAAACCTTATGACGAATTAGTTGATGTTTATATACAACGTTGTGATGACTATATTCAAACTCCGCCAGGAGATGATTGGACTGGAGTATATAAATTAACTAAGAAATAGAGCTTAAAAAGCAGTAACAAGATGGGTTGCTGCTTTTCTTCCCCACCGATGCGTTCAAGTTTTTTGCTACTATAGGAGTGAGTTGTACGTGGCTATTTTGTCTCGAAATAGCTTGTTTTCTATTTGTATCGAGTTTAAAGCAAAAAGTATGCATTGCTACTCACTATGAGAAAAGTGGGCATGGCTTTTAATAAAACACAATGTTGGAGTTGAGATGCGACCTTGTTCGAGGCGATTTGGTTGAAATTTGTCTTTAGTAAAGGTTTATTAGTTTTTCAAACTGGTTATGTTTTTTATAAAAAGTAGATCATGCGTCTTCGCTATTTTTTAAGTGAGTAGCTAGATGTATTGAAATAGGCATGCTTTCCTGACTTTGAACGTTAAAAAAAAGCAGAAAAACAACCTGTTGTTGGTGTGTAGTAGGCGTTTAATTGCTTTCTCAAGTTGGGTAAAATAAAAACTAGAATAATAAGCTAGATAGAATAACGGGTATCATAGTTATTCTAAATAAGTAATTAGGTGTTGCTTAACCATAGATAATGCTAAATAACGAAGTAACCCCAGTGAGAGCGGGTTGTTATAGTAGCGTTTGTTAAAGACTGTTATTCCTTGTCTTTTTTAATTTTGCGTACGTCTTTAATAAATTGAGAATAAGTGGCAGCGCGGCAAGTTGTCCAGAGGCGATCTTTTGCTGTGTTAAAAGAAGTTGTGCAGCCTAAGACCAGTAGAAAACAGGCTGTGTCAGATAGGATTTCTTCGTTTAAATCAGGGGCAGCAACTACTTTTTTAAGTAAAGATTCGATTTTTTCTAATAATTCAGGTGGAAGGTTCGGGTGGTTTGCTTCGTATAGATCGTAAGCTTCATAGAAAGTTTTTTCGGAGTCTGACTGAGTTGAGTTGATGGAGTCAGAAGCAAAAATTTCGGAAAGTCCTATTAAAACTATAATGCAAATGTGTGGGATGAAGCTCATTTTGTTAACCATTTCTTGTTGTTTTTATTGGATGCGTTTACGTTTTTAGGTAAGGTTTTAGATATTTTCCAGTATAGCTTTTTTTTGACTTGGATACAGATTCAGGAGTTCCTTGGGCAACGATAGTCCCTCCCTTGTCTCCGCCCTCAGGGCCAATATCAATAATGTGGTCAGCTGTTTTTATGACTTCTAAGTTGTGTTCAATTACAAGAACGGTGTTACCTTGAGTGACTAGTTCTTGAAGTACGGATAATAGTTGTTCGATGTCGTGGTAATGAAGGCCAGTTGTGGGTTCATCAAGAATGTAGAGCGTTTGGCCAGTTGCGCGTTTTGAGAGCTCTTTAGATAGTTTAATGCGTTGAGCTTCTCCGCCAGAAAGCGTAGTTGCACGCTGGCCAATTTGGATATAGCCTAAGCCTACACGTGCAAGTGTTTCAAGTTTTCGACGAATAGTGGGGACGTTTTCAAAGAAAGCAACACCATTTTCTACCGTCATATCTAAGACATCTGCGATAGATTTTCCTTTATAGTGCACGTCCAAGGTTTCTCGATTATATCTGCGACCTTTGCATTGATCACACTCAACATACACATCGGGCAAAAAGTGCATTTCAATTTTTAGTACACCATCGCCTTGGCAAGCTTCGCATCGACCACCTTTTACGTTAAATGAAAATCGCCCAGATTTATAGCCTCGTGCTTTTGATTCAGGTAATCCAGAGAACCAGTCACGAATATGGGTAAAGCAACCGGTATATGTCGCTGGATTTGAACGTGGGGTGCGTCCAATGGGAGACTGATCAATATCAATGACCTTGTCAATATGCTCTAATCCAGAAATCTTTTTATATTTCCCGGGAACTGCTGAGGCGTTATAGAGATGTTTTGCAAGAGCTCGGTATAAAGTTGCAATAACCAAGGAAGATTTTCCTCCTCCACTGACTCCCGTAACACAGGTTAATGTTCCTAACGGAACTGTTAGAGTAATACTTTTAAGGTTGTTGTGAATAGCGCCTTCAACGGTGATCGTGTTTCCTGAACCTTTTCGACGATCAGTGGGGATGGGGATTTTCTTTCGTCCCATTAAGTAAGCGCCAGTTAAGCTGTTTTCGTCATGCATGACTTCGTCGGGAGTGCCTTGAGAAACAATTTTCCCACCATGTATGCCAGCACGTGGGCCAATATCAATAAGGTAGTCACAAGCTTTCATAGTGTCTTCATCATGTTCGACAACAATGACGGTGTTATCTAAATCGCGCAAATGTTTTAGGGTGGAGATGAGTTGATCATTATCGCGTTGGTGTAGCCCAATAGAGGGTTCATCTAGTACATACAATACTCCGGTTAAGCCGGAGCCGATTTGAGAGGCTAAACGAATTCGTTGGCTTTCTCCACCAGAAAGAGTGCCTGCTTTTCGAGAAAGTGTTAAATAGTTTAGACCCACATTCACTAAGAAGCTAAGCCGGTCTCGAATTTCTTTTAAGATGCGATGTGCAATAGATTGCTCTTTTTTTGTAAGGGAGCGTTCTAAGTTTTGAGACCAATTGTAGGAGTCTTCGATAGATAAGAGTGTTATTTCGCCAATATGTTTGCCGTCAATTTTAACAGCACGAGCTTTGTCGTTTAATCTCCATCCATCACAAGCTTCACAGGGAAGAGCAGTTTGATACTTAGATAACTCATCTCGGACACTATCACTAGTAGAATCGCGATACCGACGAGCAAAATGGGAGATTAAGCCTTCGTAACGTTTGTTTTTTTGATAAGTGCCCATGCCGGCAAACTTAAACGAAAAATTGACTTTATCTTTGGTTCCATGCAGCAGGGCTTGTTTAAGTTCTTTTGGGACTTTATTAAGCGGAGTTTTGGGGTCTACCTGGAAATGTTCTGCTAAACTGACGAGAAGTCCTTGATAGTAGCCTTCTTTGTCGGTATTCCAGGCAGCAACGGATCGTATAAACGGTGCAGATGAATCAGGAATAAGCAAATCCGTATCAAATACGACCTTTTCACCTAATCCGTCGCAGGTTTCACATGCTCCATGTGGGCTGTTGAAAGAAAATAAGCGGGGCTCAATTTCAGGTATAGTAAAGCCAGAAACGGGGCATGCAAAGTTTGCAGAAAATACTTTTCTCTCTTTTGTCTTTGCGTCCTCAACGTAAATTAAGCCGTTGCCAAGTTCTAAAGCGGTTTCAAGGGTGTCGGCTAATCGTGTTTCTATGTCACGCTTCATGATTAGTCGGTCAACAACGATCTCAATATCATGGCGAATATTTTTAGAAAGTGAGGGAGTGCTATCGAGAGTATGTATTTCGCCATCGATAATAACTCTTAAAAACCCCTTTTTGTGAAGCTCTTGTAGTTCTTTTTTGAACTCGCCTTTTTTTCCGCGCGCGATAGGAGCTAAAATGTAAAACTTCCACCCGTCTGCATGGTCCATAATTTGATCGACCATTTGGCTGACAGTTTGACTGGAAATAGGCTTGCCTGTAGTGGGAGAGTATGGAGTGCCTACGCGTGCGTAAAGTAGCCGCAAATAATCGTAAATTTCGGTGACTGTTGCAACTGTTGATCTGGGGTTTTTAGAGGTTGTTTTTTGCTCAATGGAGATTGCAGGAGATAACCCCTCGATTGAATCAACATCGGGTTTTTCCATTAATTGCAAAAACTGCCGTGCATACGCGGATAAACTCTCAACATACCGGCGTTGCCCCTCAGCATAGATAGTATCAAATGCTAGGGACGATTTGCCGGATCCGCTAACGCCGGTAACCACAACCAAGCGACCTTTGGGAATATCAAGGTTGATATTGTCTAGATTGTGTTCACGGGCTCCACGAATATGGATAAATTTTGTTGGATCATGCATCTAAAAATTAAATTGCTTTTGCATGATTTTCTTATACATTTTTAGAATGAGTAAATCAAGATATTTAGAAAAACATAGAGCATCCAATCATAACTTCATGGTCGATATGTGACTTATTCGAGACTGTCATGTTGCGCTCACCATCTAGCGTATGACTATTCCAGAGGTAGTAGGCCGCTTCGATATGAACATATTGGTTGACGGGAAGAGATGCTTTTATGTGAATTTGCCCGCCCACCCAGCTATATGAGGTAAATGAGGCAGTGACGCCTGAAGTTACGGAAAGGTCATAAAGCTGAGGAACTGTATACCGTGCTGAAAATCCAATTTCTTTAGTGGGGATTCCTTCATAGACTGTTTCATAAGATAGGTTAAATAGTAAGTTTTCAGAGTATCTATAGGCCTGATTAAATTTTAGTGATAGTCCTTTGGAGGTGAAAAAGAAGTTAGTGTTCGGAAGGTACAGCCCTTTGTAAGAAAGAGGAGTGGACCAAACATTTTTAGTTATTATGTAGTTGTAAATGTTGTAAAAAGATTGATAAGTTGACCCGCTTAAAAAGTAGCTTATGAAACATCCAGCATGTGACGACTTATAATCATAATTTGGGATGATGCAGTGTTTTCTATAGTGACGTTCAATAGACCCATGATCATTCATAATACGCTCTAAGCATATGTGGTTATTTTTGAGAAGCAATTCTTCTGCGGTTAGTTTTTGAGGAATTGAGCCATATGGATAGAATTTTGGCATAAGCTTATTGTGTGAAAGTGAAAGGATATCGAAAAGATGTGATTGGTTTTTTATGATATTCTGTTCTTCTATTGAACTTGCAATCAGTGCATTATTGTTTAATCCACCGGCAAAAACTTGAATAGTATCAATTTCGGGGCTATCTATCAAATTCTGCACGGATGATAAGAATTCGTGGGTTTTAATGGAGTTATTATAGTAAGAGTTAATTAGAGCCTTTGCTTTCAAGGGCAAAACAAAGGCTCCCCAGTTTGTAAAGGCATTGGCTAACATATGATAATAGTTAGATCCAATATAAACACGAGTAAAAGGGTTTGAGTTTTCATATCTAATTTTGTCAAAACTATAGTATTCCGGGTTGCTCTTTGGGTTCGCTAATCTGAGCCCCCGTGCGTGGCCGAACTCGTGGTGGGCGGAAGAGACACCATATATTGGAAATGGCAAATATAAAAGGGCACCACTGGCCAAGGTAAGTGCAATGATTGTGTATGGGTGTTGCTGTGCGTATTTTTCATTTAACGAGTTAATAGGGTAGGCGCTTAGTTGAAGGATTTCCTGTGAGAAAACGCGCATTCCAGTAGGGGAGTTAGCTGACGGAAGTAGAGAGTTGTTAAGCGATAAGTTATAGCGTTTTTTGTCTTTTGGGTCTGCAGAGGCGCACAAATGAAGTGATGACCCTGCTAAAAAAAACATTAATAGAGTAAGTCGAATTTTCAACATACTCAAGCTCCTTAGTTAGGTAGAAGTCCACTCATGTTCGATAGTATTCAAATTATTGTTTTTTATTCCTTTTCGAATATCTGCCATCAATCGATTCATAAATGAAACATTGTGTTGGGTTAGTAGCTGCAAGGCTAAAATTTCTTTTGTTTTTAATAAATAATGAATGTATCCCGCAGAAAAGTTTTTGCAGGTATGGCAAGTGCAATCTGGTTCTAAGGGGGATTGAGATGATTTGTGTTGTGAGTTATTCAGATTTATATGTTCGCGATTAGGTTTTGGATTATGTTTTGCTTTTACCAGAGCTCCCCCATGCCGAGCTAAACGGGTGGGGTGTACACAATCGAAAGTATCAATCCCATGACGGACTCCGTTAAAAATATCAGTTACCCCACCAATTCCAAGTAAATGTATGGGGCGATCTTTGCGAAGAGTTGCCATAGTTAAAGCAACAATATCATGCATTTGATCTTTGTTTTTTCCGAGAGAGCCGCCGACAGCTATGCCAAAGAAATCACTTTCATTGACGAATTCACAGCTTTCAACACGCAAATCAGAATAAACCCCACCTTGTACAATGCCATATAGCTTTTGTTTTCCAGAGTCATGTTTTTGAAACTCTAGTAAGCTACGAGTCCCCCACCGATGGCTCATACGCATAGATCTTGCTGTGTAGTCTTTATCTACATGAAAAGGGGTGCACTCATCTAACATTACCGCAAAGTCGACACCAAGTTTTCGTTGTACTTCGATAGACTTTTCAGGTGTTAAGAAGTGGATTGATCCATCGAGATATGATTTAAATTTTGCGCCTTCCTCAGTAATTTTGAGTAAGGTTTGAGGTCGTTTTGTGTCTCTGTTGCCTTTAACTTCTTCTGCTACTGAACCGTGCCCAAGGCTGAAAATTTGAAACCCTCCAGAGTCTGTTAGTAGGGGGCCGTCCCATCCCATAAATTTGTGCAGGCCACCCATTTTTTCAATGTGGTCAGCTCCAGGGTTGATCATTAGGTGATAAGTGTTCGATAGAATGAATTGAGTGCCTTCATTTTTCATTTGAGACGGCATTAGGCCTTTAATAGCAGCTTTTGTAGCGCAAAAAATAAAATTTGGCGTTTCAATAGTTCCGTGTGGGGTTTGTAAAAAGCCTGAGCGTGCATTCTCGTGAGAGTGAGTAAGGTGAAAACTGAACATAAACATTTTGCTGGAATACTGGCTGGCTTATAGCACTATTTGATAAGGTTGGCAAGTTTTAGGCGATATTTGTTTATAATTATTTTATAGTTTTGAATTGACTTTCTTTACAAGACGGCAATACTTGTTCCAAGCAATTTTGGAGTATTTATGAGTCGAGTTACATTAGTTTTGGCGCTATGGATCCTAAATCTAGGACAATCGTTGATTGCCGCGTATAAGTCGCCAGAATGTAGGCTTAACTTTGTGTATGAGTGTCCAGCTGATGATAGAAGTTTTTATCCGGAGTATCCCTCATCACAAAGAGACAGTAAGATTCGCAAGGGAAAAAGATGTTATATGTTATGCGTGACTTCGTGTCACGTTAGCGCCCAACCTATTGACCCAAAGGTGAGTGTAAAAACCCCCCAAGAATTAATAGAGCAACTGCAAGGCCACCTTGACTTGCCGGATAAGATTTTGAAGGAATTAGTGCTACAAATAGAGGGTAAAATATATTCGTATTTTGATGTGAGAACTACCTTCTCTGATACTTATCTTCATAATAGAAGTATGACTATACAACCTAATTGGTATGAGGTGTTGAAAAAAAAGAGAATTACAGAGTAACGTAGTGACAAAATTTGTTTGTTTTTTGAGGGTTAGTAAGATTGCAGTTTTAGTAATTTATCAACGTTATGACAAAATTTGTTTGTTTTTTGAGGGTTAGTAAGATTGCAGTTTTAGTAATTTATCAACGTTAAGTAGCTATCATAAGTTGGAAATTTGGAGGGCTTTATGACGCGGATGTGGTGTACGTGCTTGATAATGGGGTATAGTGAAATAACTGGATCAGAGTTAAGCGTTGGTGAGGCAGAAAGAGATGAGGCAGACAAAATTCAAATGCAAGCGGCGACAATTGTCTCGGACCTGGGAGCCTCGGCGTTAAATTTGTCAAGTGTGGATATTGTCGAACTGGTTAAGATGTTTGCAAGTTCTTGCGATGAGGAGAGTGCGGTAAGACAATTTGAACTCTATATTAGAGTAGTAGAGCGCATACAAAAACTGCGGCAGGAAAGCAATATTAAAAATAAGTAATTTTTATAGTTTTATTAAGTGCTTTTTGGTACAAAGTTACAGTGTAAACTTTAAGAAAGCACTTAGAAAATGTGGCATGAGTAAAAAAAATATTTTCTTGATTGCGTTGTTAATTTCTGGGTGTGGGGAAGACTTTTCTGGGTCAAAAGAAGCGAAAATAGACGAGTTTGACTTCTTTGAACCTAGCGATCCATTAGATGAGTTTAGTCGCGCGATGATGGAGTTGAACTTTTTTTTGGACGATTATATACTGCTGCCTGCTGCAACAGCTTATAAGGCTTTAACTCCTGAAATTGTTCAGCTTGGGGTTGGAAATTTTACGAATCATCTAAAAGTTCCTTTTTACTTACTGAATGATGTGTTTCAGTGGAGATGGGATCGATTTGCACAAAATTTTTGGATATTTACAGTTAATACTGCAGGGTTAGGGGTAGTAAATGTTGCTGCTCAGTTTGATGTGTATGTTCAACCTAATGATTTTGGGATAACCCTACATCAATGGGGAGCCGGCCCAGGCTTTGACGTAACGTTGCCGATTTTAGGACCCACAAATTTTCGTGATGCAGTGGGAGGTTTAGTTAAGCTAGTTGGAGATCCGGTATCTGTATTAGCCGTGCAAGCTAACTATTGTTGGGAAAGCTATGCCGTTGCGGGTGTTGAAATAGTTCATTCTAGATCGGGATACCTAGGAATGATGGAAGGTTTGCGTAAGGAGTCTTATGATCCGTATGTTACAATTAAAAGCATTTTACAGCAAAAACGTCAGGCTGAATTAGAGGAGAGAAAATGAAAAAGTACATTTTAATGTCAATTTTTGTGGGTGTGTTTGTCGGAGTTTTCGATGAGGTTAAGGCGGCTTCTATGAAAAGTCAGATAGACGCGGCCTCTAAAGCAAAAAATAATGGAGGTGGCGGCAAACCTCTGCAATCTTCGACGGATAGAGCAAAAGCATTTGTAGAAAAAAGCATCTCCGAGGGTATTTTGTACTGGAAAAACAAACCGTACGAAGAGCAGGTTGAAAAGTTTAAACAAGTTATGAATAATAAGTTTGATCTTGAGGGAATAGCGAAGCGTGTAGTTGGAAACTTTATGTGGGATGAAATGGATCAGGTTCAACGCAATAAATATCTGATGACGTTTCACCAAATGTTATTAAACAGGTATTCAAAAAAATTCAATCAGTACGGAGGGCAAAATATAGCAGTAACAGATGCGGGAGAATCAGTAAAAAAGTTTTCTCTGGGGGTTGAGTCTGAAGTCTTGTTTCCTCAAATTGTTGTAACTTCAGAATTACAAAATGAAGGAACTGCCCCAGTCAAAGTAGAGTGGTACGTTGCTGAGAAGGATGGAGTGTTTATGGTGACTGATATTACGTTAGCTGGCCCAAGTATGGTCTCTACAGAGCAGGCAACCTTTACTGCAATTCAGCGTAACCCCGCAAATTATATGCCTGCAAAAGCCGCATGTAAGGGCGTAGAAAAGCATAGAATGAAAAAGTGCATAACGGATGAGTTGTTTCCCAAAGTAATGGAATATATGTTATCTACAAACTAAGATCCTCTGCTTTTTCATATTTAGTATTCCGAGGGATAAATAAGATTGAGGTAACAGAGAAGGAAGCCTTATGAGGCTGTGTGCTGCTTTATTTTTCGTTTTTTGCTTCTTGTCTGAAGCTCTTTCAGCAAAAACAGTTTTACTACTGGCAGGGACAAGTGAGTTAGGTGTTCATATAGCTAACTTACTATGCCAGGAGGGCTGTGATTTGGTAATTGCAGCGCGTAATAAAGCAAAATTTCAACAATTAAACTCTAAGCTTAGAAAGAGTTATAAGCGAGCTAAAATAAGCTATGTGTACATGGACTATGCAGACATAGAAAAGTTCAATGTAGCTTAAATACCTTCCGAAAGCATTGATGGTGTCGTGCTCATTCCTCCTAGACCAATGTTTAAGACCCCTATGGGTCTAAAAACGTTAATTGAGTGGGAGTCTGTTCTTCAGGCAGGTTATACACAGCCATTGGCAGTATTTCAGAAAGTTATACCTTGTTTGAAGGAGGAAGCGAGTGTGGTTCGGTTTTCAGGAATCACGTCTAAGCAGTATTCAGAGGGGTATCAAAATACAAACGTCGTTCGCATGGCGTGGGCAGCTCAGGTTAAGAATTTGATGTATCAGCTTTCTCAGAAAAAGGTTCGGGTTAATTTAATTTCTCCCGGCTTTATTCTTACCCCATTTAATTTACTTAAAGTAAAGTCGAGGGCAAGTGAGCTGGGGCTAGAGGTTCGCGAGTATTTAAAAACAACCGTAGATAAACTGCCACTAAAGCGATATGGTGCCCCAGAAGAAGTTGCAGACGTTGTGTCATTTTTTTTAAACAAGAAATCACGGCATGTTAACGGAGTAAACTTGGTGGTTGATGGCGGCGAAAGTGTTGCGTACTAGTAATTGGAGGGGGTAATAAAATAAAGCTCCCAAAACTTATCCGGGAGCTTTATTTTTCAGAGGTCAGGTTACTTGATTTTAGCTTCTTTAAACATTACATGTTTCCGAACTACTGGGTCATACTTGCGAAATGACATTTTTTCAGTAATGTTGCGAGGGTTCTTTTTTGTTACATAAAAATAACCCGTGTCAGCAGTGCTAACGAGTCGGATCAATGTAACGGCACTTTTCTTTGCCATGGCGTTATTTCCTAAAATAAAAACTTTTAAAATATTTATCGTAATTTTGTAAAAAGGTCAAGAATTTCCTTTGGTTATAGGATAAAGTGTTGGTGTTTGTATATAAGGTTGGTATGTATCGTGTTTTAATAGTAACTGTATTAAGTTTGGGGGGATTGTTAGCAAAGCAGTACTTAGGAGATCAGAGCTTTCAACACACGAGTTTAGATAAGGTATCGATTGTGGGCGCTCTGACACTTAATAGTGTCGTGGCTAAAGATCTGAGTATTTTGGGTCCTTTTCAATTTGATGAGATTACTGCTGATAAAGTAACTGTTACTGGCCCGATTAAAAGTTCGAAGAAGGGTAAGTTTAGTGTTTTAGATGTAACGGGACCTGTCGAGATGGATGGGGCTTCTGTTGAGGTTTTGCGTGTTATAGGGCCAAGTATATTAACTCACGTTGTAGTTACTGGGGAGGCGAGTTTAATAGGCCCTCTGACTGCGAAATACTTTAATGCAAAACGATTAGAGATTACAGCAACTGATGCTACCTTTGAAGATTCAAAGATAGAAAAAATAGTTGTTAAAAAATCTAAGAAACAGAGGAATGAAGTTATTACGCTATCTGGCAACTCTAGAGTAACTTCGATTTCATTTGAGTCAGCTGCTGGGGTGGTAAAGGTTTTAGATGCAGGTGTAGAGTTGGGCTCAGTGTCTGGGGGGGTAGTTGAAAGAGGGCGGTAGAGTGTGAAGTTAGTTTGGTTTCGACAAGACTTGAGGTTAGAGGATAACCCTGCCCTGACATATGTTTTAGAGCAAGAGAGATGTGTTCTTGTTTATATATATGATAAAAACACTCATCATATAGGTGAGGCCTCTAAATGGTGGTTATACTATAGTTTGAGATCTTTGGAGCACGAGCTTAATTTAAAAGGCCATCAACTATACTTATTTAAAGGTGATCCGTTACCGATCTTGCAAAAAACCATTAAAATTTTAAAAATTAATGAGATTGCATGGAACCGATGTTATGAACCATCGGTGATTGCTAGGGATACACACATTAAGTCAAATTTGCGAAATTTAGGAGTTAGAGTTCAATCATTTAATGGAAGTTTATTATTTGATCCACCAAAGATAAAAAACAAACAGGATTCATTTTTTAAGGTGTTTACACCTTTTGGGAAGCACTGCTTAAAAACTAGGGTAGACAGTGCGCTCCCTAGCATTGCTAAAAATAAAAACCCAACTGTCAAAAACATGAGTTTGTGTAGCTTAGAAATTAATGAATTAGGCTTATTGCCAAAGCTACCGTGGGGTGAAAAATTAAGGAAGTATTGGACGCCTGGAGAAGAGTCGGCTAAGGCGAGGTTGTCTGTTTTTATTGATAATAACCTTAGAGGCTATAAAAAAAACAGAGACTTCTTATCACTAAGTGTAACTTCCTTACTATCTCCCTCCTTACATTTTGGAGAAATTAGCCCAAGATATATTTGGGAAAAAGTTAGTGATTATCTTCTGCTATCTGAGGGTAAATACTTAGATGATGTTAATTGTTTTTTGTCTGAATTGGGATGGAGAGAGTTCTCTTATCATATATTGTTCTATGTTAAAAATATTGAAAAAGAGCCGTTTAGATTAAAATTTAGGGGGTTCCCTTGGAAAGAAGATCTTCAAAACTTTGAAGCTTGGAAAAAAGGTGAAACGGGAATTCCCGTTGTTGATGCAGGTATGCGTCAATTATGGGAAACCGGCTATATGCACAATCGCGTTCGTATGATAGTGGCTTCTTTCTTAACTAAAAACCTTTTGATTTCATGGAAAAAAGGTGAGGAGTGGTTTTTAGATACGTTGGTAGACGCAGATTTGGCTAGTAATTTATTAGGGTGGCAATGGGTTTCTGGGGTAGGCGTCGATGCTGCTCCTTATTTTCGGATCTTTAATCCAGTGCTTCAAGGAGAAAAGTTTGATGCAAGTGGCGACTATATTCGACGTTGGGTTCCAGAATTAGCCAAGTTAGATGCTAAATATATTCATAACCCATGGAAAAGCCCACAAGATAGGTTGTTGAAAGCGGGAATAGCTTTAGGAGAAAATTACCCGTTTCCTATAGTTGATTTAAAAGCGAGTCGTCATAATGCCTTACTTGCATACTGTCAGCTAAAAGATTCAGATTAGCTTATAATTTGGCAAGTTCTTCTTTTTGTGCAAAAAAGGTTAGAATGATAACGATGCTATAGATAACCAGAACTACTGATATAGATTGGAAAGTTTTATTATAAATAGCAGCAGCTGAAAATGTTATGATTGAGGCCATAAGCTGTCGAATAGACGTGACGGCGGATGATGACGTCCCCCCCATTGAATGAAAAACTTCCATAGCTTTTGTAGTTACGACAGTACCGATAAACGGGCAACATACGGTATATACACAGTAAGTTAATACGATCATATTTACAGATTCAGCAAAGAACATCTGAACGATTAATAAGCTTACAATGTATGCACCAACTAAATACATTCCAATCTGAATTGTAGAGTATAAGCCGCTATCTTGAACATACTGTCGTACGAATGCCCCAGAAATTGCATAAAAAAATGTAGGTATGAATAGGTAAAGCGCAAAAGCTTCACGACTGACATTCAAAACATCTTGAAAATGGATAGACAATAGAGGAATTTGAGCGACATATAGCCCATGAATTATGCCGTTTACTAATGAAAACAAAAGAAAGGAACGGCTCGAAAATATATTGGTATAGTTTCGAAACGCTTTGGTTATGGAAAGAGGTTGAGCATTGCTTCTAGAAAGCGTTTCTGGAA
The DNA here is from genome assembly GCA_963693005.1 of Alphaproteobacteria bacterium CMAR1. Lineage (GTDB taxonomy): Bacteria > Pseudomonadota > Alphaproteobacteria > UBA6184 > UBA6184 > Bodonicaedibacter. The sequence continues at coordinate 206,575 of OY843726.1, read as the reverse complement.
TAATTATAGCCACCAAAATCACCTGAGTTACTCCCAGAATGCTGAGTGCCGCAAACACGCCCCTCCACCCATAATAGTCGGCAATAATGCTGCCAGCAATGGGTGCCGCTGAAAGGGATACGGAGATGGTGATGTTAAAAATATTAAGAGTTCGAACGCTGTCTTTACCTTTGAAAATGTCTTTAATAATAGTTAGCCAAATTACAGAAGAAGCAACCCCACCAACACCTTGAAAAAAACGTGCAACAATAAGCTCATAAATATCTTGTGCAACGGTGCACCAAAGTGACGATGCTGCAAAAAAGCTAACTCCCAAAAGTAGCATTTTTCTTCGACCATAACAGTCGGCTAAAGGGCCATAGAAAAGGGCAGCGATTGCAGTGCCTAGAAAGTAACTGCTGACAGTCCATTGAGTTAGTTGCTCTGTTGTATTAAAGAATTGGCTAATTTCAGGTAAAACGGGGGCATGCATATCCATAGCAGAGTTAATGATTATGCTGCCCAATATCAACGTAAACGTGATTAATGAAAGTTTTGTTTGTGAGAACTCTTTTTTCATGGTGTTATTCGATGTTCTCCATAATAAAATCTCTGAAGGACGCGATCTTTTTGGAGCGACGGAGCTCTTCAGGATAGACGAGGTAGTAAGTGAGTTCTGGAATTTTTATGTTTTGTAATACGGGGTGTAAGAATGGGTATTGAGCAGCTATATATTCATCTAGAACGGCAATGCCCAAGTCATTGGTTACTGCAGTAGCTATGGCCAAATTACTGTTTGCTGCGAAATACGGAATGCGTCGAGCAGAATCCTCATTTAAGCCTAAGTATAGTAAAATGTTTGTATTTTCTAGAGAAGAAGACTCCTCACCAAACACAATAAGTTTGTGATGAACTAAATCTTCTAATTTATTTGGAGTGCCGTTTTGCTCTAGATACTTTTCGCTAGCATAAATGCCCCGTTGAAGAGTCATTAGGGGCCTTTGAATCATGCGCAACTGAGACGAAGAGACTGGTTTGATAGCAAGGTCTGAGCCCTCTTGGAGTAAGTTAGCATCATCATCAGAAATTGTTTGGGTTAGGCGAATATCTGGGTATTGCGCTAAGAATTTATGGATGCGAGGTGCCAGCCAAAAGTTTGAAAAAGTCTGAGTTGCTGCGATACGCAAATGGCCAGCTGCAGTATCTTTAGTATCTTTTAAAGTTGATAGAGTGTGGGAAATCTTCCCAAAAATTTCTTGTGTAGTTTCGAAGAGAATATCCCCCTGTTCTGTGAGCATTAATCCACGGGGGTGACGCCGAAACAAACGGCAACCCATCGTGCTTTCTAGGGCGGAGATTTGCCGACTTACTGCAGACTGTGAGAGTGCAAGTTTCTCTGAGGCTTTTGTTAAAGAACCTGACCAAGCGACATGGTTGAAAATACGGAGTTTGTCCCAGTCTACTTTTGTACTTAATAATCGAATATCAACCATTAACAACTCATTTATTTATCATTTAGGGTTAAAAAAGCTTCTGCATCTAGAGCCGCCATACAGCCTTGCCCGGCAGCAGTTACAGCTTGACGATAGGTTTTGTCTTGGACGTCACCCGCCGCAAATACACCAGGGATATTTGTGCTTACTGTACCTTTTTCCGTCAGAATATAACCAACCTCATCTAGAGGTAGTTGACCCTTAAACAAATCAGTTTTTGGAGAATGGCCAATGGCGATAAATGCGCCATCAACTTCGATAGTCTTCACTGATTGATCTTGCGTAGACTTTAGGCGAATCGAGGTGAGGTCTTTGCTTTTTGTATCATCTCCTAAAAACTCATCGACTTGATGGTTCCAAATGATGTTAATTTTTGGGCTCTTTAAGAGTCGGTCTTGTAAAACTTTTTCGGCACGCAGGGTGTCTCGTCGATGGATAAGAGTCACCTTGTCTGCGATATTAGAAAGATAGAGAGCCTCCTCAACAGCGCTATTTCCTCCTCCAATAACGGCAACGTGCTTTTCCTTAAAAAAGAATCCATCGCAAGTAGCACAAGCAGAAGTCCCAAACCCTTTAAAAGTAGCTTCCGAAGGTATACCTAGCCACTTTGCTTCTGCACCAGTGGCAATAACTACTGCATCTGCTGTAAATGTTTGATTCTCACCATAGCAAGTGAAGGGGCGGTTTGAAAAGTCAACCTTGGATATATAGTCATAAATGATTTCAGCACCCATATTTTGAGCTTGTTGGAGCATTTGACCCATTAACCAAGGGCCTTGAATAGTGTTTGCGAATCCTGGGAAGTTTTCAACGTCGGTCGTGATAGTGAGTTGACCTCCTGGCTGTAACCCAGTTACGAGAATCGGCTTTAAGTTTGCGCGGGCTGCATAAATCGCTGCAGTGTATCCGGCTGGACCTGATCCGATAATTATTAAACGAGTGTGTTTAGAAGTTGTCATTTACAATTCCTGTAGAGTTTAAATTGGAAGTGATTTTACATTTTTGGAAAATGTAGCACACTTGGAGTAAGTTTTGAATAGGTTTGCCTCTCTTTCAGAGAAACATTTTGCAATAGTAGAGGTTTCTAATTGAATGGGATCCTTGTAAGTGGCGTATAAAGATAGATGTTTCTCCTTGTTTTTTTAAAGTAAGATAGAACGTGTGTTTTTTTTTGACAAAAGTATTGACTTCTGTGGTTGATTACCTATATTAATGTTCGAACCATGAAACAGGATTAATATTTATGAAACAAATTAAATATGCATTGTATGTGTCGACGGTATTGACCAGCATACCAATGAATGCAGACTCTTCAATGTTTCGTTTAGATGATACCGATTCTATGCAATCTTGCAGATCGTTTGCGAGTGATCAGCTATATTCTTGTGAGTTCTCTTTATCGGACAAGCACATGATTCCTGCTTCTGAAGGTGTTACAGTTGAGGAGTTATATTCTTGCTTGTCTGAAGAAGATTCAAATACAGACGTTCGTATGGCTGATTTTGAGGGTGAAGTTTCGGAAGATTCCTATACTGAGAACCTGAAGCAAGCAGTAGCAAAGCATATAGGAACTACTGCGTATCAAGCAATTTCTCCAAAAATTAAAGATGCTTTATGGCTTGAGTTTAGAAAGCGTTTGCAGGCAACTGGAGATGTCGTCGTTATAGGCGGAAAAGAGCACCCCGTTTTAAATGGCTCTTTACGTGGGTATGTTGACCTTATGTTGATGGCAGGCGGGGCTTCAAATGCTACTCGTGGTATTACGGATGCTTTGACAAAGTATTCAGGACAAAAAGAGCGTCTTGAAAGTGAGTTAAAGAACTTATTGGGAATTAATAGCTTAGAATCTTATGTTGAGTCGTTGGCTCAGAAGGCAACTCTCCACCTTATTGGGGCATTGCCAACAGTTCTTGATGGTCCGGCAAGGACTACGTTGCTTGATATTGAAGAAATGAAAGCTAATACCGAAACATTAAATGATCGATCTGCTTTTATGAAAAACAAAGCACAAAGTATGGATTTGAACGCTGCAGCAAGTTATTTAGCGTATGAGTTTAAAGACTTGGCTAATACTATTATTAGTGATGTGCTAGTTCAGCATCTAGAGACTCAAAAACAAGAAAGTGCAGGCAAAGTGGCATCGGCAATAAAAACGATGGGTGTTGGATTTGCTGCAGGGATTGTTGCGAGTAATCCATTGGCTGCGCTTGCTATAGGAACAACGTCTTATGTATATGCAGATTGGGGAACTGGGTTGGTTAATGACATAACTTGGAACCCAGTTATTGAACATGCTGCTAATTTTGCGGCTTTCACACTTTCTGAAGAAGAAGTAACTCAGCATCATTCAAGAGTTGTTGAACTCTCTATTACTGAAGATGAGCAGTTATTGGAGTGGAATATAGTGGACATTAATACAGAACATTATGCTGCGAAACTGATGAAAAGTGCGGTTTATAACACCTCTGCATCAGCTGCGACCTCTATTGCAAAAACGGCAACAAAAGGAGTTTCTTGGATGACCTCTTGGTGGTCTCGTTGATTAATAAACGTACTGTTTAATAAAAAAAAAGCGCCATAGTTCTTTCGGCGCTTTTTTTATTATTAAGGGTTATGGATGAATTAGGCCCTGAACTTTACTGCATCTTTTAGGGTGAAATTGCATAGGTCAGAGATAAAGCAATTTTTGCATAAAGGAGAACGTGCTTTGCAGGTGTATCTGCCATGCAAAATCATAAGATGATGAGCACTCTTTAGGAATTCTTTAGGAATCTTTGATTCTAAGTCGGTTTCAATTTTGTTTGGATGAGTCTCTTTAGATAGCCCTAAACGGTTAGCTAAGCGTGCAACATGAGTGTCAACGGGGATGGTTGGTTGACCAAAGGCTACGTTTAATACAACATTTGCTGTTTTTTGTCCTACGCCAGGAAGCGTCATTAGTTGGCTTCTATTCTGGGGAATTTCCCCCTGGTGTTCGTTTAATAGTAGCTGAGATAATTTGATGATATTAGATGCTTTTGTATTAAAGAGACCAATGGTCTTGACAAGTGACTTTAAACGCTCTAACCCCAGATCTATCATTTCAGAAGGGGTGTTGACAGTTTTAAATAGCTCTTTTGTAGCTTTATTTACCCCCTTATCAGTGCTTTGAGCCGAAAGTACTACAGCGACCAATAAAGTGTAAGAGTTGGTGTAGTTTAGCTCAGTCTCCGGAAGGGGGATATGATCAGACAAACGCTCAAAAATAGTTTTAATTCGAGACATAGTTTTTCAAAAAAATAACTCTGCTGTACTATGTCACTTTAAAATTTTGAAGTAAAGTTAACAACTCTTTTTCATTGTTAATAAAAGTAACCATATCGATGTGGTTTTGTTTAATGAATCCAACTTTTTTCATTGATTCAAAAAGCTTTTTCAAAGGTTCCCAGTAGCCATTATAATTGTAAATCAATATAGGATGGCGGTGAATTTCAAGTTGTTTCCAGGTGACCACTTCGAAAAACTCGTCTAATGTGCCAAATCCTCCGGGTAGAATAAGGAAGATGTCACTGTTTTCAAACATCATGTTTTTGCGCAAGTGCATATTTTCAACAATTCTAACCTCTGAAATAGTTGTGTTGACTTTCTCAACATCAGCAAGCTGTTTTGTTGTGATGCCGAGCACATGCCCTCCGTTATCGACAACTGCAGAAGATACGGTGCCCATTAATCCAGTGTTTCCCGCGCCGTAAACAAGTTGATATCCAGTGGTTGCGATAATCTTCCCAACCGCGACAGCCGACTCATGATACTCTTTAGGCACGCTAAGGCTAGCGCCTGTATATACACAAACTGATTTCATTGTTTTTTCTTTATTGATTCTGTGTTTGATTATTACAGCTATTCTCGTTAATATCACGTTAAAAAATGCAACTTTTTAAAGAGTAATTATGCCAGAAACTGTATTGAACACCCCCGAAGGCGAAGTTGAAATTCGTTACAATCCTGCGTCAAATCCAGAAGCTCCGATGATGATTGTATTGCATCCGCACCCTGAACATGGAGGAACCATGAACAATAAGGTTGTATACTCTCTCTATCAAACTTTTTCAGAACAAGGGTTTCATGTGGTGAGATTTAATTTTCGAGGAGTGGGGAAATCGTCGGGGCATTTTGATTTTGGAGAAGGAGAATTGCGTGATGCAGTATATGTGATGGAATGGATGAAAAAAGAGTTTCCAAAGGCTTCGGAAACTTGGATTACTGGATTTTCTTTTGGCGCGTGGGTGGCATTACAATTGATGAAGAAACACCCAGAAGTTGCCCATTTTATTTGTGCAGGCCCACCTGCAAATGTATATGATTTTCGTTTTATGTTGCCATTTGACCGTGAAGGTTTATTTATTCAAGGGACTTTGGATGAAATTGTTTATCCTCCTGCAACACAGGATTTGGCAGATAAAATATCGCGCATGTCAGACCTTACAATCGCTTGCGAAATGATAGAGGGGGCAGATCATTTCTTTACCGGTAAGTTAGATGAATTTTCTGCAGTAATATCAGGATTTATTGAAAAGAAACGAGGAGCCCAATGAGTTTAAATTCAGACTTTTTAAGGGAAGCGCAGGGCCGAGGTTTTATTCATCAATGTACAGATTTAGCAGCTTTAGACAATAAAATGTCTGAAGGACAAATAACTGCATATGCTGGCTTTGACCCAACTGCTATAAGTCTTCATGTTGGGCATATGGTTCCGATTATGATGCTGCGATTATTACAACGAACAGGGCATTCACCGCTCGTCATTATGGGGGGAGCTACTGCGCGTATTGGAGACCCGTCTTTTAAAAACGAAATGCGCAAAATGTTGTCGGATGATGAAATCGCTTCAAACATAAAGTCGATTGAGTCCTCCTTTGAGCGTTTTGTTGACTTTAGAGTGGTTAGTAACGCTGCTAAAATTTTAGACAATGCGACCTGGCTGAATAGGTTGGCATACTTAGACTTTTTGCGAGACTTTGGCTGCCATATTACTGTTAATAGGTTGCTAACATTTGATACAATTAAAACTCGCCTAGACAAACAGTTGCCACTTAGTTTTTTGGAATTTAATTATATGCTGTTTCAAGCCTACGACTATTATTATTTGAACAAAGAGTTGGGCTGTATCTTGCAAATTGGGGGGTCAGATCAATGGGCAAATATTATTAATGGTGTTGAGTTTGTTCGAAAGGTATCAAAAAAAGAATCATTTGGATTGACGACTCCATTATTGACAACTGCTTCTGGTGCGAAGATGGGAAAAACTGAGAAGGGTGCAATTTGGCTAAACCCAGACTTGCTATCAGACTATGATTTTTGGCAGTTTTGGAGAAATACTCACGATGATGATGTTATTAAGTTTTTAAAGTTATTTACTGATCTTTCGTTAAATGAAATTTCAAAGTTTTCTGATCTAAAAGGTCAGGATTTGAATGAAATTAAAAAGCTGCTTGCTGATGAGGTGACAAAAATTGTTAGAGGTGAGGGGGCTCTAACGTCTATACATGAAACTACGGTTAAGCTGTTTGAGAAAGAGGATCAAGTAGCATATGAAATTTCTGGGCAAGATGATCAAGGTAATCCTATCTTAGAAACATCGTTGCCTGTCGTTGATGTTGTTAGAGATGGAGCAAGTAAGTTACTAGCTTTTGAGTGTGTAGTTTTAAGTGGGTTGTCTTCCTCAAATGGCGAAGCTAGACGACTAATTCGTGGTAAAGGGGTAAGGCTGCAAAACATAACAATATCTGATGAGAATGCAGTGATTGAGTTGCCTGAGGAAGCAGTGATAAAGGTATCGGTAGGCAAGAAGAAAAATGCATTAATTCGCATTATTAATTAAATCAAGGAGATGGCTATGTTAGAAGTGAATGAGGCAGTTCCAGACTTTTCAATAGCAACAGATGAGGATACAAAGTTTGTATTATCAGAACATAAGGGGAAGCATGTTTTAGTTTATTTTTATCCTAAAGATAATACTCCGGGATGTACAACGGAAGCCTGTGATTTTCGTGAATCTATGGCGCAATTTAATCAGCTGAACTGTGCAGTAATCGGTATATCCAAGGATTCAGTTTCTAGTCATAAAAAATTTAAAGAAAAATACCAGTTGAATTTTCCTTTGGGGGCAGATGAAACGGGAGAGGTGTCTTCGTTATTTGGAGTATGGAAGGAGAAGTCCATGTTTAGGAGGAAGTATTTTGGTATAGTTCGGACGACATTTTTACTTGATGAACGTGGGGTTCTGAAAAAGGTTTGGCCAAAGGTTAAGGTCTCAAATCACGTTCAAGAAGTAATTTTAGCGCTTAATCAATAAGTATGATTCCATTAGGCTGCTTCTTAAAGCCTCCGTGGCAAGCTAACGAATCAGTAGGGAGATTTTTAGAGGCCCTAGCTAACACGTTTCCTGAAGTTCGTATGAGACTAGTTGGAGGTGCAGTTCGTGAAACGCTTCTTGGAAGGTTTTCAGCTGAGCATGATGACTTAGATTTTGCAGTAGATACAACTCCAGAAAAGTTTTCAGAGATGTGTTTGCTTTTGGGAGTCCAATCAATCCCTACAGGGATTAAATTTGGTACAATTTCAATTTTAATCAACTCCAAAATGTATGAGGTGACCTCCTTACGTAGAGATGTTTCAACAGATGGTCGACATCCAGTTGTGTGTTTTAGCAAAGATTGGGGGTTAGATGCCGAGAGGAGAGACTTTACAGTGAATGCATTATATGCGGACTGGGATGGAACGTATTACGACCCATTAGGGTCGGGAGTGGAAGACTTAGAAAAGCAGCAGCTGATATTTATAGGAAACGCTGAAGCGCGTATAAGGGAAGATTACTTAAGAATTATACGGTTTTTTAGGTTTATGGGCGCTTTCGATTCAGGCAGTTATAACAATGAGACATTGCGTGTCTGTCTAGATATGCGAGAGGGCTTAGAAAGTGTGTCTTATGAACGTAAGTGGAGTGAGTTATGCAAAATATTTCAAAGTTGTTACCCAATAAAAAGTTTGTCGGCTTTGATAGATTCGGGCTTGATTGGAAGTGTTTGTGATTTAGATTGGTCGTTAGAAAATTTGCAGCAAACTATCCCGTGGGTTCAGGGCATGTTAAGAGGTGATGTTTTTTATGGCGTGTTAGGTGGGATAAAATCGGCTGAGATACTAGATTCAGCGATTCCTAGAAAAATACAAAAGCGTTTAAATGTGACTTTTGCAGCTAAGATCAATCATCAAACTATAGATATTGTAGATATATATCGCCTAGGAAAAAATTTGTATAAAGACGTTTATTTATTGCATGCGATGTTAAATGAGGCGTATTCTGATGAAGCAGTGAGTGCAGTTTTGAGTAGGTTTGAGGCTGTGGATAACTTTAAAGTCCCCAAGCTGCCTATAACAGGACAAGATTTGTTGCTGTTAGGCGTGGCTTCAGGGCCGTTGTTAGGAAGTGCTCTTAGAAATACTGAGTCATGGTGGTTAAAGCACAAAATGTCTCATGGAAAAGATGCATGTTTGGAGTATGCTTTGGAGCAATATAAAAAATTTGGAGAGAAAAATGCGATTTATTGAAGTGGAAGAATTGTATGAAAAGATTCAGATGGATAAGAAGCTTTTATTGATTGATGTCCGCTCGGAGGAGGAGTTTAAAACTGGTCATGTTCCAGAGGCAAAGCTTTTACCATTAGATACATTATTAAACAAGTTAAGTTCTGCACTTGAGATGTTGCCAGAACAAAACGTGGGCGATGGCTTATATGTGATTTGTTTGTCAGATAGAAGATCACTAGTGGCTGCAAAAATTCTGGCAGAGATGGGGGTTCCAGACTGCATTTATGTAAAGGGTGGAACAAAAGCTTGGGCAGCCCAAGGCTACCCACTTGCATATGACCTTAATACGGTTACAAGTTAGCAACGCGCGGTTGATTTTTTTCTGTAAGAGTACATTAGTGCAATTAAACCAAGAGCACTGATTACAAGCGCAACTGGGATAACCGCTACTCCATATACGTAGGCTTTCGCTGAGTTGGGCCCTCCAGTTGCTTTCATGACGAGTCCAATAGCTGAGTGGAAGCCGTAACCAAACACCATAATGATCATGTTTGCAACAGCTGTAGTTATTCCGGCAACTCGGCCATTAACGTAAGTAGACGCTTTGTAAACGGCTAAGATTTGGTAGGCACAGCATACACCGATAATAATCATTGCTAGACTTGCTGTTTCAGGCATCATTTTACCGGAGAGTAACGAAAAGAATGTTAGAGACATCACAATTGCTGCTCCGCTAATGGTGCCTGTATACCGGCCAGTTTTTTCAGCGATGAAGCTAAGAATGGGGCCGCCAAATGACATACCCACGAAAATTAGAGAGGGTAGGGTAGCAGCTAATACTGAATCAAAATTATAAGCGTGTTTAAAAAAAGCGCTGCCCCATACATCTGAAAAGCCTTCAAGTGGCCCCACCATAAGTCCAGCCATAAATGAGAACCATATAACTTTTTTGTTTCCTAGAACTTCTTTTAAGTCGGACAACACAGAAGAAGTCTGAGTTTTTTCCATTTCGGGGACGATTAAATATGTAAAAAGTGCTAAGGCGATACCAGAGACTGTGAAAATTTGAATAACAAGCAGATAACCAAGCTTTTGAGTCATGAAACTTACAGGGGTGCCTCCATAAATAGCGCCTAAAAGGCCGATAGTTACAGAAAAACTAAGCATGCGAGTAAATTGAGATTCTTTAAACGACATTCGAATAATTTTAAAAGCACCTAGAATAGCCGCAGAAGAGCCGATACCGAGCAAAAGCCTGCCAACTAAAGGAAAGATCCAGTGAGTTGCAAACAAAATAGGTGTCACGCTGAGAGCGCTCATTAATATACAAGCAGACATTACTTTCCGAGGGCCGTATTTGTCAAGAAGAATTCCAAGAGGTAAATGCATAAATGCGTATCCAATATAGTAGATTCCGGCAATCTGCCCAAAAGTTGCCGCGTCTAGATTGAACTGCTTCATAATTTCATCGAACATGACATTTGGGATTAGGCGCAAAACGTACTGATAGGCATAAAAAACTGATGCAATAATCCATATGGTCCAGGCGACAGCACGAGAGTGTGACATTCTTTCCTCTTTTAAAGTATTAGCTTAAATATATAGCGTTGATGGTTGTTATAAATCAAGTTTTTGCTGGGTAAGATTAGTTGAAATTGGAAATTTAATTTAAAATGAAGGGACAGAAGGTGTTACTTTATTCGTTGACAGGGAATATGAAAGTAGCTGAGTACGCCCGTAATGTGATTAACATCCTCTTCAGTTAGCTGACTTAAAACAGCTTGATATAATGTTCGTCCTTTTTGCTGAATTTTTCGAATGGATGAACTGATAGACTTTCGGCTGTGAGTGTGGTTTATAGCGTGTGCTAGGGCTGATTCTGCACGGATTTTGCTGGCGTAGCAGCCAACAGATAAACTTAAGGTTCCTTTTGGGGTAGGTGTGTGAGTTGAGGGAGAGCTTAAAAGTTGTGAACGTTGTTCAATTTTAGATGCGATTTCAATTACTTTTTTATCGCGAGAGGTAGGAGAGGTTCCTCCTAATATTACAATAATAATCTCTTGGTTATGTTTATTTTTGTGTGACGAAATAACATTGAATTTTGATAAATTTGTATAGCCAGTTTTTATGCCATTAAAGCGGAACTTTTTATTTGAGAGTAAGCGATAGTTATGGTTAACATGACACTTTTTATGATAGCAAAATTGCCTGGTTTCAAAAAAATGAAAGTACTTTTTGTAATGCTTTAGGGTGATAAGACCTAAAACTGCCATATCTTCTGCAGTTGTTATTTGGCCGGAAGCCGGTAGGCCTGATGCATTTTTAAATGTGGTTTGTTTCATCCCAAATTCTTTTGCTCGAAAAGTCATGTGTTTTGCGAAATTAACTTCGGAGCCGGCTAATAGCTCTGCCGCCGCGCAAGCAGAATCATTAGCAGATTTGGTGACTAATGATAAAATTAACTCCTTTACGGTTATGTTGGAGGAAGGATGCAACCCCAATTTACACGGAGGTTGTCCGGATGATCGTTTAGATATGGGAACTTTCTGGGTTAATGTAAGTTTTTTTTGTTCTAATGCATCAAATAGCATTAATAATGTCATGAGCTTTGTAAGTGATGCTGGGGGGGTGTTTATGCGTGCATTGTGCTGATAAAGCACGGATGCGTTTTTTGCATCAACTGCGATAGCAGCAAAGATGGGGCCTTTTTGTAAGGGCTTTCCGATAGAGTTAGTAATATGGTATAGGGACAGCAAGCAAAAGCATGATAATAATTTAAAGAGGCTTGCTATGTGATTTAGTTGAATCATTGAGAAAAATTTAATAAAATAAGAAAAAATAAATAATAAATGATGTTTGAACCTTTTAAAAGTCTTTTTGGCTATGTTGTTGATCATAGCCCCACGTTTCTGTTGTTTCTGTTTTCGTTGTGCGGAGTGCTCGTTATTGCGTTAGGGTATTTGTTGTTCCGACTTTTTTTTATATCAAAATTAAGAGACCAACACAACTTTCAACACGCAGAGCTTTTGCGAGGGCAGGCGGATGAATGGTTAAGTTGGTGGAGTAAAGATAAGATGGCGCTTTGCTCTAGGCGATTAAAAGAAGATATGGGAGGTGGTACAGCTCCAAGTATCCCTATAAAAAGATTAGAAGTTTTTTTTGTAGGATTTAATTTGGAAGTTTTTTGTAAAACTGTCGAAACGCAGAGAAAGTATCAACAAGAGTTAAAGTCAAAAAACGGAGATACTTTTAGACTTATGGGGGCCTCACGCAAGTTTAGGGGTCGCTTTTTTTATGTAATTTGGGTTCGCAATATTTCACATCAAGCAGCAAAGATAAAGCTGTTGAATGATGTTGTTAGTGAGCTGCAAGTAGAACATGAAATGATGCAAAAAATCTTAAACCAACTGCCAGTGCCCGTTTGGTATAAGTCAAGTACTGAGGAGTTATTGTATTGCAATAAAGCCTATGCTAATGCCTTGGATTGTAGCGTAGATAAAGCTTTAACAGATCAGCTGATATTAAAATCTTGGCAGCAGGGCGGGAGATTACCAAATTTGACGGACTTAGTTGTGCGTACTCAGCAAACGCAGACGCAACGATCGCATATTGTTATGCATAATGACCGCCACTTTGTGGAGATTTCCGAAACCCCTACAGGCAAGAAGAGTGTGCTGGGCTACATGTTGAATTTGAGTACTGAAGAAAAACTACAAAACGACATTTATCACTTGAACTTGTCGATGAAAGAAGTTTTAGAAGTTATTTCTCTGCCTGTGATTATTTATAATAGCCAACAGCAGGTTGAGTTTTTTAATGCACCTTTTTTAAGTATGTTTGAATTGGATGCAGAGTGGCTAGAGACTAAGCCTACGTTTAGTGAGGTTCTGGAAGAGTTGCGTGTGTTGAGAAAAATACCGGACACTGAAGACTTTTTGTCGTACAAAAGCCGCCGTTTAGGTTGCTTTAATAACTTGTTAGAGCCCATAGAAGATATTGCTTACTACCCTGATGGGCGAACTGCGAGAATGGTGACGGCCCCTTATCATGATGGTGGGTTAATGTTAACGTTCAACGACATTACAGACCATCTTAGCTTAGAACGTAGTTATAATACGTTATTGGCAGTTCACCGCCAGGTAGCGGATAACTTATTTGAGGGGTTAGCTGTATTTGGCTCTGACCATAAGTTAAAGTTGTTTAACTCTGCTTTTTGTAAAATGTGGAACTATGAAAGTAAGGACCTGGAGGCATCCCCGCACTTGGATACAGTTATTGGGACAATTAAACAGTATATTGACTATAATCATTATGATCCAAATTGGGAAAATTTTAAAAGTAGAATTCGGGCTAAGATTATTGATCGAAGTCAGAAAAAAGAAGGGCGAATTAAATTATATAATGACGTAGTATATGACTATTTGTATACACCTTTACCGGATGGATCGAACCTATTAACATTTTTAGATATATCTGACCGGTATCGCATTGAGAAAAGCCTACTTGAGCGCAGTGAGGCTTTGGAATTGGCACATAGCGTAAAATCTGACTTTATTGCCACGGTGCATCAGGGGGTTAAGTACCCATTACGACGTGTGTTAGTTAACTTTACGGATATATTTGAGTCTAGGTTTGGGGAAGTGCCCGAGAAATATCAAGAGATATTGCGAAGTGTTTGGCAGGAGATTGATCAAATTTTGCGTTTTATTGAAGATGCAAATGATTTAGCGTCTATTGAATCTGGAAATGCAGCACTAAAAACATCTGATATTAACTTAGTGGAGTTAATAAAGAACGTTAATCAAACGTTGGCTGAGCGTATTGACGAGAAGTCTCTTAACGTAGTCTTGGCGTATGATACGAGATTTAATTTTACAATTAAAGGTGACTTGCGTCGATTAAAACAAATGTTTTTTAACTTGCTGCGCAATGCGATTGTTTTTGCTAAGCAAAAAGAGTTGATTAAAATTACAATTGAGGGAGACGGAAGTTCAATTTGTGTTGAAATGTCAACGGAACAAGCGGTTATTCCTTATGAAGATACTTATGGGGCCTCTAAAAAGCTTAAACGTGGTCAGCGAGTTATTACTGGGCTGGGTTTTTCGTTAATTAAAAAAATCATGAAACTTCATGCTGGGCATGTTACTCTTAGTCATGAGTCAGGAACTGTAGTTCGTTGTTCATTTGAGTACAAAAAAAATTGAAAATTAACCTGAAGTTAACCAACAATAACTATAATATATTTGACGAAAGGGAGAATGAAGATGGCGAAAAAAGAAAAAAATGAAACTCCAAAAAAAGATAAATTTCAGGCGTTTAGTAAGATGAAAATGCCGTCTTTATGGACCTCGGATAAAGCAATGAAAACGCATAAGAAAAACGTAGACGCGTTGAAGCAAGCTCACGGCATAGTTTCTGGCATGATTAAAGATGTTTCTGAAAAGCACTCAGACTTTATGCACAAAAATCTTGCAGAAATGCAGGTTGCGTTAAAGGCCAAGACGGAACACACAAAGGATGTGCATAAAGAAAATATAGATAAGTTTTCTACGTCACTTAAAAGTAAAATGGATGAGTTAAAAAAGACGCATGAAAATATGGCTGAAAAAATTGCTACATCTAAAGAAAAGATGAAAGCTGCAGCAAAAGAGCACAAAGAGTCGACTAAAAACAAGCACTCAAAGCTGCACTCTGATTTAGAATCGGCATCATCTTCTCAGGCTGAAAGGATGAAAGTTCATATGGAAAAGGTGAAGGCTCATCATAAAAATGTTATGGAAACGTGGCAGCAATCTACTCAACGTATTATGGACGTGATGAAAAGTACGGCGAAAGAGCATGTGAAGGCATCTTAATAGTTTACTAAGTATTTTCTTAAAAAGCCTCCCAATTTGGGAGGCTTTTTTTGTTGTGCAGTTTGAAAAAAAGCGATTTAAAAGAGCAGAGGGGGCGCACAACTGGCGTGAATATTTCTTAGGAGGATGGGACTAAGAGTTATTTATAGGGCTCCATAATTATTAGAGTTGAAAATGCGTTCTGAATAATAAATTAACGTAGTGATTAAAAGTTACTTAGGTCATTATGGAATAAAGCTATTTTAGCAGTGATTGGGTTTTCTCTAGATAACTTTACTTGTGAGGGGATCTAGTAACACGTTAAACAAATTTATAATCATAAGTAAAATTTTAATGTTTTAGCACTGTAATGCTTTGAGTGCTAAAAAATACTTGATCAAATAAAATTAAAAAGATATATTCACTTCATTAATAAACCTCAAGGAGACTAATATGGCATCAAATAAAGTTATTGGAATTGATTTAGGAACTACAAACTCGTGTATTGCGATTATGGATGGTGATCAGGCAAAGGTCATTGAAAATGCTGAAGGGCGTCGCACAACTCCATCGATAGTAGCGTTTGCCGAAAATGGCGAGAGATTAGTGGGAGATCCAGCAAAGCGTCAAGCAGTAACGAATCCTGAGCATACTTTTTTTGCAATTAAACGCTTAATTGGGCGTCGTTTTGATGATGCTGCTGTAAAAAAAGACATTGATTTAGTTCCGTATAAAATTATTCAAGGTGACAATGGTGATGCTTGGGTGAAGTCTCGGGATAAGAATTATACCTCAAGTGAAGTTAGTGCGTTTACTTTGATGAAAATGAAAGAAACTGCTGAAAAATATTTGGGAGATACTGTTACAAAGGCCGTTATTACAGTACCTGCATACTTTAATGATGCACAACGTCAGGCAACTCGTGATGCAGGGAAGATAGCTGGTTTAGAAGTATTACGTATTGTGAACGAGCCAACTGCAGCCGCATTGGCTTATGGTTTAGACAAAAAAGATTCGGGCACAATTGTAGTATATGACTTGGGTGGTGGTACGTTTGACGTATCAGTATTGGAAATTGGTGATGGTGTGTTCGAAGTAAAATCTACAAATGGTGATACATTTTTAGGTGGTGAAGATTTTGATACACGTATTGTTCAGTATTTGATCGAAGAGTTTAAGAAGGATACGGGCGTTGATATTTCTAACGATAGTATGGCGTTACAGCGCTTAAAAGAAGCTGCAGAAAAAGCAAAAATCGAGCTTTCTAGTGGTGCTCAAACTGAAGTAAACTTACCATTTATTACAGCGGATGCTACGGGTCCTAAGCATATGAACGTTAAAATTTCACGTTCGAAATATGAATCATTGGTAGATGATTTGGTTCAACGCACAATGAAACCATGTGAAAAGGCCCTGAAAGATGCCGGACTAAAAGCTTCGGATATTGATGAAGTGATTATGGTTGGTGGTATGACGCGTATGCCTAAAATTATTGAGGAAGTAAAGCGTTTCTTTAATAAAGAGCCACACCGCGGTGTAAACCCAGATGAAGTAGTTGCTATGGGAGCTGCCATTCAAGGTGGAGTTTTGACAGGTGACGTAAAAGATGTGGTGCTATTAGATGTAACTCCTTTGTCTTTGGGGATTGAAACGTTAGGAGGTGTGTTTACTCGACTGATTGAAAGAAACACAACAATTCCTACAAAAAAAAGCCAGGTGTTTTCGACGGCTGAAGACAATCAAACTGCTGTAACAATTCGGGTTGCTCAGGGTGAACGCGAAATGGCTGCTGATAACAAAATGTTGGGGCAATTTGATTTGGTTGGAATTCCATCAGCCGCACGAGGAATGCCACAAATTGAAGTAACTTTTGATATTGATGCAAACGGCATTGTGCATGTTTCGGCTAAAGATAAAGCGACGAATAAAGAGCAGCAGATTAGGATTCAACCATCAGGTGGGTTGAGTGATGAAGACATTGAAAAAATGGTGAAAGATGCTGAAGCCAATGCAGAGTCGGACAAGCAACGACGTGAGCTAATTGATGCAAAAAATCAGGCGGACTCGTTGGTGTACTCAACAGAAAAAACTGTTGCTGAACACGGAGAGAAAATCTCTGAAGAAGACAAGAGTGCTATCGAGAAAGATATAGAAGCGTTGAAAGAAGTTTCTGCATCAGAAGATTTAGAGGCGATTAAATCTAAAACTGAAGCATTAACGCAGTCTTCTATGAAATTAGGTGAGGCTATGTACAAGGCTGCACAAGAAGCAGAAGCAAATAAAACTGCTGAAGGTGGGGAAGACGCGGCAAAGAAAGAAGATGACGTAGTGGATGCTGACTTTCAAGAAGTGAATGAAGATGATGCCAAGAAAGACTAATTATTGTTAATAGAAAGGGGGGCTTAGGTCCCCTTTTTTTGTAAATAGGAGATAAAATGGCTGCAAAGAAAGATTATTATGAATCTTTAGAGGTCGCAAAAAGTGCAACAGCAGATGAGTTGAAAAAAGCATATCGCAAACTTGCGATGAAATATCACCCAGATAGAAATCAAGGAGATACAAAAGCTGAAGCTAAGTTTAAAGAACTCAGTGAGGCTTATGATGTTTTGCGAGATGAACAAAAGCGAGCAGCTTATGATCAATATGGGCATCAAGCATTTGAAGGTGGTATGGGTGGGTCCTCTCACGGTCAAGGTTCTGGCTTTGGCGGGGGCGGGTTTTCGAACTTTTCAGATATTTTTGAAGAGGTGTTTGGAGGGGGCTTCGGTGGAGCTTCTCGAGGTGGACGTGCACAGCAACAAGGGCAACCGGGCTCGGACTTGCGCTACGATATGACGTTGACGCTTGATCAGGCTCATCAGGGGATTTCAGAGACTATCAACATCCGAAAAGCCAATAAATGTGATGGCTGTTCAGGGTCTGGGGCAGCAAAAGGCTCTAAGGCGACAACGTGTGCTACGTGCCATGGTTCTGGGTCAATGAGATTTCAGCAGGGGTTCTTTACTTTAGAACGCTCTTGTACAAGCTGTGGTGGTGCAGGGCAAACCATAAAAGACCCGTGCCGATTATGCGGTGGTGCAGGCCGGAGCGAAGGTTCAAAAACAATTGATATTACGATTCCTGCGGGTGTAGAAGATGGCACGCGATTAAGGGTTTCTGGTGAAGGTGAGGCAGGTATGCGTGGCGGACCTGCTGGAGATCTATATGTCTTTATTGTTGTAAAACCTCACGATTTATTTATTCGTCAAGGTGATGATATTCATTGCCAAGTTCCTATACCAATGACAATGGCTGTTTTAGGTGGGGAAATTGAAATTCCAACGATTGATGGCACGAAAGCGAAGCTAAAGATTCCGTTGGGTACTCAGCCTAATGAAAAGTTCCGACTGAAGAGTAAAGGAATGAATGTCATGCGTTCTCCGCGTCGTGGCGATATGATTGTACATGCCATGGTTGAGGTTCCCGTTAAACTAAATAAAGAGCAAAAAGAATTGATGGAATCATTCAAATCATTGGGAAGTGCAAAGTCAGACCATCATCACCCAAAGACAAAAGGATTTGTTGATAAAGTAAAAAAAATTTGGGACAACGTAACGAAATAACGTAAAGAGGAAAGCTTATCTATCATACCTTTTCTGGAAGCTACTGAAGAGAAGTAAGTGTTAATGATCGTTAGTTTGATGCCTATGGTTGCTGTGGTTTTTCGAATTAGACAAGAGGAAGTATTGAGCTTAAAATAGACTAGATCTTACCAGTCTATTATATGAGATTGGAGACGTTTGTTTTACCAGTAGAGATGTTAAGCGCCGTGTTGAAAATGGGGCTTAACATCTATCTGAGTGCGACGCTTCGATGTTGGCATGTAAGGTGAATAATCGCAAACATGGCATCACTGATTTACTCAAGTCTTTATCTTTGCCTATATATAAAGAAGTTCAATATACTGGAGAAACTACTGATAATGGAGAAGTGAGCTATGGCCTCTCAATAGGTGCCATAGTAAGGTATCAGTTTTAACCTTTAGCTTCTTGAAACAATCGGTCGAGAGATTTTCGTGTTTCATCAACTAGTGCTTTGAGTGCGTTTAACTCAACAAGAAACTGATCCATCGCCATTGCGAGATCAGTTGTGTTTGCATTGTTAGTAGAAATGGATTCTGCTTCATATCCTTGCTGTGCAACAGTTTCAAAGGTATCAGCCATATGATCAGCAAACGAGCTTTGACCTGCGCTTGGAACGTTGGTTTCGGTTAACGGTTGATTGTCTAAGCTGGGTTTTAAGTTTGTTTGTGTCTTGACGGGGGTAATTTCCATTTTTATCACCTATTATTTTAGCAGTTCATCGATTTCTCGACGGCGCATTTTTAGAGCAACTTGATAAGCTTGTAAGTTTGCGTTTGCGGACTTTTGATATTTAGATAAATGAACTTTTTCTACTAGTTCGCTAACATTTGTTTTTTTTACCATCCCGTTTGCATCTGCTCCAGGGTGTTCGGGTATGTGTTCAGAGTCTTGATGTGACTTATCTTCCACAATTTTTCTTACAAAAACAACGTGGGCTCCAGTATCGGAATCTGTTCTATGCCCTAGAACGGGTAATTTAGCACGATAAGCATCCCCACCAGGTTGAGACGAAAGTGTGTCGGCATGTGCAATGTTTTCAGAAGTAAGTCGTAATAAGAATTTGTTTAAATGCATTCCATTAGCGGATGTTTTTAAGCTTTTTTGGAGCTCATCTGTGGATTTTGATGATTTTGGCAAGGTAGTAAAATGAATTTTAGGCATTTAATTAACCTCCTCCATTCCCAGTAACAATACGCATTCCTTTTTTCCAAGCGCCCATAGTTTTTAGAGCTAAATGATGTTGATCATCAAGCTCTGCCATACGAATAGACTCATTCTCGATAGAAATGTGTGACTCTCCTGGGGCTGCTTCAGTTCCGGCACTTTTATCTTCAACTTCAAGGTAATGTGCAAAATTAGAATTGTTTGAGGAAAAGCCTTTTCCATGGGTTGGTAGAGAGAGTTGTAAGCTGCTGTTGTGTGAAGATCGTTCTAACTTTATAGGTTTGGCTCCAGGAGTATTGGAGCGAGCTATGTTTTTAGCAGTTTGTTTTTGAGCTGCCTTAAAAAAAGCAATATTTTCCTTTAAGCTAGAGAGAGCCTTACTTTTGAAGAATGACATAACGCACCTTTAAAAACACCTTACATTGTAACTGACAAACTGCTGATTAAAACTTTGTTAAGTTAAGCGCTGAAACTGCTCCATGATAGAGCTGCTCTTTGCGCCATTTAAAACTTTAAGTAACTCTTCTCGACAAGACCTTAGACTAGAAAGCTCTTTAGCATCGTCTCTGTCGTTAACTTGCATCATGCTTAACTTTATTTCGACTAAGTCGAGCATTAATTCGGCTGATTTTTTTGAAATATCCATTTTGACCTCGTAAAACCTGTTTTTTTTCGATATATCTGGTCTATCTAAACCTAGGCTGACAGAGAGTAATTAACGAATGGTAAAAAGCAATGCTTTATAAAACCTTTTTAGAATTCAAGGATGTAAGTGTTGCATTGCCGCATCGTTTATTATGTTTGGATATTGGTAGTAAAACTGTAGGAGCTTCAGTTAGTGATCGCCAATGTACTGTGGCTAGTCCTTTGAAAACAGTGCTTCGTAAAAAAGGTAAAGATTTTCAAGAACTAAAGAATATTGTTACAGAATATGAAGTTGTAAGCTTTGTAATCGGATATCCCTTGCATTTTAATGGTGATGCCGGAGAGCGGTGTGCGTATGTGATAAAGTATATGGAAGCATTGCAAGCTTTTATACCGATTCCGGCCTTATTATGGGATGAACGGATGAGTACAACTTCTGCGGAGCGAGTGATGTTAGAGGGAGATTTGTCAAGATCTCGACGTAAAGAATCTATAGATGCAGTAGCAGCTAGTATTATCTTGCAGTCTTTTTTGGATTTTTTGCGATATCAAAGACAACCATAAATTGTTTGTGTAGATGAGAAGTTGTGATGAATTTGATCATGGGGATACTAGGTTTCTTTAGCTTCAAATTGACATTTGGAGTTATATTGATTATGGTGTCACTGGTATTTTGCTCCCGTAGCTCAGTTGGATAGAGCGTTACCCTCCGAAGGTAAAGGTCGTGGGTTCGAATCCCGCCGGGGGCACCAGTTTCTTAAATTACTCGATGAGAAAGACTAAAGACTTTGTCAAGTTTTCGCCGATGTTGTGGCTTTATAAGGATAGCTGCTTTGTCGTTAGGGTGTAATTGTAAGGCTTTATCTGGAAACACTAAGTTATTCTCCCTCCATACACCGACTAAATGCCCATAGGTTAGCTTATAAATTGCATCAGTCGTCAGACCATTTCCTTCTGACCCATCGTTAACGATGGCTTCCATTAGCTCCCAGGAGTGATCGGGGAGAGTGTGTACTGTCTTTAGCTCTCTTTGGTTTCGAATATGCCTTAGAATACTAAGAATTGTAATTTTGTGAGGATGAATTAGAGCATCTACTTTCAGTGAGGGCGCCATAGGAATATACATATCATTATTGACTAAGGATATGGTTCGTTGAACATTTAAGTCTTTTGCAAGTAAAGACATCAAAAGATTAACATTTTCATCATTCGTAACACTCACTACTGTATCTGTAGCTGGAATATTAGCTTCAAGTAGCAGGTTCTTATCTAGCCCTTTTCCATGCAATACGATTGTTCTATCAAGTTTTGGAGCTATTTTTTCTGCTCGATCTTTGTTTGACTCTACAAGTTTCACAATAATATCGGAGGACTCGTGTTCTAAGTGTTTAGCTAGGGAATAACCCACGGCGCCTCCTCCAACAATTAGTAATCTTGAAGAATCTAAATGAGTGTGGCCAAACAGAGAAAGGGCGGCATGAGTGTTTTCTTTTTTTACAATAAAGTGGAGAATGTCATGTGCTTGAAGAACTGTAGAGTCTTCAGGTAAAAATATTTTACCATTGCGACTAATTGCAATAATGTTAATAGGAGTTTTGGTGTTAGTTAGGCTAATATCCTTTAAGGATACCCCGTGTAGAGGTGCATTTGGTGCACAGATCGTTGCGATAGAGTGCGCTTCCTCATCAAATAGAGTAAACATATCAAACCAACCTGTATAAGCAAGATTCTGCGCAATATAGTTTGCGACTTCTTTTTCTGGAGAGATGATTAAGTCTACGGGTATATTTTCATGGTTATATAAACTTTTCCATTTAGACGATAAATACTCGTGATCTCTGACTCTTGCGATTTTTAGCGGCGTTTTATAAAGAGATTGTGCTAATTGGCAAATAAGCATATTAAGCTCATCTGAACGTGTGACGGAGAGAATAACATCTGCATCACTTATGCCAGCAGCCTCCAGGGTGTGTACGTAGGTCGCGGATCCCTGTATAGTTAATATATCTATATTATTTAATTCACTGAGAGATTCTAAAGAGGGGTCAACAATAGAAACAGAGATATTTTCGTTGCTAAGGTATCGCGCAACGTTAGCGCCTACTTGACCTGCTCCACAAATAATAACTTTCATAGGTATTAGGGGGTTCGCTTTGTATCATCATTAATATGGAGAGTTTTTAGTTTTCTATGCAACGCCGACCGTTCCATTCCTACAAAGTGTGCCGTTTGTGAAATGTTTCCAGAAAAGCGATTGATTTGAGAAGATAAGTAATGTTTTTCGAACTGTTCACGAGCATCTCTTAGTGGTAAAGATAAAATATCATTATCTTGTAGTCCATTAACCTGTATGGGGGAAGATCCAGAAATTTCTGGCGGAAGGTTTTTAAGAGATATCATTCCGGATGTAGGCTTGTTAGAAGTATCCATAATAATAAGCCATTCCACGATGTTTTTTAGTTGTCGAACGTTTCCTGGCCAATGATAGTTTTCTAACGCGGAGATTGCATTTTTTGATAATAGCAGCGTTTTTTTGCAGTGTATCTGGCAGAGACTATTCATGAAAAAGTTAAACATAGGGATAATTTCTTCACGACGTTCGCGCAAGAAAGGAACCCGGATAGAAATTAGGTTGATTCTTACTAATAAGTCATTCAGGAACTTTCCTTTTTCTACTAGCTTTTTTAAATCAAAGGCAGAGGATGCAATAATTCGAGTATCAAATTGAATTTTTCGAGTTGAATGGAGGGGTGAAAACTTTTGCTCTTGAAGAATATTTGCTAAACGTTTTTGTACGTGTATATCTAAGGCGGATATCTCATCTAGGAACAAAGTTCCTTTGTGCGATTTCTCAATTAATCCGGGATGCCTAAAGCCATCTATTTCAGATCCAAGCAAGTTTTCTTCAGCTCGGGTTCCTGAAGGTTGATCGCAGTTATAGCTAATAAAAGCCCCAGAACTTCTGCGAGATTGTTTGTGTATGGCTCTAGCAACGACTTCTTTTCCAACGCCGTGTCCACCAGCAACTAAAACTCTGCTATTTGTTGGGGCAACTTTGGAGACTAACAGTTTTAACCGTTCAGATATTTGAGATTTCCCAAATATCTCATCTTGGGTAATCATTCGTGATTTTAAAGATTCATTCTCCTGTTTTAACCGATAGTTTTCAATGCTTCGTTTTACGGAAACAAGCAGTTGATCAACTTTAAAAGGCTTTTCTATAAAGTCGACAGCACCTTTTTTTAGAGCTGCCACTGCCGTTTCTATTGTGCTATGCCCGCTTATCATAATAACGGGAATATTTGGAAAGCGTTCTAAAATCATTTCTAGTAATTGTATGCCATCGTACTGTGAGTCATTTAACCAAACATCGAGTAAAACCAATTGAGGAGGGCAGGAAGAGTGAATAGTTTTAATAGTTTGCTCTGCATTAGAAGCTTGAGTAACGGAAAAACCTTCATCTGTTAAGATTTCTGATATTAATCTGCGAATATCAGATTCATCATCTACGACAAGTATGTCCACTTTCATTGTAAACTTTCAATTTTATATAGAGGAAGCTTTATAATCACCTCTGCACCGTGAGGCGACAAATTTTTTAAACTCAAAGAGCCATTGTGATCATCGATTATTTTTTTTGTAATAGCTAGCCCCAACCCGGTTCCTTGTTTTTTTGTGGTAACATAAGGCTCTAGACATTGCTCGATCATATTCTTTGGAAAGCCGCGACCACTGTCAGATACTTTGATGGTGACATTTTTATCAGTTTTGGTCAACTTAATAAGAATCTGCTTCTTAGTGTTTTTTTCATTTGTTTCTAAAATAGATTCAATCGCATTTTTTAGAATGTTTTGTAATGCTTGAGATAAAAGCTGTGGATCACACAAGACAGTAGCACTTGTTTCTGAAAAATTTTCAACAAAGTTTATTTCTTCATAGGCTATTCTCTGTAAGAGTATATTGTTAGCGAGCACTTTTAGTATATCATGTTCATTAAGAATGGATTGAGGCATGCGAGAAAGTTGAGAAAACTCTTGAACAATATTTTTAATTTCATCAACTTTTTGAATAATAGTTTCTATATTAACAACTAACTGCTTAGATGTGGGGTTGTCTAAAAGCTTTGTGATTTTGCGTTTTAGTTGCTCTGCCGAGAGTTGAATAGGTGTTAGTGGGTTTTTAATTTCATGAGCAACTCTGCGAGCTACGTCTCCCCACGCAGCTTTTTTTTGTGCTAAGTGTAGATCGGTAATATCATCAATTGTAATTACTTTTCGAATGTGGCTGTGTTGGTTTGTATTTGCAATATGGATACTTAGATAATAAAGGCTGTCATTTCTCTCAACAAGCAATAATTTTTGTGCAAACTGGGAAATCTTTTCATCGGTAAGTGGTAGGTTTGATTGCTCATAAAGTAGTTCGCTTGCTTCTGGAAAAATATCGATAAAATGGAATTCTTGTGGTAGCGGGGGGACTTTTAGGATTTTGAGAGCAGAATCGTTAATAACCTTAACATGATTATTCTCATCAACGCCAACCACTCCTGAGGTTAAACCTTTTAAGGTAATTTCAATGAAATTCTTGCGCCGGTTGATTTCAGCATTGGCTGTCTCTAATTGATCTCTCTGTTCTTGCAGTTCATTGACCATTAAGTTAAAAGCCTTTGCAAGCCCTAAAAACTCAACAACGTTTGGTTCTATCTGAACTCGCGTATCGAGCTCTCCTTTTCGGATACGTTGAGCCGCGCTTACTAGTTGACCAATAGGGCGTGCAATATGATCCGCCAACATCAAGCTTATTCCAATAGCAATCAGAAGGCTGAGCAAGGCAAATAAACCATAAATCAACATGAACATGAAACGTATGTGCCAGCGGTTCTGCTGAATGTCTGAGTATTTTTGTGCAATTTTCTGAGTTGACTGAAAGTGTTTAGGTAAATAGCTTTCAATTTCCTTAGAGATAAAGAGGAAGTAGTTTTGTGAGAGATCTAGAGGGTAGCCGGCAATAATTAAATTTTGATCTTTAGAAAAGTAAACAACAAAAAGGTTCTTGAAAAGTTTTCCCCAAACAAGACTCTCCCGAGGTGAAATATTATCGTGAAATATTTCATGATTGCTGGCAGAAATTACATTAGTATTTTTAATAATAAATATATTTTCTAAATTGTAATTTGATTTTAACTCTCTTAGGGTTTTTAGGAGCTTTTTAGATCGAGAAAGTGAATGGTTTTTTTCTAGAATATCTTTAGAGACTAAGTAAGCAGTTTTCTGCATAGAATGGTTTAAAGATGCTTTAAGGGTATCAGAAAATGTGGTTGTTTGTGTTACTACATGTTGAGTGAAGTTTCCAACAAGGGCCTGAACGCCACGTTCGAATAAAGCTGAAGACATAAAGTAAATTAATACAGTGGGAGTTATAGCTAGAAGGCTAAAAACTATTACTAATCTAGAGTGAAATCGAGCACCGGCGGCACCTTGTTTTCGACGGATGAAAATTTTTACTAAGCGAGTAGCAATCATGAGAACGAGTAAAATTAAGGTAATGATGGTTGAAATAATAAGGGTTAATACAAGATCAGACCCACTATGATTAATAAAACTAAGGTACGTAAAAAAACCTAATACAAATGCAGCAATGAAAAGTGTATAAAGAAATTTAATAGAAAAAGAAGCTCCTCTTAAAGAAACTTCTAGTCGATGTAAATTTTGACTACTAAAGAAACCTAATTTCATATCTTACTTATATTCAGATGGATCAATAATGAGTAACTTTATCTTCTTACGTAGAGTGTTTCGATTCAAGCCTAAAATTTCAGAAGCGCGAATTTGATTGCCGTGGGTTATCCTTAAGGTTTCTATAATTAGAGGTCTTTCTACATGTTCTATGATGGTTGCATGTAAGTTGATAGGAAGTGAGTTTTTTTGTGATTTGAAAAATGATGAAATACGTTTTGAAACCAAGGAGGATAAACTTAAGCCATCTGTGTCAGTTTGTTGCATTTTAACCCTATGCTATATCTAGACACTGAGAGAAGAAAGATTCAGTGATTTCTTTTAGTTGGTTATAAGTTTCAGCTTGCATGGCAGCTGAGCGAAAGTTAGCAGATGATGAAAACCCTTTGCTATACCAGCCAACATGTTTTTTGATAAGCATCATACCAGTTTTCTCCCCATGATGCTCCATCATATGAGATAAGTGGCGCATGATAATAGCTTGTTTTTCGGACATTTCTGGATCCGGGAGTTTTTTCCCAGTTTTGAGAAAATGCTGTACTTGATTTGGAAACCAAGGTCGTCCATAAGATCCTCGGCCAATCATAACTCCATTCACCCCGGCAACTGAGATTAACTCTTTTGCATCTTCTTCTGTTGTAATATCTCCATTTCCAATTACTGGAATCTTAACATTGGATTTTACGTTTTTTATAAAGGACCAGTCTGCCCGACCAGTATACATTTGAACCCGAGTTCTGCCGTGAACTGTGACCATTTGAATGCCTAGATCTTCTGCAATTTTAGCTAAGCGGGGAGCGTTTCTATTGTCTTGGTCCCAGCCAGTTCTCATTTTGAGTGTTACTGGTATGTTTACTGCGTTAACGGTAGCTTCAATAATTTTTGCAGCGGTCATTTCATCTCGCATTAAAGCAGAACCTGCAAAGCTTTTCTCGGCGATTTTTTTTACGGGGCACCCCATATTTATATCAATGATATGAGCGCCCATACCTTCATTTAATTTCGCAGCTTCAGCCATAATTTTAGGGTCGCATCCCGCAAGTTGGACGGCTACAGGGTATTCGCTAGGTGTGGTTTTGCACATATGAAGTGATCTGCGAGTTTGGCGAATCATGGACTGGCTTGCTATCATTTCCGAGACTACCATTCCGACGCCTAAATCTTTGACTAAGGCTCGAAAAGGAAGATCAGTAACACCGCTCATAGGGGCTAAAATAACATTGCTGTCTAATGTTATGTCTTTAATTTTTAAGGTCATTTGTCTTGTGTGTCCAAATTTTTCAAAATTGACAGAGTTAAACTTTCTAAGTGTCTCATTAGAACGGTTAATGCCCCTGGTTCGTATTTAGCGCTGTTCAGAGTTTGTTGAACCATTAGGGATAGCCAGTCAATATCAGCTTTGTACGGCTTTGTGATTTTATCAAGTGTATTTTTCTTGGATAATATAGAGTTACAAATCCTTTCCGTCAAGTATCCATGTAACTTTGAAAGCTCTAATTGTGAACTTAATACAAAAAGTTGATCCCAGAACGTATTGTTAGATACTTTACTTAGGAGCTGCTCCAAAGAGTCTATCCTAAGCAGAACTCTTATCTGCGGGAGTAACTTATTGAAAAGTTCAAGACCTTTCGTATCAAGATTTTTTGTGTAAGTGTTGATGCGAAGAGTGGAAAGCTTTTTTTCTAGGTCAAAAATAATCGCTTTTAAGCTCTTTGAGAGACTGTCGGTTGGGATTGAGCAAACTGAGGGTGTATCGGCGTCAGTTTTACTCTCATTTAGGGCAGCGTGGGTTTCTTCTAAATTTGAGCAGTATGTTTGTATGTCTTTGTGTGCATCAGTAAACATTAATAACCATGCGGAGGCATTATAGACAAGTTCGCTAATGGCTTGTATTTGAAGAATACGCTCTTGAGAAGAGAGTGAATGTAAATCTAAGTCAAATTTAGCCCATAGAATTTCAAGGTTAAAGAACTTTTTGACCACTAAGTATGTGTTAATTATTTTAACTAAAGATTTCCCTGTTTGGTGCATTAATCTATGTATAAAATGAATACCCAAACGATCTACGATTTGGTTCGTAATTTTTGTGGCAATAATTTCTTTTCTTAACGGATGCTGCAAAATCTCTTTCTTGTAAGCATCTAAACTATTCGTAAAGTACTCGGACAAGAACTCATTAAGTTCAGATAGGTCAAAAATATTTGTTTTTAGTATTTCAGAAGTAATATGGTTTTTAGTATACGCTAAAAGTACGGCAAGCTCAGGTCGAGTAAGCCCTTTTCCTAGTTTTGAACGCTCTTTAAACTCAAGCTCAGTAGGCAGAAATTCAATTTTTGGGTCTAGTTCTGCGTGTGAACCTAAATAATTCATTAAAGATAGGTATTCATCTAGCACCTTTTGAGAGTGGTTTGAGCTATATGAAAGGGTTAGGTTTTGAAGAATATTTTCAGACGTGACTGTGGATGCAACTATATCTGTCATATCACGCATTACATCATTGCGCTTTTCTATAGATAGTTTATTACTGCTAACCAACTGGTTTAGTAAAATCTTAATATTAACCTCATGATCAGAGCAGTCAACTCCGCCGGAATTATCAATAAAGTCAGCGTTGATTCGCCCATTCTTTACTGCTTCATATTCAATGCGCCCTTTATGAGTGCAACCTAAGTTTGCGCCTTCAGCTACAATTTTTGCATTTAACTCTTGACCATTAATCCGAATGGTATCATTTGCACGGTCTGAAGCAGCTTCATCTGTCTCAGACGATGCTTTAATATATGTGCCAATTCCTCCTAGCCAAAGCAAATCTATGTTCGTCTTTAAAATAGATTTTATTATATCAGTAGGACGCTCGATATTTGAGGCGGTACCTAAAAAGTCTTTGGCCTCAGGGGTTAAGGTAATTTGCTTTACATCTCGGTCTATAATCATACCACCTTTTGAAAGAAGAGAAAGGGAGTAGTCAGACCAGTTTGAGTGGGGGAGGTTGAATAAACGTTTGCGTTCGTTATAGCTTGATAAAGCATCAGGCGAGGGGTCAATAAAAATATGTTTGTGATTGAATGCAGCTTTTAACCGGATTGTTTTAGATCTTAGCAGTCCATTTCCAAAAACATCTCCAGACATGTCACCAACACCAATGGCAGTTATAGGATCTTTCTCTGGGTCTAGATCTAGAGCTTCCTTAAAGTGTTGGCGAACTGACTCCCATGCACCTCTTGATGTAATTGCCATTTTTTTGTGATCATATCCGTCAGAGCCGCCTGATGCAAAAGCATCTTTTAGCCAAAAATTATACTCATCAGAAATGCTGTTTGCGATATCAGAAAAACTTGCAGTTCCTTTATCTGCCGCTACAACTAGGTAGGGGTCTTCTTCATCATATCGAATAACTAAATTTGGATGGATAATCTGATTATTAATAATATTGTCAGTGATATCGAGCATGGCCCGCATCATGTTTTTATAACACTCAATCACTTCTTCTTTGCCAGGATCAGGGGTTTTTACGTAAAAACCACCTTTTGAACCCATAGGAATAATAACAGAGTTCTTTGTGTTTTGGGCCTTAACAAGGCCAAGGACCTCTGTTCTATAGTCTTCCCCTCTGTCAGACCACCGAATTCCTCCTCTTGAAACTTTACCACTTCTTAGGTGTACGGCCTCAAAATCCTTTGAGTAAGTGAAAATCTCTACAAGCGGAGAAGGTTTTGGAATGTCTGTAATATTGGCACTTGCAATCTTAAAGGAAATGTATGGCTTTAAGCTTTCGTCTTCGCCCACGACAAAGTAGTTTGTTCTAACTATGTGAGTAACAAGATTATAGAGCTGTCGGAACAACTTATCTTCGTCTTCACTTTTGAGCTCAAGCAGCTGTTGTTCAAATTGTTTTGAAAAAGACGACACAAACTCTAAGCGCTCATCGCCGCTGAGGGGAGGATGAAACTTTGCTTCGAATAGTTTTATAATAAGGTTTGTTAGCTTGGAGTTTCTAAGCAAGATGTCTCGATTATACTTTCCTCCGAAAGGGAATTGGATTTGTTTTAAGTATCCTAAAAATGCTTTAAGCAAAGAGATCTGGCGATAATTCAAAGCTTCTTTTAGTACTAAAGTATTGAGCTCATCGTTAGTTACTTCTTTAGTTAAGATTTTTTGACAAAGCTGCTTAAATGGTAGAGTAATTTGTGAGAAGTCTATAGCTTCGGGCGTTTCTACAATAAGATCATGAATCCAGAAACAGAGTTCATCAGAGGGCGGATTTATTTCAAAAGAGGTTTCGGAAATGAGCTTTAGTCCCATGCTATCAAGTAGGGCGAAAATCTCAAAAAGTGCAAAAGGAGAAGTTTGTTTAAAAATCTTTAAATGAAACAAAAGTCCTTTTTCAGAAGAGGCTTCGCCATAAAGCTCTAGATCAAGAAGGAGTTGGCTTCTTGATAGTCTTTCCAAAATAGATATGTCCTTCGAGGCCGCCTGAGGAGAGTGTTTTGATTTGTAGTTGGGGGTGAGTGCTAGTTTATATTTTTGGTGCAAAAGATCTCCGTCAACTAACCCAGATATAGAGATAAGCTCTGACCTAACTTTGTCTTCCCAAGAGAGGGTTGCTATGGAAATCTTTTCAGGCAAGTCATGAAGTGAGTCTTTTGGGTCTTTAGCATTTGTAATAATTGAATACAAACAAATGACATCGTTATCAATATACTCCACTTCAGAGTGGATAATTGATTTCCCAATATTCTCTTCGAGTAGAGTCGTGATCAATTTTCGATTCTCATCGGTCAGTTTTTTATGATGCATAAACATCATTACAGATAGCTGTTTTAAGGCGGGATTAAATCGGTGACGAATAGAAAAAACATATTTTGACTGATGCGAGACAATGTCTTTGCAGATGCTAATAATTTCTTCTACATTTAGATTCACAGCCTCTACGAAAGGAAGGTTATTTAAAGTAATGCTTAGTTCTTTTCTGTTGAAGTACTCACCAAAAGAAGTAAAGTGTTCGATTAGTGCGCTTAGCTTTGAGGACAAGAGTGGAATTTGATCGCTAGATACAGACTTTGCTGCATATGTTAAGATTCCAATGAAGATAATTTCTTTTTTTTCAGACACCCGTAGCCGAAGAATATCTAGAGGCTCATTTCGATCGATTTTAGTGGAGTAAGAAGGCTTGTGAAATCGGAGTACTTTTTTTGAAGAGTTTGAAGAGGAGGCTAACTCTTTTAGTATGTTTGAATAGGTTTTTGTATTGTTTAGTATGCCTAGTGTTTTTGAAACAACACTGTTTTCAATTTCAGCACACCCCAAAAATATAAAGCGATCGCTAGCCATCCAATTTAAAAACGCTACCTCTTCTTTATGTTCCGGGAGGGAGATAGAGTCTCTAGCTGAGTTGACAGATGCTTTCATTGGATCAAAGTCATCTACTGCAAGTTGAATGTCGCAAATTATGCTAAATAGAGTAGCCTCTAGAGCTTCTAGGGTTGCTTTGTCTACTTGTTGGCGAAGTTCTATGTGTAATAATAGTTCATTTGGAGGCGTCTTTTTGTCGTGGAGCTCTTTTAATATTCCGTTCTCTCGGTTAATTTTAAACGTACCCCGCAGAATAAAGTTAATATCATGGCCTTGGCGACGCAGTTCGGTAATAATCGAATCAGCGACAAATGGGATGTTCGTTAAAAGTAGTTGAACGACGCTTCCTCGTTCATTGTTATGTTCAAGAGCAGCTAAATTTTGAATGGATATTTTAGGAGTAGGTTGCTCCCATGATTGTAAAAATGTCCAGCCATCACTCAGTAGCGTTTTTAAGTCAGAAGGGGTTAATCTCTCTACATCATTAGTAGATAGATGTTGTAAGTATCGCTCTGCGAAATAGTAAAAATGTTCATGTTGGGTGGGAATATCTTTTAGTACTTTTTGTAAATAAGGATGTTGTTTTTTGAAACTCACTGTGGCCTCTAAATTTATAGTTTAGTGGCCAAACTGGAGCGGGTGAAGGGATTCGAACCCTCGACACCAACCTTGGCAAGGTTGTACTCTACCCCTGAGCTACACCCGCTTCTGATGCGTTTTAGTTACTGAATGCATCATACCCAGTTTAGCCTAAAAATCAAGTTTATTTTTTACTTATCATGCGCTATTTTTTCAATCGCAGCAAATGATTTGATAGATTGAATAATAATAACAATCAATGCTAAGCGATTTTGCCGCAAAGCATCGTCGGGTACATTTACCAAGATCTTATCAAGAAATCTATCAATAAAAGGTTTCAGTTCTGTAAACTTAGTTAATGCTTGTTCATAACTTTGGTTTAAAACTAGGGATTCGATAGATCTTTTTTTCCATTCTTTATAAAGAATTTGCTCTGACTCTTCTTTCAATAATGCAGGATCGACATCTAAGTTCTGAGGTTGCAACTTCTGAGAGTTAAGTAATTTCCAAAGGCGATTATAACCAGAAATTAGGTTGTCAGAGAGAGACATAGATAAAAACTTAGATAGAATATCAGATTTTTTCTTAATTGTAAGAACAGTGTGTTTATCGCTGGACGCAAGAACTGATTCAATTATATCTGCGCGGATTCCAGAGTCTTTTAGGGAAACCTTGAGACGTTCGGTTAAAAACATAACTATCTCCTTTGTAATGGAGTGAATCTCAAATGACAAACCTAAGGTTTCTTTATATTCGAGCAATATTGCATGGATTACTTGATCTAGAGGAGGAGTGAACTCTTTTCCATGTGTATAATAAGCTTCAAAAATTAGTCTGAGAATTCCTAGTGCGCTACGTCTTAATGCAAAAGGGTCTTTAGACCCTGTAGGCTTCTCGTTAATCGCAAAAAAACCTACTAGTGTGTCTAGTTTGTCTGCTAACGCAAGAGTAATGCCAGTCAAGTCTCTAGGAAGCGAGTCGGAAGGTCCGAGAGGCTTATAGTGATCAGTTATGGCCACCGATATTTCAGCTTTCCCTTGTAGTGAAGCGTAATACCCGCCCATAATTCCTTGTAATTCAGGAAACTCAGAAACAACACCGCTGACTAAGTCGCTTTTGCAGTATAGTGCAGCTTCTTTTAAAATGTCTTGTGGCAGGGCAAACCATTGGTTGAGAAATCGCGCAGTGTGAACAATGCGATTGCGCTTATCTTTTAAAGTTCCTAATTTCTGATGAAATGTAATTTTAGATAGTTTATCAGATAGGGTTGCCAAGGGAGTGTTTAAATCTAATTTCCAATAGAACTGACCGTCAGATAATCGAGCACGCAGAACTTTTTCGTTGCCATGTTGAACTTTATGGTTCAGGTTTTCTGACGTGAGGTTGTTTGCTGTGACGCCAAATGTTGGGGCAAGCTTATTTTCATGTGTAAAAAACGAAAAGTAGCGTTGATGTGTTTTCATTACGGACACAGTCAATTCTTGAGGAAGCTCCATAAACGCTTGATCAATGGTTCCACTAATGGTGAATGGGTACTCGACTAGGCCTGCGACCTCTTCTAATAAAGCAGGGTCATCTTTCCACGTTACATTGTGAAGTTTCTCAATTTTACTTAACTGGGTTCGAATGGTTTGCTTTCTCTGGCTGCGGGTTAACATAACAAAGTTAGTTTTCAAAAATTGGTGATACTCTTCAATACTAGCAAGTGTTTTGGAGGTTTTTTCCCCTAAAAAGCGATGACCAGTTGTGGTAGAGACCAGCGGAATGCTTAAGATATTTCCAGACAACGGTGAATTGTCTAGTAGTACCAATATTTGGTGCAGCGGGCGAATCCATTGAAAAGGAACTTTTCCCCACTTCATGCTTTTAGGCCAAGGAAAAGTTTTTAACACACTTTCAATAAATTGAGGAACGAGATCTTGAGTTAGTGCGCCTATTTTATTTAAACGAGCTATCCAGAAAGTTCCTTTTGAAGTTTCTACGGTGTCACAGTTGTCTGAGGTAAGTCCAACAGAGCGCAAAAACCCATTTTGGGCAGCTTGAGGGGAGTCAGTTCTTGGTCCCTTTTGCTCAATTAATTGGTCGGGTTGTTTGTTGGGGAGGCCGGAACACTCTAAAACAAGGCGCCGTGGTGTGGAGTTTATCTCAAGGTTTTGAAAGGGAATCTGCTCTTCTATACAAAAAGACTCAAAGATCCGCTTTAATGCAACTTCTGCAGTTGGTTGCATGCGTGCAGGTATTTCTTCCGTTTGAAATTCAATAAGTAAGTTCATGGATTATCCTTTCAAGTTAGAAGAAGTGGAGTTCAAATACGTTTGACAACAAGCTTTTGCCATCGAGCGTACTCGCCCGATATAATTTGCCCGTTCCAATACGCTTATAACGCCTCTAGCATTGAGAATGTTAAATAAGTGACTGGCTTTTATACACATATCATAGGCAGGAAGAGAGAGACTCTCTTGAATAAGAATGGCACACTGCTTTTCGCTGTCTTCAAATTGTTTAACCAATAAATTTGTGTCTGCAAACTCGAAGTTATAGTATGAAAACTCACGCTCATTTTGTTGGAACAAATCGCCTAGAGTGATTTTTTTATCATCGGTTCGGCCATTCCAATTAATATCATAGATGCTGTCTACATCTTGCAGAATACAAGCTATACGTTCGATTCCATATGCAATTTCACCGGAAACCAGTTCGCACTCAATGCCGCCCACCTGTTGAAAGTAAGTGAATTGGGTGATTTCCATTCCATCACACCATACTTCCCAACCTAGACCAGATGCTCCTAAGGTTGGGCTTTCCCAGTCATCCTCAACAAAACGAATGTCGTGTTTTTTCGGGTCTAACCCCAGTTTAAACAAACTTTCTAGATAGAGGTTTTGAATGTCCTTTGGTGCGGGTTTGAGCAGAACTTGAAATTGATGAAATCGCTGTAAGCGATTGGGGTTTTCTCCAAATCGACCATCACTAGGGCGCCGCGATACTTGGACATGAGCAACGTCTAGAGGCTGGGGACCTAGCGATTTTAAAGTTGTATCCGGATGAAAAGTTCCTGCGCCAACCTCCATATCGTAGGGAGTGGTAATTGCGCAGCCATAGTCTGCCCAAAACTGCTGTAAATTAAAGATTATTTGTTGAAAATGCATAAAAAACCTGTTTCTTGCTGAGGCAAATTATAAACTGAAGTGTCGTTTGGTCAAGATGAAA
Source organism: Alphaproteobacteria bacterium CMAR1 (assembly GCA_963693005.1). Classification (GTDB taxonomy): domain Bacteria; phylum Pseudomonadota; class Alphaproteobacteria; order UBA6184; family UBA6184; genus Bodonicaedibacter. The sequence continues at coordinate 171,398 of OY843726.1, read as the reverse complement.
ATATAAAATGATTAGCAGAGTAAGGTGTATAGCGAATTAGACTATTAATTGAAGATGAATTTAAAGTTTCATATAAGAATATCAAAAAACTTGACCGATCAACAAAATTCATATAAAAACAGGTGAAAATTCAATAGATTTAGGGGAATAATGACGCACCCATTGTGGTTTGTAGGATTGATCGCTCTGCTGTGTATGCAGCAGGTAGTTTGTGCTACTGGAAATGTATGTTTAAATTCAGTTGATGAAAAAACATGTTCTGAGGGTAAGTTTGAGGTTACAGTTGAGTGGATGCAGGATATTTTGACTGAAGAGCTTGAGGCTGGGCATTCTTTTTCAAAAAAAAACTTGATACAAACATCTAAAAATATAGTGAAAAGCTTTCAAGGGGGCGTAAACCTAGTAAAGGTTGAAACAATGCTTACTGAGGCATTAAAAAAAAGCTGCGGGCCAAGAAGCTTTTGAAGATAGCAATCGAGCGGATAATTATTACTTTGTTGCAGGTGCGTTATTGCGAGTTGTTTGTACGAAGGGGCTTGAGAGTTATCCCTCTTCGGATAGGGGAGGGGAGAGAAAAACTTATCATTTAAGAATAATGGAAGTTCTTGACTCTTTAATTAAAGATGTGGCGTTAACTGGAAGTGCTGATAGGGCAAGAAAACTGATGGAAGTGGTTTGGGTAGATTTAGACCCAGTTAGAACGTCGAGAATCAGTGAGAAGTTTTTTCGTCATGATGAGGTTGTTGACACGTGTGAGTCTATTAGTGCTAGAGGAGGGCAAAGTTTTGGCCTAGAGGTGGAGCTAGCTAAGACAAAAAATTTACTAGAGTGGGCCAATAAAGTTGGCCGTAGTTCGACGTGGCTTGAGAGTCAGAAAGTTGTGATAGAAAAGCAAATTGAGTTAGCGGTCGCAAAATAGAGGCTTGTTTGTTAGCGAGCACTAATAATTTATCTTTAAAAAAAAGTAAGAATCATTGAGGGGCAGGAAGCTTAAGGGGTAATGAGTAGCTAAACATTTACTAAAGGAGTTTGCATAAGTTGTTTCACTATGTTTTTAGAGGCAACAAAGCGCCAGAGAAGTTCTTTTTCAGAGCTGATACCGATGCGCGGGGTTATTTCAACATCTGTAACTGAGGTGCCTTCTGTAAAGAAGAAATCTGAAGATTCGCAAATATCAAGCAGATTATGCTCAGTTGTGATTTTCATTGCAGCTGTAAAATTTCCTGGCCCATTTAGATGCTTTTTGCCATTAAAATGAATGCCAGCGCGCAGAAAAATAGAAGCGGGGGTGCCCTGAGCCTCTGTCGTGATATTGATACAATAATACATGCCGTATATTAAATAGATGTATGTATGGCCCGCGGATTGTGCCATTGCGTTCAAGCGTTTGTTTTTTGGTTTTTGTTGCAGATCGGATTGAGTGAAAATATAGGCCTCTGCCTCGGTAATAGTTGCGACCTGGCCTTTAAAGTGAAGTTTGGTCCCTAATATTGATTTGGCGACTTCTAGCGTTGGTTGTTGAAAAAAGACACGGTCAAGTTTTTTCATGAGATGTGTTCTGTAGATAAATTGTTCCAACGTTGAAACTCATCCATGCCTAGCTCAATAATGCGAGTAATAAGATCTGAGTAGGAAATTCCTATTGTTTCCATTAATTGGGGGTACATACTGATGTTTGTGAACCCAGGGATAGTATTTATTTCATTTAGATAAATTTCACCATTTCTTTGCAGGAAGAAGTCCACACGAGAAAACCCAATGCAATCGGAAACTGAGTAGGCAAGGGTAGCGTAAGTTCTTATTTTGTGGGCAATATCATCTGGCAAGTCCGCAGGTATACAAAGTTCTGCACCATTTGGGTCGGAGTATTTTGCTTCATAGCTATAAAACTCATGACGCGGCTTGATTTCGCCCAGAAGTGAAGCTGTGGGGTTTTTGTTGCCTAAAACTGCACATTCAATTTCACGGCCATCAATTGCTTGTTCAATTACGACCTTGTCATCGTATTTAAATGCATTCTTAAGGTGTTGATTGAATTCAGACTCAGTTTTTGATTTATAAACACCGACTGACGAGCCGGTATTGGCGGGCTTTATAAATAGAGTGGGGCCGAGCTTTTTCTTGGCAGTTGCATAATTGATAGGTAGATGTTTGTACGTGGTAACATAGGGAATAACTGGGATGTTTGATCCTTCCCAAATGCGTTTTGCAAAGTCTTTGTCCATGCATGCCGCTGATGCAGCTACAGAAGGACCCGAGAATGGTAGGTTATACATGCGAAATAGCCCCTGTAGGCATCCATCCTCACCATATTTCCCATGAAGAATAGGAAGTGCGAAATCAATAGATATATTAATCGTTGCAGATAAATTGGTGAGTTTTGGTTTTTCGTTGGTTTGTATCAGATTAACTAAGTCATAGCTAAATAGAGTTGCGTCAGTGAGCGTTGTAAGTTCTTCTGGAATGTGTCCATTTGAAAAAAGATGCCATTTTCCTGAATCTTTTGTGATACCTACAAGAATGGGGGAGTACCTTTGGGAGTCTATGGCGTTTAAAACATTTCGAGCTGAAACAATAGAAATTTCATGCTCTGTGGATCGGCCTCCAAATAAAATCATAACAACAGTTTTTTGCATAAAGATGGCTCATTATTCTAATATATGTTGCAAGTTTATGAGAAAAGATATTGAATGAGAAGGTTTTTTTTGATTTACTAACTACAAATAGTGAGCAAAAATTATGCGTATCCGCAATTTATTGATTCTGTATATGGGCGCGGCCCTGGCTCGACATCGTTTTTCCTAAACGCTGCAATCAATTTTTATTTTTTAATTTTGTACGATTATAAAAAGGTTTAGACGATGAATTATTCTGTATTTTTAGGTTTTTTGGTGTTAATTGCCTGCGTTACGCTATTATTTGGTAAGATCGCGGCAAAGCGTGCCTCGACGTATAAGGAGTTCTATCTTGGTGGACGGAGCGTTAAGTTTTTTAGCTTGATGATGACGCTGTTGGCGACTCAGTTTGGAGGCGGGGCTATTATCGGCAGTTCAGAGGCGGCATTTACGTCTGGTTGGTTAGCGATTTGCTATTCCTTAGGTATTGCTATTGGTTTTATAGTTTTGTCTATGGGGATTGGTGGGAGGTTTCGCACATTGAACATTAGCACGATTCCAGAGGTATTTGAGGTTGCCTATGAAAGCCCTGGGTTAAGACGCTTGGCTGGGATAATCTATATAGTATCTATGTTTTTAGTGCTTCTTGCGGTGTGTGTGGCCATGCGAAAATTCTTTTATAGCTTAGGCTTCAAAAGTGATCTTTTGTATGTATTGTTTTGGTCTGTGGTGATTGTATATACGATGTCTGGTGGGCTGAGAGCGGTTATTATGGCAGATACGCTGCAAATATTATTGGTGTTGAGTTTATTTGCGGTTACGTTTTGGACGTTGGATTTGTCGGATATTGTATTAGATGAAAAGTTAACACCTGTCGCGAGTAATATCCCGGTGATTAGTTGGATTTTAATGCCGTGCCTATTTACAATTATTGGGCAAGATATGGGGCAGAGATGCTTTGCGGCTGAGTCACCGCGGGCGGTGTTTTTAGCGACTTTAGGTGCAGGGGTACTGATGGTGATTGCATCCTTATTTCCTGTGTACTTAGGCGTTTTGGGGGCGCAGGCGGGTATTATAAGAGGTGATGAGGGGGTGATTATGCGAGTTATTTCGATGATTGCTTCTCCAGTGGTGACTAGTTTGTTTGCTGCAGGGATATTAATGGCAATTATGTCGACTGCAAACTCGTTGTTATGTTCGATTAGTTTAAATATTGCTATGGATATACCTTGGATTCGAAACTTACCCAATGCTTCATCTAAGTGGGTTTCCAGAATAGTCACTTTTTCTGTAGGGATGGCAGCTGTTTTTGGGTCATATTTTGGGAATGATGTAATCCCAATTATGTTGGAGGCTTATGGTTTAACGGTAACATCATTTTTTGTTCCGATTGTTATGGCTCTTATTTTTAAAAGGTTATCTCCATTGGCGGGAATCGCGTCTACAACTATGGGCTTGGGGACATTTGTGCTTTCGTCCTTGTTATCTCCGGATTTGCCAGACTGTATGCCCAAGGAAGTTTTAGGGCTAGTTATGTCTTTAGTTGTGTTTTTGGTGGTGCAGTTCCATGCGCTTAGATCGCGAAGTATGAAAGTGATTGAGTTAAAGACTTAGATAATTTACGCATGCTATGCGCAGCTAGCTGATTGGTTGCGCATATTGAAAATGTGAGGGTTGTCAGTGATTGACATATTCACGTTAGTGCAGATTCATCGCACTATGATGCGGAAGCTGAGAGTTATGATGCCTTTAATGAAACAGGCTCTGAAAAAATCAACCGCCTTATAGAAGTTCATCTTAATCAACATTGAGTTGAAACCGTTTTTGACTTGACCTTCGGTGCAGGTGCTATGGTTGAGTAAGCGAGGTTTTAAAGTGATAGGCTCTTGCTAGAGGTAAGGTTAAAAAAGAAAAGCTAAGTGTTAGTGTTTTTAAGGGAGATATGCGTCTTATACAAGGTGGGAGGTTTGATGCGGTTATTACGATATTTAATGCAGTTGGACACTTGACCTCTGCTAACTTTGAGTGTGCTATTCAATATATATGCAAACTTGGCCCCAAAGGGCCTGTATGTCTTTGATATATTTAATTTAAACTATCTACTTGAGGGTGATAACATCACCAAGCTAACGATAGACTGGTTAAAGCTCTCTCAGAATATCTTTCTGAGAGAGCTGCAGTATAGTGCGATAAACTCTGAGGGTGTTTTAGCCTCAGAGTTTATCGCAAGCAGGCCAGGGGTGAATTACCAGAGATTTTAAGCGCTTTTTAGACGCTACAAGTTTATACTAGGTCTCAATAAACGAAGTGTTGGCTGCTAATGGCTTTGAAGTGATTAAGCAGTGCGGGTTTGATGGGGCTAAGTTTGTAGAGAATGGAACAGATCGTATATTCACGGTTGCTAGAAAGGTGGCTTAGCTGTTTATGAGTGAGTTGTTTCTGAGTAAGCAATTAATAGTTTGATAAAGATATAAAAATTGAGTACGTTTGTTTTGTCACAAGGGGTGCCGTTGGCTGAGAGAGTGAGAGCTTAACCCTTTGAACCTGATACGGTTAGTGCCGGCGAAGGGATCGTGATTTTCTCGAATAGAGTATTCTTGCTTTTTTTCACGTTTTCTTCGTTAAGAACCAGAGGAAAACGGATGGATTTTTCATTTTATTTAATATTTGCAGCTATCGCTGGCGCTGCTCGTGGTGCAGTAAGCTTGATAGTAGAGCACCCTTTAGATGTTATAAAGACTTATTGGCAGACTTATCCGCAATATTCCTCTGCTAGGACAGTTGCGTTGGTTATTTATCGCATGAAGGGATGGCGGGGTTTTTACTCGGGATTGTTACCTAATCTGATTCGAGTAGTGTTGAAACAGTCGTATCGATACCCGTTGATGTTGCTGGTTCCATTAATTTATGGAGCGTTTATCAAAAGCGTTATGTGGTTAAGCTTATTGACGGGGGTAACCATTGCTGTGTTAGAGGTGTTTTTAATTACTCCCTTAGAGCGCCTAAAAGTATGGCTAATTACATTTCAGCTTGCCTCTGGCGGAGTAGGCGCGTTTTTTCTAAGCTCAAAGTTACAGTTTTTAGCGTTTGTTTATCGTGGGTTATACGTGACGATGTTGCGCCAAACTCTATCTTGGGTAGTTTTTCTAGTGGTGCATGATCAACTGATGTTGTTTGTTCGGGATGTGTTGCAAATTCAGCAAATTGGATTTGTTGAGTTGATGTGGATTAGCTTAGCTGAGGCAACAATGAATACCGCAATTATGCTGCCTGTTGATGAGATTAAGAGCCGGTTGCAACGAGTTGGAAGCCATTATGGAGGTTTTGACGAGGTGGTTTATATCTATCGTACTTATGGTTTTCGTGGCTTCTACGTTGCATATAATATTCGTTTGTTACAGTATATGATTCATGCCGCATTTACCGTGTCGTTGCTAGAGTCGCTGAAGATGATTAGATAAAACTACTAAGATAGCCTAGGGGGAGTCGTGAGCCTAAAAGTAATAAGAATAGTAAGGTCGATGATTTTTATAAGTTTGTGTATCTCTGCTTTGTCGGGGGCTAAGTTAACTGATGGCCTAGAAGCAGAGTGGCCGTTTGATAGGGGTGCTTTTCAGCAGTTTTGTAGCGCTGAAATAGAAAGTGTAAATGAAGAGTTTAAAGTTAGAGTTGACAGCTGGGTTGATCTGGTGGTGGGCGAGTCTGATGCGGAAAGTTTAGTTGAGGTTGCTGAAGGGCTAGTGAGTGTTTTTTGTCGCAATGCCATGCTTTCGTCATTTTATG
>OY843726.1:0-160000 GCA_963693005.1 Alphaproteobacteria bacterium CMAR1 | reverse complement strand
CCTGCACGAATGGCGTAACGACTTCCCCGCTGTCTCCAACATCGACTCAGTGAAATTGAATTCCCCGTGAAGATGCGGGGTACCCGCGGTTAGACGGAAAGACCCCGTGCACCTTTACTACAGCTTTGCAGTGGCGTTAGGGGTAACATGTGTAGGATAGGCGGGAGCCTTTGAAATTCAGACGCCAGTCTGGATGGAGGCGCCCTTGAAATACCGCCCTTGTTGCCTTTGACGTCTAACGGAGATCCGTGATCCGGATCCCGGACCCTGCATGGTGGGTAGTTTGACTGGGGCGGTCGCCTCCTAAAGCGTAACGGAGGCGCGCGATGGTAGGCTCAAGTTGGTCGGAAATCAACTGTAGCGTGCAATGGCATAAGCCTGCCTGACTGCAAGACGTACATGTCGAGCAGAGACGAAAGTCGGTCATAGTGATCCGGTGGTTCCTCGTGGAAGGGCCATCGCTCAACGGATAAAAGGTACGCCGGGGATAACAGGCTGATCTTGCCCAAGAGTTCATATCGACGGCAAGGTTTGGCACCTCGATGTCGACTCATCACATCCTGGGGCTGAAGAAGGTCCCAAGGGTTCGGCTGTTCGCCGATTAAAGTGGTACGTGAGTTGGGTTCAGAACGTCGTGAGACAGTTCGGCTCCTATCTGCCGTGGGAGACTAGATGATTGAGAGGACTTGCCCCTAGTACGAGAGGACCGGGGTGAACGTTGCTCTGGTGTACCGGTTGTCCTGCCAAGGGCAGTGCCGGGTAGCTAAACAACGGACTAGATAACCGCTGAATGCATCTAAGCGGGAAGCTAACCTCGATACCAGTCATCTCTATTGAAGGCCGTGGAAGACCACCACGTATATAGGTTCGGTGTGGAAGCCCTGTAAGGGGTGGAGCTAACGAATCCTAATCGCCTCATTGGCTTGATATATAAAACTCGACGCCCCCCAGAATCATTCTCGGATGCGTAAGTTTTAAGTGAATTTAGTTCATAAAAGAGTGTTTGAAAATGGTTATTAGTCGGCTTGGTCGCTATGGCGGGGAATTAAACACAGGATCCCATATCGAACTCCACCGTGAAAGTCCCCAGCGCCTATGATACTACATCTTAAGGTGTGGGAAAGTTGGTCGCCGCCAAGCCTATTAATAACCATTTGGATTCGTCAGAATACTGTCATTTAAATCCTAGTAATTAATCAACGAGAAGATTATGAAAGTATTAAGTTCTTTAAAGTCAGCGAAAAGTCGCCATAAAGATTGTAAATTGATCCGCCGAAAAGGCCGCCTTCTTGTCATTAATAAAACTAACCCCAAGTTTAAGGCTAAACAAGCCTAACTATTAGAACTCAACCTCCCTACTAGGGAGGTTTTTTTTATATAACTATTACCTCCTGTATAACTGACTCTACTCGATTGACATCTATACTATACCTACCCACAATTTATAATTGAGCTTTTAGTAAAGTTTTGTACTAAAGATCAAGTTTAGCTATGTGATAGTATCATTTCTGATTAATACTAACGCCAAAATAGGTAAATGTTCGGAAGTTCTGAAGTTGAAGGATGGCTCAAATTCATTAAAAATTATAGTTTCTCAAAATTAGCTTTTTATTTGTTGTTTTCTATAGATTCTTTTTTGCGGAAGAGCTTAGTTTAAGAGGCCGTTCAAGATAGGATCTATGAAATGTAGGGGATAATTTAGGCTGGAGTGCTTGATAAATTATTTTTTAATACAATTATTCAGAAAGGTAGGATTAAGATACTTTAATTCCTTATTTCTTTTCTGACTTTTTATAAAACTTTGCCTTAAACAGACAGGTTAATTCAGAAAAATTGAGAAAGTGATGCTAAAAAATTATGTTTGATGCATGTAAAAAAATAGAAATTAATTATATGCTTCAAGCGTTAGAGTCAAGGAAAGAAGAGTTAGTACAAATTCAATAGAGTGAGAGCATCTTGCAGATGCTAAACCGGGTAACTTTAAGCTTTAGCTTAGCAATACTTATAGATATTTTGCTATACTTTTCTTTATTCGGAGACTTTTTTATTGTTTACTTTTAGTAAAACGTTTTGGATAAAGTCATGTTTGCCCTTTGTATAGGCAGTACGATCGTGAGGGTATTGATTTGCTAGCGTTTGTTTGAGTTTTGCATAGGCTTTGCATGTGCGGGGGTGTTTCGTTAAATAGAGCTGAAACAATCGGTGGTTTTTAGCAGCTGGGTCTATTTGACTATAGACATGAATATGGAAATTGCAATGAGTTCTGTCGCCTTTACAAAAAAAATGTCGTCCAGAAATGCCAAATTCTCCCCCATAGAGATATCCTAAGTGCTCCAACTGAGGGACTATGCGGAGGATATCTAAAACATCTGGCAGCAGTATCATTATATCAATAATAGGTTTTGCTGGCATATCAACTATTGCAGTACTGCCAATATGTTCAATCGTTGTTGCTTGATGAATAAAAAGAGGCCGAAGTGTCTTTTCTTCGGCAGTGAAAATCTTCGGCCAGAGAGGGTTGTGGGGCACAACATGAGTTTGACGTTGATTATGGAGCTCTAAAATTATTGTGGCACTATTTGTCATAAGGGTAGTGTTCATTTTCTATGTATAGTTTAGAGTATTGAGTTAATTTTGTGAAGCGCTGTTTTTCCTGTTGCGTTTATAGAAAGAATCTTGTATAAAGGGCTCATTGCGCACCCATAGCTCAATTGGATAGAGCGTCAGACTACGGATCTGAAGGTTAGGGGTTCGACTCCTCTTGGGTGCGCCATTTTCTTTCTAGCGCATCAACTCCCGGTAAAACTTCACCAGAAATATATTCCATGAAAGCTCCTCCTGCCAGCGAAACATAACTAAGCTTGTTGATGGTTTTTGTTTGCTGTAGCGCCATTACTGTTTCTCCACCTCCAGCTAAAGTAGGAATATTTTTGTTTTTTGTTAGGGCGGCAAGCCCGTTAGCTATGGAAAAGGTTCCTTCGCTCCAATTAGGATGCTCTAAAACGCCTGCTGCGCCATTCCAGATTATAGTTTCTGAAGTATTACAACTAGCGAGTAGAGATTCATAACTTTGTTTAGCCATATCAAAAATAGCTTCATCTGGGCTGACTGTAGAAACATGTTTTATTGTAGGGGTATCATCTAAAGACTTAGCGACACGCACATAGTTTGGCAGCCACAATTTACACTTGTTTTCTTCAGCAAGTTTAATAATGTCGTTTGCTATATGAAGTGAATCGTGATCAACGAGTGATTTTCCAAGATTCAGCCCTTTTGCTGTCAAAAAAGTATTTGCAATGCCTCCAACTAAGGCGATAGTTGATGCTTTTTTAGTCATATGTTTTATAAACGGAAGCTTACTGCCTATTTTTGCACCCCCGCAAATTGCCGTCATTGAGGCTCTGGGAGTTTGCACAAACAGTGCAAGTGCAGACAGCTCTTTTTCCATTAAGTTGCCTACAAAAGAAGGGCCGTGTTGTGTTATGGCTTCTACTGAGGCATGAGCGCGATGAGAAACAGAGAAGGCGTCATTAACGTAGGCAGCTGCTCCGGAAAAAAGCTGCGTTGAGAACTCTGAGTTATTATCGATTTCACCTGAGAAAAATCGTAAATTTTCAAACAAGGATACACGTGACTGATTCCATTGAGTGCCGAGTTGATTTAACGTATCTATGAATAAGAAGTTTTTCGAGCAAAGCTGATTGAGTTGATTTAAGAGGGGTCTAAAACTTAGATGTATATTGTCTTGGTTAGCGATTGGTCGCCCGCGGTGAGTGAGAATGGTAACATAGTGGCCATGGTTTAGTAGATGGTTGAGGGTAGGTAACGTTGCTATTATTCGACTTGGGTCAATAATGGAGTTATTGCTCGTGGGGATATTCCAATCGACTCTTAATAGAATATTTTGATGGTGGGAGGGAAGATTTTTAAGGGTTTTCATTGTCAAACATACTTATTTTCATTTATAGTGACTAGTGTACCAAACTGTTCGAGAAAAATATCCATGAATAAATGTTTAACCTATAGTGTTGCCCAAAACTATAAGCTTTCTGATGTCTTTGTTTTTTTGCAAAACAAAGATAAGAAACCTCAGCGATTTAATGATGTTGTGTTTTACGAGTCTGAGCATCAATTCATTTATGTATTTTCTTTTGGTGCCGTGGTTTTTTGGGGGGTTGAAGATTCTCAAGCCTTACAATTTATTGAAGCTATTAAACAATTTTCGGATAGCCCATTGGGAGTATTTGAGATTGACGAGTTCCAATACAAAGTTGGAGATCATACTATAATTGATGAGGTCATGGATACGATTATCATCGAAAATGATAATGATGCGCTGTATAAGTTGTCACTATCTTATGCTTTGGCCCAGTCAGTAAAGCTTGCGACCCATGAAAAAGAACTGAAGGTGACGACGGATAAGATGTCGTTTATTCCAAAAAGCTTAGCAGAAACTGGAAAAACTTCGCTAAAGCGCCCAGAAATTGCTAAAAAAATGGGGCAACTGTACTTGCAAAAATCAGCCATTAATAGCAATTTGAATATTATTCATACTCCTCGTGTAATTTGGGACCATTCTGAAATTGAACCTTATTACAATATGGCAGCAGACTTTTTAGATTTACAAAGTCGTGTTGAAAGTTTGAATATGGGGCTTACTATGATTCAAGATCTTTTGGAGATTTTAGAAGATCAATTGAATCACAAGCATAGCTCTATGCTTGAGTGGATAATAATTGTGTTGATTTTTGTGGAAGTCGTTTTGTTTGTAGCAAAAGATTTAATGCATAGTTAATTTTTTGTTGAGCAAACATTTTGGGCTGTTTATATTTGAATGTATAGTTTTGATTGCTATAATAAACACACGAGTAACCGTATTCAATTTTGGCTAAAATTAGTCAGCATCAATGTGGCCGTACAGCTCACGTAAGAAATTTCACCGCTATTTTAGTTTTTTTGAATTCAGGAGTTTGAAATGCAAAGTTATAAGTCTTTATTTACCTATGGTTTCGCTATATTTGCGATGTTCTTTGGGTCTGGAAACTTAGTGTTTCCGTTAACAATAGGATTGTCCTCAGGGTCGTACTGGTTAGTCGGATTCTTAGGCTTGTTTCTTACCGGGATTATATTGCCGTTTTTAGGTTTGTTTGTGATCAAGTTACATCGAGGCAGTTATATCTCGTTTTTTAAAGAGGCAGGGCCGTTAGCGGCTATTGTAGTACCTCTGGCTCTCTTGTCTCTTTTGGGATCTTTTGGCGTTATTCCTCGCTGTATTGCAGTTGCATATGGCGGTATTAACTCCATGTTTTCAGGCATATCTATAGCATTGTTTAGCGGAGTGTTTTGTGTTTTGACATACATTATGTGTTTAAAAGATCAAATGATGATGCGCCTTTTAGGAAAGTGGATGAGTCCAATTTTGTTGGGGCTATTATCTATACTTATTCTTGTTGGGGTCTTGAAGGCGCCTGAACCTCAAGTGGTTACTTCTCAATTTAGGGCACTAAACAATGGTTTTTTAACTGGTTATCAAACTATGGATTTGCTTGCTGCTTTTTTCTTTTCTGCTCTAGTATTCAAACAAATTCAAGCAAGCCTTTCTAATAGCCACAGTCAAAAAAAGCTTATAATGGCTGCGCTTAAGCCAAGCGCCGTAGGAGCGGTTATGTTGGCTGTCGTATATTTTGGGTTCGTGTATTTAGGGGCTCATTACCAACAGGCAGTTCCCTTAAATGCAACGCCAGAGTTGATACTTCCTTCCATTGCTTCCTATATATTAGGCACATCTGCAGCCCTGATTATAGGCTTAGCAATTATCTTTTCTTGTCTGACTACAGCTGTTGCATTAAATAATATTTACGCACGTTATTTGGTAGAATTATTAAAGCTAAAGGATGGCTCTTTTCCCATAGTTCTATTGGCAACTACGAGCATTTCATTCTCGATGTCGCTGCTTGACTTTAAGGGGATTTCTGAGTTTTTAACTCCACTACTAGAGATGAGTTACCCAAGTATAATTATGCTAACTGTGTTTAGTATAGCCACTCCAACTTACAAGTTATTAAAGAAGATTTTGTTTTATAGTTTGATTCTTATAATGGCTTTATTGAAATATGCAGTATAACTAGGGTGGAGGATAGTTGCCTCCACCCTGAGCGGTTACCTCACTCCATCTAATACTTGGCTTAGTGCACTTTCAACTGACTGCTTCATTTCAGATTTCCAATTAATGACGAGTCCTTCAGAATCAAGGCCATCAAATGCTCCATTACCTAATTCTAGAGCAATGATTCGATCAGTTTCACGGATCAATGCTGAGGCTAAATATTTGCGGGCACGATGCATTTTCTTCTCTGCAAAATCACCTAGAGACCTTAATACTTTTTCTGTTTGTCCATTTGTATCTATGATTAATGTGCCCACTTCTGTAGCAAGAGAAAGAAGGCGGTTTACTAAAGGTTGATCTAAAGGCTCAGATCGTAACTCTGCTTCAGAAATTTCAACACCCAATAAATTAGCGACTTCTTGCGAGTAGCTTACTTTTTTTCCGTTAGCAACTCCATCTAGTTTACCATCAGCAAAGTCATCCATAGCAATAGCTAAAAATCGCGCTAAAACTTGTCCGGAAATCTCTTCTAATAGAAAACGTTCGGCTCCGTTGTAGGTGGTTCTTAAACAGCTGCAAAAAGTTCCCTCTCCGACATCCTTTACTTTTTCGGGGACACCCATTTTTTTAGCATACCCATGAATATGAGCGCGGATTTTTTTTAAATCAGTTTCTGCGGCTACCGCTCTAAGCGTGGGCGATTTAGATGCTTCATTGGTAGCTACATCAAAAGGTTCATGATCTGCCCCATATGAGGGTTGAAAAATTGATAGTGAGAATACTAAAACTGAAGATAGTAATAAAAGTGATTTTTTCATGCTAAAACTCCTTAGCCTAATTAAGGTAATGAAGACATTGCTGATTGCAAAGTGACTTTTATTATCTTCAAAATAAGTTGCCAAAAACTTAACTGTACTTTTTTGTGGATTTTTTGTTCATTGAAGAGTACAGTCTTGCCCATGAGCACAACACAAATTCATCAAAATCTTTAGTATGCGTACACTTTCTCTGATATTTTCATTGTTATCTATTCTGCTTATTAGCTGTGAAGAGCCAGATATCGAGCAGCGCGTTGATTTTTGTCGAGGAAAAAATAATGCCTATTTTGCGGGAGCTACGTGGGCATCCTATACTATTTATGGAAAAACCTATACTCCTCAAAAGTGCTATGATTATGACCAGATTGGTACCTCTTCTTGGTATGGATCAGACTTTCATGGACGGAAAACAGCATCTGGGCAAATATATAATCAGTATAAATTAACTGCTGCGCATAGAACGCTGCCAATTCCATGTTTAATTAAAGTGACAAACTTGGATAATAACAAGCAAGTAGTTGTTTTGGTTACTGATAGAGGCCCCTATGTGCCAGGAAAATCAAGACGCTTACTTGATTTATCAAGGGGGGCGTTTCAAAAGATTTCTGACATTAATAAGGGGGTTATTAATGTTCGTGTTCAAGTTTTAGAAGAAGAAACTTTAAGCCTTATTCGAAAAATGAAGACTAAGAAAAAATAAATGTTGCATAACTATCTAAATATGCCCGCTCACTGCTTGTTATTAACTCTTGATCAATTAGTGCATTTTCGTAGGGGGCTTTTGTAAGAGTTTCAAATTGTAGAAACCCATTGTGATGGCTTTCTACAACTACCATCATATTTTCAATGCGAATGCCATAGGCGTTAGCTTTATAAAAGCCGGGCTCATTGGACAATACCATGCCTGGTTCTAAAGGAATGTTATTTGCTCTAGGTGAAATACTCGCGGGCCCTTCATGTACACTTAAAAATGAGCCGACACCATGCCCCGTTCCATGAGCATAGTCTAACCCTAGTTGCCATAGATCTGTCCGTGCTAGGGCATCGAGTTGATGTCCTGTTGTTCCTTTGGGAAAAATAGCTGTTGCCAAACGAATATGTCCCTTTAGTACTAGCGTATAGGCTTGCTTTTGCTCAGGGGTGGGCGTCCCGAAGGTAAGAGTTCTAGTTATATCCGTGGTTCCGTAAGGATATTGGCCTCCTGAATCAAACAGATACAATCCATTGGAAGAAAAAGGTTTGTTTGTTTGTTTAGTAGCTTTGTAATGCACTATAGCACCGTTGCTACCAAATCCAGAGATAGTTGGAAAGCTGGGATGGCGAAAGTCAGCATTTTCTTTTCGAAATGACTCCAACTTCTCAGCGCTCTTGATTTCTGACAGGCTTTCAATAGGTTGAGACTTGATCCAAGCAATAAATTTTTTTAGGGCGATGCTATCTAGGTGATGTGCTGTTCGCATCCCTTGAATTTCAGTAGAGTTTTTAATTGCTTGCATTTTTAGAATCGGGGAAGGAAAAACAAACGCCTGGTTTAATAAAAGTTTTTGATCATAAGCAGAGGAAGAGGAGTCTATTTGAATATTCAGGTAATTAGTTAGTTTTTTCTCTAGTTGATCCATGGGGGTGATTAGCACTTTTGTGCCTAAGTGTTCGCGTAATTGTGCAGATATGTTTGAGTTGTTTAAAAAGAGTTCTGTTTCTCCGGTAGTATGTATAATTGCTCGACATAAAGGAATGGGGGTATAATTCAAATCACTCGCTCGAATATTAAGTACCCAGGCAACTTCGTGGGGGTCGTGTACATATAGGCTATCTATTTGTTTAGGTAAGGCGGCTATTACTCGATGAATTTTAGAAGTCAGGGATTCTCCACTGTATTTTATGGGGTGAGGAAAAATTTCTGAACTGGGAAGTTGGGGGCGGTCTTCCCATAAGGTATCGATTGGATGAGGATCAAGGTGTTGCAGTCTTAAACCTAATGAAGTTAATTGCTCTACAAAACTGCGAGAGTGAAATTTGAAATTTAGGCCTACAGTTAGTGTTTTAGTGATAAGTCTCTGAATAACAGACCAGATTTCTGATAGGGGGTGGATTTTAAATTTTGGCGACTCTTGTTTTGCTTGAATTGTATATCTACCATCTACAAACAAATGGGCGGATGTTTGCGAAATTAAAGCTATACCCGCTGATCCTGAGAACCCCGAAACCCACTGCAAGCGTTCATTACATATGGGCACATATTCCCCAAAGAACTCATCTGACCTAGGGATAAACAGCCAGTCAATCTGGTTGGTTTGTAAATACGTTTGCAGTTGAGCTAATGACACGAGTATCCTTTTTTCTTATGGCTTTATAACAATAAATCCGTCGGTTGTTTTTTTATTTTGTCCGCTCTTGCCCCAGGAATATGAATTTCCAACTGGAGATACTGTAACTCGGCTGTCAGTTGAGTGATATTGTTTAAGATCGTAATTAAAATCACCTGCGATCACGGTCAAGACTTCTTTACCTGAATCACCGGGTGAATACGTTACCAACTCTGATACTATACCGGTTATTTTCTTGTCACGTTCTGTGTTAGGGTAAAAATCGTACCACTTTAGATGGGCGTTTACGACAGCAAGCTGACGTTTTCTTCCAGTTACTTCTTCAAAGTAGACTTTAAACACACGATTGCTCTGATCTGTGTCTGTTTTTGAGTTAAATGGGGCTGCTGCTCCGGTGCTATGCGCGACTGGTTTTGTATTACCTTTAAACTCACGGACAGGTTTATAGTGGGAATTGTTATATAGTGTCATTTGACCAAAACTTGTGCCTGTTGTGTCTTTGTTATACTCGGCACAAATACTAGTTTTTCTAAACTCGCTTAATAGTTTTTCTGTGTAATCAAACCCCTTTGATGGTTGAGTAACTTCTTGTAAGCAGAGTATTGCATTAGGGTGCGTTTGAAATATTTTTTTAATAATAGCTACCTGTTCTGAAAATCGGCCATGCTCATATTTAGTGAGGTCTAGTTCCTTAGTAGGTGAAAAACCATGAGGGCTGCCAAATGCCCAAGCATTCCAGGTGTAAATGGGTATACCCTCCACTATTTGCATTTCTAACGAGTGGTCGCTAATTTTCTGCTGATATATTGTATCATTTAAAGAGGTTAAATCAATGGCGGTTGAATCTGTTGGAAGAGTGATCGTGACAGAATTGGGGTCTGAAGTATAAGTGGAAATGGGAGTATAAGAATTACTATTACTAGTAGAGATAGGAATAGACATATTATGCAAGGTCATATCTGCGTCTCTTTCGTGTATTGCGCGAGAAGATAAACTAATAGTAAGAATAGAGTAAATGCAGATTAAATTTAAGACTTTGCGTGGATGCATAGGAAAGTCCTTTTATAACAGATTTTAGTTTAGCAAAGATGTATGGATATCTAAATATAAAATGTGATACATCTTTCTTGATATTAGTATGAGGTTAAGGCTGATAATGATTGCTTATGATGATTTTTTAAAAGTTGATATAAGGTCTGGAACTATTGTAAAAGCAGATCTTTTTCCTAAGGCTAGAAAGCCAGCGTATAAAGTATGGGTAGATTTTGGTGAGATAATTGGGGTTAAACAAACTTCAG
Source organism: Alphaproteobacteria bacterium CMAR1 (assembly GCA_963693005.1). Lineage (GTDB taxonomy): Bacteria > Pseudomonadota > Alphaproteobacteria > UBA6184 > UBA6184 > Bodonicaedibacter. Next base: position 149,451 of record OY843726.1, on the reverse strand, counting down.
CTCAAATTACAGATTATTATACTCCAGAGTTGCTTGTTGGAAGGTCTGTAATAGGATGTATTAATTTAGGCGAGCGCAATATTGCGGGATTTATATCGCAGTTTTTATTGCTAGGCTTTTCATCTGAACTTGACAAAATAAAACTTGTAACTGTTGATGGTGTCGTTCCCAATGGGCAGAGGTTACTGTAGAAAAGATATGGATTAGCCAGACCTCTCTTGGAAAATAAAGTTAGCTGCTTAACTATTAAAATGGGCTCATTTCCTGGGTATCTTTAATCGTTTTTACCCACTTTTTAGACGCCCGCTATATTTAAATAATGTGTCTCCTAAATCATTTAAATTATATTCATGTTTTTCATTCGTAGCTTTAGTCTAGTCGTTTGAAATAAAAAAGCATGTTGTCGCGATTGAATTTAGTTCTGATACGAGGGTGCTGTGGCGTATTTATCCTTCTTTTTTTATTGATTAAGTTTGTTGTAATAAGTTTATGCCAGAGTGATTAAAACTCAAATGTTCAGATGTATCAATATAACTTTTTAAATAAACCTTTGTGGTTGTGGGTAGTTTTTTCCGTCATAGTTTCGGTTCTATTGCTTTTTGACTTAGGCGTTTTACACAAAAAAGCCCACAAACCTCGGTTTTTTGAAAGCTTAACACTGTCTGGATTTTATATCTCTGTGGCTATTGCGTATGGGGCGTTTATTACATTTTGGTTGGGGGCTGAGTCTGGAAAGGAGTATTTTACTGGATTTTTAATCGAAAAAACTCTTTCTCTTGATAATATCTTTGTGATGTATTTGATTTTTTCATATTTTAAAATACCTTCCGAATATCAGCACAGGGTCTTGTTTTGGGGTATTTTAGGTGTCGTTTTCTTGCGCGGAGTTATGATTTTCTTAGGCGCGGCATTAATTTTGAACTTTCATTGGCTATTATATTTGTTTGCTGTATTTTTAATTTTTTCTGGGGTTCAAATGTTGATTAGCAAGTCAGCACATCAAGATATAGGCGATAATCGATTTCTAAAGCTAATTAAGCATCACTTTCCCGTAACTGAGCGGTTATACGGTCAGAGTTTTTTTATTAGAGAAGGAGGGAGATTGTTAATAACTCCCTTAATGATGTCATTAATGCTTATTGAAATAAGCGACTTAATTTTTGCTGTAGATAGTGTTCCTGCAATTTTTTCAATCACAAAAGACCCCTTTGTTGTTTATACGAGCAATATATTTGCCATTTTAGGGCTGCGGGCACTTTATTTTGTTTTAGCTTCAGTATTGCATAAATTTAAGTATTTAAAACCTGCTTTAGCCTTAGTTTTATTGTTTGTAGGTAGCAAGATATTTATTACTGATTTGTTGGGGTTGGAGAAGTTTCCGGCATCAATCTCTTTGGGAGTGACGTTAACTTTATTGATGGGCGGAGTAGGGCTTTCGATAAAAACTAGAAAAAATTAGGAGTAATAAAGTTTCTCTAGTATATAAATATATTTATGTTAAGTTTCTACTCATAAATATTCGGATAAGAACTAATGCAAAATTTAGATGTTCGATATAAGCTTGCCACTGCTTATAATGCAATTGCCAAAATGGGGTTGTCTGACTTGACCTATACACATTTGTCGGCACGTGTTCCAGGCGAAGAAGCTTATTTTATTTATCCGTTTGGTCTTTTGTTTCATGAAGTCACCCCTCAAAATTTGCTAAAAGTTTCTTTAGCAGGAGAAGTATTAGAAGGTGCAGAATATCAATACAATAAAACTGGCTACGTTATACATAGTAGCCTTTACAAAAACAGACCAGATATTCAGGCCATATTTCATTTACATACCCCTGAAATGGTTGCAGTTTCTGCAATGAAAGTTGGTTTGCTGCCTATTAGTCAATGGGCGTTGCATTTTTATGATCGAGTCGCCTACCATGAATACAACTCTTTGGCACTTTCAGTAAAAGAGCATCAAGAAACGTTGGTAGACGATTTATCAGGTAAATACGTAATGCTATTAAAACACCATGGATCGATTACTGTGGGACAGACAATTGAAGAAGCTATGTTTTATACACATCACTTACAAAAAGCATGTGAAGTTCAGTGCTTGGCATTTCAATCTGGGTTGGATTTACACTCGATTTCCTCGGAAGTATGCAAACAAACTGTACAAGACTTGTTATCTTTTGAAACAAAACTAGGTGAACGTGATTGGCAAGCAATAGAACGTTGGGTTAATTTGCCGAGACCTATAGAATGTTGATTAAAAGATTAGCAAATTATATTTTAGATCTTTTTTTACCAGCTCAGTGCGTTTTAACAGGAAAAATTGTTATGGGTGCGCTGGGGCTTTCTAAAGATATTTTTAGTTCAATTCACTTTATCTCTGAGCCTAGATGTAAAAAGTGTGCGGCTCCCTTAAAATTTAGTTTGGAAGCTTGTAAAGGATGTGTAGATGATCAGTTTTATTTTCACTCTGCTTGCTCGGTCTTTGAGTATAATGAAGATAGTAAGGCGTTGCTATTGCAGTATAAACATGGAGATCGTTTGAATCTAACACCTCTTTTTTCAAAATGGATGTATTCAAGTGGTCGGGAAATGTTATTGGACGCTGACATAGTAATTCCTGTTCCGTTACATACCTCACGTCTACGTAAGCGTATGTATAATCAGGCCGCGGAGCTTGTGAAGGGAATCGCTAAAATTACTCCCATTTATTTTGTCTTGAATGGGTTAATTCGTGTGAGGTCAACTCCATCTCAGGAAAGCTTGAATAAATCAAGACGAGTTCAAAACATGAAAGGGGCTTTTTTATTGACCCCTTCGTTTTTGCCAGAGATTAAGGGGAAGTCTATTCTTATAGTGGATGATGTTATGACGACCGGAGCAACTCTAAACGCGTGCGCTAAAGTATTGCTAGAGCATGGAGCAAAAAAGGTATTAGTCTTAACGCTTTCGAAAGCTTTGCTGTCGTAGAGTTTTATGCTAGAATTCAAACCACTTTAAAGAGGTAAAAAATATGTTTCGGGTGATTTTGTCGTGTATGATTGGAAATGCATTAGAGTGGTATGCATTTGTCATATTTGGGTTTTTTACGCCAACAATCAGCGTGTTGTTTTTTCCCGGGTCTAGTGAAGGAGCTGGACTAATTAAAGCATTTGCTTTATTTGGAATGGCCTTTATTGCTAGACCATTAGGGGCAATTATTTTTGGTCATATTGGTGATAAATTTAGCCGTAAAAATGCATTGTTGCTGTCTATTTTAGTTATGGCTATTCCGACAGTTTTGATTGGCTGTTTGCCAACCTATGAAACGATTGGTATTTCGGCTCCGATTTTACTGAGTATTCTTTTAATTTTACAGGGATTTGCTATTGGGGGCGAATTTACTGGCTCTATGGTGTTTATGGTTGAATCAGCTCCAAAAAACAAACGAGGTTTGATAGGTAGTTGGTCAACGTTTAGTTGTGTTTTAGGAGTGATTATCGGTTCTTTGGTGTCATTAGGTTTTACCAATATAATGACAAAAGAAGAGATTTTGAATGGGGGCTGGAGGTTTCCATTTATTTTAACGCTAGCAGGAACAATTATCGGAAGCTATATTCGAAAAAATGTAGCTGAACCTAAAAGCTATATGGATCATAAGTCTGAGCGGACTGCGCATTCATTTCCACTACAAGAATTATTCACAAAGCACTCTCGTGCAATTGTTAGTGTGATTTTAATTGATTTTATTACGGCTATTGGCTTTTTCTTGTTAGTTATTTTTCTGCCTACTTATCTTCAAAGTCCTGCGTATTTGGGCTTAGACTCAGATTTTGCGATGAAAGCTAATACATTTAATATGGTTGTTTTTGCGCTTACCACTCTTGTCGGCGGTTACCTGTCAGATAAGTATGGTAGGAAACTAATATTTACATATGTTGCGGGAGTGTTTTTATTCCTAGGTTATCCAATATTCCAACTTTTTCATATTAGTTGGGAGTATGCTCCCGTATTAGCTCAGTTTGTTTTGGCTACGCATATGGGGTTGTTCTTTGGTGTAATCCCCTCTGGCTTATCAGAACTATTTCCAAGTACAGTGCGTTTAACTGGCTTGTCGTTGTCGCATAATATTAGTATGGCTCTTTTCGGGGGAAGTGCTCCATTATTAGCTTCGGGCCTTATTCAAGTTACAGGAGATATAGCTGCTCCAGGAATTTTGTTGACCGTGGCAGCATTGTTTTGTTTGGTGGCGATGCCAATATACAAAGACCGATATAAAGAAGCTTTGGTATAAATTTTTATTTTTGACGAATTGCTATGATTTGACTCTGAGTTGTGATAGGCGTATTTATTTGTGTTTATTTTCTTTAGGAGGTGGGATGAAGTTTTTTTTGTTTCTGTTCTTAATTTTCCCGCTAAAGGCGTGTTCTACTGTGCAATTGTTGGAAGAAAATACTCAATCTTTCTCGGGAAGCTATAGCTTTGTTTCAAAGACTCCCACTGTATTTGACACCCTGCCGGATGATGTGGCTTTCCTTATTACAGGAGAACTTGATGGTGGGGGGGGTGCACGGGAAATTAATTGTAGGTTTTGTATCCACTCAAAGCATTTCTAAACTTTCTCGAAACAGCAAAAATTGGCACAGTTTTTTGTTGCCAATTTTAAAGTTTGTGAGACTTTCTATGTTGATTTCTCTTGACAATCATGCTTGTAGTTCCCCGAGGGAGCTTTCTAAAGACAAAAATATTAAGGAGAAAATACTTGATGACAGGAGCATAGATAAACAAATGGTAAGTCTAGGATTGTTTTTCTCTAGTAATGATTGATCATGAAAATGCTACTTTAGGGGAAGGTAATCTAAGGGAGAAAGTCTCTTGATGCCTTTTCTTAACTCAAAGTGAAAATCTGAAATTTTTGAGGGGGTTGTTGGGAGTTCGGCTAGTTTTTGCCCCTTTTCAACTAGTTGATGAATGCGTACTGCAATCTCAGTTATATTAGCGTAGGCAGCAATCATTTGTTGAGGGTGTTCGATGAGAATAACTTTTCCGAGTCCTTTAATGGTGCCCACAAAAATTACTTTTCCTTGTTCAGCCGAAGTTACAAGCGTTCCTGAAGGAGCTGAAATTTTTACTCCATCTTGGGGGTTTTGCTTTGTTACTAATCTAGTTTTTCCTGAAACTGGCCAAAGGTAGGTAGTAGTTTTCGTTTGTGATTGAATAGAGTTAGGCGGGACTTTGTATTGAGTGCCTTTGATTGCTTCGGGTTTTACCTTTAACTGAGAAAATTTATCAACTTTTTCAAAGTTTGTACTTTCTATACTTTTGTTGTTCGGTAGTTTTGCCGGTTGAATCTTATCGGGAATACTTAAGCGTGGAGATTTTGTAAGGTCAGTAATTTCTATTTCTCCTCTTTTTAATTGGGATGGCGCAGTATATTTTTGGATAAGAGAATTGATAGCTCTGTTTTTAAACGCGGCCCACTCCTCTGGGGACATTTTTTTATCATAGTCAGTGAACAGCTCCTCAAATTCGACAGGAGGGTCATTAAAGTCTCTATTGCAGCCGGCATTAAATAGTGCAAGTAACGTAAGTAACATTAAATGTGCATAGGTAAATAGGTGCGGATTCATGCGCGTTCCTGAGTTTCGATAACATCTATTCCCATATAAGGTCTTAAGACGTTTGGTACTAATATTGAGCCATCTTCTTGCTGGTAGTTTTCTAAAACAGCAACTAGAGTTCTGCCAACGGCAAGCCCTGATCCATTAAGTGTATGCGCAAAATGAGTGAGTCCTTCATGGTCTTTATATCGAGCATTTAAGCGCCGAGCCTGAAAATCACCACAGGTGCTGCAGCTAGATATTTCGCGATAAGTTTCTTGAGAAGGGAGCCACACTTCAATGTCGTAAGTTTTTTTTGCAGAAAACCCCATATCTCCTGTGCACAAAATAGTAGTTCTATAGGGAAGCTCGAGCTGTTGTAAAATATGTTCTGCACATTCTGTCATACGTTCGTGCTCCGCTTCAGAGTTTTCGGGCAAGGTGATAGAAACGAGTTCAACTTTTGAAAACTGATGAAGGCGAATCATTCCTCGAGTGTCCCTACCGGCTGACCCCGCTTCTTGACGGAAACAGGGAGTATGTGCTGTAAAGCGAATTGGAAAACTTTCATGTGGGATCATTTCATTAGAAATGAGGTTTGTAAGTGAAATTTCACTGGTAGCAGTTAGGTAGTATCCAGAGGTTGTTTTAAATTGATCGTCTTCAAACTTAGGAAGCTGTCCTGTTCCGAAGAGAGCTTTGTCTCGAACCAAAACAGGTGGAGAAACTTCTTGGTATCCAAATTTTTTAGTATGAGTGTTTAGCATAAAATTTGCTAGAGCACGCTCAAGTTTTGCTAAGTGTTGCTTTAGAACTACGAAACGTGAGCCAGACATTTGTGCGGCGCGTTCAAAATCCATTTGGCCAAGGTCCTCTCCTAACTCATAGTGAGGTTTTGGAGTGAAGTGAAAAGTGCGAGGAGTTCCGAATCGACGAACTTCCTGATTGTCTGACTCACTAGTGCCTATTGGAACTTCATGGTAGGGAATAGATGGAGTAGAAAGTAAGATGTCAGTGAGCTCATCTTTTAATGATTTTTCTTTGTGCTCAAGGTTGGGGAGGGTTTCCTTGATGTGGTTGCTTTCTTGTAGTAACTCATCTGCATTTTCTCCGTAAGCTTTAATTTTACCTATTTCTTTTGCAATATGATTTCTACGAGTTTGAAGTTCTTGCATTTTGACAACTGCAGCGCGATGCTCTTCGTCTTTTTGAAGAATTATTTTGCTTAGTGGGGGGAGGGCGCGTAAAGCTAGGCCTTCATCAAATGTGTTGGGATGCTCGCGAATCCATTTTATATCGTGCACTGTGAAAGTCTCCTAAAAAATTAAAAAATCGTGGATGGATAGAATTGTGACTTTTGTGGTTATTTTTCACATAAATTAACATAAAATTAATGGATTTTCGATTAAAATAATTGAGGATTTGAGGACTTTTTGTATGTTTTTGTTTGTAAGGTGTTTTGTCGCTTGTTTTGGATTGATTACTTTCTCTTTTGCAAAGACGTTAACAGTGCAAGTTGGAGACTTGCGATCTTATCAGGGGAACTTAATGGTTTATTTATGGAGTAGCCCAGATAGATATTTAAACAAACATTCTGCAGATTATAGGGTGATCTATGATTTAGAAAAGCCCGGAAATAAACCCATTAATGGTAAGATTCGCATTGATATTCATGATTTGAAGTCACTGCCATACGCGGTAATGGTATATCATGATGAAAACAAGTCGTATAATTTTGAACGGAATTTTATAGGTTTGCCTATGGAGGGGTTTGCCTTTGGTAATAATGCAAGGCCAAATTTGGGGGCTCCGAAGTTTCATGAGGCGGCGGTAGATTTAAGTCGAGAAAGCATGGAACAAAAAATAGACATCGTTTATAAATAATCGTACGTCAGTCTATAAGACTGAACGTTTTAAACGCTGAGACAAGTCGGCAGATAAAATTAGACCGATGCTAATCATCATAGTAAGAGTGGCAGTGCCACCGTATGTCATGAGAGGTAGGGGCACTCCGACGACTGGCATGAGTCCAATTACCATTCCAATATTAATAAAGAAGTATAAGAAAAAAGTAAGAGATAAACCTACAACCATGATGCGTGGAAACAGTTGATTAAATCGCAGAGCAATTCGGTAGCAACAAAAGAACAAATAAACATAGACGGAAATAAGCAGTAAAGATCCAAGAAATCCAAACTCTTCAGTGAAGGTTGTAAACACAAAATCAGTTTGTTTTTCGGGCAAAAAATCTAGCTTGCTTTGAGATCCGTTCAAATAGCCCTTTCCAAGAAACCCAGCAGATCCCACCGCAATTTTAGACTGGATAATATGATATCCGGTTCCTAAGGGATCACTTTCTGGGTTTAAGAATGTAAAGATACGCTGTTTTTGATAATCGTGAAGCTTGCTCCATAAAAATGGAAATGCTGTAATAATGCTTACTCCAGAGATGAAAAAGTATCCCCAGTGCAAGCCTGAAATAAACACGATAGCTAGACCTACCCCTAAAAGAATTAGGGCAGTCCCCAAGTCGGGTTGGCGTAAAACTAATGCAACTGGAATTAGTATAAACAATGTTATCGCCGTCAAGTGAGGAGTAAGGCTATTCCAATTAAAGTGCACGCTACTATAGTAGCGTGCAAGGCCTAGAACCATTGTGATTTTAACAAGTTCAGAAGGCTGTACTTGAATAATGTATAGACTGATCCACCTTTGCGCTCCCATGCCGATATGGCCAAAAAAATCAACATAAACTAAAAGAACAATGCTTAAAATATAAGCCCCATAGCTAAAAGATCTCCATATGCTCCAAGGGATAAAGGCGATAATAAACATTATGGTTAAGCCCAGGCTGCTTCTAATTAGTTGTTTAGTTGTCCATAGGGTAAAATCTCCTTCGGCTGCAGAATAAAGGACGGCAAGGCTTGCTAAAGTTAGGAGGGTAACTGTGTTCACAAGTGACCAGTCAAGAAGGGATATTTTTCGCCTTAGAGGGACATAGCGCATCGTTAGTTGCCTTTAATGAGTGAATACGTTACTTTAATCAAAAATATCATATAGAAATATAAATATAAATGAATCTACCAAAGAATGCAAAATATCTACCACGAGATCATATTCCTGCAGCTATTTTATTTATGTTTGGAGCGATGTTTCTTTTTACTACGGCCAACACTTTTGTAAAAAAACTAGGTGGTTTGCAAATATCTCCGCTTCAAATTGTGTTTTTTAGAAACTTAATACCGTTATTGTGTGTGGGCGGGTATTTTGCACTAAAAACCCCCAAAAGTTTAATTATCACAAAAGAGGTTGTTCGAGATTTTGGATTTCGAAGTTTGTTTAGTACAGTTGGGCTAAGTTCTTTATTTTTTGCATATATGCAAGGAAACTTGTCTGATGTAACTTCTATCAGCTTTACGAGTCCACTATTCGTCAGTTTATTGGCAGTTCCGCTTTTGCGCGAGCACTTAACTAGGGATAAAGTAATTGGATTGTTAGTTGGGTTTTCTGGAGCAGTTATCGTAACTCGTCCGAGTGGAGAAATAGATCTTTTTCCTGCGCTGTTTGCATTTTTATATGCGGGTAGTGCGGCTTATTTGATGGTGACTGACCGACGTTTGCGCCATCACTATAACAGTGTGGAAATTTTATTCTATTTTTCATGTGGGTGCGCTTTATTTAGCTTTTTCCCGATGTTGTGGTTATGGTACTCACCCTTATTAGAAGAGTGGGGGCTGCTTTTAGTAATAGGTGTGTTAGGTGGGTTTGCTCAACTATGTATAGCTATGGCTTACCGTAGAGCTGCAGCTGCAGTAGTGGCACCAGTGGCGTATATTTCAGTTGTAATTGCTGCGGTATATAACTATGTTCTCTTCGAAGTTTCTCCGACTATACACTTGGTTTTAGGTTCTGTGTTAATTGCAGGGGGGGGGGGGTATATCATTCTTCACGAAAAAAAACGCCAGAAAAAAAAGAACTTGCCTTCATGAGAGTAGTGCTATATCAGCCAGAAATTGCGCAAAATACAGGCACTATTTTACGAATGTGTGCCTGCTTAGGTCTTTCAGTCGCTATTATAGAGCCTTGCGGGTTTGCATTTAACTCCCCGAAATTTAAAAGAGCCGTGATGGATTATATTTTAGATGTGAAAGTTGATCGGTATGATTCTTGGGAAGTGTTTTTACAGGAAAAACACTCTAGATTAGTTTTGTTAACTCCACACTCTGATGAAAGTTACTATGACTTTGAGTTTCAAGAAGGTGATCAATTGATTTTAGGTCAAGAGAGCAGTGGAGTTCCTCAAACAGTTGCGGATGAAGTTGGGGCTCGGATTAAAATCCCAATGCCTGGCGGGGGGCGGTCATTAAATGTTGCAGTAGCGGGTGCTATGATAATTTCGGAGGCACTTCGACAGTTGCGTTGATTTAGTGAGAGGAGGGGGTGTGATTTTTTCATCAAAGTTAATTGAAGGTGTTTTAGTTAAGCGATACAAGCGTTTTTTTGCAGATATTGAGCTATTAGATGGCCAGGTTATTACTGCACACTGCGCCAACACGGGCTCAATGCGGGGTGTTTTGAGTGCGGGCAATAAGGTTTGGGTGTCTAAGTCGGACGATCCAAAGCGTAAATTGAGCTACAGTTGGCAGAGTGTTGAGGTCGACGGAATTGCAATTGGTATAAATACGCATAATCCAAATAAACTAGTTCATGAAGCTTTGGTACAGAGAAAAATCAAAGCACTTTTATCTTATAATCATATTCGTTCAGAAGTAAAGTATGGGGAAGAAAACTCCCGGATTGATTTTTTATTATCAGACGATGAGGGTAGGTTGTGTTATCTGGAGGTAAAAAATGTCCATTTTTCTATGGAAGAGTTAGGTAAAAAAACTGCAATTTTCCCAGATTCGGTTACTGCTCGTGGAACTAAACATTTAAATGAATTGATGGGTGTTGTGGCGCAGGGGCATCGAGCGGTAGTTGTATACTGCGTTCAGCGGAGTGATTGTGAGAGGTTGCGTTTTGGGGTTGAGTTTGATCCTGTTTATGCTACAACTGCAATCGAAGCTATGAATAAGGGAGTTGAGATGTTCTCTTACTCATGCAAAGTTAACCCTGATGGAATTGTGTTAAATGGATTAATGCAATTAATAAAGGAGATTTAAGATTAGTGAGTTTACGATTTTATACCCCAAATGATTTTCCTGGGATGCGTAAAGCAGGAAAACTAGCGGCACGAGTTTTAGACATGGTTTCAGATCACATTAAGCCAGGAATTACTACAAATCAAATTGATGCATTGTGTCATGAGTTTACATTGAAGCATGGAGCTACTCCTTCTCCTCTAGGCTACAAAGGGTATCCTAAGTCGGTATGTACGTCGGTTAATCATGTGGTTTGTCACGGAATCCCTTCGGATAAAAAGTTAAAAGAAGGTGATATTGTTAACGTGGATGTGACAGTGAACCTGAATGGATATCACGGTGACACTAGTCGCATGTTTGCAATAGGTAAAGTTGGTGTTGCAGCACAAAAGCTAATAGATGTGACCTATGAATCGCTGATGAAAGCCATTAGTATTTTGCATCCGGGTGTTACGTTGGGTGATATTGGCCATGAAATACAATCGTATGTTGAGCCTAAAGGGTATAGCGTTGTTCGAGATTTTTGTGGTCATGGTATTGGTACGGAAATGCACCATGCCCCTGAAATCTTGCATTACGGCAATCCAGGTGAGGGGGAGACTGTTCAGCCAGGTTTTTTCTTTACCATCGAACCTATGATTAATATAGGGAGGCCTGATATTAAAGTTTTATCGGATGGTTGGACGGCAGTGACACGTGATCGTTCTCTTTCTGCTCAGTGGGAGCATACAATTGGGATCACTGAAGATGGCTATGAAGTGTTTACGCTTTCTTAGAGTCTTTTCTGTAGGCTGTTGCTATTATGCCAGTAGCGACACAACATTATCATGGTCATCGACAACGTTTGCGTCAGCGTTTTTTAAGTGAAGAGCCGTTGGCTGACTATGAGTTGTTAGAGCTTTTATTGTTTCAGGGCAGCCCGCGAAGGGATGTTAAACCTTTAGCTAAGATCTTGCTAGTAAAGTTCACTTCACTTTCTAGGGTCTTATCAGCTAAAGAAAAAGATTTAAAAGAGTTAGGTATTAATCCAGCTTCTATTTTAACGTTAAAATTAGCATATAGCTTGCACTCTCATATTTTGGAAAACGCAGCATTTTGTCGAGATAAAAAGTTGGACTCTCTCGAGGATATTGTGACTTTTTGCCATCATAAGCTAGCTCCTTTAACTGAAGAGGTTTTTTATACAATATACTTAGATAGTCAGGGCGGAGTGCTGCGAAACGAAATTTCTCAAAAAGGGACTGCAAATCAAGTAGCTATTTATCCTAGAGAAATTGTTAAAACTGCACTTAATTCTGGAGCAACAAACTTAATTTTAGCTCATAATCATCCGGGAGGAAATCCAACGCCATCTTTTGAAGATTTAAAGTTAACACATGAACTACAAAATATATGTAAACCTTTAGACATTAGGGTTCTTGATCATATTATAGTGGGGCATTTAGAGACAGTTTCTTTAAAAGAAACTGGTAAACTGAGAGAGCTCTGATAGTTTTGGACCTAGTCATACGGCAAAACACCCCTCCAGAAACTAGAGGGGTGTTTGCTATCAAATTTTTAAGCAAGTCTATTTAGGATCTTTGGTGCCGGAAGCGCTTTTTGGTGAAGACGCCTTTTTAAACTTATCTTCTGCGCGTTTTAGAAGGTTACTACCTTTTTGTTCTGCCGCAGCAAGACTAGACTCTTTTGAAAGGTTGACTGCGCGTAGTCCTAGCTTAAAATCGCCGGCCTCTTCTCCCGCTTCTTTCATTTCTTTACCTAAAAAGTAAGAAATAATAGTTCGGATTACTACCAAAGAACCTAGGATGGCAATAGCTTTATAGGTGCGACCTTGAACTGTGTGCAAAAGATCGGATACAACCATAAACTCTAACCCTAGAATAATATAGATGCCAACGGTTCGGCGCAATTCTTGATACTGTTGGTATTTTCCTTGGTGATGAAAAAACTCAATTGAAATAAACTTCATAAATCCAACGAAAAACCCCCAAAGAATAATGAATACACTCATGAAGTCGAGTATCGAGACCAGAGGCTCTAGGTAGTTATATAGTTGGTTTAATTTCTCAGCAAATGTCATTTCTTATTCCTTTTTTAGTTATAGTTTAATGAGCAGTCCATCCGCCGTCAAGGGGAAAGCTTGATCCCGTTACCGAGTTAGCCTTACTTGAAGCTAAATAACCTGCCATCTCGGCAACTTCTTCAATTTTAACAAATTTTTTGGTAGGTTGATTTGCAAGCATAACGTTTTGAATGACTTCGTTTTCTGAAATCCCTCGGGCTCGGGCTGTGTCTTTGATTTGACCTTCAACTAAAGGCGTCAAAACATATCCCGGACAAATGGCGTTGGCTGTAATTCCAAATTGCGCCGTTTCCAGGGCCAGGGTTTTTGTAAGACCTAGAATGCCATGCTTTGCCATGACATACGCCGATTTAAACGGTGATGCGACCACTCCATGTGCCGAAGCAATGTTAATAATGCGGCCCCAGTTGTTTCTTTTCATGATGGGGATGGCAGCTTTAGAAGCATAGAAAGATGAAGACATATTAATTTGGATAATTTTTTCATACATGTCTGCAGGAAAATTTTCAATTGGAGATACGTATTGAATTCCAGCGTTATTGATAAGAATGTCCACAGAGGAAAATTTGCTATTTACAGAATTAACGAGATCTTCTATTTCAGTCGGTTGAGTCATGTCTGCAGCGTGATACATTACCGCATCTGCACCAAGGGTCTTTAACTGATTGAGGATTTGTTCAATACTCGAATTATCAATAAATCCATTTATACAGATTTTTGCACCCTTTTTAGAAAAAAACTGGGCAATACCTAATCCTATGCCGCTTGTACTTCCTGTAATAATGACTGATTTATTTTTAATCATGTATAACCTCAAGTTTCTTAACATTATCTACTAGAGTGGTTAATGAAATCTAACTATGAATTACATAGTTCGATTATTTTTACTAAAGACATATTTAATAATTTTTGCAACGGCCTGATAAAACTGAGGAGGAATTTCTTTGTTAAGAGGAAGTTTAAATAGGGAGCGAGCAAGTGGAGGATTCTCAATAATTTGAATCCAGTTAGCAAGTGCCAGCTCACGAATTTTTTTTGCGATTTTGTCTTTACCTTTTGCTACCATTATAGGGGCTTTATTTTCAGAAGGAGTATATTTTAAAGCTATTGCGTAGTGTGTTGGGTTTGTGATAATAACCGTTGCTTCTGGTACGGAGTCCATCATTCGCCCTTGAGATTTCTCGCGTTGTAATTGACGGCGCTTACTCTTAATGTGTGGATCACCCTCGGTGTCTTTATACTCCTCTTTTATTTCTTGCTTGCTCATTTTGAGTTGCTTGAAATATTCGTAGCGTTGATACATATAGTCTGCGCCACCGATGAATGCTTGAAAAATAAGCGCTGTAAAAAACAACTTGAAACATAGTAGCGCAAACAAATATAGACTCGTGGTGATAGGTTGTGCCGAGATTTCTGGTATCTGCTTTAGCTCTTCTTTTAATAAAATGAAAATTACGGATGAAATAACCGTAAGTTTAATTAAGGACTTTAAAAGTTCTACCAATGATTTAATGGAAAATAAGCGTTTCAAACCACTTTTAGGTGAAATATGAGATAATTTTGGTTTTAAGGCTTCTTTCTTTTTGGTCATTTTAGTTTGCATATACGTGCCGCCAACTGCTGCGACAATAAAAATAATTAGCATTCCTAAAAAGTCTGGAGTGATTTCTTTGAACAGAATCCACCCAAGTTCTGATTGGTGATTATCATTAAATGAAAACGTGGTTGCTTGTTCTAATATTCCACGCAGTTTATAAACTAGTGTTTTTCCTAGAAGTGGAAAAACAAGGAATAGTGAAACAATAGAAGCAGAAAGCATTAGCGCGGTTATTAGATCTTTTGAAATAGGGAACTCTCCCTTTTCTTGAGATTGACGTATTTTATGTTCGGTAGCTTCTTCGGTTTGATCTTCTTTGTCGGGCTTGTTTCCATCTCCAGCCATGATTTATCCCAATATTGCTGTCCAGGAGTTATTAAAGTACTCACTGAATGTGCTTAATATAAACCCAACGCTAAATGCCATGATAATGAGACCAACAAGAATTTGGATGGGCAGAGACAGAAAAAAAACCTGAATTTGAGGAATAAGCTTGTTAAGAATTCCCATTCCCAAATATATTAAGTTTCCAAAAATAAAAAATGGCATTGCGAACTTAAGTGCATACATAAAGGCATCACTAAATGAGCGAGCCATGATAATGCTTTTATCCTGAAAAATGTTAATAGTTCCAATAGGAATTAGATCATAGCTGTTATACACTCCCCAAATAATAAGGTGATGTAGATCGAGTAGAAAAATAAAGGCTATTCCTGACATTGTAAAAAAGCTGTTTAATACGGATGTTTGTTCATGATCTATCAAATTTGGAGTTAGCGCATTTGAAAGTCCTATTGATTGAGACATGATTGTCCCGGCAGTTTCAAGGGCACTTAAGAAAACTTTTAATAAAAAACCTAAAAATGTTCCAGTGAGATATTCGGCAATGAAAACAACCATAAGGTGAGTAGAGTTTTTGGGAAGTTCTGGTATATGAAGTGTGGCAGAAAAGGCCAAGGCCAGGCCAAAAGCAACCATCATTCGCATGCGAAAAGGAATGTGTAAGTCTGAAAATCCTGGCATCCAGCTAAACAAACCGATTAATCGGGCTGATATTAGTATAAAAGGCCAGAATTCTTTTAATAACACCACTTCATTCATATAAATATAGTGAGCTAAAAAACATTAACAAATGGTAAAGGTCGGTAATAGTTTTACTTGCTTTTTGGATGGGGGTTGCGTACAAATGAAAGGCAGAAATATCTGTTTGATTTTAACTCATAGATAAGGTCACTTGTGAGCCGTTCAACTGGTGCAACCCCAATGATGGCACAGTACTTTGCGATTAAGGAGCAACATCCTGAAGCACTGTTGTTTTATAGATTGGGCGATTTTTATGAACTGTTTTATGACGACGCCATTACTGCATCCAAAGCTTTAGATATCACTTTAACTCAGCGTGGCCAGCATAAAGGAGATGGGATTCCAATGTGTGGAGTTCCCTTTCATGCGTGTGACAATTATTTAAGTCGTTTAATTCGTCAAGGTTACTCTGTTGCCATTTGCGAACAAACCGAGACGCCTGAAGAAGCTAAAAAACGAGGTTACAAGTCTGTTGTAAATCGTGAAGTTGTTCGGATAGTAACACCAGGAACTTTAACTGAGGACACTTTATTGAGTTCAGGTCAGCCTAATTACCTGGGCGCTGTATTTTCTTTGAATACACAGGCTGAAAATGTAATGTGTGCGTTTGTTGATATTTCAACGGGGATGTTTTTTGTTGAACACTCATCATTAAAAAGCCTTGAAAATACATTATGCAAATATGCACCTTCTGAGTTGTTATTTTCAGACAATTTACAACATAGGGCCGAAATTGCTGGTGTACTTGCGTTGTTTCGAAAAAAAATTACTTGGCAACCTCATAGCCGCTTTGATTCTTACTCTGGGCATAAGCGCTTGTGTAAAACCTATGATGTAAAAACCCTTGAGTCATTTGGTGATTTTTCTGAAGCTGAAATTTCTGTAGCAGGTGCAATTGTTGACTATATTGCCTTAACTCAAAAAAATCAGCTGCCACGACTAAACCCACCCAGGAAAATTTCTGAAAAGGATTTACTGTTTATTGATGCTCAAACCCGTGTAAGTTTAGAGCTAACTCAGACTTTATCTGGGGATTATACTGGTTCAATTCTTTCATTTATAGATAAAACGAAAACCAGTGCTGGAAAACGAATGTTATATAAGCATTTAGCGTCTCCCCTTGCAAATTCAGAGAAAATTAAAGCGCGGTTAGATGCAGTTTCTTTTTATGTTAAAGAGTCTCAGTTGTCGAGTGATGTGCGTCAGACGTTGTCACGTTTTCCTGATGTGGAGAGGGCTTTGTCTCGACTTAGTGTAAGACGGGGGTCTCCCCGTGACCTGCGCGCTATTCTGATAGCGTTGGATCTTGTTCCGGACATTAAGTCGATGCACTCTAGACTAGATATACCCAATAAAATTAACTCTTCATTAAAAGCTTTGTCAGAAAAAGGCGAGTTGAGAGAAGAACTTAAACGTGCCTTGAAACCAGATAATCTTCCAGTATTAGTGCGAGAGGGCGGTTTTATTGACTCTGGGTATTGCGAGCAATTAGATGAATATACGCATCTAAAAGATCATGCAAAAGATTTGCTGTCTCAAATGCAGACAAAATATATTGAAGAAACCGGAATTTCAATCCTAAAAATAAAATATAATCAGGTAATTGGTTATTATATAGACATTACAAAGACACACTTGGAAAAAGTTCCAGACCGGTTTATTTTGCGCCAAACATTAGTTGGTTCACTGAGGTATGTGACCGATGAGTTAATACAGTTACAAGAAAAAATTCTGGGGGCGTCTGCAGCGGCATTAGAACGTGAACTAGAGATTTTTGAGATATTAGTTGGTAAGGTTTTACAGGATGCAGACGCATTATCACTAATTGCAAAGGCAGTATCTTGGCTAGATGTGGCATCTTCACATGCTGAACTGGCACAAAAAGAAAATTTAGTTTGCCCAGTAATTGATGATTCTAACCTTTTTCAAGTAGAAGGTGGACGTCATCCCATAGTTGAGGCAGCGCTATCATATAAGCACCAAACGTTTGTGCCTAACCCATGTGAGTTAGACAAAAACCAAAGGTTATGGTTGGTTACAGGTCCTAATATGGCTGGAAAAAGCACTTTTTTACGACAAAATGCTCTAATAGTTATTTTTGCACATATTGGTTGCTTTGTACCTGCAAAGTCTGCGAATATCGGGGTTGTTGACCGCTTATTTAGCCGTATTGGTGCGGCGGATGACTTAGCCAGCGGTAAATCAACGTTTATGGTGGAAATGATAGAAACAGCCGCAATATTAAATCAAGCCACGAGCAAATCATTTGTGATCTTAGATGAAATTGGACGTGGAACTGCCACGTATGATGGTATGTCAATAGCGCAGGCAACGATGGAGTTTTTGGATGAGTTTAACCAGTGTAGAACGTTGTTTGCGACTCACTATCATGAGTTAACAAGTTTAGAAACGGTATTGAAGTCAGTGGCCTGTTATACTATGGATGTGACGGAGTGGAATGATTCTGTCGTGTTTAAACACAGTATTCGTCCAGGAGTTGCGAACGGATCTTATGGGTTGCATGTAGCTGGTTTAGCTGGTTTTCCTAAGAGTGCTTTGCAACGAGCGGAGTCTGTCTTACAGACACTTGAATCTTCTCCTCAAATGGCAAAAATTAATGATATTCCTATTAACTCAAAACTACCTGAAGCTGTGGATGCAGTGATGCTGTATGCAAAGTCCTTGAATCCCGATGAAATGACTCCTAAAGAGGCTCTTTCTGAGTTATATCAATTACAACAATTATTAGAAAAGACAGGATTACAATAAATGGGATTATTACGTTCCCTACTAACTATAGGTGGTAACACGGCTATTAGCCGTATTTTGGGGTTTTTAAGAGATCGTTTGGTGTATTCGGTCTTAGGGTTAAGCCCTATGGCGGACGCCTTTTCAGTCTCGGTAAAAGCTCCGGCATTATTTCGTAGATTATTTGCAGAAGGAGCGTTTAATGCGGCATTTGTACCCACTTTTTCAGGGGTGTATGCTGATAAAGGTACTGAGCAGGCAAAGTTGTTCGCGGAACAGTCATTTTCTCTGCTGTTAGTAATATTAATAGTTTTGGTGGCATTAGTAGAATTAATAATGCCTGAGTTTATGGGCTTGATTGCGGGAGGATTCAAAACTAAACCTGAAACAATGGCGTATGCTATTGAATACACACGTATTACGTTTCCTTATATTTTGTTTATTTCTCTGACTGCCCTTATTGGAGGAGTTTTAAACTCTATGGATCGTTTTGGGGCGCCTGCAGCTACTCAAATTATTGCGAATATAGTTGTAATTGGCTGTTTTGTCTATTTTCAAGATATTACAGATACTCCCGGTCATGCAGCTGCCTGGGGATCGGCCCTTTCTGGGGTTATACAGTTTGTGTGGTTATATTGGGTGTGTGTTCGACAAACGGGTATGTGTATAAAGTTAAAAATGCCTCGAATAACTGATGAGATGCGTCAAATGTTTAAGTTGTTTATTCCTGGAGTTGTTGGTTCTGGGATTGTGCAGTTAAACTTATTCATGAATATGGCTATTGGATCACGCTTACATACTGGGGGGCTTGCTTCATTACACATAGCAGATCGTGTGAACCAGCTGCCGCTAAGTTTGATTGGAGTAGCAATGGGGACGGCATTATTACCAGTATTATATCGCCAGCTAAAAGCGGGGGAATTTCAAGAAGCTTTAAACACCCAAAACCGAGCGCTTGAGTTAACATTACTTCTAACTATTCCTGCGGCTTTAACGTTAATGATTTATGCTGATTCATTTATCGCAACTTTATTTATGGATAATAAATTTACGCTCAAAGATGTTGTTAAAACGGCCCCCGCGTTGGTGGCTTATTCAACTGGGTTGCCGGCATATGTTGTTTTAAAAGTAGTAAGTGCAAGCTTTTTTGCTCATAAAGATACAAAAACACCCATGTATGTTGCTGGAGTATGTTTCTTTTTGAATGCTATTTTATCGGGGGCGTCTATCTCAATATTAAATGGCTCTGAGTTGGGACACATTGGCATTGCAGCAGCCTTGTCGACGTCTTCCTGGATTAACGTCATTGTTTTAGGTTGGATAGCTTACAAAAGAGGAATGCTGAAGTTGGACAAAGCGTTTATAAAGGTTACGTCTCTAGGAGCCTTGGCTGCAGGCATAATGTCTGGGGTTATTTATCTAATAGAGCCGCTTTTTCAGTCATATATGTTCTATGCGCCTTTATATATTAAGATAGCGGCCTTAATAGCTTTGATTGTGATTGGTGTTATAGCATTTGCAATACCTGCTTATTTTATGGGAATATTAAAACTACAAGAAATTAAAGTAAAAACTTTAGAGAAGCTCAATAAATGAACTTAGGGCGCTACATAGGTGTTATAGGTCTGCATACTGCATTAGGGCGGTTTTTAGGCTATGCTCGAGATACTCTGTTAGTAGCGGTGTTAGGTGCATCTGCAATAGCTGATGCACTATTTATTGCAACAAAAATTGCATCTTTGTTTAGGCGCTTATTTACTGAGGGGGCGTTTAACGCATCTTTTGTTCCTATTTTTGGCAGTTTAAGATCTAAAAAAGGCGATCGAAAGGCAAATTATTTTGCAGAGCAGTCTATAGTGTGGATGCTTTTTATTCTTGGTGTAATAACGGCTGGAGTTCTATATTGGGTAGATGACTTTGTTGGAATGATTGCAGCTGGGTATAGAGATGATCCAGATAAGTTTCGATGGACGATTGAATTTACTGAAATAGTTTTCCCATATATTATGCTAATTTGCATGACGGCAGTAATTGGCGGCGCATTGAATGCCGTGCATAGCTTCATACAAACGGCGGCCAGCCAAACAGTTGGTAATTTGAGTATAATTGGCTTGTTTTGGGGACTTAAGGATTCTTTTTCTACACCTGCACATGCAGCAGCTTGGGCAATTTTAATTTCTGCAATAGTCCAATTTTCTTGGTTGTATGTCGTCGCTTTTCGTTCGGGAATGATTTTGCTTCCAAGGTGGCCACGTCTTACTTCTCCTTTACGAGAGTTTATGATGCGTTTGCTGCCGGGGATTTTAGGTACTGGCATGGTGCAAATTAATGTATTGGTTAGTATTTATTTTGGTTCATATTTAAATGATGGAGGGGTGTCTTACCTTCAGATTACTGAGCGAATCAATCAGTTTCCTTTAAGTATAATTGGTGTTTCTTTGGGGATGGTTTTGATTCCTCTTTTAACGACTGAATTTCAATCGGACAACAAGTTAAAAGCTTTGGAAACGCAAAACAAAGCAATTGGACTATCCCTGGGGTTGGCCATTCCCATCACTGCGTTTATTATCGTTTTCTCTACTTTGATTGTTTCAGCATTGTTTATGCATGGTCGATTTTCTGCTTATGATGTATTAGAAGCCTCTCCATGCTTAGTAGGTTTTATTTCTGGATTGCCGGCGTATGTATTATTAAAGGTTTTTTCATCTACATTTTTTGCTGTAAAAGACACATTTCGTCCCTCAGTTTCTGGAGCGGGTGCGATGCTTTTAAATGGGGCTATGTGTTATCTCGTTATTACGAATAAGCTGATGCCTGAGTTACCTAACCATGTGGGGATTGCGGTGTCGCTATCCGTTTCAGGGTGGGTAAACACCCTGACTTTAGCTGGTTGGGCTTATCTCCGCGGGTTGTTTCTACTTGACAAGTGCCTATTGTATTCATTGTTACGCGTTTTGACAATAAGTACTCTAATGTTGCTTGTTATAATGGCCTTAAAAACATATGTTTCTGGTTTTGTTTTTCATGATAATGCGATTTTTCGGGTAAGTAGCTTGGTTTGCTTGATTTTTATAAGCATAGCTGCATACCTAGGTGGAAATCTTTTATACAAACGAGTGGTGAGGAGTTTATAATGAATCGGGTGATCTCAGGGGTTCAGCCTACTGGAAACTTAACACTAGGAAATTATTTGGGGGCAATTCGAAATTGGATTCCTTTTCAAGATACGCATGATTGTTTTTTTATGGTGGTCGATTTACATGCACTAACTGCAAATTCAGACCCTATTTTGTTGAAAGATCAGTGTAGGCTAACAGCTGCTGCATACATATCTTGCGGCATAGATCCATTAAAATCATCTATTTTTATTCAGAGCCATGTTTCTGCGCATGCAGAGTTAGCTTGGTTGCTGAATTGCATCACCCCTTTGGGGTGGTTAAACCGGATGACTCAGTTTAAAGATAAGGCGGGCAAAAAAAAGGAAAACTCTAATCTAGGGTTGTATGCATATCCGGTATTAATGGCTGCAGATATCCTATTATACAATGCAACGCATGTTCCGGTAGGTGATGATCAAAAGCAACACTTAGAGCTCGCTAGAGATATTGCCTCTGCATTTAACCAACGGTTTGGAGAAACGTTTACTTTACCGAAGCCTATGATTTTGGGACAAGCAACTCGTGTAATGAGTTTGCGCGATGGAACGGCTAAGATGAGCAAATCTGACGCGTCTGACATGTCTCGCATCAATTTAATGGATGATAATGACTTAATTATTCAGAAGATTAAGAAGGCTAAATCCGATATGTTTGAGTTGCCCGGTTCTGTTGAAGCGCTAATTGAGCGTCCGGAAGCTAAAAACCTATTAAACTTATTGGCGGCTTTAACGAGTCGGTCATTAGAGGTAGTCTGTTCTGAGTACGAAGGCAAGAACTTCAGCAATTTAAAGGCTGATTTATCCGACTGTCTGATTCAAACTTTGTCACCTATTCGCGCTGAAACCCTGCGTTTTATGCAAGATCCTCAGTATCTTGATGACTTGCTTAAAGTAGGGGCGGAAAAGGCAAAATCTGTAGCGGAGCCCATTTTGAAAGAAGTAAAATCAAAGGTTGGATTGGCATAAACCATTGATTTTATAGGAGAGTTAGAGGGTCAATATCAATCGTTAGGCGTGTGTTTGAGGCCAGGTTGAGCTCACTTGTCCAAGACTGAAGGTAGGGTTGTAAAAAAGTAGCTTTACTAGACTGCAGTAAAAAACGATACCGATAATTCCCTCGCAGTTTATATAAAGGCGCCGGAGCAGGGCCTAAAATCATAATATCTGGGTTAACCGGCTGGCTTTGAAGTAATTGCCGGCTGATTTTTTTAACGGACTCTTCCGAGGCAGAGCTAATTACCAGGCTTGCTTGACGTGAGTACGGGGGGAGATTGCCTAAAGAACGATTGTTCAACTCTAGTTCTAAAAATGCATCGCGATCAAATGTTTTCAAAGCTTGAATTACTGTGTGATCTGGTGAGAAAGTTTGTATATACACATGGCCAGCCTTATCGCCACGCCCACAACGTCCTGCAACTTGATGTAACAGTTGATATGTATTTTCTGCTGCGCGAATATCCTCTGTCATAAGCGTTGAATCTGCATCAATGATTCCGACAAGTGTAACATTTGAAAAATCATGACCTTTTGCCATCATTTGCGTTCCGATAATAATATCAACCTCATGATTATGCAGAGCCGTATATAAGTTATCTAAGTCTGATTGGCTAGTCATATGGTCGCTACTGACGGCGAGGGTTCTGGCAGTTAGGAACTTTTCTTTAACCTCGTTATGCAAACGATCTATACCCACCCCCCATTCACGAAGCGTACTTTCTGCATCGCACTCAGGGCAAGCGTTTCCTAAGGGCTCTAATTTTCCACAGTGATGGCATTGAAGTCTTACTCCATGCGTAGTTTTGTGTTGAACCATGTGCGCAGCACAGTTTGAACACGCAAGTTTATGACCACAAGAGATACAGAGGGTAATAGGTGCAAAGCCTCTGCGATTTAAGAAAAGGATAACCTGTTCTTTTCGTTTCAACGTTTCTTCTATGGCAGTTTTTAAGGTTTTAGATACATATTGACCATTTCGAACTTCCTCGGAAGGCTTGCGTAAATCAATAATGTATGATGTGGGAGTGCCAGCTGAACCAAAGCGTTGAGAAAGAATTAAGTGTTGATACTTTTCTGAAGTTGCATTGCGATAAGTTTCAATTGACGGAGTAGCGGAAGCTAAGACGACTGGGCATGTTTCTAGTTTTGCCCGAACAACGGCTAAATCACGGGCATGATAGTGTATGCCATCTTCTTGTTTATAGGATCCGTCATGTTCTTCATCTACCACGATGAGTCCTAATCTTTGAAAAGGAAGAAATAAGGCTGAGCGTGCACCTACTATTACAGAGGCATTTCCAGAGAGTATTTCTTGCCAATTGTGACGTCGCTCGGTTAATTTTAACGACGAGTGCCAGCGTGTGGGAAGAACCCCAAATCTATGCTTGAATCTTTCTAGCCATTGTTGAGTAAGGGTAATTTCTGGAAGTAGAATGAGAACTTGTTGTTTTTGTTGAATAGCTGATAGTAGTGCTTCGTAATAGACTTCTGTTTTTCCTGACCCAGTAACTCCATCGAGTAAAAAGGAGGAAAATGTGTTAGCCTGAATAGCAGATTGAATCAATTTTGCAGCTGATAATTGATCGGGAGTTAGAGGAAATTCACGGGGGACATTTTCAATTATTGGAAAAGGGGCATAGGTTTTACGTGGAGTATAATCTAAATCGGCTAAACCGGTTAGCACCATTTTTAAACAATTACCTCTGGGGGCCATATAGTAAGTGGCAGTCCAATCAATTAAATTGCGGGTTTGTGTTGATATAGGAGGTAGAGGCCATGTATTTTGTATCGATTTTAACTTGAATTCTGGGGCATAATTTGGAGGAGTTTCAGCCCATACCACGCCTTTTGCTAACCGTTGCCCAAAGGGAACTTGAACAATAGTTCCAAGTTCAAGCGGTGCAGGCGATAGATAGGTATACAGTTGATTATGGGGAGTGCATAATAAAGTGTCGTATCGATACACGTAAATGGCTTTTGTTAGTTACTAATACCTAAGTATAGCAAAAAATCAAGACTGAGGCTTGGGCATACTTATTGACATTTCTGAACGTCAGATGTATAAGTTTGATAGAATTTGTTTAATCTATTATGGATATATTCATTATGAAAAATTTGACTTTAATGCTGCTCTTAGCATTCAGAGTAGAGGTGTTTGGAAGTGATCATGACGCTTCTGACAGTGAGGGGAGTGAAAATAGATTAACCACAACTGTGCGGGTAGTGCAGCGGGGAGTTGTTAATGAGGATGGTACGCTAACCGAGACTACTTTAGAAGAAAGGGTTCCCGCAGTAAGACTGCTTCTACGTTTATTTAATGGAGAAAGTATGAGTGCAGTTGTCCCTGACACTTTTGAACAAATACTTCAAAACTTTCTTGACTCTAGAGAAGAGGGAAACGAAGTGAACGTTAGGTCTGAAGATGAAATTAATGCATTTTTTGACGCCTTACGAGATGAGGGTATTAATACGTTAGGCGAGATTGAGTCAACTTTACTCGACCTAAACAGAGAAAGAAGAGATGGGTTTTCTGAACAGAGCAGTGAGCTAGAGGCTCGGTTACATCGATTGGGTGTCAGCCATGCTGCGAATACTGTTGGCAATAACACTCTTCACACTTAAAATAGTGTGAATTTTGAGCCTGATCGTGACTCTGAGAGGCAAATTCATATTCAGGCTATGACACAAACGCTTGGCGTAGTGGGTGTGCCGCCGGAGCGTATTCCGGAAGTTGTGGCGTTTGCAGCCGGCCAGGCTGATCTTATTGTAGCGGCAGAAGAGTCTGAAAGTGGACGCCCAAACATTCGTAGACAGCTAGAGTTAGTGCGTGCAGCGGGGAATTTAAGTGAATTGGTGGCTGATCCTGAAGCTCGGCGACGTTTTGAAAGTGCGCAGGAAGAGACAATGCATTATTTTAGGCGTGTGTCTGAATTAGAGAGAGAAGCCGCCACTGAATTTACAAATAACAATGCTAACTTTCTGCAAGCGAACCAATTGTCGACATTTATAGAAGATCGTAATGCAAGACGATCTTCAGGAATAAACCACGGAGAAGAGAACTTTGATGTAGATGGAATGATGCTGCATATGCTTAATAATGTGGTACTGCATTAGATAGAGTTGAAACGCTAAAAACCGCCCCATATTAAATGTTGTAAAAATACAGAAGTAATTATGAAAACCTCAATGATTCTTTGTTTAGCTTTATCTGTGACCGCGGCAATTGGTGCTGAGTCAAGTGCGATAACAGAGGCAGCAATTCGAGAAAAGGATAAGCATACCTTAGTGATTGGCGAGGGGCATACTCGCAAATTAGAGGGTGGAAGCATGACAGTTCGGGTAGAAGGGATGTTTGGCAACTTTAACTTTGATACCGCTAAACATGAAAATCATAGAAACCCAGATGCCGTAACTATGGACTATAACGAATCCTGTAAACCAGATTCAGATCAAGCTTTGGTTCAAGAGTGCCTCTTCCCAAAGATTATTTTGAAAAAATAATCGATGCGCGAGCTTTGTTTAACAAGGGGATTCTAGATGAATCTAGGAAGAGCCTAGGCATGGGGGGAAATACCGATGAGTTGACGACCATTTATGAGGCATTATCACCGGGAGGAATATTTGAATTTCAGTATGACTCAAATATAGACATTCTAGGATTAGGCGATCGCTTGAGAAAACCTCCAACACAGTTAAAGTTTTTTATTGATGTAGTTGGGTGGACAGCACCGTTTCGCGCATGGACAAAATGGTGGCTGAACCCGAGAGCCTGGTGGAACCCATCACGTTACAAGTTAGACGAAAGCACTGATATAACTTGGAATGAAGAAGAGCAAAAGGCAACCGTTACTGTTTCTGATAAGAAAGATTTAGACTTTATTTATGGCCAAACGCTTTTATATGTATGGCAATATTGGGGATTTGATAAGTTTTCCCCCTATATTTTACAGGACACACATGAAGTGTTTGATAAGGCTACTCGACTGAGTTTTTCAAACTTAGATCAGCCATTGCTAGAAGCTGCAGGATTTACTGGTGTTCGTATGTTTGTATGGAAGAATCCTAGAACGCATCGAGTTGAACGAGTAGTTCAGGCCACGAAGCCTCTGTAACTTCTTGAAATGGGCGCATATGAACCGCTTAAAAGGTTCTAAGGTAAATTAGTTTGGTTTAAAAAAATTAGTTTTTGAGTACAGAAATCAATGTTAACTAAAGGGTGCATTTTTACACTAAATATTTAGTCAAAATGAACTGTATTGTATGAGTGTGTGTCCATGAGATTTGATCCATTTTTTATGTGTCTTATACTCTGGCATGATGGATTGAACCGTTTTCCAAAACGAAGGGCTATGATTCATTTCTTTCAAATGTGAAACCTCATGAGCACATACATAGTCGACCACTTCTATAGGGGCAAAAACTAAACGTGAGGCATAGGAGATATTACGTTCAGAGGAACAAATTCCATAACTTGATTTTAGGTTTTTGATTCGGATAAATTTTATCTGCACGCCAAGTTTCTCTGCATAAAGCCTGCTTTTTTTACATACGTAGCTGCAAAGTATGTCTTTCAAAAAAGATTCTATAGTCCTTGGGTGAGAAAGTTTCTTTGGAACGACTAATGCATCATTTTTCAGAACTATTTGCGCTAGTGAATTTGTGGGGTCAATTTGTATTTGTCGCATTTCTCCTAGAATCGGTAGCATTGATTCATGTTCAAATGGAATCAAGATGTTATCTATGGGCCCCCATTGCTTTAACTTTCGTTCCAACCAAGTTGTACTCTGATTAATGAATCGTTCTAGATCTTGATGGGTCCATTTCGAAGGAAACGTAATAGTTAAACGTGTTCGATCAGCGGATACCCTTAATGATAAACGTTTCGCCTTTGAGCTATGACGATATGAAATCGGAAAAGTTTGTTTTTCAATATAGATATTTGTTGGGAGCTTTTGCAAAGCACTCTCCATATGCGGATTTAAATCACTGAAGAAAGTTTCATAAGTGATACTTTCTTATAGCACTCAAGTCTAACAATTTAGATAAGTTACGTATAGCTGTAGCTTTAACATATTTCTAAATTTTCATACGTTTTTGTCACGTTTGAAGCCTCTGTTAAGATATGCAATCCGGAGAACCATTGTCGTGGATGTTTTTGGATGCAGGAGATTTAGTAGTGAAGAGTGTATATCATTTTTCATAAAAGAACCCGCATTAGGGAGTAATTTTTTCTACTCACAAAGCTTTCTGTCACAACTGTTGACAGAAAGCTTTGTGAACTTGTATAGATAAATGTAGGGGAGCATCAAAAACACATAAGAACAGAAGTCCCGATAAAACTAATACACCGTTAAGGGAGATCTGTTCTGTGCCAAAACAAGTAACACACAAAATTTTCATAACATTGGGATTATTGAGTAGCTCATCGATTCAGACGGATCTGAGCGCGAGTGAGTTTTCTTGGAGTGAGGATCGCTGGGGGATTCAGAGTCAAGTGGCGGAGATTCGAGTAGAGGCTATCGCAATGCAGGAACACTTTCCAGAAAAGTCGAGTGATATCTTCCAACAGTTAGATGCGTTACAATCGGCAACTTCGCCAGAAGCTGCTTTAAGGGACTTGCAGGAAACAATTTCAGGAACCATCAAAGAGAACGAAGCTTCTCCCAAACGTTTGAGTAAATATATTCCAGCTGAGACATGTCGTGTTGGGGTACATCGTGAACAATATGTTGGTGAAAAAAGTGGGGTGTACTCAGACATTAAACGACGATTAGAACAGCAGACAATGGGTCCAGGTATTGAAGATATTCGAGTGAACTTTCGAAAATATTCTCAGTGGCTATGGTTTGAGCCGACGTATAGCCATATTATGGTTTATTACACAGAGTACACTACGCAAACAGTGAGCGCTGCCCGAACTGAAACAAAAGATTTATCGAATCTACTTCGGATGTTTGAGGCCATTTTGAGGATTGTCCAGAGAGATCAGACCCGACTGGAAGAAGAGGAAAAACAACGACAGGAAGACAAGCTTGAGCAGGAGAAAGAGGCGGCTAAAAAAGCAGAAGAGGATCGACGTCAAGCAGAGATAGATAGATGCGGAGAGGACGGACATGCACTGTATGACTTGGCATGTGAATATGAAAGAGGAACCGTAAGACGGAGAAGGTACATAAGAGATGAGACTCATGCTGTCAAGGTGTTTGAACTTGCAAAGGCGAAAAATCATGGAATGGCGTGGCTGAAGTTGGGGGAATACCATGCTCTGGGTAAGGGAGGTAAATTCCAGAACGAGTCTATGGCCAAGATATCTTTTAGAGGGGGATATGCCCTTGGACAAAAGATCCACAACTTTGCTGCGAACACATCCATTGCACGATTGTGGAACCAGGGTACGGCATCCCTTCGCCGATTAGACGCAGTACGTTTAGAACAGGAGCATATTGCAGAGGAAGCGCGTAGGCAGGGTGACTTGGAGGTTGAACGTCAGCAAGAGTTAGCGCGTGTTGAGCGAGAACGACTGGCAGACGAAGCCAGAGAGCGTGAACGACATGAACGTGAAGCACGTGCCTTAATGGAACACACGGCAGCTGAAGTCGAAGGGTTATACTCTACGATGGATCGGTATGTTACGCCCCCAGTGGAGAACTTCTCGAGTGCGGAGATTCGACGTGGCGGAGGTAGGCAACAACAGCGTCGACGGCGACGCGAAGGTGAAGTGGATTCCTCTGAAATTGCTATTCCCAAGATTGCTACAGATGTGTTAGCTGACGTATCTAGTTTGGATTGGGATCAAAGTGAGTTTGAAAGTGAAAAGAATAGATTTGAAACCTTAATGCTATTTGATTATAGCGATCTAAGCGAAACTGAGGAACTTGAGTGTTTGTCTCGAACACTGCAACGAATTTATAACTATCAATTGCGTCCATCAGAAAAGTTAAAGAATGAACTTACAACGTTGGGTGATCTTGTTACAGATGCATCGACACCATGGAGGAGTAAGCTTGCCAAAGTTAATGTCTGGATTGAGACTAAGCTAGCGCAGAGTGATGTTGAGGTGAGAGAAGGAAAGACCTTTAAGTCAGCAGTAGTTAAGGATAACTCTGAGAAATCAGAACTGATTGAGCGAGAGTTGTGGCCGCAAGTGATTCAGGTAAAACGCATATTAAATGGCACTCTGGGTGGAGTTCGAACTCCCGTCAAAGAGTGGGGACAAGAAGAGATATCGAATTGGTGTCGATCCTTTAAGGCTAGGTCAAAAGCGAAACGATGGGAAGATAGGTTAAAGGCATTTGCAGTAGTACAACGTGCCGTTCAATTGGTTCATAAGAAGACGCCGCGCACGACTCAAATATTCTCAGTGATTGCAAACTTAAAGTCACTAGATGAGAGTGGACGATTTTTACAAATTTCAACAGGTCAAGGTAAGACACTTATTACTGCAATGAATGCAGCAGTGCGGGCATTGTGTGGTCAACTTGTCGATATTGCCTCTAGCTCAGAGGAGTTAAGTCGACGGGATGCAAAGGAACAGTGCGCATTTTATGAAGCATTGGGGCTAAGTTGTGCGGATGTGATTGCCGAAGATGAAAACGAGGTTATCAAAGGGTATGAGTCCCCCGTAGTGTATGGAACTGTCCATGCTTTGAGTGCGCATGTGTTGATACAGGAATTCCAAGGGCAAGCACGGCGCAGTGATCGGTCGTTTGATGTTTTATTTGTGGATGAAGTGGATAGTTTAACCATTGATCAAATCAATGTGTTTACACAATTATCGTCGCCGATTGCGGGGATGGAAGCATTACTGCCATTACTTAATAAGCTATTGATGCAATATAAGCTGATGTTAGAAGCAGGAGTTTCAGA
Source organism: Alphaproteobacteria bacterium CMAR1 (assembly GCA_963693005.1). Lineage (GTDB taxonomy): Bacteria > Pseudomonadota > Alphaproteobacteria > UBA6184 > UBA6184 > Bodonicaedibacter. Next base: position 119,205 of record OY843726.1, on the reverse strand, counting down.
ACAACAAGTTGGATCTGGTTTGAATGAGTGGTTGACCTCCTATGCCTTTAGCGAAGAAGCAAAGGCGGAGGGGATATTGATCTCAGAGCGATTATACGCGTTTGTGGAATATCAGATTCCTGTTTGGGTGAAGAGCGTTACTCGTGCGATGAAAGAACATCATGTAGATCAAGATCATATCCGACATTCAAATGGATCAATCCGTCCGGTGGATTATGATCAAACGGGAGTTGTAAACACTCAGCAGGTATATAGCGACGGGATACATCAGTTTTTGCAGTTAGAATCTCAAGGATATTTAACGGCAGAAAGTTTGCTGGGATCGTTTATGTCACCATTGACGTATATTCATCGATATGGTGGAAATGTATTTGGTGTAAGCGGGACCTTAGGGGATAAGCAGACACGTAGCTTTATGGCAGAAACCTATGGGAAATCAATGCCGGAGGGTGTAAACCCGGTGGACTTTATCGATGTGCCGACGTATCAGCCCAGTCGACGCATTGATTATCCCGATCAGTTAGTTGCGACCTCAACTCAATGGGAGTTAACGACTGTTTCCGCTACTTTAGAAGAAACGAATCGCGGCCGTGCAGTATTGGTGCTGTGTGAAACGGTAGAGGATCTGAAGCAGCTCAAAGGAGCTTTATCAAGGCACTTATCAAAAGATCGGATCATGAGCTATGCCCGAAATGATGTAGAAGAGGACGTGCTGCCAGAGCAGATGGGGGTGGGTGATATTTTACTAGCAACGAACTTGGCGGGTCGCGGAACCGATTTAAGTGTCAGTGATGCAGTAGAAGCTAAAGGTGGATTACATGTGTGTATGACCTTTTTACCGAAGACTGCTCGTGTGCAACAACAGAATCAGGGACGCACAGCGCGTCAAGGGAAACAAGGAAGCAGCCAGTTGATACTCTTTGATCCATTGGTTGGAATCAACGGTGTGACCGCAAGTGAACGCATAAAGACGTTAAACGCAGAGCGTCAAGCGCGAGAGACAAAACAGCTAGACTATACGAGGGCCTATACAATTCCTGAAGGGCAACTGAATGATGTGTACTTTAATAAGGTTCAAACATTCATTCAGGCGCTGAGGAATGGGAGGGATCCTGAGAATATTCCCGAGGAAGAACGAGCTCAATTAGCAGAGCTAGAAGAAATATGGGCGCAACAATATCAGCTAATTCGCACCTATGGTGAGCAGGTATATCATTGTCAAGGCCAACTGCTTGAAATGCACTTAAAGGCACATGATTTGAGACAAAAGGGGGAGGTTGCAGATCGTCCCATGCAATTATTGGAAACAGTAGCTGCTATGTCAGAGGTATCGGTGGAGAAGCTTCATGCCGAGATATTGGAGAGAGTATGGCAACAATCGGGATATAATGTTGAATCCTCAAAAGAGTTATTGCAAGAGTTGGTACATGGATCGGACTCGTTCTTTAGCATTGCGGCACATGCTGCTGGGAGATCAATAGTCGTGCTAGATCAGCAGGGGGGAGAGCGTGTATTTAAAGTTGAAGGGGATAAAATTCCTATTGTATTGGGTTGCTTAACGGGTGGAAAGGATGCGCCTGCAGAACTGGTATCTAAAGCAAGTAGGCACTTACATGATGTAATGTCGGACGGACACTGTTTGTATCATGCCTTGATACATCAGTTAATGATTCAAAATCATCCGTTTGTGAGAGATGAACTGGAAGAGATGCCAGAGGTAAAAGCGCTTCAAGATGAAGCACATCTGGCCTGTATAGCACAATCGGACCATGTTCCTCTTCCTAATGCATGGAAGGAGAAATCATTATCACAACGATTGCGGTGGGTATTGACGGGAACGCCGGATGGCGATACGCACGGTGGTGATTTGGAGATTCAGGTGTTTGTAAAAACGTTTAAGTGTGTGGTGACTGTGACAGAAGACAATAAGATAGAGGAAGGACCAGTTTATTATTTAAATGAGGGAGACGTAACGACAGTTCCCGGCCGAGAGCTTAGTGGACAGAGCAAAGAGAAACTATCAGAACTACCTATCTATAAATTGTGGTTAGGCCAGACAACTGATGATGATAAAAATGTTATAGGACATCACTATCAATCTGTGACTCAAGATCCAGAATCACAGGTTTTATACCCAGTATTATCTAGTGTGTTTGAGGTGGATCCAAGTTATCGTGGCTTAAAAAAACGTAAAACCAACGCACTGCGCCCTACACATTTACAGGCAAGATATGTGAAGTTATCAGCTACATCAGAGACTGCTAAAGCCTATGTTAAGAAAAAGATTGAAGAAGCTGAAGTTATAAACTTATCAGATTACCCATCTATCTCTATAGAAGAGTTAGATCATATGAACGGCTTATATAATAAGGCTGTTGAGAAGTATTACGCGAACTATTTTGCGGCAGAAAAAGCCTATGTAATGCCAGTAATCAAATCATTTATTGATGAGGCTGAGGGGTATTTTAAGGCGTGGAAAAAAAGAGGGCAGGATACGAAAGGCCGACAAGGATTTGTACTGTCGACCCCTCGTTTATTAAAGTTGGCAGACTCAATGAGTTATGCACGGTTTGTGGATCACTTGACGATGACATATGGCTCGGACCCTTCGATGGCATATGCGGCAATGTATGGTTTGGCGATGAAGTTAGCAAAGTATTCCGAGTTGGGAGTGTCGAAATCTAAGCATGTGATTGAAGAGTTGCTGAATATAGTGCAAGAGCAGGCAATGCAGGCTCGATTAGGGTGGATGAGTATTGGAGCTTCTCATCAGGCGATGGGGACGTTTGAACCTGGGGAAGGATCTGAGACGCAGAGCTTTACCCCGTTAATGATGCAAATAATGGGCCGGATGAATCTGTTGAATGCACTGCAGCAGAATGCAGATAGTAATATTGAGAAAATTCGAACCTGTCCAGATGACCATACAATTGGGCGGGGCAAGTTTGAAGCGTTTGACCTGAAGGCATTGGGAGTGATTGAAGAGGATTGGGGCGCAAGCCGATCTAATGGCATTATGGGGACGTATATATTGACGCAGGACCCTCCGAAGCCGGATTTTGGGGACTATGTGGCGATGGCGATGTTGGGAGCCTTCCAAGGGATGCTGGGAACAATGCTGGTGATGAGTGGTGTGGGTGCAATGTTTGGCATGAACTTGATTGCACAGGGGATTGGGGATATTGTAGATGCCGTGTGGGCAGGCGTTTCTGGTGAGGCTGTGGATTGGGTGTCCTATTGGACAAAGAAGGCAGTCTCTTGCTTAATGATGGTGGTGGGTGCTGCGGCAAAATCGATTCAAACAGGGCAAGAGTTCGCAACGACGTTTGCAAAGGACTATGTTGGAGAAACGATGACCCAGGAGATTGTAAATGAAGCAGGGAAACGAACTGTCGAGCAGCTAAGCGCAGCAGAGATAGGAAAAGAGATTGGGTTCACGATTACAAAGAGCGTGGGTGCAAGCATTGCAGGAAAAATTACCAGCATTGGCTTAAGCAAGTTACGCGAAGCTGCCTTAGGTGAGTTTAAGGATCAGATTGGACGGAAAAGTCAGGAGAAGGTAGATGCCTTATATGCGGAGAAGGGATTCCAGATACAGGTCAGTCGTGTGATGGTGTTTGAAGCGGGAACAAACAAACGGTGGAAGGTGCAACAAGGCGTAGAGCAACAAATGGGCCAGTGGATTCAGGGATCATCGGGAGTGCGTGATGTAATTGAGTTGTTAAAGACGACGATGGGAACGATAGGTAAATCTACAGATAGTGAGTGGTTAGGCATCACGGGCGAGGCGGTGTTTGCAGCGCATAACCTAACAGTGGCATTGACGTTTATGGATGAATATATAGAACAGTTGCGGCGAGTGATTAAGGAAGCAGAAAGCGGGTTAAAAACAGCCTTAGACGGGTTAAGTGAACTAAGTGGTGAGGAGAAGACTACGGTAAAAGAGTTTTTAAAGAAGTTGGAAGCTGAAGGCGTTTTGGTGGGAGATCAGCCCTATCAAGTTCAGCTTGGTACGGGAAAGTCAGGAGTAACGACAGATACAGAGAAGGCGAAGGAAACGATTAATTCGGTAGCGTCATCGATGGGAATCACGGCCCGATCTGGAGGAGGAAGCGGAGGAACGGCCCAAGGGCTAACAACGTGGGCAAACATGTGGGTAATGGCCCCGGGTTGGGTGAGTCAACACGGTGGTATAGATTCGCATGCAGCGTGGGCGGCACAACTGTGTAGTTCCGGAATGATGCAGGAGTTAAGAGGTGGAATAGCGGGCCAGGTACAAGGCGAGTTACAAGACTTGGTAAAGGGAGCCGGAGAAGCCGTGGTGGATGCCATGGCCGAAGACTGGAAGGGGCAACGTCAATGGGAGTTAGAGAATAAGGCGGAGCGTACGACAGAGGAACAGCAAGAGTTAGGGCAACTGCAAGCAGAGGAATGGAGACGGTTAGAGACGCGTGAGGAAGCCGAGAAGAAGGCCGGGGATCCATCGCTATTGACGGAGGAAGAAACAACTAAGCTGAGAGAGTATGAGGCGAGAGATAGCGCAGCAAAGCAATTGCAGATAGATGCAATGGTGGCCAATGCTGAAGAGCAAAGGCAGCAGGATGAGTCTGCCACCACACAGTCATACGGTATGGCCCAGAGTTCAGGAGCTGAGGCTGAAGAGCTTGAGCAGCCAAAAAGCCCAAGAGCTAGGGTGACGCAAAAGATGTTAGAAATGGCAAATGAGAGTACAGAGTTGGATGTATGGACAGCGGATGATATTATAGCCCGGTACCAGTTAGGAAATGCAGGGGAAGAATTAACGGGAATGGCAATGGGAGCCGTAGGCAGCGCCACAGTGATAGCTCCTAGTGTGATGTTGCCAGTGTTAGGACGGTTAGCGGGAGCAGAGATAGCAGGAGAAGCAGCAAGAGAGGTGTTATTGCAAGAAGGGTTCAGTGAGTTGGATGCAAATATGGGTGCAGCCGTATTGAATGTTGCATTAGTAGGGCACATGCCGGTGGGTGGAGAGTTACCTGGAGCGGCACTAAAGGTGCCCACACATACGCAAGCAGAGAGCCAAACCTTGATAGACCGTCTAAAGGGTGCGATGGAAGAGGTAAGCCATTGGCGAGCCGACCCAAATGCCATGAGGAGTGGGGGATTACCCCTAACCCGAAAGGTTTCAGTGGCTGAAGCCAGGGATGGCGTAACGACAGCCACCGTGAGTGATGCTCCTTTGAATGTGAGTCGGGCCCCTAAAAAGGTTGTAACTGCAAGCGGCGATAAAGTTAGCCAAATGCATGTGACAGGGGTTGAAGGATGTCAATCGCATCATATTGTTAGCTGGACCAATCGTCATACGAAACACCATCCCTTAGTAAAGGCAGCGGGTTACGATTTAAAACATGACACAGCCAATCTAATCTTGTTACCTGAAGCAGAAGCTGCTGCAAAGTCCACAACGTTTAGATCCGTTCATCAAGGACGTCATGCAATGAGCTATAGCGAGGCTTTGGCGTGGGAGATGAAAGTAGCTTTTGAGGAGGGCCAGTCTGCAGGCTGGAGTCAAGGTCAATATCGTGAAGCCTTGGAGCGTGTTATTTCAGAAGCTCGAACTAAACTGAGATCCGGTGAAACACAGTTAAATAAAACTACCCGAGAATCCTTAGGGTTACCTATGAAAGGAGTGGAATAATGAGTAAGCCATTTATACTTAAAGGATCTAATCGTTACCCCAATAGTTATATTGGGACCTATCTAGGAGATCCAATGCAGGTTAAGGTATATGACTTTATGAATGTAAAACCTTTAGGTAGTAATTATGATTATGACTTGCGCTTTGAGGTGTTGACAATGATGGATAAGATTCAGAAGTTTGATATTGTTCAAGTAAATACACCCCACAATTACTTATTTAGCTCAAAAGCGATGAAAATTATCCAAGCGCTCTGTCCCGAGCAAGTGCAGATGTTTGATTCGGCGATTAAATGTAAAGATGGAGTGGTGAATACGTATAAAGCTTTGAACATCTTAAATGAAGTAGACATATCAGATCCTGGAAAAAGTAAATATAAGTACTTCGATAGTGGTCGTATTCGGGGATATGATAAATATGTATTTAAAGATATCGGCATGGAAAGTATTCACATTTTTAGAGACTCAAGGTTTCATGCCCCTATCATCATCTCTGCAACATTAAAAGAGGCGTTTGAGAAAGCAAAAATCAAGGGGTGCCAGTATTGGCCAGGGGATGATGCCTAATCCTGAATCCAGGGATCATCCTTTGTGCCATGGCCGAAGACTGGAAGGGGCAACGTCAATGGGAGTTAGAGAATAAGGCGGAGCGTACGACAGAGGAACAGCAAGAGTTAGGGCAACTGCAAGCAGAGGAATGGAGACGGTTAGAGACGCGTGAGGACGCCGCGAAGAAGGCCGGGGATCCATCGCCATTGATGGAGGAAGAAACAACTAAGCTGAGAGAGTATGAGGCGAGAGATACCGCAGCAGAGCAATTGCAGATAGATGCATTAGTTGCCAATGGTGTGTTGAAATCCCCAACAAGGGCTGCCGATGCTGAAGAGCAAAGGCAGCAGGATGAGTCTGCCACCACACAGGCACATGCTGTAGCGCCGAGTTCAGGGGGTGAGGGTGAGGTTAAGGAGTCTGAACACACCTGGTACGGAGATGTGCGAAGTTGGTTATCTGATAAGTTATCCATAGATTTACCTGGAAATGGAGATCAAGACTTTATGCCATGGGTAGGAAGTGAAGCCTTTGTGCAGTTGGGGGTTGATCAAAAGATAGATGAAGGTGCCTGGCAGGGGTATAGCCCAGAAGAGCGAGACACGTATATTCGAAGTAAGGCGCAAGAGTATCGAGATCAACAATCCTTAGCGGTAGGAATGAATATAGCTACAGAGATTCCCGGAAGCATTGCCCGAAAAGTGGGTGAATGGGTCAGTGAAGGATTGTCTGTGGGCGGAGCCCGAGATGCAGTTGCCAAAGACACCGGCCAGTTTGTTACTGATGTGGGAGAGTGGATAGGGTTTGGAGCCGCTGCAGCAATCATAAAAGAAATGAGTCTTGTAGGTAAAGTTGCCGAAGGGATGCCGTTAAAAGTGTTCCGGAAGTCAGAACGGATTGTCTTAGAAGATGGTTCAACGCAGGTAGTGAAGAAGATATCTAAGGTTGAATATTGTCAGGTTCACCATATACTGAGCGATAAGAATCGTTTTATCCAAGGTCATAAATTGTTAGAAAAAGCAGGATTTGATTTAAATGACCCGATGAACAAGATGATGTTACCGACGGTGAAAGGCGCCGAACGATCCACAACATTTAGATCTATTCACCAGGGAAGGCACGTTGAGGATTATAGTCGAGACCTTGGAAAGAAAATGACAGATGCTCATGATTTAGGTGTTATCCAACGCTGGGATAAAACTAGGTTTAGGCAAGAGTTAGAAAAACTTATCTCAACCACGAAAAAAGAGCTAAAACAGGGTGAAATTAAATTAAACCGCCGCACCCGCGAATCAGAAGGACTACCCACAAAAGGAGGACAGCATGAGTAAACCGTTTGAATTAAGCGTATCGGATGGATATAGAAACTCTCACATTGGCACGTTCATGCACAATGATCCGGATGATCGGTTGTACGATTTTATGCAGATTAGGCCTTTGGCAATAGAGTTTGATTATCAATTGCGGTACGAGGTATTAACAACCCGCAAGATTATTGAAAACTATGGAGTTGTTTGGATCAACACCCCCGTAGCAGCAATCTTCAGCCCCAAAGCAATGAATATTATAAAAGAAATCTGCCCTGAACAGGTGCAGGTGTTTGATACAATAATTGAATGTAAGGACGGGGTGATCGATACGTATAAAGCACTGAATATATTAAACGAGGTAGATGTTTCAGATCCTGAGAAGAGGGGGTTTTATTATCTAACTGATAATAAAACCGTAGCGGGATATGAACGTGGAGGATTTATCTTTAAATCTGAGCCCATGGAACCCATTCATATTGGTCGTGAAAAGCATTCACATGCAACTATCATTATCTCTGCAACGTTAAAAGAAGCATTTGAAAAAGCTAAGATTAAAGGCTGTAAGTATTGGCCAGGGGATGATGCCTAAGCTTGGATACAGCAGGATGAGTTAGCCACCACACAGTCACATGCTGTAGCGCCGAGTTCAGGAGCAGAGCCTGAGGTGCCAGAACGCCCGAAGAGCCCAAGTGACGCAAAAGATGTTAGAGATGGCAAATGAGAGTACAGAGTTGGATGTATGGACAGCGGATGATATTATAGCCCGGTACATAAGATCAGGCCTTACCCTCACTGTAGGTGAGGGGTAAGGGTTGTTTAAAACCACGTAGCTACTTTTCTACAGAAGCAGATGCAGGCGTCCATTGCAGTAACTGATCTCTAAAGAGTTTAAAGTTAGATTTAAGAGTATCTGCATATTGTGCAAGCTCTCTTTGCCGACTGGTTTGATCAGCAGCAGTCATAGGGATTTGAGTTGATAAGGTCTCTGACACGTACTTAGATGCGCAGTCTAGGATAGCTTCAAACTCTTTGAGTTCTTTGTCCATGCTTGACTTAGCTTCTTGAACTCGAAGATGTGGTTGACGTTTGCGAAGCGCGTAATACATTGCTTTCCCCGTGCTGCTGTAGTCAAAATATCCATTTCCATTGAGAAATGCTTTGAAGTCTCTATGATCGTGTTCGAACAGCTCTACCTTCTTTTCTTGTAGTCTAAAGTCGATAGCTTTTGCTTGCATTCTGCCGTCTTGAATTTGGATGAATCCATAGTTACCAGGGTTGGTCTGAAAGTCGGTTAGTCCCATTATACGAGCAAGCACATCTAACTTAGCGACTTCATGAACAAAGTTCTTTGCTATACCATCTTCAGCATTTACTATTGCTTCAGCTTGTTGATGCTCAGCATCTGAGAAATCAACCGATGTAGGTAGTTGAGACAAAGCTCCCCATACTTGTTCCTGAACGTTGGGGTCTCGATTATCTTTAAAGTGTTCGTATTCTTTAAAAGGCAATTGGATGACCTCCCCCTCAGGAGTAATCTGAGTGCCTGCATCTAGAGTTGCAATATATAGATTCTGGCCATCGCGTCCAAAGAAGTGGCTCTGAGGTCCAATTCCAAGACCTTCTAAAACCTTATAAACTAACAACTCTGATGGATTTACTAACTTGGCCGCAGAGCTATGCCCAGATCTTAGACCTCCAGAGTGAGTTTTAACAAAATACGTTAGTACTTGCCCACTTTCAAGAGTCACCTCTGCAACACAGCCTAACTGATCACCGCCACGTTTCCAAGACGTCGTTATCTTGCTAGCTCTAAATACGGACTCAAAGTATTCCCGTGTACTTTCTTCAATCCGTGTTAAAGGGACTTTGTTAATGCTAGAGTTGAGTCTAGAGAAATCGTCAGATAAAAATAAATAATCAGTGGTTCTTTCGCCGACGAATTGATCAAATATATCTTTTAATTTTTTTATTACATTGCGTTTCTGAGCATCATTATAGGGAATGTTGGTGTCAAAAGTAGCATCCCATCGTGTCGATATATCCGATTCATCAGTGGTGCCAAAGTATTTTGTAGCAAACTTTAGGAAGTCATCCCCAAGTGCACAACGTAATCGTTGATAACTTAAAACCTCTGCCTGTTTAAGAGAGACCTTTTGACCTTCGGTAAGTGCAAGGGTCTGCATTCGCACCTCAGATTCTGTGGTGCGTTGAGGCGTTGCGTAGTCTTCAACGTCTGAAGCGGTGGCAGTGGGCAGGACAATACAACTCCCTAGAGCGGTAACTAAAAGCGAGTTCTTTAGAAGGGTGTAGTCGTGTTTCATGAATGCATCTCCCAATACGTCAGTTCAATATACTCTATCAATACAAGAAATAGGTACCTTAGGCTACTTATAAGCCACAGAGTGTCAAGTTTCAAGTTTAGTCGTCAAGTAACAGTAAATCACTGGGTTCTTATTCGGCTACACGACTGCATAATTAACCCCGATTCTTTTCTGAGAGTTGAATCGTTTTTTAAGTGTTGTTTGAAGGAGCCTCTCTCCTGTTTTTGTGTCTGCAAAGTAATAGTGTTTGAGTTGCCCTTTGGATCCGATGCGTCCATAAGAGGTGGTGATGGTAGTTTCTCCAAACAGGTTTTTTTGCATGCGGATTATGTAGTAGCGATTTATATTCATCTCAAACCTAACTGCTTTCAGCAGTAATCTTCCCTTTTACATGTAATTCCAACAGATCCGTGTCTATATTTTGAGCAATAAGATTGATAGGCTTTTGAGGCACCTCTTTTTTTTCTGTATGCCGTCGCTTACACACAGACTTATCCACTAACTCTGTGGATAAGTTGTAGAGGGGCAACCTGATAGAAGGGATAGAGTATGTGGTGGGTTTTTACTATATATGTAATATGATACATGAGGATTTCTGTAATATTCACGCACTTGTCTATTCACAGTTAATTTAGGGTAAAACATGGTTTTTATTTGTGGCTCTATAAAGCTATCTGAATGTGTGGTATACAAGCAGCAGTAAAATCACATAAATATTATGAATAGAGTTTTTGTAGTTAGTAGTTTTTGAAAGCCGCCCACTTAATAACAAAAGACACTTATGTTAAAGAGCTGTAAATAGAAATAAGTTGACAGCCCTAAAGCATTGATCTAAAAGTTCTCTAATCATTTCTCATTGGAAAAAACACCCTATGGTACGTTCGATTTTATCACTTATTATTTTGTTTAGTTCAAATTTCCTAGAAATTTCGGCAAGTAAATTTCTAAGTTCTGGGATAAAGAGTAGAGTAAGTTTTACTGCCCAAACGGCTAGCTCTCCTGCTTCTCGTAAAATAGCTTATTCCACTCCATTTCCTTTCGATAATTATAGTCATATCGATATGATTAGTATGATCAAGGCATTTTCTGGGGTTGAAGCACTTAAGGTGATTTGCACAGAACGTTGGATGCCAGTGTACGAAAACGGGCAAGAATTTAGAGTGGTTCACGTTGAAACTCCCCAGGGATTACGTAGTGTAGAGATGCAGTTTACTCATTATGATTACTGGGATCATTTTGCGTGGGGAAGCCCTATGGCTAAAATTGCCTTAGCTGTTCCTAGCTACCAGTTTTATCCTACTACTCAAATTAATTTTATTAGAGGAAAATCTTTATCTTTTTCAGGAACTTCAGTGCCACCTACAACCAGAACACTGAGTTTTTTACCCTCAGGCACTCCTGCTTTCCCCACTTTAATTGAATCTGTACATCAAGTAAGATTACTACCAAATTTAATGGAACAAAAGCATTTCCGTCTTAAACCTAGTTCGGCTAAATGGTTAAAAGACCTATTAAACTGGGATTTTTCTGAGTCACTTTCAACGCAAAAACCTTTAGATATCAGCGAGTCTGCGGCCATTGCAGCGTGTAACGCCATAGAGGTGAGTAAACTGAAGGGGTACTCTTTCAGTACGTCTGCTCAATTTACGGGGCTTTCTCCCGAGGAACTTAAAAAACTAATTTCCACAGTGCATCCTTAAACTAGAAGAAAACAAAGAAATATTTAGTCATTGTTTTGAAGTTTTTGAAATGGCCTTATTTGATCAATTGATAGCTTAAACTTCTGTGCTAATTTGATTTCTATGTTATAAATGTCTTTTTTTAGAAGTAGCGTTATTTCAGTGCTACCTTCGGGAACTGTCTCTAAACTTTGATACACAGTTTGAATATCTGCTTCTGAGGTGATGGTTAATTTTAATTGTTTCTGGGCTCCCATCATGAGGCTCTCTAATGGTTTAAAACCCAGAGCACTTAATGAATAGCCCTCATCCTCAACTTTTATCAGAGCATTCACAAGTAACGCTTGACCATCTTGTAATACGTGTGCGTATTTCTCAAGAGCTTCAGAAAATACCGTAATTTCAAAGCTTCCAAATTGATCGGATAGTTGAACAAATGCAAAGCGGTTCCCATTTTTAGAAACTCGTTTTTGCAGCCCTACCACTACCGCCGCCACGGAGATTTCTTGTGTAGAGTCCAAGTTTTCAAATTTGCTAGATGGGGTTATATCGGGCAAATCAATTCCGTCTAGAGGGTGAGCCGATAAGTAAAAGCCAATTACAGATTTTTCGCGATTTAACTTGTCCATTTCCCCCCACTCTGAAACTTTAGGCAAGTCGGGAGTTAGTTCGTCTGCCCCAAACAGAGAGTTTTGCTGAGTATTCAAGGCTGCCCCAACACAGGCAGCAATAGACTCTAATCCTTCAAATAACTGCCTTCGATTAGAATGAAGAGTATCAAAGGCACCGCCTTGAATCATAGACTCTAAAATACGTTTGTTTACTACTTTTGTATCTAATCGACGAACAAAATCAAAAATATCTTTAAACGGGCCTTTTTTAGCGCGCTCTTCAACAACCTTTTCCATAACATTAATGCCAACTCCTTTCAAAGCAGACAATGCATATCGCAAGGCTGTTCCATTTTCAGAATCAAATAAAACTTGAGAATGATTAACATCTGGGGGTAAAAGGGGAACCTTCATTCGACGCACTTCTGAAGCAGTTTTTGCTAATTTCTCAGTGTGGTGAATATCTAAACTCATGGTTGCTGCAAAAAAATCGATTGGGTAATTTGCCTTTAAATAGGCCGTTTGATAGGCCAGTAATCCATAAGGTGCCGAGTGAGATTTGTTAAATCCATAACTTGCAAACTTAGCCATTTGATCAAATATTTTTTCAGCCTTGGCATGCGGAATTAAGTTTTTTATGCAACCTTCTACAAACTTTACACGCTCGGCATCCATGGCTTCTTTAATTTTCTTACCCATTGCTCTACGCAGCAAATCAGCGCCACCTAGACTATATCCAGCTAAGTCTTGCGCAATTTTCATGACTTGTTCTTGATAAACCATCACCCCAAAGGTTTCTTTCAAAATAGGTTCCATAGATGGATGGGTATACGTGATAGGCTGTTCACCATGTTTACAGGCAATGTATCTTGGGATATCATCCATGGGTCCCGGACGATACAAAGCAACCAAGGCAATGATGTCTTCAAATGTGTCTGGCTTTAGCTTGCGCAACACATCTTTCATTCCAGAGCTTTCTAGCTGAAAAATGCCGACTGTTTCTACTCGTGCTAGCAAATCAAACGTTGCCTGATCATCAAAAGGTAAGTCTGACATAACAATTTGTATATTACGCTTATCTAACATACTAACGGTGTGTTGAATAACTGTGAGTGTTTTTAACCCCAAGAAGTCAAACTTTACAAGTCCAGCCATTTCAACATACTTCATATTAAACTGAGTCACGGGAACGTCAGAGGTCGGGTCTCGGTAAAGAGGTACCAGTTCATCCAAAGATCTATCTCCAATCACAACCCCAGCAGCATGTGTGGAGGCATGACGGTACAAACCTTCTAATTTTTGACTATATTCTAATAAAACCTCTACGCTGTCTTCTTGCTTTGCCTCTTCTTGAAACTTAGGTTCTTGTTCGATTGCCTCGGCCAATGTCATTTGAGCATGAGGTTGGTTGGGGACTAATTTGCACATGCGATCAACAACGGGGTAGGGGATTTGGAGGACTCGCCCCACATCTCTTAGTACTGCTCTCGCCTGAAGCTTTCCAAAGGTAATGATTTGAGCAACTTTATCAGACCCATACTTTTTTTGGACATAGTGAATGACCTCATCTCTCCGCTCTTGGCAAAAGTCAATATCGAAATCAGGCATTGATACCCGTTCTGGATTTAAAAAGCGCTCAAAGATTAATCCAAACCTAATTGGGTCAATATCCGTAATAGTTAATGACCAAGCAACTAATGAACCAGCACCAGATCCACGGCCTGGTCCCACGGGAATGTTTTCACGCTTAGACCACTGAATAAAATCGGCAACGATTAAAAAATACCCCGGGAACCCCATTTGAATAATAGTATCTAATTCTAAGTCCAAACGACGGCTATATTTCTGTTCGACTGATTCTTTTTCACTTTGCGGCATTGCTGCTGCACATACTTGTTTTTCTAACCTAACTTTAAGGCCATCATGTGCCATTTGACGTAGTTTTTCACTTTCTGGCTTACCATCGCCAGAATCAAATGGAGGGAGGATAGGATCATGCGTAGTTGGCATAAAACTGCAGCGTTTTGCAATATTTACTGTGTTTTCAATTGCTTCAGGCAAATCTTTAAATAGTTCATGCATTTCTTCAGCAGATTTAAACCTGTGCTCTTCTGTAATTCGTCGACGATTATCTTGACTTACAAACTTTCCTTCAGAAATACATAAAAATGCATCATGAGAGGGAAACATTTCCTTCTCTAAAAAATAGGTATGATTTGTTGCAACTATTGGTAAGTCTAATTTTTGAGCGAATTTTAACAAAGAAGCTTCTAAACGTTTTTCATCAGCTAGCCCGTGTCGAGTTAGCTCAATATATAGCTTGTTAGGGAAAACCTGCTTTAACCGATTCAAGTATGCCTCAGCTGCCTCAACTTTCTGACCTAGTAGCAACCGGGAAACCCCAGGCAGGGGTATTCCAGCTACTTGATCGTAAGCAAACCATGTTATTCCACCCGTTAAAACAATTAAGTCTGAGCTATATAGCTCTAACACTTTCCAACTTACTACTGGAAAATTAGGATGAAGGGAGTTTAAATATGAGTTAGAAACTATTTTTAATAGATTTCTATAACCTTTCTCTGTTTGAGCAATAACGGGAAGCACATCCGGTTGACCACTGTCTGACTCAATGTAGAGTTGGCATCCAATAATAGGTTGTACTCCAACAGACGATAAAGCTAATGAGGATTCTAACGCACCAAAAAGATTTGCAGTATCCGAAATGCCTACAGCAGGGATATTCTTTTTTTCACATTGTTTGGCCAAGGCCTTAATAGTAATTGCACCTTCGGCTAAAGAGTAAGAGGTATGCGTTCTTAAATGAATAAAAAGGGGAGGGGTACTCATTCGTCAGCAACTCCCAAAAATTGTTTTTCCATTTCACGAACCTGATCTCTTAATGATGCTGCTTTTTCAAAATCTAAATCTTCGGCTGCTTTGAGCATTTCTTTTCGTAACTTCTCAATTTTCTTTGGGTCTACCTCCTCAAAATTATCTAAAAGAGTTGATTTTTTCGAAGCTTTGGTTGATTGCCATTCACTCAAAATAGGTTGCAAGCTCTTCTTGATCGTAGAAGGGGTAATGCCGTATTGTTCATTGTAAGCTATTTGCTTTATACGTCTACGTTCAGTTTCATCTAAGGCTGCGCGCATAGAATCTGTAATTTTATCAGCATATAAGATTACGTGCCCATCCACGTTACGGGCAGCACGACCAATAGTTTGAATTAAAGATGTTTTTGATCGCAAAAAACCTTCTTTATCAGCATCTAAAATTGCCACCAAACCACATTCGGGAATGTCTAAACCTTCACGCAATAAGTTAATACCAACTATAATGTCAACATCTCCTTGACGAAGCTTTTGAATAATTTCAATACGTTCTAAGGTATCTACATCTGAATGTAAATAAGCGACTTTAAAGCCCGCTTCTGTTAGATAATCAGTAAGAGCCTCGGCCATTTTTTTTGTCAAAGTAGTGACTAACGCTCGATATCCCGCATTGATTGTATCTCTGCATTCCGAAATTAAATCATCCACCTGATGTTCGGTCGGGCGAATAGCACACTCTGGATCTACTAATCCAGTGGGGCGAATCACCTGTTCAGTAAACACACCCTCAGCTTGCGCTAATTCCCATGGCCCTGGCGTTGCAGAAACATAGACAGTCTGAGGTCGCATTTTGTCCCATTCTTCAAATTTTAAGGGGCGGTTGTCAATGCAAGCGGGCAATCGAAATCCATATTCAGAAAGAGTTGTTTTTCTGCTAAAATCCCCCCGATACATCCCCCCGACTTGAGGCACTGATACATGACTTTCATCCACAAACAATAGTGCACCTTCAGGCAGGTACTCAAAGAGAGTAGGCGGTGGCGCGCCAGGAGGGCGCCCCGTTAAATATCTGGAATAGTTTTCAATTCCTTGACACATTCCCGTAGCCTGCAACATTTCAATATCAAACGTGGTGCGTTCTCGTAAACGCTGCGCTTCTAATAGCTTGCTATCCGATTCAAACTCTTTTAAACGAAGGTCTAAATCAACTTTCATTTGCTGAATAGCCTGCTGAATTGTTGGGCCAGGAGTTACATAATGACTATTAGGAAAAACACGAACGTCTTCTAACGATGAAAAGCGCTTTCCAGTAAGCGGGTCAAATTCATCAATTGATTCAAGTTCGTCACCAAAAAATGATAAGCGCCAAGCACGATCCTCATAGTGAGAAGGAAAAATTTCTAAGACATCACCACGAACTCGAAAACTACCCCGAGCAAACTGAACGTCGTTGCGCTGATATTGGCGTGACACCAGCATACGCATCAGTTCATTTCGTGCAATTTCCTGGCCAACCTTTAGCTGAAACATCATACCACGGTAGGCTTCTACGTCTCCCAATCCATAGATGCAAGATACACTTGCAACAATAATTGTATCTTCTCGCTCTAAAATGGCCCGAGTTGCTGAATGTCGCATACGGTCAATTTGCTCATTAATCGAGGATTCTTTTGCTATGTAGGTGTTTGTTCTAGGAACATACGCTTCTGGGGTATAGTAATCATAGTAAGATACAAAGTATTCAACTGCATTATCAGGGAAGAATTGTTTCATTTCTCCATACAATTGAGCAGCTAGTGTTTTATTGTGAGCCATAATTACTGCAGGTCGTTGCAAGTTTTGAATGATATGGGCCATAGTAAAGGTTTTGCCTGTACCAGTTGCACCCAGCAATACTTGGTCGCGATCTTGATTGTTTAATCCCATGCATAGCTCAGCAATCGCTTGGGGTTGATCTCCCGCAGGGGTATATTCTGAGTTTAGTTTAAAAAGAGACATAAACCTGATGTTGAATAGTATATTAGTTTTAGCACTATCAGCATTTAAACGCAATCAACTGAACAGCTTAAATATATTTAAGACAAGTTTCTAAATTTTATCTCGCTCTCTTTCTGTATAGTTAGATAAACACCTTGCGATTCAAATAAAAATAGAGTAAAAGGAATCTAGAATTATTGTATTTGACAACTTTTACACAAAGGATCACTGATGGCTCAGCCAAGCGAAACTCCTGAAGATAAAATCAATTCCACATCAACTCCTCCCACAAAGAAAAAAATTAAGATTCCACTGTCAGTTTGGATGATTTCTATTGCGAGTATGCTATTGACGTTCTCGTCCTCAATTGTAACAACAATTGGGCCAGTTTACTTGATTGAAATTCACAATATTGATGCTAGGGATTTAGGTGACTTAGAAAGTGTTGTCGAATTTGTTTCTCAGATTTTACGCTTTTTAGCCGGATCCTTAAGCGATTCTATTTTTCAACGAAAGTCACTCATGCTGCTAGGATTTGCATTTTCAGCAGGAACAAAGATTTTATTCCCCTTTGCTTCGTCATTTGCCATTTTCTTTGGCGTAAAAGTTTTAGATCGTATAGGAAATGGTATCCAAGCCTCTCCGCGTGATGCACTACTTGGTGATTGCGCACCTAAAGAAATTCGAGGCCGTAGTTATGGACTATCTCAAACTCTTAGAAAACTTGGAGCAAGCGCCGGGTCTATGGTTGCAACTCTGATGCTAGGAAGTTTTATGGTTGCATGGGTAGGATATAAAGCAGCCTTTATTTCTGCATTTGTTGTCGCAATTGTTCCCGCTATTATATCTCTAATTTTCCTAGCTTTTTTTGTTCACCCGCCCAAACATGCTAATTTGAAGGGCTGGCGTGAAATTTCCCGCTTTTTTCATGAGTTTATACATAATATTAGATACATGGGAAAGCCATTCTGGATTTTAATGTTGGTAATTTGGTTTTATGGGGTTGCCCATTTTAACGAGTCATTTTTACAGTTTAGAGGAAAAGAATTAGGAGCTACTGGGCAAGCGTCTACGATGATCATTGTAGTTTTGACCCTGGTTACATCCTTTGCGGCCTATCCATTAGGGCTCTTAGCTGATAAAGTTGGCAAAAAGAAAATGGTTGCTGCCGGTATTTTGTTTATGATTATCTCCAACATGATTATGGCGAACTTCTCCTCAATTTCTGCGCTGTTTATTGCTACTGCCTGCTGGGGGCTACACTGGGCAGTGACTCAAGGATTGTTACTCTCACTTATTGTTGATGTGTCTCCAAAGCATTTAAAGGGAACGGCGTTTGGTATTTACTATATTTTATTTGGACTGGCCTCTTATGTTGCAAACAAATACGTTGCAGGACCATTGTGGAGCACATACGGAGCAGAAACAAATTTTATATTCAGCTCTTTAATCGCAGCTTTTGCAATTGCGATTTTGGTAGTAGCTTCTAAAATGAAGCTTTTTCCAAAGACTCTTGACTAAATACGACCTAAAGTTTTTTCAAAAAACGTTTCCAATTAAAAAATGGCAACGTTTTTTTTCTATAAGAAGAAGTTATTGATCTTGTTTTGCAAGCTCAACAGCAATTCTAACTTGAATATCTTCTAACAGCGCTTTTACACTAGATGAAACTCCTAACAATAAAGATTGGCTCTCTTTAAGCTGACGCTGCATATTATCAAGTGATTCCTTTGAGAAGTTTTTCCCTAATAGTTGGTACTGAAACTGTTTTAACTCGTCTAACATAGTTAAACCTTTAGACAAGGCTGCTTTTTCCTGTTTTGAAGAAGCCTGTAAATTCACAAATGAAACAGATGAATTGGGGGAGGTTTTTTGAATGGATGAAATTTCAGGTTCTGAAGTTTCTATTTCATCAGGCTCTACGCTAAATTTAGCTTTTTTTAATTTTTGTTGCTTAGCTATAGACTTTAAGTGACTCATAGCCTGCAACTGTGATCCTAAATCTACTTTCACGCAACACCATCCTTTTGATTACACCCTATAGACCGCAAGTAAACATATGCTTAACAAGCGAACTAACTAACCTTATGTTCATTTAGTGCAATAGGCTACTCTTATCTTGATTTTTAGACTAAGTCGCGATATTCTCGCTCGGAAAGGATTTTTTTAATGAAAACATCTCCCCACATTGCCGTGTATTTTAACACTATTTTGTCTTCTTCTATCTGCTGCTGTTGTAGCTAACCCTCACCCGACTTTTTCTGAACTTACCCTAATTTTCTTAAATTTATTGAATAAGGACTTTTTACGATGTGCGTTAATCATTCATCCAAATCTAAAGTACCAACAACTCTCATTCTATATTCTATAAGCATCTTACTTGCATTTGTTAGCGCGTTTAGTGGAATAGAATTTTTAAAATCATCCGGATTACTAATCGCCGAGCTATTTATTCGTATATTTAAATGTATTAGCCTTCCTATTATTGCGCTATCTATAATTGTGACTCTTTCACAACACGGGGCAGAGCGTATGAATCGTATGGCAAAACGAACTTTATTATATACTATAAGCACCACAATTATTGCTGCTGCGGTTACCGGTGTTTTATACATCTTAATTAGCCCCAGTAATGTAACTACAGAACCTTCTATTATGCCCGTTACTAATCAAATAGGGTACGGGCAATATTTAGTAAACTTAATTCCTACTAACTTATTTGAGCCGTTTATAGAACACCAGGTCATGGGAGTTTTATTGGTTGGAATAGTTCTAGGGCTCGCTATTCGCTTTATTCAAGACACCACGGCTAAATCAATAATTTCTTCTGTTTTTAAAGGGGCTCATAGTATCTTTCTAGTAATTACGGGTTGGGTGGTTAAAATTATTCCACTTGGACTTTATGGATTTATAACCACAACTATCGTACAACTTCAAGAAGGTTCTAGCTTACAAGGTATTAGTGAATACTTGCTTGTAATTTTGCTTGCTAATGTAATTCAAGGTTTTGTGATACTTCCAATGTGGTTGTATAGTAAGGGAATAGCCCCATTTGATGCAATGAAGCGTATGATGCCCGCACTTTCTTTGGCATTTTTCTCAAAATCATCTACCAGCACATTGCCAGTAACTATTGAAACTGCAGAAAAGAAATTAGGAGTACATCCATCTGTTAGTCGGTTTATTTTGCCATTGTGCACGACAATTAATATGAATGGTTGTGCTGCATTTATTTTTGCAACAGTTATTTACTTGATGCAAAACAATGGAATGGAAATTACGTATGCAACAATGTTTAGTTGGGTCTTTATTGCAAGCATTGCTGCAATTGGAAATGCCGGAGTGCCAATGGGATGCTTCTTTTTAAGTGCAAGTTTGCTGAGTAGCATGAATGTGCCTATTACTTTAATGGGTATAATTTTACCCTTTTATGGGCTTATAGATATGGTGGAAACCTCTCTTAATGTTTGGTCAGACGTGTGTGTTACCAAGGTAATAAATGATTCAGAAACTCATAATCATATGGTTCCAAAAGTTGTTGCCTCGTAACTAGCATTAAAGAAAGCCCCTTAAAGGGCTTTCTTTAATCTTCGTAAGACTGAGCAGCTGCGATTGCCGCTAAATTTAAAATGCTTCGAGACGTAGATGCTCGTGGTGCGATATGAGCAACTTGATTCAATCCTAACAAAATAGGTCCTACTTTTAGCCCATTTGAAACGGTTCTAGCAAGGTTAATTGCAATATTTGCCGCGTCTTGAGAAGGCGCCATCAATAAATTTGCATCTTCTTTTAAATCAGATCCCGAAAACACACGATCACGAATTGTCTTCGACAAAGCCACATCAGCTGACATCTCTCCTTCAACCATTAATTCTGGGTTTTTCTGTTGAATCAATGGCTTAGCTACGCGCATCTTATCTGCTGATTTAGCGTAATCAACTGAGCCAAAACTACTACAGGAGAGTAGGGCGACCCGAGGTGTTATTCCAAAATGACGTAATGCATTCGCGCAAATAGAGGTTGCGTCTGCAATTTCTTGAGACGTTGGGTCTGGGTTAATATATGAATCTGAAACAAATACCGTTTTCTGCTCGGTAATCAAGGCTTCAATTGTTGTTGGGCTTTGAACTCCAGGTTTTAACCCCAACACTGACGTAAGCTTTTTTAAGTGCCGGTAATACTTCCCAGAGGGGCCGCTGATCATGGCATCTGCTTTTCCTTCTAGCATCAATATGCTTGCAATATAGACCGGATCATTTGTAATTAGGTGTTCTGCATCAAATGCAGTAATGCCTTGGCGAGCTAATTTTTCATACAACTGAGGCGCTCGGGAAAGCAGTTGTTCATTTTTGGAAGAAATATCTATAATGTCAGAATCAACTCCAGGTTTTAGGCGTAAGTTCAACTCTTTAATTTTTCGTATAATTTGTGCCTCGTTTCCTAAAAGAATAGGACGAAATATCTTTTCATCAATAGCTTGCTGAGCAGCAAACAACACTTTTTCATTTGAACCATCCGTAAATAAAACTCGACGGTCAGAATCTTTAAGCTTAGCAAAAATCGGTCGCATGATATAACCGGATTTATAAACTTGATTTGTTAGCCGCTGTTGATAAGCTTCAAAATCTTCTATGGGTTTCTTTGCAACGCCTGACTCCATAGCTGCTTTTGCAACTGCAGGGCAGATTTCAATTAATAACCTAGGGTCAAAGGGCTTGGGAATAATATAGTCTCGTCCAAACGATAATGAGGCACCCCCATATGCCATCATAACACTCTCAGAAGTTTCTATTTCTGCTAGTCTCGCAATTGCATTTACGCATGCAAGTTTCATTTCTGTATTAATTTCACTTGCTCTAACATCCAAAGCTGCACGAAAAATATAAGGAAAACACAGTACATTGTTAACTTGGTTTGGATAATCAGTTCGACCCGTTGCAATAATTGCGTCATCACGAACAGATTTCACATCTTCAGGGGTAATTTCAGGATCAGGATTTGCCATAGCCATGATAATAGGATTAGAGGCCATTTTAGAGGCGTTTTCTTTTGATAAGGCCCCCTTGGCAGACAATCCTAAAAATACGTCTGCCTTAGGAATTACATCCGATAGTGTGGAAAGCTCAACATTTTGAGCAAAAAACGCTTTGTTGGGGTCTTTCAAATCTTTCCTATGCACCGTGACCAAGCCTTCGCGATCGCATACAAAAATATTACTTTTTTTTACTCCCATATCAATAAATAAATTTAAACAAGCAACTGCAGCGGCACCCGCTCCGGAACAAACAACCTTAATGCTTCCTATATCTTTGTTTACTAGTTTTAATGCATTTCTCAATGCAGCTGCCGCAACTATGGCTGTGCCGTGTTGATCGTCATGAAAAACGGGAATTTTTAGGCGTTTTTGTAACTCGGTCTCGACATAAAAACAATGCGGAGCCGCAATATCTTCAAGATTAATTCCACCGAATGTCGGTGCGATAGCTGAGATAATATCCACAAGCTTTTCAGGATCTTTCTCATTAACCTCTATGTCAAATACATCAATATCAGCAAAACGTTTAAATAATACGGCCTTACCTTCCATTACTGGCTTAGAGGCTTCTGGGCCAATATCGCCTAATCCTAAAACGGCAGTTCCATTACTAATAACTGCAACTAAATTTCCTTTAGAAGTCAAATCGTAAGAAGTCTCAGGATTTTGCACAATTTCTTCACATGCAAATGCCACTCCAGGAGAATACGCAAGCGCCAAATCTTTTTGGGTTACCATCGTTTTGGTGGGGATAATTGATAATTTTCCTGGGGTAGGGTGGGTATGGTATTTTAAGGCATCTTGCTTTAGCATCTAAAGTAGCTCCATTTAAAAAATTGTTACAATGCCTCCATTTTGACTGTATTCAAGCTTGGAAAGCAAGGGTTTTTAGAAAAAAGAAAAAGGCAGGAGCTAAATGCACCTGCCTTAGATATCTCGGAGTATTTCTTTAGTTAATTAGTTATATAAAAGTTAAGTTCGAAACTATTTCCATTTACAACTCGCGCCACAAAGGAGGCAGTACCCGTAGTTGCAGAGGCCTCAAGAAATGTGCTAAAGGCAGCAGGAGATTCACCTTTTAATGAGAAACGTTCATGCTCAGCTACCAGCTCTCCTTTGTTAAAGTAAGAGTAGCGTGCATCAGCCCCAATAACACCCGATAATTTAAGCTCGCCCATTGAAACGTTTGTTGCAGCAACGGCTAATTGTGCATAAACCGAGCTAACACCCATATTAGACAATTTAAATGTGGTGTTTTTAGCCTGCAACACAGCGTCAGATAATCCATCAACTGCATATCCCAAGCTAAATGCAGGCGCGATTTCTAACCCAGGAAAGAGTAGGGTGCTTGACAACGTGGCATTCATACCAACAGAAGTATTATCGCCCGAACTGTCAGAAACCCCATAGGCAGAAATAATTCCCATTCCCTTTGAAAAAGACGCAGAAATTGTGGTGTGGTGTGCTAGGGCCGATGAAGACACCCTCAACCCGTTGTCAAGCTGACTGCTAGATTGGCTTAGTTGCGTGTTTACACCCAAAAGTGACATTGATAAGTGGCTCATTTGTGCCGCCGCAATATTTTGTGTGTGCCCTTTATGTAAATGATTACCAGGAGACAGTTTTGATGTTAGCTCCGCATATTCAGCACCAGTGATCCCTTGGGCTGATGGAGCGTGTGCAAGTGCTTTTTCAACTGCCCCCGAAGCCATTGCTAAGGTTTTTTTTGCAGCAGACTTTAAAATCACTTGGTTATTTTCGTATTTTCCAGTTAGGTCATAGAGAACCCCACCCACATGAGCATCAACATCGACAACTGTCGCCCCGGGTATTGCTACCCCATCGTGACGAAGTAAAGCGATATTACTCAGCTTAGAGAGATCAATGCCACTTTTTACACGGCCAAATTCAAGAATGAATTTTGTTGTTCCTTGTAAGTCTTTTATATGCACCATTTCTGTTTTCTTATCTTCAGTAAACACTGTCATTAAGCGTAAACTACCTTGAGTCTGAAGCTTATCGATAGTGATTTTTTTGCCTGTCTCAGTAATAATACCTGAGGTAGCATCGGCATATACCGATCGAACTACTGTATCTTTACTAGATACTGGATATAGATAAGCCTTATCTGTTAATGCAACATTTCCAAAGGTCGAATTCCCACCAAGTGCTATAACCCCCATGCTGGTATCGTAATATAAGGCAACCGTTTCTGGCGTTTTCTTTTTATCAGCTGCTCGTTGAGTCACTTCCAGAAGAGTTCCCTCAAATGGTCCCGAAAATAACGTTAATAGATCTTCCGAGCTCATTCCCAATGCAGCAAACTGAGATGCTGAAAGCGATGTGATGTTCATCCCCTCAGCTTCTGAACCTAAAGTAGTATTTAAATATACATAACGTGCTTTAATTGTTCCCGCTTTACTTGTAGTTAACAGTGGCATGTCATTGACAGTTTTATCAATTGCTGAAGTCGCATCATAAAATCGAATCTCGGGCGCTAACCCTTTATAATGGGCAAACGCACCAAAAGAAGGCGCCTGAACATCGTGCCTCTCAATGGAAAGTATCGTGGGCTTATTCGAAACTGATACGTCCATTTTGTCAAATAACACGCCTGTATAGGAAGAGTTACTTAAAACAAACGGTGTCTCTGGAACTAGTTTTGAAGCAGAAGGCATAGATACTAATACTGGGTTGCCTGCAGAAGGGGTTGCTTTGTTTTTATATTGTTTAACGGATTCAGCTTTATTTTTTCCCAGGGATACAGACGGAGGTAACACAGTATCTCCAGTATTGATTCTATAACCAGAAGGCAAGGTAATAGCATGATCTTTAGATACCTTGTTCTGAAGTTCATCTTGATAGATAGAAAATAAATATAAGTTACTAAGCTCAGTTGCTGACAAATCGCTTATCAAATTTTCCGGAAGGGTATAATCAGACGAGTTAGCACTGTAACCATTATAGACAAGGGTTAAGTACGCTTTTTTTGTTACCGAAGAGACAGAAACTTCTTTCATACCTTCAAAACTAAGGGTATTCTGCTTTTTTTGGGGGCCATCATTCTGCTTTTTTTGGGGGCCATCTCCGCACCCAGATATGAAGAGCATTGCTGAAAATGACGCAGTTAACAAAAGAGTTTTGTTCAAACTTGAAAAGGGCATAGTTTAAAATCCATACAATTGCATTATAAACTAAACTTTATCACAAAATTTCTTAATTACAAACTCACTATCTTAGTATTAGTTGCATTATCCTAACTTTGATACATAAAACTTTGCCAAGACTCTTGATAGCAAAACAAAAAGATCTTATATCAATAGGTTCATTACCTAGTAGGCTTTAAGGTTAAAGAAAGCAGCAATAAAATGCATTGAGACTCAATCTGGATAGAAACACAAACTATCGCATAATATAAATTATGTTAAATCAGAGTCGGTTTCTACAGAATAGAGAATAGATACTATCTTTTTTCCTGCAACATTTTTTTTACACCCTGTATTTCTTTTTGAAGGTCCTCCAAAGATGGTCCATCACTTTGGGCTTCATCAATAAAACTCATCGCATTAACAATTGCACCAATAAATATGTTAGTAATCCCATAAGTAGTAAACAAAATAAACGACACAAAGACTATCCAGGCCCACGGGTAAACATCCATTATGGGCCTTACTACTCCAGCTGACCAACTTTCTAAGGTCATAATCTGAAACAGTGTGTATACAGACGCACCAATATGACCAAAGAAATCAGGAAACTCCTTATGAAATAAACTGGTTGTCATTAACCCATAGCATACTATGACCGCGGCCAGAATTGCAGATGAGGCAATCAACGTTGGTAGAGAGTGTATAAACGTGTGCACTACCCGCTTAATAAAGTTATGCTTTGTAAACACATGCAAGTATACAAAAAATCGTAAAACACGAAGAACCTTTGCACTAGGTACAAATACAGCAATTATTAGTATAGCCGAGTCAACAAAGTTCCAAGGGTGTTTAAAAAACTGCCTAGGAGACACTCCCAGCTTTAAGGCAATTTCAATAATACAAATTGACCAAAAACCATTTTCAACCCAGGGTAATATTTTATCATAAACAGGAGTATGCAAGGAAGTTCCCGAGAAACTTAACGCTATTGCATATGCTACGATAACACCCATGAAGAAGTGATGTAACGCGCCAAAATATAAGCTATGGCGTACACTTTCTAGTAACGTACTGTTTTGCTTTTGCGAGTATGTTTTCATCATAACAATTATTCCTTTATACAAATCTATATGATAGAGCTTCAGAAATGTCAGATTTCACGATATTAGGCCTTTGCGCTAAATCTGCAATTGTTCTTGCTACTTTTAGGGTTCTAAACAAACCTCTAGCACTCAAATTAATCGATTTAGCTGCCTCAAAAAAGAAACTCTCTGTTGAGTTATCTATTTTGCACACCATTTCTAAATCTTTCTGCTGCAACGCACTATTTAACTTTGATTTACCTAAAAGTTCTTTGTTTCTAAGTTCTTGAAATCTTCTAGCAGCAATCACCCTAGAACGGACTTTCGAGCTGCTCTCACTTTCGATCGTATGATCAGACCGCAAATCATCTAAGTTAACGGCACTCATTTCAACCTGTAAGTCAATTCGATCTAACAAGGGACCGGAAATCTTTTCTTGATATTCAATTGCACATTTTGGCAATTTCGAACAAGCCTTTTCAGGAATGGAGGCATATCCACATCGACAAGGATTCATCGCTGCAATCAACTGTATGCAGGCCGGATATGTAATATGTGCATTAGCTCTAGATACTGTGATGCTTCCACTTTCAATTGGTTGTCGCAACGCCTCCAACGTTGATCTTTGAAATTCGGGCAATTCATCTAAGAATAATACGCCTCTATGTGCTAACGAGACCTCTCCAGGGTTTGCTTTTGCCCCGCCTCCAACTAAAGATGGCATCGATGCCGAATGATGCGGGGCACGAAAAGGCGGAGTTTGTATTAAGCCCCCCTTATTTAACACCCCAGCAACACTATGAATGGTACTTACCTCTAAGGCACTTTCTGGCGATAAATCCGGTAAAATTCCGGGCAAGCACGATGCTAACAATGATTTTCCTGCCCCTGGAGCCCCAATCATAAGTAAATTATGTCCTCCAGCCGCCGATATTTCTAATGCTCTACGCGCGATTTTCTGACCTCTAACTATACGCAAATCTGCTATTTCTTCATTCGCTTTAGCTACATACGGCATTGGAAGTTCTAACTCTGCCTTACCTTGTAACGCCTGTATTAACTGAGCCAGGCTCTTTGGCCCTAAAACTCCCTGCTGACCGCCCCACCCTGCTTCCGCAGCATTTTCAAATGGACAAATGATTTTTTTTCCTAAAGATGCGGCCAAAAACGCCGCCGCCAGAACACCATTAATGGGAAGAAGATCCCCAGCTAATGATAACTCTCCCACAGCAATATAGCGGTCAGCCACCTCCTCTGGGAGCCCCATCAATCCCGTTAATAATGCAATTGCTATTGGTAAATCAAAATGACTCCCCTCTTTTTGCATATCTGCCGGAGAAAGATTCACAGTGATACGTTTAGGTGGTAAACTTAGCCCTAACGAAGTTAATGCAGAGCGTATGCGCTCTCGTGATTCGGCCACAGTTTTATTGGCAAGGCCAACTATATTAAAAGCTGGCAATCCATTCGAAACCTGCACCTGTACATCTACAGGAACTGCCTCTATACCTTTAAATGCAACTGTTGTAATTCTAGATAGCACGGCACTTGTTTCTTGTGTTTATTAATCATATTCTATCAAAACAAGCCTGAACACTTCATTAACACGCTTAAGTTTTTAACTAAAAAAAAAACCTCCCTTTTATTTTAAAAGAAGGAGGGTTTTTTAGAATGAATTACTTCATAATTTGTATTAGTTCTTCTGACATTCTGTCTGCTTGTTTCATGGTCATCAAACACCCTTGGTGATAAATCTTTAATTCCATGATGCGACTAAAGGACTTGTCTAAAGAAACTGTTGATGCTTCAAGCGAAGCTGACTTAATTGAACCAATTCCATTAGCTCCAGCATCTCCTAACACAATAGATCCTGATTTTCGAGTTTCATAATATAAGTTTCCCGTTGCAAACTCTAAATCATTCGGGCTAGGAACTGTCCCCATTGCAACTCGAGCAATAGCAACACTTCGTCCATTGCTAAATAATGCACTAACTGTTCCATCGTCTTCTATACGAATATTTTCAAATCGACCGTATCCCAAGCCATCCTGGTTACTATAAGTTATCAAGGAGTTTCCATCATATGCTGTAATTGCACCTTCCGGAACTGGGTTTGGAATGCCTGCCCAAGTAGTCGGATTTCCGCCTCTTCCCTGCCCCAAATTCACCTCCATACTTAGTGGTGCCGAGTTAAGTGTCGGATCTGTCCAAGCTATATCAATTCTTGGCGCCATATCACTTTCTGCAGGCCCACCATAATCAAATAAATTCACCTGACCATTTTGGTTAAAAGTAACCACCATTTCACTTCCAGTTCCGTCTAACGGAACATCATTATTCGCTGCATCTTTTCGGCTTACTATTCCACCGTCTACAGTAACTTCTACAGAATATCGAACCTGATTATCTGAATCGGGCCCTGAAGGTAGGCGTGTAAAATTAAAAATAATATTATGCGCGGTTCCCATACTGTCATAAACACGCTGCGTTTTTGGAAACGTTCCCCCTATTGGGGTTTCGGCACCAGAAGATAGGTTTCCACCAAATTCTATAGATGAAGTTTGACGAACAACACCAGCGACTTGGTTAACCTGAATTGGCACTAAATCATCCAAAACTTCTTTGTTAACCGTAGATTTAACTTTACCGTTAGAGTCCACAGGCCATCCCATTAAAAACACACCTTTATCTTCTAAATATCCTTCATTATTACGTTCAAACGCGCCCCCCCGTTTTAATCCAAACTGTCCATCTGTTGAATCTGTTGAGTTTTTTGTCACACAAAATCCATTTACTCCCGTAATAGCTATATTTGTTGCTACCCCAGTTGATTTAATAATTCCCTGTGCCGATACATTTCGTGAAACCAGTGCATTTACCGCTCCAGGAGAATAACTACCTGTAGGTGCAGATGTCACTGCAGCTGAAAAGTCAACGGCAGCGGCTTTTCCTCCGGTGTTTTGACCACTAACAACGTTTTCAACTTCTACACCAAATGCGGTTTGAGCGGCCTGTACTCCTGACTGTGCTGTTGTAATACTCATAAGATATCTCCCTTCTTATAAACTTTTTTCATTAATAATACGCTTAACGCTTGAAAGCGGCGCTTTAACTCTTGAGGTAATTAGACTAGGCTCTTCGGCTCCATCCTTCATTTCAATTCCCTGTACTTTTCCAGAAACTCGGATGGTTGCCATTTCCTCAGTTTTTATCATTTTGCGTTTTTCGTCTTTAAAATTAACCGAAATAGTGTATACATCTTCCGGAACACGAACTCCCTCACGGTCTAATCCATTCCAGCTATACACCCCTCGTTCTCCAGTTTTAACGTCAATTTCGCCTTTATGTACGGGAATCCCTTTGGAGTTAGCTATCCAAATGGATGCATGCTCTAAATCAGGGATTCCTTTTGGAATTTCATAAGAAAATTGAACTTCTCGATCTATTGATGCTAGAGAAGTTTTTTTATTGTGAATCTCTTCCGAGTCCAGGGTGCGTGCATACTCAAAATGCTCAAATCTTGGGGGCGATCCATCAACAACATGCTTTTGCAATAAAGAAATCGTCAATTGGTAATCTCCCACAGGCACCTCTTTCCCATCATTGTCCGTTCCGGCCCATTCAAATTGATTCATTCCAGCCCCTGGCTCATAGGCAACATTCTCATATACAACCTCATTCTGAGCATTTTTGATTTCAACAAAAAATGCGTCTGCTTCTTCTGGAACAGTGAATGTTTCAGTAATCCGTTTTCCAGGTGCAATTGTCATTTTGTTACTTTCAACTTCACCAACTTCACCAATTAATCCCGTTGCTGCAAAGCGCTGATTTTGAGTCATAGTATTTTTCAGTTGTGACAAGGCATCTGTTTGCGTCTGCATTAACATAGATTGTATAAATTTACCAAAGCTCTCCATCGGATCTTTTGCATTCTCTGCAAAGGGGTTGGGCTTCGCCTCTCCCTGCAGCCATAGATGCAACATTTTTTCCGGGTCACCAAACAGCTTTTGCATTGCGTTGGGGGCCCCAATGGGCTCAACTTCTACTTTTGGTCTAGTTGATGACTTTCCAAGATCAAACTCATCTTCATAGTCATCTTCCCTGGGGCGCTTATGCGTCATCATAGGCGCTTGAGACTGGGGGTGTTGTATAGCACTTGCCATGTAAATCTCCTTCTAAGCCTTCAAGTCTAATCGGTTGCTGCCCTTAGTTCGGTAAGCCCCGCTAGCCATGGGTGATATAGCCTCTGTTGATTCCAAATTCGCGGGCCCACGAGATAACATAAGCTCTCTATCCTCCCACGCCATATATTCAGACTCTTTCTCAGAAAAATGTTCTTTTCCTTGATCCATTGACAGCTGTAACTCTAAATTTGACTCTTGAATTCCAATTTCTTTCATCAAATCTTTTAATTGGCTCATATCATTTTGAAACGCAGCAAGTGTTTCTGCGCGTTCAAAGTAAATTTTCGCGACAAGTTCCGATTGAGCCGTAGATTGTAGCTCCACATTCACTCGACCTAATTCCGATGGATTTAGGGTCAATGCCAATGTTTTATTTTCTCCGGCTAATAAGGTTTGTTGCGCAGAATGAACTATCTTAGATACTTGCTGAATGGCGCCATTTTCACGCACCACAGTTAACGTATCACCTAGCCTAGGCGCTGCCTCATGTGTATGAACAAGTGATTCTGCGGGCTGAGGTAAAACGTCTTCCACGCTTTTTGTGCTAAGATCTTCATCTAAATTGTTACTTTGGTTCTCTTGAGAATCTTTCTCATTATCTGAGTTTGAAAAACTCTCCCTATGTGTATCTTGTTGCACTGCCTGAATTTGAACCGATTCGATCAAGTCAGACGAACTAATGTCGTCTATCTCTTCTTTTAACTCAGTTCCCCGAAAATCCCCTGGTTTTATATCAGCAACTTCTACTGCAGCTATCTTAGAGGTTTCCGCAGTCACTTCGCTTTCAATAACGAGTTCGTCTCCGATAGCCTGTTTTATATCCGATATTTCAACTGACGCTAAAACATCATCTAGAAACAGTTGCTCTTCTGCGTTCTCCAACGCAGTAAGATTTACTCCTTTATCAGAAATAACTTGCGATACGTGCTTTTCAGAATCAAGTGAGGAAAAAGTGGGTTGAACAACTTCAACTTCATTTAAACCTCCATTTCGTACCGACAAATGCAAATCTTTAACTGGTAAACTTACCGTAAAGTTTGCCGCCCAAGGAAGAGTCTGTAGTTCAGGATATAAAGTATCCGCATCATCAGAGTCTCCATCAGTTAACTCACTCTCTTCTAACTCTTCTTTTTCGCCAGCAGTCTCCTCTTCAACGCCAACCAACCACTCGTCAAAATTTTCAAACTCCGCAGTTACTTTTTTATTTAACGCATTGTCGTGTTGCATTGGAGTTAACTCAACTCCCGGCAAGCTTGATTGTATTGTCATTAGCTTCTTTACCTTTGTTGTTAAAAGCAAGAAAGCAAGAAGCATGCCAATGTCAGATATAAAAAAAGCCTTCCACACATATAGCAGAAGGCTTTTTTAAGAATATAAGAAGCGTAAGTTACTTAACCTTTGTCTTTACAGGCTTAGGTTTTATAGCTGGCTTAGATAAAGGCTTTTCGTTTTTAACCTTTGGATTAACACTTAAAGCTTCGGGTGTAACGTCTTTAATCATTTCGTTCAACGCACTATGTTTTTGTTGAGTTGCTTCTTTCTTAATCTTTTTTATCAATTTTTTTTGCTTTTTTATTTTTGATTTCTGGACAGAACGAGTAGAACCCCCTTCTTTTGGGCCAGTTGATTCTTTTTTCACCTCTGATTCAGAAATTTTCGTTGAATTTTTATAACGTAGATGCCGCTTTTTTTTTGGCGTCGTCGCAGTAGACTCCCCCTTGTCTGGAATTATGTTTCGTTTTTTAGTTTGTTTTGTCGTGTTTTTTTTATCAAAAAAACCCATACCCTCAACATTAAATAAGCTCGAGGCCAGCATAACAATAGAAATCACCCAACGCATAACTCTTCCTTTTTTTATTAATTCTTCTAATTAGTATAATCTGATTTTTATAAAAAATAAACTACTTGCGCGTAAGCTAGTAATTATCTGATAGTAAAGCAAATTCACGGGTTTATATAATGACCAAAAACTCATTTCAGGGCTTTAGCGCGGATCAAATCCACTCATTTCAAAAAAGCTTAGAAGAAAGAGTAAGAAAATCTCACTCTGAAATCACTCTAAAACCAGCAGAAAATTGTATATTAACCAAATTGAAAGTAGCCGCCACCCATGCAAATTTATCGTACTATGTTAGCAAGCTACACCCAAACTCTACAGATCAGCTAACAAACATAAGTACCCGTCAATTATTCAACACACATAAAACAAAAATTATCGATGTCTACGATTCAGATTTACAAACTTCCAGACTTGGAGCAATCATTCTTTCCGGCACAGATCAAACAACCATTGCATTCCACGGAATTAATTTTGATTCTCAGCAAGATCATTTAATAAACTTTGAATCAGCACTAGTAAGCTCAAATTTTGCACCCGGAACATATCATCGAGGATTTTTAAATTTGGCTCTACGTATAGCGCCTAAACTTACCAAGATATTACAGAACAACACCGAAAATGATTGGAAAAAATGTCCTTTAAAAATATATGGACATAGCATGGGCGGTAGCATTGCACAGATTTTTACTCAGTATTTGCAGCATCTCTATAACAATTTAGATTTAGAAACAATCGTGTTTGGGTCCCCAAAAGTCATGTGTAAAACCGCAGCTAAAGCTTACAATACGCTTAACAAAAAGCGCACACTTAGAGTCGAAAACCCCTTAGATCTAGCCATATACATGCCTTCTAAATTCATGGGATACGAGGTTGTAAATCACTCACTATTACTGCCAGAAGCTTATAGCAACATTTCTAGAAACCATGAAATTGAAGGTTATTTAGAGTCTATTAATCGCTTAAAAACATATTTCGCAGATATCGGAGTTAACACCATCTCGCTAGAACACTATCGCGCAGCTATGCAGAGATTAAACCCTATGTCCCCCTTCTTTTCTTCTGTTCCCATCTCAGAACAGATTCAAACGCCTTTTAGAGAGTTCCTGGGAATCATGGGACATGGAATTAGTCAAGGAATTCAATCAGTTATTCGAAAGTTACCCTTTTAATTAAACTGTTATTGCTTTGTTATCATTTATTTCTTAGTCTAAAATAAGAAGCATCCAAGATGAACAATAAAAATGGAGTTATTATATGTCATATAAAAGAAATTTACTAATGACTGCGCTAGCCTCAACGCTATCACTAACATCACTGTCTGCAGCTGAAATTTCGACACCAACAGAGAAAAAAATAATGTGTCACGGTGGAACTTATGATGCTTTTCCAGTAACTCAGCCTAGAACTAATAACTACTCACAACTAGCCCTTAAAGGCGTTCAATTACAATCTCCAATCCCCTTATGGGTGTTTCAAGAAAACTCAGCCCTAAAAAAAGTAGCTTTAGTTGAGTCATCGGTTAATTTTTCGGCATTCACCAATAATCTAGGTCAAGGCTGTCCAAACCTCGAAGAATTAAACCTGACTGGAATGACTGGAATCTCTTTAAAAGATTTCATTGAAACTGTAGCTTCTTCTGGTTTGTTAGATAAAATCTTAAAAGAAGAGTGTAAGCTAAAATTTACGTGTCCAGATGATGGTAAGACTGCTGCTGTATTTAGAGCAGACAGCGACCCTGGCTTATACAGTACAAGCACAGTGAAACAATTAATTAAAATGTTTCAAGCACAAAAAGCAAAAGAGGCTCAATCTACTTGGTGGGGAGCTGCAGCAAATTGGTTAACGGGCCCGACGCCTGCTTTACCTGCCCAAAGTGCAAAACCTGCGACTGAAGTGAAAGAAGATAAAAAGTAATAATCAAAAATGCTGGGGACCTCAAAGTGCCCTCAACCCATAGACAAAGAAGAGAGCTTTTTAGCTCTCTTCTTTGTCTATAAACTAATAGCAAGCAACTTTAAACTAGCTTTTTTACCAGGATATCTAGCAGTGCTTGGGATTCCTCCTTAGAGCTCAATACCATCGAGTAAGACCCCGACGAAACTGTTTTCTCTCCACTACTCAAATGCAGCTCAAACTTGTCTTTTTCTGCGGATTTTATATGAAAGTAAACGACATCATATACCCTCGCATTTCCTAGATCCTTTTTAAGTATTAAAACCCGACGATAGTTCTTTTCATGCCAAACTTCGTCTAAAACTTCAACTTTTTTAGCCGAGTAAACACGAGAAAAAAAGGCTTCAATTTTATCACTAATCACTTTCTTAGACCGCGCATTGATAAAAGCTATAGCATTCACATGGGAGTGTGGATTAGTTTTATAATTGGCTTTTTCAAGAGCCTCAATAATATCTAAGCGAAGCTTAAGATCAAAGGTTAACTTTGGCTCTTCAGGAAACTCTATCTCTGCGTAATAAGGGTAAACACTCTTCCGAATTATCCCTTTATACTCTTTGTCTGAGACATACGTAAACTTCAAAGAATTTGAAATTGAATCAATTTTTATCTTATGCCCCCTCGTCTCCGCCATATGCTTAATAACTTTAAATACATAGTCAACATCAGCATGCACTGTAATTTTAGTATTATTTTTTAACGTCAAAACCGCGCCATACGGTATTGTGAAGCTCATCTCATTTTGTTCACCTTGATTCAAAAAAACAAGTGAATCACTGCACCCACATAAACAAAGTAATAAGGCTCCAATAACACTATTTCGCATGCTTAAGATCCTTTAACAAACCTTGATTGTTAGCTTGTTGATATTGTTGCTCAATTAAGACTTGCTCGGATGTCTTAGTTAGAGTTCCTTTTGAAATCTTTTGTGAGTACGCGGGATAACGTTTTTCCATCAAAACTTTAGCATCCTTAAAATTGTCATGAATTGTATATACAGGAATTAATCTTGATCCTGAAGTAGACGCATCTACTGATTTAAATTCAATATCACCTAAGTACTTCACTTCACCTGCTTTTACGCTAAAGAAAAGGGGATGAAACTCCGATGTATAGAGAGGAGAGTCAATAGTGTATCGGTAGTTACCATCAGAGTAAGTAGTACTAAAAGATGATAAAAAGTACTTTCCTGGCTTCAACTTTGCCACCACATATTTTTGTTGAACATTATTACTCGATAAATGATTTGCAATAGACGTACCTAGAAGTTGAGATTTTCCAGTCCATCCCGTTCTAAAGTATCTATATATATAATGTTCTTTATGAAAAAACGAAGCTTCTAAAAAAAACTTTTGGTAAAAACTAAAAACAACCACGGCATCGTTTTCGTTAACAGGATCATCATTACTAAAAATAGGAATATCTCTACAACCTTGTAGTAAAAAAACTACCCCAAATACTAAATATCGTAAGAATTGCATTTTTCAATCTCCTTGAAATTAAACAGGCACAATCTAGATTCCACTCAAAGTATTATATACCTCATGAACGGGAAGCCCCATCACCGCATGATAGCTCCCTTGAATCCATCTTATATATTTACTGGCGATCCCTTGAATAGCATATCCGCCAGCCTTTCCTATCCCCTCTCCCGTTTTAATATAGTCTTCTATTTCAAAAGGCGTCAAACATTTAAAAGCAACCGTTGTTTTAACTATTTTTGCAGACTTTTTACCCGTAGGGTGCATAACAAATAAGGCCGTATAAACACAATGACGACGACCAGAAAGTAATTTTAAATACCGCTGAACATCATCATTACTTTCAGCCTTATCTAAAATACGTCGACCACATGCCACAACACTATCTGCTGAAATAACTATATGATCAGGATATTTTTCTGCAGCAAATCTCCCCTTCTCTTCGGCTAAACGTTGCGCTAAACTTCTAGGAAGTTCTTTTTTCTGTGGGGTTTCATCAATATCTGGAGAAAAATACGCAGAAACTGGAACTTGTATCAATTCTAACAACTGTCGACGGCGTTCAGAACTAGACGCTAGTAGAATGGGTGTCTTCACTGTTATTTAAACCGATAGCTAATTAAACCCTTTGTAAGGTCATAAGGCGTCATCTTAACTGTAACTTTATCACCTTCCAGTACTCGAATACGGTTTTTTTGCATCCGTCCAGATAAACGCGCTAAAATAAGGTGGTCATTCTCTAGTCGCACTCGAAACATTAAATTTGGTAACATCTCTTCAACGGTTCCATTGAATTCGATATGATCTTCTTTTGCCATAGGGTCTCCGATAAATTAACATAGTAGGGCAGGCTTACTGGCCTACCCTATACCTTCAGTTGATTACTCAGCTGCTTTTGCAGCTGCTTTTGCGGCTGCTTTTGCGGCTGCTTTTTCAGCATCTTTGCGTTGTGCCCAAATTGCTTTTTCTTTAATACGAGCAGCTTTACCACGACGATCACGCAGGTAATATAATTTAGCACGACGCACATCACCACGACGAATCACTTCGATTTGGATATTTGGTGAAAACAATGGAAATATACGCTCCACACCTTCACCATATGAGATTTTTCTAACAGTAAACGATGAGCCCATAGCTTTGTTACGACGGGCAATACACGCACCTTCAAATGCCTGCATACGTTCACGCGTTCCTTCTTTCACCTTCACTAATACTTTCAAAGTATCACCTGGGCGAAAATCCGGAACATTGTTTTCAGATTGTAACTTGTTAATTTGATCTTGCTCAAATTGTTGCAAAATATTCATGATTGTTTCCTTTCATTCACATACTGTGCCCATAAATCTGGGCGTCGTTCTTTTGTCAGTTTTTCAGACTGAGCTAACCTCCATTGGTGGATGTTTGCATGATGCCCTGATAACAGAACTTCCGGCACTTCTTTCCCTTTCCACACCTGTGGTCGGGTGTAGTGTGGATATTCTAAAAGTCCTTTAGAAAAAGTCTCATCTTCTAAAGATTCAGATTTTCCCACTACTCCAGGAAGTAAGCGAACACACGCATCAATCAAGCAATGTGCCGCCAGTTCTCCTCCAGTCATTACAAAATCACCAATGCTAATTTCATCAAAGTCATAGTGATCAATAACTCGCTGATCAACTCCTTCAAATCTCCCACACAAAACAATCATACCGTGAGGGTTGTTAGCTAGCTTAGCTACTTTTCTTTGAGTCAGTGGTTGCCCCTTAGGAGTAAGGTATACTCTCGATGCTTTAGGGTGTTGATCAATCATTTGATCCATTACACTGCCAATTACATCTGATCGCATTAACATTCCTGCCCCACCACCAAACGGTTGATCATCCACAGATTGATGCTTGTCCGTGGTAAAGTCCCTTAAATTCAGTGAACTACAGTCCCAGATTTTCTCTGATAAAGCTTTTCCAATTAAAGATTCACTTAATGGGCCTGGAAACATTTCAGGAAAAATAGTTAATACACGTACATTCCAGGTCATAGCTTTACTTCCTGATCTGTAATAAATGTAATTGCCATTTCTGAAATTACCAGTATTTTTGTGTCCATATCTACAGAAAGAACTGCATCATCTGAAAACGGCAACATAAAGCTCTTTCGATCTTTTGCTGCAATTTCAATTACGTCGCCGGCACCATAATTATTCACTGAGGTTATAACCCCAAAAGATTTACGTTCTTCTGAAACAACGCTCAATCCTTCTAAGTCCGAGATATAAAACTCATCAGAGCTAGCGGTTTGAGGTAGTTGATCTTTCGAAATATAAAGTTCCGTTTGAGTTAATAACTCAACATCGTTCCGGTTTGTTAACGCATTTATAGAGACAATAAACAATCCACGCACCGTTCCAACAAGTTTTAGCTTAAATGTTGAAGCACCCAGTTTATCTGTAATGGGAGCATACCCAAAAAGATCTTCCGGATTTTCGCAATAACTACGCACGCACACCTGGCCTTTAATGCCATGCGGCTTAGTTATAACGCCAACACAAACCTTATCTGTTGTCACGGACATAAATTACTCTGCTACAGGCTCTGCTTCAACAGGTGCTGCATCGGCTTCTTTAGCTGCCTCTTCTGCTGCGGCTTTTGCTTCTGCCTCCATACGCATACGCTCTTGAGCTTTTGCCTTTGGCAACGATTTCTTTGGCTTCTCAGTACGTTCAGCAGCTTCAATTAATTTTGCACCCGACAAAAACAAGCCAACACGCTCTGTCGGTTGTGCCCCAACAGATAACCAATACTTAACACGATCTTCCACCAAACGAATGCGGTCTGCGTGGTCTTTAGGTAACATAGGGTTATATGTACCTACTTTTTCCACAAAACGACCATCACGTGGAGCAGTTGCTTCCGCAACAACGATGCGATAATATGGACGCTTTTTTGCCCCTGCGCGGGCTAAACGAATACGCAATGCCATAAAAAATATATACCTTTCTTACTTCATATTAAACAAACCCTTTAAACCAGTCTTCATCATTCCACTCATTCCAAGTTTTTTCATTCTTTTCATGATGGTTGACATATCTTGATACTGCTTTAAAAGGCGATTCAAGTCTTGAACTGTCTGCCCAGAACCTTCGGCGACACGCCGCTTCCGAGAAGCATTCAAAAGCTTTGGATGTTTTCGTTCTTTGATTGTCATCGAACGAATTAACGCAACCTGGCGATGAATAATTCCCTCGTCCAAATTGGCTTCATCAATTTTATTTTTGAGTTTTGACATGCCCGGAAGCATTCCCATAATGCCGCCAAAACCACCCATTTTTAACATATTCAACAATTGTTTTTCAAAATCAAATAGATCAAACAGCCCTTTTTGCATGCGCTTAGCAAGTTCTTCTGATTCAGCTTTGTCGATATTCTCTACCGCTTTTTCAACTAATCCAACAACATCACCCATACCTAAAATTCGGTCAGCAATGCGGTTAGGATCAAAAAGCTCTAGTTCTTCCAGTTTTTCGCCCACACTCAGAAATCGAATAGGACTCCCCGTTACAGTGCGAATAGAAAGCGCCGATCCACCTCGTCCATCACCATCTACTCGAGAAAGCACTACGCCCGTAAGCGGAATGCGCTCTTTAAATACAGAGGCAACGTTATAGGCTTCTTGACCAATTAGGCAGTCTGCAACAAAAAATGTTTCATGTGGCTTAACAAGTTTTACAACTTGTTGCAACTCATCCATCATATCTTCATCGATTTGCAAACGACCAGCAGTGTCTAAAATTAAAACATCAAACCCTTCGGTTTTTGCTTTTTTTAAAGCCGCTTCTGCAAGTTTCTTTGGATTGTCTGAATTTGTGCCTGCATATGCTACGCCTACCTGATTTGCTAAAATCTTCAACTGATCACGCGCAGCTGGGCGGTAAACGTCCAAGGACTCCATCAGAATTTTTTTATTTGAAAAGTTTTTTGAAATATACAGCGCCAATTTTCCAGAGAAGGTTGTTTTACCCGACCCCTGTAACCCTGCCATCAAAATTACTGTCGGAACGTTTGTAAGTTTTAACTCACTCACCTCACCTAACAGATCAACCAATGTATCATGAACAATTTTAACGACCATTTGACCAGGCGTAATGCTTTTCAGCACTTCTTGACCAATAGACTTTTCTGTCGCGACACTAATAAAATGGCGAACAACAGGCAACGCAACATCTGCTTCTAAAAGCGCGACACGAACTTCACGCATCGCCGTTTTTACATCCGTTTCAGTTAAAGCACCTTTGTTTTTTAACTTATCCAGAACGTTAGTTAATTTTTCTGATAATGCGCCAAACATATTTTTCCAAACAAAAAATGCGCAGTGCGCAAAAACTTGCGGACTAACGCCAATAGCTTAAGAATGTTTTAACACAAAAACCGTCCCCCTCCAAGAAAATAAAACATTTTCAAAATTATACGTTTTTTCACTACAATATAAGAAAACAAGAAGGCCCACCCTATGAAAAGAAATCTCCAAGGAGCCGTGTTCTCTCTAACACTTCTCACGTCTGTCAACGCATGCGAGTTAATGAATGGAGTTGCTGTTCCCGCTAAATATCAATATATAGAAACTCTCTTTAATGAAGAGTTTCAATTGATTAGTGACCCATCTAGCACAGAGTATCTATCTTTAGAAAACCTACATGACGAATTTATACTTTTAATCGCAACCACCGAGCCAACAAAGATCCAAGAAGATGCTGCAATACAGATATTTGAAATTATAATGAGAAAAAAAACAGGCAAAAACAAATAGTGAAGGATAAACTACTGGGGCGAGTGATCGGAATCGAACCGACGGCCTCAAGAACCACAATCTTGCGCTCTAACCAACTGAGCTACACCCGCCACAATAACGCTCTTTTTGTACCCCATTCTGAGAGGGGCGTCAAGTTCAATTATCGTCAAAAATTAATCTTGCATTAAGGAAGAATCAACTATAATCTACGCGATGCGATTGAAAGAATTTTGCAATGAAAAGTACTCTATTCAAACAGGTTAATACTTCCCGATGGCGAGGAGGCCTATGCCTTGTTCTTACGACCTTAATAAGTATTACCTTAAAAGGAGTTTTTTATGTTTCGACATCTCCTCTTTTCACTTCTTAGTTTATTTCTATCTGATCTATCAGCTAAATCTCGCGTAGCTATTGCAAATCTAGGGCCTCACCAAAGTCTGATCGACATAGTTCAAGGAATTCAAGACCACTCCATACACTTAGGGTTAGATATTGACTTTGATATAGAGCACGTTAACTTTGATATGACCCAAATATCACGTATGCTGTCTGCTCAAAAAGCTAGAAAACCCGACATCATCGTTGCGGTTACAACCTCAGTTGCCCAACATGCAAAAACAACGTTTCGAGGCACAAAAACCCCTATTGTTTTTGCGGCAATCACGGACCCAGTCGAAGCAAAATTACTAAATTCGCCTCGTCAGGCCAATAAAAACATCACTGGAGTTTCTGACCTGCAAGATGTCGCAGCCGCCTTAAAGTTTATGAAGCACCACCAACCCGAATTAAAACGCTTAGGAGTTCCCTATGCACAAAACGAATCAAATGACCGCGCGCTTTTACTTTCTTTCCAAACGGCCTCCCCAGGTTCGGGAGTTGAAATTGTTCCCATATCTATCGATAACTTACATGACATGCCCCATCGATTAAGAGCTGTTTCATCTACTATTGACGCTATTTACGTCGGCCCAAGCAACATGATTCAACCCGCATTACCCACCGTCATACTGCAAGCTAATCGCGCAAAAATACCTGTTTATAACTTTAATGAGGCCGCAGTTGAAAATCATTATGCCTTCGCTAGCTTTTCTGTCAGTTATACCCAATTGGGTCACTCAGTTGCAAAAATCTTACAGAAGCTTATACACGGCATGTCTGTTTTCAACACCCCGCCCACATATCCAAAGACCTCAGAACACAAGGGGACAGTTAGCCTCGAAGTTGCTCAAAAGTTGGGTATTAAGCTACCTAAAACACCACACAAAAACACGCGATACGTAGGAAAATAAGCATGTTAGAGATTCAAAATCTGTGCGTAAGATATGGGGCGCGCACAGTACTGAAGCACTTAAACTTACGGGTTGAAACTGGTGAATTTGTTCACATCTTAGGTGGAAACGGTGCCGGAAAGTCTACTTTATTCAAAGCTTTATTAAAAAAACGGGCTTACAAGGAAGGCTCAATACGACTTAATGAAGTAGCATACCCAAAAATCTTAACACGCAGTCTATCACGAAGAGTTGCCTACGTATCTCAGAACACACTCGAGGGAACCATTCCTGGTTTTACAATTCAAGAAAATATGGAACTAGCCTTCTTGCGCGGAAAACAAGCTAATTTAAACATTCGGCAGACCGATCTAAGCTATATTAAAGAACAACTAAAAATGTGTGAAGTGGGTTTAGAAAGCAGGTTAGACGTTAAGGCTGAAGATTTGTCCGGAGGCCAACGTCAAGCATTGTGCTTGATTATGGCGCTGCAAAATTCTCCAGAAATATTGCTATTAGATGAACATACTTCAGCCCTAGACCCTAAGGCCGCTCGGCGCATTATGCGTGTAACTCACAAGATTTTGCAAGAAAATGAGATAACCTGTTTAATGATTACGCACAATTTACAAGATGCCTTAGACTACGGAGATAGAATTATTATACTAGACAATGGCCATATTATTGAAGAGCTAAGCACCCAAGAAAAAGATGCCTTAACACCTCAAGCCTTAAT
Source organism: Alphaproteobacteria bacterium CMAR1 (assembly GCA_963693005.1). GTDB lineage: Bacteria > Pseudomonadota > Alphaproteobacteria > UBA6184 > UBA6184 > Bodonicaedibacter. Next base: position 76,759 of record OY843726.1, on the reverse strand, counting down.
AGAATTAATGATCGACATGGAGTCCGTACATGTTTAGCGTCCTTATTGAGCTAATTCCACTTTCGATTATGGAGGGATTAATTCTTTCTTTGCCAGCAATGGGCATCATGGTTTCTTTTCGCCTGTTTAATACCCCAGATTTAACACCTGACGGCACGTTTACTTTGGGCGCATGTATAACCGCTGTATTGGTGTCACTAGGCGCCCCCCTTCCTCTTGTTTTTTTAATAGTTGCACTTAGCTGCGGGTTAGTTGGTGCATTTAATCGATTTATCAGCTACAGCCTAAACATTCACCCTTTATTAGCAGGAATCATCGTATTAACAATGCTATTTAGCGTATACTTTCGCATTATGGGCACCTCAAATATTGCTTTATTTGAATACAACATGCTATTTGCAAAGACCGATGAATACTTTGGAAATTATGCCATCGCGTTAGCGGCCTGCTTAATGACCTTTACTGGCTTACATCTATACTTTAAAACCAACTCCGGCCTTGTGTTTCGTGCAATGGGGCAAACCCCTGAGCTTGGAAAGGGCTATGGATTTTCTCATTTGAAATTTAGTCTCCTTGCAGGAACGTTAACCAGCACGCTTACGGGAATTAGCGGATCATTAATGGCTCAATCTCAAGAGTTTGTTGATGTGAATATGGGAATTGGCATCTTAGTGCAAGCCTTAGCATCAATGATGATTGGAGAAGTAATTATTGGCGCACACACTCTCTTTCGTCAACTGTTAGCACCGGCTATCGGCGCCCTAATATATCAGTTTATCGCATCTTTCATTATTAGTTTAGGGCTTCCTTCAACTGACTTAAAGCTTATGACGGGCGTTATTGTAATTACTGTTATTGGGCTTCGAAGATATACAGGAAGGGATTAAGCACTCTAATTCTTGCTGATTTTGATATTGACCAAAACAAAGTTCTATCAAAATTTCACGCCTGCTTCAGCGCTTCTATAGTAGACACAGCCTTGGCTAACAGAAATCTCAACTCTACTAGAAAGCCGCAGAAAGCATAGGTTTCATTCATAGAAACTTTCATCACATCATGCTTACAAAACAAAATTTTTTGTGTTATTTTACCCTAAAGTTCAGATCAATTTGCCGAAAAGTTCAGCCCCTCCTAAGGAATCAAATGCTAAAAAAATTCATTATTTTATGTTGTATAAGCTTAAGCATTTCATCTTGTACTATGCCTTCTCCTCAAAAAGAACCTAGAACATATCGAAAAATTGCTTTAACGCTAGATGATCCCCCCTTACCCGCTTCAAAATTATTTAAATCCGCCACAAATCGAGCAGATGCAATTATCTCTGAAATTCGTCGAGTTAATGGCCCTCAGGCTGCTTTTTTTACTGTTGGGCTCCATATTGAAAATTTTGGTTCATCTGACCTCAAAAATCTAGCTGAAGCAGGTCATATAATCGCAAATCATACCTACTCGCACCCTATGTTAAGCAAAATTACCGTTGACGAGTTTATGAGTGATGTCGAAAAAAACCACATGATGATTGAACTCCTTCCTGGATTCAAACCCTACTTCAGATACCCTTATTTAGATATGGGGGGACGTGAAAAACAACTCGCATCCATGAAACGCTTATCTGAGCTGGGCTATACAAATGCTTATGTAACGCTCACTACCCATGACTGGTACCTAAATGCAATCTTGCTAAGCGCACAACGCAACAACCAGAAAATTGATTACGACGCCTTTGGAACTGCTTATGTAAATACCATTGTTGATTGTGCAGAATATATTGCCAATCAATACGATATAAGTGGCATGCAGCAACCTGCGCATATTTTATTACTACATGCAAATGACGTTAATGCCTTATATTTAGGAAAAATGATCGAAACCTTTAGGAAAAAAGGATGGGAAATCATTGGAGTGGATGACGCTTATGCTTTAAATATAGCTTCTCCTTCTAAAAAGCTAGCTTATGCCAAGCTGGCGAAGCTACAAAACTCTCAACATATTCCTCTTCTTGACTTAAAACATCTTAAGGAGCTTTTCCAAACTGAGGCCATATTTCCCAAAAAGGACAAAGAGACCTCAACCTTAGCTCAACCTTAGCTCAAACGTTGACGTAGAACATAAGGTAAAACACCACCATGACGGTAATACTCTAGGTCTAACTCCGTATCTAACCGGCAAAGAACAGGGACTTTTTTCATTTTTCCATCTAAGTACAAAACCTCTAAAGTCAGCTCTTCACCTGGGGTTTTTAAGTCAGCAACCCCACTAATGGAAAACTTCTCTTGCCCCGTTAGATTCAAATCATCTTGAGTTGAAGTACCAGAAAAAGTTAGAGGAAGAACCCCCATTCCAACCAAATTTGATCTATGTATCCGCTCAAAGGATTCGGCTATAACCGCCTTAATTCCTAGTAAAGCCGTCCCCTTCGCTGCCCAATCTCTAGATGATCCAGTCCCATACTCTTTGCCCGCAATTACAATTAGAGAAGTTCCTTCTTCCTTATTCCGAACTGCGACGTTGTAAACATACTCAGGTTTCCCTCCTTCAGTCAAAGCATACCCCCCCAACACATTTGGAGTTAGTCTGTTTTGCAATCGAATATTTGCAAACGTCCCGCGCATCATCACCTGGTGATTCCCTCGGCGAGATCCATAAGAATTAAAATTTGACACAGAAACTCCGCAAGATATTAAAAAATCACCTGCTGCCGAATTTTCTGCAATATTACCCGCGGGTGATATATGATCCGTAGTTACACTATCTCCCAACAACAACAATAATTTTGCTTTAGTAATATCTTTAGGTTGATCAATTTCTTTAGAAAAGTTTTCAAAGTAGGGAGGTAGTTGAATATAAGAACTTTCTTTATCCCAAGGATAAAGAGTTGATTTTTTAGAACTAAGTTGTTTCCATTGTCCATTTCCGTTTTCAATCTCAGCATATTTTTCTTTAAACATTGATTGATTAAGCGTTTTAGTTAGTAATTTTTGAATTTCAGAATTGGTTGGCCAAATTTCACTTAAGTACACAGGCGATCCATCAGTTGAAATTCCTAATGGATCTTTATCAAAGTTAATTATAGTAGTTCCAACCAAGGCATATGCAACGACCAAAGCAGGTGAGGCCAGAAAACTAAACTTAGCCTGAGAATGAACTCGCCCTTCAAAGTTACGATTACCTGACAGTACTGCGGCAACATCTAAGCTAGACTCTTGCACTGCTTTAGCAATTTCTGGGTTCAAAGGACCTGAGTTACCAATACACGTAGTACAACCATAACCCACCAAATTAAAACCCAACTCTTCAAGACTGTCAGTTAATCCAGCTTTATTTAAGTATTCAGTTACTACTTGCGACCCTGGAGCAAATGAGGTTTTAACCCAGGGTTTTACACTCAGTCCTTTTTCAGCAGCTTTTTTAGCTAATATCCCAGCTCCAATCATAACTGCCGGGTTCGAGGTGTTTGTGCAACTAGTAATGGCGGCAATTACTACTGCCCCATCCTTTAACGAGTACTCTGTATTTTTAACTGGTGAAGATTTTACTCTAGGCAACAAAGCAGAAACGACGTTTTCAACTTGATTTAAAGGAATTTTGTCCTGAGGCCGACTAGGGCCTGCCACAGAAGAGAATACAGAAGAAAGATCAAGTTCTAACGTATCTGTATAAACAATTTCTGAGTCTTCTCGCCAAAGCCCCGTTGCTTTAGCATAAGTTTCAATCCGATCAATAAGTACAGGCGAACGATTAGTAAGCTTTAGATAGGCAATCGTTTCCTGATCAATTGGAAAATAGCCACACGTCGCACCATATTCTGGGGCCATATTACTAATAGTCGCTCTATCAGCTAAGGAAAGATGGTCTAAACCAGGCCCAAAAAATTCTACAAATTTTTCAACCACGCCTTTTTCACGTAACATTTGTGTAATAGTTAACACAATATCTGTGGCGGTCACGCCTTCATTAATTGCTCCAGTAATTTTAACTCCAACAACATCTGGCAGCATTAGTGATATACTTTGGCCTAACGAAGTAGCTTCAGCCTCAATTCCACCAACTCCCCACCCCAAAACGCCTAATCCATTAATCATGGTAGTATGACTATCAGTGCCAATCACTGTATCTGGAATTGCCCAATTTTCTCCATTTTGATGTGTAGTTCGAACAACTTCAGCTAAATACTCTAAATTTACTTGATGACAAATTCCCATACCAGGAGGAACAACTCTAAAATTTTCAAACGCTTCCTGCCCCCATTTTAAGAAATTGTAACGCTCTAAGTTTCTCTCAAACTCCAAATTAATATTCTTATTAAGAGAATCTTCCCCTCCAAAATGATCGACTACCACCGAATGATCGATAACTAAATCTACTGGAACCTGAGGCTGCAAACTCTCTGGTTTTTTTCCACCTCGTTTTATAGCCTCGCGCATTGCTGCAAAATCTACCATAGCTGGAACACCCGTAAAGTCTTGCATAAGCACTCTAGCAGGACTATACGGAATGTCTACTGGGTTAGAAGCTGTCTCTAACCACGTTTGAAATGCTTGAATATGATTAATATTCACAGACCTGCCATCTTCATTTCGAAGAACATTTTCTAATAAAATTCGTAACGAATATGGTAGCTTTTGTGCCCATGCTAACGCTTTTAAGTTATGGATTGCTAAACGCGTTCCCGCAGAAAAAATATATGTCTTTGTGTTTAAAGAGTTCATTGTTCGTCCTCAACTTTTCTTAGTGTATCTAAAAAACGAAGAATAAAGGTTAACAAAAACACAAAATTATCTACTCTTAAACCTATAAACTTTCCACAACATATAACTCGCTCGAAAATATTAAATTAAAAATATTAGTAAGAAGATTGACTTTAATTAAAACGAGCTAGAATGAAAAAAACTAACATTACTGATATAAACCTACCGCATTTTTTAAATTAATTTTCGAATTCCCGAATCACCTAGCGAAAACAACTGGTGATCAAACGGGCTTAAACTTGAAAATAGCGAGGCGTCCGTTCCTGAATACCATATTTGACAATCTAAAGTATCTAATGTTTGAAATAGTAACTCACGACGATCCACGTCAAGATGGGCTGCGACCTCATCTAATAATAAAATGCTCAAATTATCTTGATGCAAATTCTGCAACTTAACAAATGCCAATAGCACCCACGTAATAAGTAACTTTTGCTCGCCTGTAGAACAATATCTAGCATCAATACCTTTTAACGAGTGCTGCGCTGTAAAATCCATTTTATGGGCACCAACTTGTGAACCACCTATCGCTCGATCAATCTGGCGGTTAGCTTCCAAGCTATGGCGCAACTCTAGCTCTAACTCAATCGCTGTTCTATCTTTAAGCTGCAGCTCAACTCCAGCAGTAAAACGAAGCCGCGCAGCAGGAAAGGTCAAGTTATCAATCGAAAATGGCTGAGCTTCTGTTAGAAGAGATAAGGCTTTACTGCGATTGTCCGCGATAACTGTTGTTTCTGCTGCCATAGTCGACTCTAGCGTAGCCAGCCAATTTACGTCACATCGATCCTGTTTTAACAGCCGACTTCGCTCACGCATCGCATGCTCATATTTTACCAAACTATCTGCATGCTCAGGATTTAGACCTACAACGCATCGATCAAAAAATTTTCTTCTCACACTCCCTGTATCAGCAAACAAGCGATCCATCGCCGGAGTCATCCAATTAATCGTTAAAATTTCTGTTAATTCTGAATGTTTTGAAAGAGACACCCCTTGCAGCTTTAAAAGCCGTCGAGAGTGATTCTCAGGGTCTTGACCAGTAGCGATGGTAACTGGAGTTTCACCATCATACATATCACTATGAACGGCCCACGATGAAAACTGCCCCATTTGGGCAACCTCGGAAATTTTAGCTTTTCTAAGCCCCCTACCCGGAGATAAAAAGGAAATAGCTTCTAATAAGTTTGTTTTTCCTGCACCATTAAAACCAGATAAAACAACATGTTTACTATCAATTGACAGGTCAATGTATGAGTACGATCTAAAATGAGTTAATCTTAGGCGTTTAACTCCAATTACAGACATTAGGCTAAATCTATACCCGCATTGGCATTAAGACAGTTAAGGAGGCCTCATCACTTGCATCTGATATTAAAACAGCAGTTGCAGCATCCTGCAAACGAATTTCAATCTTACCTCCCTCTCCCATATGGGCTAGATCCATTAAGTATCTACCATTAAAGCCTATATCTAAGGGGTCAGAGGAGTATTCTGCATCAACCGACTCTTTTGCAGATCCAAATTCGGAGCTTGGAGTTGATATGCCGATTTGATTGTCTTGTAAATGCAATTTGATTGGTCGCATTTTGTCCAAAGAAATCAAAGAAACTCTATCTACGGCCTTCAAAAAATCATCTTTGTTCACTTGCGCGCATTTATCATTATTATAAGGTATTAAACTTTCATAATCAGGGAACGTACCATCTATTAAGCGGCTAGACATGAATGAATCTTCAACCTGGAAGCACACCTGAAACCCAGACATGGAAACTTGAATCTCTGATTCATGCTTTTCAAGAAACTTCGACAACTCATTTACTGTTTTTCGAGACAAAATAATGCTTTGCATTTTCTCTGCCCCCTCAGGAACAGCAATATGTGCACAGGCAAGACGGTGAGAGTCGGTAGCCGCTGCCCTAAACACAATGCTATCATTTAATTCCGTAACATGAAGACAAATACCATTTAAGTTATACCTAGTTTCTTCCGAAGACATCGCAAATTTGGTTTTATCAATAAGATAACGTAGTTCCCAAGATTTAATGGTAAATTTAAATGGATAGCTCTCACCATTTCCAATTGCCGGAAAATCGTCACCGGAAAGACAAGAAATATTAAATTTTGAAGCCCCACAATCTAACACCACCTCTCTACCTTGAAGGGTAAGATTAACTGGCGCGTCAGGCAATTTTCTAGCGATATCATGCAGCAAGTGTGCGGGTAACGCTACTTTACCCTCAGCTTTTACATCCGCTGGTAACGTTTCTACCAAACTAATATCTAAATCAGTAGAGCTCAGCGTCAAATGATCTGACTTTGTTTGCAGCAAGATATGTGCCAAAATTGGCATCGTATGCTTTCGTTCAACTATACTTCCCGCCTGATTCAGCGCATTTAAAAAAACATTTTTATCTAGAGTAACTATCATAACTTATACCTGCAATACTCGTTTTAACATATCAACATCCTCAGAAAATGCCGAATTATCTTTTTTTATAGCCTCAACTCTTTTCACCGCATGCATAACCGTAGTGTGGTCTTTTCCACCAAATTTCCGCCCTATTTCAGGTAACGAACACGTGGTCAACGCTTTTGATAAATACATGGCAATTTGCCGAGGCCTAGCAATATCAATGCTACGTTTTGATGATAGCAAATCCGACAGTTTAATGTCAAAGTGCTCTACAACTTTGTTTTGAATCTCTTCGATAGAAATCCTACGCTCATTAGAGCGAATTAAATCTCTCAACACTTCTGTCGTCATTTCAATATTAATACTTCGCCCAACTAGCGTAGAATGTGCAACCACACGATTTAACGCGCCTTCAAGTTCTCTAATATTGGATCCAATCTTATGAGCCAAAAAGTCCAAAACTTCTTTAGGAACCTCAGTGCTTAACTTTTCAGCCTTAGCTTGCAAAATACCTAACCGCAGCTCATACGTCGTAGGGTGAATATCCGCAACCAATCCCCAACCTAGCCGAGAACGCATACGCTCCTCAATACCAGAAAGATCTGACGGTGATTTATCTGCGGACAGAATAATCTGTTTCTTTTGATCAATTAAGGCGTTAAATGTGTGAAAAAACTCTTCTTGTGTAGAGTCTTTACCGCTAATAAATTGAACATCATCAATCATCAACACATCAACTGAACGAAATTTTTCTTTAAAGGACATCGTATCTTTGTGACGAAGAGCACGAATGAACTGGTACATAAACTTTTCTGCAGAAAGGTATATAACCTCTCGATCTGGTCTATTTTCTTTTATATACCAAGCAATAGCATGCATTAAATGTGTTTTACCCAGTCCCACGCCCCCATATAAAAACAAAGGATTGAATGGCACTGAATTCGACTCAGCAACCCGAAGAGCAGCTGCATACGCAAGCTCATTTGGCTTTCCAACTACAAAGTTTTCAAAGGTAAAGCGAGGATCTAAGCCAAGGGTTAATGCATCTGCAGCTTCTTCAGTTGCCGAAACCTCTTTAGAAAACGCTTTTTCCATTTTTTCAGTTTGCAGCTTTGCATCAAAACGGTGCGCTGGCCCCACAACTATATCTAAAGCTACTATTGTTGGCTTTTTTTTACGAGCGACCCTCATTAAAGTGTCTCTATAGTGTGAGTCAACCCAATCACGCATAAACGCTGTCGGAGCAAGAATACGCAATACCCCAACTTCAATTGTATCCACAATTAAGGGGGCAATCCAGTTTTTAAAAACTGCTTCACCTTCTTCTTCGCGAAAACTCGAGCAAATTTGTGTCCAAAAAACGTCCTGGGTTTCGGTTTCCATGCACACTCCAAAGGTTTAGAAAACAAAGGGCACCCGATTAGGCGCCCTGTAAACTTAGTTAACAAATAGGTTAAACTTTATGAAAGCGCCTTAATCCGAGCAGACAACCTAGACAGTTTGCGTGCAATTGTATTTCTATGAAACACTCCCTTGCTAACGCCTTTCATAGCTTCTGGCATAGCTTCTTTAAACGCCATTGTAGCTTTCTCTTTAACGCCTTCAACTAGCGCTTTTTCAACTTTTTTTATAAAAGTACGTACGCGAGCCATGCGTTGGTGGTTTACTTCGCGCTGCTTTTCGTTACGACGAAAACGCTTTTCAGCTGATTTATGGTTAGCCATTAAAAAAATCCTACTTCATAGATTAAAAATTACTGATACATATATACATAATTCACACAGGATGGTCAAGATGCCTGTTTATTTTTTTCTACTGTAGATACGGCCTTCAAGAGGCCCGACTTATCATATTCTATACGTATAGTAGCCGACTTATGTATATTGGGCGCACTAAATGAAGAACTCACTCCCTGCTCTCCATTATAATACACGATATTCTCTCGCTTTGAGTCAACAAAAGAAGGCGTGCCAAAGTCTTTTTCGACGTCTTCTTTGGTCCAAACTCCAACCTTTTCCTTAAAGGCTAATATATCTACATAGTTACCTTGATGGTGCGGGTCCGAAAAACACCCGGAAACACCAAGGGCTGCTATGCCAATAAGCATATAGACTGTTTTCTTAAGTTGCATTTTGTGATATCTCTTATTTTTAAACAAATAGTGCCCAAAAATGCACAGATTGTCAATCCCATATCAACGATATATACCCAGGAACTTCTATGTCAATATCATGCAAAGTGAATCTTTCAAAGGTGCCAAACGACAACTCTAGCTACACCCTTAAGGCAACAACTCAAGAGTGTATCAATGTAGCTGAACGCCTCTTAGTACCCCAAGTCTACTCAGTAGAAATAGAAATGCGATTATCTCATATAAATCCAACCTGGCAGCTAGAGGGGACGATTTTTTCAAAGATGCAACAAGTTTGCAGCAGAACTGGCTCCCCCTTCGACGCAGAAACAAAAGCTGACTTCTGGATTATATTGTCAGACTCTGAATTGCCTGATGAAGAAAAAGATGTAGAAGTATTAACTAACTCCGAAGCTGATTTATCTGATTTGGCATTACAATACCTAGCACTAGAAACCCCCACTTCTCCCATAGCTCCAGAAGCACTAGAAAGAACGTCAGACAACTCACTGCTCGGCCATCATAAAGACTCTTGGCACTCAAAACTTTCCAAGCTAAAAAAAACCACATCATCCATAACTTAAGAAAGACTTTGTTAAGCTTAACTACTTACTCTAAACAAATGCAAGTAAGTAATTAAGTGTTATATATGCCTCCAGTAAGTAATTACTTTGAATATTTTGAAATCTCTGAAAAGATTTCAACAGATTCAAAAGCTTTTTTTAAAAAAATAAAAAAGAAGCTACCTACTATTTATGACATTTCAGCAAAGAGATCCCTGATTTCTCCTGAAGTTATCCCAACCACCCGAAAAGAACATATTTTGCACTTAACTGCCCTGTTATCTTTAGAAAACGCACCTAATCACAAGACGACAGCTCACAACGTTGCCAATTTATATCAACAACACGCAGTTCAAAGTGTTGAGCTAATAAAACTATACAAAATCGTCCTAAGCTATCTCTGTGGAGAAGCTCACAGAGCTTACTGGTGGAGACCTCAAAAATATAGAAATACAAATCGAGCAATGCGGTCATTAATATTGATGGATCTCGGCGTTATTATAGAAGAACACGCCAAAGCATGCTTGAACTCTCGCCATAACGAGAGCTTACTCGAGGAAGAAACTATTAATGCTTGCAATAAGCTATTAGAGTCAGCAACTCTAATACTAAAAAACTCCCCCTCCCACCCGTCCACCTCGCTACATTCAGAACATTCACTTAAAGCACCTCAGAAAAAACTGACCAATCTACCCCTCAATACTGCAACACCTCCAAAAACCTGAAAATAAAAAAAAGAGAACAATCTCCCTAAATCTTCTTGAATCAAGTGTTTACCACTATTCCTCGCAGCTATTTTATTTATTTTTTATGTTACTGGCTCATTGAGAGCATAGTTTTTTTACGCACCTCTCTGGTTTAATGAACTTATTGAGTTTTGGAATAAAAATGAATTGCAACACACAGACCTCCGTTCTAACTTGCCAAGCCCGTATTTGTTTAGGACCTTATCAAGAAGACTTCAAAAAAACACTCCGGGAAATGGCGAACTTACAGTTTAGTCTTTACTTGGACATAAGCAATGTCTTAAAGACTCCCACAGACTCTCTGGTTGACGAAAGTTTTTTTGACTTTTTATCTGAGCTTCACTCTCGCATGAAAGTTTTAATCTTTTCTTTTAATTCACTCACTCACTCAGAAGTCGACCAAAAAACATGCTCGCCATCCAACTTTGTTGACAGAAGAGACTCTTTTGTTTACAGTACCTTTCAAAGAAGTCAAGTTTTATGTGATTACTTGGTCGCTCTACAAACTAACCCACAAAATAGCCTCAAATTTTCAAGTGTAATAGGGAAGTCCATGATATTTTATAAGCAAACAGGAATTGTATTGCGAGCTTACCTAAGAATGTACAGAGCTATATAACGTGACAAAAGGAAACCTAACTCTTTATTTAAGCTTGCAAGACTCGCCATTTTCTACAGAGCGCATTTTATCACACTGTTTGGAAGAGATTCCCAAGGAGGGCTCTTTTTACTTTGTGGGATTTTCCTCTGAAGAGATAAAGAAAATCTCAAAAACTCTTCCGGCATCTTCTCCCGTAAAGTTTGTCGACTTTAACAAAGATTTTTTTTCGTCCGGACACAAGGTGTTGTTCAACCTAGCCCCTAAACTTGTTGTTTTTAGGCACTTAATTTATCCTCCTGACTTTAATAGATCTCTAAAATTAATAACACATTTAGTAGAGTCTGGCGTGGATGTTTTTACGACCTCCTCTTTGTCTTATTTTTCAGAAACGCAAAAAAGAAAGAAAAAAACGGATAGATCTCTTAACTGTGTCCCTCCTTCTTTCTATCGCCACATCTCTAGAACTATTGTTTTACCCTCTCAAAACGACCCGGAAGGAAACGAAAAAGATCTTTTTAGCACTGCCCTAGCTCTTTCTACACACATAAAACATGAGAACTTCAAATCTATGCACTCATTTTCCAGAAGCTCACCCACAAACAACAAACATTCCTATAAAGACTTTCCGCCCTTATTAGATGGGCTAAACGCCTTTTTAGCCTTTTCAAAAAACAAAAAAAACAAAACTATTAAATTCTTGTACGAAACCTTTTGTGGAGCTTTAGGCCCTTTTCTATCTCTTTTTGCCACAAAATGTCTTCCTATAGTTACCCCCTGCTATGAGTCTAAAGTTTTTATTGTCCTTACTTCTATCTCTGCACTACTTACATACCGATTTTTTAATTTTTTTACAGCTACTGTTTCTATAGTTATTTCATTTTTTTTATCTTTAAGTTTCATCTGCAATTCTCTCGAAACAAGCTATATGGGACAGCTAGTAATTTCAGTTTGCCTTCTAATTATTTTTTTATGTTTTTCACATATTTCATTACTTTCTAAGTCCACTAAATATCAATTAAAAGCAAAGCTAAAAAACCTAACTGCACTCTTTTATTACACAGAAACATTATCTTCTTGCGTTAATGAGGAAGGACTTATAAAAGCATCTAAACAATACTTCAAAGAAACTTTTGAGGTAGATATTGTTTTATTGTTGAACAATCAACTTAATTCAAAGCTTGATTTTTGCCTTTTTACATCACTTTCCTCTCATCCAGAAAAAGATAGTTTAAACAGTATTGAAAAAAACACTTATGCTGATTATGATTTTCTTCCGTTAATTGCAGACTCAGTTACTTTCGGCCATATCGGATTAAAATATACCGACCTCTCAAAGCAGATTGATGAAGTCTTACTAAATGCATCGATACTTCAGCTAAAACTTTCTCTTCAAAGGCTCCGATTATCCACTTCTTACCAATCTGCTGTACTTGAGCATGAAAAAGAGCAACTGCGTTCCGTAATTTTATCTAGCATTTCTCATGATTTAAAAACACCTCTAACAACCATTATTGGAAGTTGCACCGCAATAGAGGAATTACCCAATCTATCTGAAGAAAATCGAGTTTCACTAATACGTGGCATTCACGAGGCGTCTGAACACCTTAATCAGTCAATCTCTAATATTCTAGAAAGCAGCAAACTTTCTACTGATAATCTACTGCGTCGAAACACGTTTGTATATTTGGATGACATAATCAACTCCCTCCTCCAGAGAATGAAACGCTCTTTACGGTTATTAAAAGTTACTGTTAATATTCCAGCCCCAGAAAAAGCTATTCTACAGGGTGACCCTACACTTATTCAGCAGGTGTTCTTTAATTTAATTGACAATGCCACTAAACATACTCCTATAGGCGGTGAAATAATTATCCATATTACCACATCGCCAGACTTATTAACCGCTAAAGTCATTGATAATGGGCCCGGAGTTGAAACCTCTCGTAGAAAAGTTATCTTTGATAAATTTTATAGGTTCCAACATGCTGACTATAAACAAGCAGGAACTGGCCTTGGGTTAGCTATTTGCAAGCAAATTATTGAAGCCCACAAAGGTAAAATTTGGATCTCCGATAGAGATGATATGAAAAAAGGAGCCCAGTTTAATGTGGACCTCCCATCTTCTCACGAAAACTATATTTAAGGATCTCTCTAGAATGAACGCAACTGTAAGACAACGAATACTGGTAGTTGACGATGAACCACAGATTAGAAAAATTCTCTCTATTAGTCTTGACTCTGATAACTACGACGTACTAGAGGCATATAACGGCCGTGAAGGCGTCAGGTTAACTGCCACCCGCAATCCAGACCTGATCGTCTTAGACTTAGGTTTGCCTGATATTGATGGCATGCTTGTTATCAAAGAAATTCGCGAGTTTTCAAAAACTCCAATTATTGTGCTCTCCGTGCGATCTGACGAGTCAGACAAGGTTCAAGCTCTAGATTTGGGAGCAAGCGACTATGTTACTAAGCCCTTTAATATTCGGGAACTCTTGGCACGAATTCGCAGTGGATTGCGAGACAAAATATTGTCTGAGTCTTCCCAAAGCACGGTAACCGCCGGAGACATAGAGTTTGATTTTTCAAAACGTATAGTTACTTTAAAAAAGAAACGTATATATTTATCTCCTAAGGAATACTATTTGCTGGCTTTTTTTATAAAGAACCTTGGAAGCGTTATTACTCATGCACAACTTCTTAAAGAGGTGTGGGGCCCAATGTGCACACAAGAACATCAATACCTAAGGGTATACATCAGAGCTTTACGCCAAAAAATAGAAGAGACCCCCAGTCAACCCAAGTATATTATAACAGAATCAGGTGTTGGATATAGAATGGTAAACCTATCCTTATAGCTACCCCTTTTTGTGGGAATTACACTTGATTTTTCATACCTTTTTCGCTATGATCACAACGATTAGATTGAAAGTAAGAGTTTAAAATGGCTGTTCCAAAGAGAAAAGTATCAAAATCTAGGCGCAATATGCGTCGCGCCCACCACCGGTTGACTCCAGTAAATTTGGCTGAATGTACAAACTGTGGATCAAAAAAACTTCCACATCACATTTGTGACTCGTGTGGTTGCTATAATGGTCGCCAGGTTTTTCAGAAGCCTGAAGCTGAAAAAGCTGACTAGCTTATGCCACGTATCAACATCGCGATAGATTGCATGAGTGGGGACTTCGGTCCCCAAAGTAATTTAAAAGGGGTGTTTGATGCCGCTAAAAATTTGCCCGATGTTTTGTTTCACTTATGTGGAGACAAGCATATTTTATCTCGCCTAATTCCCGACAGTCATAAAAAAATCACTCAAATTCACCATACTGAACACTGTGTTTCTGCGTCCTTGAAACCATCCTCAGCACTTAGAATGCGCGAGGAAACCAGCCTACACAAGGCTATTTCGCTTGTTTCTGAAAAGACGGCTGAAATTATGGTTTCATCAGCAAATACTGGCGCTTATATGGCTTTATGCTTAAAAAGAATTGGCCTACTCCCTAATATCAAGCGCCCTGCTATTGGAAAAATGCTTCCTACTTTTTATGAGGACTCTTACTGCTCTGAGCCGCTTATGCTTGATTTAGGCGCAAATATTAACTGTTCTTCAGAGACTCTAGTTAGTTTTGTTGATATTGCTAAAAACTATCTTCAGAATGTGAAAAAAACAAAAAAACCTAAAGTAGCTATTCTTAATATAGGATCTGAGGCCGGGAAAGGTACTGAAGAATTGCAAACTGCTTTTATTCAACTGTCTGGGCGATCTGATATTGATTTTTTTGGCTTTATCGAAGGAAATGAGCTTCTTTCTGGCGTAGTAGATATCATAATTTGCGATGGATTTCATGGCAATATTGCACTAAAATCTATAGAGGGAACAGTTAAGGGCGTTTATGGGGTTATTAAACGCATTCTCAAAAAACCGTCTATCAAATCCAAAACTGCAGGTTTACTCCTACGGGCTGACCTCAAAAAAACTTTTGAAGAACGCTACAATCCAAAAAAATACAATGGAGCCTTATTCATGGGGTTAAACGGCGCCATTGTAAAAAGTCATGGTGGGGCTGATTCAGAAGCTTTCAGTTATGCAGTGACTACTGCTTACAACGTAGTTAAGAGCGCTTCTCCTTCGTAAGTTCTTCATTATCACATTAATTTCAACGCGATATATGGTGTAAAGTTAAACAAAACAATTGCAATTTTATATATGGCTATATATTGAAGGTATATAGCCGCTAACCCCTCCTTAGACACTCCCATAAGTCTTGAATGAAAATGCATAATAGGCATTCTACACAGAGTTAAAATAAGCCCACTTAAAAACAATATTCCAACGTTAATAACTAAACACCAACCCAAAAAACTTTCTAATTGAAATAAATCCATTTTTTCCTCTTTTTTTTAATTTTACTCTATTTCAAGAAATCAACTAAAGACATTTGATCTAATTGCCGCATCATTTCGTACGCCATACTTAATGCTCTTTGATCAGCCATAAATTCACTCGCCAACTCCAAATCATCAACGGCCACAATATCATCGTATTTTTCTTGTAAATAAATCATTCGATTTTCTTGTGACTCAATTAAATCATCAACTCCAGCATCTTTAGATCCGATTTCAGAAATTAGCGCTGCTAATTCATTAATCGCTTCATCCACTAAATTTTGAGCTGCATTTAATCGACTATCGCAACTTTTTATTGAGGGATCTAAAGAAATTTTCATACTGCGAATCAACTTTTCAATCCCCGTTTGAGTCCCTAAAATATCAACATCAAGGTTAACGTTTTCATCCGTAGCTATTGGGGTAGTTATAGAGTTACCTCCATAATATGCATCCGTATACCCCGAGTTTTCAGGAATTCCTTCTGCTACTAACGATAGATCAAACGGGGGCTGGTTAGTAATACTCCCCGCAAAAATATAACTATCCCCAACTCTTGAGTTTCCCTCTTTTTCTACAGTTTCTACTTTTGCCCTAACGCTTCCCATAAATGCAGAGGGATCTTTTACCGTTCCATCATTAAACAGCACAAGCGATTCTTTGAAACTCTCCGCTACACTCTGAAGTTGGCGGACTGCACGCTCTTGCTCTCCTAATTTTAGCTTCACTAAGGACTTATTGTGAGAAATAAAGTCTCCCTGAACTTTTAAATCATCTCTCAACCTATTCACAAAAATGATTTTCTCTCCTAGGTCTCTCGCCTTTTCATATTTAGTTCTAGAAACACTTTGACTTTGATTCTTTGCCATTTGCACTTTACGTTCACCCATAGCTCTTAATGATGACTTATGTGCATATGCATCTCCGATAATTCCGTCAGCCATTTATCTCTCCTTATGAACGTCCAAAAACTTCTAATAACGAATTTAACATTTCTATCAAGTGCTGTGATGTACTCATCACACCTTTATAAAACAGCTTTTGCGCCATAATTTCCCCAATTTCTTCATCTTGAGTAACCCCTGAAATCAAAGCATGTCTACGCTCTAAACCATCTAGAACTTCTGATGAAAATTTACTTTCATCTATCGAAGAAGACGCATCTAAATTGATCATATTAATCGTGTTTTTTACATAAGTTATAAATGAGGTTGTGTCTGCAGGCATTCGCCCTGCAGCGGGAAAGGCAACAGACGGGTCATTAATACTCTCACGAATATCTATAAGATTTCTACCGTCTCCGGCTGTTATTCCCATAGTTTGTTCAGGTATCCCCACTAATGCTATATCCAAGCGGCTATTTAACTTCGCAATAGAAAACAAACTTTGATCATCTGAAATATCTTTGCGAACAGCCAAAGAGTTTGAATAGCCTCCTCCACCACTCACATCAGGTACCGACGTTATCAAGTCATTCAAATGAAAGTATTCAGAGAACCCCACACCTAGGGCTGTTTCAGGAGAAGCCTCTCCATCAACTTCCCCTATAGAAACTCTCAAACCTCCGGGTCCATCTAAGCTTAAATATCCATAATCATCTGACGAATTAGCAGTAGGCGTTTCCGAAAAAGACGCAACATTCACACCAAAAGCTGCATTAATTTGATCCCTAATTTCTATGGGGGTCAATGCCGCCGCCCCTCCTGGATTTAAATTTAAATCCATATAGAACACCCCTCCACCTGGATCAGCAAACTTTCCTGATTGATCTGTAATTGCAATACGCACAGTCGCATCCGTATTCCAAGATGCCGCAAGATTTCTATCTGTAGACGGGACAAACAACGTCCCAGTCAAGGTTGCTGGGGGAGGAAAACCAGTTCCCTTGTTATGAACATAATTTACATTTTCTTGCACCATTTTCGCTAAATTATCAATAGTCTCTTGATAATTTGGGTAAACCTTATCGCGCATTTCCAAATATGCGCCCAATTTTCCCCCAGTAATTTCTAAAGTCACATCAGTAGCAACCCCTCTATCATTTACTAAGCCGACGGGGTTAATATTAACTGGATAAGTAGCTGAATAATCAATCATGCCTGATGTTGTATATTCCAAGGGATAATGCTTATACTCTACCAATGGTTTTCCTGTAACTGTATATACAAAAATCTTACTTTCTGACTTTACAGCTTGAATATTTGCTAATTTTGCAATGTTTTCTACTACTGTCTCACGTTGTGTTTCCAACGCAGTTACATCTTGTTCTCTATGAACCCCAGTTGCAATTTCTTCATTCAATATAAATAGTTTTTTAGTTAAAACATTAACCTCTTTAACTGATTCAAAAACACCTTTATCTGCAATATTACGTTGATCTTCAATTGCCCTTGCAAAGTTATTAATTGCACTTGTAAATTCTTTTACAGACTCAACGGCGTTTCGCCGCAAAATAGATGATCCAGCTTCTGCAGTTAAAGATGCCGCTTTTTGAGAAAAGTTAAGTAGTTTTTGATCTATAGACCCGTTACTCTCAAGACTCCCATTTATATCGTCTAATAATTCAGCAAACTCTTGTTTAAGTTGATTAAAAGCGACTTTACTGTTTTGCTCTCGCTTTACTTCAATCATTTTTGTATCAACAATACGTTGTGGCAACCCTACTCGAATACCGATCATCCGCCCATTTATAACATCTATATCAATCGTTGATTGACGTTTGATATAGTTTGGATCTCGTGCACCAGTAATGTTTTCACTTGCTACCTGAGCGCCAGCTTTTGCTGTCCCAGCGGCATCTTGTGCAAGTGATAATAAGTGAGTAAGATTCGTCATTTACTTTATCCACGTTGGCTAAAATTACTATACCCGTTTAACGGAGGGCGCTTTTTTCCTTCTGGTCCATAGTTTGTACTCATGCGAGATTGTATAACTTCATGAAAAATCTCCATAACACGCTTATTTGCTTCATTAAAAGACCTGATCATTTTTTCATTTCTATCCAGCAGTCTAGAAAGGTTCTCAGTTACCTCTTTCAGTATCTTGCGTTCTTGTACAGAAAGCTCTTGAAGAGAATCCTTATTTTCTCGTAAATAGCCAATAATATTGGCATATAGATCACAAGCTTTTTGTTTTATCGGCCGCATTTCATCAACCTCTTGAATTTTAACCATTTTCAAATAGCCAGTTTCTTTTGTAATTAACTCTGTTAAAAAGTCTGTTAACTTCAAAAAATGTGAAAATCTAAACTCCTCCGTTAAATTTTCCTGTATAATCTCAAATCGTTTTTCCATAGCTATCACCTTCTGCTGTTTTTACTTTTAGTTCTTTGTAAATTTCCTCACCTACACCCAACTTTGAATCAGTAGCTAAAACATCCGCCACCATAATTGGAATAAATTCGCGAAAGTACCCTCCACCTTCATCAGATTCTTGCTCATGCAAGTCCTGTAAAACCTCAGTAAAGGCACTAACCAGCGGCATTAAGCCCGCCTCTGACGCAACCTGCCTAAGCTTCGACTCACCTTGCCCTGAATAAGTCTTGATACCTTCAATACCCATTTGTCTCTCCTACATCGTTTCTAAATCTGCATGTAATGCCCCTGCAGCTTTAATCGCCTGTAATATCGCGACCAAATCTCTTGGTGTGACACCAACTGCATTAAGGGAATCCACTAAATTTTGCAAATCAGCTCCCTTTTCTAGCATTACTAAATTTCCCTCTTCACCTTCAGAAACACCCATACTCGTATCAACAGTTGACTTAGTGCTTCCTTGCCCAAAAGAGTTTGGCTGAGAAATTTCTTCACTTTCTTTTACAACTACAGTCAAGGAATTGTGTGCAACTGCAACTCTGCCTATCTTCACTCCTTCAGTCATAACCACAGTCCCCGTACTATCATCAATAACCACACGAGCTCTATGATCTGGAGTAAATTCTGTTTGTTCTATTTTTGTCATGAAACCCACTATATTTTTGCGATCTGATGCGGGAATATCGATATGTAACGTTCCATTATCAAGTGGGTAACTTTTTAATTTTAAATTATTATTTACTGATTTTGAGATGCGTTCCATAGTAGTAAAATCTGGATTGCGTAAACTTAAACGCACGTACGTTCGATCACCAAAATCAAAATCCACTTCCTTTTCAATAATCGCACCATTTGCAATACGTGCATTTGTGGGTACCCCCTTCGTTTGAGTTGCAATTTGCCCTCCTACAGAAAACCCACTAGCAGCAACGCCACCCTGCGCAACGGCATAAACCTGACCGTCAGCTCCGTACAAAGGCGTAACTAATAACGTCCCCCCTAATAAACTCTTAGAACTTCCCAAGGATGACACGCTCACATCAATAGTTGCCCCCTGCCGTACAAATGCAGGTAACGTTGCCGTCACCATAACTGCGGCAACATTTTTAGCATCCATATTAATATTTCGAGTATTAATCCCTAAGCGCTCCAACATGCTAATTAAGCTCTCTTTTGTAAACGGCGAGTTTGATAATGAGTCTCCCGTCCCATTAAGACCCACTACAATGCCATAACCAATCAATTGGTTGTTTCTAACTCCATCAAAGAAAGCAACATCCTTTACTCGTGTTAGCATCGTCTGACGTATTGACGTGCTTTGCAGCGTTTCCCCAGCAGTTTCTAAAAAGAATGCGAGTAAAAAAAGCCCTATAATCGCCACAAGGGTGTGTCGAAGGTAGAATTCTTGATGTTTCAAACTCATGATCATTAATAGACCTTTTTCATTCGCTAAGATCTCTCATGCAAACTGCATGCCAACTTTGCAAAAAAATCAATTTGCTTGTCATCGCGTAGAGTGATAACGTGAATAAATTAGTTTTATTGCCATAAAAATAAAAAAAAACCGTTTTTGTATTAGAGAGTTTATGTTTTTAACCACGATAAAAAAGATTGTATTTATGAGCCTTTTTAGCATTACTGCGAATGAAGCAGCTTCAACCTTTACCTTTAACCAAGCCCTGGATGCTTTTTATAAACAGAAACTTACTCTTCCAAAAACCGATAAAGATGGTCGCTCGGTAACTCTAAATAATAAAGGTGCCGCCGCACCAAAATTTGATGATGCTACACTATCGTTTCTTGAGTTTGGACAAGGAAAAAAAGTATTAGAAATTGGCGGAGCTTATGGCAATGTCATGTTAGAAGCCATGCACCGAGACTCAAACACCGAATATCACTTGAATGATCTCGACTCACGCCACTTAAGCATCGCTGCCTATCGACTTCAATCAAAGTTAGACCAACGTAAAATTTGCCTAGAGGGTGTTGAGCATATCCAGTTTATTTATGGCGACATTACCCAGCCAAACTGGAAGTCTCACGAAACTTATGACGCAATTTTGATTGCTCGGGTTCTCCATTTCCTGGACCCAAAAGAAATGAATATCGCCTTAAAAAATATCTATAAATCTTTAAAGCCTGGAGGAAGAGTCTTTATTATCACTCTAACCCCTTATGTTAACCGTTATAAATCTTTTATTCCCGAATTTGAAAAACGCCTAAAAGCCGGAGAAACTTACCCAGGGTATGTTCCGAGCCTTCACCCCTATGCAAACCCAGAAGTAACCACAACTGAACAGTTACGAAATATTACAATAGAACAGTTCATGTTCTTAAATGATACTGTTTTGCATCGCATTTTCAGCAACGCAGGGTTTAACGTTTTAGAATCAAGACATACCCCACTACGCTACACATCTGAAACTTGGCAACTTGATGGGCGTGAAAACGTTATCCTTATTGCAGAAAAACCCGCAGAT
Organism: Alphaproteobacteria bacterium CMAR1; assembly: GCA_963693005.1. Classification (GTDB taxonomy): domain Bacteria; phylum Pseudomonadota; class Alphaproteobacteria; order UBA6184; family UBA6184; genus Bodonicaedibacter. The sequence goes on along the minus strand of OY843726.1, from coordinate 55,377 downwards.
AAAGACTAATAGCCCTTTCTTCAACTCATTTTTGAGAGTAAATAGTGGGCATTTCGTATGCCCACTTAGTAATCGTCCCTGCCCCCATAAATATTACTAAGTCTCCTGCCTTTGCAGCCCTACAAACCTTACTATTTAACTCACTTAAGTTATCCGCATATTCGGCACTTATACCCTTAGCCGTCAGCGCTTCCACCAAACTTTTCGAATTATAACCAGGAATTATAGTTTCTCCCGCTTCATATACAGGTGAAACGACTATATGATCCGCCCCAAACTCAGGAGCCAATACGGCTTGAAACTCCTCATAATGATCCCTCAGCCTTGTATAACGATGAGGTTGCATAACAACAATAACGCGCTCTTTTTTCAACGCTAAAGCAGCATTTAATACTGCTTTAATCTCAGTGGGGTGATGAGCATAGTCATCAACAAACGTCACATCATTTTCAACGCCCGTAATTGTGAAACGTCGTTTAACTCCTTTAAAATTCAGAAATGCCTCTCGTAAGGCCTCTTCAGAAACTCCCATTTCCTGAGCTATACATACTACAGCTAGGGCGTTTAAGACATTGTGTTCCCCAAACATCGATAACTTCAAATCTTTTATACTACTGTAGGTTGAAACATTTGACCATTTAAAGGGGGGATGAAACAATATATCAAATATAGCCCCACTCTGCGTCATTCTTACATTACTAGCCTGCACATGGTTTTCTTTCGAAAAACCATACGTTACCAAACGCTTACCGTCTAATTGAGGTAAAATTGATTGTATATTAGCGTCATCACCACAAATAGCACCGACACCATAAAATGGTATTTTTTCAATAAACTTTACAAACGCTTGTTTTAATACGTCTAATGACCCGTAATAATTCATGTGCTCTGGGTCAATGTTTGTTGCAATTATCATAGTCGAGGGCAAGTACTGAAAAGACCCGTCTGATTCATCAGCTTCAACAACCATCATATCCCCGTTACCTAAGCAGGCATTGGTCCCAAGCTCATTAATAATCCCCCCACTAACTACTGTAGGATCACTTCCAGCTGCCTTTAACACACTCGCCAATAATGATGTAGTAGAAGTTTTACCGTGACTACCACCTACAGAAATCGTCCACTTTAAGCGCATCAATTCGGCCAACATTTCTGCCCGCTTAATAACGGGAATATTACTAGCATGCGCTTCTTTGACTTCTGGATTACTCTCCGGAACTGCTGAAGAGATCACTACCACATCTGCACCGTGTATATTTGAAGCTGACTGCCCAATATGAACTTTAATTCCTAACTTTTCCAATCGCTCAACATTTAAGTTTCGGGCAAGATCACTTCCCTGAACACGATACCCCAAACCATGTAAAATTTCAGCAATTCCACTCATTCCTATTCCACCAATACCTGTAAAGTGAATGCAGTTAATTGAAAATGGTGGCAGTCTCATAATTGGTCGCCTTTCTTAATGTGTTTCTCAATAATAGTTACTAGCTGGTCTAACGCATCTGTTTTTGCAGAACTTTTAGCTGCCTTGGCAAACTGACACAATAACTCGTCAGAAAGTAAACATAATTTCAAATGAGCTGAAAAGTATTCAGCAGAAAAAGCTGCTTGATTTACACACCAAGCCCCTCCTGCTCTGGCCAAGGTCTGTGCATTCTTCCACTGATGATTATCTTTTGCATGTGGAAAGGGTATTAACACTGAAGGGCGCCCAACAACGGCTATTTCTGCTAATGTCGAGGCTCCAGATCTAGCCAGCACCAAATGAGCCTTCCTCATTTCTTCCGCCATATTTTTAATAAACACTACGACGTTAGCCTTTACACCCAGTTTATCATAGGCCTTAGTAAGTGCATCCACGCCTCTTTCTGGGCATTGATGTACTATCCGTATACGCGCTTTATCCGAGATACTTAACTTAGCGATTGCAGCTGGAACTACTTCTGAAAACACTCTGGCTCCCTGACTTCCCCCAGTAACCAGCAGAAAAAATATGTCATCAGGAAGAGAGGGATGATACACGCTGTCGCGCGCTATATAGAAGCTTTTTCGAATAGGAGTTCCTACCACCTTTGTCGGCATACTTTCATCCACACCAGTTGTGTCCTCAAACGACAGTGCCAATGTAGATGCTTTTTTAGCCAACCAACGATTCACCTGGCCCAATACGGCATTCTGTTCATGCAATATGGTCGGTATTTTTAGTATTTGCGCTATACTACAGGCTGGAAAAGACGGATATCCTCCAAATCCCACAACTGCAATTGGGCGCATTCGTCTAAACCCTCGGTATACATGGTACATTGCTCTTAGCAACCCCACAGAAAATTTTATTAGCCCCAGAGGCGTATTTCGACGCCTAGGGATAGGAATGCTCATGACTTGTACTGATTCTGGCAGAGTCGTAAATTTTCGCCCCTGCCTATCAGTAATAAATACAACTGTATGTCCTTTTTTAGCTAATTCTGCCGCCAATGATTCAGCCGGAAAAATATGCCCTCCAGTGCCCCCTGCCGCTAAAACTATAGGTGATTTCAACATCCGTTATGACGCCTCTAAATTTTTACGTGTTAAACACAATATTAATCCCGTATGAATTCCAAGCGCTAATAGCGATGAACCTCCATAACTAATGAACGGCAACGTCATTCCTTTAGTTGGAATCAAACTTAATGCAGATGCCATATTAATTACGGCTTGAAATGTAAATGAAACCACTAATCCAACTCCGGCTAAAATTAAAAATAAGTTTCGCTCTCGACTAAAGTGCATTAATGACCTAAAAAGTATAACTGCAAATACAACCAACATTATTGAACATACTATCAATCCAAACTCTTCACCTGCTACCGAAAAAATAAAGTCTGCATGCGCGTCAGGTAAATGTTTTTTATATGCCCCCTCACCCGGGCCTTGCCCCCAAAATCCACCATTTCTAAATGCGTTCAATGACTTTTCTATTTGATATGAACCACCATATTTATCATCCGACACAAACAAAAATTTATTGATCCGGTCAGAAACATGGGGAAACAAAAAGTAAGCACCAGTTAGACCCAAAACACTCGACAGTCCAATTATCCCAACAACCCAAAATGACAACCCCGTCATAAAGAATTGAACTGCCCAAATGGAAGCAATCACTACAGTCATACCTAAATCAGGTTGCAGCAACAGTAAAAAAACAACACACCCAAACAAACCCATACTAATTTGCCATGGTTTAAACTGTTTTAAATGTATCGAGAAGTAACTAAACACCCAGGCATTCATAATTGCAAATACTGGTTTTATAAACTCCGAGGCCTGTAAGGAAAAGCCTGCAATATTAAGCCAACGCTTAGCTCCTTTTATCTCTGCACCAAAAAATAACGTTAATATCAACAAACCCACTACCACTAAAAAGATCAACAAAGATAGAAGTCGCACCATTTTTAAATTCAAAAATGAAAAAAATATCATTAAAGATATCGTCGGTATCAGCATAATCCCGTGTCGTTTTACAAAGTGAAAAGATGACAGGCCCAAACGTTCAGCCACTGGTGGACTTCCCGCCATGGTCAATAACACTCCAAAAAACATAAGAACAAGAAAACAAACCAACAGGGGGCGATCAACCGACCACCACCATCGCCCTAAAATACTTTTATCTGCGCGTGAAAACATATCTCATCTACCCTTCAAACATCTCTTTAGCTAAGTGCTTAAAATACCTACCTCTCGCCTCAAAGTTTAAGAACTGATCCTGACTTGCCGCCGCTGGTGAAAGTAAAACCGTTATCTTTTCCCCCTCAGTCATCGCTGACATTTTTATGCTTTTCATCGCTTCGTCTAAGGTTTCAAATAGCTCAACCCCCCCCTCAAATGCTTGCAATTGGTCAAAAAATCTCTTCGATGATTGGCCAATTAAGTATATTCGCTTTATATTTTGAAGGTTATCAAGCAGTGGTAAAACCCCCTCATCCTTATCCAATCCACCCGCAATCCAATAGATATTTCTGTGCGTCTTTAAGGCTGGCAACACTGCTGCAGCATTTGTAGCCTTACTATCGTTAACAAATATGGCCTTTTCAGTTTCTAGAACTAACTCTTGCCGATGTTCTAACCCTGGGTAACCGTGCATCGCCTCTAAAAAAGCTGCATTATTTATGCCTATATGCTCACACAGCAACATTGCTGCCATCAAATTCTGTGATTGGTGCTCTCCCAATATTCCACTTGGAATCTCTGCCAATTTTTGAACCTCTCCGTCTATATTCCGATATAAAGCTCGATCATCTGCATAAACTCCGTTTTTAATCGGGGTAATGCTAATGGGAACAAGTTTGCTCACGCCTTCTGTCAACAGCTGCTCATAAACTAACCTAGACTCCGGAGTATCTACTCCAATAATTTTAATACCATCAAAAGAAACTCGATCTAGTAACGACCGCTTACTTTTTACATAAGTCTCCAAATCTCCATGGCGATCCAGATGATCTGGTGTAATATTTAACAAAACTCCAGCTGAAAACTCTATGCTTTTAATTAAATCTAACTGAAAAGATGATAGCTCTAAGTTTATTATTGAATCTGGCTCAAGATCGCCTGAATCAAAAACGGGAACACCGCTGTTTCCTCCTGAAAAAACCGGCACATTTAATGTGTTTAGCGCATAGTTAACCATCGAATGGGTCGTCGACTTCCCATTAGTTCCTGTAATACCAATAAACTTACAGCCTCGCCCTTGTTGAACCTGCCCCCAATAATCTACATCTCCACGTACGGGCACATGATATTGCCTTGCTAACGCAATAGCTTTATGCGGCTCTGGAAAAGTTAGTGGGATTCCGGGACTACATATAATTTCCGAAATGGATTGCCACGGCGCCCTTGTTGGAGCCACTATATCAACTCCCATCAGACTTGCTTTTTCCCTGTTTAATTCAGAGTCATCCCATGCAACAAATGGAAGCTTATGTTTTATTAAATATTTTGAAACGGAAACCCCAGTTTTTCCTAAACCCAGAATATACTTCACAACCGTCCACCTATTGCCATAACAAGCATTGCGAAATAGCTCGTTAAAAAAGAGACGAACCAAAACAGCTTAACAACAGCCACTTCCGACCATCCAAGCTGTTCAAAATGGTGGTGAATTGGCGCCATTTTAAAGAAACGCTTACCTGTCTTGCGAAACCAAGCGATCTGAATCATGACAGAAATAGTTTCCATAACAAAAACAAACCCAGTGATTGCTAGAATCAACTCTAATTTTAAGGCTACGCTTAAAATACCTAAAAACCCACCTAAAGATAAAGAGCCCACATCACCCATAAATATTTTCGCGGGCTTTAAATTAAATACTAAAAAGCCAAGACATGCCCCCACTACTAACGTAATGACTGCGGATAATTCCTCAATTTGAAAAGAACTTAACTCAACTACTAATCCAGGCTTAATCCATAACAAAGCCAGTAAAAACACACTCAAACTTATTAGTACGGGAAGTGTAACTAGCCCATCTAAGCCATCAGTTAAATTAACTGCGTTAGATGCGCCAACCACCACGAATATTGCAAGTGGGAAATATCCAAACCATACTGGAACAGTCCAGTTTAGCACGGGTAAAAAAATCACATTTTGAAACGAATCTGGTGTGTTAATGTGCACCAACCAAACTCCAACAAAAGCTATTAACACTTGAAAAACAAGCTTTTGACGAGGAGTCATTCCGCCATATGCATCTTTTCTGAGCACCTTTTTCAGATCATCTGCTAACCCTATAGCTGCATAGCCCAAAAAAACAAAAACAACTCCTAAAGTTAATCCAGACTTGATCGACATAGTAGATAGATACAACAAAAGCGGCAATACCAATAGCAAACCACCCATCGTTGGAGTTCCAGCCTTTTGTTTATGCGCTGAAGGTCCATCTTCACGAATTGGCTGCGTTCCATATTGGAAATAGTTCAAAAAACGAATATAAGGATAGCCTAGAACAACTAAAAATACTGCTCCGTATAAGAACATTGCCAAGTAGGAATCCATAAAACTATCCAATTACTAACTTCAAAAGCAAATCATACAAAAAAAAACTTTATTTAAAAAGGAAAAAAGATTATTACTGTAAAAAAGTTACCCAAGGCATTATGCACAGAATATATCAAATTTATAAATTGTTGTTGCCCTATTTGTGGACTTCTCGCAGATGTAAAATATCAACTTTTTTGACCGCTGCCTTTATCTCAACTGATGTAATAGCCACTACTTACTTCCCCTACATTTGGAAGGACATCGTTGCAACGCATACTTCTAGCTCTTCAACCCGTTGGTTTGTTTTGTCTGTTACCTTGCTTTTTTCAGCCTGGATCACAAAAAAAACATCTCCACACCTTCGAGAAATTTTCTTCTTTACAGTCACCAACGAAGCAATTAAGGATGTTCGCTATAAAACAATCTTACATAGCCACAAAATAAGCCTCTCAGAATTAGAGACTTATAATGTTCAAGAAATCATCAGCAGTACAAATCGTGTGTCTCAAAGCATTCGACAATTTATGCGAGTATCTTTTATATCTATATTACCAAACTCTTCAAAAATCATTACACTATCTTCTGCCCTGCTCTTAGCTCATAGCCTATGTTTTGGAATAGTAATAGCCACTCTTACGAGTCTAATTTTTTCTACTTTCCTTCTGAAACCCTTTACACAGACAAAAGCAAACGGTTGGCACATGACTGACAATTTGGCGGTTGCAATGAATCATAGCTTGCAAAATACAAAATCTGTTCGTTTTCAGCTAAGTAATAAAATGCAGTCTCTGTTAAACTTATTCAATTCAGAGGCTCATGCCTGGGCCCGGCATAATTTAGCTGGGTACGGGCTATATTTAGTTCGTGATTTTATTTTTTACTTAGGTGCGGGTATTACGTTTGTTTTTATCACTATTCAGTATGCTCAAGGCATAATTCCCCTATCACAACTGGTGCTAATTTACGGCCTACTCACTTCTTTGTATACACCCCTAGTTGAACTAAGCCGCAATATGACGCGATTTTTTGGTGGAGTAGTTGATCTAACCAAGACTCTCACGATTTTGTCACTTCCTCCTGAAAAAAAAACAATCTCTCAGATCCCGTCACGCCCACAAAACATTACACTGAAAAACGTATCGTTTGCATACTCTCCGATCAAATCCATACTTAACAAAGTAAATATTACAATTTCCCCAGGTGATAAAATTGGCATTTTTGGCCCCTCTGGAGCAGGAAAGAGTACTCTATGTCAAATCTTATCTGGCATAACCTCTCCTAACTCAGGATCAGCCACTTATGGAAAACACCACATCTCTGACATCTCTTCAGAGTCCTTAGGAAAAATACTTTGCTACCTTCCTCAAGACCATTGGTGTAAAGATCTCAACTCAACACCACACCCCTTTGGCATAAAACTTCATCACAAAATCAGCAGCGGAGGAGAGTACCAACAATATCTTTTAGAAAAAACCCTCGCAGAAAAACCCCAAATTATCATTTTAGATGAGACTACTAATGCTCTCGACAAAGGCAGTATCGATGATGTTTTATCACAAGTTATCCAACAAATTCCGACTGTTATAATGATTACACACCGCCAATCAACTCTAAAACGCATGAATCGCATCTTTCAACTAAAACATGCTACTTTGGTCGAAGTTGCCACCAGTTTGGGAGAAAACACTGAGTCATAACTTAAAAGGCGCCATTTGGGTTCTAGTATATTGCGTATCATTCACAGTTAGTATGAGCGTTCATAAACTAGTCAATCCAGCAATTCCCGTTGCTTTTAAAATCTTTATTCGCACCTGTTTTGGTCTCTTATTTTTCACTCCCCTCATTTACAAAGAGGGAAAACGTATTTTTTCATCTCACAACTACAGACTTCATATTCTTCGGATTGGCCTCATGTCTGTTGCTATGGGGGGCACGTATTTTACTTATACCCACATTCCCCTTACTCTTGCTGTCACTATTGGTTTCTCCGGCCCAATATTTACAGCAATTTTGTCCTATTTCATTTTGAAAGATAAACTTTCTATCGATCAATGGCTTGCGGTTCTTATCGGGTATATAGGTGTGTTAATTATGATCAATCCCACAGGTAGTATTACAAACACAATCTATATTGCAATTCTGGGAAACATCTTTACAGGCCTTAATTTAATTTATGCTAAAAAACTTACAAAAATTGACCCCAAAAACACCATTGTTATTCTTGGAAATATTGGGGTAATCATAACCTCAGGAGTTTGGTCAGCCATTTACTGGGGAATTAATCTAAACAATCCACTATCCGATATTATCCTTACCTTCCCCACCTCATCCGAATTTCTCATATTAGGAGTAATGGGCTGCCTTGGTGCATTTTCTCAAATAGCCTACATTACTGCTCTCAGCTACTCTTCACCTGCATTTCTGGGGCCTTTTGAATATACTCGCCTTGTCTTGGCCGTTCCCATTGGGTTAGCGCTAGGTGAGGCTTTTCCAACCTTTCAAGAGCAACTCGGAATTTTCATTATTATTTTATCCACTTTATACATGACCAGAAAAGGACGCAATCATGCAAAGTCGTAACAAACTTGTTCAGCACGCTTCTCGCGCCTCAGTTTTCGTAGCGCTCACCCTAACCGCATTAAAAATCTACGCAGTCTATGCTACTCAATCACTCAGCATCCTTAGCAGCCTCTTAGATTCATTTATGGACTTATTAGCTTCTCTTGGAACTTTAGTCGCGGTAACCTTTGCAAATCGCCCGGCCGATAAGAAATTCCGGTTTGGGTATGGTAAACTAGAGGCAATTGCAGCTCTCTCTCAATCCATTTTAATTATCGTATCTGTGTTGCTTTTAATTGCCGAGGCCTTACAACAATTTTTTAAACACAAACAACAACTAGAACACCCCGGAATTGGTATTATAGTCATGTGTATTTCGATTGCCCTAACCTTATGCTTAACCCTATTTCAACAACATGTCATCAAACATACCAATTCTATCGCAATTAAGGCAGACGCTCTCCACTACAAAACGGATATAGCCGTAAATATCGCTGTTTTAATATCACTCTATCTATCTCAGTTTTATCCCGGAATTGATAGTATCAGCTGCTTAATGATCAGCATTTATATTATTTGGGCCACAAAAGATATTATTAAAGAAAGTTTAGGTATTTTGCTAGACAAAGAAATCAATCATTCTGACAGAGAAAAAATCATTAATTTAATTACTAGCCACCCTAAAATATTGGGCCTTCATAACCTGCGAACACGAACATCCGGGAAACGAGTTTTTATTGAGGTCCACTTAGAAATGAACCCCAATCTAACTTTGATTGAGGCTCATACACTTTCACATGAAATTAAAGATTTAGTTGAGGCTAACTTTCCCGGCTCAGAGATTATCACCCATCAAGACCCAGCGGGGCATGATCCCGAGCCTGAAGATACCGATTAATTAGCTTTTCCAGGATCTAGAGGTATCAGCATGTCATAATGCCCTCCCGTGTGAAAAACATGCCGCAGCTCTAGGCCATCATCTTCGTCCGCATTTATCGAAGCCTGTACCATCTTGTATTTTCCATCCTCTTGACGATAAACCTTATATTTCAAACCAAATCTGGGGGCAACATGCGCAATTGGCCCTAAATCCATCCACTCTCTATCTCCTTTAAAGCCATAAAAAGTATTTATTAATGTCTTTTTCTCTTCTGCCGAAGCCTTAAAGAAATTCAGATAAAAATTAAACCTTTTCAACTTTTGGCCTTTTAACTCAGATTGTTTAGCTGCCTTCAGTGCTTTGTTTAGATCCGTCAGATAAGGAGAAATATCCGAAATAGCAATAACGCCATCCCACCCCATCAACATTGTGTCTGGCTCGCTTTTATTTTCAGTCTCTGACATAAAAGCGGTAACAGAGCTCCAAAAACTTTGAGAGAGAGAGACAGAGTCTTTCAAAACCCCCATAAAAGATTCTAAATACTGAACATAATCTTCAATTTTTTTGGTAACAAATTTATCTTTTAACCCTCTAATTGCATCTTGAGCTTTTATCAGTCTTTTTGTTATTTCTTCCCAGTTTGGCTCAGTTCTTGCTTTTTCTGCTTCTGTAAAAGTCAATGCATCCGCAATAGTCTGATTGACAGAAGCTTTTTCTGTGCCTGAGATCTCTGCATTTGCTTCAATCCATTTGGAAACACTTAACTGCTTCTCAAAATCTCCCGCAGCATTTTTTTCTAAAATCCCCCCCGATCTGAATAAGCCGTCAACGGTCACAACAGTCACTAAGTCCGACAATCGATTAATAACATCATTATAGGCGATTTCACGGGATTTAGGCTCTAGCACACGCTTAGATGACCCTTTCAATTTCTCATTTTTTTGCTCAGACAAGGCTGACTTTAAAGCTCTAAGACGCTCTTCAATTTCAGTCCAAGCTATATTGGCCTGCTCTCTTTGAGTTTCTATAAATTGAAATGTCTCCGTGGCGTGTTGTTTCAGTTGCGCATTTATTGCCGTATCGCTGCTTAAATAAGGAATAATGGTTTCTATTTTTTTCTTTACCCCTTCGTACTTCTTTAATGCCCCATCAGTTGAAAAAAAATTCTTTCTGCCCACTCTAACGCTTTCTTTAGAAATAGACTCTATAGGACCTTCCCAAATTGAGATAACTCTCTCTTTTATTTCTTTAGCCTCTTGAATTTTAGCTATAGTTAAACCTGTAGATCCTAAGGCTAACTCGCCCTCTTCAATATATGCAGACAATGCTTTTACCGCAGTATCTCTGGGCCATTTAGTCGCATGAAAGCAACAATCACCATCGCCCGCTATATTTAGATACAAAAACTCTTGCCCAGTATCTAGCTGAATAACTCTATCCGTTGCCCCTCTAAATCCGTATTCGTCTCCATACAATTTCTGAGCTTGCAGCTTTGCCGACTTAATTTTAAGTTCCAGCATTCGCTTCTCATCGGTTTTGGCGACCTCCTCCCAAGTTGGGTCTAGGTTTTCAGCTCGATTTATTGCTTCTTCCACTGAAATGGATCTGGCACTAACCCCAGACAACAAACTCATTAAACTCAACGGAGTTAAAATATATTTTCTCATAAACTAAAAGCCCTAATGTAATATTCAATTAATATGGACAAGAGCATAAAAAGTCAACTTTTTAGTCTCTATGAACTTTTTCAATACGTTCTAACGCTTCTTGAGCCTTAAAACATAGCGTTGCAACTGGGCGAACTTTTAGTCTAGCGACTTCAATTTTATCGCCAGTTTGCTCACAATAGCCGTAAGTACCATTTTTTATTCGCAGCAATGCTTCATCGATTTTATTAATTAGCTTGCGCTCTCGGTCCATTGAACGCATCGTCATTCGCATGTCAACTTCGGTCGTAGCTCGGTCATTTGGGTCAGCCTCATTAAGAGTCTGCTGCTGTAGTTCCAGAACTGCTCTTGTATATTCTGCGGTCAGTTCTTTGCGCCAATCTAATAACTTCAAACGAAAGTATTCCCGCATATTCCCCCCCATAAACTGAAAATCATCCTCAGGCGAATATTCCTCGGAAAGATCTAGAATTTTTTCGTCAAGACATGCAGAAATCATAAGAACACCTTTTATTATTCTTTTTTAATATCCTATCCTTCAACCCTTTTTCAATCAACGAAAAACTGAACAATAAAGCGTTAATCTTTTATTGTTACTCTCAAAAATAAAAAAGCACCATGCAAAAACGTGCCATCAAGATTATCCTTAGAAACCATACTGTTATTGCACGATCTCCGGATCAATCAAACACCATTGCTATTTACGATAGTTCCGAGAAAGTTCTCAGATATCTTGGGCAAATTCCAAAAACCACCCCCCTACATATTTATGTCGATACCCCCGATGCCTCTATATCTTCTATTGACCTTACTGGCATGAATTTTATACATCGCTACCAAGTTAAGCAACGACTTCTCAATAGTAAATCTAAGCATGATCTTTCTCAACTAATTCAATTAAAGTCTAACTTAATTCATCTTCAAACAAAGATTCCCCCAAACACTCAAGATTTGTTAAAATTGCTTGTATCCAATAATATAATTATTCAATCAATTCAATCTACTATTGCCCCAGTATTCAGTAATTTTTTTGATATAAAAGAACCCTGTTGCGTAGTGAAAATACCATCTATTGAAAAAAAGTTTCAAAGCATTTTCTTTGAGTCTCATTCTCCTAAAATTATCTATTGCTGCCAAGAAAATGAAGTTGAAAGATGGATAAGTTTCATCTCACCCAAGCAACAAATTCCCATTTTTTCTCACTCTGATTTTACTAAAGAAGAAAGCTGGGAAAACCATCTACTTTCTATACCTCAAACTGCCCCCAGATCCATATCAATAACCCATTCAATTGAAGTAAGAAAACTATACAGAACTCACAAAAAACTACGCATGGGAAGCCTATTAGCTGCGAGCATGGCATGTTTTTTTGTAACAAACACCCTATCAAATCAAGTGTTTAAAATATTTTTATCCCCGCCTTTACTTACTATTCAGAAAAAACAACTCTCCTCTCTCCAGCAAATTAATAAATTAATTTCTGTATCTCAAAGTCAAATCGATAAAATGCGCATATGGAAAGAGTTTAAAAACAATCGCTTCCCAGTCACACTTTTTTTTAGAGAACTTGCCAGTCTTTTATTAAGGAGTGGTCATGTTTCCAGTATTCTTATCAAAGCTTCGACCACCCAACCTCAGCACTACTCAGCTTGCATATGTTGGATTCCTAAAAAAAACATCGCTAGAAAAAGTGAATTTTTATTACAAAAACTAAGAACTAGTTTCAATACTAAAATTGAAGTGGAAACTGACACTAAAGCACCCCATCTCCAATACAAATTACACTTTAATGGATCCTCTCATGACTTCTCTCAACTCACACACTAGAAAGTTATTTAATAGCCTCAAGCTACTACATAAAAACCCTTTGCTCAGAACGCACATGAATATTTTAGCAGTCAGCTTATTATTAATACTACTTAGTCTATCTCTACATCTATACACTAGTTCCTTTAGTGAAATTATAAACACAACAAAGCACTTATCAAAAATCTTAAAACAAAAGCAACTATTATTACGCGAAGAAACTGCTCACAATATACTTCAAAAAATCGCAAAGGAGTCGGGTGCTTTTCTTCCATTAAAGACAATGCCACAAATAAGCGACTCCATAAAAAAAGCGATGCCAGAATCGCATAAATTCACCCTTAACACGCTACCAAACACTCCTCAAACCACCCCTCAAACTACTACTCACAATATGAACTTTGCTTTTAGGCATATTCCTGATTATGAAATTCTTAAACTCATGCATGCTATACTCACCCAACCACAAATTTGGGGCTATGGGAAAATTTATGAGATTAATATGAAAAAAGACAACACTTCTCAAAAAACTGGACACTGTTCAGGTAATTTCTATTATCAACAATTATCTCTAGCTCCATGAAAAATCTATACTTAAAGCTGATATGCCTAATAAGCTACACCACTATGGCAGCTCCTGTTTCTCTAATGCAGCAAAACTCGCCCCTCCTTCAGGAGGAAGATGAGTCTCTATGTTTGCATGGTATCCTATATTTAGACGAAAAAAGATGGACGCTATGGATTAATCAGCATACGATCACTCGCAACAAAATACCTAAGTGGTTAAAAGTAAGCTCCGTGGGTCCTAAAGTAGTAAGCGGACAATGGAAAATTGACGACGCCTGGTATAACTTCACTCTAGAAGTCAATGACCGCTTACATCCTCCAGAAGACAGCAATCAATGATACAAACCTAAAGCTTTTACCGTATCAACGGCCCGCAAAAACTGATAGTCCTCTTCATACATTTCCGTCATACGCTCTTTATCTAACTGTTTCTTCACCACTCGATGTCTAGCAGGCTCTTTTTTTTCTGCTTTCTTTTTTTCTTCATTTAAAAACTTATCGCGTCGGCGTTCAGTTTCTGTGGCATCTAAAGCGTGTTTGTAGTCACTCTCTCTAAAGGCATCCGCACGATCGAGCTTCTCAATCTTAGATGGCTCAACTACAATGTCTGGGGTCACACCTTTTCCCTGAATTGAACGGCTATTCGGCGTATAGTAGCGTGCAATAGTTAATCGAATAGCACGTTCCTCTTTCAACGCTGCAAATTCTTCTCCTTGAGGAAAATTACCTTTTTTACCCCCAAAAGGCACTACGACTTGTACAGTTCCCTTACCATAACTTTGCACACCCAAAACCAAACCTCTCTTATGATCTTGTACCGCTGCCGCCAAGATTTCAGACGCAGACGCAGATCCCTCATCCAACAAAACAACTAAAGGAATTCCCTTGGTTAAGCCCGTCGGCTTAACTTCAAACATTGTTTCCTGACCTTCAGATCGTCCCTTTGAAGAAACAACTACGCCTTTATCCAAAAGTTGATTACAAATTTCTGCACACTCGTTTAACAACCCTCCTGGATTAAATCGCACATCTATCACCAAGCCTTGTAAGTCTTTACCTAATTGCTTTTTTATTGATTTTACCGCCGCAATAAAGTCTTTGGGTGCTACTTCGTCAAAAGTGCTAATTCGAATATATCCTACATTATGAAAAGTCCCCCATTTGATCGAGTTGATTTTTATCTCTTCTCTACATAATTTTTTATCTAGGTTCTCTCCTTTTCTGGAAATAGTAACGTTTACTGACGTTCCTGCTTTAGCGCCTCTCAATTTTCTAATAGCTTCATCAATTCCCATACCGAAAACATATTCATTGTCGATTTTGATAATAAAATCACCAGGTTTAATCTCCGCACGATGTGCCGGCGTATCTTCTATAGGAGCAATTACTCTAATTGCTCCTCGATCCGGAACAATTTGAATTCCGACACCAATCATCGACCCTTGAGTATGGCTTCGAAACTCCTTGTATTCTTTTGGATTCATATAACTTGAATGCGGGTCTAATGCAGACAACATTCCATTTATTGCCCCTTGAATCATAGTTTCTTTGTCCGGCTCTTCTACATAGTGCTGCTGTATCACACTGTATATTTGGGGAAACAACACATCCCGTAACACATCCATTTTCGAATGGTTTTGCTTGATTGATTTCTCATTATCAGAACTTTTGTCTAACTCTGTATCAGATGTGTTTTCTACTGCTTCAATATTCTCTTGTTCAGTTTTTGATGACATTGCCTCAAGCGAAATAATCTTTGAAGTAATAGCAACTACAATACTTAGTAAAATTAATTTGTTTTTTATATTCATTACCTTAACCTGACGCCAACATTTGCTTAGGGTCTACTGGAAACCCCGAATTTCTAAATTCTAAATAAAGACTACCACCTTTTACCATAGTGCCTATACCCTGTCCACGGTACACAATATCTCCGTTGCTAACCTTTAAATAACTGATACCTGAAAGCAACACTAAATTTTGATGATCCTTCTCAATCATCACTACATAACCAAAATCTTTCACAACCCCTGCAAAAACTATCTCTCCATCAATTGGTGCGTATACGATTTGATCTACCAATACCCCATAAACAATACCCTTTGATAACTTACCCTCACCTTCTCCAAACCAGTATTTTACATGTGATTTTATAGGGGGCATTATTGTCCAATCTAACTGTACTGCAGTAGGTTTGTTTATAGCCTTAGAAACAACTAGTTGATCAGAAGCCTTATTTTTATCCCGCCCCTTTTGTTGATCAGATACCTTTTGAAAACTTTGATGGTTGATTCTTCGACCAAGTACAAGAGAAAGTCGACCTTGATCCAGCAAATGCTTGTTTGCACTCAAACTAGCCGACTGTATTCTTTGATAATTCACATTTTCAGTTAATGCGCCGTCTCTATAGTCGGACTTTGCTGACAAACACGAAAAATCACAATAAAAAAATATAACTAAAATCGTTAAACTATTAAACACTTACCCTCCATTTCTTCAGGTAACTGCACTTCCATTAGATTTAACAAAGTTGGCGCAACATCCGCCAACTTTCCACAATTCAAACGAAATTTAGCTCGGCCTTTATTTTGAACAATAATCATGGGCACTGAGTTTAAAGTGTGCGCCGTATTTTGATGGTTAGTTTTAGAGTTCCACATGCTTTCGATGTTACCATGATCTGAGGTAATAATCATACATGCGTCATTGTCTAAAATAGCTTTTTCCAAAAGTAGAAACTCTTGATCTAAGCATTCTACTGCTTGTATTGCTGCATCCATAACGCCCGTATGCCCAACCATATCAGCATTGGCATAGTTCACTACAATTAAATCATATTTTCCTATGCCCTCAATTACTGATTGGGTCAGATCCTTTGCCGACATTTCTGGGCACTGGTCATAAGTCTTAACCTTCTTAGAAGAAATCAACTCTCTATCTTCATTCAAAAAGTTTTCTTCTCTCCCTCCGTTTAGAAAAAAAGTAACATGTGCGTATTTCTCAGTTTCTGCAAGCCGTAGTTGGCTAAGCCCTTGTTTGGATATCCACTCGCCTAAGGTGTTTTTTAAGGAGTTGGGAGACAACAACTTATCCATAACCTCATCTAATTTTTCAGAGTAAGACACCATGCCTAACGCTTTTGAAAAAAAGATCGGTCGACGAGAAAACACTTTAAACTCTGGATTTAAAAAAGCCTCTAATATTTGTTGAACACGATCTGATCGAAAGTTCATACAAATAAGCATATCACCGTCAGAAATACCATTATAGCCTTTGAAATAAGCAGGTAAAATAAATTCATCTCCCCCACCTTGATCATAAACATTCTGAATATACTTTATAGGATGTTCAAATGTTTCTCCTAAAGCATTCGCCATTACTGCATAAGACTTTTCTATTCGATCCCAATTTTGGTCTCTATCCATTGCATAATATCGACCAGACATGGTAGTAATAGCGCGTTTTTCCCCACTACAGAATTCACCCACCCACTCAACTGCCGATTTTGGTCCAGTATCTCTTCCGTCCAAAAATGCATGCATATATACATCAATTCCGTGATCTTTTAAATAATCATAGATCACTTCAATATGTGCTTGATGGCTATGAACCCCTCCAGGAGAGAGCAACCCCATTAAATGGACGGCCGACCCCATATGCTGAGCTTTTCGCACTAATGATTTTAAAAATTGAGAATCTATGAATGGCTCGCTAGAGTTCAAAAGCATTTTATCCATGCGAACCAAGGTTTGAGGAACTACCCGGCCGGCTCCAATCGTTAAGTGCCCGACCTCAGAGTTACCCATCTGGCCATTTGGCAAGCCTACTTCTGATCCTGAAGCTTGTAAGGTAGTAACGGGATACTCTGACAAAAGTCGATCATAAGTGGGAGTTTTTGCCATAGAGATAGCATTGTTTGCCAACTCATCTGACACACCCCACCCATCTACTATTGCCAATACGAACGTCTTCTTCATCAACTACTACTTTTCTTTAGTGTAATGGATTTTTTATGAAAATCGATCCCAAACCTCTATTCTATACGTTGTACTCCGGCTCAAACACCTTGCGAATACGAACCGGAAAAGTTTCAAAATCTGCCCATTTCTCCGACTCACTATCAAACATTACTAATTGTGATGGCTGCGCCGGTAGATTAATCAAAACTTCTTTAAAGTTCAAAGCTCTTGTAGCTAAACGCTGCATTGAATCACTAATAGATGGATTATGACCAATAATCATAAGAGTTTGATAACTATCATCAACACTAGTAATCTTTTCAATTAGCCCATCGACATTAGTACCGTAAAGGTCTTCTATATATTCAACTTTTATTGTAGAACCCAATGCTTCTTGAATCCACTCTAAAGTTTGCCTAGTTCTTGCTGAAGAGGAACACAACACAAGATCAGGAAATATAGCATTTTCCTTAATGAACGATCGGACAAAATCTAGTTGATGAATTCCAGCATCCGTTAACGGCTTATCTACATCTTTAGTAATTTCTTCAGACAACTCAACGACAGCCTGACTGTGTCGCATTAGACAAAGTGTTTTATGTGACATATAAAGCCCTATACAAGCATTCTAACTGGATTTTCAATTAACTTTTTAAAATTAGCCAACAACTTCGCCCCAACTGCCCCATCAATAGCTCGATGGTCTACTGACAAAGTCGCCCGCATAATCGTAGCAACTGATATTTCGCTCCCTTTAACAACCGCTTGCTCTACCCCTGCTCCAACAGCTAAAATTCCCGCCTGAGGAGGGTTAATAATGGCATTGAACTCATCTACCCCAAACATCCCCAAATTCGACAAACTAAAAGACCCACCTTGAAATTCTTCGGGCTTCAGTTTTCCTTCTTTTGCTCTAGCAGCAAGGTCTCTCATTTCAGTTGAAATTTGTGACAATGTTTTCATTTCCGCCTGCTTAATAATTGGGGTTACTAAGCCACCCTCAATTGCTACAGCTACAGACAAGTCGAATGTATTAAAGTGACGCATAGAGTCTCCCATCCACATTACATTCGCATCTGGTGTCATCATCATTGCCGTAGCAAGCGCTTTAATCACAAAATCATTAACACTAATACGCCCCTCTTTTTCACGAGCTGAGTTTATGTCACTACGGACTGCTAATAATGCATCAAGCTCACACCCAACAGTTAGATAAAAATGCGGGATTTCTTGCTTGGATTCAGTTAGTCGCTTTGCAATTACTTTGCGCATGTTAGATAACTTAACATCCTCAGGCCCAGCAGTTGCAAATGCATTTGACGCTCTTCTGTCATCAGCAGAAGCTTGATAACTCCCTACATCTGATTTTATAATACGCCCATGAGGGCCTGACCCTGATATTGACGCAATATTTATCCCCTTTTGTTCAGCCATACGCCTTGCTAAAGGAGTGGCAAATACTCGACCTTCAAAACCATCTTTTGGGGAGCCCTCAACTCTAGGGCGAAGAACCTCTTTTTCCACTATTGGAATAACTCTAGGAGCTTCTGCCTCAGACGAGTCTCCCAAAGAATACCCATCTAAAACCGATGACTCTTCTCCTTCTTCCAACAGCAACGCTATCAGCGCATTTACTTTTACAGACTCGGAACCTGCTGCTACCAATATTTTCCCTAAAATACCCTCATCAACAGCTTCCACTTCCATGGTAGCCTTATCAGTTTCGATTTCAGCAATCACATCGCCTGCAGCAATAGAATCACCTTCTTTTTTTAACCAGTTAACAAGATTTCCCTCTTCCATCGTCGGAGAAAGGGCCGGCATCAATATCTCTATCGCCATGAAAACAACTACTCTAAATTATTAAAATCATTTCAGCATGAATTAGCTTGAAATGCAACTACAGAAGCACTCACTTCTTTGATTTTAGATAGGGCTATAAGTTAAAGGCCTTTCGTGCTGCAGCTGTTGACTTTTGATCAAACGAGAAGCAAAAGTTACCCCCCAATCAACGCGCCTCCTAAATACAAAAAAACACAGCATATCACTGTGTGAAGCAGCTTCAAACAAATACCCTAGGCATAAGCTTAGGCCTAGGGTATTTTGAAAATATTAACGACTTATCAATCTAAGAACCACATTTAAAGTCTAATATTAGTCCCCCTGGCTAAACAACCATAAATCTCCTAATTCGGAATCTTTAGCTTTTGCCCAAGGCAGACTTTCTTTCTTTTTCCAAGAGGGCATTGGCGTTTCAGATGCTTCAAGCAATTGATCAATCCCACCTTGAACGGACTTTTTTTTGCCTAAAACTTGCAAAGCTGGGGAGGAATCATCTTTTTCCCAAGCCTGAGCATACAAGCCTTCTGGTGAGTAATCATTAGAGTCATGTTCAAAGCTCATACAAACTCTAAAAAAGTCAGCAAACTCAACTAATTTCACTGGAACCAAGCTGTTTTGATGAGCCAAATCCAGATGAGAAACGTCAGAGAGCTTATTGTTGCCCCTGTCTTTTTTACACGTCCATTGTACCGTAGTCTTTATTCCTGAGGTTTCAGAACCTTCCATCGTCGACAATGAAGTTTCGCCAGCAGCATACATATTAGATACTACACACGCCCCTAAAGCTGTTAATTTAAACAAATTCATATTTTTTTCTCCCTGTATAGTTAGGAAGGTTTTATATGGACTTCATAATCAACTTTCAAGAGCCAAGATAATTTTATTATGAATATTTGTCATGTCTGCACATTAGCTGGCTTAATTACAGATAGCACACCTGTTTCAATGCTTTAACTAACTTCTCTACGTTAGGCAATGCCAATTTTTCTAAATTTGCAGCGTATGGCATTGGAACATCTTCACCCGTCACACGTATGACCGGAGCATCCAAATAATCAAACGCATGCTCCATAATTTGAGCAGCTATCTCAGAACCTATTCCCGAATATGGCCATCCCTCTTCTAATGTAACAATACGGTTTGTTTTTTGAACTGAGCGTACAATTGTATCAATATCCAGTGGGCGTAACGTGCGAAGGTTAATTACTTCAACGCTTTTGTTATATTGATCCTTCATAACTTTAGCTGCCTCAAGCGCATAGTCTAAAGGTCGAGAAAACGAAACAACTGTTACATCTTCCCCTTCTCTCATAATTTTTGCTTTTCCAATGGGCAAAACAAAATCTTCATCCTCGGGCACGTCAAATGAACGACCATACATAATCTCATTTTCTAAAAACACAACTGGATTTGGATCTCGAATAGCCGCCTTTAACAACCCTTTCGCATCTTCTGCATCATAAGGAGCAATTACTTTCAACCCAGGGCAGTGTGCATACCAACTAGCATAACATTGTGAATGTTGAGCTCCCACCCGAGATGCGGCACCATTCGGGCCACGAAATACAATTGGACAGCCCATTTGGCCACCTGACATATATAAGGTCTTAGCTGCTGAGTTTATAATTTGGTCAATCGCCTGCATAGAAAAGTTAAACGTCATAAACTCAACAATAGGTTTTAACCCCATAAATCCGGCGCCCACACCAACTCCAGCAAAACCCATTTCCGTAATCGGCGTATCAATAACACGCTCAGCACTAAACTCGTTCAGCAAACCTTGTGTAACTTTATATGCTCCCTGATATTCTGCAACTTCTTCACCCATTACGAACACATCTGGATCTCTACGCATTTCTTCAGCCATGGCATCTCGCAATGCCTCACGAACTGTTATTACTTGGCCCATTATTACTCTCCCACTAAAATATCTGTATACAGCTCTGATGCATCTGGCTCTGGTGATAATTTAGAAAACTCAACAACCTCTTTCATCACGGATTTTACACGCGCATCTATTTCAGATATCTCCTTATCAGACACTTTGTGTTCAGATCTCATCTCTAGCAAAAACCCCTGAATAGGATCTTTGTTCTCTTTTATGTTTTCAACTTCTTCCTTACTGCGATACGTAGCTGGGTCCGACATAGAATGGCCTCGATAACGATACGTTTTAAATTCAATTAAATACGGTCCTTTTCCACTGCGAATATGTTCAACTGCTTCATGTGCGGCAGCCTTTACTTTCAGAATATCCATTCCATCTACTTGCTTTGATGGAATACCAAACCCCTCACCACGCACATATAAATCAGGAACCGACGACCCTCTAGAAACTGACGTACCCATTGCATATTCATTGTTTTCTATAATAAATAGCGCAGGAAGTTTCCATAAGGAAGCCATGTTAAACGACTCATATACTTGCCCCTGATGAGAGGCCCCGTCACCCATATAGGCGACTGAAATTCCATTTGTCTTCTTGTATTTTTGTGCAAAAGCCAACCCGGCACCCAGAGGAATTTGAGCACCAACTATACCATGGCCTCCATAAAAGTTTTTTTCTCTGCTAAACATATGCATGGAGCCGCCCTTCCCCCTTGAGAAGCCTCCCTCACGCCCGGTTAACTCAGCCATGACACCCTTAGGGTCCATACCGCAAGCCAACATATGCCCATGATCTCGATACGCGGTAATCACTGCATCTTGGGGAGTTAACTCAGATTGAACACCAACAACCACTGCTTCTTGACCAATATACAGATGACAAAAACCACCTATCAGTCCCATGCCATATAGTTGCGCAGACCGCTCCTCAAACCGACGAATCAACAACATGTCTTCATAGTACTTTAATGCATCTGCTTTGGAAATTTTGGCTTTTGATACAGCCATTCAACACCTCTGATTTTTTCTATATAGATTGCGTGTGAAGCGTAAAAAAAAGCTTAACAAAATGCAACACAATTTTATTCTAGGGTATTTTCTCTATTTAAACCAGCCTCTTGCATGTACATTCAGTTCCACCATCTTTGCTCACACAACAGACCAGCAACTAAAACCATCTTCATCCAACGATTGAGAATTGATCAAAAAAATGCTATGTTTTCATCCTAAATGGAGTACTTATGTCAGTCATTACACGCTTTGCCCCCAGTCCTACGGGGTTTTTACACATAGGTGGAGCTAGAACGGCCTTATTTAATTGGCTATTTGCACGTCACTACGGCGGAAAATTTTTGTTGCGCATAGAAGATACCGATCGCTCTAGATCTACTCAAGAAGCTATAGACGCTATTTTAAAAGGTTTGCAGTGGTTAGGCCTTGACTGGGATAATGACCCAGTGTTTCAGAATTCAAATGCTACACGCCATGTGGAGATTGCTCGGACTCTTCTAAACGAAGGCAAAGCCTACTATTGTTATTGCTCACCCAAAGAACTTGCTGAAATGAAAGACTTAGCAAAAACTGAAGGACGACCACCTATATACGATGGACGCTGGAGAGATCGAGATCCTAGCCATGCCCCCTCGGACAGAAAACCTGTAATACGATTAAAAATGCCCCGAAACGGTCATACCGAAATTCACGATAGCGTTCAGGGTATGGTAACCGTACAAAACAATCAGCTGGATGATATGATCTTGGTTCGTAGCGATGGCACACCTACATATATGCTGGCTGTCGTAGTGGATGATCATGACATGAAAGTTTCTCATGTTATTAGGGGAGATGACCATTTAACCAATACCTTCCGACAAAAACAACTTTATGAATCTTTGGGCTGGCCAGCTCCTAGCTTTAGTCATATTCCTTTAATTCATGGTCAAGACGGCGCAAAACTTTCAAAACGCCATGGAGCCTTGGGTGTCGAAGCTTATCAAGGAATGGGGTTTCTTCCTGAGGCACTCAGAAACTATTTAGCTCGACTTAGTTGGTCTCATGGGGATGAGGAAATTTTCTCCACTCAAAAAGCAATTGAATGGTTTGACGGCAGCTCAATCGGAAAATCTTCAGCTCGATTTGACATGGTTAAGCTCACTAATTTAAATGGCCACTACTTAAAGACGTCTAGCAACGAACGGCTTTTATCTATCTTACAAGAAACCTACTCAATCAGCTCCCCATTACAATCAACACGCATTTTACACGGCTTAACCGGCTTAAAAGAACGGTCGAAAACGCTCATTGAACTATGGGAAAGCGCTCAAATTTATATTTGGGACACCCCCATTTCTTATACCGAGAAAGCCTTAAAATTTTTATCTAACAAAGATTTTTTGAAGCAGTTAATGGATAAAATGTTGCAGGTCAGCATCTGGGAAGAAGCCTCACTTCACGAATGGGCAAAAGATTTTGCTGAAGCCAACTCCCTAAAGCTCGGCGCAGTTGCTCAACCTATTCGCGCAGCTTTAACCGGATCAACTGTTTCGCCCAGTGTTTTTGAGGTCGCCGCCATCATTGGAAGAGACCTCACAAAAAAACGATTTCAACACATAATCAACCTATAAAACTAAGGAAAAAAAACTATGTCTAACGAACAACAACTTGCAAACATGCAACTAGATGTAAATGCACAATTCATTAAAGATTTATCTTTTGAGAATCCCCAAATTTTGAAAATGCTACAAGCTCAGGATAATCTTCCTGAAATTGATATTAAGATTAACGTCAACCATCAAGCCTTAGAAGCAGCCGACACTCATGAAGTGAGTTTAGTAGTACAAGCTAAAGGTACAAAAGATAATGCTGATGTCTTTATGTTCGATCTTACTTATTCTGGAGTGTTTACAATTAAAAATTTGGAAAAGAACCTTCTACACCCAGTTCTCATGATTGAATGCCCACGAATTTTATTTCCTTATGTGCGAAACATTGTATCCGACATTACGCGTGATGGAGGATTCCCTCCACTACTACTTAAACCAGTAGACTTTGCAGACCTTTACCGCCTACGCTTAGAACAAATGGCTTCTGAGCCTAAGGGCAACGCATAATTAATCCTTGAATTGGAGGGCTCTTATTGGAGCCTTCTTTCTACTTCACTCTCGCTCGTGATAGCTGTATAACATTTGTATGAACCTCAACCTCGCATCAAAGTTAGACCAAACCATACCTAAAGAAACCCGCTCTATTGCAATTGCAGTCTCTGGTGGTGCGGATAGCATGGCTTTGTGTCTACTATTAAAGACCTGGGCAAAACAAAGAAACATCCACCTAGTCGCCCTAACTGTTGACCATCAAATGCGTTCAGAGTCGGCTGCCGAAGCAGCACAAGTTCATCAGTGGTTATCTAAACTCGAAGTAGAACATCATACTTTAACTTGGAAACTCAGGCCGGAGCACATCAATCAGTCACTAGCTCGTACATCTAGATATGAGTTACTTACTGAGTACTGCCAGTTCAACTCTATTCAGCATCTTTTCGCAGCCCATCACCAGTCTGACCAAGCCGAAACATTTTTCATGAGATTATCTAAATCTAGTGGTCTCACTGGATTGAGTGGCATGCAGGAAAAAACTGAATATAATAAGGTTTTCTTATACCGTCCTTTATTGAATATTTGCCCCAATGAATTGAAAAAATATCTAACTGCACAAAACCAAGATTGGATTGAAGATCCTTCTAATCAAAACGACAAATATGAACGCAATCGCTGGAGAAAACACGCTGATTCTTTAGAAAGAATAGGTTTGTTTAATTCCGCCATCGGAAAAACTTGCCAAAAACTTACTGAGGCGAATGTTGCTTTAGAGTGGTCGACTAATCAATGGTTAAAAACCCATGCTCAGCTGGATATACAGCTAAAATTTGCATCTTGCTCTTTTGCAGAACTAAAACAGGTGCCAACCGAACTAGCTCGACGAATTATGCTAAAGCTTGCCTCATTTGTACGTGGAACAGACATCTCGCCAGCACATATTAGAAACAACTTACTCTCTCCTTACAAAACTCTTACCAGTGACTCATTTAAGCCTTTCACTTGGGCCGGATGCTATTGGCAAAACTACAACAAAAATATCTATATTTGTCGCGAATGGGGAAAATGTCCCAATGAAAAATTACAAAACAATGCTATCTATGATAATCGATTTAAATTACCCAACTTTATAGGCCGAGATATCTCCTCAATTGGAAAAAAGCACTGGCCTCTTATTAAGCCAATAATTACAAAGAAAGATTTGCCTTATCATATCTTTTTATCCCTGCCTTTTATACCAAAAGGCAATGCCTTCAGTCACTTGCCCCCTTACCAGCATATATAGTATTTTTGACTTTTTTCCAAATTAACGTATGATCTACCTTAAATACACATACAGAAAGAAACTCTAAAATACACATACAGAAAGAAACTCTAAAATGCAAAAACTAACCTCGCCGAAACTTGCTTGGTTTTCTCTATCACTATTTTATATGTATGTATATATGTTGCGCGTCTTTCCCAGTGTAGCAGAGCATGAACTGCGAACTGACTTGCTCCTTTCTGCAACAGATTTTGCAACATTAGGATCTTTATACTTAGTCGCATATGGTGCTTTGCAAATCCCCTTAGGAAGTATCGTTGGCCGACTAGGGTTAAGAAAAATTTCTATTACGGCAATATCTTTCTGTATTCTTGGTAGCTTTATCTCTTTCCTGGCTAATGCGTTATGGGCAGTACAACTTGGCAGAGTATTGATGGGCGCTGGTGCGGCACCTATCTTTATGTGCTCCTTAAAAATATGCTCTGACTATATACCGGCAGGACACCGTGGTGTTTATATGGGAATTACTCTAACTATGGGAACATTTGGAGCCCTTCTTACAGGAAATATCATAGTATCTATGCTAGATGCCTTAGGGTGGAGAATCTCTATCCTAATTCTTGGTGGGATTGGATGTGTAGTAGTACTCTTAATCTTGCTTAACATTCAAAACACCCCCTCTCCAAAATCTAAAGAACTCTTAAATTTCCCAGCGTTACGCGATGTTTTTTCAAATAAATTTGTATATATCTACGGACTTCTCGGTCTCGGTTTTTTTTCTTCACTCAATGTTTTTACTGATCTATGGGGAACTGCTTATTTAGAAAAACGATTTAGTATTTCTCGCATTGATGCCGCTTCCGCCTCAATGCTAATGTACATAGGACTGGCTATTGGAAGTCTGCTTCTTCCGTGGTATTTCTCTACTAAAACGCGCGTTTTTATTGGAATAAAACTATGCGCCACTGCCTTGTTTGTTTTGTTTTTTACCTTTGTTTATTTTGAATGGCTTTCGTTTTTTGCCAGTAAGCTAGTTCTATTTCTATTAGGCCTCTTCTCTGGAGGGATTATGCTAGTGTTTTCAGCAGCTTCTTTTTGGACAAGCAAAGAAACCTCTGGCCTTACTATTAGCATCATTAATACTTTCAATATGTTTGGTGGAGCAATTATCAATCAATGCATTGGCTTTATTCTAAACTACTCCTGGGATGGAGCTTTAGATATACATTCAGTTCCACAATACTCACTTTCAGCGCAAAATCTTTCCTTTGCGTTAACTCTTGGAGTATTATTTGCTATCAACTTAATTGTGGCACTTTATATATCCAGGTCGAGAGTTGTAAAAAAAATATCAAGACGTACAAAAGCTTGACTTGTGCGGCTTATTGTGTTATTAGGCCTCTGTAGACAAAAAATAGTCCCTCAGGACTTTGGGGATTGTTTACTTTTTTGAACTAACCTAACACCCAAGGTTTTAAGTTCAAAGCTTACAAAAATCAATAAGGATTTAAAGAAAATGTCAACAAAAATAAATGAAAAAACACCAAACGTTCAAGATTTATTCCTGAACACCCTTCGAAAAGACAAAGCCTCAGTTGTAGTTTTTCTTGTTAATGGAGTGAAATTACAAGGTACGATTACCTGGTTTGATAACTTTTCTATGCTATTGCGTAGAGATGATCATTCGCAATTGATATACAAACATGCTATATCAACAGTAATGCCATTAAACCCGTTTGTATTAAATGCACCTTCCAACGAAGAAACCGACTAACAAAGAATACGATGACTTCACTCTATTGTTAAACAATCAATCCTTAGTGTCAGATACGAACTCTGACACTAAGCCACATTGCTGGACAACTTACGTTCACTACCCTGAGTCCCACGTAAAGGATACAAATTCACGACTGAAAGAAAGCAGCGGTCTCGTAGAAGCTCTGGGTTATACTGTATCTGGAAGCAATACACTCTTTCTCAAGAAGCTAAGGTCTTCGACGCTTATTGGTGAAGGCCAGCTGGAAGAGTTGAAAATTGAGCTTCAACGCACAGGGTCTAAATTCATATTTCTGGACTCATTTTTATCCGGACTACAACAACGCAACCTTGAAAAAGCCCTCGAAGTGAAGGTTTATGATAGACCTGGCCTAATCATTGAAATCTTTGCAAATCGTGCTAAAACAGCTAGTGGCCGATTACAGGTCTCGCTTGCCGCCCTTAACTATGAAAAAACTCGCTTAGTTCGCATGTGGACTCATCTTGAACGCCAACGAGGAAGTTTAGGGTTTATTGGTGGCCCAGGAGAATCCCAGTTGGAAATGGACAAACGCATGTTAAATGCAAAGATCCAGCGCCTAGAGTTAAAACTTGAAAAGCTTAATAATACCCGCAAACTACAAAAAAAATCTCGAGATCGCTCTGAAACCCCTACAATAGCACTTATTGGCTATACAAATGCTGGAAAATCTACGCTGTTCAACTCTCTAACTCATTCTGACATTTTTACAAAAGACCTACTATTTGCTACACTAGATACAACACGACGAAAATTTAAACTGCCGTCTGGTCGAACCGCCATCTTATCTGATACTGTTGGCTTTATATCTGACTTACCTCCTCAGTTAATAGCGGCATTTCAAAGCACTCTAGAAGAAACTTTAGATGCAGACATCATCTTACATATACAGGATATTACTTCCCCTCAAGTGAAAGAGCATGAACTAGAGGTCTTAGAGCTTGTGCAAAATATCCTTATAGAAAGCGATAGTTACAAGCCTGAAAAAATTATTCCCGTTTTTAATAAGGCAGACACTTTATCTAGAGAAAGTCGTGAGGCGTTAATTTCTGCCAATCCAGACTCTAAGTTTACTTCAGCCTTAACACACGAGGGAATCAATGAGCTTCTACAACTCATTGATGATCTATTAAGCAAGAGCCACAAGTCATATTGTGTAACCTTAAAAATGCACCAAGGAGCCGCAATTTCTTGGTTAAAACGGCACAGCAAGATCATTTCAGAAGAGTATAACGCAGACGAAGCACGCCTTGTCGTTCGCTTAGCTCCCTCACGTTTTTATTGTTTTCAAGAGAAGTTTCAAGCCAAAAACACCTCCTAAATGGGGGTGTTTTTGTATGTGTTTGAGGTAGGGTTTGAGCTCAGTGAGCTTAACGGTTAAGCGAGAAACTAACTCCTGCTTCTGACGCTGTCTTGCTTCCTAACTTTAAGTTGCTGGAAAAGCCAATACCTGAGTCTAAGTTTAACTTTCCGCTTAGCTCTAATTCTCCAACCACTCCTTCACGTTCTTGATATCCAAAATGCGTTGATAGGGCAACTTCCAACGTGCCACTATCTACTGTTAAAGTGTCAAGGCGTAGATCTGCTCCAAGATAACCAGCCATGTCTGTGCGCGTGCTTAAGTCACGATATGCAAACTGCACATACGGTGTGATATACTGCGTGTCAAACCCTTAAAAAGCTTAACAACTGATTACACAAGCTTTGACGCGCCCCCTCGTAAGGGGCTAAGTCATAGGCAATTTTATCTAAATATGGATCTGATCGATCAAGAATATTTGGACTGTATTCAAAATGCACCCCACTAAGCACTACTCTACCCTTAGTAAACTCACGTTGAATAATAGCCGCAGGTTGGGCCGGTTCATGCGTATATTTAGCTAAAACTGTGATTTCAGGGTACTGACTGGCATTATGAAAGTACCCGCCTCCATTAAAAAAAACATTTAAAGAAACATTCGGAAGCAGCAGATTAGCTGCACATGCCCCAGAATAGGTTTTATGGTTATAGGGTAATAAACATGGCCCCACAACTTTATCTGGGAAAAAGGCTAACTCTCTGGGCCCCTGCACAGATTGAGTTGATCCCACTGCAAAACTCACGTAGCTACTTGCATAATAAGAACCTGCGCAAATTCCCAAAAAGCTACCACCTTCCTGGACAAATTTACGAATAATCAAATTCGCTTGGGGAGTTAATCTGCGAACATATGGGATATCTGCTCCCCCTGGCAATACAAATAGTGCTGCATTTTGACACCAGTCTCCAGATTTAACTTCGTCAGGCTCTAGAAAATGAATTTGGTAGCGACAACCTACAAATTGATGCAACATATGCTCCGTATGGGCCTGTGAGTCTTTAGACACTCCTGGACCCGCATAGATGCAAATATTGGTCTTATTGCTAGACATTAGCCTTTTCAACCGTCACCGTAGAGCCTTTAAACGTTGTTAGTGCTGACTGAACAAGGTCAGACTGAATGATGGCTTGCTTTTCCTCAGATTCACGTGCCTGAAGTTGTTCGTGCATCGTAAGCGGCGATGTAACTATCGTTGATTGCACTAATTCAAACACCCAATTTTCTTGGCGTTTTTCACGCAGTAATTGTTTGAGCTCTTTGATTAACGATTGCTGTGAAGAATCTTTTAAGCTGCACTCGATGCGCCCTGGAAAGAAAGTATGCACGCGGAGATCACGCTTTAAGAAAAAAGATAAATGAGGCTCTTTTTGAGTTTCGACCCATTCAAGCAGCTGATCAAAGGTTCGAATTACTGATGCAGCTGGCTCAGATTCATCCGAAGCAACCCTCGACTGTTGTGCTTGAATTGTACTCTCCCCCCCTCCTTCTGAAGGAAAACTTTGAACTTTTTCAATATCTTCAACAATTTTTTTTAATGGGGGCAAGTCAGAAACATGACACAACCGAATTAGCATAATCTCACATGCTGCTTCTGGAAGTGGATTAGTTACAATTTCTTGCAATGATTTTGAAACAATTGACCACAAGCGATTTAACTGAGGCACATCTAAATCTTGAAACGGTGAAACTGGCGAATTATCACTAACTCCAATACGCCTGCAAAGAGCCGCATGAATGGTGGTTAGTAAACCTTTTGCAATATTTTTAGGATCTACATTATGTTGAAAACACCCTCTAACTATTTCTATAGCTTTTGGCGTTTCCCCTAGTTTAATTGCCTCACACATCGAAAGAAGCTCTTCTTGAGGAGGACGACCTAAAATGCGCTCCACCAAAGATGAGGTGATAACTTCTTTATTTAACCGAACGTAGCTAGCAACTTTTTCTAAAATTGACAGGGCGTCGCGCATGGACCCTTGTGCCGCAGCGGCAACTAAGGATAAGGAATCAGTCTCAAATTCTAATTTTTCCTTGTTGCAAACAAGTTGTAAGTGAGCCTGAACGGCTTCTGAACTCATAGGTTTTAGCTGAATTTGCAAGCAACGAGATAGAATTGTTTCAGGAACTTTTTCAATTTCAGTTGTTGCAAAAATAAATTTTGCGTGGGCGGGTGGTTCTTCGAGTGTTTTTAGAAATGCATTAAACGCATTCTTAGAGAGCATATGAATTTCATCGACAATGTAAACACGATAACGACCAAACGCGGGAGCATATGAAACACCTTCGATAATATCACGAATATCATCCACACCAGTGTGACTAGCAGCATCCATTTCTATAACATCAGTATGCTTACCTTCATTAAAGGCTTTACACGATACACACTCATTACAGGGGTCAATGAGTGCCTTAGGAGACAAACAACACAGAGTCTTAGCCAAGAGTCTGGCTGAAGTTGTCTTTCCTACTCCCCGAATTCCCGTTAGAATAATGGCATGACTTAACGTATTGTTTTGCAGAGCATTCTGAAAAATTTTAACAGCAACTTCTTGTCCGATAACGTCTGAAAAAGCCTGAGGTCGATAGGTTCTTGCAAACACTTTATAGGTGGATGGTAAGCTCATGACTCTGCCCTTAACAAAAAAATCAAAAGGGCTACCATGACCCGCTTATACGCCGAGGGCTGCTACCTTTCGGTCCTGACCCAGTGCAACGCTCTACGTCCACAATAACCCTTATTGGTTATCTCCTATTTTGACAGAAAAATCAAGCCATTTTCATGCTTTCATTCACTAGAAAATTAGCATTCACTGACTTTCGATGGCAACAAAACGACCAGCAAATATTAACAATTTTCCACTGATTATCTATCTCTGCCACGACCAACTCTACAAGAACTGAACTTACAGCCTTAACTGCAACTACTGGCCCTTGAACAGGATCAATAAACTTTTTATGTATATCTAGAGTCAAAAGCTCTAGATTCGCATTTATTTGAGAGCCCTGCTGTTGAACTATAGGATTTAACGCTGAAAGCGACAATGCATACACCTCAGGTGCATCCCATTGGGATACCAACTGATGTTTTAAACTTGTGCTGCCTTGTCTGAAACTGTCTATACTTTTATCTTGAAGAATAACCGAGTCACTACAAAGTGCCATCACCCCTTCGAGATCACGAGTATTATATCTATCTACAAAAAAACGAACCAACGACTCAGATGTTATTTTATTCCCTTTAGTCATTTTTACAACCCTGTCCTAATTTATCTTCTTTTGAACTATAAAGTATCA
Organism: Alphaproteobacteria bacterium CMAR1; assembly: GCA_963693005.1. Lineage (GTDB taxonomy): Bacteria > Pseudomonadota > Alphaproteobacteria > UBA6184 > UBA6184 > Bodonicaedibacter. The sequence goes on along the minus strand of OY843726.1, from coordinate 23,383 downwards.
AAAGAAGACTCTCCCGTCTATCCGTGTTTTTTACATACAAAAAAATAAGCTGGGAATTAGGTAGAGCAACTTAGAGAAAAGTTAAAATAGTATCCGCCTAAGTGCACGAAGCAAACTATTCTGTCTTGAGGGTAGATTTTATGTTGAGGCTTATTAACTCACTGCGCGTTAATATCCCTGTTTTGTCCTTAATTCTTTGCAAATAAGTCTCTACTGATCGTGGAGAAATATTCAAAAAAGTGGCCATTTCTTTTATGCTTATTCCTGAGGGGATGAGGCGAAGGCACTTCATTTCTTTACCCGTCAAATACGCATCTCCATACCTTCCTCTTACAAGAAATCTACTGTTTTGCAAGCATAAGTCCGAGTGATGAGACGGCAAACTGCTTTTTTTTAACTGAATTGGGTTTTTATATAACGTATTCAGCAAATCCTGGTTTTGAAGTTTAAAATCTAAAAAAAACCTTTCCAAGGCCGCGTGCTTATTTAGATAAAACGATCCCGAATTTTCCAATTTATTCGGCAAGCCTACCACAAACATTTCATAATAGCCTTTATACCTATACAGAACATTCATTCCATGAAAATAACCTTTTTGCGCAGCCAAACTTATTGGCAACTCATTTGGAAAACCCTCCCAAAGCATACTGTATGAAGACGATTGAAGAAAATCTTCTGGTAATTGCGTAAATACAAAGGGATCATTTGGATATTTTTCTGCAAAATTTTTAATAACTAAGTTGTAATTTCCAGACAAACTCAACTTACCCGCAAGATCACAGTGTATATATTGAAAAAACGTAAAGCCATGCATCTCAAGAAACCGCTTCACTCGCTCTTGAATTGTTGCCTCTAACGCAATAGACGGGTGGTTTAGCGATAAATTTAAACCGCTTAAAAGTCGCGTCAAATTATCAGCCTTCCAACAAATCAAAATATCAAGCCGATTCGTAATGCCCGTTCGTAATTTTATGCGATTAAGATACGTTTCAACTGAACGTGAGGAAATTTCTAACAAAGATGCCACTTCTTTTGTGCTTAACCCCGCCCGCATTAGCCTCACACAATCAGCCTCTTTCAGGGTAAGGTAAGACTCGCCTTCCCTTCCCAAAACGATCATTTTATTATCAGACAAGAATAGTTTGGAATGATTTTTGCATACATTTTCAGGCTTTATGTGAACCGAATGCTTACAAGCAAAATTTAAAATGTCTTTATTTAATGTCTTTATTTTTAGATTTAAACTCAAGAAAGAAATGATCCAAATAAGCTTGTTTATTTAGATAAAACGAGGCAACATCGTCTATGGGAGTAGACAAAGCTAAAACAAAAGTTTCATAATAATCTTTGTAACGATAAACAGTTTTTATACCATCAAAATACCCCATTTCAGCTGCAATTTTAACAGTTTTCTGACTCTCAAAGTCTTTTGACAACATGGTATATTTTTGATAGCTTTGAAATTCCTTTGGAAAATCTGTATACAAAAAAAGCTCTTTGCTTTTTCCAACCACAAACTTTCGAAAGGTCATACTATACGTACCTAAGCAACTTACATTTCCGTTTAAATCACACCGTGTGTAATGAAAAATACTAAATCCAAACACCTCTAAAAATCTTTGTACTCTCTCTTGAACACATTGCTCCATGCTAATTAATGGATGATGCGTTGACAATGGCTCACTCATAAATCACCCCCCCCTCTTTTGGGTTTGAGTCTCTAAGCTCTGAAGCTCACACAACTTTAAATATTCACTACGATTAGTAATGCCCGTTCGTAATTTTATCCGATTAAGATACGTTTCAACTGAACGAGAAGAAATATCTAAAAACGTTGCAACTTTTTTCGTGCTATAACCCAACCTTATTAGGCGTAAACACTTAGTTTCTCGCGGAGTTAAATATGCCCCTCCTTCTTTACTCCAAACTTGAACTTGTTGCTGTTTTAAACACAACTTAGAATGATTTTCGCATAGATTATGTGAGGCCAAGTGAAGTGGGGAGCGTAACACACCTTGCAAAAGATCTTTGTTTTCTAATTGAAACTGCATAAAAAAATGTTCGATTGCTGAAATTTTTGATAGATAAAAAGAGCCCGCATTGCTTATTTTATTGGGAAGAGCCAAAACAAAAACCTCATAAAAATCTTTATGACGGATAATATAGCTCATACCTTCGTGATACCCCTGTTTGGCAGAAGCATTTACAAGCATACAATTGCCTATTTCTGACCAAAAAGGCTATATGAGGACAAACCTTGATACTTGCTAGGAAATTTTGTGCTTAAAAAAAAGTCTTCTTCTGTTGTGGCTTCAAAATCTCTTAAAATTGTACAATACGTGCCCAAGCAACTCACTTCCCCCTTAAACTCACATCTGCGGTAATGAAAATAATTAAAACCATGAGCAGAGAGAAAGTACTTTGTTCTGTTCTGAACTTGAGACTCCATCAGAATCGACGGATGCACCTCTTTCGATAAAACCACCCCCACAAAACACTTCTATTTTCGTTATTGTTTCAGAATAATAATGTGGGACCTACATTGCTTCAATAGGATTTATGTAGTTTTTATATAACACTGCTATGTTTTTATATATATTTTATACTCACACCAAAATAGCTAATACTCTAGTTTTTCCGACACTCCTCAAAAAGAAACTTTACTTAGGCCGCATTAATTTTGACTGTATATTCTCTTGGAGCCTCATTCAAAACTGCCGTCCAACCCAACCTGTTTTCAACTGATGCATTCTGCGCCTCAACGGGTTGCAAAGCCTCTCCTTCACGCAATAGAACTTTTAGCTGAAATGTTAGCTCCATAGGTGCGTATAGTTTTATTAAATCACACATCTGGCCATAATGTTCTCCAGTAGGAATAAACTGATGAAACTTTTCCGATGAAAGCGGACCAATATTTACGACAAAATGATGCGCAGACTGCCAAAATCTCCGCCCTAGGAACGTACTTTTTCCTAAAACATGATTGCGCCCCTGTTTTCGCCCAATAAAAGTACGTTGACGCTGATGAATATCTACCCATGAACCCGTAAACTGATCCACCTGAATAGGTGCCCGAAAATAGTCTTTTAGCAATTGCTCTAATCCTGCAGCAGATCTTGGGCGCTGCCATAAAAGTCCTGCATATTTTGTTAGTCTATGCACGGGCACTCTACCATATTGCCCCTCATCTAAATTAGCCCCAGCTACCGCTGATAATATTTGCCCAGCTGACGTATTGTTAACGCTTTTAGGCGAGAGAACAAATGAATACTTTTCGGCAACGCTATAATATACCCCTAATAAACGATGATTAAATATATTTACAAAATCTTTTAGTGAGTCATCACCATTTCTTGACCGTTCAACTACTTTTTCAGAAAGCGGCGCTGGCAATGCGCCGTGAGGTCCTGCTAAATTCCAAAAATTCACCTCAATAGTTGGGCGACCTGACTCCTCAGTTGTAATACGACTAATATCACTGCTCGGCAAACTATAGCTATAGCTGCTGGTAAACAATACCGGATCATCCTGAGGACTTAACGTTTTTCCAATTGCTGCACCATTTGGCAGAATTTTTTGAAAAATGCGAAGTGCCTGTAAAAAACTAAACTCATACGGAGTTTCAAAAAGCTTTTTAACTACAGCAGTTGCTGTCGACCGCTGATCGGAGCCCATTCTTTCCATATTTCACCTGTCTGTTTCCATTTTAATTTAAACTCAACAAATGAGTTTATTGATGCATACAACGCTAAAAATTGGCGCATCACCCCCCCAAAAATCAAAGGGCTATACCCCTCTAGCTTTGGTTTGTCCAAAGTAACAATTACCTCAATTCCTTGCACAAACCCTCTCCATGCATCCGTTGTTAAACGACGAGTCACTATGTGCTGCTCCACCTCTGAAACCGCGTCAATCAATGCGTGGTCTTCTCCTTCTAGATACAACCTTAATAGATCTTTTAATCCCCGGCCATTTTGCGAAGTTAATGAAAGGTGATTAACACTAAGATGTGAAATTAGCTTCCAATAAGCCTCATCTGTATCTGCAACAAATCGAGCAGGCGTCGCATGCATAAGAGTTTCTATATTTTTAGCAGGAATCTCTACCGATGGAATTAGCCGACTACCAACAGGAATATCATTCGACATATGTCGGTTTGTACACAATGTTTCAGCATATACCGTTGCAGTAGTTAATACTTTAGGGTCAAAATCTTGATCCACAAAAGATAAATAAAAGTCAGAACCTCCAAATCTAGAAGCTTCTCGCTCTATATGCCATGAAAGTTTTGAGTTTAACGATGCCTCTCCTGTTTGCGATGCAAAATACGGTGGAACAGTTTCTGAAACCCCTGTTTGGTCATTAATAATAATGACATTTTGAATGCTCTGAATCTCGGTCGTTGCTTCTTTTTGAACATCAGGAGTTAATTTATATTTTAATGCCGTATGGTCCAGCTTTAAAGGCTCACTTGCCTTTTGAAACAAATTAATAATTGGCACACACCCCAAGCAAAAGTTGTTTGCACTAACCTCTTTGATTTCCACATCAGATATCGGCAAAACAATCTCACAAGTTTCGTTTGTTCGACTAAAGTCAATGTTCCACAAGCTAATATAATGGAACTTCTTGGGAAAGGTCGCGTAGTCCATCATAACCCCGTATGCCGGGTGAGAGTTTCCTGGCATTGGAAACAATTGCTGAGAAGGATCAAATCCCACATTTGCAAAACGAGCCCCAGTCATATGTCGTATTAATTTTTGATCATCTGAGCGCATGTAGATGTTTTTTGCACTTGTCATAACTGCATCAAATAGTTGATGGGTAAACATCTTTTCGCCCTGCAAAAAGAAATCTAAATTTTGAATGTTTAATTTACTAAACGGCAACCCCTCACTTCTTAGGCGAATGCTAATAGCTTTTGACGCGCTTTTTCTGGCATTTTTCACACCTAAATCTTCTAGGTCAGCAATTCGTACACTCTCCACCGAAATCGGCCATAGGCGCGTTTCATAAGACGTCTTAAAAAAACAACTATTCCCCTCTACATCATTGACAAACAGTTCTGTTTCTTTCGGAACTAAAAAACCATCTGGAGAGCTAATTTTTGTAACATCTGGGGTAAATCTAGCGAAAGAAAATGGGGGAACCAAGGCAGTTAAGTGAGGATATAAGCTGCCTAATAACTGTTGAGTGTACTCTGGAAATTTTTTATGAACATCTCTCTGCATTCTGGCAGTTAGAAACGCGACTGATTCAATTAGTCGCTCAACATGAGGGTCCGTTGAACCATCCGGACCTAACTCTAAAAAGCCTGCCACTTTTGGGTAACGTTCTGCAAATTCACCACCTTTATTGCGTAAATAGGCAAGCTCTTGATGAAAATACTTTAGTAGCTCATCAACTTTATCTGCAGTAACCATTGTTAACACCCTATCAAAACACCACGTTTCAGTCTAAGGTAATAAAAGTTAACAAAAAGTTAACAAAGTCTTTTTTTAACGCTAGTTTCTTAACTTTTAAAATATTCTAAATTAATATAAAATTGTTTTGAGACGGGATTCACTCAAGAAAAAAGATATACATTTTTCTAATACTCTCTATCGCCTTCTTGCAATTAACCACACAACTATACTATCAAAACTTTGCACATAATGATGCGACTCTAAGTGTGTCAAAGAAAACATTCGCGACTTACCACTTTGTACTTCCTCCAAAGCCGAAGCCTAGCTACGCGAAAAGAGAGCGTCAAAAACATCAATCAGTTCTATTGAAGTGAAATGTTGTAAAGGGAATTCCCTCTTTTCTCATGGAGTTTTTTACTGATTCAATATAAACGGGTATATCGCCAATTTTTGAAATCACATACGAATCGCTATGCAATCTGTCATCCATAAAAAACATGTGCGATGGCCTCTTCAGATGGGGGGTTTCCTTTATGAAAGCTGATAAACGTTGGCCTTTGGGGATAAACTGCCCGTTTAAATCTCTTGAGAGCAAGCTCTCTGTAATTACTCCATCATACTTTAAGCCAGCTCTCTCAAATTTTGGCTTAGGATTGGAAGACATCGTAAGTAAGATCACGGGAATATTTATATCAACTAACTTTTGCAATAATGCATTTATTTTTGAATGTATTGGTTTTCTACCTCCACCCTTGCGATCAATCAGAGTTTCATCCACATCAAAAACTGCCCAAGGCAAAGCCTGGGGTGTTTTCTTTTTATAATCAAGTATCGTCTCAACTGCATATTCTAAACTTGCTACACTTGTAAAACGCGTATTTTCAATATCGCCCTGATAACTTGGCGTATCTTGCAAGTCGACAACGTAACCTATTTTTCTTACTTTATTAACGGCCTCAAATGCCGGAAGAGGCAAAACCATGTCAAAGTGAGTAGACTCGCGCATACTAATTTGCATTTCGTCGATACTGTCCACCGAAATTGCTCGCGCAAAAGAAAGATTCTGCCCGAATAACAACAGCATTATTGCGCCTACTAGCTTCCACATATTTTTTTCTATAAATACGTTAAATATGGCCAAATTAAATCCTCAATCCTCTGCAGAAAGGCATCATACGTTGGGTAAGCCTCTTTAAATTCAAGGATATCAATATTATACCGCTTTAAACTTTTTTGAATCCGACTCAAGCGATTACCTACATCTTTTCCAGACTGAATTTCCGCCTGTAAATTTTTCAGGTATGTATATACATACCTCTTATAAACGCTCAAATAACCCGTATATATAAATGAAAAAACGGGCAAATTCAGCTCCTGACAAACCTGCTCAATATTACGAACAAATGGCGGAAAGTTATCTATGAACATCGCGAAATTATAGGATTTCCCTGAGGTTGCCAGATAGTCTTTTAAAATTCGCCCCTTTGTTGTGTATAAATCCCCCGTCATTTCGGCAGATAAAATGTGATCAAAATAAGAAATATCAAGACTAATCGCCTTTAACCTAGCTTCTAATGTTGCTCGATAGTTATAAGTAATAATTACGACCGAATGACCCTTTTTTCGAATGTCCGAAAGAATTCCTTCCAAGTCTTCATACAATCTAACCAATGATACTGTTTCGTCCTCCTCATTCACCCTGGAAGTAAACAGAACTTCATCCGCATCAAACAAAAAAAGACCTTTTCCCTTTTGGGTACTTAGTATCTCTTTAATATCAAATAAGTTAGGGGTTTCTTTTCGGGTCACTGACGCATTCACATTAGTAAATATAACTATAAACACTAAAATATAGTGTATAAACTTCATTTGTAATCTCCTTAACAATCTCCAAAAAAACGTTACAGCTCTTTTAAGCCTGCATCAAGAAGAAAACTACTTAATATTACGAAAAATCTTTACGATAGGAAATAAAACTAAAAACAAAGGTCGCTAAATACGCCCCTCCTACAACTGGCAGGGTAAGCCAGGGCCTAACCATCATACCAATGACAACCACCGCTATAGCTCCCAACAGAAACATTACCTGATTGGGTTGGATTTTTACCCCTTTAAATGAAAACGTTGGGATCTTTGCTACCATTAAGCCCGCAATACTTACAGCATATAATGCATACATAGTAGGTGGAAGTCGATAATCAGAATCTAGATATAACATGATAGGAACTAACGCCAACACCCCTGCAGCAGGCATTGGAATGCCTGTGAAATATTTTTTTTGTAATTGCAAAAGCTTTGAGCCAGGCTCCATCTCTTCTTCGATGCTTACGGTGTTAAAATGCGCCAAACGCAATCCCGAGCAAATACAAAAGAACAGTACGACTCCCCAACCTAGGCGCCCTAACTGATTCAGCGCAAAAAAGTATGCTAATAGCGCCGGGGACACGCCAAATGACACAAAATCTGAAAGAGAGTCTAACTCTGCGCCAAACCTTGAAGACGCATTAAAAAACCTCGCTAATCGCCCATCCATACCATCAAAAACCGTTGCAATTACAACAAACCAAACAGCCTTTTCCCAATCTTGATTTAATGCATGGTAAACCGATGTCAATCCTACCGACAACCCTAATAGCGTTGCCATATTTGGAATGAATCGCGTAATCGGATAGCCCGACATAGGAATACGGATTAGCTTTTTTTTCACTTAACGAGTTTCTCCCAAACGGGTTTCAGACGTTTTGTCTGCCATGTTCGCCAAAACAGTTTCTCCCGCGATCATTGTTTGTCCCTTTATAACTAGTGGTTCAACCCCTTTGGGTAAATACACATCCATTCTGCTACCAAACCGAATCAGGCCAAAGCGTTGCCCAGCTAACATTTTATCGTCTTCTTTCACAAACTTTACAATACGACGCGCAACTAAGCCTGCAATTTGCACAAACCCTACCTCTGTACCTTTTTCAGTCTCAATTTTAAATGCCTGGCGCTCGTTTAATTCGCTGGCTTTATCTAAACTTGCATTTAAAAATGTTCCTGGATAATACCAAATTTTCTTGATAGTTCCTGAACATGGCACGCGGTTAACATGAACGTTAAATACATTTAAAAATACAGATACTCTAACCGCAGTTGACTCACTCATCTCCAACTCATCAGGAATAGTCACAGTTTCAATCGCAGTCACCACTCCATCAGCTGGACTAACAATCCAATCTTCGCCTACTGGCGTTACACGCTCTGGGTCGCGAAAAAATGCATAGCACCATACAGTCAATATAGCCCCTACAAAACCCAAGGCAGTAGACATAAGAGCCAATATAAAAGTTACTGCTGCAAAAATCGCAACAAACGGCCATCCCTCTCTGTGGATAGGCACTAAGAATCTATCAAGCATAATTACTCACCTTATAATATTTTTTGCATTATACACACAATGCCCGAATCGGCGCAAAACTTTTCCTGTGATGGGGCGAAACCCCATACTTTGCTAACGCCGCCTGATGTGCTGCGGTACCATATCCAGAGTTTGTTTCCCATGAGTAGTAAGGATACTGCTCAGAGAGGTCTCTCATTAATCGATCTCTCGATACTTTAGCTAGAATCGAAGCTGCAGCGATTGAAGTACTAATCGAATCCCCTTTTATTACTGAACGACACCACGACACTTGCTTTGGCAGGCGGTTTCCATCTACCAATATTTGCACCATATCATGGTTTTGCATTAGCGTATCAATACACTGACGCATGCCTTGCATCGTCGCTTCTAAAATATTTACTCTATCAATGGTATCAACATCAATCGCTTGAATCGTATATGACAAAAGCGATTTACTTTTGTGAGACGTTATTTGATCAAATAACCAGTCACGTTTTTTAGACGATAGCTTTTTAGAATCATTTAGCTGGCTAACCCAACAAGGTAGGTCTGTATATGCATGAAAAAGCACCCCCGAAACCATAACGGGTCCAGCCCATGGACCTCTACCCGCTTCATCAACTCCTATTACTGGAACCTGATAAGACTGCTCTAGACTAAACGTCGGCACCTAAATCCCTTGCTTTTAATTGCAAAGTTAGCATATCTCGCCAAAACATTTTCTTCTGTCCAGGCGATCTCAGCAAGAAGGCAGGATGAAATACCGCCATGCTGTCTACTGAAAAATCTTGGTTCGAAGTTGTATACGGCATCCACTTTCCACGCAATGCTACTATTCCTTCTTTGGGTTTGTGCAACGTCTTTAACGCTGTACCACCTAACATTATTAACGCCGAGGGAGCAATCAGCTCAATATGACGTTCTAAGAATGGCAGACATACAAATATTTCTTCTGTCGTGGGTTGTCGGTTCCCTGGAGGGCGCCACGGAACGGTATTAGCTATATACACGTTCTTTTCTCTAGAAAAACCAGCCCACCCCAGAAACTTATCTAATAATTGCCCGCTTTGCCCCACAAAAGGCTTGCCTAAACGATCCTCATCCGCTCCGGGAGCTTCACCGACTAGCATAACTTTGCCTTTTGAATTTCCATCTGAAAAAACGGTTTGAATCGCCGTAAATTTCAAATCACAGCCATCAAATGAGTCTAATGCCTTGCGCAATTCTTCCAAAGAGTTTGCATTATAAGCCAACTCTTCAGCCTTGCGTCGTGCATCAGCTTTAGAAATTTTTTCAATTAGTTGCGCATCTCTGCTCTTCACTTGTTGCGCTATCTCTACATAGCTATCAACTGCAGGGTTGGGCGCCTTGACTACAGCTGGTTTCACACGAGTTCTGTCAATGGGAGCTTCCATCAACACGTCATCTTCTCCCCAATCTAGTAATAGATGCAGAGTATCTAGAAGAGAATGTCCATTTGGGTCTATTTTTTTCATTCAGTATTAATAAGCGATGCGTCCTTTATCGTCAACCATAAGGTTTCTCTCTTAGGCTTATTTAAAATAAAAAAAACTTAGAAATATCTTCCCAAACCTTGACTTAAGAACAATTCATACTTATAACATTTTACACAAAATCAACTTGAGAACGTAAATGCAACATTTTATAAAAATTACCCTTCTATCAACTCTTTCCATTATCAGTTCTGTTGTTTCTGCCAGCTCTTCTTTACACTCTACAATAGAGCAAACCCAACAAACTAATCAGCTATTAGCGCCAACGAGAAGCTCTAAACATGGCGCCACTTTATTCCAAAATTTTATGCTAAAAATCAACGCGATCTCTGATCTAAAAAGCCATACTTTTGCACAATCTGAAGAATATCTTGACCAGCAAGCAGTACGCTTAACCGAACTTCTTTTTAGACATCTAGCTATCTTAGCACCTACGTTTACTAACTCTGACAACTCCTCTAGCATTGTTTTTGCTCCTGGAGGGTCAAGTTTAGGCGCGCATGATGAAACCGCGATAAAAACTATTATTTTAAATGCAGTATTATTGGGCGTGCTTAGCGTAGAAGAAGCCTCTCAAAAAATTAACGAGAAGTCCCTGCTAATACAATGTGCTCGAGTAGTCACGTTAGCATTAGAAAAGTTAACTCTAGTAAACTCACTCTCAATAAACTCTGCAAAATAACAAGTGTTTACTACGCAAAAAAGGCAGCCATCCGGCTGCCTTTTCCATACTGATATACTTCGAATTAACGTTTTGAGAACTGGAAGCTACGACGCGCTTTTGGCTTACCGTATTTCTTACGTTCAACCACACGACTATCACGAGTCAAAAAACCCTCTTTCTTCAAAACAGTTCGCAATTCTGGCTCAAAGCTTACCAACGCCTTGCTAATCCCATGCTTTAATGCTCCCGCTTGGCCAGACAAACCACCGCCTTGAATTGTGCATACAACATCAAAGCTATTTTCACGGTTTGTTACTTGAAAAGGTTGGTTCAACATCATGCGCAACACAGCTCGCTTAAAGTAGATATCCTGAACCTGACCGTTAATCTCAACTTTTCCTGATCCCGCCTTAATCCACACACGTGCAATTGCGTCTTTACGCTTACCGGTTGCATAAGCACGGCCTAATTTATCTACTTTTTTTACATACTCACGCTTTTCATCTGCTCCAGAAATCTCTCCCTTTGCTTGCATAGCTGGCTTTAACGCGCCTTTTAGTTCGTCTAGTGCTACTTTATCTGACATTATGCACTCCTCACATTTTTAGAATTCATTGCGGCTATATCCATTTTTTCTGGATTTTGCCCACCATGTGGATGTTCTGCGCCTGCATATACATGCAATGCACGCATACAATCACGCCCCAATGGGTTACGTGTAATCATCCGCTCAATAGCTTTTTCAACTAAGCGCTCAGGGAATCTCCCATCTAAAATTTGAGCTGCAGTGCGCATTTTTACTCCACCCATATGCCCTGTGTGCCAGTAGAACTTCTTATCTGCACGCTTGTTGCCTGTTAATGCAACTTTTTCAGCATTAATAATTACAACGTGATCACCACAATCCATATGTGGAGTATAGTTTGGTTTGTGCTTACCTTTTAAGATACGCGCCACGATTGATGCCATACGACCCAAAACTAGGCCTTCAGCGTCAATGATAATCCATTTTTTTTGGATCTCACTGGCTTTCATTGAATATGTTTTCATGCTCTGCCCTTTAAATATTAAAAGTTTGATGTATTTGTATACATTACTAGCGATTAAGTCAACAAAATTAGGATATTCTACGTGTGGTAAAATAAGACCACACGTAGAATATCCTATCAAGTGGGTTGACTGGAAATCAATCTCTATGCTAAAAGCCTTTCAATTAAGCGAAAGACCCTCTATGCACTCCCAACGATTATTATCGACCTTGTCTGCTTTTGTACTTTTTGTGTTCACTTTAACCCAACCTTACGCCACACCTTATCAAGACCCTTGTAACGCTGAGAGGGATGGCACGACCATACGTCTCAAAACCGAACTAGCAGTCTCACACAACAAAAACTCTTCCTTAACACGAGAGAAGCAGGCTTTACTCCAAGAGAGAGCCTTATTGCGTAGAAAGCTAGAAAATAAGGAAACTCAATTAAAAAAAGTAGAAAATTATCTTAGTCAGCTAAAGGTGTTTACAATTATCGGTGCTGCCATGATCTTTGGCGTAACCGCACAAATCACCCAACATCATATTGCTAGCAAGTGCGCAGCATATCGCTAAACAAGCAGCCTTCTAACTCTGAGGGGGCATTTTTTAGCATCAATATGGCCCATGATTAATATAATCTGCCGATAAAGCGAGCCTATTTGAGGCAGTTTGATTTATCTTTATACTCTGCATAAGTTTCCTCATGTAGCAACACCTCAGCGAGAAAACTTTAAAGTCACACATGATTTATCTTGCCTCTAATAAACAAGCAACTCACAAAGATTTATAATTTATAATTTATTAACCCTGTAACTATATACTCTGCACCTAGGTACTAAGAAGGTCGCACTCCATGTATTCTTATGTTAAATATGGGATTTTATCGTTATCCCTCGCGCTCTCTCCAGTTTTTTCTAAAAATGACCGTAAAACTAGCGGACCAGATGCAATATTTGCACATATTACTTCTATTAAACACCTACTAGGTAAGCTAGAAACAGAAGTAAGTGACTCATTATCTGATACAGATAGCCTTTCTGCGTCAAATAGCGGCCTCTTCTTAGCTTCAGACGAATTAAGCGACACCCTATCACCCAGTGATTTAGTTCCAGCTTAGTAAGACAAACATATACCTTAGCGCAAGAAACACTCAAGCATCTGTCAATAAAAGATCTTGAAAGCTTGCCCGAAATTTCAAGAGCTGCCCAAAAGATTCAATTTGCTTTAAATCCAGAGCTAACCTTAAATGTTATGGCAGCAGAAACTGCTTTAAACTCTTCTAACTCAAAACAAACTTTCATAAAAACGTTAAGAAAAATTAAGAAAGAAAAAAAGCATCATAGCTCTCTTATCTCTCACTACAAATCGTCACTCAAAACAAAAGAAAAAAAACACCTAAAAACCTCAAGTTTGACGCTACTAAATCAAACCCTTGAAAAACTTGAAAATTTGTTTTTTGACTATAGCGACGATAGCCAGAGCCTATCTACTCATGGCGCATCCTTTGTGAAACAATACGTCCAATCCCTATCTAAGCTTGGACTTTACCAACGCAACGCCATGAACGCAAATGGACACCCTCTTAAGTTTGAAGCTAACGTTGTGCTAGAGTCCGACAGCTCTGAAGAAGACGCTGTTTTTAGCATTATTCAAATACTTACAGCAGTTATGACTTCCGATATTAGCTTTAGATCCGCGGGCTTATTATTTGGTCCAGAAACGCTGAAAAAAGCAAATATAAAGATTTCTCATAACTCTGATGCAATTTACTTTGTTCTAAAGAACAAGCTACACAGCGCTAGCGTTGAGGATAATCGCTTTGTACTCAATACAAAGGAAACGTTAGTAAAAAAACTAAAAAATTCCGAAGTTAGACGACTCAAAGCAGTTATACTTGCCTCAGCTCGCAAAGCTCTTCATGGTTATCACTCTAGATCTACACGATTTGCAGAGTTAAAAAGTAGCTTCAGCATAACTCCTGAAAGAATACTGGAAAGTTTAGATGAAGGCTAGATACTCTCCCCCCATAAAATAAAAGAGGGGGAGCTTGCTCAGTAAAATTCTATCTATGCACGCACTAGCGGCTTGTACTTAATTCGAGTTGGACCAGTATAACTATCCCCCTTACGACGCTGTAAATCCGCCTCATAATCCGCATAGTTACCTTCAAACCAAACCACCTCACTATCACCTTCAAAGGCCAAAATGTGCGTTGCAATCCTATCCAAGAAAAACCGATCATGGCTAATCACCACGGCACAACCCGCAAAATTCAGCAGAGCTTCCTCTAACGAACGCAACGTCTCAACATCCAAATCGTTCGTAGGTTCGTCTAATAGCAGCACATTACCACCTGATTTTAACACTTTCGCTAAGTGCACTCGGTTACGTTCTCCTCCAGATAACACACCTACTTTTTTCTGTTGATCAGTTCCCTTAAAGTTAAACCAAGAACAGTACGCCCTAGATTTAATCGTACTTTTACCTAAAGCTACCTCTTCTTGCCCTTCCGAAATTTCTTCCCAAACAGTTTTATCTGATTTTAAGGCATCTCGGCTTTGATCCACATACGACATCTGAACACTATCACCCACGCGCATTGTTCCCGTATCTGGGGTCTCTTGTTTGGTCATCAGGCGGAACATAGTTGTCTTTCCCGCTCCGTTTGGGCCAATTACCCCTACGATTCCCCCAGGAGGTAATCTAAACTCTAAGCCATCAAACAATACTTTATCACCAAAGGCTTTTGATACCTTATTTGCCTCAATCACAACATTACCCAAACGCTCCCCAGCTGGGATAGTAATTTGGTTTAGGTTGATATTTACATTCTGACTTTTTTCTAATAGTTCTTCATACGCCGTAATACGCGCTTTACTCTTAGATTGACGACCCTTAGGTGATTGACGAATCCAATCCAACTCTTCAGCCAACTGCTTTTGACGACTAGACTCTTCCTTCTGCTCTTGGCCTAATCGCTTTTGCTTTGCCTCTAACCAGGCCGAGTAGTTGCCTTCAAATGGCATCGCTTCTCCACGATCCAGCTCTAAAATCCAACTCACAACATTATCTAAGAAGTATCGATCATGCGTCACAAGAACGACTGTTCCTCTATACTCTTGCAAATGACGCTCTAACCAAGCTACCGACTCTGCATCCAAATGGTTTGTGGGCTCATCTAACAGCAATAAGTCTGGTTTTTGCAACAGCAATTTACATAACGCAACACGCCGACGCTCTCCTCCAGATAACTTAGCCACAGAACTATCCGCAGGAGGACATCGTAATGCATCCATAGCAATATTCACTGTACGAGATAGATCCCATGCGTTTGCAGCATCAATTTTTTCTTGCAAGTCACCCTGTTCAGCAATTAAATCGTTCATTTCGTCATCTGACATCGGCTCAGAGAATTTCGCCGTAATTTCATTAAATCGGTCTAACCACTGGGCGGTTTCACCCAATCCCTGCATCACATTTTGCTCAACCGTTAAATTGTCATCCAAATCCGGTTCTTGAGACAAATAACCAACCGTCGCACCTTCGGCTGCCCAAGCTTCGCCTTGAAATTCTGCATCCATGCCGGCCATAATCTTCATTAGCGTACTTTTACCTGCGCCGTTGCTTCCAATAATTCCAATTTTTACACCAGGTAAAAAAGATAGGTACACATCATTAAGAACCTTTTTTCCACCTTGGTAGGCCTTAGAAAGCCCCTTCATTACATATACATACTGGTAACTTGCCATACAGCTTAATCCTTGCTTCTTAGTTTTAAAATACGCACCAGTTGTAAAACACTTACCTGTTACACGCAATAGATATCTTAAAAGCCTACCCCCTGCCCTACGCCTTTTTCTTGTTCAGCTTCAATATCGCTAAGTATCTGTTGAAACTTCATCCCAATCAACATTCTGAATTAACCAATTCAAGGCATAATGCCTCTCTAAAACAACACTACTATCTAAACCCTGAGGCGCCTCCCTCCCCTTAATCTGAGCATCTCTTACTGCCCAATCATACCGATAAATTAAATCTGCCTGATCAATAATTTCTATTTGATCTCGAAGGTTTGATTCGTTTAAAAACTCTTCTGCGGTTTTTTCTACCAGTGTCGTCACTGCTAAAAAAACCTCCCCTAATTGATCTGGGTATTTCATAGTTTTAATAAAACCTAACGCCCATAACAATACGCAAAAAGACTCATGTCTCCACCAAAACTGTATTCTTGTTACTTCGTCGATATCTTGACTACAAATAAAATCTTGCTCTTCCTTAGTGAATGCCTCATCCAAATCATACATAGAAATTAGTTCTTTTATATGCGCCTGATCAGCTCCCTCTGCCTTTGAGGCCACAACAAACAGCGCCAGCGCCCGACGTGCAACTTCTGTAACATCACGACGAAAAGACTGTTTTGTGTCTTCAATAGCTGGCAATGACTCTATGTAAGGTATCTTCTTTTCTTTTAAAATTTCTATAGACCTTGCCTTTCTAAGCTGGGCCTCAGGCAACTCTTTGCGCCTAAAAAACTTCTTATAAATCTTAAAAAATAGCCATAATATCGATATTGAAATAAAAATTCCCTTGATGATATAAACCATAGCATTCTCCTCTTACTGAAAACTTTTATAAATCTCTTCCTAGCATACTCTATAAAATAATGAAAAAAGTTATTTCTTTATTTATTCCTTTTCAGTAACGTTATTAAGGAGTCTCGGAATAATAAAAAATGAAGTTAATCTCTCTCTTTCTTGCGCTTTTTTTGCTTCCATCTCTTCAAGCAGCTTCCAACACCTCAACACCTCAACACCTCAACACCTCAACACCTCAACACCTCAACACCTCAACACCTCAACACCTCAACACCTCAACACCTCAACACCTCAACACCTCAACACCTCAACACCTCAACACCTCAACACCTCAACACCTCAACACCTCAAAGTATCGACTCTTCCCCATACCATCAACCCGAAACACAACTCCCCCCATGGGCTGTGCGCGCAGGTCTACGGTTTGTGTTTGAAGTTCCCTTTAATAACATTGCCGCAAATACCGTTCCAGACAACAAAACAATAGCGCAAAGCATTTCTCATATTTTAAAAAGCAAAGGACCTATAGGGTTTTATAGTGGCGGCAATATTGAGTTACTACGCAGCACTATTTGGCTACCTCGCATGTGGATGTTAGAAAATGCTCCCCAACATCTTCAGTCCGATTTAACCATACAGTCACCACACGCAATTCATAGCTTAACAGCGTGTGGCGTTGCGGCTACTGAGGCTGTGTTTATGCCTCTATTCCGTATTCGAAATGCGGCAATGCTCTCAAACTCAACATCGATTTTTGCGCATAAATCTCATATACTCAATACACTTTATGCAGGCAACCTACCTAAATCTATTGCAACATTTATTAGTTGGGATGCATACCTTTATGCAAACTCAACGGCAGAACATTATTTTACAGATTCCCGCACTGCCTCAGTTCTCCTCACGTCTAGTGCTCAACTTGCCTCTGCAATTGTAACGACTCCTTTGTATGTTGTTATTCTTAATCGGCAACACCCTACTGACCACTGTACTCGCCCTTTTTGGCAATCGTTATCTCATCAGTATCGCTTACATGGCATGCCGCTATTTTATCGAACAGCAGCTATAGGCTCTGGACATTTAGTCTTACAAGCTTTGCTCACAAACTTTAGCTGCTCTATCAGTTACTAAAATTCAGCAATCAAAAGTAGTTGATACCTTTCCAGTATCTATGGTAAGAAAAATTATCCATTTACTTCATCTCCACACTTAGGAATCAAGAATGAATACATATCCGCTAATTGTGAATCTGATTTTAGAAAAAGACAATAAGATTCTAATGCTTTATCGCAAAAACACACCCTCCTATAATAATTTATACGCCTTACCCGCAGGTAAAGTTGAAAAAGGCGAGTCACTAAAACAAAACATTATTCGCGAGGCCTACGAAGAAGTTGGAATTACTCTGCAACCTAAAGATTTAAAACTAGCCGTAACACTCTCAGCAAATTATACATACAATGAAAAATCCATTGAAGATTTGGGTTTCTTCTTTATCGCATCTAAATATTCAGGAGATATTAAAAACATTGAACCCCACAAACATGACCATCTAAAGTGGATTGATCTTAATAAGCTCCCAGACAACACTCTCTCCTTTACAAAAATGGCCTTAGAGGCCTACAAGCGGGGAGAAAATTACATAGAACTAGGCTTTGATAACTAGGCTATGCATTAAGTCTTGTCTCTTCCTGTTATACTGGCACCCAATTAGAAAAAACCTAAAACCTCCCACTTAGGAAGGCTAAGGCTATATCAAGGGCAATTATTGTTTTTTATTTGAGGAATTAACAACGTGTACGCCACCCTTGGTATTTGCTTGCTCTTCGCAAGTCAGTTGACGGAGCTTATCTAGCTTACTACGAGCTATAGTTTTTTGCTCCTCAGTCGCATCAGGGTGAGCTAATAACTTCTCATAACAACTAATAGTCCGCCCGGCACCAGAAGCTGGCAAGGTTGCAACACCCAGGATATTCATCGGGTTCTCTTGTATTATTGCAGCGTTAAGGATTGTCTCTGGGGGGGTATATTGCATCGTCCCCTTCAACGTATATACGGGTTGAAAAGTAATACCAAACTTCTTTGCTAAATAGCTCAGCCCTTGCTCAGCTCTATCAGCACTCATCACATCAACTTCTGAGTTACGACGAACCGCCTCATATATCTTGATAGCATCGTCTATATTTCCTAGCTTTACGTTTTGTTCCGCAATCTCTATCCCCGCAGAAAAGTCTGCTCCTGAAGCAAAAACATTCCCACTTACTAATACTGAGACTACTGCAAACCTTTTAAATACAACTCTCATTAAATCGCCTTTTTTCAATTACAAAACTTCCATATAAAAATTTAGACAAAAAGTCAACTTGTCTTGAACATATTTTTTCTTTTTTTAAAGTACACACACGCTCCCTCAACACTTGAAAAACAACGGCATTTTAGTCTATAAATACGGGTTAACTAATTGTACTAAAAAGGAAATACAATGTCCCCAATTATCGGAAAGTCTTGGCCATTCGTCGAGGCTCAAAAACTAGTTGAACGCTATCGCCAAGCGCCTCCGAAAAAGGGATACGTTCTATTTGAAACGGGTTACGGCCCCTCAGGACTACCGCACATTGGTACATTTGGCGAAGTCGCACGAACAAGTATGGTTCGTCATGCGTTCACTCAGCTCTCCGATATCCCCACAAAACTGTTTGCCTTCTCTGACGACCTTGATGGGTTTCGAAAAGTCCCCGACAACGTGCCTAACAAAGCGTTATTAACGCAAAACCTCGGAAAACCTCTTACAAAGGTTCCCGATCCTTTTGAAGAATTTAACAGCTTTGGTGAACACAACAACAATCGTTTAAAAGCATTTTTAGATTCATTTGGCTTTAACTATGAGTTCAAAAGCTCCACCCAATTCTATACTAGCGGACTGTTTGACGAAAAACTACACGCCGTGCTTGATAACTATGACGCTATCATGAAAATTATGTTGCCAACGCTTGGTGCAGAGCGTCAGGCTACCTATAGCCCTTTCTTGCCCATTTGCCCACGCACTGGTGTTGTGTTGCAGGTGCCAATGGCAGAGCTCAATCCCAGCAAACAAACCGTTGTATATATTGATCCAGAGACCTCTGAAAAAGTAGAGGTCTCTATTCTTGGCGGAGCCTGTAAGTTACAGTGGAAAGTCGATTGGTCCATGCGCTGGGCAGCGCTAGGAGTCGATTATGAAATGGCCGGAAAAGATCTAATTGATTCCGTAAAGCTAGGTTCAAAGATCGTCCGCGTCTTAGGAGGCCAACCTCCCGAAGGTTTCAATTATGAGCTGTTTCTAGATGCAGACGGGCAAAAAATCTCAAAATCTAAAGGCAATGGGCTCACCATGGAAGATTGGCTCACCTATGCTCCCCACGAAAGCCTAGCTCTATACATGTTTCAATCCCCCAAAAGTGCAAAAAAGCTTCATTTCGATGTCATTCCTCGCCAAGTAGATGACTATCTCACTTGGATTACAAAATATGCAACACAAACTTCCGAACAACAAATTGATAACCCAGCCTGGCATCTACACTCTGGCAAGCTGCCTATACCAGAAAATGGCCCCAGTTTTAACATGTTGTTAAACCTTGCTGGTGTATGTAATACAGAAGACAAATCTGTATTGTGGCAATTTCTAACGCGTTATAATACCGACTTAACGCCTGAAAAAGCACCATTTACAGATAGACTAATGGGATATGCTATTCAGTATTACAAAGATTTTATAATACCTAAAAAGCAATATCGAAATGCCGAAAATGAGGAGATTACCGCGCTCACGGAATTGGCAGACACTCTGGATACACTGCCCGTCACAGCCCCCTCAGAAGATATCCAGTACCACGTCTATGAAATTGGAAAAAAATACCCCTTCCAAGATCTCAGAGCATGGTTTAAAGTATTATATGAAGTACTATTAGGATGTGAGCAAGGCCCCAGAATGGGATCTTTCTTCGCTCTTTACGGAGTAAAAGAATCGGTAAATTTAATTCGGGAAGCGTTGTCCAGAAAATAACTAGCTAAGAGGGAAAAAATGAAATTAATAAGAAAAACTGCCCTAATCGCCGCACTTACTGCACTCAGTCTTGTCACTGGTTTGTGGGCTTTTGTATACGGCCCTGTGTGGTATGTGGTCAAAGTCCCCACCCACCCCGCAATTGATGAAACTCGGGTTGGACTAATCAAAGAGTTAAAAGCTCAGGGATACCACCCAGGCAAAAATATCGATATCGATATCGAAAGCGATGGGGGAAACCTTATCACAATTCAGACACTTGATGATTCAACTGCCAAAAAGACCAACAAAATCCATGTGGCAATAGGCACGACCATTGCTCAAAATGTAATGAAAACAATGGCCCCAGATGCCTACCTTGTATTCAGCTCGGTGACAAATCCTGTATCTGCTGGTCTTATTAAAACCCCCGAAATGCCAGAAGGACGCGTAACTGGTGTATCTAACTTTATACCCGCTTACCCACAGTTACAGTTTTTTAAGGCCGTATATCCAAAGTTAGCGCGCATCGGTTTTCTATATAACCCTAACGAACCCAATTCTAAGGAAATCTTGCACGAGGTTCTGTCATCTTCTGCCAAACTAGGGTTAGAGGTTATTCATGGAGTTGTAACAGACTCTAAAGAGGTCGAAACTGTTGCAGACACACTTCCTCAGGTAGACGCCTTTTTCTCCAGCAATGATAATACGGTCGCGGCCGAATGGGGCGATATCGCTCAAATCGCAGAAACACGTAAAATTCCAGCATTTACGTCAGACACGGCCCTTATAAAATACGGCGCCCTCGCCGCCTATGGTGCCAACCAACTAGAGGTCGGAAAAGCAACCGCAACTATGGTTATTCGCCTCTTAAAAGGCGAGCCTGTTAAAGCTATCCCAATGGTAACGGTTAGCGTGCCTAATCGTGTGTTTAATGATGCCCGCGCGGCCGACTTAGGCATCAAACTTTCAAAAGAAGTCGACCAAAAAATAGACAAACACTGGCCAGATGGCTGGCTAGAAGATTTTAGAGCCTGGATAAAAAGCCTCTTTAACTAAGAATCTTTGCCTATAAATGAGGAAAAAAAACCTAATGAGCAAACTTCATATTGCAGCACTACTAACCACAACTCTTCTAACTAATTGTGGAGATAGCAACAATGATAACTCTGCAAACAACACTAGTGGACAAAATGCGTCTTCATCAAATTCATCAAGTTTAGCTTCAAAAGCAATTTTAGCAAATGCAACTACGGTAGATGACATAATGAATCTATCAGAGGTTCAACAAAAGGTGGATTCATTAAAATCTTCTTGGAGCGCAATAAAAGATAAAAAAGCATCCGAAAAAGATGCGATGACTTCCACTCAAAAGAAACAATTCATACAAGATTATAAAACTTTTTGGGATGGAATATATGAAATAAACTTTGCCACTCGCGATGCAATATTACATCAGTTTCCAAATTTCTCTACTATTCCTGGCCATGATTCATCATGGCGCCAGATGACAGAATTCATACGCAATCGAGCAACCGTCTCAGAACAGCTGCATAAAATACCCGACAGCATTTATCACCACTTTGATATAAAGGTAGCTGGGTTAGGAGCTTGGCCAAACCCCGAGAAGATGGACCTTTCAACTTTCTATGCGATTATCCCTGAAAACCCAGAAGAAGAATCGTTTGTTAAAGAGATTGACACTTGGAGATCTCTTTATAGCAAACAGATCAATACTTTTCTTGATCAAAAACGCATTTTTGGCTATGACAACACATCCTCAAAAATACTAGATGAATTTGCTGAGGCCAAGATTGCCAAAACCGACCTAAGCACTCTGCGCAAAATCCCTACTCTTTTAACAGAAAAAGGGTATTTAGTTCGTACCGACGACACCTCTCTTTCAGCTCTAATAACCGCACTATCCAAAGACGCCTTAATTCTTCGAAGTTTTCGTAGTGTCACTTACAACAAAAATGGAGATCCTGCCGTTCCTTGGGCAACACCCCTGAGTATTTATTTATCTGAAGGCGTTAAATCCTTAGCAACTTCATTAGAAGAAGTCCGAGAAAAAGCAAATGCGGCTGAAAAAATCATTGTTTCTGAGATGATAAAAAGCAATCAATTTGCAGGGTTGTTTGATTACTTGCGCGGAAAAGAGTTTACGTTTGGAGAAAAAAAGTGGGTAGCCTTTAGCATTGAAGAGTTTGATGCGTTAGTGCCGGTAGCATCTGCCATAAATGCGGGACATGCTTTAACGTCAACATCAGCACGTCGAGGTGTTACAGGAGGTGACACCTCAAACCTAACGCTTAACGGCATCAGCGGGTCAAAGCTAGCCTTGAATCTTCCAATTTACGTTGAGTTAAAAGGTAATTTAGATTCAGGCAAAGCAACCTCTAACCTGTATACATCAGTCGCCTACAAAGTAGGAAATACAACCACCTCTATCAATCATGCCTATGCAAATACGGGGGCTGGATTTGAGTCATCATCTGATCAGCATGAAACTACTGTGGCAGTTGCCCAATCTATGGGGAATTTCTTTGTCGAGGCTAGCCTAGGCAGAGTTGAGATGAACAACATCCATTTTACAAACTGGGCCGGAACTCAAACACAGCTAACCTTAGGGTTTGACACGCAGTATATCACACCGTATGTACAGTTTGCATATCGTGACTTAAGCACGCGCACAGACATGGCTGGTTATCTTGGAGCAGATCTACGCCTTGACACTTTAACAGTAGATAGTGGCACGTTGGAAGTTGCCCTATC
>OY843725.1:0-7315 GCA_963693005.1 Alphaproteobacteria bacterium CMAR1 | reverse complement strand
GGAGGCGCTGCAGGAGAGTGCCGCCCTCGCACAGCTCGAGGACGAGTACAACGCACGCCCCGCTCTTGTAGTAGCTGAAGAGCCGGACGATGTTGGCGTGCCGCAGCCGGCGGTGGACGTTCACCTCGGCCTGCAGCGCCTTCGCATGACGGCTGTCCGCGGAGGCGAGCAGCGGGATCCGCTTCAGGGCGACGTGCATCGCGTGGCGGCGGAGCACCGCGTGCTCGACCCGCACGGCGCTCCCACCCGACCCGAGGTCCCCGACGAAGTCGAACGCCGCGTCGCAGAGATCGCTGTGCTCCACACGGCGCTTCCCCCGCACCACCACCGCCGACGACGGCTGCGGTCGACGCTACGGCGGTGCCGGGCGCAGCCATCGCCGCGGTGCCGAAGGACCCACCGAGTGACCCACCGAGGGATGGGGCAATGGGAGCGGCGGTGCTGGAGGCGGCGGCGGCGGAGACGGGCGACGCGGCGCGGGAGGTGGCGAGGGAGCTGCACGCGGTGCCGAAGCCGACGCTCGAGGCCGTGGACGCCGTCGCGGAGGGCGCGGCCGAGGGGTGTTGCAGTGGCCCGGCGAGAGCGAGGCCCTGCGGGAACGGCTCGCCCCACGGCCGCGGCACCGACGGTGTGGTGGGCGTCGGGGGCGCGGACCCAACCAACGCTGCGTGGAAAGGCCCGTGGTCCGCCGCGAAGACTCCTGCGGCTGCGAGCGGCGGCGGCGCGGCGGCGGCCTGGGCCGGGGCGAAGAGCGGCGTCCCTGGGGCGGAGGAGCTCGGTGTGAGCAGCGGCGTCGTCGGGGCCGACGGGTCGTCGAACTCCCCGTGCAGCCGCACGCTGCGCCGCCGCGACCGGGCCATGCGCCCCTCCGCCTCAAGCTCCGCCATGAGCTGCTCCTCGCGGCTCGTGCGGAGCTCCGCCGTCGTCCGCTCCTCGCGGCTGCCCGCGCTCCCCTCCCCTCGGGCCATGGCGTGGCCCAGGCTGCTCAGGCCGTCCCTGCTGCTGCGTGGGGCGTCGTCGACACCGCTGAAGCCGACGCTGCTGCGCCGGGAGGTGGGGGCCGACCCACCGCCTCCTCCTCCTGTGGAGGACCGCTGCAGCTGAAAGGGGGCAGCGGTGGGAGGGAGGACGACGGAGGGCGGGGCGGGGGCGATGCAGGAGACGCCGCCGATGCTCGGGAGGAAGCTCGGCAGGAGGCTCTCCGACTCCAGCGCCGCGTCTGCCGCCGCTCCATTTGTCCCAGAGGACGCCGTGGCGCTCGTGGTGCCCTGCTGATCGGTGCTGGACGCCGTGCCCAGAACGCCGAAGGCCCGGACCCCTTGCGGGGCTGCGGACGGCGCTGCGGAGGGCACCGTGGACGATGCAGGTGCGGTCTTAGGACGGGGGCCGTCGACGTCCGGGCGCGCGAGGAACGACACCGCGGCGTCGTCCATAGCAGGGCCCCTCACGCGGCGCGGGGCGTAGTGGGAGCAGCGAGGCCCGGCGCTGGGCTCCGGGGCGGCGCTGGGCTCCGGGGCGGCGCTGGGGGCACCGCAGGCAGCGCCGTCGCAGGAGCCAGCGGAGCCGCGGCTGCCGGTGGATGGGTGGCGATTCAGGGCGCGTGGGGCCAAGGGTAGCCCCGTCGGGCGGAACATGAAGGACGGCTGGGCGTCGACCCCGGCGTAGCCTCCCATAGGTGCGGCCGATGCAGCGGCGGCCATGCACGGGCCCATGTCGGGGCGGATGGTGGACATCTCGTCGAGGAGGTGTAGCGACGGCTCCACGGACGGCGAGGGCCGTGCCGGTGTCCGCGGGCGGTCCTCGTCGCGCCCAGGGCTAGGCAGCGCATGGGCGGCGGAGGGGCACGGGACTTGGCTCAGGCCCCCGAGCCACGCCGTCGGAGGGCCGGACGCGCGACCGGAGGGGGCGCCGAAGGGTCGCGGCTGCTGCGATGCGGTCGATGGGTCCTGCGACGACTGCTGTTGGGACGAGGGCTGGGAGGGCGGGGCGATGCAGGAGAGCCCGAAGGAGGCGGCAGCTAATGGGTCTCGGTGGGCCGACGGAGCAGCGGCCTCCAGCGGCGGGCGGCCCCAGCTCGGGGTGGGCAGGGCCGCTGCGGGCGCTGCCCCGGGGTCGCGGGCGGCGGCGGCGAAGACCCTGTGGTCGAGGAGGAAGGTGGGCTCCCATGCGGAGCCGAGCGAGGAGTGCACCTTGTGGTCCGGCGAGAGGTCCGGGTCGCGCTGCCCCGTGAAGGGCGACAAGGGCATCGCCCGCTGTGGTCGGCAGAACACAACAACAATCAACACGAGGATCACTTCTTGTGCTACACTTTTTTCCATGTCACTTGTTTTCGATTGACAAGTGAGTGTGGTCAAAAAGAAGCGATCGTGGCGGAGGGGCGGCGAGGGCCACCTCACAAAGTGAAGGAAATCGAAAGGCGGAAGCGCTTGGGCTTTGGGGACGCGGCGGTCGCATCGAGACCAGTCTTGAGGGACTATAGGGCGGGGTTCGACGCACCACACATCATCGTTGGATAGAAGGGTGTGACAACAACATCCGGACAACAGGATCATTTGTTTTTTTTAAAGGAGCCTAACATTGTCGGCCTGGGTGGGAGCTCACGCTGTGTTAGTTCTGCAGCGTCACGAGGAAGACGGCGGCGTCGTTGACGGTGGCCTGCAGCGACACCACGCCGTTGTCCAGGGCGAGGGCAGCCTTCGGGGCGGTCCCGCCGAAGAAGTCCTCGAGGAACCCAACGGAGGCCGTCGCGGGCCACCCCATCTCCTTGGCAGGCACCTCCGCCGTGACCACGTAGTCGGCGCCGAACTCCGCGGCGTAAGGGAAGAAGCCAACGTAGGTCCCGACCGTCCCCTGGGCCGTCATCACGGCGTACCCGGACGCCCCGCCCTTGGCGACGTGGAACCGGACGACGCGCTGCGCCGAGGCGTCCTGGTGCATCGCCGCGAGGCGGCCGTTCGCCAGCAGCGCCCGCTCGTCCGGGGTCGCCTGGGCGATGTCGCCGGTGATCACCACCGGGGACTGCAGCAGCGACCACATGCCCGCCATCCAGCGCCGCATCCCGACGGTCAGCTTCCACGCACCGAGGCGCCCGCCCACCTTCGCCCCAGGGTGCGGGGCACGGCGGTGCTGGTCACTGTTGTCGCTGTCAGCGGCGAGAGCGAAGCCGCCGTACGGGAGCATGTCCATGTCCGGGTAGGAGCGGGCCGCGGGGCGCCACGAGACGTTGGAGGCGACACCGATGATGGGGACGAAGTCGCGGACGTACACGAGCTGCTCGATGGCGCACTCGTGGAAGAGCCGCGACCAGCACTGGTACAGGTCGTTCGTCATGCGGTACGAGTCCGCGTAGGGCGCGGCGTACTGCAGGGCGAGGGCGGGGGAGGCCAGGGACCCCGGGGAGAGGGAGTACACCATCGAGGCCGGGTCGACCATGGAGGAGATGGCCTGGATCGCCGTCGGGTCCAGGTTGTTCCCGAAGATGCAGTCCACCTTGATGTACCCGACGCCCCACTCCCTGTAGAGCTCCATCATGCCGGCGTAGTACGCCCGCCCGGCCGGGTGCGAGACGTTGATGGCGTGGATGTCCGTGTGCCACGGGCAGACCACGCCGGGGATCACGATGTCGCGGACGGTCGCCCCGCCGCCGTTCTTCACCGGGTAGTTCGCCTTGAGCGCCTGCTCTGTGACGCCGTGGAGCATCCACAGCCCGAGGGTCAGGTTGTGGTCCGCCTTGAGCTTCGCCGCAAGGGGCGCGAAGGACCCGCCGCTGGCGGAGGGGAAGGCCTTCGGGTTCGGGCGGTGGTAGCCGTAGCCGTCGAGCACCCACTTGTGGTCGAAGATGTTGTACCCGTCGGCATGAGACCACCCTTCGTCGAGGATGAAGTACTTGTACATGCCGCCCTGGGCGTTGGCTTCGTGGATGAGCCCCGCCTGCTGCAGCACGTTGCTCTCGTTGATGCCGAACTTGAACCCGTCCCAGGTGTCGTACCCACGCGCCGGGCCACGGGCGGACGCCATCGTCGCAACGACGGCGGTGAGGGCGGCCGCGAGGAGCGCCGCGCGCATTGCTGTCAGCTGCGACAACGGCACGGTCCAAGGGCAGGAACATCTCAGCAGGAGCGGCACCGCAACAAGACTACCACACAAAGTGTGGTGAGGAGATGACACGCGGTGTCCGGACGCTGACGTCGAACGGTTAGTGTTTGATGGTTGGAGTGGTGGTGAAGCGGTGGTCTGCCTTCATGTGCCGTCTCTTCTGTTCCTGTCTGTGCCGCCTCTCGGTCGCCGTTGTTTACTGAGCAGTCTTGTCGCGACTCGATCAGAACAAAGGCGACCGGTTCAAGGCCCCACGGTGCAGCAGAGCGGAGAGGTCAGTTCCGGACGGGGTCTGTGCCGAAGGTGGTGTAGGCGAAGCACAGCCACGCCGCGTGGAGCCCCTCCCGCAGCGTCGCCCACTGGTCGAACCCCCGCAGCCCCACGTGCGCCACGGTGCGCCACCACGCGCTCCAGGAGAGGTCGCAGAAGCCGTGCCGCACGTAGCACCGAGCGTGGGCCGCCACCGCCGCGGCCTCGAACTGCTCGCACCGCGAGACAAGAGAAGTTGATCCCTTCGCCTCGTCCGCAGCCTCAATCATGCTCGAGTGGCCGTCGTGGCGCGCGCGAAGACTGTTGTCCGTGGCGTTGCGGAGGGCGAGCAAGGCGCGGTCGCGGAGGCACTGCCCGGTCGCCATGGACCACCGCGCCCACTCCAGGAAGTCCGGGTCCTGCGGGTCCTCCACGTCGGTCGGCCTCGCCGCGTCGTGCCCGGCCAGGGCGGTGAAGAGGAGGCAGAAGTGGTGCCCGTAGTCCACCGCGTAGCTGTACCCACGGCTGGCGGTGTGGTGCGTTGCCGCTGCACTACCAGTGTTCACGGCGTCGTGGCTGCGTGCGATGGCGCGGCCAAAGCCATGGAGGACGGAGGTGACACCCGAGGGCATGGGCACATGGGGCGGTGTGGAGAAGGCGGCGAGGAGCGGCTGTGGTGCGGGGGCGGTGCGGCAGGGCAGGGCGTGCTCGGCCGCCAGGTACCATGGGCAGCCGGTGGTGTCGGCCAAGGACGGGAGCTCCGTGCCGCTGGCCACACCGCCGAGGGAGCAAGCTGCCGCAGCGATGGCGAGCAGCGCCGTGCGGAGCGCCATGGGCTGTGCTCCACAACAACGGCACCCACACAGCGTCCACCGTGATTGGGGATAGACGGACTGACGAACAGCTCAAGTGCTGATGGGTGGGGCCGCGCCTGGAGACCAGTCCGGCGTGTCGAACCTCGAGGTGCGTCGGTGCAGCGGCCACCATGGGACCGGGAGAGACCAGTTCCTGGGCCTAGAAGGGTGGAGGTGGGACCCATGGTGGTGCGACCCTCGAGCGGACGATGGACCACGCAGGGGACGACCCGTCCACCGTGGCATCCCCTCCATGTCCTCCCTGCCCTCCCTGCCCTCCTCCCCGCTGATCCCGTGGGGTGGAAGCGGGGACGGACGGCGAGCGGTGGCGCTTCCGGTCCGGCGTCTTGGCCTTGTCGCTGCGGCCCCCTGTGCCCTGGGACGCGCTGGGGGTAGGTGTGGCGGTGCTGCTTGGCTTCGTCGCAGTGCTGCTGTCGCCCTCTTCGCCCTCTTGCTCTCCACCGTCGTCGTCGGACAGAGGCGGGAGGGGCATGTGGTGCCACTGGGCGTTGCGGACGGCGATGAGGGCGGCCGTGACGGCCGCGAGGCGGCCCTGGTCGTACCGCAGCGCCTCCCGCTTGGCGTAGTACAGCCGCTGCATACCGTCGACGGTGGCCGGGAGGGCGGCGTCCGGGGTCCGGATGGGCGGCCGTCCCGAGGCTGGGGCGACCCTGGCCTTGGCGCTGGAGCTGCTGTTGCGCATGGTGATGTGGTGTTTGTTTCTCGAAGAGTGTCTCTTTCGTTGGTGTTCTAGTTCTTGTGTGTGTTTTTGCTGTTTTTTCTTGGCGTTTTGTGTTTGCTGTGTTTGTTCTTTCAATGTATCTTTTTGTGTGCTGGGCATTGTCACAACATTCGATCATTGCAATAGCACACCCGCATGTGTTCATCGCTCGAATTTTTTTGAACTATAGACTTTTGAAAGAAAGTCCTACTACCATGCACCGTCGCGGTCTTCCTGCCCGCCCACCACAGCACGGGGCCTGGCTGCGGGGGAGGGCGGGCACGGCGGCACATGACCCTTAGAACGTGGCGGGGCCGCGGCCGCTCCCACACGTCTTCACGCTCGACGAGGAACGCCGACACATCGCGAGATGCCAGTACGGGGGAGACGGCGTGCGGCCCCTCCGATGAGCTTACCACCAGGCCGCGCGGTGGATGGACTTGTCGTAGCGGTCGTTGAGGTCGTGGATGACGTACAGGACGCCCATACCCGGGACGGTGACGAGGACGCCCATCTGACCCCAGTTGAAGAGCCAGCCGCCCATGCGGCCGCCGAAGTTGAAGTAGGTGCGGACCTGCATGTAGTCGGTGGAGCGGGTCTGGAGCCCGGCCAGGTCCCAGTTCTTGTTGAACTCGCGGGCGCCGTACTTGGACTCGACGGTCTCGTACTCGAGGCGGCGCTTCTGGATGGAGCGCCCCCAGCCGTGCAGGGCCGGGCCGGGGTTCTGCGGCGCCTTGTGCATCTGCGCCTTCTGCATCGTGCGGCGGAGCATCCTGGGTGGGTGCTGGCAGGGCACGCAACACAACCAACGTTCACACACCATCAAGTCATTTCCACTGTTCACTGATCTCTCGGTCTTTGTTTTTGTCATTGCGACAGCGAAGTGTGTACAGTGGGAAGGCGCGCTACTTGCGAGCATCAGGGCGCATGGCCTTGCTCCGGCGGGCGGCGGCCCCGGCCTTGGCGGCGGCGTGCACCCCGGGCCCCTCGACGTTCGCATGCCACGCTGCTGCGCCGTATGTCCGGGCAGCGGACTTCACGCGGCGGGCCATGCGGTAGTACGACGTGCCCCACCGCTGCCGCTCGTCCTTGTCGGTCTCGGGCTCAGCACCATCCTGAGCGTCTGGCTTGGTGGCTCCACCAGCAGCAGCTCGATCAACGTCGGCATCGCTAGCACGGTCGTCAGAGTCCGTGTGAAGAGCGTGGCCATCGGCATCGGGTGGGGACGCGACGGAGGACGCGGTGCGGGAGATGGACGCGGGCGACGGGGAGCGGGACACGGAGGCGGGGGATGCGTCCTCGGCGGGTGCGAGGTCCATGTCGAGTCGCACCACCGGGGCCGCCTCCTGACGTGCGCCTTTCTCCGTCTTAGTCGACGTGGAGGCAGAGGCGGAGG
>OY843724.1:0-3070 GCA_963693005.1 Alphaproteobacteria bacterium CMAR1 | reverse complement strand
ACGGGTACAGGTTTTTTTTTTGTAATTGTTGATGTTTACAGTCGACGTGTGGATGCGGTTGCACTTAAGAACAAGGAAGCCAACACTATTAAGAATGCTATTAAAACTGTATTCAATCGTGGATTCGTCACAGAAATTGTGTATTCAGACCCTGGATCAGAATTTAAGAATGCCATTGTCGAAAAGTATTTAGAAGACATGGATCTTGACATTCGTTTTGGTATTCCTGGTCGTAAACAGCAATTGGCAGTTGTAGAATCGATGAACTTTATCATCAACAAGATTTTAAGAACTGTTCTAACAATACAAGATTCTAAAAGATATAATTCTGCTCGTGAACGTGATGTACCTTGGACAACTGTTCGTAAGGAAACATGGACGAAATACCTGCCACAAGTTGTTGATATTATAAACCAAAACATACGTGATGACAAACCCCTTGTAGAAATGTTAGAAGCACCTGTGATACCTGATGATGAAGATTTGTTGCAAGATGGAGACATTGTTTACAGACCAATACAACAACCCAATAAGAGTGTTGTGAGTGAACGTAACAAATACAATAAAGACCATTTTAAAATTGGAAGGTTTCGTTACGATATTTCTAAACCAATGAAAATTTGGTATGTTTCTATATTGCCAGGACAACCTGTGAGATATTTGTTGCAATCTACATCACCGCCATATCGCAAAATTAAGAATGTTAGTTATCCACGATCTGAGTTGTTATTGGAATCGGAGGTGTAAGTTAAACAATAGTAAGATATTTATTCCTATTTTAAAATAACTTTCTAATTATAGTATATACAATACATGGAAAAACTTAAGAAGTTGATGAAAAAAGGTGGTGCAATATTTTTGCCAATTGCAGGTGTTATTGCTTCAGTTTCAGGTGCAATATTAAACTCAACACGTGATTGCAAAGTGGTGGATAATTATCAGTCTATTTTAGGAAATTCTACTGCTATTAGCAATGCATCTGTCCAAGGTGTGGATATCACTGTTACAATCGTCACTGTAATCACCATTATTTCGATGACTGCATTTGGAAAGATGATGAGCAATGAGAAGGCTGCTTTAAAGAAAACTAAGGCAGATCAAGAAATAGCGTTTAAAAACACCATCGAAGAAAAAGACAAAGTAATAGAAGAATTAGAATACATTAGTTTAAATGGAGAAGGCAATATTGTAGATAACAATCAGTATTTAAATCGCAATGGCCTGTCTTCACACGAACCTGCAGAATTCGAATTGGACGAAGAACAACCACATATCCTATCTGGAAGTCCAATTCCAAGACAAGGCGCAAGTATCTACACTCCAACAGTTTTACCTCGCATGCCTAGAACTCCTGAAGAAGCTGTACAAGATAATATTGTATAAGAAATATATAAATAGCGACTTAACAATAAATATATATATATTCTATATTATATACAATGGCTGAAAATCTAACTCACGACACAACAATTACCAGAATTAAACGCAAAGCATACCTTGAGAACAGATTCGACGAGTTGTCTGAGAACATCGATGTTCTATCTAAAACTGTTACAAGATTAAGCTTAAGTTACGAAAACATTAAAAAACACTACGAAGAAGAAATCTCTGTTGCAGGAAATTCTTTAAAGAAGCTAAGAGAAAAGATGGACAACATTCTACTCTTAAAGGACAATGACACCATGCACGATACTCCACTATTTCAGCAACTCCAACATTCCGCTAAAGTTGCAAAAGATTTAGAAGAATGGAAAGACAAATGTGACCAAGTTCACTCCATATTGTCTGCTAGAGTTGATGGTCTAAACGCGATGATAGAAGAAGAAATCTACATCGACGAATCTGTGAAACCCGCGTAAACAAGAAAATATATATAGTTACTAAAATATCTATATTTTTTTGATGAAATTGTAAACGCAAATGTTCATGACAATGTGTTCAGAAATGTGTTCAGAAATGTGTTCAGAAATGTGTTCAGAAATGTGTTCAGAAATGTGTTCAGAAATGTGTTCAGAAATGTGTTCAGAAATGTGTTCAGAAATGTGTTCAGAAATGTGTTCAGAAATGTGTTCAGAAATGTGTTCAGAAATGTGTTCAGAAATGTGTTCAGAAATGTGTTCAGAAATGTGTTCAGGGAAGCATTCAGGGAAGCATTCAGGGAAGGGTTCAAGGATCGAATTTTTTTCATGAAATTTTTGATGATTTTTTTGATGAATTTTTTTCCCAATTTTTTTGACCAATTTTATCACCAAAATTTGTGATGGTAATTTTCATCAAAAATTGTGATGTGAAAATTTCGACTGTTGGAACCACATTTCCCCAACTTAACACACACCATTCCAAACCAGAAACCAACACAACAAAAAACAAATGCAATGAAGAAAACTCCCACACACCATTCACAACATTGGCGCAACCACAACAAAAACTGGGAAAATCCACTTCGAAAAGCAAATGCAATGACGAAAGCTCCCCAAAAGCAAATGCAATGAAGAAAACTCTGAAAAAAAAACAACAAGAACACAACATCCCACACATTCACACAATAATGCACCCACAACTTCACAACCAACATTCACTAAAAACTAGTTGTCCAACAGTTTTATTCTTACCCCCCATTTGTTAAAACACACTTTTTAACTAACCATTTACATCCAAACAACAATACATTTACCCCACAAACTCCTCCAAAACCAGATCCTGAGAGGCAACTTTCAGCATTCACTCCAAGGGGAAAAAGGGGAAGAGAGAATTTCTCAAAATGTTCTGTTGAGAAAAATAATAAAAAATTATTCCAAACCCTCTAATTTCTCTCTTTTTCCCCCCATTTCTTCCCCCTAATATTAACTATAGGATAACACCTATAAAAAGCCAATAAAAAACGTACATTTTTAACTTTATGCTATCAATAATTCTTCCCCCAACAATTCCCCCTTTCCCCTAATTTCTACCCCCTACTATAAAAAACTAACTTTTAACATATTAATAACTAATAATAAAGTATTTCATGGCCAACCCCTTGGCATTAAATTCTAAATTATTAATTCTTTCATGGTCAACCCCTGGCAAT
>OY843723.1:0-9537 GCA_963693005.1 Alphaproteobacteria bacterium CMAR1 | reverse complement strand
TATGTGTCCACGCGCTTCGGCATCAACGCAGAAGCACGCTTCAAGTTGGCGCATCACATCCGTGACGTGAATGGGGTGCACACACTGGTTCACGGATTCGGCATTCTGATCAAGACTGACAACTTCGACACCATCGACCGTGCCTTCATGCAGAAGTTTGTCGCGGAAGGTGGTGATACCTTCTCCTCTGCTGTTCTGTGCAAAGACCGTGTGAAGATGCTCAACATGGCGCCGGGGAAGTCGAAGTTTGTGATTGAAGCCTGCGTTTGGGACCTCGCGCGTGCGTGCCTGTGTGTGCGGCGTGGGCAGGCCCCCCACCAGTTCAGCCTCCCTTCGTTGATCCTTCGTTGGTTTTGGTTTCGTCGGAGAAAAAAACGCAACGCTCATGGAATGGATCGTGGTGTGGTGTGTGATGTTGTGGTGTGGGGCAGGGCATGCGCGACACAGGCCGGTAGAGCCCAGTCGACGCTGTCCAATTCTCTCGCGGCCCCCACCCACCCGCCCGCCCGCGAGTTCGTCTTGTTTCCGTCTGTCTCCCCCTGTAGACCCGTGCGCACCTGAATCCTGTAGCCCCCGTGTCTTGGTCTGCTCGCTGGTCATGTGTTGTTGTCGAAGGTCAACGATGGAAGGATGAATCTGGCCCCTGCCGGACTCGCGTGCGCGCGCGGGCGTGCGGCGTGGAGGTCCTGTACCCCGCCCGCGAGCACCGGCCCCGTGCCGAGAAGCCCCGTCTCCCTCGCTTGATTGTGAAGCCGGCCAACGAGAAGGGTTCGATCCTGTCTGCCGCAAAGCTGTCGAAGCTGCTTGCCGAGTACGGTGCTAAGGCCATCACGAAGTACAACTCCGATCTGACTGTCATCGAAGTTCCCTTGGACTGCAAGCTCGTGACTGGCGCTGCGCATTTCTTGCCGGAGTACCGCTGCATGCACCTGCCGCGAGCGCTCCATCAGCTGCGCCGATCCCTTCCGACGACGATGAACCTCCCAACAGAGATCCAGAACTAGCTCCTGTGCCACCTGCCGCGAGCGCTCCATCAGCTGCGCCGATCCCTTCCGACGACGATGAACCTCCCATCTTGACAAGTAACAGCAAAAGGAACAACAAAAAGACCAAGAATCAAAAAAGACAACAACGAGAAGACATTCAGACTCCCGAAGAACAACCACCCCCCGCGTCAGCCGCCCCACGGCGACTGATAAGGGCGAAACAAACCAGTCGTTCGACAAGCGATTATGAAAAGTCAGTCTCTCAAATAAAAGAAAATCTCAAGGAATTTGCAGATAAAGTAGTACAATTCATTGAATCCACCGCAGAACTGTGCATTTACTTCGATGGCGCATGTCGTGGCAACGGACGTGCAGACGCCTGTGCATCAGCTGGTGTGTGGGTCGCGTGGGAAAATGGTCTCTACATCGGCATCAAGCTTCCCTTCGCGAACACCAACAACATTGCAGAAATGACTGCTTGCTGGATGGCAACTACCCGCCAAATGCAACATACATTGCAGCAAAAACTCGCAAGTTCCCGACCATCTGCGTTCGGGGAGACAATGCCAACGCAATTGCATCTGCCATCAGTGAAAGCCCCGATGATCATGTCTCATACCAACGAGAGCTGACTCTCCTTCTCGGTGCAGTAGATTCAATGAAAAAATTCAAACATACCAACCTGCGTTTCTGGTGGGTGCCTCGAGGCAGTAACGCCTCTGCAGACGAATGCTGCAACGCCGCTCTTGATGATCGTGGTGTCACGCAGGTGATGAACCTTGACACAAATGACATCGTTGACGTCGCGAATATTTCTTTCGATGAGGCAGTGGCACAAATCAGGAAGACGAAGTTCACGACCTGGACAAGTCTCCCGGCGCGCGCCATCCCGATTTGGACACTCGTCTTTGCGGCGTGCTGCCAAGATGCTCTGAACCCACCCAGTATGGCATCTGACTGCGAGAAAGAGTCATACTTCATCATCGCTGCGTGCGCTCCTGTATTTTTCCTCAGACGGAGCACCAGAAACCCAGTCCACGAACTTTGCCAGCGTCTCACTCGATTGGTCAGCTCCCGGGCAGACCGTGTCCGACTATACACTCAGTTTTTCAAAGACTCTGCCACGATGTCGATCTCGATGTCTTCGTCTCAAGCCGTCACAACGAGTGTCGTTACTCAACAGGAGGAAGTCACCACCACCACGCACCCTGACGGTTCGTCAGTGAGTGTGTCGAAACGAACGCTGCGATCTCGCAAAGCGCATGACGCTGTTGATGATGATGACGATGATGACACGCCACAGCCGGATGTGGAGACTGTTTCGATCGATCACAGTGCAAGAAAGGCAGAATCACTTATCCGGAAGGGCTGTGGGCGAAAGGCGCTGGAGTGCTTCGCGCGCACCGGTGTAGCGTCCATCTCTGCCGAGAATTCACAGGAGATTGAACAAAAACTGAATCCCTACGCTCTGACACTGACGAACTTGGCAGCCGTGGCGCCGAGAGTACACCACGCGAAACGCTCCCGTGCGATCGCCGCAGTCAAGACATGCGGACGGATGAAAGCCAAAGGCATCACCGGCTGGACTCGTGAGCTCATGCTGCCGTGCATCTTCCATGAAATGGGCAGTCTCTTTATCGAAACGTACCTGACGAAGATCTGCAACGACGACCACCACCCTTCTATTCGGAACCTACACTCCACGGGTATTCTCATCCCGTTTCTCAAGCCGAACGGCAAGATCAGACCGGTGGCGGTCGGCGACTTCTGGATCAAGGTTGCCTGGCGCCTGATGCTGCAGAATGCTCGACGGAAGATCTGTGATCCCATTCCTCAAGAACAGGCCGTCGCGAAGTTCGATGGCATCCGTGCGACCGTGAAAGATGTGCAGTCCGCGCTTGACCACGGGCTAGCTGTATTCATTGGCGATTGCAGCGGGGCGTTCAACAACATCTCTCGCCAGGCGATCTTCGACTTCATCAAAGAACACTGCCCGGAGCTGGTCGGCCTCTTCCGGTTCGAATACACAAACAACTCGGCTGTCTGGTTCAACGGTGCGGCCGCCGCACAAGAATTCTCCATCCACTGTGGTGAGACTCAAGGATCGGTTCCATCCTCTCTGTTCTTCGCGGCGGTCACTGCACCGCTCGTGCGAAAGCACGCCGCCTGTCTTCGCTGTGCGACCAACGATGTTGCGATCTTCTGTGAGCCAGACAAGCTCATGGCGCTCGTGCACGACATTAACGCTCAATTTGCTGAGATCAACCTCCCCTTCATGGGCGAAAAGAGTAAAATCGTATGCTCCCAACAGCACTTCGGTTATTTTGATCAATCTCATGTACGCGTTTCTCAATCCACGATCTTCCTCGGCGGCTACGTCGCGGCCGACTCCAAAAAGGCTGACGACAATGCCTCCGACTTCGACCGGCTCGCGAATGCCCAGAACCTCCTCACGAATGTTCTCCCTCGTCTGCGCCCACAGTACGCTCTGAACCTGATTCGCCTGACCTCGCGGCGCTGGCATCACGCCTTCGCCTGCTCCCGTCCGGACCTCGTTGCCAATGTCGCTGCCTTAGTCTCCAAAACCAACGCAGATCTCGCCGCCCATGTGCTGCAAATCACCGACCTGCCTGACGCCCAACGCGCGCAGCTTCATGCTCCACTAGTCGTTGGCGGGTTCGGGATCGCACACTGGGCAATCACACAAAAAGCTGCGTTTGAGCATCCTACGAAAGAGGCGCTTACCGTGTTTGACAAGATGACGACAGACCTGTGGCGACGCACACACGACACCAGCGTAACAAGGGACGTTTTGACATCATACCACGAACAATCTAACTATCAGAACCAGCCGTGTTGGAGCGCCCATTTCCCTCACGACGCCCGCGACGAGCTTTCTGACCAGGAGTTTCTATTCTCTGCTCGCATGCTGCTGAACGTGCCGATGTCTATCGCAACGATTTGCAAAGATGAAGCAGATAATGTAGACCATGCCCTGACATGCGCAACGTGCAGCAAGTCATTCCATTTCACGCGCCACAACCTAACTGCTTCCGGAATGGTCCGGGTTCTCAACATGTACGGCCTCTACGCGACCACCAACCTGAAGGCACACTTCCCGAAGGTCCTCTCTAGAAACGTGGAAGGCCCCGACGTACTCGTCATCCTCCCGAGCGGTGGCATGTTCGTTCTCGACATTACCGTTGTACATGTATCCCATGACGTAAGCAGAGCGTCCGCAGTGAAACAGCGCGACACATACAAACGAAATAAATACAGTGACTGGAACTCCACAATCGACGGATCCCGTGTATCATTCCACCCGATTGTGGTCACCTCCGTTGGCACAATTCACATCGACTCAATTAAAACCCTCCGTGCCATATGCTCAAAAACACCAACACATGGCCTTTTCCGCTCTTTATGCGAAACTATTGCTGGAACTGTCTTGAAGACTACGTTCAATCACGTCGCAAAGCAAGATCACAACCAACTGATTTGGAACGCCTCTGTCGCATCACACTCGTGCTCGACCTGCGAGATCTGTAAGATCGACTGTTCCACCTGTGCTGCCTGCTCCGCCCGGAAATCAAAGGCCACTGAATCCCTCACGAAGTCCACAAAACAAAACACACAAACCGCAAACAAAAACTAGGAAAACCCACTCTGTTACAGCTGCCTCGCCGATTGGACGGTCCAGAGCGCCTTGTGTGCCTCTGCCTCTGATGACCTACTCACTTATCGCCTTACGATGTTCCAGTAACGAGTTCAGTGATTCACACAACAAAAACAAGCTCAAGGGATTGCCCATGGTGCGTGTCGACCTGAATGTGTTGGGTGTCCCAGCCATTGCGCAACAAACGCCAGCTGGCGTATTCTACTTGAGCGTTTCCCTCTGATTTTTTTTGATTCAGGCATCGGCGATGGTGATTGAGGCAGCGGCGGTGGTGATCGAGGCATCGGCGATGGTGATCGAGGCATCGGCGATGGTGATTCAGGCATCGGCGATGGTGATTGAGGCATCGGCGATGGTGATCGAGGCATCGGCGATGGTGATTGAGGCAGCGGCGATGGTGATCGAGGCATCGGCGATGGTGATCGAGGCATCGGCGATGGTGATCGAGGCATCGGCGATGGTGATCGAGGCATCGGCGGTGGTGATCGAGGCATCGGCGATGGTGATCGAGGCATCGGCGATGGTGATTCAGGCATCGGCGATGGTGATTGAGGCATCGGCGATGGTGATCGAGGCATCGGCGATGGTGATTCAGGCATCGGCGATGGTGATCGAGGCATCGGCGGTGGTGATCGAGGCATCGGCGATGGTGATCGAGGCATCGGCGATGGTGATTCAGGCATCGGCGATGGTGATTGAGGCATCGGCGATGGTGATCGAGGCATCGGCGATGGTGATTCAGGCATCGGCGATGGTGATCGAGGCATCGGCGATGGTGATCGAGGCATCGGCGATGGTGATCGAGGCATCGGCGGTGGTGATCGAGGCATCGGCGATGGTGATCGAGGCATCGGCGATGGTGATTCAGGCATCGGCGATGGTGATTGAGGCATCGGCGATGGTGATCGAGGCATCGGCGATGGTGATTCAGGCATCGGCGATGGTGATCGAGGCATCGGCGATGGTGATTGAGGCATCGGCGATGGTGATCGAGGCATCGGCGATGGTGATCGAGGCATCGGCGATGGTGATTGAGGCAGCGGCGATGGTGATTGAGGCATCGGCGATGGTGATCGAGGCATCGGCGATGGTGATCGAGGCATCGGCGATGGTGATTCAGGCATCGGCGATGGTGATCGAGGCATCGGCGATGGTGATTCAGGCATCGGCGATGGTGATTCAGGCATCGGCGATGGTGATTCAGGCATCGGCGATGGTGATCGAGGCATCGGCGATGGTGATTGAGGCAGCGGCGATGGTGATTGAGGCATCGGCGATGGTGATCGAGGCATCGGCGATGGTGATCGAGGCATCGGCGATGGTGATTCAGGCATCGGCGATGGTGATCGAGGCATCGGCGATGGTGATCGAGGCATCGGCGATGGTGATTGAGGCAGCGGCGATGGTGATCGAGGCATCGGCGATGGTGATAGAGGCATCGGCGATGGTGATTGAGGCAGCGGCGATGGTGATCGAGGCATCGGCGATGGTGATCGAGGCATCGGCGATGGTGATCGAGGCATCGGCGATGGTGATCGAGGCATCGGCGGTGGTGATCGAGGCATCGGCGATGGTGATCGAGGCATCGGCGATGGTGATTCAGGCATCGGCGATGGTGATTGAGGCAGCGGCGATGGTGATCGAGGCATCGGCGATGGTGATCGAGGCATCGGCGATGGTGATCGAGGCATCGGCGATGGTGATCGAGCTACTTTCCCGAGGTATGCCGTCGTGCCATCGTGAGCTGCTGCAGGTACATTCCACACGGCGTCAGCAGGGGGGCATCATCTAGGGGTTTGGGTTTGTTTTGCGGTACTATTGCGAAGGGGGAAACGCAGAAACGCCGGTTGAAGACCGGGCCGCCTCCATCTCCCATGCTGTGGGCTGAGTACCACGGGCGCAACGGAGCCCCGGCCAGGGCCTCCTCCGCTCCCCGGTGAGCCTCCGGAGGAGTGATCTTCTTCAGGCGGCGGTTCACCGTCGCGGTTGTGAGCCGCGTCAGAGGTTCGTCGCGGTGGGCAGTGCGGAGCCAGTGGAGCAACGGCTTGGGGAGCACCGGCGGGAGGAGGGCAGTGTGATCGAGGCGCGTCACGCCCTCCTTGTTTGCCTTCGTGGTGGACCACACGATCACCCACCTCTGCGGGCCCATGGTCGCATCGGGCATGAAGTTGCTGCGCCGGAGAGCACGGATGTCGTCCCACCTTGACGACGTGCTGGTGGCGACAAACATCGCAGGGACACCCAGGGCGGAGCGCACACGCTCCATCTGTGCCTCGGCGATGGGAAGGGCTCGTAGCTTCTGGACGGACGCGTTCTTCTTGTTGAGTGCGCTGCGGAGGTCGGAGAGGTCCGGAAGCGACGTCATCGTGGCCGTTGCTGAGAGCGCTGAGAGAGCCTCCAATGCCCGTTTCGAACCACTGGTCGAATGGAGACTCGCGACGAACGCCGCCCTCATGGATGCGGACGGAGGCACATTGTGGTGGGAGCACCACTTGTGGAACGCCAACAGCCACCGCCGCAGCTTGCCGAGATGGCCACGAGAGCAGCGTTGAGCCGAAAGCTCCAGCAGGCGGCGCTCGGCTTGCCCTGGGTCGGGGAGGCGGGCTTCCTCCTTGAGAGGACGGTGCTTGGGTCCCGCCGCCCGCAGGATCCAAGGCACATCGTTCGCGGGTTTGTGTAGACACATGGCGCTCGCCCGCGAATTTGCGTATGTCGCGGGGAGTGACGTAGGAGAACACGGAAACTGTGTCGACGCCGGCTTGCGTAGCGACGCCGACGGAGACGGGCGCCGAGGGGGCTCCAGGCGCGAAAAGAAGCCCGGCGGATCTGGTAACGGGCGCGACATCGGCGGCTTGACCTTGCTCCGGCGGGGAGAAACTAGACTGGTTGTTTTGACTGACTGGATTGACTGGGGACTGGGAGCACTCGCGACTGAAGGGGAAGAAGGGCCACGCAGCGGCCCCAGTCAGAGCTGCGGCTGCGCGGCCCCGGCTTTTCCCTGACGCCGCACCTCATCCATCGTCACCGGAGAGCTCTCGACCTGCTTCAGGCGGAGAGCAGCCGCGGCTTCCTTCTCGACGGCAGCAGCGTAGGCGTCAGCGGCGGCCTGCTTGCTCGGGTTGGCCTCGGCTGCGGCCTTCTTCTCCTTGAGGGAGATGGTGGCGCGTCCGTGCTGTTCCTTGAGGAAGCGGATCTCGCGGGCGCGCGCGGTGTAAGCCGCGATCTGCTGCTCGGCCTGCGGACGAGTGACAAGCCGGTGCCCGTCGACCTGGTTCTGCACCACGCGGACGGTGTCGTCGATCTCAGTGTTGATGTCAGCACGAGTCTTCCCGGAGCTGTGGGTCGCGTGGAACGCAGTCGAGTCGAGCGCGACCTGGAGAGCGCGGAGGGCGATCGCGGTTGGCTCGATGAGGCGATGGAACCGGTCGGCGACT
The DNA here is from genome assembly GCA_963693005.1 of Alphaproteobacteria bacterium CMAR1. Lineage (GTDB taxonomy): Bacteria > Pseudomonadota > Alphaproteobacteria > UBA6184 > UBA6184 > Bodonicaedibacter. Next base: position 1,441 of record OY843723.1, on the reverse strand, counting down.
TCGACGCCAGAGGGGGCACCGGCGTGGATGTTCTCGCAGAGAGCTTCGAATGCGTCTTCGAACTTCTTCAACCGTGCCGACGGACGGCCGGACGCGGGCGTGACGTGCTCCCACCACAGAGCGTGACGGTTGCGCACGCTCAGGCGCGCGGCCTGGGCCTCGTTGGCGAGCCGAGTCTGGTTCCGCGGACGCCGGCTTCGGCACGACGCTTCAAGTCGCTGACCTCGCGTGCGGCGGCGATGGTGGCGACGAGGCCGCAATCCTCCGCGATGCGCTCAAGAGGATCCCACGATGTGTCGCGCTGTTCGGCGTTGCGGTGACGCTCGGCGTTGTTGCGGTGGCGACCTCCGGGGGCGACGGGGGGAACGGGGGCTGCGTCAGGCGCCTCATCCTCCTCTTCACCCTCCTCGTCCTCGTCACCCTCACCTTCCTCGTCGTCCTCATCGTCTTCGTCATCTCCGCTGCCGTCGTCGTCACCGTCGTCGTCGTCGTCGTTGCCGTCGCCGCCGTCATCGTCGTCGCCAGCTGGTGGAGCTTCATCTTGGCCGTCGTTCCGGCCGCCGCGGCCACGGCGGCCCGCGCCGCGCCGGTTCGGAGCATCGCCGCCGTCGCCGTTGCCGCCGTCGCCATTGCCGCCGCCACTGCCGCCGCCATTGCCGCCGCCGCCATTGCCGCCGCGGCGCGGACGAAGGACGGGTGCGGCGACTCGGACCGGGGGATTGCGTCGGTCAAGCGCGGCGGCCAGCAGATCGTAGTCGATGGCGGGAGGGGCAGCCGGCACGTGCTCCACCGGCGCCGGCGGCGCGCGCTTCTCGATTGCGGCGGCCAGCAGATCGTAGTCGATGACGGGCGCAGGAGGGGCGGCCTGGGCGATGTCAGTGGCCATGTTGCGCGTCACCGCCTCGGCAATCGCGGCTACGGTGGGCGTTGCCTCCGACAGCTTGTCGAGCCGGTCGGAGAGGCCCGCAACCTCGTCGTTGCACTTGGCCATGGCGCCGTTGACCGCCACGACTTGCTCGGACAGGGCCGCGACGGCTTGGTCGCTCTTCTTGTTGACATCCTGCAGCGCGTCGACCTTGGCCTGTGTCACTGTGTGATGTGACGCGTTGGCAGCGGCGCCAAAGGCCACCTTGTCAGACAGCGAGTTCATGTCGTCCTGGAGAGACGCGGTGGTGGTCTGAATCTCGACAAACTTGGTGCGCACCTCATCGAGGGTGTCCTTGGTCGCCTCCACACGGGAGATCGCCTCCTGGAGCGGCTGCAGGTTGGACGTGATGAACGAGGACCCTTTCGCGCGCGTCACACCGTGACGGGCCGGAGGGATATCGAAGCCATGCTTCAACACAGTCACTTGCATTGCTTCGACATCCATATGCGGAGGACAGTTTGGGATTACAGGGCGTACGGGCGAGAAATCTGACCCGAGAAAATCAGACCTCCG
>OY843722.1:0-35065 GCA_963693005.1 Alphaproteobacteria bacterium CMAR1 | reverse complement strand
ACGACTGCGCCCTGAAGCTCCGGTCCTCTCGAAGGGCGTGAAGGCGTCCTGGAGGAGCTCCGTACCGACCGTCGGCCCAAGCGCGAAGGCACACCGCGCCAGAGCGCTAGCCTTAGTCATGCAGTCGCCGAGGACGACGGAGTGAGCGCCGAAGGTCCCTGTGATGACACCGACCCTCGCGGGCCCCTCCGGCAATACCGCAGAACATCGACATCCCCGGCCACACAGGCGCGTTTGACAGTGTCGCGGCGGCGGCCCCGGCCGCGGCCCCAGGGTTAAAGCTGTGCGACAGGCCGTTGAATACAAGGAACGCGGTGTCGCCAGGACACACTCGACGTAGCAGCCTTCGTGGGCCTTGGCGACGGAGGACAGGGCCTGGTGGAAGCGGTTCAAAGCGTCGACAGGGATGTCGGATCGCAGCGGGTCCTGCGTCACATGCAGCAGCGGCGTGGGGTCGTACTTCTTCCGCGCCTTCTGGTCCTTGCCGCCCTTCGGCGACGCTTCGCCGCTGGGGCGCCCGCGGCCAGCCGGGTCCGGGCTCGCGGGGCTCCCATCGCCGCCGGGCCCGGGGCGCTTCCGTCCGGGCATCTGCGTCCCGACGCCGTAATTCAGCGCCGCCAGCTGCGCCGCTTGGACCGGCGACCCTGCCATGGAGGCATCGCCGGACCCGAGGCCGACGCGCCGGTGTCGCTGTTGTTCCCCGGGACGCGGTCGGTGGGGTCCAAGGGCACGCCAGCGAAGACAGAGGCGCCGTAGAACACGGACCGGGCGAGCGATGAGTTGACAGCGTTCGCGGAGGACTCACCGGCGCCGCTGCGGCCGAGGGACGCGAGCCACGCCGCGTTCTCCTTCTACCTTCGCAGCGCTCTGGGCCTCTCGCTGCTCCCGCTGCCCGACGGTGCAACCCCCTCCCCGGCGCCGCAGTCGTTCATCAATCCCCTGGTCGCCACGCCGATGCCCTTCGCCGAGTACAACAACAGCCAGTTCTTGAACTTCGTCGGCAACCTTGCGCCCTTGTTCATCGTCTTCGGGTACCTCTTCGCCGTGTCGCAGCTGACGAAGCGCCTCGTGGTGGAGAAGGAGACGCGGACCCGGGAGGCGATGCACATCATGGGCCTCAGCTACGGCCCGTTCCTCCTCTCGTGGCTCGTCACGTACGCCGTCCCGGTCTTCCTCTCGTCGATCATTATCACCGCCACGCTCGCCCTCGCGGTGCTGGACAAGACCAACGCCGTGCTCATCTTCCTGCTCTTCCTGTGCTTCGGCACTTCCACCATCGCCTTGTCGACGTTCCTGGCAGCGTTCTTCTCCAAAAGCCGCATCGCCGCCATCGTCGCCCCGGTAGCCTTCTTCGTCATGGCTCTTCCGTCCTTCGCGTTACCCGACCGCACCCCGAGCGTCGCTCACGTGTTCCTGTCCGTGCTGTCGCCCTCAGCCTTCGCTGAAGGAACGAAGCTTCTGTTCAACCTCCAACGCACCACAGGGGCAGGCATGCACGATCTCTTCGAGGAGAACCCTGGGTCGTACCCGCTTGGGGTCTCCATCTTCATGCTTGCTGTCGACACGGTTCTCTACGTCGCTCTCGGTGTCTACGTCGATGCGGTCATGCCCTCGGAGTGGGGCGTCCCGAAGCACCCGCTGTTTTGCATCCGTTTCCCGTGGTGCCCGTGGTCCTCGGTGTGGGGCGAGGCGGCCGACGAGGCGGAAGAGGCTCGGGATTCCCACCACGACGTTGGTGGCACTTTCGAGGAGATCGACCGCGCAGGGCGCACCCCGAGTGTGGAGATGTGCGCCATGCGCCGCGTGTTCGACACCGATGGCACCCGCACGGTGGCCGTGGACAACCTCACCCACGCGCTCTATGACGGGGAGATCTCTGTGCTTCTCGGCCACAACGGTGCAGGGAAGACAACGGCCATCAACATGATGACTGGGATGCTCGGCATGACCTCGGGGGACTGCTACTTGGCGGGCCACTCCGTGCGGCACGAGCTCCGTGCGGTGCGGCAGGAGATCGGCATGTGCCCGCAGCACAACATCCTGTGGGAGGAACTGACCTGCAAGGAACACCTCGAGTTCTTCGCTGGCCTCAAGGGCAACACGAGCAGCGAGGACCGCTCAGCTGAGGCGGTGCGGATGCTGCACGCCGTGGACCTCGCAGACAAGGCCGACGTTGCGGCAGGGAGCCTGTCAGGAGGCATGAAGCGTAAACTCTCTGTGGCCGTCGCGTTCACGGGCTCTCCGCGTGTGGTCTTCCTCGACGAGCCCACGGCTGGAATGGACGTCGCGACGCGACGTTTCACGTGGGATCTCATCAAGCAGATGTCGCCGGGCCGCACCATCGTTCTGACGACGCACTTTATGGATGAGGCTGACCTCCTCGGCAACACGATCGCGATTATGTCCAAGGGCCGGCTGCAGTGTGTGGGCTCGTCCATGTTCCTCAAAAACCGCCTCGGCGTCGGCTACACCCTCACCGTTGCGTGCGACAGCTCCCGCACTGGCCTCGCCGCCCCGATTGTCGATCTCGTTAAGTCTCACGTCCACGATGCAAATGTCTTATCCGAGCACGCCGCCGAACTCACCATGCAGCTCCCCATGGCTGGCATCCCACGTTTCCCGGCCCTTCTCGAATCACTAGAGAACACTGGAGCTTCCCTCGGTGTCCGTGGCCACGGCCTCAGCGTCACAACCCTGGAAGAGGTATTCTTGCGCCTCGCACACGAGCCAACAGCGGGCAGGGACACAGACGCCGCGGCGCTCCTCCCAATCGAAGATCCGACCGCCAACGCCGGGACACCGCTCATGAAGGCTGCCGCGGTGGCTCTGTCTGACGATCTGTGCGTTCAGGACCGCTACAGTCGCATTTTCACGCAACGGCAGGGCGTTGAGGCGACGCTCAGTCGGCAGCTGTGGTCGCTGTTGGTGAAACGGTTGCACAACGCCAAGCGCGATCGCAAGGCCCAAGTTGTTCAGCTCCTCCTCCCTGTGCTATGCCTCCTCCTCGCCATGCTGCTGACGCTCATCAAGTTCGATAATGAGCCAGGCATCGCCATGCTGCCGTCGGAGTACGGGACGACTGAGACGCCTCTTGTCAACTGCCCCGCCGCCTTCCTGACTTCTGGGCTCCCCTCATCGAATGTGTTGAATGCGTCCACCGCAGCGGTGTCTCCTGTGTCAGAGCCAACACCGCAAGCTCTCTCGCGGCACCTTCTCGTCACAGCAAACGCTCACACCTACAAGCGCCTGTCCTCTGTCGTGTGCAACCCGTCGAATGTGAGCGTCAACCACGGTGCAGTCGCGGCGTACATCATGAACAACGGTAGCGGTTGGCCGCACTCGCTCCCTCTTGCGGTCCAGGAGTACGCGGTCATGTCGATGCGCACTCTCACTGCAGACCCCACCCTCCGCTTCGAGGTCTCTTCGTTGCCGCTCCCGCTGACGCAGTCGCAGAAATTCGTCGTCGGCCGGATTCAGGGTTTCGTCATCGGCGTGTTCGTCATGATCCCTTTCACCTTCATTCCGGCCACTTTCGTTGCGTGGGTCGTACGGGAGCGGGAGCACAAGACGAAGCACCTGCAGACCGTCTCCGGGATGCACTACACCATGTACTGGGCCTCGAACTTCGTGTTTGACTTCTGCTCTTTCCTGATCACCGCCGTTCTGGCGTTGATCATCTTCGCTTGTTTCAACCGCGAGGAGTACATCGGCACCACAAGTTCTTCTGCACACTCACGCTGCTGCTGCTCTACGGTGTTTCCTCTATCGCCGGGTCGTACCTCGTCTCGCCGCTCTTCCGCGACCACAGCATGGCCCAGAACCTCGCGCTGCTCATCAACTTCATGGCCGGCTTCGTCTTGGTCTTCGGCGTCTTCATCATGACACTCATTCCGTCCACACAAAACGTTGGCAAGATCCTGCGAGTAATCTTCCGTGGGTGGCCTGCGTTTTGCCTCGGAGACGGCATCATCTCTCTTGCTTCTGGTGGCCTCTTGTCGGGCCTCAGCGACGGGGACATCGACGGTAATCCTTGGGCGCTCCAGAACGCCGGTTACGACATGCTGTTCATGGCTTGCGCCGCTCCCATCTTCGCGGCGCTCACACTCCTGATCGATCATCCGACCTTGCTCCCAAGCCTCTCCGCGGGTTTCTCCCGGAGCGCCACCCCAGAGTTCTCGACCCAGGACGAGGATTCGGAAGTCCGCGAGGAACGGTTGCTTGTCGAGCAGCGACGCCTGCGGCCAGGGATGACCGAGCCCGACGTGATCTCCGTCCGGCACCTGAGCAAGTCGTACGGGTCCAAGGTGGCGGTGAAGGGGATCTCGTTCGGGGTTCACCGAGGCGAGGTCTTTGCTTTCCTTGGGACCAACGGCGCCGGCAAGACAACATCCATGTCGATTCTGTGTGGTGAGCTGCTTCCATCTGGTGGCACGGCGACGGTGTGGAGCGGATGTCGTCGAGGAAGGGGGCGAAGTTCGCAAACACATCGGTTACTGTCCCCAATTCGACGCTGTGTTCGAACTGCTCACCGTTGAAGAACATCTCACACTATACGCCGGCCTCCGGGGCTTGCAAGGTTCTGACTTGGCCGAAGCAGTGGGCGACTTGATCCACTGCTGCGACTTGCAAGACCATTTGACGAAACCAGCCCGCGCGTTGTCGGGTGGAAACCGCCGCAAGCTCTCTGTTGCCATCGCAATGATGGGTGCCCCTGACGTGGTGATCCTTGACGAGCCTTCTGCGGGCATGGACCCAGCGGCTCGCCGCGGGCTTTGGACCGTCATCGACGAGGCTGCCAAGCACTGCTCTGTCGTCTTGACCACGCACCACCTGGAGGAAGTGGAGGCCTTGGCGAAGCGTGTGGCCATTATGGACCACGGCGAACTTCGTTGCATCGGTTCCCTTCAGCATTTGAAGTCCAAGTTCGGTTCAGGCTTCGAGATGCACGTGCGCGTCAGTCGAGATGGAAACACTGAAGACGCTGATGGGTCCACGCGCCTGGAAGTCGCTGCTGCTTTTGTTCGCGATGCTGTGCCACAAGCTGAACTCACGGAAGAACGAAACGGTAAGCTCACCTTTGCACTTCCACAGGCAACACGTCTCTCGGCTGTTTTCCGCGCCATGGAGACCCACAAGAGCCGGCTCCACATCACGGACTACAGCCTCAGCCAAACCAGCCTCGAGTCAGTGTTCCTGCGCGTCGCGGAGTCTCCTTAGAGTTTGTTTTCTCTCCCCCTTTCCCCTTCACTATCCTGTTTGTCAAGCTTGGTCTTGGACACTTCCATGTAAACCCTGCTCTTTGCTCCCAGCCTTCCTTCGAAGCCTTCTGATCACCGTCGCTCTCTTGATCCTCACCCTTCCCTCGTTGTCAAGCATGGTCTTGGACACCTCCATGTAAACCCTGCTCCTTCGCTTCGGCTTGCTCGAAAGCCCCCTGTGCCTTCAGCCCCCTTCATCACCAACCGTCTAAACGTTGGCTGCTTTCTGTCGTGCTACTGCCCTTCCCCGCGTTACGGCGCTGCAACCGAGTGTGTGGTGAACTTGAAATGCGTTGCGTTTTGTGTTGCAGCACCGCGAATGAAGCAACAACGATCGGCGGAAGGAGCCAGCCCAGCTACGATGAATGATCGCCAAGGCGCCACAGCGAGGCTACTCCATAAACCCTTTGAGATCCGAAGCCTTGTGCATCGACAAGATCGCGCCGGTCGAGCTGGAGCTGAGGGCAGGTTCGTCAGAAGTCCATGTCAAATGGGGGAACTGCTCGCAACTCCCCGAGCTCCGCTTCCAAATGCACTCCGTGTGTGGCTTTTTGGTCGGGGCCTGGGATGGCAGGAAGCTGGTGCTGAGGGAGACACTTCCGTGGTGCCGACCGGCCTTTCACATTCGACGCGGTGGCCGAAGGTACACGGAGCGCCGTCGACTCGTCGAGGAATTCCGTTGCGAAGGCGGACCAAACGCCCGTGTCGTCGAACTACGTCGGGCGCCGGCCGTCGTGTTTATCACTAGGGCCGACGCCCCTCTCGGACGAGCCCCTCCTTCAACGAGTTTCCGCCATGGAGGTCCCACAACTCGGCTTCCCCTCAGCGAGGGCACTGCACCAGCGCCCCGGAACACAACACGGGCAGACCCCCCAGGGCGGGCGGAGATCTTCATCTTCACCTTCATCTTTATTTTCACCCGACCAGGGGGCTACCCCAATCCACGGGACGAAGACCGCCGACGTCAAATGATTCCGGATTCCCTGCGCATCGCCGTCGTCCGCTGGCGTTGGACCAACGGGCGACGCGGTTCCGCCGGGAGTTGCTGCCATTAGTTCCCCAAAACCCGCCTGGGCCTGCGAGCCGAAACACTATTCGCTGGACAGGAACCCCAAGAGTACAGGGGTAGACCCCCACCCCCCACACCACGAGGAACGCCGGTATCCCTCACCTGGGGCACGGTGTTCCACGGAGCCTCGGCGAGCCATTGCAGTAGCGGAGGTGGCGGGTGCGAATGTTCCTCGGCTTGGATTGCTGGAGTCGCACAACGCGCGATCAGCATAGGGTCGCACACTTCCCACTGGGCACTTCGTTTCGGTTGACTCTTAGCGGGAGAAGCCGTCTACGCTCGAGACGGCGTAACGCGCAGTAATGCGCTCGACTGAAGGCCCCATCACCGCCAACCGAATGCCCAGGGTGTGTCCAACCGCGTCCGCGTGTCCCCAGATCCTCTGTCCGTATCGTGGTGCCGGCTGAGCGGCTTCGCCGGGAGTCGGTGCTCTCCGGCCTGGTGTGCCTGCCGGGCTGCTGCGCTGAGTCGCGGTGGCGTGAAGACGCCGGGAGTCGGTGCTCTCCGGCCTGGTGTGCCTGCCGGGCTGCTGCGCTGAGTCGCGGTGGCGTGAAGACGCCGGGAGTCGGTGCTCTCCGGCCTGGTGTGCCTGCCGGGCTGCTGCGCTGAGTCGCGGTGGCGTGAAGACGCCGGGAGTCGGTGCTCTCCGGCCTGGTGTGCCTGCCGGGCTGCTGCGCTGAGTCGCGGTGGCGTGAAGACGCCGGGAGTCGGTGCTCTCCGGCCTGGTGTGCCTGCCGGGCTGCTGCGCTGAGTCGCGGTGGCGTGAAGACGCCGGGAGTCGGTGCTCTCCGGCCTGGTGTGCCTGCCGGGCTGCTGCGCTGAGTCGCGGTGGCGTGAAGACGCCGGAGTCGGTGCTCTCCGGTCTAAAATAAAAGAAAGGTGCGCTTGATCGATCCGCGGCTTTTGACGGCCATCCTGAAACAAGGGACATGGATATCAGACGGCCAGTAGTGGCACTCAGAGGATCATCCAAGAATCACGCGGCTCCGCGCAAGGCGAGATAGAGGTTGAACGGCCTCAGGGGGCGTGTCATGAAGAATTTGAAAGGCCGTGTTCGCACAGGTATTGCGCTCTCTCCAGCCCCGCCACGCCTGCTTCTCCTCTCGAATATCTCGTCGGAGAGCCACTGTCGACAGCTCATCCACCAGGCCGAGCAGGAGCTGCGCCATGTTCCACTGCTCCGCCGTCGCCGACGTCCGCCGCTCGATGATCGACACCGCAAGGCTCGCCGCGGTGAGCAGAGGGTCCGCGACGTCCTCGTCCGTGAGCGCCGTGGCCTCGACGAGCGGCTGCATGACCTTGTACAGCGGCAGCGACTCAAGCAGTCTCCGTGCAAGGCGCTTCCGAGCCCAAGCAAATCAAAACGCGAGTGAAAGCCGAATCGTCCGGACGGTTTGTCTGCCTTTCAAAGGTGATTTTGCACATTTGCAGTGTTCGCCTCCACGGTGCTTACATCGACATACCTCTGTGAAACGGGTTGAAGAGACACCACACCCATTGAACGGGCACAACCTCAAGTGCAGGAGAGTGTCTGTTCTGATTTTCTGAACGGTAGTGGGAAAACCTGTGATATCTACCGGAGTGCCTTGTGTACAGAGTTGCCGAACACCAGGCCACAAAACTCACCGAGAACGATCAAGCGCGACACTCACGTCCGACCAATTTTTCTTTTGGTTACTCCGGCCTGGTCGCCCCCGCCTCCATTCAGGGTCGGCTAGGGCTTGTGATAGACCAATGGGCGACGCGCCAGGTCTGGGAGGACTCCCGGAACCTCGCCGGGACAAGCGGATCGTACGGCCTGGAGAGGGCGGCCAGATCGATCTAGGGTTCGAACCCGCGGACGTGAAGCACTTGGTGCGACGGCAGGCGGCGGCGGACCGCGCGCGCCAAGAGGAGCGGGCGGCCTACGGCCCACCTGCCGCTGTCCCGTACCCACAAGACCGGATCCGCAACCAGGCCGTGGAGATCCACAACATCCAGGCGGAGGCGGAGGGACACGAGAAGCAGTTCAACACGGCTCGCCTGGGGCACCAGCTCGTGGGCCCGGAGGGGGCCCGCCCAGTTGAGCCATGAGTTGGCTCTCGCGCTCAGCGGAGATGTGCGGTTCCCGAGCGGCACCAAGCGATCCATGGAGGAAGTGCTCAGTCGCCAAGCCCAGCTCGCTCGGCAGCACATCCGCCGCGCTACACAGCACGCGCTCGAGCATGGGGGGCCGGCCCTTTTGGGTATGCCGGACGAGTACGAGTCCTTCCTGCGGCCTTCGCTGTGCGCCTTGGCGGCCCGGTTGGTGACCATCCTCCGCCACGATGACGGGGCGGAACCGGTGGACGAAGCCAAGCTGGCGCACACGCTCGCGAACCCCGACATCGCGTCGCTCCGGACGGCGGTCAGCCGGCGTCTCTACGTGTTCGAACCCCAGCCGACGGTGGTGCACACGCGGCAGGGCGACGTCGCGGTGGGGCGCTCCCGGTCCGCCGAGCGCCGTGCGTCCAAGGGCCCCAAGCTGGAGGACGACGGCGTGATCCGGTGCCGCCGGTGCCAGGGCGTGGGGCACAAGCAGAAGGTGTGCCCGTCCCCGGCCAAGTGAGTCACGTAACCCCTCTCTCGTACCAGGAGAGTGATGACCCCCCCACTGTAGATCTTTCTTTCCACTGTCTGTGTGACCGTGTATTCCAGCCACCATGGAGGACTACGCCTTCTCATCCAGCGATTCCGACGATGCCCCGCCGGGGCGCGCGGAACCCCTCGACGAGGAGGGAGAGCTGGACCGAGAGTGGGCATGGACGACGCACCGAGCGCGTCTCGCCGAGGGCACAGTCCGAGACTACGATCGCTACGAGGCGGAGGTTATCGAGGTGGCCGGGGGCTCAGAGCACGAGCACATGGTCCGATTCCTCCGTCTGGAGTTCGCCAAACCCTTGGGCCCAGCAGGGAAGTCGCGGGCTCCCCCTGGGTGCCGTCGAGCCGCATCCACGCTGCGCACGCTCGTCTCAGGAGTGGGCTTCGGGCGGGGTATGCGGGGACAGGGTTGGTCGCCAGCGGTCCGCAAGGACCTATTTCGCCTGATCGCCGGGTTCGAGGTCCGGGACGTTCAGGAGCGCCAGGAGCGGGCGCGCCTGTGCCCCAAGCGAGGGGCCATCGAGCAGGAGGAGTTCGACAGGCTCTACGAGCTAGCTTACCGGAGGGGCGAGGGCATCATCGCGCGTGGCCTCCTGCTGATGGAGGGGTGCTGTTTCCGAGAGGCGGACCTCAGCGCGCTGAGTCTGAGCCGCATTTGCCTCGAGGACGACGAAGTGGCGGGCCACTGGAAAGCACCCCGGACGGTTCAAGCACGAGCCCAGCGGACGGTCCTATGGCGGAAGGTGGTATAAAGCCTGTGTACCTGACTACCCCGCGTGGACCTCGTTCGGGGGAGTACTGGGTAGGTACAGGTAAAAAGATGGCAGGGGTCGTCGGCGTACCCGGAGCCCTGGTCGGCTTGTCGCAGGGGACCAAGGGGGAGTAAAAAACACCACTTTTCCTCTTTTCTCGTTCTAACTTTCTCTTCGCTGTCGGACAGCTGGTCGACGGTGGCGACGTTGACGAACGGGAGCGCGCGGAACGTACACAGAAGGGCACGGTGTTCGCGAGCATTGAGGCATCTTACAATCTCCGCAAGGTGAGATAGATGTCATGCTCGGTGGGGGGCGCGGTCTCACCAGTCTCTGCGACGCCAGCGGTGTCCAAGCATTCATGCTGGGGTGCAACATCTCAGCAACAGAAAGGACATTGAAACAACAGAGCACCTGGGACGGTTGGCGAAGCAGTGGACAGCGGATCAACTAGAGTCGAGGGCTGGAAGCAACAGGGTGTTTCTTGCAGGCAGCGCAGCACGCGTCGGTGACATTTTCTTTGGCGTTGGTGGAAAGGAAGGGAAAACAAAAAAAGCAGGATTTGGCCGACTGTGGCCGGTGGTGGTTTGGTTTGGTGGTTTTGCGTCTCGGGGAGAGAGCCCCACAACGAAGAGGAAGGAGCGTACTCTTACGTACCAAAGATCAGGCATTCGCATTACAGATGTGCTTCGGCGTCGGCAGCAACACAGGGAGAACACCGCCGTGGGACGTCGACGCCGAGACACGCCGGCAGCTTTGCTCCCCGCTGGCAGTTGCGGACTTTCGATCTTCGGGCACTGAAGTGTTGGTGAAGAAGTTGCTGACAGATGTAGCGGCTTGCAGGGCCCGCGCAGCGACCTGCACCATGAGAAGTTCTTGCGGGGGGAGAGAGCGAGCTGAGCGCCGCAGGGCTCCTGTGAAGGGCGGTTCGGCTGGAACGCGCCACGCACCGGCGATCCTTTTCGCGAAAGACAACTGTTCCTTCTGTGGTAGCGGAGCAACGGCGCGGTGCAGTACTTCATGCGCAAAAAGGACGGCTTGTGGAGTGGACTGGACGTTACCGCACGCGAGGCGCGTGGCAACGGCCTCCAGCGCATTCGACGAGCTCTCCCCGTCGGATGGGTGGTCCTGTTGCGGTTCGAGGGTCGGATCTCGCCCAGGCGTTGGTCCGGTCGCAGCCATGTTGGTTGCTTCTTCCTCCACGTCGATTTCAATGTCAAGACGAAGCGGCGGAAAGGAGCGTGCCGCGAGGGCCTCCGGAAGAAGTTGTGTGAGGTGAACGGGTTCGCTTAGACCTCGAAGCCGCTGAGGGCCGAGGTCCAGCACAACGCAGCACGGCGGGATCTCCATGCCGAGAGTGGCGAGGCGGTTGATGGAATCTTCCGTCACAATGATCTGCCCGCCATGCCCGACACCTTCGACACGCGCCGCCGTGTTCACCACGGTGCCGTAGTAGTCGTACCCTTTGGAGGTCTCGTCGAATTTTATGTCGCCCATCCCATAATGAACGCCGACGCGAACACGCAGCCCGTTCCACAGCGAGTCGTACTCAGGCTGCTCATCGACGGTCGGTGGTGCCGTGCAGCCGTCGGGCACTGCTCCGAAGCCGAGCTGCCGGTACGTCGAGTCGAGAACGCCCGTGCCCCAGTCATACTCATAGAGAGAGCCTTGGACGGCAAGGGCAAAGTCTATCGCGAGTGGCAGGTCGTTAAAGGCGACCATGAAAGAGTCACCGATTGTTTTCACTTCGTATCCTTTGTACTCTTCGATGAGTCGGCGGAGAAGAGAATGGTGTGTGTCCAACGCGGGTCCCATGGCGTGCGGCGCATGGGCCCAGAGTGTTGTCGAAGCCTGAATGTCGGTGAACACCATCGCGAAGGGTTGAGACGCGTCCTTCGGCGCTGCCGACGTGTCGCGGATCGTCACGCGCACGACGCAGAAGTAGTAGAAAGCGAAGGCAACGACGCCGACGATGGCCACAGCAGCAACAGTAGACCCAGTGACGGTCAAGAGCAACGCCGTCCCGCGCAGCCCCGTCTCCTCTGGCGGAAGCGCCACATAGCGCACACCACAGTCAGGGAGGCGGAAGGTAAAGAGTGGGCTGCCGTCCGATGGGACAACGGGGGAACCGAGAACCGCGGCGCCAAGAGTGATCGCCCACGACGTGAGATTCCGAATGTGGAACGTGGTCAGCCCTTTGCTGCACTGGCACTGCCCCGCCGGCCGAACTGAACTTGGGGTAGTGAGGCCGCAATCGATCTTGGACAGCGGCCCGACAGAAATTGTGCTCGCACTGAGACTCCCCACATCGTAGAGGGCATCGATGGAGGCCTGGGCGGTGGAGCGCGTGCCTGTGTCAAGGTTCGTGAAGGCGACGACGAAGCGAGCGATGACTGCACCGTACGAGTAAATTGGATTGCCCCTCGCTCCTTCCGCAGTGAAGGTTGGAAGTCCCGACGTGAACATAACGTTTGTCGCAACTGCAGCGGTCGGCTCCAAGGCTCGCGCAAGAACAAACTCCGAGCTGCAAAGAACGAAGATGGCCCCGCCTGGCATCAACTCCAGCGCTGCTTTCTGAGCCGCCCTTAAGAGCAGCGGGTTCTGAGACACGACCATGATGAAGGTCCCGGCGGAACCGCCCTGCGGAGGATACACGGATTGGGCCGTCACGTTCTTCTGAGCATTGACGACGCGGACCGAAGCAGGCGAAGCCCCAGCAAGCGTTTCGACTGACCGGCGAGCAAGTGACGCGAGCACATCAGTGTCGGCGAGGATGTGGATGCTCCCACCGCGGCCGAGGTTCACGGCGTAGGCGGCGGCGGTGTGGGCGAAGTCGGCCAAGGTAGGCATCAGTGGGATGAAGTTCGGGTTCCACTGGTCGTACGGCATCGTGTCTGGGTCGGCGTCGTAGTATGTGAAGCGGCTCTCGGCGAAGGCCAGCAACGGGAGGGCCGGTGTGATCATCGCGGCGCGCATGTCGACCGACGACGCGGCGACCATAAGGAAGATGGAGTAGCGGTCGGCAAGCTGGCCAATCCTGGCTCGCGAGATGTTGCGCACTACCTCCGACAGAGAGTACAAGTGCTTTCGCACTGTGTTTGCTGCGTAGTTCGCGTCGAGGAGCGTCGTGGCGAAGAAGAGGCTGAAGTACTGCACCTCGAGCGTTGGCTGCGGAACGGAATCATCGAAAAACGATACTTGGATGTGGGGCGTCTTGAGGATCGTCGGCGGGTCGATGCCACATTTGGACGGCGGAACCAAGACCTCCGCCGAGTTGAACGTCGAGCCTGATGTCTCTCTCCACGGCTCCGTGAGACCAGTGGTCTCGTTGACCCTTGTGGTGAACACAACGCGACCACCGCTGTTGCACGAGCACGCATCGCCATCCGGCCGCTGGTATCCGGTGCACCCCGCAGCGAATGGACCCACCTGCCAGTCATCGAGCCGCACGGTCTCGAGTTCGTAGAGTGTTCGAAGGACCACCGGCCCAGTGGTGTTGGCGACGCGGCGGGGGACGCGGTCGACGGCAGCGAGCACGAGGCGGGCCGCGGCGTATCCGCTGATGCCTGCGAGCGACGGCACGGCCCCGGCAACGCCACCGTAGGTCCTCGCCGCCGCCCGGAACTTGGAGGCGAACACAAAGCGACTGTCGGCGTAGTGCGGAATCGATGAGGCGTGGAACAGCGTGGCAAAGGGTAGCGCGGTCCATGCGCCGTTGATCGGGTACTTCCACAGCGGCAGCGTGGCGAAGGAGGGCGCCGTGAAGAAGGTTGTGTTCGGGAGCCCACCCGCCCCAACGACGCCGAGCACCGCGGCCACCACGTCCGCTGGGTTGTCGAGAAGGAGCATAATACCGTGCGGAGTTTTCGCGGCTGTAGCGTAAGCTCCAGCGACCTTCGCTGCGACGGCAGCGCTTGGAACGGTGGTGAGGTTGACGGTGACGGGAGGTGGGAGGCCCATCGCGGTGAGGCCTGAGAGCACAGCGGCAGCGGCAGCTTCAAACGGCGGGCGGAAAGCAAGTAGCGTCAGGCGCACACGGGCCTGCCCGTGGGTCAGGAACCGCAGCTGCGCCACTGCCTCCGTCACGGCGTCGGGGCGCCAGTGGATGACCGCGGAGCCGTTGCTGCCCGGCGTCGCGCCGACGTAGTGCGATTGGTTTGTCGTCTCCGGCCCCACGACGGGGACACCCGCCGCTACGCACGCCGCCACTGACCCTTCGGCCGCGGCACCGCGGGCCGGGGCTAAGACTGCAACGACGGTCGGGGCGGAAGCGAGGGTCGAAGCGACTTGGGACTGCACGGCGGCGGTGCCCAGGGAAGCGGCAGTAGTGACGTTGATTGTCAGCAGCTGCACGTTCGGATCGAGCGCCGCCCCGTCCGCTGCCACTGCTGCGGCGCGCTCCCCGATCGCACCGAGGACCCCGCCGACGACCTGCCCGGCCCACACGGCCTCCGGGATCGTAAGCTGCCCACTGAAGTCCCCCACGACAGCGAGGTGGACGGTCGCGGCTGCAGTGGAGAGGGCCAGCGATAGAAGGGTCACGGCCAGGGCGACTTTGAGAATCAGTCGAAGCATCGTGATGAAATCAAAAGTGCGAGTTCAGATACTACGCAGGAAGAAGCGAAGGTAACGGACACTGGGGGAAAAAACTGTTTATCACTGATTGAAACAACAAACAACAAGTACAAGGGAGGGGGCTAACAATAACGAAGGGAGCAACGGGAGCGGACAGGGTGAATTCACCAATAGTCGGAGAGAGGAGTCGTTTCAAAAGAAAAAAAGGACGCGGCACAGAAGATTGTGAGGCTGTGTGGCGACAGTTTCGTTTTCGCCGGTGATATTGGCGTGCTTTGAGCGGGCTGTAGCACAATCAGCACACCTTTCGCAGGCACGGATCACGTGCTATTCTTTTTGAAGGAGCGGAATGACAAGACAGGCCCACATGATAAAGGCCGCAGGGGAGGACCATTGTTTTCTATTGGCGCTGCTTCCGCAACCGGAGGCTCACCGGGTCACGGACGGCGCGGTGTGCCGGATGCGCAGAGTCATGAGACACCGGAACCGTAGGGACGGACGGCGGGGCTTGCTGCGGGTGCGCCGTCGGGGACGCGGGTGGGTGCGCATTGCTCGACCCCACGGACCCGACGAGGGAGAGGAGTGGGCCGCGGCTGTCGTGGCTCTGCGTCCCTTCTCCGGTGCCCCCATCCCCCGTTCCGGAAGCTTGGCCGGGCGCCGGGAGCCGCGGGCCGCTGCTGGCGTTGGAGAGCGGAGTGGCCCCGGAAGCCGAGCCAGACTGCGGAAGGGAGTTGGAGTACCCTTGAGGGCTACCTCCGGAGAGGACGTGGGGGCTGGACCGCGAGCTCTGCCCGCCGCGGCTACTCGACTGTGTCGTGGGAGACTGCGGGGACGGGTGCGGCAAATTCGGAGGGCCAACGATCGCAGGCACAGGAGGGGGGCGTTGGGCGTTCTGTGGGCCGCCCTGTGCCCGGGCGCTTCCGGACTTCTCGAGGTTGGAGTGCTCCATGAGACTCCCAGCAAAGACTCCGGAGACGACGGGGGTGACGCCGCTTTCAACATGCGCAATCGGCGTCGCATCTTCCGACGATGGGGCGTTGCCGCTCACGTCGGCCAAGTGCTGTTGCGGATTTGAGGCGTTTTGGAAGCGAGAAACGGGGAGGCCGCCTGTCCCACCTCCGACACGTGAGTTGTCGCTCGCACTGAGCAGCGAGGAAGTCATCGCACCCAGTTGCATCAGCGACGAGCCCTGGGCGCTGTGGGGGCGCATCGACGACGTCGTCTGCGGTTGGCTGCCGGCCGCGGCGGACGAAGGCCGGGGGCCTCCATTCGTACCGCTGGCGACAACTGTTGAGAGCGTCGAGTTGAGAGGCAGCGAGGAAGAGGGCCGCGACGACCCGCCGAGTGTCGACAGCTCGCCGTCGTGCCGCTGCGACCCCGCTGTCTCCATCGAGAGAGCGAGCTTCCCGTACGCCGCTGTGTGCTCCGCGGACGCCGGGAGATGCGACGACGCAGGTGACTGCGACTGCGGCGTCGGCGGTGCAGACGGTGACGACGGCGGAGTGGCGCTGTCTCCGATCCGGCCCGCCCGTGACCCTGCGGGCACAGCGCGGCGGGGTGGGTTCACATCGAGTCCCATCTCCGCTGGTGACCGCAGAGGACGGGCGGCTCCCGTGAGCGGCGTCGTCGCGCTGGGCGGCCTTGGCGGGAGCCGGGCCGTCGCCATCGAATGAAGGCTCGCGTTGTGGCTTGCGTGGCTCGAGCTCATCAGCGCAGCAGCATCGGCGGCGCTCGTGAGCCCACCGGCATGGACATAGTTCTCACCAACGGGGCGGGCTGTCGTCGCACAGCTCCCAAAGGCCGGTGGCGGCCGCCCTGTCGAGGCGGACTCCGAAAAGATCGCCGTCGTGCCGCTCCCACTGCCGCCGCGGATTCGGCCCGGCGGATAGGCGCTGCTGCTTGCCCCCGGGCTGACCCCCGCCGCAGCAGTAAGGAACCCACCGCCACTGAGTGACACTCCGGCGACCGTGTCTTGCGACGAACGGTGGTGGGACAGCGGGAACGGCGACAACTCGACTTGCGGGACGAGGGACGAGTGCTGCCGGCTGCGATTGCCCGAATCGGCGGTGTTGTCCTCACTCGACTGCAGCGCTGTGGCGTTGTCCGAGCTGTGCGGGTGCAGCGTGTGCTGCGATGCGCCGAGCCCCGAGGGATGGGTCGTCGTGCTCCCCTTCGCCTCCTGCGTGCTCTTGAGGGCACCGGCTCTATCCTCGGGGGCAGTGTGGCCGGTGTCGGCGGGGAATGAGCTCGTCGTGCCGTTCCCTGACCGGACGGAGCCGCCCGATGTGGGGCGCACCCCGACACTGCTCAAGGCTCCCGCAGCGACGACCGCGGAGTGCTGCGTGTGGCTCCCCAGCCCGACGTGCACTGTGCTCGAGGGTGAGGGCAGCGCTGTGTCCTGCAACAACCCTGGCCCACCGCTGCAGGCCCCCGGGTGTTGTGACAGTGATCCGGCAACGCTGAACGGGTAGGGAAGGGAGTACCCGACGCTGGCGGTGGCTCCGGGGGCGGGCGCTCCGAAGACGTTTGGGAGCCGCGGCAGGGAGGAGGTGCTGGCATCCGGGTGCTGGCGGGCCGGGGTGGTGCCGTTGTCGAAGGAGACCATCCCCGGGGTTTGCACGGGAGGGGTCGCGGGCCCAGGGCCGCGTGGGGACGGCACCAGCGGAAGATCCGACAGGTTGCCCTGACGGCCGGGGCTCCGTGCCGCCTCGCTCTGTGTGCTCGACGTCCCGACGCTGACCTGAGGTGAG
Organism: Alphaproteobacteria bacterium CMAR1; assembly: GCA_963693005.1. Lineage (GTDB taxonomy): Bacteria > Pseudomonadota > Alphaproteobacteria > UBA6184 > UBA6184 > Bodonicaedibacter. Next base: position 18,042 of record OY843722.1, on the reverse strand, counting down.
GTCCGCCTCGGCGGCAGCGACGACTCCCGCCCCGACGACCCGCGTGATGAAGGGCGGATGGGCTCACCGGACAGTTGGCGAATTTGTGGGGAAACCCCAGGGTGTTGGTACTGCGGCAAGGACAGCGGAACGGACGGCGGAAGACGGCCAGGGCTCACTTGGTGAGGAGGTGCGCTTGGAGACCAGGACGACGGGGCGCCGGATCCACTGGCGCTCCCCACGCTGCGGCTGCCGTGGCCGGGGCTCTCGGCGAGGCTGCCGGCTGCCGGCGAGACGGCGCCGGTGGACCCGCCGGACCCAACCGTCGCCGGATGCAGCGGCGGAGGACGGCGGGCGCCATCGATGAACGGCGAGGAGACACGGCGGCGGAGGGTGATGTCGGCGGGGCCCGTGGGGGAGGACACGGCGGAGAAGTGGCGGTCCGGCTCGAAGGAGTTGTTCCACCCGCCCTGGGACACGGGCGTCTGAGGTGACATCGTCCCCGACGCGGCCCTGGCGAAGGCGAGGGGAAGGGCGGGCCCACCGCTCGGGCTCGAAAGGCCGACGAGGGCGGGGGTCGGGGCCGCAGTGCTTGCGCTTCTCCGGCGATCAAGGGATTCGGAGCCGAGGCTCGCCAAGCCGACCGGCACCGCGGAGGGCGAAGAGAGGGTCGCGCCGCGGGATAGATCGGGCAGCGACGACAGCGTCCGGTGATCCATCAGAGGTGCGGCGGACGCAGCGGAGCCGAGGATCTGCGTCCCTGCGCGGGACAGCGGCACACTGCCGGGGCCAGTGCTACCGCCCGTCGTGGACGTCACGTGCTTCGCTTCCAACGGCGACCCCATGGATTGCCGGCGGTGCGCTGGGGGCCGTGCCGGGGGCACCGCACCTGGTAGCTCAGTTCCGCGGAAGGAGTGCGTTCCTAATGCGTCCGCCTCGGCCGGAGACGCTGTGAAGGACGGCGTGTTGAAGCCCGACATCCCACCGTAGACACCCGACCCGCGCCGACCGGCCCGAGGGGGCGACGAGGTGTGCCCGGCTCCGACCCGTGGCACTGGGAGCGTCCCGTCGTCGAACTTCCGGCGCGGCGACAGATGGCCGCTCCCCTGGGCGGACAGATCGTTGGCGGAGTGGCGGTGCCCTGAGTGGCCGCCGCTGCTACTCCCATTGGGCAGGCACGGGTTCGGGAGCTGGAACGACCCGAGGTGGCTGCCCATCGCCCCGACGTCGATGTCGGCGTCGCCGCTGTGCCAACTGCGGCTCGCGTTGCCCTTCGCCATCGCATGCGACAGGCCAGGGCTGAGGTGAGTCCCGCTCCCGACCCTCGGGCTCTGCGCCCCAGGCGGCGTCTTGATGTGCGTGGCACTCGGGCTCATCTGGACCCCGGCATGCCACGCCATGTGGCTCCGGAGCATCGTCTGCCGATCAACGTCGCCACGGAACTCTGCCTCGAGCAGATCGTTCTGCAGCGTGAGGTCCGGGCCATTGTACGTCGGCGGGACGCCGTAGTCCTCGCGGCCGTTCTTCGCCGCAGCGCGGGCCCTGCGGCGCTTCTGCAGTAACTCCTCCTGCGCTGCCGTCCGCCGTTTCTTGGCCGCCGCTGCTTCGGCGGTCGTCGCGTCACTGCCCCCACCGGAGCTGTCCCCCGCGGTCCGCTCGGCGGTGCGATGGCGCTCTCGCACGGCGCCGCGACCGCTGCCGACCGACCGCGCAGAGTCCGGCGGAGTGTCAGAGCCGTCGCCCTTCCGATCTTTGTCGCTCGGAGCCTGAGCGCGGCCTCGGCCGGAGGTGCTCAGGCGGCGGTGGCGGCCGATATCGTCCCCGACCACGTCGACAATCAGATCGTCGTCCACCTCCTCGTCCTCGACGCTCTCCGGGTTGTCGTCGTCGTCGAGGGTGTCGGTGCGGCGGTGGCGCCCTCCGCGGCGGCCCCCCTTTGGGTCTTGGAACGGGTACAGGCCAGGCAGCGCCGGGACTCGGGAAGTGGTGCTCCCCCGTCGGCTCATCGGCGTGACGATCGGCATTTGCAACGCCGAGGCAAGCGGCGGTCGGCTGTGGCCGTCGAGCTTTGTCGGCGAAGAGGCAAGGGTGGAAGTTGCCATCGGTGACGGAAGAGCTCCGAGATCACCGCCAGCGGTGTGGCGGAGTGCCGGGATCGCTGGAGGAGAGCCGCTGCGGCTGTTGTTGGACATGGACATGCTAGATGCGAGGGGACCGCCGAGCGCAGCGTCACGGCCGCCGGACAGTTGCGGCGGCACCGAAAGCTGGGAGCCGTGGCGGTGGTTGCTACCTGTGGCACTCCCCGCCATGATCCCCGCCGGCCCCGCCTCGAGATGACCGCTGCTGGAGGCCTGCCCCACCTGCGGCACCACGAAGGACTCCGACGATTGCATCACGGACTCACTCCACACGAAGTTCTCTGGGTCGTCCGTGTAGAGCCCGGAGTGCCCGCCGAGCATCATCGCCTCGCTGGCCGTTGACTCCCCGAAGTATCCATTGTGCGAGATGTCGGCTCCGGGGATGTGCCCTGTCGTAGAGAAGCCCAGCCCGGCGACGATCGGCCCGCGATTCCCAGCGGCTGGGGAATGCAGCGTCGAGCCCCAGTACATGGAGGCCCCGAGCGGCATCGGCCCAGGGGCGGAGACCATCCCCTCCCGGATGCGCTCCTTGAGCTTCGCCACAGCCTCGTCGTGCCGCGCGGACAGCGCCACCCGCACGAGCATCACCGTCTGCAGCATCGACACAGAGTACTGCCGGAGCATCCGGCTGCCCGACGAGCGCCATGCGAGCGGCAGTGGGATGCCGACCGCCTCCGGGCAGTTGTATCGCAGCCGTGCACCTGCGATCTCCGCAACGAGGCACTGCGGAAGATGCCCGACCAACCGCAGCACGACAGAGTCCTTGACCTCGTCCTTGAGGGCCCAGTCGCACAGCGCACGCCCTGGGATGTGGAGCAGCGAGTGCAGGAACTGCTGCTGCTGCCGGAGCTTGGCGAAGTAGTGCCGGCGCGGGACCGAGGCGTGGCCGCCCTGGGACGGCAGCTTCGAGTGGCTGCTGTTCGGGTGCGGTGGCGGTCGGCTCGACGACGACGACTGCGCCCTGAAGCTCCGGTCCTCCTCGAAGGGCGTGAAGGCGTCCTGGAGGAGCTCCGTACCGACCGTCGGCCCAAGCGCGAAGGCACACCGCGCCAGAGCGCTAGCCTTAGTCATGCAGTCGCCGAGGACGACGGAGTGAGCGCCGAAGGTCCCTGTGATGACACCGACCCTCGCGGGCCCTCCGGCAATACCGCAGAACATCGACATCCCCGGCCACACAGGCGCGTTTGACAGTGTCGCGGCGGCGGCCCCGGCCGCGGCCCCAGGGTTAAAGCTGTGCGACAGGCCGTTGAATACAAGGAACGCGGTGTCGCCCAGGACACACTCGACGTAGCAGCCTTCGTGGGCCTTGGCGACGGAGGACAGGGCCTGGTGGAAGCGGTTCAAAGCGTCGACAGGGATGTCGGATCGCAGCGGGTCCTGCGTCACATGCAGCAGCGGCGTGGGGTCGTACTTCTTCCGCGCCTTCTGGTCCTTGCCGCCCTTCGGCGACGCTTCGCCGCTGGGGCGCCCGCGGCCAGCCGGGTCCGGGCTCGCGGGGCTCCCATCGCCGCCGGGCCCGGGGCGCTTCCGTCCGGGCATCTGCGTCCCGACGCCGTAATTCAGCGCCGCCAGCTGCGCCGCTTGGACCGGCGACCCTGCCATGGAGGCATCGCCGGACCCGAGGCCGACGGCGCCGGTGTCGCTGTTGTTCCCCGGGACGCGGTCGGTGGGGTCCAAGGGCACGCCAGCGAAGACAGAGGCGCCGTAGAACACGGACCGGGCGAGCGATGAGTTGACAGCGTTCGCGGAGGACTCACCGGCGCCGCTGCGGCCGAGGGACGCGAGCCACGCCGCGTTCTCCTTCTACCTTCGCAGCGCTCTGGGCCTCTCGCTGCTCCCGCTGCCCGACGGTGCAACCCCCTCCCCGGCGCCGCAGTCGTTCATCAATCCCCTGGTCGCCACGCCGATGCCCTTCGCCGAGTACAACAACAGCCAGTTCTTGAACTTCGTCGGCAACCTTGCGCCCTTGTTCATCGTCTTCGGGTACCTCTTCGCCGTGTCGCAGCTGACGAAGCGCCTCGTGGTGGAGAAGGAGACGCGGACCCGGGAGGCGATGCACATCATGGGCCTCAGCTACGGCCCGTTCCTCCTCTCGTGGCTCGTCACGTACGCCGTCCCGGTCTTCCTCTCGTCGATCATTATCACCGCCACGCTCGCCCTCGCGGTGCTGGACAAGACCAACGCCGTGCTCATCTTCCTGCTCTTCCTGTGCTTCGGCACTTCCACCATCGCCTTGTCGACGTTCCTGGCAGCGTTCTTCTCCAAAAGCCGCATCGCCGCCATCGTCGCCCCGGTAGCCTTCTTCGTCATGGCTCTTCCGTCCTTCGCGTTACCCGACCGCACCCCGAGCGTCGCTCACGTGTTCCTGTCCGTGCTGTCGCCCTCAGCCTTCGCTGAAGGAACGAAGCTTCTGTTCAACCTCCAACGCACCACAGGGGCAGGCATGCACGATCTCTTCGAGGAGAACCCTGGGTCGTACCCGCTTGGGGTCTCCATCTTCATGCTTGCTGTCGACACGGTTCTCTACGTCGCTCTCGGTGTCTACGTCGATGCGGTCATGCCCTCGGAGTGGGGCGTCCCGAAGCACCCGCTGTTTTGCATCCGTTTCCCGTGGTGCCCGTGGTCCTCGGTGTGGGGCGAGGCGGCCGACGAGGCGGAAGAGGCTCGGGATTCCCACCACGACGTTGGTGGCACTTTCGAGGAGATCGACCGCGCAGGGCGCACCCCGAGTGTGGAGATGTGCGCCATGCGCCGCGTGTTCGACACCGATGGCACCCGCACGGTGGCCGTGGACAACCTCACCCACGCGCTCTATGACGGGGAGATCTCTGTGCTTCTCGGCCACAACGGTGCAGGGAAGACAACGGCCATCAACATGATGACTGGGATGCTCGGCATGACCTCGGGGGACTGCTACTTGGCGGGCCACTCCGTGCGGCACGAGCTCCGTGCGGTGCGGCAGGAGATCGGCATGTGCCCGCAGCACAACATCCTGTGGGAGGAACTGACCTGCAAGGAACACCTCGAGTTCTTCGCTGGCCTCAAGGGCAACACGAGCAGCGAGGACCGCTCAGCTGAGGCGGTGCGGATGCTGCACGCCGTGGACCTCGCAGACAAGGCCGACGTTGCGGCAGGGAGCCTGTCAGGAGGCATGAAGCGTAAACTCTCTGTGGCCGTCGCGTTCACGGGCTCTCCGCGTGTGGTCTTCCTCGACGAGCCCACGGCTGGAATGGACGTCGCGACGCGACGTTTCACGTGGGATCTCATCAAGCAGATGTCGCCGGGCCGCACCATCGTTCTGACGACGCACTTTATGGATGAGGCTGACCTCCTCGGCAACACGATCGCGATTATGTCCAAGGGCCGGCTGCAGTGTGTGGGCTCGTCCATGTTCCTCAAAAACCGCCTCGGCGTCGGCTACACCCTCACCGTTGCGTGCGACAGCTCCCGCACTGGCCTCGCCGCCCCGATTGTCGATCTCGTTAAGTCTCACGTCCACGATGCAAATGTCTTATCCGAGCACGCCGCCGAACTCACCATGCAGCTCCCCATGGCTGGCATCCCACGTTTCCCGGCCCTTCTCGAATCACTAGAGAACACTGGAGCTTCCCTCGGTGTCCGTGGCCACGGCCTCAGCGTCACAACCCTGGAAGAGGTATTCTTGCGCCTCGCACACGAGCCAACAGCGGGCAGGGACACAGACGCCGCGGCGCTCCTCCCAATCGAAGATCCGACCGCCAACGCCGGGACACCGCTCATGAAGGCTGCCGCGGTGGCTCTGTCTGACGATCTGTGCGTTCAGGACCGCTACAGTCGCATTTTCACGCAACGGCAGGGCGTTGAGGCGACGCTCAGTCGGCAGCTGTGGTCGCTGTTGGTGAAACGGTTGCACAACGCCAAGCGCGATCGCAAGGCCCAAGTTGTTCAGCTCCTCCTCCCTGTGCTATGCCTCCTCCTCGCCATGCTGCTGACGCTCATCAAGTTCGATAATGAGCCAGGCATCGCCATGCTGCCGTCGGAGTACGGGACGACTGAGACGCCTCTTGTCAACTGCCCCGCCGCCTTCCTGACTTCTGGGCTCCCCTCATCGAATGTGTTGAATGCGTCCACCGCAGCGGTGTCTCCTGTGTCAGAGCCAACACCGCAAGCTCTCTCGCGGCACCTTCTCGTCACAGCAAACGCTCACACCTACAAGCGCCTGTCCTCTGTCGTGTGCAACCCGTCGAATGTGAGCGTCAACCACGGTGCAGTCGCGGCGTACATCATGAACAACGGTAGCGGTTGGCCGCACTCGCTCCCTCTTGCGGTCCAGGAGTACGCGGTCATGTCGATGCGCACTCTCACTGCAGACCCCACCCTCCGCTTCGAGGTCTCTTCGTTGCCGCTCCCGCTGACGCAGTCGCAGAAATTCGTCGTCGGCCGGATTCAGGGTTTCGTCATCGGCGTGTTCGTCATGATCCCTTTCACCTTCATTCCGGCCACTTTCGTTGCGTGGGTCGTACGGGAGCGGGAGCACAAGACGAAGCACCTGCAGACCGTCTCCGGGATGCACTACACCATGTACTGGGCCTCGAACTTCGTGTTTGACTTCTGCTCTTTCCTGATCACCGCCGTTCTGGCGTTGATCATCTTCGCTTGTTTCAACCGCGAGGAGTACATCGGCACCACAAGTTCTTCTGCACACTCACGCTGCTGCTGCTCTACGGTGTTTCCTCTATCGCCGGGTCGTACCTCGTCTCGCCGCTCTTCCGCGACCACAGCATGGCCCAGAACCTCGCGCTGCTCATCAACTTCATGGCCGGCTTCGTCTTGGTCTTCGGCGTCTTCATCATGACACTCATTCCGTCCACACAAAACGTTGGCAAGATCCTGCGAGTAATCTTCCGTGGGTGGCCTGCGTTTTGCCTCGGAGACGGCATCATCTCTCTTGCTTCTGGTGGCCTCTTGTCGGGCCTCAGCGACGGGGACATCGACGGTAATCCTTGGGCGCTCCAGAACGCCGGTTACGACATGCTGTTCATGGCTTGCGCCGCTCCCATCTTCGCGGCGCTCACACTCCTGATCGATCATCCGACCTTGCTCCCAAGCCTCTCCGCGGGTTTCTCCCGGAGCGCCACCCCAGAGTTCTCGACCCAGGACGAGGATTCGGAAGTCCGCGAGGAACGGTTGCTTGTCGAGCAGCGACGCCTGCGGCCAGGGATGACCGAGCCCGACGTGATCTCCGTCCGGCACCTGAGCAAGTCGTACGGGTCCAAGGTGGCGGTGAAGGGGATCTCGTTCGGGGTTCACCGAGGCGAGGTCTTTGCTTTCCTTGGGACCAACGGCGCCGGCAAGACAACATCCATGTCGATTCTGTGTGGTGAGCTGCTTCCATCTGGTGGCACGGCGACGGTGTGGAGCGGATGTCGTCGAGGAAGGGGGCGAAGTTCGCAAACACATCGGTTACTGTCCCCAATTCGACGCTGTGTTCGAACTGCTCACCGTTGAAGAACATCTCACACTATACGCCGGCCTCCGGGGCTTGCAAGGTTCTGACTTGGCCGAAGCAGTGGGCGACTTGATCCACTGCTGCGACTTGCAAGACCATTTGACGAAACCAGCCCGCGCGTTGTCGGGTGGAAACCGCCGCAAGCTCTCTGTTGCCATCGCAATGATGGGTGCCCCTGACGTGGTGATCCTTGACGAGCCTTCTGCGGGCATGGACCCAGCGGCTCGCCGCGGGCTTTGGACCGTCATCGACGAGGCTGCCAAGCACTGCTCTGTCGTCTTGACCACGCACCACCTGGAGGAAGTGGAGGCCTTGGCGAAGCGTGTGGCCATTATGGACCACGGCGAACTTCGTTGCATCGGTTCCCTTCAGCATTTGAAGTCCAAGTTCGGTTCAGGCTTCGAGATGCACGTGCGCGTCAGTCGAGATGGAAACACTGAAGACGCTGATGGGTCCACGCGCCTGGAAGTCGCTGCTGCTTTTGTTCGCGATGCTGTGCCACAAGCTGAACTCACGGAAGAACGAAACGGTAAGCTCACCTTTGCACTTCCACAGGCAACACGTCTCTCGGCTGTTTTCCGCGCCATGGAGACCCACAAGAGCCGGCTCCACATCACGGACTACAGCCTCAGCCAAACCAGCCTCGAGTCAGTGTTCCTGCGCGTCGCGGAGTCTCCTTAGAGTTTGTTTTCTCTCCCCCTTTCCCCTTCACTATCCTGTTTGTCAAGCTTGGTCTTGGACACTTCCATGTAAACCCTGCTCTTTGCTCCCAGCCTTCCTTCGAAGCCTTCTGATCACCGTCGCTCTCTTGATCCTCACCCTTCCCTCGTTGTCAAGCATGGTCTTGGACACCTCCATGTAAACCCTGCTCCTTCGCTTCGGCTTGCTCGAAAGCCCCCTGTGCCTTCAGCCCCCTTCATCACCAACCGTCTAAACGTTGGCTGCTTTCTGTCGTGCTACTGCCCTTCCCCGCGTTACGGCGCTGCAACCGAGTGTGTGGTGAACTTGAAATGCGTTGCGTTTTGTGTTGCAGCACCGCGAATGAAGCAACAACGATCGGCGGAAGGAGCCAGCCCAGCTACGATGAATGATCGCCAAGGCGCCACAGCGAGGCTACTCCATAAACCCTTTGAGATCCGAAGCCTTGTGCATCGACAAGATCGCGCCGGTCGAGCTGGAGCTGAGGGCAGGTTCGTCAGAAGTCCATGTCAAATGGGGGAACTGCTCGCAACTCCCCGAGCTCCGCTTCCAAATGCACTCCGTGTGTGGCTTTTTGGTCGGGGCCTGGGATGGCAGGAAGCTGGTGCTGAGGGAGACACTTCCGTGGTGCCGACCGGCCTTTCACATTCGACGCGGTGGCCGAAGGTACACGGAGCGCCGTCGACTCGTCGAGGAATTCCGTTGCGAAGGCGGACCAAACGCCCGTGTCGTCGAACTACGTCGGGCGCCGGCCGTCGTGTTTATCACTAGGGCCGACGCCCCTCTCGGACGAGCCCCTCCTTCAACGAGTTTCCGCCATGGAGGTCCCACAACTCGGCTTCCCCTCAGCGAGGGCACTGCACCAGCGCCCCGGAACACAACACGGGCAGACCCCCCAGGGCGGGCGGAGATCTTCATCTTCACCTTCATCTTTATTTTCACCCGACCAGGGGGCTACCCCAATCCACGGGACGAAGACCGCCGACGTCAAATGATTCCGGATTCCCTGCGCATCGCCGTCGTCCGCTGGCGTTGGACCAACGGGCGACGCGGTTCCGCCGGGAGTTGCTGCCATTAGTTCCCCAAAACCCGCCTGGGCCTGCGAGCCGAAACACTATTCGCTGGACAGGAACCCCAAGAGTACAGGGGTAGACCCCCACCCCCCACACCACGAGGAACGCCGGTATCCCTCACCTGGGGCACGGTGTTCCACGGAGCCTCGGCGAGCCATTGCAGTAGCGGAGGTGGCGGGTGCGAATGTTCCTCGGCTTGGATTGCTGGAGTCGCACAACGCGCGATCAGCATAGGGTCGCACACTTCCCACTGGGCACTTCGTTTCGGTTGACTCTTAGCGGGAGAAGCCGTCTACGCTCGAGACGGCGTAACGCGCAGTAATGCGCTCGACTGAAGGCCCCATCACCGCCAACCGAATGCCCAGGGTGTGTCCAACCGCGTCCGCGTGTCCCCAGATCCTCTGTCCGTATCGTGGTGCCGGCTGAGCGGCTTCGCCGGGAGTCGGTGCTCTCCGGCCTGGTGTGCCTGCCGGGCTGCTGCGCTGAGTCGCGGTGGCGTGAAGACGCCGGGAGTCGGTGCTCTCCGGCCTGGTGTGCCTGCCGGGCTGCTGCGCTGAGTCGCGGTGGCGTGAAGACGCCGGGAGTCGGTGCTCTCCGGCCTGGTGTGCCTGCCGGGCTGCTGCGCTGAGTCGCGGTGGCGTGAAGACGCCGGGAGTCGGTGCTCTCCGGCCTGGTGTGCCTGCCGGGCTGCTGCGCTGAGTCGCGGTGGCGTGAAGACGCCGGGAGTCGGTGCTCTCCGGCCTGGTGTGCCTGCCGGGCTGCTGCGCTGAGTCGCGGTGGCGTGAAGACGCCGGGAGTCGGTGCTCTCCGGCCTGGTGTGCCTGCCGGGCTGCTGCGCTGAGTCGCGGTGGCGTGAAGACGCCGGAGTCGGTGCTCTCCGGTCTAAAATAAAAGAAAGGTGCGCTTGATCGATCCGCGGCTTTTGACGGCCATCCTGAAACAAGGGACATGGATATCAGACGGCCAGTAGTGGCACTCAGAGGATCATCCAAGAATCACGCGGCTCCGCGCAAGGCGAGATAGAGGTTGAACGGCCTCAGGGGGCGTGTCATGAAGAATTTGAAAGGCCGTGTTCGCACAGGTATTGCGCTCTCTCCAGCCCCGCCACGCCTGCTTCTCCTCTCGAATATCTCGTCGGAGAGCCACTGTCGACAGCTCATCCACCAGGCCGAGCAGGAGCTGCGCCATGTTCCACTGCTCCGCCGTCGCCGACGTCCGCCGCTCGATGATCGACACCGCAAGGCTCGCCGCGGTGAGCAGAGGGTCCGCGACGTCCTCGTCCGTGAGCGCCGTGGCCTCGACGAGCGGCTGCATGACCTTGTACAGCGGCAGCGACTCAAGCAGTCTCCGTGCAAGGCGCTTCCGAGCCCAAGCAAATCAAAACGCGAGTGAAAGCCGAATCGTCCGGACGGTTTGTCTGCCTTTCAAAGGTGATTTTGCACATTTGCAGTGTTCGCCTCCACGGTGCTTACATCGACATACCTCTGTGAAACGGGTTGAAGAGACACCACACCCATTGAACGGGCACAACCTCAAGTGCAGGAGAGTGTCTGTTCTGATTTTCTGAACGGTAGTGGGAAAACCTGTGATATCTACCGGAGTGCCTTGTGTACAGAGTTGCCGAACACCAGGCCACAAAACTCACCGAGAACGATCAAGCGCGACACTCACGTCCGACCAATTTTTCTTTTGGTTACTCCGGCCTGGTCGCCCCCGCCTCCATTCAGGGTCAGCGGTATGAGCGGCTAGGGCTTGTGATAGACCCAATGGGCGACGCGCCAGGTCTGGGAGGACTCCCGGAACCTCGCCGGGACAAGCGGATCGTACGGCCTGGAGAGGGCGGCCAGATCGATCTAGGGTTCGAACCCGCGGACGTGAAGCACTTGGTGCGACGGCAGGCGGCGGCGGACCGCGCGCGCCAAGAGGAGCGGGCGGCCTACGGCCCACCTGCCGCTGTCCCGTACCCACAAGACCGGGATCCGCAACCAGGCCGTGGAGATCCACAACATCCAGGCGGAGGCGGAGGGACACGAGAAGCAGTTCAACACGGCTCGCCTGGGGCACCAGCTCGTGGGCCCGGAGGGGGCCCGCCCAGTTGAGCCATGAGTTGGCTCTCGCGCTCAGCGGAGATGTGCGGTTCCCGAGCGGCACCAAGCGATCCATGGAGGAAGTGCTCAGTCGCCAAGCCCAGCTCGCTCGGCAGCACATCCGCCGCGCTACACAGCACGCGCTCGAGCATGGGGGGCCGGCCCTTTTGGGTATGCCGGACGAGTACGAGTCCTTCCTGCGGCCTTCGCTGTGCGCCTTGGCGGCCCGGTTGGTGACCATCCTCCGCCACGATGACGGGGCGGAACCGGTGGACGAAGCCAAGCTGGCGCACACGCTCAGCGAACCCCGACATCGCGTCGCTCCGGACGGCGGTCAGCCGGCGTCTCTACGTGTTCGAACCCCAGCCGACGGTGGTGCACACGCGGCAGGGCGACGTCGCGGTGGGGCGCTCCCGGTCCGCCGAGCGCCGTGCGTCCAAGGGCCCCAAGCTGGAGGACGACGGCGTGATCCGGTGCCGCCGGTGCCAGGGCGTGGGGCACAAGCAGAAGGTGTGCCCGTCCCCGGCCAAGTGAGTCACGTAACCCCTCTCTCGTACCAGGAGAGTGATGACCCCCCCACTGTAGATCTTTCTTTCCACTGTCTGTGTGACCGTGTATTCCAGCCACCATGGAGGACTACGCCTTCTCATCCAGCGATTCCGACGATGCCCCGCCGGGGCGCGCGGAACCCCTCGACGAGGAGGGAGAGCTGGACCGAGAGTGGGCATGGACGACGCACCGAGCGCGTCTCGCCGAGGGCACAGTCCGAGACTACGATCGCTACGAGGCGGAGGTTATCGAGGTGGCCGGGGGCTCAGAGCACGAGCACATGGTCCCGATTCCTCCGTCTGGAGTTCGCCAAACCCTTGGGCCCAGCAGGGAAGTCGCGGGCTCCCCCTGGGTGCCGTCGAGCCGCATTCCACGCTGCGCACGCTCGTCTCAGGAGTGGGCTTCGGGCGGGGTATGCGGGGACAGGGTTGGTCGCCCAGCGGTCCGCAAGGACCTATTTCGCCTGATCGCCGGGTTCGAGGTCCGGGACGTTCAGGAGCGCCAGGAGCGGGCGCGCCTGTGCCCCAAGCGAGGGGCCATCGAGCAGGAGGAGTTCGACAGGCTCTACGAGCTAGCTTACCGGAGGGGCGAGGGCATCATCGCGCGTGGCCTCCTGCTGATGGAGGGGTGCTGTTTCCGAGAGGCGGACCTCAGCGCGCTGAGTCTGAGCCGCATTTGCCTCGAGACGACGAAGTGGCGGGCCACTGGAAAGCACCCCGGACGGTTCAAGCACGAGCCCAGCGGACGGTCCTATGGCGGAAGGTGTATAAAGCCTGTGTACCTGACTACCCCGCGTGACCTCGTTCGGGGGAGTACTGGGTAGGTACAGGTAAAAAGATGGCAGGGGTCGTCGGCGTACCCGGAGCCCTGGTCGGCTTGTCGCAGGGGACCAAGGGGAGTAAAAAACACCACTTTTCCTCTTTTCTCGTTCTAACTTTCTCTTCGCTGTCGGACAGCTGGTCGACGGTGGCGACGTTGACGAACGGGAGCGCGCGGAACGTACACAGAAGGGCACGGTGTTCGCGAGCATTGAGGCATCTTACAATCTCCGCAAGGTGAGATAGATGTCATGCTCGGTGGGGGGCGCGGTCTCACCAGTCTCTGCGACGCCAGCGGTGTCCAAGCATTCATGCTGGGGTGCAACATCTCAGCAACAGAAAGGACATTGAAACAACAGAGCACCTGGGACGGTTGGCGAAGCAGTGGACAGCGGATCAACTAGAGTCGAGGGCTGGAAGCAACAGGGTGTTTCTTGCAGGCAGCGCAGCACGCGTCGGTGACATTTTCTTTGGCGTTGGTGGAAAGGAAGGGAAAACAAAAAAAGCAGGATTTGGCCGACTGTGGCCGGTGGTGGTTTGGTTTGGTGGTTTTGCGTCTCGGGAGAGAGCCCACAACGAAGAGGAAGGAGCGTACTCTTACGTACCAAAGATCAGGCATTCGCATTACAGATGTGCTTCGGCGTCGGCAGCAACACAGGGAGAACACCGCCGTGGGACGTCGACGCCGAGACACGCCGGCAGCTTTGCTCCCCGCTGGCAGTTGCGGACTTTCGATCTTCGGGCACTGAAGTGTTGGTGAAGAAGTTGCTGACAGATGTAGCGGCTTGCAGGGCCCGCGCAGCGACCTGCACCATGAGAAGTTCTTGCGGGGGGAGAGAGCGAGCTGAGCGCCGCAGGGCTCCTGTGAAGGGCGGTTCGGCTGGAACGCGCCACGCACCGGCGATCCTTTTCGCGAAAGACAACTGTTCCTTCTGTGGTAGCGGAGCAACGGCGCGGTGCAGTACTTCATGCGCAAAAAGGACGGCTTGTGGAGTGGACTGGACGTTACCGCACGCGAGGCGCGTGGCAACGGCCTCCAGCGCATTCGACGAGCTCTCCCCGTCGGATGGGTGGTCCTGTTGCGGTTCGAGGGTCGGATCTCGCCCAGGCGTTGGTCCGGTCGCAGCCATGTTGGTTGCTTCTTCCTCCACGTCGATTTCAATGTCAAGACGAAGCGGCGGAAAGGAGCGTGCCGCGAGGGCCTCCGGAAGAAGTTGTGTGAGGTGAACGGGTTCGCTTAGACCTCGAAGCCGCTGAGGGCCGAGGTCCAGCACAACGCAGCACGGCGGGATCTCCATGCCGAGAGTGGCGAGGCGGTTGATGGAATCTTCCGTCACAATGATCTGCCCGCCATGCCCGACACCTTCGACACGCGCCGCCGTGTTCACCACGGTGCCGTAGTAGTCGTACCCTTTGGAGGTCTCGTCGAATTTTATGTCGCCCATCCCATAATGAACGCCGACGCGAACACGCAGCCCGTTCCACAGCGAGTCGTACTCAGGCTGCTCATCGACGGTCGGTGGTGCCGTGCAGCCGTCGGGCACTGCTCCGAAGCCGAGCTGCCGGTACGTCGAGTCGAGAACGCCCGTGCCCCAGTCATACTCATAGAGAGAGCCTTGGACGGCAAGGGCAAAGTCTATCGCGAGTGGCAGGTCGTTAAAGGCGACCATGAAAGAGTCACCGATTGTTTTCACTTCGTATCCTTTGTACTCTTCGATGAGTCGGCGGAGAAGAGAATGGTGTGTGTCCAACGCGGGTCCCATGGCGTGCGGCGCATGGGCCCAGAGTGTTGTCGAAGCCTGAATGTCGGTGAACACCATCGCGAAGGGTTGAGACGCGTCCTTCGGCGCTGCCGACGTGTCGCGGATCGTCACGCGCACGACGCAGAAGTAGTAGAAAGCGAAGGCAACGACGCCGACGATGGCCACAGCAGCAACAGTAGACCCAGTGACGGTCAAGAGCAACGCCGTCCCGCGCAGCCCCGTCTCCTCTGGCGGAAGCGCCACATAGCGCACACCACAGTCAGGGAGGCGGAAGGTAAAGAGTGGGCTGCCGTCCGATGGGACAACGGGGGAACCGAGAACCGCGGCGCCAAGAGTGATCGCCCACGACGTGAGATTCCGAATGTGGAACGTGGTCAGCCCTTTGCTGCACTGGCACTGCCCCGCCGGCCGAACTGAACTTGGGGTAGTGAGGCCGCAATCGATCTTGGACAGCGGCCCGACAGAAATTGTGCTCGCACTGAGACTCCCCACATCGTAGAGGGCATCGATGGAGGCCTGGGCGGTGGAGCGCGTGCCTGTGTCAAGGTTCGTGAAGGCGACGACGAAGCGAGCGATGACTGCACCGTACGAGTAAATTGGATTGCCCCTCGCTCCTTCCGCAGTGAAGGTTGGAAGTCCCGACGTGAACATAACGTTTGTCGCAACTGCAGCGGTCGGCTCCAAGGCTCGCGCAAGAACAAACTCCGAGCTGCAAAGAACGAAGATGGCCCCGCCTGGCATCAACTCCAGCGCTGCTTTCTGAGCCGCCCTTAAGAGCAGCGGGTTCTGAGACACGACCATGATGAAGGTCCCGGCGGAACCGCCCTGCGGAGGATACACGGATTGGGCCGTCACGTTCTTCTGAGCATTGACGACGCGGACCGAAGCAGGCGAAGCCCCAGCAAGCGTTTCGACTGACCGGCGAGCAAGTGACGCGAGCACATCAGTGTCGGCGAGGATGTGGATGCTCCCACCGCGGCCGAGGTTCACGGCGTAGGCGGCGGCGGTGTGGGCGAAGTCGGCCAAGGTAGGCATCAGTGGGATGAAGTTCGGGTTCCACTGGTCGTACGGCATCGTGTCTGGGTCGGCGTCGTAGTATGTGAAGCGGCTCTCGGCGAAGGCCAGCAACGGGAGGGCCGGTGTGATCATCGCGGCGCGCATGTCGACCGACGACGCGGCGACCATAAGGAAGATGGAGTAGCGGTCGGCAAGCTGGCCAATCCTGGCTCGCGAGATGTTGCGCACTACCTCCGACAGAGAGTACAAGTGCTTTCGCACTGTGTTTGCTGCGTAGTTCGCGTCGAGGAGCGTCGTGGCGAAGAAGAGGCTGAAGTACTGCACCTCGAGCGTTGGCTGCGGAACGGAATCATCGAAAAACGATACTTGGATGTGGGGCGTCTTGAGGATCGTCGGCGGGTCGATGCCACATTTGGACGGCGGAACCAAGACCTCCGCCGAGTTGAACGTCGAGCCTGATGTCTCTCTCCACGGCTCCGTGAGACCAGTGGTCTCGTTGACCCTTGTGGTGAACACAACGCGACCACCGCTGTTGCACGAGCACGCATCGCCATCCGGCCGCTGGTATCCGGTGCACCCCGCAGCGAATGGACCCACCTGCCAGTCATCGAGCCGCACGGTCTCGAGTTCGTAGAGTGTTCGAAGGACCACCGGCCCAGTGGTGTTGGCGACGCGGCGGGGGACGCGGTCGACGGCAGCGAGCACGAGGCGGGCCGCGGCGTATCCGCTGATGCCTGCGAGCGACGGCACGGCCCCGGCAACGCCACCGTAGGTCCTCGCCGCCGCCCGGAACTTGGAGGCGAACACAAAGCGACTGTCGGCGTAGTGCGGAATCGATGAGGCGTGGAACAGCGTGGCAAAGGGTAGCGCGGTCCATGCGCCGTTGATCGGGTACTTCCACAGCGGCAGCGTGGCGAAGGAGGGCGCCGTGAAGAAGGTTGTGTTCGGGAGCCCACCCGCCCCAACGACGCCGAGCACCGCGGCCACCACGTCCGCTGGGTTGTCGAGAAGGAGCATAATACCGTGCGGAGTTTTCGCGGCTGTAGCGTAAGCTCCAGCGACCTTCGCTGCGACGGCAGCGCTTGGAACGGTGGTGAGGTTGACGGTGACGGGAGGTGGGAGGCCCATCGCGGTGAGGCCTGAGAGCACAGCGGCAGCGGCAGCTTCAAACGGCGGGCGGAAAGCAAGTAGCGTCAGGCGCACACGGGCCTGCCCGTGGGTCAGGAACCGCAGCTGCGCCACTGCCTCCGTCACGGCGTCGGGGCGCCAGTGGATGACCGCGGAGCCGTTGCTGCCCGGCGTCGCGCCGACGTAGTGCGATTGGTTTGTCGTCTCCGGCCCCACGACGGGGACACCCGCCGCTACGCACGCCGCCACTGACCCTTCGGCCGCGGCACCGCGGGCCGGGGCTAAGACTGCAACGACGGTCGGGGCGGAAGCGAGGGTCGAAGCGACTTGGGACTGCACGGCGGCGGTGCCCAGGGAAGCGGCAGTAGTGACGTTGATTGTCAGCAGCTGCACGTTCGGATCGAGCGCCGCCCCGTCCGCTGCCACTGCTGCGGCGCGCTCCCCGATCGCACCGAGGACCCCGCCGACGACCTGCCCGGCCCACACGGCCTCCGGGATCGTAAGCTGCCCACTGAAGTCCCCCACGACAGCGAGGTGGACGGTCGCGGCTGCAGTGGAGAGGGCCAGCGATAGAAGGGTCACGGCCAGGGCGACTTTGAGAATCAGTCGAAGCATCGTGATGAAATCAAAAGTGCGAGTTCAGATACTACGCAGGAAGAAGCGAAGGTAACGGACACTGGGGGAAAAAACTGTTTATCACTGATTGAAACAACAAACAACAAGTACAAGGGAGGGGGCTAACAATAACGAAGGGAGCAACGGGAGCGGACAGGGTGAATTCACCAATAGTCGGAGAGAGGAGTCGTTTCAAAAGAAAAAAAGGACGCGGCACAGAAGATTGTGAGGCTGTGTGGCGACAGTTTCGTTTTCGCCGGTGATATTGGCGTGCTTTGAGCGGGCTGTAGCACAATCAGCACACCTTTCGCAGGCACGGATCACGTGCTATTCTTTTTGAAGGAGCGGAATGACAAGACAGGCCCACATGATAAAGGCCGCAGGGGAGGACCATTGTTTTCTATTGGCGCTGCTTCCGCAACCGGAGGCTCACCGGGTCACGGACGGCGCGGTGTGCCGGATGCGCAGAGTCATGAGACACCGGAACCGTAGGGACGGACGGCGGGGCTTGCTGCGGGTGCGCCGTCGGGGACGCGGGTGGGTGCGCATTGCTCGACCCCACGGACCCGACGAGGGAGAGGAGTGGGCCGCGGCTGTCGTGGCTCTGCGTCCCTTCTCCGGTGCCCCCATCCCCCGTTCCGGAAGCTTGGCCGGGCGCCGGGAGCCGCGGGCCGCTGCTGGCGTTGGA
>OY843721.1:0-1067 GCA_963693005.1 Alphaproteobacteria bacterium CMAR1 | reverse complement strand
CTGCTTCGGCAGTCAATAGGCAAAGATGACCATGACAGAGTGGTGAAAAAAAATGTGTTTCGGTCGGATAAGTGGATAAACGGGTAGAATTTCACGTCTCGTCGTAGGATTCACTATTTTGGGCGTTTTTGAGGTGAAAAATTTCCAACTTTTTTTGGTCGACCATTTTGGACCCAAAATTTTCGGGTCGCCGGAAATATTTTTTTGGGCCGCAAAATCACCCAAACTGGATTCTATTGCAAATTGTAGCCCGGATTTCGTTTTTGAGATGTCGGAAAAAAATATTTTTTTGACCACTTTGGTCACCACCAAGGTGGCCCCACCACCCCCCAAGGCATGTCCGCAAGCCAAAAATCCGGATTTCATAGTTTGTGGGGTTTTGTTGCGGTGGCTCGGCAGCTTCTGGGAGCATTCTCGGGTCCATAGGGCACGTTCTCAGCTACCAAATGAGCCATCTGCCAGCTCCGGACGACATTCCCACGCCAGATGGCGAGGGACACGAAAACGGGCACGGACGGACACGGACGGACGGACGCGGGGGTCAAGGGGTCCAAAGTGACCGTTTCGGGCCGAAAAAAAATATTTTCGAGTGTTGTCTTCGCCGGATGCATAGCAAATTTCCGCAGCTATTCGGTCTGCTATTTTGGTTTTTTGGCCGGATTTTTCCGAGGCCGGATTCCCGAAAATGCCGGATTCTGACCGATTTTGGGACCGGGGTGGTGGGTACGTTGGGGGCCGTTTGACCACCTGGCGGTGCTCGGCTCGGCGACCCTAACCCTAACCCTAACCCTAACCCTAACCCTAACCCTAACCCTAACCCTAACCCTAACCCTAACCCTAACCCTAACCCTAACCCTAACCCTAACCCTAACCCTAACCCTAACCCTAACCCTAACCCTAACCCTAAACCCTAACCCTAACCCTAACCCTAACCCTAACCCTAACCCTAACCCTAACCCCTAAACCCTAACCCTAACCCTAACCCTAACCCTAACCCTAACCCTAACCCTAACCCTAACCCTAACCCTAACCCTAACCCTAACCCTAACCCTAACCGTAACCCTAAC
>OY843720.1:0-18852 GCA_963693005.1 Alphaproteobacteria bacterium CMAR1 | reverse complement strand
AGTACGTTTTTTGCTAAGCGTTTTCTTGCGGTCTAAGGTGTTGTATGGTAGTGCGTGGGGCAAATGGTGTCGCACAGAAACTTGTATTTGTGGAAGTGTGGCTTTCAAAAAAACCAAGGCCCAAGTGAGCCCAAAAATCTTGTGATGGTGAAGGTGGTGCGGTCTAAGGTGTTGCATGGAGTGCGTGGGGCAAAAGGTGTCGCACAGAAACTTGTATTTGTGGAAGTGTGGCTTTCAAAAAAACCAAGGCCCAAGTGAGCCCAAAAATCTTGTGATGGTGAAGGTGGTGCGGTCTAAGGTGTTGTATGGTAGTACGTGGGGCAAATGGTGTCGCACAGAAACTTGTATTTGTGGAAGTGTGGCTTTCAAAAAAACCAAGGCCCAAGTGAGCCCAAAAATCTTGTGATGGTGAAGGTGGTGCGGTCTAAGGTGTTGCATGGAGTGCGTGGGGCAAAAGGTGTCGCACAGAAACTTGTATTTGTGGAAGTGTGGCTTTCAAAAAAACCAAGGCCCAAGTGAGCCCAAAAATCTTGTGATGGTGAAGGTGGTGCGGTCTAAGGTGTTGTATGGTAGTGCGTGGGGCAAATGGTGTCGCACAGAAACTTGTATTTGTGGAAGTGTGGCTTTCAAAAAAACCAAGGCCCAAGTGAGCCCAAAAATCTTGTGATGGTGAAGGTGGTGCGGTCTAAGGTGTTGCATGGAGTGCGTGGGGCAAAAGGTGTCGCACAGAAACTTGTATTTGTGGAAGTGTGGCTTTCAAAAAAACCAAGGCCCAAGTGAGCCCAAAAATCTTGTGATGGTGAAGGTGGTGCGGTCTAAGGTGTTGTATGGTAGTGCGTGGGGCAAATGGTGTCGCACATAAACTTGTATTTGTGGAAGTGTGGCTTTCAAAAAAACCAAGGCCCAAGTGAGCCCAAAAATCTTGTGATGGTGAAGGTGGTGCGGTCTAAGGTGTTGCATGGAGTGCGTGGGGCAAAAGGTGTCGCACAGAAATTGTATTTGTGGAAGTGTGGCTTTCGTCAACGGAAGGTGTTCTCGATCGGACGTTGCTTTCGTCAACGGAAGGTGTTCTCGATCGGACGTTGCTCTCATCAACGGAAGGTGTTCTCCATCGGACGTTGCTCTCGTCAACGGGAGGTGTTCTCCATCGGACGTTGCTCTCGTCAACGGAAGGTGTTCTCCATCGGACGTTGCTCTCGTCAACGGAAGGTGTTCTCCATCGGACGTTGCTCTCTTCAACGGAAGGTGTTCTCGATCGGACGTTGCTCTCGTCAACGGAAGGTGTTCTCGATCGGACGTTGCTTTCGTCAACGGAAGGTGTTCTCGATCGGACGTTGCTCTCATCAACGGAAGGTGTTCTCGATCGGACGATGCTCTCGTCAACGGGAGGTGTTCTCCATCGGACGTTGCTCTCGTCAACGGAAGGTGTTCTCGATCGGACGTTGCTTTCGTCAACGGAAGGTGTTCTCGATCGGACGTTGCTCTCATCAACGGAAGGTGTTCTCCATCGGACGTTGCTCTCGTCAACGGAAGGTGTTCTCCATCGGACGTTGCTCTCATCAACGGAAGGTGTTCTCCATCGGACGTTGCTCTCGTCAACGGAAGGTGTTCTCGATCGGACGATGCTCTCGTCAACGGAAGGTGTTCTCGATCGGACGATGCTCTCGTCAACGGGAGGTGTTCTCCATCGGACGTTGCTCTCGTCAACGGAAGGTGTTCTCGATCGGACGTTGCTTTCGTCAACGGAAGGTGTTCTCGATCGGACGTTGCTCTCATCAACGGAAGGTGTTCTCCATCGGACGTTGCTCTCGTCAACGGAAGGTGTTCTCCATCGGACGTTGCTCTCGTCAACGGAAGGTGTTCTCTATCGGACGTTGCTCTCGTCAACGGAAGGTGTTCTCGATCGGACGATGCTCTCGTCAACGGGAGGTGTTCTCCATCGGACGTTGCTCTCGTCAACGGAAGGTGTTCTCCATCGGACGTTGCTCTCGTCAACGGAAGGTGTTCTCCATCGGACGTTGCTCTCATCAACGGAAGGTGTTCTCCATCGGACGTTGCTCTCGTCAACGGAAGGTGTTCTCGATCGGACGATGCTCTCGTCAACGGAAGGTGTTCTCGATCGGACGTTGCTTTCGTCAACGGAAGGTGTTCTCGATCGGACGTTGCTCTCATCAACGGAAGGTGTTCTCCATCGGACGTTGCTCTCGTCAACGGAAGGTGTTCTCCATCGGACGTTGCTCTCGTCAACGGAAGGTGTTCTCCATCGGACGTTGCTCTCGTCAACGGAAGGTGTTCTCGATCGGACGATGCTCTCGTCAACGGGAGGTGTTCTCCATCGGACGTTGCAGTGTGGTGTGGTCACACGTGTGTTGACGTCGAAGCCATGGCAGACGGAAGAGTCACTGACACATGAACTGGAGCACAACAGACTGCAACCAAACGGCCAAGAGCCAACCACTTCAACACTACAAACGTCGTGTTCTCCATCGGACGTTGCTCTCGTCAACGGAAGGTGTTCTCGATCGGACGATGCTCTCGTCAACGGAAGGTGTTCTCCATCGGACGTTGCTCTCGTCAACGGGAGGTGTTCTCCATCGGACGATGCTCTCGTCAACCGAAGGTGTTCTCCATCGGACGTTGCTCTCGTCAACGGAAGGTGTTCTCCATCGGACGTTGCTCTCGTCAACGGAAGGTGTTCTCCATCGGACGTTGCTCTCATCAACGGAAGGTGTTCTCCATCGGACGTTGCTCTCGTCAACGGAAGGTGTTCTCGATCGGACGTTGCTTTCGTCAACGGAAGGTGTTCTCGATCGGACGATGCTCTCGTCAACGGAAGGTGTTCTCCATCGGACGTTGCTCTCGTCAACGGAAGGTGTTCTCCATCGGACGTTGCTCTCGTCAACGGAAGGTGTTCTCGATCGGACGTTGCTCTCTTCAACGGAAGGTGTTCTCGATCGGACGATGCTCTCGTCAACGGGAGGTGTTCTCCATCGGACGTTGCTCTCGTCAACGGAAGGTGTTCTCGATCGGACGTTGCTTTCGTCAACGGAAGGTGTTCTCGATCGGACGTTGCTCTCATCAACGGAAGGTGTTCTCCATCGGACGTTGCTCTCGTCAACGGAAGGTGTTCTCGATCGGACGATGCTCTCGTCAACGGGAGGTGTTCTCCATCGGACGTTGCTCTCGTCAACGGAAGGTGTTCTCGATCGGACGTTGCTTTCGTCAACGGAAGGTGTTCTCGATCGGACGTTGCTCTCATCAACGGAAGGTGTTCTCGATCGGACGATGCTCTCGTCAACGGGAGGTGTTCTCCATCGGACGTTGCTCTCGTCAACGGAAGGTGTTCTCGATCGGACGATGCTCTCGTCAACGGGAGGTGTTCTCCATCGGACGTTGCTCTCATCAACGGAAGGTGTTCTCGATCGGACGATGCTCTCGTCAACGGGAGGTGTTCTCCATCGGACGTTGCTCTCGTCAACGGAAGGTGTTCTCGATCGGACGTTGCTTTCGTCAACGGAAGGTGTTCTCGATCGGACGTTGCTCTCATCAACGGAAGGTGTTCTCGATCGGACGTTGCTCTCATCAACGGAAGGTGTTCTCGATCGGACGATGCTCTCGTCAACGGGAGGTGTTCTCCATCGGACGTTGCTCTCGTCAACGGAAGGTGTTCTCGATCGGACGTTGCTTTCGTCAACGGAAGGTGTTCTCGATCGGACGTTGCTCTCATCAACGGAAGGTGTTCTCGATCGGACGATGCTCTCGTCAACGGGAGGTGTTCTCCATCGGACGTTGCTCTCGTCAACGGAAGGTGTTCTCGATCGGACGTTGCTTTCGTCAACGGAAGGTGTTCTCGATCGGACGTTGCTCTCATCAACGGAAGGTGTTCTCCATCGGACGTTGCTCTCGTCAACGGAAGGTGTTCTCCATCGGACGTTGCTCTCGTCAACGGAAGGTGTTCTCTATCGGACGTTGCTCTCGTCAACGGAAGGTGTTCTCGATCGGACGATGCTCTCGTCAACGGGAGGTGTTCTCCATCGGACGTTGCTCTCGTCAACGGAAGGTGTTCTCCATCGGACGTTGCTCTCGTCAACGGAAGGTGTTCTCCATCGGACGTTGCTCTCATCAACGGAAGGTGTTCTCCATCGGACGTTGCTCTCGTCAACGGAAGGTGTTCTCGATCGGACGATGCTCTCGTCAACGGAAGGTGTTCTCGATCGGACGTTGCTTTCGTCAACGGAAGGTGTTCTCGATCGGACGTTGCTCTCATCAACGGAAGGTGTTCTCCATCGGACGTTGCTCTCGTCAACGGAAGGTGTTCTCGATCGGACGATGCTCTCGTCAACGGAAGGTGTTCTCGATCGGACGATGCTCTCGTCAACGGGAGGTGTTCTCCATCGGACGTTGCAGTGTGGTGTGGTCACACGTGTGTTGACGTCGAAGCCATGGCAGACGGAAGAGTCACTGACACATGAACTGGAGCACAACAGACTGCAACCAAACGGCCAAGAGCCAACCACTTCAACACTACAAACGTCGTGTTCTCCATCGGACGTTGCTCTCGTCAACGGGAGGTGTTCTCCATCGGACGATGCTCTCGTCAACCGAAGGTGTTCTCCATCGGACGTTGCTCTCGTCAACGGAAGGTGTTCTCCATCGGACGATGCTCTCGTCAACGGAAGGTGTTCTCCATCGGACGTTGCTCTCGTCAACGGAAGGTGTTCTCCATCGGACGTTGCTCTCGTCAACGGAAGGTGTTCTCGATCGGACGTTGCTCTCTTCAACGGAAGGTGTTCTCCATCGGACGTTGCTCTCATCAACGGAAGGTGTTCTCCATCGGACGTTGCTCTCGTCAACGGAAGGTGTTCTCAATCGGACGATGCTCTCGTCAACGGGAGGTGTTCTCCATCGGACGTTGCAGTGTGGTGTGGTCACACGTGTGTTGACGTCGAAGCCATGGCAGACGGAAGAGTCACTGACACATGAACTGGAGCACAACAGACTGCAACCAAACGGCCAAGAGCCAACCACTTCAACACTACAAACGTCGTGTTCTCCATCGGACGTTGCTCTCGTCAACGGAAGGTGTTCTCGATCGGACGATGCTCTCGTCAACGGAAGGTGTTCTCCATCGGACGTTGCCCTCATCAACGCAAGGTGTTCTCCATCGGACGTTGCTCTCGTCAACGGAAGGTGTTCTCGATCGGACGTTGCTTTCGTCAACGGAAGGTGTTCTCGATCGGACGTTGCTCTCGTCAACGGAAGGTGTTCTCCATCGGACGTTGCTCTCGTCAACGGAAGGTGTTCTCCATCGGACGTTGCCCTCATCAACGCAAGGTGTTCTCCATCGGACGTTGCTCTCGTCAACGGAAGGTGTTCTCGATCGGACGTTGCTCTCTTCAACGGAAGGTGTTCTCCATCGGACGTTGCTCTCATCAACGGAAGGTGTTCTCGATCGGACGTTGCTCTCTTCAACGGAAGGTGTTCTCCATCGGACGTTGCTCTCGTCAACGGAAGGTGTTCTCGATCGGACGTTGCTCTCGTCAACGGAAGGTGTTCTCGATCGGACGATGCTCTCGTCAACGGGGTGTTCTCCATCGGACGTTGCAGTGTGGTGTGGTCACACGTGTGTTGACGTCGAAGCCATGGCAGACGGAAGAGTCACTGACACATGAACTGGAGCACAACAGACTGCAACCAAACGGCCAAGAGCCAACCACTTCAACACTACAAACGTCGTGTTCTCCATCGGACGTTGCTCTCGTCAACGGAAGGTGTTCTCGATCGGACGATGCTCTCGTCAACGGAAGGTGTTCTCCATCGGACGTTGCTCTCATCAACGCAAGGTGTTCTCCATCGGACGTTGCTCTCGTCAACGGAAGGTGTTCTCGATCGGACGTTGCTCTCGTCAACGGAAGGTGTTCTCGATCGGACGATGCTCTCGTCAACGGAAGGTGTTCTCCATCGGACGTTGCTCTCGTCAACGGAAGGTGTTCTCCATCGGACGTTGCTCTCATCAACGGAAGGTGTTCTCCATCGGACGTTGCTCTCATCAACGGAAGGTGTTCTCCATCGGACGTTGCTCTCATCAACGGAAGGTGTTCTCCATCGGACGTTGCTCTCATCAACGGAAGGTGTTCTCGATCGGACGATGCTCTCGTCAACGGAAGGTGTTCTCCATCGGACGTTGCTCTCGTCAACGGAAGGTGTTCTCGATCGGACGTTGCTTTCGTCAACGAAAGGTGTTCTCGATCGGACGTTGCTTTCGTCAACGGAAGGTGTTCTCGATCGGACGTTGCTCTCGTCAACGGAAGGTGTTCTCCATCGGACGTTGCTCTCGTCAACGGAAGGTGTTCTCCATCGGACGTTGCTCTCATCAACGGAAGGTGTTCTCCATCGGACGTTGCACTCGTCAACGGAAGGTGTTCTCCATCGGACGATGCTCTCGTCAACGGAAGGTGTTCTCCATCGGACGTTGCTCTCGTCAACGGAAGGTGTTCTCGATCGGACGTTGCTTTCGTCAACGGAAGGTGTTCTCGATCGGACGTTGCTTTCGTCAACGGAAGGTGTTCTCGATCGGACGTTGCTCTCGTCAACGGAAGGTGTTCTCCATCGGACGTTGCTCTCGTCAACGGAAGGTGTTCTCCATCGGACGTTGCTCTCGTCAACGGAAGGTGTTCTCCATCATACGTTGCTCTCATCAACGGAAGGTGTTCTCCATCGGACGTTGCTCTCATCAACGGAAGGTGTTCTCGATCGGACGTTGCTTTCGTCAACGGAAGGTGTTCTCCATCGGACGTTGCTCTCATCAACGGAAGGTGTTCTCCATCGGACGTTGCTGTCGTCAACGGAAGGTGTTCTCCATCGGACGTTGCTCTCATCAACGGAAGGTGTTCTCCATCGGACGTTGCTCTCGTCAACGGAAGGTGTTCTCCATCGGACGTTGCTCTCGTCAACGGAAGGTGTTCTCCATCGGACGTTGCTCTCATCAACGGAAGGTGTTCTCCATCGGACGTTGCTCTCGTCAACGGAAGGTGTTCTCTATCGGACGTTGCTCTCATCAACGGAAGGTGTTCTCCATCGGACGTTGCTCTCGTCAACGGAAGGTGTTCTCCATCGGACGTTGCTGTCGTCAACGGAAGGTGTTCTCCATCGGACGTTGCTCTCATCAACGGAAGGTGTTCTCCATCGGACGTTGCTCTCGTCAACGGAAGGTGTTCTCAATCGGACGATGCTCTCGTCAACGGGAGGTGTTCTCCATCGGACGTTGCAGTGTGGTGTGGTCACACGTGTGTTGACGTCGAAGCCATGGCAGACGGAAGAGTCACTGACACATGAACTGGAGCACAACAGACTGCAACCAAACGGCCAAGAGCCAACCACTTCAACACTACAAACGTCGTGTTCTCCATCGGACGTTGCTCTCGTCAACGGAAGGTGTTCTCGATCGGACGATGCTCTCGTCAACGGAAGGTGTTCTCCATCGGACGTTGCTCTCGTCAACGGAAGGTGTTCTCGATCGGACGATGCTCTCGTCAACCGAAGGTGTTCTCCATCGGACGTTGCTCTCGTCAACGGAAGGTGTTCTCCATCGGACGTTGCTCTCATCAACGGAAGGTGTTCTCGATCGGACGTTGCTTTCGTCAACGGAAGGTGTTCTCCATCGGACGTTGCTCTCATCAACGGAAGGTGTTCTCCATCGGACGTTGCTGTCGTCAACGGAAGGTGTTCTCCATCGGACGTTGCTCTCATCAACGGAAGGTGTTCTCCATCGGACGTTGCTCTCATCAACGGAAGGTGTTCTCCATCGGACGTTGCTGTCGTCAACGGAAGGTGTTCTCCATCGGACGTTGCTCTCATCAACGGAAGGTGTTCTCCATCGGACGTTGCTCTCGTCAACGGAAGGTGTTCTCTATCGGACGTTGCTCTCATCAACGGAAGGTGTTCTCCATCGGACGTTGCTCTCGTCAACGGAAGGTGTTCTCCATCGGACGTTGCTGTCGTCAACGGAAGGTGTTCTCCATCGGACGTTGCTCTCATCAACGGAAGGTGTTCTCCATCGGACGTTGCTCTCGTCAACGGAAGGTGTTCTCAATCGGACGATGCTCTCGTCAACGGGAGGTGTTCTCCATCGGACGTTGCAGTGTGGTGTGGTCACACGTGTGTTGACGTCGAAGCCATGGCAGACGGAAGAGTCACTGACACATGAACTGGAGCACAACAGACTGCAACCAAACGGCCAAGAGCCAACCACTTCAACACTACAAACGTCGTGTTCTCCATCGGACGTTGCTCTCGTCAACGGAAGGTGTTCTCGATCGGACGATGCTCTCGTCAACGGAAGGTGTTCTCCATCGGACGTTGCTCTCGTCAACGGAAGGTGTTCTCGATCGGACGATGCTCTCGTCAACCGAAGGTGTTCTCCATCGGACGTTGCTCTCGTCAACGGAAGGTGTTCTCCATCGGACGTTGCTCTCGTCAACGGAAGGTGTTCTCCATCGGACGTTGCTCTCATCAACGGAAGGTGTTCTCCATCGGACGTTGCTCTCGTCAACGGAAGGTGTTCTCGATCGGACGTTGCTTTCGTCAACGGAAGGTGTTCTCGATCGGACGATGCTCTCGTCAACGGAAGGTGTTCTCCATCGGACGTTGCTCTCGTCAACGGAAGGTGTTCTCCATCGGACGTTGCTCTCGTCAACGGAAGGTGTTCTCGATCGGACGTTGCTCTCTTCAACGGAAGGTGTTCTCGATCGGACGTTGCTCTCGTCAACGGAAGGTGTTCTCGATCGGACGATGCTCTCGTCAACGGGAGGTGTTCTCCATCGGACGTTGCAGTGTGGTGTGGTCACACGTGTGTTGACGTCGAAGCCATGGCAGACGGAAGAGTCACTGACACATGAACTGGAGCACAACAGACTGCAACCAAACGGCCAAGAGCCAACCACTTCAACACTACAAACGTCGTGTTCTCCATCGGACGTTGCTCTCGTCAACGGAAGGTGTTCTCGATCGGACGATGCTCTCGTCAACGGAAGGTGTTCTCCATCGGACGTTGCTCTCGTCAACGGAAGGTGTTCTCGATCGGACGTTGCTTTCGTCAACGGAAGGTGTTCTCGATCGGACGTTGCTCTCGTCAACGGAAGGTGTTCTCCATCGGACGTTGCTCTCGTCAACGGAAGGTGTTCTCCATCGGACGTTGCTCTCATCAACGCAAGGTGTTCTCCATCGGACGTTGCTCTCGTCAACGGAAGGTGTTCTCGATCGGACGTTGCTCTCTTCAACGGAAGGTGTTCTCCATCGGACGTTGCTCTCATCAACGGAAGGTGTTCTCGATCGGACGTTGCTCTCTTCAACGGAAGGTGTTCTCCATCGGACGTTGCTCTCGTCAACGGAAGGTGTTCTCGATCGGACGTTGCTCTCGTCAACGGAAGGTGTTCTCGATCGGACGATGCTCTCGTCAACGGGGTGTTCTCCATCGGACGTTGCAGTGTGGTGTGGTCACACGTGTGTTGACGTCGAAGCCATGGCAGACGGAAGAGTCACTGACACATGAACTGGAGCACAACAGACTGCAACCAAACGGCCAAGAGCCAACCACTTCAACACTACAAACGTCGTGTTCTCCATCGGACGTTGCTCTCGTCAACGGAAGGTGTTCTCGATCGGACGATGCTCTCGTCAACGGAAGGTGTTCTCCATCGGACGTTGCTCTCATCAACGCAAGGTGTTCTCCATCGGACGTTGCTCTCGTCAACGGAAGGTGTTCTCGATCGGACGTTGCTCTCGTCAACGGAAGGTGTTCTCGATCGGACGATGCTCTCGTCAACGGAAGGTGTTCTCCATCGGACGTTGCTCTCGTCAACGGAAGGTGTTCTCCATCGGACGTTGCTCTCATCAACGGAAGGTGTTCTCCATCGGACGTTGCTCTCATCAACGGAAGGTGTTCTCGATCGGACGATGCTCTCGTCAACGGAAGGTGTTCTCCATCGGACGTTGCTCTCGTCAACGGAAGGTGTTCTCGATCGGACGTTGCTTTCGTCAACGAAAGGTGTTCTCGATCGGACGTTGCTTTCGTCAACGGAAGGTGTTCTCGATCGGACGTTGCTCTCGTCAACGGAAGGTGTTCTCCATCGGACGTTGCACTCGTCAACGGAAGGTGTTCTCCATCGGACGATGCTCTCGTCAACGGAAGGTGTTCTCCATCGGACGTTGCTCTCGTCAACGGAAGGTGTTCTCGATCGGACGTTGCTCTCGTCAACGGAAGGTGTTCTCCATCGGACGTTGCTCTCGTCAACGGAAGGTGTTCTCCATCGGACGTTGCTCTCGTCAACGGAAGGTGTTCTCCATCGGACGTTGCTCTCATCAACGGAAGGTGTTCTCCATCGGACGTTGCTCTCATCAACGGAAGGTGTTCTCGATCGGACGTTGCTTTCGTCAACGGAAGGTGTTCTCCATCGGACGTTGCTCTCATCAACGGAAGGTGTTCTCCATCGGACGTTGCTGTCGTCAACGGAAGGTGTTCTCCATCGGACGTTGCTCTCATCAACGGAAGGTGTTCTCCATCGGACGTTGCTCTCGTCAACGGAAGGTGTTCTCCATCGGACGTTGCTCTCGTCAACGGAAGGTGTTCTCCATCGGACGTTGCTTTCGTCAACGGAAGGTGTTCTCCATCGGACGTTGCTCTCATCAACGGAAGGTGTTCTCCATCGGACGTTGCTCTCGTCAACGGAAGGTGTTCTCCATCGGACGTTGCTGTCGTCAACGGAAGGTGTTCTCCATCGGACGTTGCTCTCGTCAACGGAAGGTGTTATCCATCGGACGTTGCTCTCGTCAACGGAAGGTGTTCTCCATCGGACGTTGCTCTCATCAACGGAAGGTGTTCTCCATCGGACGTTGCTCTCTTCAACGGAAGGTGTTCTCGATCGGACGTTGCTCTCGTCAACGGAAGGTGTTCTCGATCGGACGATGCTCTCGTCAACGGGAGGTGTTCTCCATCGGACGTTGCTCTCGTCAACGGAAGGTGTTCTCCATCGGACGTTGCTCTCGTCAACGGAAGGTGTTCTCCATCGGACGTTGCTCTCGTCAACGGAAGGTGTTCTCGATCGGACGATGCTTTCGTCAACGGAAGGTGTTTTCGATCGGACGTTGCTCTCGTCAACGGAAGGTGTTCTCCATCGGACGTTGCTCTCGTCAACGGAAGGTGTTCTCCATCGGACGTTGCTCTCGTCAACGGAAGGTGTTCTCGATCGGACGTTGCTCTCATCAACGGAAGGTGTTCTCCATCGGACGTTGCTCTCATCAACGGAAGGTGTTCTCGATCGGACGATGCTCTCGTCAACGGAAGGTGTTCTCCATCGGACGTTGCTCTCGTCAACGGAAGGTGTTCTCGATCGGACGTTGCTTTCGTCAACGGAAGGTGTTCTCGATCGGACGTTGCTTTCGTCAACGGAAGGTGTTCTCGATCGGACGTTGCTTTCGTCAACGGAAGGTGTTCTCGATCGGACGTTGCTTTCGTCAACGGAAGGTGTTCTCGATCGGACGTTGCTCTCGTCAACGGAAGGTGTTCTCCATCGGACGTTGCTCTCGTCAACGGAAGGTGTTCTCCATCGGACGTTGCTCTCGTCAACGGAAGGTGTTCTCCATCGGACGTTGCTCTCATCAACGGAAGGTGTTCTCCATCGGACGTTGCTCTCATCAACGGAAGGTGTTCTCGATCGGACGTTGCTCTCATCAACGGAAGGTGTTCTCCATCGGACGTTGCACTCGTCAACGGAAGGTGTTCTCCATCGGACGTTGCTCTCGTCAACGGAAGGTGTTCTCCATCGGACGTTGCTCTCGTCAACGGAAGGTGTTCTCCATCGGACGTTGCTCTCGTCAACGGAAGGTGTTCTCCATCGGACGTTGCTCTCGTCAACGGAAGGTGTTCTCGATCGGACGTTGCTCTCATCAACGGAAGGTGTTCTCCATCGGACGTTGCACTCGTCAACGGAAGGTGTTCTCCATCGGACGTTGCTCTCGTCAACGGAAGGTGTTCTCCATCGGACGTTGCTCTCGTCAACGGAAGGTGTTCTCCATCGGACGATGCTCTCGTCAACGGAAGGTGTTCTCCATCGGACGTTGCTCTCGTCAACGGAAGGTGTTCTCGATCGGACGATGCTCTCGTCAACGGAAGGTGTTCTCCATCGGACGTTGCTCTCATCAACGGAAGGTGTTCTCCATCGGACGTTGCTCTCATCAACGGAAGGTGTTCTCGATCGGACGTTGCTCTCATCAACGGAAGGTGTTCTCCATCGGACGTTGCACTCGTCAACGGAAGGTGTTCTCCATCGGACGTTGCTCTCGTCAACGGAAGGTGTTCTCCATCGGACGTTGCTCTCGTCAACGGAAGGTGTTCTCGATCGGACGATGCTTTCGTCAACGGAAGGTGTTTTCGATCGGACGTTGCTCTCGTCAACGGAAGGTGTTCTCCATCGGACGTTGCTCTCGTCAACGGAAGGTGTTCTCCATCGGACGTTGCTCTCGTCAACGGAAGGTGTTCTCGATCGGACGTTGCTCTCATCAACGGAAGGTGTTCTCCATCGGACGTTGCTCTCATCAACGGAAGGTGTTCTCGATCGGACGATGCTCTCGTCAACGGAAGGTGTTCTCCATCGGACGTTGCTCTCGTCAACGGAAGGTGTTCTCGATCGGACGTTGCTTTCGTCAACGGAAGGTGTTCTCGATCGGACGTTGCTTTCGTCAACGGAAGGTGTTCTCGATCGGACGTTGCTTTCGTCAACGGAAGGTGTTCTCGATCGGACGTTGCTTTCGTCAACGGAAGGTGTTCTCGATCGGACGTTGCTTTCGTCAACGGAAGGTGTTCTCGATCGGACGTTGCTCTCGTCAACGGAAGGTGTTCTCCATCGGACGTTGCTCTCGTCAACGGAAGGTGTTCTCCATCGGACGTTGCTCTCGTCAACGGAAGGTGTTCTCCATCGGACGTTGCTCTCATCAACGGAAGGTGTTCTCCATCGGACGTTGCTCTCATCAACGGAAGGTGTTCTCGATCGGACGTTGCTCTCATCAACGGAAGGTGTTCTCCATCGGACGTTGCACTCGTCAACGGAAGGTGTTCTCCATCGGACGTTGCTCTCGTCAACGGAAGGTGTTCTCCATCGGACGTTGCTCTCGTCAACGGAAGGTGTTCTCCATCGGACGTTGCTCTCGTCAACGGAAGGTGTTCTCCATCGGACGATGCTCTCGTCAACGGAAGGTGTTCTCGATCGGACGATGCTTTCGTCAACGGAAGGTGTTTTCGATCGGACGTTGCTCTCGTCAACGGAAGGTGTTCTCCATCGGACGTTGCTCTCGTCAACGGAAGGTGTTCTCGATCGGACGTTGCTCTCTTCAACGGAAGGTGTTCTCGATCGGACGTTGCTCTCGTCAACGGAAGGTGTGCTCGATCGGACGATGCTTTCGTCAACGGAAGGTGTTCTCGATCGCACGATTCTCTCGTCAACGGAAGGTGTTCTCCATCGGACGTTGCTCTCGTCAACGGAAGCTGTTCTCCATCGGACGTTGCTCTCATCAACGGAAGGTGTTCTCGATCGCACGATGCTCTCATCAACGGAAGGTGTTCTCCATCGGACGTTGCTCTCATCAACGGAAGGTGTTCTCCATCGGACGTTGCTCTCGTCAACGGAAGGTGTTCTCCATCGGACGTTGCTCTCGTCAACGGAAGGTGTTCTCCATCGGACGTTGCACTCGTCAACGGAAGGTGTTCTCGATCGGACGTTGCTCTCGTCAACGGAAGGTGTTCTCCATGCAGGCGGCCGGACGCCCCCAGCAACCGGGCGCTCGCTCCGCATCGCGCGGCGTGGCTCTGCTCTCTTCGCCGCTCCGTGCGCCTCGGCGGCCGGACGCCCCCAGCAACCGGGCGCTCGCTCCGCATCGCGCGGCGTGGCTCTGCTCTCTTCGCCGCTCCGTGCGCCTCGGCGGCCGGACGCCCCCAGCAACCGGGCGCTCGCTCCGCATCGCGCGGCGTGGCTCTGCTCTCTTCGCCGCTCCGTGCGCCTCGGCGACCGGACGCCCCCAGCAACCGGGCGCTCGCTCCGCATCGCGCGGCGTGGCTCTGCTCTCTTCGCCGCTCCGTGCGCCTCGGCGGCCGGACGCCCCCAGCAACCGGGCGCTCGCTCCGCATCGCGCGGCGTGGCTCTGCTCTCTTCGCCGCTCCGTGCGCCTCGGCGGCCGGACGCCCCCAGCAACCGGGCGCTCGCTCCGCATCGCGCGGCGTGGCTCTGCTCTCTTCGCCGCTCCGTGCGCCTCGGCGGCCGGACGCCCCCAGCAACCGGGCGCTCGCTCCGCATCGCGCGGCGTGGCTCTGCTCTCTTCGCCGCTCCGTGCGCCTCGGCGGCCGGACGCCCCCAGCAACCGGGCGCTCGCTCCGCATCGCGCGGCGTGGCTCTGCTCTCTTCGCCGCTCCGTGCGCCTCGGCGGCCGGACGCCCCCAGCAACCGAACCGGGCGCTCGCTCCGCATCGCGCGGCGTGGCTCTGCTCTCTTCGCCGCTCCGTGCGCCTCGGCGGCCGGACGCCCCCAGCAACCGGGCGCTCGCTCCGCATCGCGCGGCGTGGCTCTGCTCTCTTCGCCGCTCCGTGCGCCTCGGCGGCCGGACGCCCCCAGCAACCGGGCGCTCGCTCCGCATCGCGCGGCGTGGCTCTGCTCTCTTCGCCGCTCCGTGCGCCTCGGCGGCCGGACGCCCCCAGCAACCGGGCGCTCGCTCCGCATCGCGCGGCGTGGCTCTGCTCTCTTCGCCGCTCCGTGCGCCTCGGCGGCCGGACGCCCCCAGCAACCGGGCGCTCGCTCCGCATCGCGCGGCGTGGCTCTGCTCTCTTCGCCGCTCCGTGCGCCTCGGCGGCCGGACGCCCCCAGCAACCGAACCGGGCGCTCGCTCCGCATCGCGCGGCGTGGCTCTGCTCTCTTCGCCGCTCCGTGCGCCTCGGCGGCCGGACGCCCCCAGCAACCGGGCGCTCGCTCCGCATCGCGCGGCGTGGCTCTGCTCTCTTCGCCGCTCCGTGCGCCTCGGCGGCCGGACGCCCCCAGCAACCGAACCGGGCGCTCGCTCCGCATCGCGCGGCGTGGCTCTGCTCTCTTCGCCGCTCCGTGCGCCTCGGCGGCCGGACGCCCCCAGCAACCGGGCGCTCGCTCCGCATCGCGCGGCGTGGCTCTGCTCTCTTCGCCGCTCCGTGCGCCTCGGCGGCCGGACGCCCCCAGCAACCGAACCGGGCGCTCGCTCCGCATCGCGCGGCGTGGCTCTGCTCTCTTCGCCGCTCCGTGCGCCTCGGCGGCCGGACGCCCCCAGCAACCGGGCGCTCGCTCCGCATCGCGCGGCGTGGCTCTGCTCTCTTCGCCGCTCCGTGCGCCTCGGCGGCCGGACGCCCCCAGCAACCGGGCGCTCGCTCCGCATCGCGCGGCGTGGCTCTGCTCTCTTCGCCGCTCCGTGCGCCTCGGCGGCCGGACGCCCCCAGCAACCGGGCGCTCGCTCCGCATCGCGCGGCGTGGCTCTGCTCTCTTCGCCGCTCCGTGCGCCTCGGCGGCCGGACGCCCCCAGCAACCGGGCGCTCGCTCCGCATCGCGCGGCGTGGCTCTGCTCTCTTCGCCGCTCCGTGCGCCTCGGCGGCCGGACGCCCCCAGCAACCGGGCGCTCGCTCCGCATCGCGCGGCGTGGCTCTGCTCTCTTCGCCGCTCCGTGCGCCTCGGCGGCCGGACGCCCCCAGCAACCGGGCGCTCGCTCCGCATCGCGCGGCGTGGCTCTGCTCTCTTCGCCGCTCCGTGCGCCTCGGCGGCCGGACGCCCCCAGCAACCGGGCGCTCGCTCCGCATCGCGCGGCGTGGCTCTGCTCTCTTCGCCGCTCCGTGCGCCTCGGCGGCCGGACGCCCCCAGCAACCGGGCGCTCGCTCCGCATCGCGCGGCGTGGCTCTGCTCTCTTCGCCGCTCCGTGCGCCTCGGCGGCCGGACGCCCCCAGCAACCGGGCGCTCGCTCCGCATCGCGCGGCGTGGCTCTGCTCTCTTCGCCGCTCCGTGCGCCTCGGCGGCCGGACGCCCCCAGCAACCGGGCGCTCGCTCCGCATCGCGCGGCGTGGCTCTGCTCTCTTCGCCGCTCCGTGCGCCTCGGCGGCCGGACGCCCCCAGCAACCGGGCGCTCGCTCCGCATCGCGCGGCGTGGCTCTGCTCTCTTCGCCGCTCCGTGCGCCTCGGCGGCCGGACGCCCCCAGCAACCGAACCGGGCGCTCGCTCCGCATCGCGCGGCGTGGCTCTGCTCTCTTCGCCGCTCCGTGCGCCTCGGCGGCCGGACGCCCCCAGCAACCGGGCGCTCGCTCCGCATCGCGCGGCGTGGCTCTGCTCTCTTCGCCGCTCCGTGCGCCTCGGCGGCCGGACGCCCCCAGCAACCGGGCGCTCGCTCCGCATCGCGCGGCGTGGCTCTGCTCTCTTCGCCGCTCCGTGCGCCTCGGCGGCCGGACGCCCCCAGCAACCGGGCGCTCGCTCCGCATCGCGCGGCGTGGCTCTGCTCTCTTCGCCGCTCCGTGCGCCTCGGCGGCCGGACGCCCCAGCAACCGGGCGCTCGCTCCGCATCGCGCGGCGTGGCTCTGCTCTCTTCGCCGCTCCGTGCGCCTCGGCGGCCGGACGCCCCCAGCAACCGGGCGCTCGCTCCGCATCGCGCGGCGTGGCTCTGCTCTCTTCGCCGCTCCGTGCGCCTCGGCGGCCGGACGCCCCCAGCAACCGAACCGGGCGCTCGCTCCGCATCGCGCGGCGTGGCTCTGCTCTCTTCGCCGCTCCGTGCGCCTCGGCGGCCGGACGCCCCCAGCAACCGGGCGCTCGCTCCGCATCGCGCGGCGTGGCTCTGCTCTCTTCGCCGCTCCGTGCGCCTCGGCGGCCGGACGCCCCCAGCAACCGGGCGCTCGCTCCGCATCGCGCGGCGTGGCTCTGCTCTCTTCGCCGCTCCGTGCGCCTCGGCGGCCGGACGCCCCCAGCAACCGGGCGCTCGCTCCGCATCGCGCGGCGTGGCTCTGCTCTCTTCGCCGCTCCGTGCCCCCCAGCAACCGGGCGCTCGCTCCGCATCGCGCGGCGTGGCTCTGCTCTCTTCGCCGCTCCGTGCGCCTCGGCGGCCGGACGCCCCCAGCAACCGGGCGCTCGCTCCGCATCGCGCGGCGTGGCTCTGCTCTCTTCGCCGCTCCGTGCGCCTCGGCGGCCGAACGCCCCCAGCAACCGAACCGGGCGCTCGCTCCGCATCGCGCGGCGTGGCTCTGCTCTCTTCGCCGCTCCGTGCGCCTCGGCGGCCGGACGCCCCCAGCAACCGGGCGCTCGCTCCGCATCGCGCGGCGTGGCTCTGCTCTCTTCGCCGCTCCGTGCGCGGACGCCCCCAGCAACCGGGCGCTCGCTCCGCATCGCGCGGCGTGGCTCTGCTCTCTTCGCCGCTCCGTGCGCCTCGGCGGCCGGACGCCCCCAGCAACCGGGCGCTCGCTCCGCATCGCGCGGCGTGGCTCTGCTCTCTTCGCCGCTCCGTGCGCCTCGGCGGCCGGACGCCCCCAGCAACCGAACCGGGCGCTCGCTCCGCATCGCGCGGCGTGGCTCTGCTCTCTTCGCCGCTCCGTGCGCCTCGGCGGCCGGACGCCCCCAGCAACCGGGCGCTCGCTCCGCATCGCGCGGCGTGGCTCTGCTCTCTTCGCCGCTCCGTGCGCCTCGGCGGCCGGACGCCCCCAGCAACCGGGCGCTCGCTCCGCATCGCGCGGCGTGGCTCTGCTCTTCGCCGCTCCGTGCGCCTCGGCGGCCGGACGCCCCCAGCAACCGGGCGCTCGCTCCGCATCGCGCGGCGTGGCTCTGCTCTCTTCGCCGCTCCGTGCGCCTCGGCGGCCGGACGCCCCCAGCAACCGGGCGCTCGCTCCGCATCGCGCGGCGTGGCTCTGCTCTCTTCGCCGCTCCGTGCGCCTCGGCGGCCGGACGCCCCCAGCAACCGGGCGCTCGCTCCGCATCGCGCGGCGTGGCTCTGCTCTCTTCGCCGCTCCGTGCGCCTCGGCGGCCGGACGCCCCCAGCAACCGGGCGCTCGCTCCGCATCGCGCGGCGTGGCTCTGCTCTCTTCGCCGCTCCGTGCCCCCCAGCAACCGGGCGCTCGCTCCGCATCGCGCGGCGTGGCTCTGCTCTCTTCGCCGCTCCGTGCGCCTCGGCGGCCGGACGCCCCCAGCAACCGGGCGCTCGCTCCGCATCGCGCGGCGTGGCTCTGCTCTCTTCGCCGCTCCGTGCGCCTCGGCGGCCGAACGCCCCCAGCAACCGAACCGGGCGCTCGCTCCGCATCGCGCGGCGTGGCTCTGCTCTCTTCGCCGCTCCGTGCGCCTCGGCGGCCGGACGCCCCCAGCAACCGGGCGCTCGCTCCGCATCGCGCGGCGTGGCTCTGCTCTCTTCGCCGCTCCGTGCGCGGACGCCCCCAGCAACCGGGCGCTCGCTCCGCATCGCGCGGCGTGGCTCTGCTCTCTTCGCCGCTCCGTGCGCCTCGGCGGCCGGACGCCCCCAGCAACCGGGCGCTCGCTCCGCATCGCGCGGCGTGGCTCTGCTCTCTTCGCCGCTCCGTGCGCCTCGGCGGCCGGACGCCCCCAGCAACCGAACCGGGCGCTCGCTCCGCATCGCGCGGCGTGGCTCTGCTCTCTTCGCCGCTCCGTGCGCCTCGGCGGCCGGACGCCCCCAGCAACCGGGCGCTCGCTCCGCATCGCGCGGCGTGGCTCTGCTCTCTTCGCCGCTCCGTGCGCCTCGGCGGCCGGACGCCCCCAGCAACCGGGCGCTCGCTCCGCATCGCGCGGCGTGGCTCTGCTCTTCGCCGCTCCGTGC
>OY843719.1:0-4065 GCA_963693005.1 Alphaproteobacteria bacterium CMAR1 | reverse complement strand
GCATGAAACTTCGAAAAAACAAGCCCTCGAACAGAATCCGGCCCTCGCAGAATACGATCCCGGGTCGCCGAAGGCGACAGGCCTGCGCAGTTCGGGAACCCACACACCTAGGATTAGGGTTAGGGTTAGGGTTAGGGTTAGGGTTAGGGTTAGGGTTAGGGTTAGGGTTAGGGTTAGGGTTAGGGTTAGGGTTAGGGTTAGGGTTAGGGTTAGGGTTAGGGTTAGGGTTAGGGTTAGGGTTAGGGTTAGGGTTAGGGTTAGGGTTAGGGTTAGGGTTAGGGTTAGGGTTAGGGTTAGGGTTAGGGTCTTCGAGCCGTTTAAGGTGTATACCTTATAAGGGGAGAACATCCTTTATCGGAGGGGATCAAAAATGAGGTCATTTTGAGCTCCGGACCAACTTTTCCGGAAAAATAAAAACCCGCATCCCGTGAAGTCTTCGACCAATGCGATCCCCCAATTCCACCGGCAGGAATGTAGTGCCGTCACTTCTGGCGATTTCGAATTTTCGACCAAAAGTCGAAATCCGCCCCAAAAATGGCCAGGTGTGTCCGTCCGTCTGTCGGTCTTTGGTTGGTGCTCGTGGCAGGAAAGGTCTCCAGAGCTGGCAAATGGTGCATTTCAGAGATCAGGTGCGTCTTCAAACGGTTTGAACCGTTTCTCCCACCAACTCCCCGGGACAACGATGCCAGAGCCGAAAAGGACGTTTTAGGGCCCATATTCGGTGTCCAATAGCTTATCAAGAGTGCAGTAGCGACCATGTAGGGGGGCAAAATTTCGGGGAAAAAATGCCCCCAAAACGCATCAAAACGACGAAACTCGGTCCGCAAATGGCCCAATTGCCCATTTTGGGACATTTGCGGACCAACACCGGCATATTTGAAAAATCGGAAAATGGTCATATTTCCTTCGGTGGTGCCTATTGCAGTAGCTACAAGCCGGCCCTTGGCAGAATCCGAGCAAACAAACGGCTCGAAGCACCACAGAACTAGGATTAGGGTTAGGGTTAGGGTTAGGGTTAGGGTTAGGGTTAGGGTTAGGGTTAGGGTTAGGGTTAGGGTTAGGGTTAGGGTTAGGGTTAGGGTTAGGGTTAGGGTTAGGGTTAGGGTTAGGGTTAGGGTTAGGGTTAGGGTTAGGGTTAGGGTTAGGGTTAGGGTTAGGGTTAGGGTTAGGGTTAGGGTTAGGGTTAGGGTTAGGGTTAGGGTTAGGGTTAGGGTTAGGGTTAGGGTTAGGGTTAGGGTTAGGGTTAGGGTTAGGGTTAGGGTTAGGGTTAGGGTTAGGGTTAGGGTTAGGGTTAGGGTTAGGGTTAGGGTTAGGGTTAGGGTTAGGGTTAGGGTTAGGGTTAGGGTTAGGGTTAGGGTTAGGGTTAGGGTTAGGGTTAGGGTTAGGGTTAGGGTTAGGGTTAGGGTTAGGGTTAGGGTTAGGGTTAGGGTTAGGGTTAGGGTTAGGGTTAGGGTTAGGGTTAGGGTTAGGGTTAGGGTTAGGGTTAGGGTTAGGGTTAGGGTTAGGGTTAGGGTTAGGGTTAGGGTTAGGGTTAGGGTTAGGGTTAGGGTTAGGGTTAGGGTTAGGGTTAGGGTTAGGGTTAGGGTTAGGGTTAGGGTTAGGGTTAGGGTTAGGGTTA
Source organism: Alphaproteobacteria bacterium CMAR1 (assembly GCA_963693005.1). GTDB lineage: Bacteria > Pseudomonadota > Alphaproteobacteria > UBA6184 > UBA6184 > Bodonicaedibacter. Next base: position 2,447 of record OY843719.1, on the reverse strand, counting down.
GGGTTAGGGTTAGGGTTAGGGTTAGGGTTAGGGTTAGGGTTAGGGTTAGGGTTAGGGTTAGGGTTAGGGTTAGGGTTAGGGTTAGGGTTAGGGTTAGGGTTAGGGTTAGGGTTAGGGTTAGGGTTAGGGTTAGGGTTAGGGTTAGGGTTAGGGTTAGGGTTAGGGTTAGGGTTAGGGTCCCGAGCCGATTGGGGGGGTCTTCCCACCCCAGAGGGAGGCCACCAACGTCGGAGGCAATACCCTTTTTCCCAAAATCCGGCCTTTCCCAACTTTGGTGAAAAAATATTTTTCCGTGGCGAAAAAAAAGTTTGTAGACCCGATTTTTTTTGGGAATACCTCCGGTAATTTCATATTTTCACTTTTTGGGAAAATTTTTTTTGGGCCCAAAGTCCGGATTTTCCACCCCCGGACCAGGTGGCGTCCGTCGTCGTCGTCGTCGTCCGTCTGTCCCCCGCTCGTTCTCCGGCCTCCTAAGGCCTCCGGAGCTGGCAGCCGGCTCAATGAGTCGGAAAAGTGTGTAATCTTGAAGCCCCGACCGGTTTCAGACCCTGCCGAGCCACCGCAACAAATCCCCACAAACTATGAGAATCCGTTTTTTGGCTTGCTGCTAAGCTATGGCAGCAGCAAGACCCACTTGGGGGTGACCAAAGTGGCGGAAAAACAATATTTTTCAGGCGTCAAAATTACGTAACCCCGGCTAAAAATTGAAATACTCCCCGGTCTGGGTGATTTCCGGGCCCACAAACCCACATCTGGCGACCCGACCAATTTCGGGCCCCGGAAAATGATCAAAAATGGCCCCGTACATGTTACCAGATTTTTCGGCAGAAAATCTCAAACCGTGAAAAGTTTGATAATCTGACCCACTGACGCTATTTCCGGCCTGATTTCCCACTTTCCCCACCGGAATACTTGCTTTTTCACCACCCGGCCCATGACCATGGCCGCCTGCTCGACGACCGAAAATCGGCCTTTTGACCCATTTCAAGGGTCACACCTTCCCGAAAAAATATTCGAAAAAATGTCTCAAACAGTGTAAAAACGGTGAATCCTACCCCACCACGGGGAATACTGCCCGTTTCTCAACGTTTCCGACCAAAACACGTTTTTTTTCACCACTTGCCCACAGTCATGGTTGCCTATTGACTACCGAAGAGCCGGCCCTTGGCCGTTTCCAAGGGTCGAAAACAGTATCCGGCTGCCGCATCACTGCGGGAAACATCGGCTCGGGCACCAGAGAACTAGGATTAGGGTTAGGGTTAGGGTTAGGGTTAGGGTTAGGGTTAGGGTTAGGGTTAGGGTTAGGGTTAGGGTTAGGGTTAGGGTTAGGGTTAGGGTTAGGGTTAGGGTTAGGGTTAGGGTTAGGGTTAGGGTTAGGGTTAGGGTTAGGGTTAGGGTTAGGGTTAGGGTTAGGGTTAGGGTTAGGGTTAGGGTTAGGGTTAGGGTTAGGGTTAGGGTTAGGGTTAGGGTTAGGGTTAGGGTTAGGGTTAGGGTTAGGGTTAGGGTTAGGGTTAGGGTTAGGGTTAGGGTTAGGGTTAGGGTTAGGGTTAGGGTTAGGGTTAGGGTTAGGGTTAGGGTTAGGGTTAGGGTTAGGGTTAGGGTTAGGGTTAGGGTTAGGGTTAGGGTTAGGGTTAGGGTTAGGGTTAGGGTTAGGGTTAGGGTTAGGGTTAGGGTTAGGGTTAGGGTTAGGGTTAGGGTTAGGGTTAGGGTTAGGGTTAGGGTTAGGGTTAGGGTTAGGGTTAGGGTTAGGGTTAGGGTTAGGGTTAGGGTTAGGGTTAGGGTTAGGGTTAGGGTCTTCGAGCCGTTTAAGGTGTATACCTTATAATCAAGGGGAGAACATCCTTTCTGGGACGGGATCAAAAATGGGGTCATTTTGGCCTCCGGACCAACTTTTCCGGAAAAATAAAAATCCGCATCCCGTGAAGTTTTCGGCCAATGCGATCCGACCATCCGACTCGCGGGAGTGTGCAACATTCGTTTTTGGACATTTCGAATTTTCGACCAAAAGTCGAAATCGAGCTCCAAAAGGGCCATGTGTGTCCGTCCGTCCGTCCGTCCGTCGGTCCGTGGTTGGTTCTCGTGGCAGGAAAGGTCTCCAGAGCTGGCAAATGGCGTTTTTTGGAGATCAGGTGCGTGTAAAAACGATTTCAACCGTTTCTCCCACCAACTCCCCGGGTCAACGATGCGAGAGCCGAAAAGGACCTTTTTTGGGCCCATATTCGGTGTCCAATAGCTTATCAATATAGTGCAATAGCGACCATGTAGGGGGTCATATTTTCGGGAAAAAATGTCCCCAAAACGCATCAAAATGACGAAATTCGGACCGTAAATGGCCCAATTGCCCATTTTCACACATTTGCCGACCGAAAACAGCATATTTGAAAAATCGAAAAATGGTCATTTTTCCTTCGGTGGTGCTCTATTGCAGTAGCTAATTGACTACTGAA
>OY843718.1:0-3168 GCA_963693005.1 Alphaproteobacteria bacterium CMAR1 | reverse complement strand
CGATTTTGGGGACCGGGGTGGTGGGTACGTTGGGGGCCGTTTGACCACCTGGCGGTGCTCGGCTCGGCGACCCTAACCCTAACCCTAACCCTAACCCTAATCCTAGTTCTCTGGTGCCCGAGCCGATGTTTTCCGCAGCGATGCGGCAGCCGGATACTGTTTTCGACCTGAAAACGGCCAAGGCCCGGCGCTTCGGTAGTCAATAGGCAACCATGACTGTGGGCAAGTGGTGAAAAAAACATGTTTTTTCGTCGGAAACGTGGGGAAACGGGGAGTTTTCACCGTGGCTAGGTCGGATTCACCGTTTTTACACTGTTTGAGACATTTTTTCGATTTTTTTTTTGGGAAGGTGTGACCCTTGAAAATGGGTCAAAAGGGCCGATTTTCGGTCGTCAAGTGGGCGGCCACGGTCATGGGCCGGGTTTTGAAACAACAAGTATTCCGGTGGGAAAAGTGGGAAATCGGACCGGAAATAGCGTCAGTGGGCGAGATTGTCAAACTTTTCACGGTTTGAGATTTTGTGCCGAAAAAGCTGGTAGCATGTACGGGGCCATTTTTGGTCATTTTCCGGGGGCCCGAAATTGGTCGGGTCCCCAGATGTGGGTCTTGGGGCCCGGAAATCACCCAAACCGGGGAGTATTTCAATTTTCAGCCGGGGTTACGTAATTTTGACGCCTGAAAAATATTTTTTTTCGGCCACTTTGGTCACCCCCAAGTGGGTCTTGCTGCTGCCATAGCTTAGCAGCAAGCCAAAAAACGGATTCTCATAGTTTGTGGGGATTTGTTGCGGTGGCTCGGCAGCGTCTGAAACCGGTCGGGGCTTCAAGATTACACACTTTTCCGACTCATTGAGCCATCTGCCAGCTCCGGAGGTCGCAGGACGCCGGAGAACGAGCGGGGGACAGACGGACGACGACGACGACGACGGACGCCACCTGGTCCGGGGGTGGAAAATCCGGACTTTGGACCCAAAAAAAAATTTCCCAAAAAGTGAAAATATAAAATAACCGGAGGTATTCCCAAAAAAATCGGGTCTACAAACTTTTTTTTCGCCACGGAAAAATATTTTTTCACCAAAGTTGGGAAAGGCCGGACTTTGGGAAAAAGGGTATTGCCTCCGACGTTGGTGGCCTCCCTCTGGGGTGGGAAGACCCCCCCAATCGGCTCGGGACCCTAACCCTAACCCTAACCCTAACCCTAACCCTAACCCTAACCCTAACCCTAACCCTAACCCTAACCCTAATCCTAGTTCTCTGGTGCCCGAGCCGATGTTTTCCGCAGCGATGCGGCAGCCGGATACTGTTTTCGACCCTTGAAAACGGCTAAGGGCCGGCTCTTCGGTAGTCAATTAGGCAACCATGACTGTGGGCAAGTGGTGAAAAATGCATGTGTTTTCGTCGGAAACGTGAGGAAACGGGGAGTATTTCCCGTTGCGGGGTGGGATTCACCGTTTTTACCGTGTTTGAGACAGTTTTTCGGGGGTTTTTTTGGGAAGGTGTGACCTTTGAAAATGGGTCAAAAGGGCCGATTTTCGGTCGTCAAGCAGGCGGCCACGGTCATGGGCCGGGTGGTGAAAAAGCAAGTATTCCGGTGGGGAAATTGGGAAATCAGGCCGGAAATAGCGTCAGTGGGTGAGATTGTCAAACTTTTCACGGTTTGAGATTTTCTGCCGAAAAAGCTGGTAGCATGTACGGGGCCATTTTTGGTCATTTTCCGGGGGCCCGAAATTGGTCGGGTCCCCAGATATGGGTCTTGGGGCCCGGAAATCACCGAAACCGGGGAGTATTTCAATTTTTAGCCGGGGTTACGTAATTTTGACGCCTGAAAAATAATTTTTTTCGGCCACTTTGGTCGCCGCCAAGTGGGTCTTGCTGCTGCCATAGCTTAGCAGCAAGCCAAAAACCGGATTCTCATAGTTTGTGGGGATTTGTTGCGGTGGCTCGGCAGGGTCTGAAACCGGTCGGGGCTTCAAGATTACACACTTTTCCGACTCATTGAGCCATCTGCCAGCTCCGGAGGTCTTAGGAGGCCGGAGAACGAGCGGGGGACAGACGGACGACGACGACGACGACGGACGCCACCTGGTCCGGGGGTGGAAAATCCGGACTTTGGGCCCAAAAAAAATTTTCCCAAAAAGTGAAAATATGAAATTACCGGAGGTATTCCCAAAAAAATCGGGTCTACAAACTTTTTTTTCGCCACGGAAAAATATTTTTTCGCCAAAGTTGGGAAAGGCCGGATTTTGGGAAAAAGGGTATTGCCTCCGACGTTGGTGGCCTCCCTCTGGGGTGGGAAGACCCCCCCAATCGGCTCGGGACCCTAACCCTAACCCTAACCCTAACCCTAACCCTAACCCTAACCCTAACCCTAACCCTAACCCTAACCCTAACCCTAACCCTAACCCTAACCCTAACCCTAACCCTAACCCTAACCCTAACCCTAACCCTAACCCTAACCCTAACCCTAACCCTAACCCTAACCCTAACCCTAACCCTAACCCTAACCCTAACCCTAACCCTAACCCTAACCCTAACCCTAGGTCCGTTGGTACGCCGAGCCGATTGTTTTGAAGTCCCGGCAGGCTGGTGTTCTGGAGGCTTGAAAACGGCCAAGGGCGGCTGCTTCGGTAGTCAATAGGCAAGTATGACCTTGACAAAGTGGTGAAAAAAAAATGTGTTCCGGTCGGAAAAGTGGGCAAACGGGTAGAATTTCACGTCACGTGGTAGGATTCACCATTTTGGGCGGTTTTGAGGTGAACTTTTTTCGACTTTTTTTGGTCGACCAAAATGGGCCCAAAATTTTCGGGTCGCCAGAAATATTTTTTTGGGCCGAAAAATCACCCAAACCGGATTCTATTGCAATTTGTAGCCCGGATTTCGTTTTTGAGATGTCGGAAAAAAATATTTTTTCGGCCACTTTGGTCACCACCAAGGTGGCCCCACCACCCCCCAAGGCATGTCCGCAAGCCAAAATTCCGGATTTCATAGTTTGTGGGGTTTTGTTGCGGTGGCTCGGCAGCTCCTGGGAGCATTCTCGGGTCCATAGGACACGTTCTCAGCTGTGAAATGAGCTATCTGCCAGACTGTGGCGACATTCCTACGGCAAATGCCGAGGGACACGAAAAACCCCGGACACGACGACGGACGCGGCCGGACAGGGTTTCCAAGA
>OY843717.1:0-4794 GCA_963693005.1 Alphaproteobacteria bacterium CMAR1 | reverse complement strand
GCCTCCACCTGGACGCTGCTGTGTGTTGCCCGCAGGCGCCATGTCGTCGTCGGAATCCGACGCCCTCTTGGCCGACGCCGCCCCGGAGCCGGACCGCGGCCTCCTGCACGTGACCTCCACCCTCGGCAGGGCCGTGCTCCACACCGCGCCGCTGGTGCTCGTGGCCGCGGCCGCAGGCATCATGGCCGCCCCGCCGCTCTGGGAGGCGGGCATGCTCCGCCCGGGGGCTCTTGCGGGGGCCGGGCTGCTCCTCCTCGGCGCCCTGCACCTTGCCGTGCTCCCTGGGCCTTTAGTGACCGAGGGCGGCCGGCGATGCTTCACGGCGACCCCCGTCGAGACCGGGCGGCTGCTGCCCCGCACATGGAAGGCCGCCGTCGCCGCTACTGTCGCCGTGACGGACCCTCTCTTCCATGCCGGGCTCCTCTTCTCTCTCGCCGGGGTGCTCTCCCCCTCCACGGGCGCCCCCGCGGCGTGGCCGCTCGAGGCAGGGTTGCCGGCACTGCTCCTGGCCCAGCTCCCGACGGGGCTCTCAGGGGACGTCGCTGTCGCCGCCGCCCGCGCCCTCTTCTGGACGGCCGCCTTCATCGGCCTCGCCTTCACGCTTGCCGGCTACCTCGGGGCCGCCTCCGTTGCCGGCGCCCGCGGCCCGAACCGCCGCCTGCCGGCCGCGCTGTGCGCCGTCCACGCCGCCACGGCCGTCCCCTTCGCCGCGCTGCTCCTCGCCGCCGCCCTCCCCAGCACCACGCCTGGTTCCCTGCTGGCCGCCGCTGTTGGGGGCAGCGCCGGCGCCGCGGCCGCGGTGCTCGTGACGGCGGCTGTGTTCGTGTTCCCGACGCACGTGGCGCTCGTGCTGCAGCTGCTCCGCCTCGACGACGCCGTGCCCTCCACCGACCCCGCCGCCCCGCGGCTATCCGGGCGCTACGTCGCCTGGGTCCTCCTGTTGGCCCGGGGCGCCGCGGTGCTGCTCTGTGCCCTGCAGCTCCGCTGGGCCGCCCCGGCCGTCTTCGTCGTCGACGCCGCCGCGCTGCTCGTGGTGTCCGTCGGCCCGCCGAGCACCGTCGCGGCCTTCAACGCCGCCGTCCGGGCCGGCCGCCTCTCCGCCTTGGTGACGTCGGCCACTGCGTGCATCGTGGCCCTCGACCGCGGCCTGTGGCCTGCCCTCACCGGCGGCTCGGATGCCGTGCTCCGCCCGACGGCGCTGACCGCTGCGGCGCTGGCGGCATGGGCGCTGCTGCAGGCCGCGGCGCTCGGCGGCATGGCCTGGGCCCACCGCCGCAGCGCCGGGACTCTGTCGCTCTTCGAGAGGGGCGACGACCTCGACCTCTCCGTCGGCCACGTCGACATCACGCTCTAGCCCGCACCGCCCGCGGTGCCTCGCGTCACCTCCGCAACACCCCTCTCTACCACGCCTGCTCCTTCCACGCTGCGACTATGTTTGTGCGCAGCCGATGCAATCCGACACCGCGGCCAGCCCGCGCCCGAACCCTACGCCGGAGTCGTCACCCTCCGCCCGGCGCACCTCCCGCCTCACGGCGGCGACGGTGATCCTCGACGGGAAGCCCCGCGCCGTGCTGCTCGACGCCGCGGGCAACGTCGTCCGCGTGGAGCCCGACGTGGCGAAGCGCGGGTCCCTGCCGCCGTGCGCCGACTTTCCCGAGACCGACGACGAGGACAGCAACTCCTGCCCCGGCGACGACTTTTAATGAAGCGGCCCTCGACGGCCGCACCCCACGGCCCGGTCCTGACACTCAAATTCGGACCGGGCCGTCGCGTTTTGTTTGCACACCCACAGTCCACATATTACTGCTGCGAGCTGGAGTGGAGGACACCGTCCCCGGCCGTGTATCCATAGCCGTCAATGACATGTCGAAACTTCCTGAGCGTGATCATCACGCAAGCCTGGGCCCGTGTCCCGCCTTCTGTATTCTTTGCCTCCCACTCTGAACGTGATACGAACACGACGACCGTCTGTTGATGATGTCCGGCCATGGCGTGTTGCACAGCCCCGATGAGCGCCCGTGCCGTTGCCTCCACAGCGCAGTGTCCCACCAACGTTGCTGAGGACGCAGCGCTGCCCGAGGGGGTGGCGACGAGATCGCAAGGCTCGAAACGCAGTCGCAGCGCCGGAGACACTTCGGTCGACGATCTCCTCTCTGCAATCATTGAAGTGGTCAACCTGACACGCGGCACCACAAAACGCACAGCTGCTTTCGACCAAGCTATCGGGCTGCTCGAGGCGGACCCGAAGTACCATCGGTGCGCGCAGTTGCTGCGGGACCACGACCACGCCGACGGGCCGGAGGAAATTGCCCGCAGGGACTCTGAGGCAGCCGAGGCGGTGTCGATCACCGTCCCGCTGTGGAAGCGCAATTCAGTGGCGCGGCAGTCCATCCGTGATCTGTCGGTCCGCTCGTCGTGGGCACACCCGGGGATGGTGCTCGTGGCGGCGCTGTTCCCGCCGCTGCCGTGCATCGACGACGGCCCTCTGAACCCGCCACCGAGCTTCTTCGGTACAATGCCTGGGTCCGTGTCGGATTTCTTCGGACAGGCGTTGGCTCCGCTGTACGCCGGGACGCAGTGCTGCAGCCTCGTTGTCTCTGGGCCGAGCGGCGCGGGCAAGAGCACGCTTGTGTGGGAAGCCATCCCTCACGCGCTCAAGGATGACCACGCCGAGTTGAGGCCGAGGCCAACGGAAGGATGGAGCGCCCACATGGCCCGCATGCATGCGAGCGATCTCCTCCCCTGCGTCCGCGACTGTTTGCCTGGCCCCGGCGCTGTTCCCGGTTCGCCCGACACAATACTCGGGGGGATGCTCCACCGAGACCGAAACGCAGTGGTGTGGAGAGCGCTCGAGAAGAAGGCCCGGAGCACCATGGTCGGGAAGCCGCCTACCCGCCGCAGCTTCTTGTACGTCGCCGTCGACAACGCCGGGGAGTACCCGAACTTGGTCCTGGGGCTGGTGTCCGCCGCGGCCGGCCGCGTGGACCAGACGACCATCATGGCGACGCCCTTCCTGGCGCAGTTCACCCGCGTGGTCCTCGGCATTGCCGGGACGGGCGTGAACGAGTTGGCTTGCGGCGAGCACTCGATGTTCTGGTCGTCGCGCAAGGACTACACGTCGTTTGTCCTGGACGAAAGAGACGGGTGGGTATTGGACATGCACGCCCGTGTGATTGAAAGGGAGCTCGCCGATGACATGGACCAGCGGATGTTCAGGGCGATGCTGGCCGACTTCCCAGCGCTCCGCAGGCTCAGCGCCAACGCCCGCGCCCTCGGGTGCTTGGCCAAGCTGTTCAAATCCGAGGTCGTGAGCAATCGTGCGCTCCACCCGCGCTGTAAGCAGCTCGAGAAGGAGTCCACACGCGTCCCCCCTTGCACCTCCGGCGAACCGAACGCACCCATGCGGGGATGGCAGGGCATCGTCGAGGCCCCGCTGGCGACGGAGCTCCTGCATCGTGCGGTGCGGCAGTACGCGTGTCAAAGCAGCTTCGATCGCTGTCCGAGCCTAGCGTTGCTGGCCACGCGAGCGCTCGCGTTGGCTGCGGCAGGCGATGTCGATGGCATAGACTGCGGCGGCGCAGACGCGGCCACGCTCGTACGCAGCTACGGCGTGCTGCAGTGGGACGCCCAACCTCAACAAGACGCCGCCGTGCCCCGCACGCGCCACATCGACGTCACCGCGGCCGACTCCATCACCATCATCCTCATGTCGTGCGCTGGGTTGCTGCCGCCTCTGTCGGGCCCGTGCCACCGCCAACTCGCACGCCGCGGTCATGTGAACAAGACGAAGACACTGGTCGGTTGTTTTGGCCGTGGCGGGGCGAAGATGCAGCGGGCGTGCTGGGAAGAAGCGTCGGTGGTGTGGCTATGGCTTCGTATCTGCGGGCTGCGGTGGCACATCAAGAAGGGGGAGACAGTCACGGCGTGGGACGTCGTCGGCCCAGCCTTCAGTCAAGAACGTGTGCGAGTGGGCAACTCGATAGCGCGTTTTTCCTTGGCCATGTTGGAAACCGACCACGGTGGGCGCTGTGGTGACATCGCAGATCATCTGAAGCGTGCGGCGGTGTGGACAGGGCCGTCGGAAAGGCTGGTGCCCATGTGCGAGCTGCAGGCCCAACTCCAGCAAGCCGAGAGTGAAGATAGGCGAGCACCCATCCTGTCCGACCTCGCGCGCATCTACGAAGAGTCCGGGGCTGTCGTAGCGATCAACGCTCCGGACGCGGCGCTCGCCGATGTCGTGGTGCTGCTCCCGAAGCTCGTCCTCCTTGTGCGATTGATGGATGCTCAGTGGGATGTTGGCCCTGCTGTGCGCCATGAGTCCGTCGCGGCTCCCTCCTCAAGAAAACAGGTGCGCTGGCTCTGCCAGCAGCTGCAACGTGTGGTGAAGGCTGAGTGGTGTGTTGAGATGACCATCTTCGAGAAGTGAGCGCGAACTGCGAAACCATGTGGTGTGAACGACCCCTGAAGCAACGTTCACGTGAAAGGTCAGTGTCACTGTGTGTGTTGGTACAGGGCCCGCAGCGAACCGTGTCACTGGTGTGTTCCATTGCAACGACTGCAGCGGCTCAACGCCTGTACGCGGCAGAGATTTGAAAAGCAAGCGATGACGAGCACGAACAAGAACATGGAGACTCCCACCACCGATCCGGGAGAGCGCCGCAGTCACCTTCGCCCTCGACGCACGGCGGGCCCAGAGTACGCCAGCCGGTGTGGGGCCCGGTGCGGCCCAAGGCCGAGGCCGCCAGGTCCGACACCGTGGCGATGCGCAAGGCGGCCGACCGGGGCACGCTGGAC
>OY843716.1:0-11827 GCA_963693005.1 Alphaproteobacteria bacterium CMAR1 | reverse complement strand
AGACGCAACCGAACGTGGCGTACTGCGGCCTTATGCCCGGCGACTCCTGGCTGTAGACGACGAGGGGCTTCGCCGAGGCTACGCCGCGGTGCGGCCCGTCGGCTTCACCTGCACCGTGCGGGCCCTGAAGCCGACGACCTGGGGCCCGCGCTGCGTGTAGCATCGCCTCTGTGACGGCGACTGCGTGTAGCATCGCCTCTGTGACGGCGACTGCGTACAGCATCGCCTCTGTGACGGCGACTGCGGACAGCATCAGCCGTGGGAAGTCAAGACTTCATATGGGAGCGAAGCCGAAACCCTCAGGCAGAGGGGACTAGGTGGAGCACGCACAGGCCCGGTCGTACGACGACCAAATGTGCATCTGGGGGGCAGCAGTGCAAGACTTTTTTCTGCACCTGCTTTCCCAGACAACACACAACACCCTCGCGCCCACGGCGCTGACGGCATCCGTCCTTCGGGATAGTAAGTGGACCTCCTAAGGTCGGAGGCCCGTTTTCCATCGCTTTCCGCATAGGTGTGCCAATCGAGTTTTTCGGTGTGCCAATTCGGTATCTTGGTGTGCCAAATTCGTGCCTGCAGAAATGCCCTCGCGTCTTCTCCGCAAGCCGTCGCTGCAGCTGGCCTTTTGGGTCGCCGTCGCCGCTCAGCCCTGCTGCTGGGCGGCCATACTCATCACTCGCGCCGTGCGCCTGGCCGTCTACCGGCTGCCCTGGCCCTTCAGCCGGACCGGCGGCAAGGGGCCCCGTCGCGCTGCAGCTGCTCCTCGGCGAATCGGTGGCCCCCCATGGCCGATTGCGCCAATCCCGCGGGATCGGAGTAGCCCCAAACCTGAAAAAACACTTCGCGAGGTGCGCCCCGCGCACCGAAACTGCCCAACTCAATTTGAAAAACAGAAAAACAAACACGGGCAGACATTCAACCGCGCCATCTTCACCTTCACCTTCACCCGTGCACCACAGGGGGCCACCCTCGGATCCCGCGCCTTCGGGTCCACCGAAGAGTCGGGCTTGCCCTTGGGAGGCAATGCCCGGTGTCCCTTGAACGGTTGTTTTGCCCTCCCCTTGCAAAAAGGGACCCTCCCCCACCGACCGTCGTATCATAGCGGTGCGGCGAACGGCATGGCAAGGCACTGGCGAGAAACCCAAAGACGCGGCGTGCCTTTGGCGGACCTCATCGAGAATCGTCGGAGGTGGCAGTTTCAAAACCAAGGAGCTCGATCACAAGCCGCGGGGAGCCGCGAAAGGGCAAAATCAGACAAGCGTTTGTTCTCCACTTGTTCTCGCCGGTCGTCGGGATCTGCTGTGCGACGCTCTGCCGACGATCTTCGCGTCCCTGAGGCGGCCTTTGGGCTGGGCCAGGCGAGGCCGGGACTCTATGCGCTCTTGCGGAAGCTTTGCTGACACCTCGTTCGGGAAAACCTGTATGGAGAGCTTGTGGGATGGACAGCTTGTGATCAACGAAGAAGCGACAGAGTCGCGGGACAGGCAGGATGGAGAGCACGCAGGCAGAACACCCTTCGGTCGCGAGAAGACAAGCCCCTCGACAACAACACAGTCAAAATGTGGTGGTCAAAAAAACAAAAAACTCTCCGACCGGGAATCGAACCCGGGTCACCCGCGTGACAGGCGGGTATACTTACCTCTATACTATCAGAGATTGAGATTACTGCGTTTTTGGTCGTCTCTGTGAAAGGGTTCGTCGAATGAAGGTGCAGAGCCTAGCGGCATGTCCGACGTAGTATAGTGGCAGAACAAGCGGCTCTCACCCGCTAGACCCGGGTTCGATCCCCGGCGTCGGAATTTTTTAACGTGTTCTTGCTGCTTCTTCTTCGGTTGTCAAAGAGCACCTTGTGTGCCTCTGCCCCTGGTGACCTACTCACCTTATCGCCTTACGATGTTCCAGTAACGAGTTCAGTGAGTCACACAACAAAACAAGCTCAAGCATGGTGCGTGCCAACCTGAATGTGTTGGGTGCGCAGCAAACGCCTCTGATTTTTTTTTAGATGAGCTCACCGCAGCAACCCGGAGAGGTCCGAAGTGTCGGCAAGGCACGAGTCTCCCCCCAGTTCATGGCGTGGGTGATGTCGCTCCCGATCACCGGTCAGATCAGGGACATGAAGCACAGACTGGAGCGCGAGATCGGCGCGAGGATCCTCATCGAGTTCTCAGAGAACGAGCGACACCTCGCAGGGTTCGACCGACTGGACCCTCCCAGCGCGTCAATGAAGGTCACCGTGATCCGGAAAGCCGATGGAGCAATCTTGGGATCCTCGTACGTGCCGATCGAAGCGATCACGTACATCGAGATCGTCGCACACGAGGAGCACACACCGACGCGGAACCGTGGCCCCACGGTGGAGATGTCCCCCGCGCGCGCGTCGTACGGGCCGACCGGCCGACTCTCGCACGTCCCCACGAAGGAGGTCCCGACCGACATCGAGGTTCCCGCAGCAGTCAAGGACAACACCTTGCGACAGCAGAGCAGCGCCTCGCGATCTTGGCTTACGAAACGGCGCACCTCCTGCCCATCACCGAGGAGCAAGCGACGAACGCTCTGGCCGTTGCGGGTGCTGACGCCACCAAGAAGCGGGTAGACCCCCCAGGGTGGTCCGAGTGAAGGATCTTCATCTTCATCTTCATCTTCATCTTCACCTTCATCTTCATCTTCATCTTCATCTTCATCTTCATCTTCATCTTCATCTTCACTTGGTCTTCATCTTCATCTTCATCTTCATCTTCATCTTCACCTTCATCTTCATCTTCATCTTCATCTTCATCTTCATCTTCATCTTCATCTTCACTTGGTCTTCATCTTCATCTTCATCTTCATCTTCATCTTCAATCTTCATCTTCATCTTCATCTTCATCTTCATCTTCATCTTCATCTTCATCTTCATCTTCATCTTCATCTTCATCTTCATCTTCATCTTCATCTTCATCTTCACCTTCATCTTCATCTTCATCTTCATCTTCATCTTCATCTTCATCTTCATCTTCACTTGGTCTTCATCTTCATCTTCATCTTCATCTTCATCTTCAATCTTCATCTTCATCTTCATCTTCATCTTCATCTTCATCTTCATCTTCATCTTCATCTTCATCTTCATCTTCATCTTCATCTTCAATCTTCATCTTCATCTTCATCTTCATCTTCATCTTCATCTTCATCTTCATCTTCATCTTCATCTTCATCTTCACCTTCATCTTCATCTTCATCTTCATCTTCATCTTCATCTTCACTTGGTCTTCATCTTCATCTTCATCTTCATCTTCATCTTCATCTTCATCTTCATCTTCATCTTCATCTTCATCTTCATCTTCATCTTCAATCTTCATCTTCAATCTTCAATCTTCAATCTTCATCTTCATCTTGCGCCCGGATTCCGGGGCCTTAGCCCCACCAAAAAAAAAAGATGGAGAAAATATGAGACAAGAAACTGACTGTCGAACCTTGCGATGTTGTGCAGCCATGGAATGCTTGGAGAAGCTTCAGTATCAATTCCCGAGCGCGGAATTCGTCAAGGGGCCTGCGGCGATCAAACGCCCCGGCCAGAAAATCGAGGTTTTGGAAATCGACGAAGACTGTAGCTTTTGCCTCGTTTGCGTGGCGAAAACCACCGTGAAAAACCATCACCGGCACCGGCAGTCGAGCACGCACAAGAGCAAACTCGCGGAAAAGCCTGCGGTTTCTGTGGGTGCGTTCGTCTATTTCGACGGAGATAAAAAGCCGATGTTGAAGCGGCAATCAAAGCCATCCGCCGATGACCCCACGGCGACCAACGCCAGTCCCAACGCCGATGCCAGTCGCAATGCCAGTCCCAACGCCGCCGTTCTTACTGCCGCCGCCGCTCTTGCTGCCGCTGCTCCTGCCGGCACCGCCACTTCTCCTGCCGGCACCGCCACTTCTCCTGCCGGCACCGCCGCTGCTTCTACTCCGCGCCGCGTCGCCTCCCCGCCAGCTGCGCGTGCCCCGCGACGCACCCTTTTCCCCTCAGCACCCGGAGGCGCAAAGCGCGGCCGCCTTCGCGAAGGGAAACAGGCAACTCTGGCGGCACTCGGGAAACATGCCGAAATGGTCCAGTCCCTGGCCGGGGCCTTGATGCAACAGGAAGAGGAGTCTGAGAAACAGACCGAACAGAAACGCGTGCGTTCGACCTCCCGCGACTCTGCATTCAAATACGGCGTCGTCTTCCAGCGCGGCGGTGACTGTCCGCAATGCGCCGTTAGGTCTGTCTTCAACACGGGTAAGTACACACCGCTGCGCCGTCAGGGGCCGCGGTCCGACATCACGATCAACGTGTTCACAGCAGGTGGTGTTATCGAGGCGGCTGCGACTCGCTACGTCTGCCCGGTTTGCGGCAACCGCCCGACTGTCCCCGGCGTCTGCACCACTGAGCCAGGCGGTTCCGCAGTTGTGTTCGCACTCAGGAACCTGAGCGCCAACGAACCGGACAAACTCATCTTCAAGGCTCACGACCCCCGCATCATGTTCTTCGACCAATCGTTCCTCGACGTGCTGTGCCGAGGCTTTCTGCGGGGAAAGCCTCTGACTGACATCGCGTCCTCCTTGACCGACTGCGTCCGCAATTACGTGTACACCCGCAAACTCGACGAGTTCTACGCGAAGCCAGATTTCACACTTCCCGACGGCGACATTGTCCGGGAAATCGGCCTCCGTTTGATCGGCACTGTCGACCAAAAGGAGGGTTGGGTGTGCCACCTCTTGGACCCAGCGTGCAGCGGCCACTGCGTCTACATGAAAGAAGTTGATGGAAAACCTGTCTGGTCGTGGAAAGATCGAAGGGGATTCACAGAGGTGCCGTTCCCTCGCGAAGAGTCCTTTCAGCACATGGGCTTGGATTCGACTTACAAGGTTACCAAGAACTTGCGTGTTGACGGCAACGTTCCGATTTCTTGCATGTGCGTCACCGTCACGACCGGCACTGGGTACATTGCCGACGTTCTTCTCCATGGAAAGCCGGAAAACGGCCCCTCGTGCGCTTTCGCCCTGGATGCCGCCGCCAAGAATATGTTTCCATTGAGGGAACACGTCGTGACTGTTGCCGTGGACAACCCGGTGCAGATGAAGAGAATCATCGAAGAGTTCGAAACACGACTTGGTCGCGTGGATATTTTCTGTGTCGGTGACCAATTCCACTTGGTACAGCTTTTGCTCCAAGGCATTCCTCAGCGGCACCCTCGTCGGGCCGAGTTCATCGCGGCAGTGAAGCACATCGTGAACCTCATCGTGGGCAAGGCACCGTCCCACCACCCCATCCGCACGAAGGACCAAATTGACAATCTTCTGCAGAATCTGATCGATGATTTCAGTGGTGGTCATGGGGGGGTTGTGTTGCCTGACCAGGTGACCGCTTCTCAGGCTCAGTTCGCGGCTCAAGATCCGACACCGTCGCAGGTGGAAGAATTCGCCAAGAAGCGTGGCATGCCGCGGCGGCCCGCGTTCCTGAATGGTGGTCACCTGCGCAATTTTCGGAAGAAGTGGTTGTCGAAGGAGCAGAAATACTGGGACTTCTTCATCAACCACGCTGGCGAAAACCCCGGCACCTCTCACAACGAATCGTTCCACGCCCTTCTGAAAAGGCAGTTGCCTCTCAAAGGCTCCAGTTTGCTTGTTTTCTTGATGCGCACCTCCATCGCGCGGAGGCGGACCAACTACAAACGGCTGTCGCAAGAGTTGCAGAGGGCCGGCATCATCCCGCCACGCGCGACCGACGAAGAGTTCGACAACCTGTTCCTCGACTTGTCGTTGAAAAATTTGTCCTTGCGACGCCCCATCGCCGTCCAGGCTGCGTTGAACACCGAACGCGCAACTTTGGGTTTGGATTCAGAGTTTTGCAAAGTGCGCAACATCAAGAAAAAAACCACGGTCTGGACAGAGGCGGCTCGCACTGAACTCCGCGTGGCAGTGGAACAATTCATCGAGAATGGGGCGGAGCAGCGCGGCTCCCTCGAGCAATACTTGGCGACGAAAGATCACCTCACCGCGGATTTCCAAGTCACTGAAATGATGAGCGAACTCTCTCTTTGGGTGAAGAACACTTTCGGGCGAGATTTCGTGGACCAAAACACCATGGCATTCGTGAAAGCGGCGACCGGCAGGGTGCCCCTTCCTCCACGTGCACCCGTCGCCGAAAACGATGACGCCGACTTCGACGACGGTGGCGCTGACTACGAAGACGACGCCGACTTCGACGACGATGACGCTGACTACGAAGACGACGCCGACTTCGACGACGATGACGCTGACTACGAAGACGACGGCGACTTCGACGACGATAGCGCTGACTACGAAGACGACGGCGACTTCGACGAAGACGACTCTGACTTCGACGACGGCGACGCCGACTTCGACAACGCCGGGCCTGATTACGACAACGACTCTCATGGTGCTGTCGTTGACCCCGAACAAGCCGATGGAGAAGCTGAGGGGAAAGCCAGTGGTCCCGACACCCCCGGCCACGTTTGGATGCACTTGCTTCCAAGCTCAGATGCACCACACCAGTAATAACAGTCATTCAGTTTTGTTTTTTTCCCCTTTTGGAGCGCTGGTGCTGTTGCTGGTGTGAAACTGCTTTGTTTTAAGATGGTTGATTCAACGCGAGCGCTGAGTTTGCACATGCACTTCTCAGAAGGGAGGTTGGTATTGCGACTCCCGCCAGCAGCAGCTTCGCGCTTCGCTGTGGTAGTCCAAAACGCTCAACAACAGTTCCCTTCATCGAGCCTCGGCCTGTTCCGGTTTAACTCTTGGAATGGCGCGTGGAGCGGCCCTTTGGAATCTTTCATCATCGTGAACGCCGCCCTCCTAGCGATACAACCTTCCTCGGGTGTTGAGTTGGAGCGGTTCGATCCAGATACAATGCCGCTATTGTTGCAGGGGGTTGGGGCGTTGTAGAAGAGTTCGTTGATTGCAGTGTCCCGGCGTCCTCGTTGAGTGCCTTGTGTGCCAGGAAATGGCCACTCCGAGGCGCACTCCGTCACCGGATGCCACGGCCCGTAACCATAAACGTGCTCGTTCACCGGTTGCCCAACCCTTCCAACTTTTCGATCGCATCAACATCGTCGATGGCGCTTTGGAGTTGCAACTCTCGGAAGCTTCTGGGCCGTGCTTCGGTGTGGCAGTGCGCCGCGCCCGCCAAGAAGAAACCGCGCTCGACGTGCTGGGGCAATTCCGCTTCAATCGACGCACGAAATTGTGGCGTGGCCCCGTGGAGGCCTTTGAGGTCGTGAACGACATGTTGCTCTACATCGATCCTGTGGGCCGTGTGCCGTTGAAGCGTTGCTCGGAATCGACCTGGAAAACTCTACTTGCACACCAGCCGCCCATCAGCGAGTTACGGAACGGGGGGGAAGAACAGTAGCCGACCGTTTGGTCACTCGTGTTTGTGTTGGTCGGCTTCGTGCCCCTCCCAACTGCGTTGTTTCCAGACATCCCGCCCCCGATGAGAATCCAGCTCGCGAACATCGCTCCGGACGAGAATGCGACAAAAACCCCAAGCCCCTGCAAAACACTTCGCGAGGTGCGCCCCGCGCACCGACACTGCCCACCTCGCAACAGCAGCTGCGCCACTCAAGAAAGCCCAACTTTCCAATGCGACAAAAACCCCAAGCCCCTGCAAAACACTTCGCGAGGTGCGCCCCGCGCACCGACACTGCCCACCTCGCAACAGCAGCTGCGCCACTCAAGAAAGCCCAACTTTCCAATGCGACAAAAACCCCAAGCCCCTGCAAAACACTTCGCGAGGTGCGCCCCGCGCACCGACACTGCCCACCTCGCAACAGCAGCTGCGCCACTCAAGAAAGCCCAACTTTCCAATGCGACAAAAACCCCAAGCCCCTGCAAAACACTTCGCGAGGTGCGCCCCGCGCACCGACACTGCCCACCTCGCAACAGCAGCTGCGCCACTCAAGAAAGCTCAACTTTCCAATGCGACAAAAACCCCAAGCCCCTGCAAAACACTTCGCGAGGTGCGCCCCGCGCACCGACACTGCCCACCTCGCAACAGCAGCTAACTCACTCGTGTTTGTTGGTCGGCTTCGTGTCTCCCACCTGCTTTGTTTCCAGAAATCCCGCCACCCCGAAAAAAACCAGTTCGCTCCAGACCCCGGCTCGAGGGCACTTTTCAGTCTTCATCTTCATCTTCAATCTTCATCTTCATCTTCATCTTCACCTTCATCTTCATCTTCATCTTCATCTTCAATCTTCATCTTCAATCTTCATCTTCAGTCTTCATCTTCATCTTCATCTTCATCTTCACTTGGTCTTCATCTTCATCTTCATCTTCATCTTCATCTTCATCTTCATCTTCATCTTCAATCTTCATCTTCAATCTTCATCTTCAGTCTTCATCTTCATCTTCATCTTCATCTTCACTTGGTCTTCATCTTCATCTTCATCTTCATCTTCACCTTCATCTTCATCTTCATCTTCATCTTCATCTTCAATCTTCATCTTCAATCTTCATCTTCAGTCTTCATCTTCATCTTCATCTTCATCTTCACTTGGTCTTCATCTTCATCTTCATCTTCATCTTCACCTTCATCTTCATCTTCATCTTCAATCTTCATCTTCAATCTTCATCTTCAGTCTTCATCTTCATCTTCATCTTCATCTTCACTTGGTCTTCATCTTCATCTTCATCTTCATCTTCATCTTCATCTTCACCTTCATCTTCATCTTCATCTTCATCTTCATCTTCATCTTCACCTTCATCTTCATCTTCATCTTCATCTTCATCTTCACTTGGTCTTCATCTTCATCTTCATCTTCATCTTCATCTTCATCTTCATCTTCACCCGCCCGACCTCAGGGGGCTACCCCCAAGAAGCTCACCCCGAAGCGCATCGCTTCATCCTTCAAGACAAGATCATTGCACTCAAGACGGAATTGACGGCGGTGCATCGAGACAAGAACTTGTCGGCGACCGAAGCGCGAGCCCCCGCAATCGAGTACAAGGAAATGGCCAACGCGCTCCACGAAGCCGCCAAGGTCGCCGATGACAAGGAAGCCGCACGCATCATTCGCACCTTCGTCGTGTGCGCGTCGCGCAAATGGCGCAAGAAGGATGAACAAAACCAAATCAAGCCGCCGTCCTTGCCCTCCTGGCTACACCGCAGCGCCGTGTAGTCGACGCTCTTCCCCGTTTCCTGGCCATGAAGACTCAGCAGATGAACAAGTTCACAACCGGTCGGGGTTACCCCAAGACACGAGCACCTACGATTATCACATCAAGAAAATCAAGACGCTCCTCCTGAACATCATCGACGAGCTGGCCAAGGACACACCTTTCCAAGAGAAGTGGATCGAGGCCCGCCGTTGGATTCTTGAACTCGACACGTGCAAGAATGTCCCGCTGTCCCTTGTTCCAAGGCCGAGCAATTGGAACAAGCAACGCGGTCACTACAGCCTTCCTCGTTGTGCGAACCATTGGCTGACTGACTTGACTCCCGCGCCCAACGGAGGGCCGTGCAGGGTCGACATCCCGGGCCACTTCACAGGTCGGTCCGTTCACCTCTGCGACCCCTCCAAACTCAGTGGAAACAAAAAACCCACAATTGTTCACTGGCGTTTCAAAATTTGCGTTTTTTCTCGTTTCATTGTGCTAAAACTTGCTAGATCGATGCCCGGGATCCGCCTGGGTCGTTGTCGATACGAAACATCGAGACAGGGCCGTCCGCCGGGCAAAGCCGGGTCGGGCACGGGGAGAACAGCAGGCATCGCTGAGGCACTAGCAAACGGGGACTAGCCACGAAATGCTGGCCGAAGGACAACACAGGAAACATCTCAGAGGGCCAAGGAGGTGTACGTCCAAAGCGTGAACTATAGCGCTATCGGGGGGGCTCGCAGGGGATTGCCCCCGTTGAATGTATCGGCGTGTGCGTTCGGCGGGGCCGTCTGCGACGCCGTTTGACCAACTTTCGTTGGAGGATCCATTGCCTGAACGGAACGAGAAGAAACAAGCCGCCAAGCTCGCCCCCGTCCCTGTTGAGAACTCTGCCCTGCGTTGCAAAGGAGTTGTCCGCACAACACATAGGAACAGCGGCGCTCGCAGGTCAGTCCTGGCGGGCTGGCGGTTCACTCCGGAGGTGGGTGGTGGTGCGACCTGGTCGTGGGGTGGACGGTGGGGCCACATTTCGAGCACGAAAACTCCTTTGCAACGCAGGGCAGAGTTCTCAACAGGCTGTTCTGAGGAAGAAAAAAAGGCGCGCCGTCCCCTCCAGCCCGTCAAGGCAAGTGCGAGATGCGCCACTCCCACGATGGCCCCATGGTTCTTTGTGGTGTGGAAACAAAAACCCACAATTGTTCACTGGCGCTTGGAAATTTGAGTTCACCGTCCTAAAACTTGTGGGGATCGCGAAAGGGTCGTCGCGGGGATCTTCGTTCCTCCGGGTAATCCATCAAGATTCGATCGAGGTTCGATCGGTCATCACTCGTGGCCTTCGGCTGACCAGTCCCAAGCACTCGGGTTTTCAACCTGTTGAGAAGAAGGCAAGTTCCCACGGGAACTATCATCCACTATCCTCGGAAGAAAAAGAGGAGCAACTTGAAGAGGAACAACCATGTCCGTCCGAGGAGCCTTCCGAACCGAAGAAAAGTGGAGGTTGGAGAAAAGGATGTGCGAGCACTTGCGCGAGGGAAGGTCGAGAGACTGGATCTTCTGCGAGGCAGGCCGTGACAAACGACATGGCAGCGGGCGGCAGGTGTCCGAGTTGAGGTGTTAAGATGGAAACGTCTTCCAAATCTTCAGTTTCTAACTGACGTGGTTTCGCGGAAAACAATTGGATTGTGAGCGCAGCAACACTCCAAACGGACGCTGCCTCGCCGAACGGTTGGTGTGACCGGATTTCGGGCGCAAGCGCTTTCCAATACGACTGAGCCTTGCGCCCCAACCACAAGTGAGGGACCAACGGCAATCCAAGGAACAACACCTCCCAACTATCACAACGTGCGACGTGAACGTTGTCCAAATCGAATAGAATTGGAGTGACTCCGGCGAACTGAAGTTGAAGAAAGCAGTTGACCACACCACGGATGATCGACGGAACGTCTTCGCACGATAGAGGCAGGGCTTGGGAGAGTGGCTGCCATCTCCTTACAGGTGGAGGTTCGCTCACAAAAACGACGGAACGAGGTGACACTTTGACTTCAACGAACGTCAAAACGTGAGCGCCGCCGACTGGTTTCAAAGGAAAATCAATTCTCCTTTTTAACCACTTCTGCACCCGCTGTTGCGTTTCAGGAATCGAATCTTCTCGAATCTCCCGTTTCAAGTACACGAGGTCCATCTCTTGAGACAACACGTTGCACGAAACACAGAGCGCGATGACAAAAAGAACGAACGATAACTGCTACTCTTCAGTTGACTTGGGTGTGTTCTTCCGACGAAGGGCAAGTTTGCGTTTTTCAGCTTGCTCATCTGCTCGACGACGTGCAAGTTCACGGCGTCGCCGCGGGGGCATGTCCCGCACGTACGAACGCTCTTTCATCGGAATCCAGCGCTCAAGATCCACAGTGTCACGAGACTCCGCCGGCAACCGCCGAAGAGGACGTTTCCGTGCAGGCTTGCTCAAGTTGTCGACCCCATGACTCACTGCACGCTGGAAACCAATTTGCTCGAGCTGACCACGGGGTAGTTTCTCACCGGTCAGAGTTTGCGGAGAGGCCGCTGCTGTGCGATCCAGATCACCTGCTTCGATCGCCTCGCGGCTATCCACTTGGGCAAGGTTGAATACAGCGCCCGCGCGCCACAGAGGAACGGACGCAGCCGACGGAAAATCGTGCATCAACGCATGATACGCAGCCGCCGCCT
>OY843715.1:0-2574 GCA_963693005.1 Alphaproteobacteria bacterium CMAR1 | reverse complement strand
CCCTAACCCTAACCCTAACCCTAACCCTAACCCTAACCCTAACCCTAACCCTAACCCTAACCCTAACCCTAACCCTAACCCTAAACCCTAACCCTAACCCTAACCCTAACCCTAACCCTAACCCTAACCCTAACCCTAACCCTAACCCTAACCCTAATCTGGTGCCCGAGCCGTCTTCTCCGCAGGGATGCGGCAGCCGGATACTGGTCTGGTTTGGGGTGTTTCATGACCGGCCAAGTGCCAGGCGGTGAACATGGGTAGGATTCTGTGGGCATTTCTTTGTGTGCGTTGCGTGTTGCGTTGTGTGTGTGTCTTGCCTGTTGTCTTTGCCTGTGTGTTGTGTGTGTCTTTGCCTGTTGTGCCTGCGCAACCAAACAAGAAGCAGTTTCAATCGCTTTTGAGTACGTTTTTTGCTAAGCGTTTTCTTGCGGTCTAAGGTGTTGTACGCTAGTGCGTGGGGCAAATGGTGTCGCACAGAAACTTGTATTTGTGGAAGTGTGGCTTTCAAAAAAACCAAGGCCCAAGTGAGCCCAAAAATCTTGTGATGGTGAAGGTGGTGCGGTCTAAGGTGTTGTATGGAGTGCGTGGGGCAAATGGTGTCGCACAGAAACTTGTATTTGTGGAAGTGTGGCTTTCAAAAAAACCAAGGCCCAAGTGAGCCCAAAAATCTTGTGATGGTGAAGGTGGTGCGGTCTAAGGTGTTGTATGGAGTGCGTGGGGCAAAAGGTGTCGCACAGAAACTTGTATTTGTGGAAGTGTGGCTTTCAAAAAAACCAAGGCCCAAGTGAGCCCAAAAATCTTGTGACGGCGAAGGCGGCGCGGTCTAAGGTGTTGTATGGAGTGCGTGGGGCAAAAGGTGTCGCACAGAAACTTGTAGTTGTGGAAGTGTGGCTTTCAAAAAAAACAAGACCCAAGTGAGCCCAAAAATCTTGTGATGGTGAAGGTGGCGCGGTCCATCACACCGAGTAAAAGCAGATGAAGCTCTCTGAGGCGCGGAGCGGGTCGAAAGCCACATTCTCAACGACGCCATCGTCGCAACGCACCCACCCGCCGTTCACCCGGCACTCTGCGACGTAGTGCCCGCTGTGGAGGCGGACCCCGTTGTGGACGACAAAGCCTTGCAAGCGCGCAATCTTGCCGCAAGGGGTTGCAAATTGCAGGGGAACTTGCGCGGGCGCCAGCACTTTCCGACCTGATCGGTCGAACCGTTTCCAGTAGAACGCGAACGCCGTGCGTGGGACCGTTTTTATCCTTGTCGTGATGGTGGGCGTTGGTTCGCCGCAGACCGAACACACATGCCCCGGGACTTGCCCAACATGTTCCCGCACAGCTTCTTCCGGGGAGCAGCCGAAGTCGACGGAACAAGTGCTTTGACACACTTCGGTTTCAAACGACACGCCGCAATGCATGCACGCGGTGACCTGGGAAACCGTCCAAGTGAGGCGGTCCCAACCCTCGGCGGACAGCCGCTGAAGAAGCGCGGTTAAAAATTCATACGCGCATTCTTGGGTCGCGCCGCCCCGGTGGGGCATGACAGTCCGGACAAGGTCGGAAACAGAAGGGACGGCAAGCGACGTTTCCAGAGACCGGAATACGGCAGAGAGCTTTGTGTTGGTCCCCGTTCGGCGCAAGGCGAAAGGCTGACAAGAAGCCAGGGCTTGAACCACGGCGATGGCGAAGCACTCGTTCCCGCGGTTTCGAATCCCGGAACGGCCTGACACAAACGACACACGCACCTCGGGCAACCCCGTCTCGGCGTCTTCAGCCACCGTTTTCTTCTTCGCCGGGCCGGGTGCGGCGGTTTCCCTGCCGCGCTTCACGTTCGGCGCGGCCTTTTTGGGGGCGGCTTTCGGGGCAGCTTTCGGGGCAGTTTTGGTCGGGGCAGCTTTCGGGGCAGTTTTGGTCGGGGCAGCTTTCGGAGCAGTTTTGGTCAGGGCAGCTTTCGTCGGAGCAGCTTTCGGCGCAGCTTTCGTCGGAGCTTTCGTCGGGGCAGCTTTCGTCGGAGCAGCTTTCGGCGCAGCTTTCGTCGGAGCTTTCGTCGGGGCAGCTTTCGTCGGGGCCTCTTTCGGCGCAGCTTTCTTCGGCGCCGAAGCCTGGCGGGCCCGGCCTGCGCGGATCCGCTTCCGCATCGCATCAGCCTCTTCACCGCGGGGATCCTTGTAGCAACCATTGATGTCACGATTCTTTGGGTCGAAGTAGATTCGGAGAGCCTCGCTGGGGCTGAGTTTTTCGCATTGCTCCAGCGCCTTCATGCTGTCGTCCAAACTGCTCGGTAGAAGAACTCGAAGATCCCCGTCCTTCCGCACGCGGGTGAAACCAACCAGAAGCATTTCGAAGGACACGGAGATTCCACGCATCGGGCGGCCGAGAACGACCACGGCCTTGTCCATTGTCTGACCCTGGCATTTGCAAAACGTCACCGCGAAACCGAGGTCGCATGGATGGGCCAAGACCTGGATTTTGGTCGTGCCTTTCTTGGGCACAGTCGCGTTCAAGTCACGGTTCCGAAGCGGAAGTGGGTACCACGCTTTTCCTGCAGGAGCGCCTTCGAGAGACCGAACGGCCATCGGCGGA
>OY843714.1:0-9734 GCA_963693005.1 Alphaproteobacteria bacterium CMAR1 | reverse complement strand
TTTTTTTTTTTTTTTTCTTCTTGGCGGAGCCGGGGCTTCTCCTTCCGCCGGCGGCGCGTCGGTCACGGCCTGCTGGATCTCGATGACTTGCTGCTCCCGCGAGCTGCAGCGGGAAGCACGGGCGGCGAACAGGGCCTCAGCCTGCTCGCCGATGTCTTCGTACTTCGCCTTCGTCGACGGCCACGAGAACTTGAGGTCATCATCCGTCGAGGTCGCCTTCTTCTTGCGGGTAACAAGGTCGCCGTTGGAGCTGATCACACGGCGGCCGAGGCCGGCCAGCGCCAGAAGGGCCTGCTCGATGTCCTTTCGGTTCGGAACCTTCGTCTTCTTCACGTGCCCCAGAAGATGAGCCACAAAGGTGGAGGTGGTCGCGTACTTTGTCCGGGTGACGTTCTTGCAGAGAGGACACACACGGAAGTCGCGGGTGCTCGAGATGATGGTCTCGTTGCCAGCGATCTGTTCGTCGGTGTGTGCATCCACAAGGTCCGGGGGCGTGGGTGCTGCTGCCGCCGCGCAAGCGGACGCGGCTCGCCGCCCGACCTCCCGGGCGTGTGAGGCAGACGGCTGCCGGGCGGCAGCGGGGGGAGCCACGGCGGCGGGTGCGACAGGTGCGGAGGAGGCGGCACGGGAGCTGCGGGCGCGACTGCGGCTGCGGCTGCCGGCGGCGCTCACTGCGCCACGGCCGAGCGAGCGATCACGGCCAAAGCCAGTGACCTGGCTCATCACCTGTTGCAGCACCCCGGCGGACCGGCTGGACGACCGGTCCCGCGACTTGCCACGGCTGGCGGACCGCCCTGCTCGGGTAGCACTGGGCGGCTGAAGGCGAACACGTGACTGGCTTCGCGCTTCTGTCGCATGCGGAGCGACGACGACGGAGGACCGCCCCCTCGCGGTCGACGTCGAGGCGCCCCGGTCCGGGGGCTTCGCCGGGTCCGGAGGTTTCGGATCGGGCTCAGAGACCGGCACACTGTTCGCGCGCTTGGCCCGCAGCGAGGCAGAGCGAACACGAGCGTTGGACTCGCACTTCTTTTTTTTTTTTCTCCTTGAAGAGAACTAAACGAGAAACAATCACTGAATGAACGAAACACAAATGTCCGAACAAGAAAAAAAGGGAAGGGAAGAGAAAACGAAGAGGAAGGGGGAAAACAACACACAAAAGGGAACACACAAAACAAAGCACAAGAGAGGGGAGATTGCACGGAAAAAGAAATGGAAGAAAGAGGGCCGACCAAAAAGCAAAGAGCTAAATGACAAAGCACTGGGAGGGGAAAGCGACAGCAGAGAAGCTATCGACAGGGGGGTCGGCGGAGCCTCACGACTCACACTACACGGCGCTGCCCGACGCGCGCGCGAGGGAGGAGCTCAGCCGCTCGACGAGGTCCCGGGGCATGGACCAGGAGGTGGAGGAGGTCACGCTGTGCTGGCGGTACGACGGCCCGCCGAAATCTTCGACGACGTTGGCGTCATCGTCGCTGTCGGCCGACCGCGTGCCGAATGCCATCACGTCGAGGGCCGGGAGTGCCGGCCGCGCGGTGGCGGCGGCGGGCCCGGTGGCGTTGCGCAGCGCGGCAATGGAATCACCGCAGCTGCGGGCGTTCGGTGCCAGCACCAGCGAGGCGAGGTTCTTCGCCAGGGTGAGGGAGAACTGCTGCATGACCAGCTGCACGGCTCGAGACCGAGGGAGCCCGCTCCGGTTGCCCCAATGCCCCGCGAGCTTCTTCAGCAGGGCGACAAACTCCGGTGCGAACCCACCGTAGGTCTCGCAGATGGCGGCGACGAACACGTGCTTCCCGCCCATCGCAATCTGGTCGGAAATGTGTCCTGCGTACTTGTCCCGCTTCCGACCCACGACAATCTCAGCAGCACCGAGGGAAGTCTTGACGGCGCTCTTGGCGTAGGCTTTTGCGTGCGGGTGGCAGACTCCGACGTCGACGTGGTAGCGCTGGCCGTCCAGCGAGAACACGACGTCCATGCGTCCACCGGATTTCGAGTACTTGGCTTTGGCCGGGGTCTCCTTCTGCACGTGGCTCGCCCCAGCGTCGCGCGCGAGGTGGTACAGGATGTCCCGGAGGAGGTCGTGGAGGGCGATGCGGTTGCCTGACTTGCCGCACGTGGCCGAGTGATGCCCCTCGGCGTCCGCGGGCCTGCCACAGTGCACGCACCGTGAGCCGTCCTGGCTCCCGAGGCGGAGCCCAAAGCGGTACTTGAGCAGGAGTGTGAAGCATTCGTTGTCCATCCAGATGTTCGCGTCGCGGCGCGGCAGGCAGGCCAGCCACGCACCGGCGTGCTGCGGCGAGAGGGCGCGGAACCGGATGAGGTCCTTTGGGGTGGTGTACTTCACAAGAGCCTGGAGTCGGGTGCCTTCAAACTCGAGAGACATGTCGCGCTGCGAACGGGGCGGGCGCTGTCCCAGGACTTCTTGCTGTACCTGCTGTGGGTACTGGTGCTTCGCAAGCAAGTCGGTGGTGATGCAGCGGCCGGCGGGGTCTTTGGCGAGAAGGGACTCCGGGTTGTCGGCGATGATGATGTTGCGGATGTAGCGAGCGGCGTCGGCGGAGCACGCGGTGAACGCGATCGGCGCGTGCTTGGCGGCGCTGCGGAGCCCGAGGCCGCCGAGGCGGACGGGGAGCTGCGCCTGCTGCCACGCACGGGGGTTGCCCGCGGGGACGAAGTCGTTGAAAACATCCTCAACGGCGTCGTCAAAAAGTTCGTAGTGGGCGCCAGGGCCGGCGGTGCGCATGTAGTAGACCGCGAGTCCAAAGGACGCGCAATAGCGCAGCAGGGCGTAGCGCACCATCGCGTCAGGGATCTGGCCCACCAGCTTCACCTTCGCAATCGCGCGTTCGAGCTTCTTGTCGACGAACATGATGATGTGCTCGGCATCTCCGCACGGTGTTCCAAGCAGACACCAGTCGTTGAGCGGATGGAGAGCCGGCGCGTCACCAAAGTGGTGACGGATCACGGCGGCGGGGGCATCGGACACAATCTCGCATTTCTTCTCGTTGATCACGAGCCCCAACTTCGGGCCCTCCTTGCGAATGGTCTCGTACACCAGCTTCACAGCGCCGATGTCGCCGCCGAACGTGCCGTCGTCAAGGTACCAGCCGTCGATCTGGATCGCGACGCCGGCACGCTTGAGGGCCTCCTTCACTTTGTCGTTGAGAACGATCAGCACGAGCGAAAACAGCAGCGGGCCGAGCGGGTCACCCTGCTGGACGCCGCAAGCGGAGTCGATCGGTGTCTCGCCGAAGTAAAGGGAGGTGAGGTCGCCGTAGGCGCACTGGACGTAGCCGGCCAACGTCGGGAAGTGCTCCAAAACGGCGCGCAGAATGGCTGAGCGGTCCGCGCTGTTGAAGGCGTTCTTGATATCCACCTTCAGGAGGGCCTTCGTCTTCTTCAATTCGTCATCAGCAAGCCACGCGGCCGTCAGACGGCGCGCGATGACCACGAGCGACTCTGCTCCTCCAGGGACAGCAACACCGACTTGGTTGTTCTCCAGGAACAGATCGCGCGCCTGCTCCTTGACCTGGGCGCAGAGGGCCTTCGCGGCGGCGCGGCGCAGGACCTCGCCACACGCGATCGGCCGCAGGTCCAGCGGGCGGGTGGTCTTGACGAGCGCGACGACCTTCGCGCCGAAGAGGAGGTGCCGGAACGACGGCGGCACCCTCCCGGCGGCGATCCGCCACAGCAAGCGGGTCACGAAGAAGATCGTGTCGGACGACGAAACGGTGCACATGTCGACGAGGTGCTGAGCGCGGAGACCGGTGGGCCCCGGCGCAGAGCCAGGCTTGAACGACTTGAGCACCTTGAGCACGGCATACGGGTCGAACTCAGCGGGATCGAGGCGCCCGGTGTCCCAGCCGTCGGGCAACTCGACCTTGTTGCCGACGGGGTGCTTCGCGCGCATGATCTTTGTGGTCTCCTCGTTGGGTTCCGCGGTGCGGCCGGGCGAGAGGGCGGCGGAGGCCTTGGAGAACTGGCCCTGCTTCACCAGCCTCTCAGCACGGTCCATCGCCTCTTCCGACACGCGCTTGCCCTGGTCCGCCTCGGTCGCGACGCCGAACTCGCTCCCCCAGCCAGGAGGCAGCTCGTCGTCGTCCAGCACGTACGTGCACTTGGACTGGTCGCGGCCGCTGCGTTGCTTCAGGCGCTTCTTCTGCACGGCGGTGGCTTCCGCCCACAGGGCAACCGCTTCGCCCTTGACCCAGCGGCGGCAGCGGTGCTGCAGGAGGTCGCACAGGCCGCGGTGGCTCAGCTTGCACGGCGGAATGCTAAGGATACATGCGGCGAACATGCTCAACAGCTGGTAGAACTTGATGGAGCTCGGGCTGTCGGCGTCGGTCAGCGGCATGTGTCGGAGGGTCCACTGGTAGGCGCTGCTCACGACGAGCTCCGAGCGGCTCGGCACGTAAGGCAGCGTGTCCACCTGGGCGGTGGCAATCTCGTGGGCAGACGGAAGTTGTGACGGGCAGATGCCGGACCATGCCGACTCGGGGTGCGCCACGCCAGGGGTGACGGAGGCACTCCTCCCGCGGAGCCGGGGCGGAGCCGGGGCTTCTCCTTCCGCCGGCGGCGCGTCGGTCACGGCCTGCTGGATCTCGATGACTTGCTGCTCCCGCGAGCTGCAGCGGGAAGCACGGGCGGCGAACAGGGCCTCAGCCTGCTCGCCGATGTCTTCGTACTTCGCCTTCGTCGACGGCCACGAGAACTTGAGGTCATCATCCGTCGAGGTCGCCTTCTTCTTGCGGGTAACAAGGTCGCCGTTGGAGCTGATCACACGGCGGCCGAGGCCGGCCAGCGCCAGAAGGGCCTGCTCGATGTCCTTTCGGTTCGGAACCTTCGTCTTCTTCACGTGCCCCAGAAGATGAGCCACAAAGGTGGAGGTGGTCGCGTACTTTGTCCGGGTGACGTTCTTGCAGAGAGGACACACACGGAAGTCGCGGGTGCTCGAGATGATGGTCTCGTTGCCAGCGATCTGTTCGTCGGTGTGTGCATCCACAAGGTCCGGGGGCGTGGGTGCTGCTGCCGCCGTAAACTGTAGAATGGGATGCTCTGCCGAACGTGCGTGGATGGATGGTTGTCATTGTTTGTTGTGCCGAAGCACCGCTCGAGGTCCAGCGTGACGCGGTTTATGTCTCTTCTTCCTGAACGCTCGGGCTCGCCGCCCTTGGACGCGTCCATTCTTCGGGAGCGCAAGGTCATCGATGACACGTCGATCCGCCTCGCCCGTTCACTCCCCCCGCCCGCCACTTCGTCGGCACCGACGACCGAAGTTGGCGATGTGGCACCGTCGCTCCCGGCTTGCGTGAAACCCGACGATGATGACGAGGATGGTGACGTGCGTCCGCTCACGCCAGCGCTGACGAAGCCCGTCGTCGTCGACGTGGACCTGCTCCTCCGGAAGCGTGTTCCGCACGTCGACGGTGTTGTCCCGGTCGTCCCGGACGTGGACGTCTCTGACCCGACCCCGCGCACGTTGACTACAGGTCGCAAACGCCCGAACGACGACGACGACGCGACAGAGTCGCCACCTTCGGAGTCCGCTATCATGGCCCGCACCCTGCACATGTTTGGCAAGCCGCTGAAGACTCACATCCACTTCACCGTCACTCAGGCAGTGGAGAGCATGGCCAAGTCGACGGGTGAGCTCCAACAGTCGCTCGAGAGCATGGTCGCTTCGAAGATCGCGGAACTCGAGAAGCAAGTCGGCGACAACCACCAAGCCGTCGGCCTGCAGTTCGGGTTGCTCTCAGGTTCGTTGCAGACGTACGCCGGCGCCCAGCGGGAGGCCGTCGAAGAGTTCCGCCAAGCCGGGGTGCAGTGGCACGCTAAAACAGCCGACAACGTCGCGGGCCACGTCGGAACGATGGTCGAAGGCCAACACGCCCTCCGCACTCGCTTGGATGACACCGTGACGACCTGGGAAGAGCTTCGAAGCCTGGTTCGGTCGCTCCCCGACAACATCCGTACAGTGGTGACCGCCGCGCTGACGACAGTCCCGGCTTCGTCGAATTCGTCATCGCCGCCGCCGCCGCCGCCGCCGCCGACGGCGAGTGCGGAGGCCATCGACGTGGAGGTCATGGACGAACAAGCGGCTCGCGCCCTCGCACGCGCCGTCGTCGACCATCTGCTACAGGTACTCCCGGCCTTGCGCGACCACTTCGGCGTCCAAAAAACCACCATGTTCGTCAACGTGATGTCCAAGGCGGCATCCGAGGCAGCTGTGAAGGCTGTCAACGCCGCGCTGCCCTCTCTGGTTCCTCCCGCCCCGCCGGCTCCGACTCCGGCTCCAGCCCCGCCTGCGATTGACGTCCCAAAGCTGATCCGCGACATCGCTGAGGCGGTGGAGACGAAGTTCAAGAGTTTCTCCGGCCCGTTCACGCGGGACGCGGCGATGCGGACCGTCGTTCCGCCGCAGTCATTTGAGGATGCGCTGAAGGAGTTCTGCAAGAGCAAACTGTTCCACGAGCAAGTCAACGCCGCCGTGACTATCCCGGACCCAACTGCATCGATCGTCGCCCTGTTGAAGAAACTGGAAAGCTCCCTCAAGGACCACGTGACCGAGACGATCGAGAAGTCCGTGAAGCCGATCGCGGAAAGCCAAAGCCGCGTCGAAGAGCAGCTGAAGAGCAAGGCCGGCGACGACAAGGTTTGGGTCGAGAAGCTCCTCGATGAGCATGTTGGGACTGTCGTCGAGGGCAAGTTCGATAAAGCCATCACCAACCTTGTCCCGGCGATCCAGAAGATGATCGATCAACAAGCGGCGAAGCGCGAGGAGCTCATTTCGGAGTCCAGCGAGTCGACGTCCTCGCTCGCTGAGCGCGTCGCGGCGCGCCAGGACGCCCTGGAGGCGCGTCAAGATGCCCAGGAGGCGCGCAACGCCGCCCAGCTCAAGGCCGTCTTGCACGGTATCGATCTTTTGACACACAAGGTTGACCAGGTTCGCGTCCAGGTCCGTTCCCGGCCGTCGTCGCGACCCTCCTCATCTTCGTCGTCGTCACGGTCTGGTTGGGCGTGGACGCCGCTCGCCAGCGGAGCTCCCGTCACACCTGGGCTGCCCGTCGCGCCTGCGTCCGCTCCGGCGCCGCCTGTCGCTCCTGCGCCCGTCGTCGTCAGCGGAATCCCCACACATGTTCCCCCAGCCGGCAACGGCAACGGTGCCAACGGCAATGGCAACGGCAACGGTGCCAGCGGCAACGGCAACGGCAACGGTGCCAACGGCAACGGCAACGGTGCCAACGGCAACGGCAACGGTGCCAACGGCAACGGCAACGGCAACGGCAACGGTGGCAACGGCAACGGCAACGGTGCCAACGGCAACGGTGCCAACGGCAACGGTGCCAACGGCAACGGCAACGGCAACGGTGGCAACGGCAACGGCAACGGTGCCAACGGCAACGGCAACGGTCAGGACGCTGCTTCCGTCCTCGTCGACTTGCTGCGCCAGGCAGTCGCCCAGCTGACGACCCCACCAGTCGCCCCGGAGGGCATTCTCGTTTCCGACGCGTTGCTCCTGATTCCCGACTCGCTCGGCCGTCTGAAAGTGGACGCCCTTCTCCGTAAAGTCCAGGAGCTGCAGTTGGCCTTTGCAGCTCATCACTTGAATCCCGCTGATCAGCAGGCTCGTCAGCTCGCGAAGACCAGCCTCGAGGATTTCGAAAAACAAGTGCGATCTGACCTCACCACACCGGGGAAGGTGGTTTCCGCGGAGCAGCAGGGCCGCATCACTGAGCTCTGCGCCGCGTTGCACGAGCTCGTGACTCTCTCCCCTCAGCGGAATGGCGAGAATGATCACCGGCGCTTTTTCCGCGCCCTCCGCGCCATCGCCGTCGTCATCGTCGCCAACCAGCACGGCCGCGTCGCCGAATCTGACTTGAAGTCCTACATCGCCGTCGCGCAGCGGGACGCGGACCGCAAGCTGGCCGCCGAGCACGATTACCTCAACACGTCGGCGCACTTGGCGGCGTGGGTGGATCGCGCGAAGAAGGAGGCGATCGTGCAGCAGGAGACCGAGATCTGTCTAACCGCGGAGAAGGCGGCGAAGCAAACGCTCGCGGACGCCGTGCAGAAGGACGCCAAGTCGCAGGCCGCCAAGACCGCTGAGAAGGCTCTGAAGCTGGCTGAGCAGAAGACCCTCAAGGCGCAGCGCGACGCGAACGCCGCACAGGGGGCGCCGCTTTACGTGGGGCGCTCGGGAAATGGGGGCGCCGGTCAGCAGTGACTGGCGGCTGTACCACGGCGCTCTCTTCCTCCCCCAGTCGCTTCTTCTCCTCCTCATTCTCTTCTTCTTTCTCCGATCTCTCCGATCTCTCCGATCTCACCGAATCTGACCAATCCGGTGATGGCGAGAGTGACCGAGGTCCCATCGCCGCCAGTGCAGAGTCACGCTGCGCCCACTGCGGTAGCCGTTTCGGACGCGGATCAGCGAGCACGCTTCCACCAGCTTCGCCCGCCGCCGACTCTGATCGACATCGCCAGGGCCCTCCGGTCGAGGCTTCCGCAGCGAACGCGGGGGGTCCCCAACCCGGCCCCGCCAGCGCGACGGACGCCGGTGATGCAACAGGGTGCCAACCGTCAGCCCAACCTCGGTCGCGCCGCGAAAAGCGAGCCGCCAGGAAAGCCGCCCGCGTCGCCGCCGCCGCCGCCAAGCGGGGAGAAGCCGGTGTGGTGGGCGAGAGTCCCGGGCCCCCAACCGCGGCAGTGGCCACCGGCGACGC
The DNA here is from genome assembly GCA_963693005.1 of Alphaproteobacteria bacterium CMAR1. Taxonomy (GTDB): domain Bacteria; phylum Pseudomonadota; class Alphaproteobacteria; order UBA6184; family UBA6184; genus Bodonicaedibacter. Next base: position 1,017 of record OY843714.1, on the reverse strand, counting down.
AGCTTCCGCACCCGCACGACCTGGAGCAAGCAGCCTTGCTCGCCGCGGCAGCACGCATGAGCAAGGGTCACCTTCACCGGCTCCAACGGTGGACCCGCAGGTTCCTCCAGTGGACGGCACGTCACGGGTTCGGCCAGGAGGAGTCCCTCAGCGACGAGATGGCGGGTCTCTTCCTCTCCGGGCTGGACTCCGTGGGTCAGAGCAGCCACCAGATCAAGGCAGCCTCAACCGCCCTTCGCCGCCTCCTCCGCGCTCCGTTTCTACCGGGTATGGACGACGTGAGCCTGGGAATACGACGCCGCAAGGGCCCGGTGACCACAACGCGCGCACTGCCGATTGCATGGGAGTCGTGGCCGGCGGTCTTCGGGTGGATCGGGCATGCGGCGTGGGTGGCGGTGGTGACGACGTCGCGGTGGGACCCTTTCGCGCGCGTCACACCGTGACGGGCCGGAGGGATATCGAAGCCATGCTTCAACACAGTCACTTGCATTGCTTCGACATCCATATGCGGAGGACAGTTTGGGATTACAGGGCGTACGGGCGAGAAATCTGACCCGGGAAAATCAGACCTCCGTTCCGACACCGCGTTGAGTCGGATTTTCCAGTCCTCAGCGACCGCGCGCGCGCACCTACCGCCACAAGCAAACAAAGACGGGTCAAACAAAACAAGCCTCCTCCCGGTTGTCAAGGATCGCCAAAAACGATGCGCTTCTCATTTTTTTCCGCGCGGCGATCAAGGGAAAACAATACGGACGACCCGAAGATGGGCAGATTGAGCCACCGACGTCAAACCAGACGCGACACGACACAGGACGTCGGGGCAGGATGGAGATGGGGCCTCGTCTCAGATACAAGACGGTGGGTAGGGGCTGCGAGCCAGCTCGGAAAGGAAGGGGGGCACCGTTCACAACACGCGTCACACACGGGGGTCCCACACGCAGGCTTCAAGGACGACGTGTGGCTTCTCCAGCGCAGGGACTTCATCGAACTCCCCGGGCGGAATCAGTGGGCCGTGGT
>OY843713.1:0-12711 GCA_963693005.1 Alphaproteobacteria bacterium CMAR1 | reverse complement strand
CCGACGGGCCATGGGTCGCCTGGCACACAAACGGTGTTGACAAACCACGGGTCGCCGATGTGTAGCGCGGCTCACGCTGTTTGTATGTACACGGTGTATCAGTCCAGGGGCGTGAGGGCAGCCCAGCGGGCCTTCTCATGCGCGGCCTTGGCCCTGGCCGCCTGCCGCACCGTGCAGCGCATCTCGGCCTGGAGGCGCTCCGCGTCGTACGGCTTGCGGCCGAAGGAGGCGAGGGCCGAGAGGTCGAGGCCGTCGCCGCCGGCGCGGAAGGACATCTGCACCGACGCCTCGGCCGGCTCAGGTTTGGGGCTCGGCGCGGGATGCTGCCGCAGGCGGTGCCCCACCACGGCGGCTTCAGTGCGGCTCTCCACGACCGCGACGTCGTCCACGGCGGCGAAGACGAACGCCAGCGACGCGGGCTCGGGCTTCCGCCCACTCCGGAGGGACTCGCTGCGGTCAGCGATGACCTGGGCGGGGAAGTCAGGCAGCCACGCGGGGGCGGGCGGGGCCTGCGGCCCACCAGCCTCGACGGCGGCCACCCACGAGTGCAGTGCGGGGGGCAGCGGGAGGGACCCCTGCCCCGCAGGGACCTGCACCCCGACGAGCAGTCGGAGACGGTGCCGTTGCGCCCGTCCGTCTACGTCGTCCGCCTCGGGCACTGCACAGGACTGGGGCGCGCCCACGGCTTTGAGCCTCGCGACGAAGACCACTCGCCCCGCCACCGCCTGCTTGCGGAGGGCCGCGAACGCTTTTGCGCCCGAAACACTGCTGCCAGACAGCGAGGGCGGCGTGCTGTGGGCCCGCCGTGTCGCGGCGGAGCGGTGCTGTGGCATCATGTAGCGCGGCAGCTCGAGTGCACGCTTCGAGGTCGGGGTGACGGCAGCGCTCGTTGGGGCGGTCGAGGTCCCGCTCGCGGCGGACGGGGTAGGGGGCCCGCTGTCGGTGCTGTCGTCGCTCTGCTCGGGTAGGGCCCCGGGGGCCCTGCGGCGGACCGCAGGCAGTGGGGAGAAGTCCACCACCCCGGGGCGGATGGCCCCGCCCTTCTTCAGGATCGACGTGCGCGGTGGGACGGTCCGGCCCGCAGCCTTGGACGACCGCGGAGGGGGAGAGACGGTCTGCGAGGCGCCAGGGTGCGGGGAGGCGGGGAGGCGGACTTCGTCGTAGCGCGCGGTCCACTCCACGCAGGGCTCGAAGCCCCAGCGCCCGCCCCGAAGCACCGCCTGGACCTCCCCGAGGGGCAGGGGGCGGGTGAGGGTCACGCAGTCGCCGAGCCACAGCGCCGTGAGTGGCCCTTGAAGGCGGTGCCGGTGCTCTGCCCTCTCCGCATGGGCCCTGGCGGCCCGGTCCTGCAGGAGTTGCCCGATGTGCGTGTGGTGCAGCGGGGCGGCGGCATCCTGCAACCGCCGGGTCTGGGGCCCGGAGCGCTGGTGGCGGTCGCGGCGGTCGAAAATGGTCGGGGCGGCCCCTGCACCGAGGGCGGCAAGCTGCTCGGAGAGGCACGCGGCGATGAAGGCGTGCACGTCGGCCGTGAGGAACCGCTGCGGTCCAGGGTCGCACCCGGCGTCCACGAGGGCGACAGCGGTCAGCACCACCGTGCGGATCGCCTCGGCGTCCCGCACACGACGCCCCATGGCAACCCGGGCCAGCGATGCGCCGCGGTGTAGAACGGAGGTCCCGCACGAAGCGATGGTGCTGCGGCGGGTGGAGGCGTAGCTCGCCGTCACGGAGTCGCTCGCCCGCCGCGGCATCGCCCGCTGCAGGTTGCGCTGGTGCGCCGTTTCCGCACGCCCCACGGCCCCGGCGACGTCGCCCACCGCGGCCCCCGCATGGTACAGGGCGAACCACGCCGCGTCGTGGAGAGCGCTGACGGAGCGGTCGCGGGTGACCCGTGGCGGCGCCCCCGCAGCCAGCAGGACCTGCACCGCGGAGTGGAGCCCCACGGCGGCGGCGATGTGGAGCGCGGAGGGGCCTTCGGGGGTCGGGGCGGCCATGTCGATGGCCCCGAGGGGGTCGAGGTAGATCTCGTTCTGGACCACAGCGTCCACCATGGCCTCGTCGGCCGAGGCCACGGCGTAGTGGACGAAGTTGTACGGCTCGGTGGCCAAGGGCGGAGGGGTCTCGAGCACCCCACCGAGCACGGCCTGCGGAGGCGGCTTCAGGGGCGGGGCGGGCTCAGCTTTGGCGCGGACAGGGTCGAGCGAGCGGCCGCGCGACGTGGCATCCCGCTCCTGTGTGGCCTCCCGCAGCGATCGCAGGAGGGCGAGGAAGCGCTGCCACAGCGGCCAGTCGGCGTCCACCACGGCGCAGATGAGCTTCGCGGCGAAGACGGCGTTGGCCGCGGGCCCAGCCTTGACGACGGGCGACGTGCCGGCCGTGGTGTTGTCCAAGGGCAGGGGATGGTCGGCCACAGGGCGGACGGCCCGAGAGACGTGGCGGCGGATGACGTCGCGGGCCTCCTGGGGGTGGCCGATGAGGGCGTCGAGCCCAGACATGGAATGCAACGCTGCTACAGACCAATCCGCACAGTCAGACAAGCGGGGCACGTTTCACTATGTCGTATTGCTGCGTCGTCGAACTGCATTGCCCAGTGCCCAAGAAGCTTCCTTCACAGACAGGGTCACTGCGGTGCTACCACTGCAGCGCGGTGGGCCGGGGCTGCCGCAACGTGCACGTCCTCTGGCACACGGGTCCGGCCTCCACCGGTGCCTCGGCCGACCACACCCCATTCGCCTTGGCCCAGCACCGCCCGGCCAGAACGATGCGGCGCAATGAGTGCCGACAGGAGAGCCGAGCCACCGTCTCCTCGACGTCAGGCAAGCCTCCCACGGACGTCGTCACCTGGAGCTCCTCGAGCGGCGCGGCCACGGAGGTGACTTGTTCCAACTCGAAGTGGGTCCCGAAGCACGTGACATGCAAGGTCCTCAGCTGTGGAGCGATCCCCGTCGTCGCGAGCCCCAAGGACGCCAGGAACCCATCGATCGGACCGCTGTCCCAGGAAGCCGAGACGCTCAAACTGCGGAGCCGGGACAGATGCTCAACAGACAGCGGCGTCGAAAAGGGATGAGTGCTGCCCGAGACAGGAACCTGGAGGCACACGGTAAGTTCCACCCATCGACGCGTCAGCAGCACGGCGTAGATTTGCGATGGCGCCCCCGTCACACCCAGACGCGTGAGGCACGGGAGGGCCGCTGGCTCCGAGAGAAGAGCTTCCAGAGCGGGCGATGCGTCCGTGGTCAGCTCTTCCAGCCGCGGGGCCCAGCGATTCAGCGCTCCCAGGCCCGGACCACCCCGGAAGCCCCGCACGGTTAGGCTCGTCAAGCGCAGCAGCGGCGGGGCGGCGCCGAAGAGGCCGACATCGAGTGTCCCGAAACGGAGGGTCGTCAGAGCGGGGGCGGCGGCAAGGGCGACGAAGTCCTGGAGGATGTGCGGGCTCTCCGTGATGGAGGTGAGCGAGGTCAGGTGCGGGAGCCGCGGGGCGAAGAGCAGTGACGGGGTCTGGACCAACACGCGGCGGAGCGCAGGGACAGACTCGGGCGGAAGGTCCGATGCGCGGTACGGCTCCTCGATGGCCTCACACGCCCGCAGCCCCTGCGACAATGTGCAGCGCAGGTCCATCAGGTACGGCCCCACGCAGTGCATGAGCACGCTCATGGACACCACGGCGTGCGGGACGGCATCCGTTTCTTGGAGGACCTTCGTGGCCGAGCCGCGGGCGAAGGCGGGCCCTGGGGAGGGGGAGCGCCGCGGGGGCGTCGAGGTGGCGAATCGGCGGGACGATGGTGGTGAGGACGTCCCAGTCCGCGGGCGGGGCGCTGCCGTGGGGGACGAGCTCTCGCCTGGGCACGAGCTCGATGTCGACCTTGGGGGCAACGAGGTCGAGGGCAGTGGGGCCGCCGCGGCAGCAGCAGTGGTTGGCCTCCACGTCCACGAAGGGGCGTCCCGAGCCGAAGAACGCCGCGGGGAGCGTGGCCGAGACACCACCGACGACAACGTCGAGGGAGCCGTCCGGATTGCGCTGCAGGACCTTGACCAGGCGAGGGGGCAGGCACAGGGCGTAGCTGGTGCCCTCCACGACCTCAGCCGCGGAGAAGGACTCCGACACGGAAGACGACATGGCCTCTGTCACCCGGTCAATCTCAAGCCATGCGAGCGCAGAGGCGGTGGTATGCGGGCCTACACATCGGTCTGGCCATCGTCCTCTCCACCACTACCGCCACCGGCCCCCGTCGCCCCGGCCCCGTCGGCCACGACAGCGAGCGACGGGGAGCACCCAGAGAAAGAGCTCGCGTCGATGTCCACGCCAACAGGGACCCGCACGGTGCGCAGCGAGGTGCACTGGGCGAAGGCCTTCGGGCCGATGGCCCGGGCTCGGGGGAGGTGCGAGGTGCGGAGCGCGCAGCTGTGGAAGGCGCTGTGCCCGACCCGGCACGCCGCAGAGACGTCGGCCGTCTCGAGGTCGCGCTTGCGGTGGAACGCGGAGGCGGGGACGGCCGCGAGCCGCGGCAGCTCGACGGCTTCGAGGGGCGAGCTGTGGAAGAGCCGCGGCGGCGGGCAGCGCCCCTCGAACCGAGCAAAGGTACCGAGGGCGACGGTGGTCAGCCGGGTGCAGCCGCGGAAGGCGTCAGGGCCGACGGTCGACACCACCGGCAGCCGGACCTCGGCGAGCGCGGAGCATCCGGCGAAGGCCCGGACCCCAAGGGTCGCCACGGCGGGGAGCGAGAGCGTGGTAAGGGACGGGCAGTGCTGGAAGGCGTCGTCCGGGACAGCAGGGAGCAGCGGGGCGGCGACGGTGGTCAGCGCAGTGCAGTGGGCGAAGGCCCCCGCCTCGAGGACCACGAGGGCGGGCAGGGAGACGCTCACGAGCGAGCAGCACCACGACAGCCCGAGGCGGTCGATGGCGACACACTGCGGCAGCGACAGCGAGCGGAGTACGGCGCACTCACGGAGGGCCGCGGGCCCCACTGCGATGCAGCCGTCCGCCACGAGCTCGGCCAGCGAGCTGCCGCGGAGGGCGTCCTCGGCGAGCATCACACCACCCTCCACCACGAGCCGTGCCGTGGCTCGGAGCGGTCCGCTCTCCGGGGACCGAGCCACGACAGAGCACTCTCCTGGGTTCGCCGGTGGCGGGTAGCGCAGGGTGAGTTGCAAGCGGCTCAGCGGAGCGGTCGCCTCGGCGGCCACCAAGGCATCCACCACTGCCGCTGCGCCAAGAGGGGCATCGACAGTCAGCGCGTGCTCTGCGGCCCCCTCCATCGTCTGCCGGCAACGACCAGTTCCAAGAAGGTCTCATGTTATTCGAGTGCACTGCTGTTGTCGACCCGTCACGGAGAAGGCAGCAATGGTGGTGACAGGCGACGCGTAGACTATCAGTTAGGCATCCGCCGGGAGGCCAGCGGAGGCGGCGGTCGGCCCCGCGACGGATGTATCTACCGGGCCGTGGGCATCGATGAGTCGCGGGGCTTCGCGTCCTTGGACTTCTTCTGGAAGGCCGGTGGGGTGAAGCCCGGCAGCTGCTTCCCGCCCAGCGTGTGGGTCTGCGGGGCCGGCTTGTAGGACCCACCGAGGCGGTCCCAGAAGGTGGAGTACTGGCCGTAGTTGTAGTTGAAGTCGACGTGGTGGATGGTGTGGTGCCCGGTGCTGTTGAGCAGCGTCCCGCCGAAGTCGACCTGGTCGTGGATCGAGACGGTCCAGAAGTTGACCGCGGCGAAGAGAACGAAGAAGACGAGGTTGTGCATCGGGAACAGGTACACGAAGATGTAGTACGGCACCCCCTGCATGAAGCCGTCCACCGGGTGGAAGGCGTGGCTGGAGAAGGGCGTGGTGTAGCGGTACGTGTGGTGGGCCTTGTGGATCCAGCGGTAGATCAATGGGTGGTGCAGCCCGCGGTGGGCGAAGTACACCATCATGTCGGTGAAGAGGAAGAAGCCCACGACAGAGATCGGGATGTATGCCCAGCCATAGTCCTCCACGTCGTAGTAGATCTTGCTGTACCCGCGGTAGCTGAAGACGGCAGCAGGGGTCATCATGGCGGCCATCATGGGCAGGCTCGTCCCGGCGATGTGGATCTCGTGCTTGACCTGCGTCCACAGCTCGCGGCGGTCGAGGGTCGGCGGGAAGAAGGTCCGCCCCTTGACGAGGAAGAAGAAGGTGGTGGAGAGGGCGGCGATGCTCATGTAGAAGAGGAAGCCGCCCACCCCGAGGCACAGCCAGAACACCCCGAGCTGGTGGTACAGGTTCGTCTTGTCCGTGCCGAGCGCATCGGCCGCGACGTCGTGGAGAATGTCCATCGGGCTGCCGCAACGCCAATGCACGCACCGACTCCATGGTGCAACGCCCAACGCCGCAGGACACGGGTGCTGCAGGCTACACAGAGTCGGACTTGACGGCCACGTGGAAGACGCCGCCCTGGCGCTCCACCACGCAACCCCCCACGCGGCACATGTGCTCGACGATGTCCTCGCCGTGCGTGGCGGCCACGGGCCCAAAGACGTCCTCAAGCGGCCGCAAGCTCTCTGGCCGGAGTCCCGCCGCCTTGGCACTGGCCAGCAGCGTCCCCCGCACGGCTGCCTCTGTACCGCACGCCAGCAGCACGCCGCCGATGTTCACCACGGCGGCCCCACCCGGAGCTGCGGCAATGGCGTCGGCGAGCGGCGGCAGTAGGTGGGCGGCGTACAGCCACCCGGTGGCCATGGCGAGGTCCCGCAACGTGCAAGGCGGGTAGCGGAGGATCGCCCCGCGCGGGGAATCCCCGAGCTTCTTCGCGAACGTGCCGAGCAGCGCCACGCGCCGGGCCACTGGGCTGGTGATGAACGGGATGACATGGGCCGCGACGAAGTCGGCCGCGATGGCCTGCACCGTGACGATGTGGTGCCGTTCGAGGGGCTCCCCACCACGCACCGCATGGATGAAGCGGAAGAGCTCGACGTGCAGGTGCTTCCCGATGGGGTGGTGCCGGAACGGGCGCTCGCTGACGCCGAGGTCGTGGCGCACTGACCCCATCATGCGCACCTCGAAGGCACCGGAGGACCGAGACTGCAGCGTCAGGATGTGGGGGAGCATCTTGGTGAGGGCACGCGGCAGGATGCGCTCGTCGCCGCCGGCGATGGTGAAGAAGGAGAAGTCGAGGCCGAGCGGGATATTGGCGAGCTCGACCTTCTGGGCCGCCATGGGCCGGAGCACCTCCTCCAGGACGTCGCACCGCCCGGCGTACCGGAACGGACTCGGGGCGTCGAACTCCTCCAGGGGGCGGCGGAGGGCGAGGCGGGTGCCACAGGGGCTGCGATAGAAGATCTGCGGGTTGGCAATAGCGAGCTCGTCGATGGTTGCGAGGTCAGACGACGGGTTTGAAGTCCGGATCAGCGACTTGGCCGGCACCGTTGCGGGGAACACCGGCACGAGGGAGAAGAGTTTGTGCATCAAGCGCGTGGTGGTCTTGCCCGCCCGCTGCTTCGCGTCCGACTCCAGACGCACGCACCACGGCCGCTGGGGCACCGGGATGCGCCGCATAGGAACGCCTAGATACAACACAGATCCCACTGCGTCGACGCCCACCGCTGAGGTGGCCAGTCTCGGGAAGGCCTCTGAAGTGGCGTGACGTATGGGGGTGCATCTATCCTTTGGCTCACACGTTGTGGTGGCTCACGTGCGCCCCGACACCGCACCTGTCGCCCCGTCATTTGTGCCCGAAGCGCTGGAGGTACGAGTCGAACGCTTGCTTCGTACGGGACCCCGGGAGCCGCGGGAGGGCCGCTGACCCCACGAGGCGGTCGAAGGTGGCCGACGGCGGCGTGGGTGGCGGCGGTGGGCAGCTGTGGTTGGAGGACACCGCCGCAAGGGCTGGAAGAGGCGGTGCTGTGTAAAGCGGCGAGGCCGGCCGCCCTCGGACCTCAAGCAGCGACGGGCGGCGGGCCATCGCAGGGGACGGCGCACTCAGGGGCGCGCCGTCCTCGTTGTTGACAGCGGCGGGGGGCGGAGTAGGGACCGACACAGGCGCTGACAGCGTCGGCGACGGGCCTGCGCTGGACACGGTCGGCCTGCTGTCCTCCGGTGGCGCTTTCGTGGCGGCCTTGGAGGCCTCGAGGAACTGCTGGAAGGTGCGAGGGGTCGGAGGCGAGGCAGCGGCCGGAGACAGTGTCTCTCGCGCGGCCGGCGACGCTTCCATGACTTCCTTGACAGCCGCAGACGGCGTGCTCAGTCCGAAAATGCTGCGAACATCGGCTGGACAGAGCAGCTCTTGTGGCGGCGACGGGGAAAGGTCGCCACTGCCGCTGGGGGCGCCGAGTAGCTCGGCTTGGGACGCCGCGGTGCTCTGCGAGGCAGGGTCCAGGAGCGTCGCCCCTGCGGTGGCCTCCACTGTGGCCTCGATGCCGCGGGGGGAAGGAGGCTCATCAGGGGGCAGCGACAGGGGCAGCGGCTGTGACACTTGCGTGACGGCGATGGCCGCCTGGTGCTGCGGCGTTTCGTCCGTCGTCGCGTCGGACTCCTGCGTGCAGGCGTTGCTGCTGATGGGCTCCCGCGGACGCTTGGCGGACACCGTCTCGACCTTCACCGCGGCGGGCGGGGCGAAGTACTTGGACCGCACCCGCACCCGGTCCTTGGCGCGCGGGGCGAAGGCGGCGGGGTCCACTGCCGGGGCCTGGAGCTGCGGGGCCTTCCCGAGGTCGGCGCTCCCTGCGGTGTTGACCCCGAGTGATGACAGGGTCGCCTGTCCCGCCCCACGGACCCTCTGCCAGTACAGCTGCACCGAGCCGTCGAAGTCCCCGGTGTACGCCACGCCGGTGTGCGGGTTCAGGGCGCACTCGCCGCACATGGCGACAGCGACGTCGGGGGCGGGGCATGCGCCGATGAGGTCGTCCCGGAGGGGGACGCCGTCGGGCAGGGCGTTGAAGGGGACGACGGCGCGCTTGGCCGGGTCGTAGACGAGGTGGTGAGCGAAGCAGTAGAAGGCCTTGTGGACGCGCTCTTCGTACTGCTCCCACTCTCGCCTCGGGACGAGCCCGCACTGCCCGAGGGCACGCAGCGCGGCGTCCATGGAGCGGTGCTGCGCCACGAGCTTCGTCGCCTTGCGGATCCCGATGCCGGGGAGGCTCGCCGCGTAGTCGCAGCCGCTCATGATGCAGGCCACCACGAAGAGCTCGTAGGTGAGGGCGGAGAACTGCGGCAGCTGCGGGAGGTCCCGGAGCCGCACGGCGTCGCACGTCCCAGCGCTGTCGAGCTTCGCCACGAGCAGCGCGCAGTTGTAGACCATGAGGTCGGAGTCCTCGGAGACGACGCCGTGGATGTAGCCCTCCTTGCAGAGGTAGGCCAGCTGGGCGTCGGCCTCGAAAGGGGCGAGGATGCACTGCACCCCGTGCTCCCGCGCCACACGGATAGCGGCGTGGGCCAGCTCCGGCGTGATCTCCACGGCCTTCTCCAGCACGCGCTGCGCCTCGTCGGTGCGGCCCTGGGCGAGGAGCTGCTCCCCGAGCTCCTTGGCCTGCTGGCGGCGCTCGTGGCGGGCGGCGTCGGTGTTGTCCTTGAGCGGCATCTCGCATCCGTCGAAGATGAGCACAGGGGTGATGCCGCAGCGTCGCAGGAGGTCCACCCGCCCCATGAAGAAGGTTAGAAACCGCTCGCACGGCCGCCCGCGGGCGTGGGCCACGACGGAGGCGACGGCGGCGCGGTGCAGCCAGCAGTAGGCGTCCACTCCGAGGCGGAGGCCTTTGAACTGCGATACGTGGCCGGAGGAGCACACCGGGGAGACCTCCTTCCACAGCCCTTTGATCCCCATCGTCGGGCTGCTCGCAGCACGGCTCAATCACAACACCGCCTCGGGCGACGGCAACAGAGATCGGACGTGATGAGACGAAGCGCGGGGGCGTGCGACCACACAGGTCACAGCGGCGGGCTACCGGGGACAGGCAGCGCCAGGAGCGGGGGCCTTGCCCATGCGGGAGATGAAGAGCTCCATGGGGGAGAGCCCGCGGAAGATGACGGCCGTCCGGAGCCCGCGGTGGAGCCCCGTCGGGCGGCCGGCGAAGGTGATCTCGCTGCCGTCCGCCGGCTCCGGCGAGGCGTCGCTGGTCCAGTCGACGGAGTGCAACCAGTCGTTGCGGGCCGACCCGGCGAGAACGTACATGGAGCGGGGGGCGAGCAGGAGCTCAACCTCGCGGCCGGGGTGCTGCGGGTGGGTGAGGGTCATGACGCGGGCGCTGCCGAGGGTGAGGCCGGCGACGATCTGCGACGAGTTCCGCTGCTCGTCGGCATGGGCGCGGATGAAGCCGCTGCCCTCGAGCTGCAGGAAGTGCACGCGGGGCTGCAGTGGCACAGCAGGGGTGAAGGCCTGCGCCCTGTCCCGACAGCGCTCGAGGGCAGCCTTGGCCAAGCCCCGCTGCTGCTCTACCGCCGCCTCCGGGGCCCCCGGCATCGCGGCCGCCATCTCGGCGAGGCAGTGCTCCGGGTGGAGGAGCTCCGGCAGCGGCCGGTAGAACTCCTTGTAGCGGTGGATCAGCGCGTCGTAGTGCCCCGCGGCGAAGTCCAGCGGCGCGAAGAGCACACCGGTGTAGCGCTGCAGGGCGGCCTCCTCGGCCTCGGTGATGAAGTCCGGCACCACGTACGCCGGCACCTCCGACCCGGGCCGCGGCTCCCGGGCGGCGAGGAGCGCCTCCCGGGGGGCCTGCGTGAAGCCCTCCGCACCGGCGAAGGATACGAGCGGCCCCGCGCACAGCCGCGGCAGAGCACGGCGCAGCATTCGCTGAGCGCGGCAACAGCTCGCGGCGGCGGCCAGCAATCAGTCGGTCCGGTCGACCTCAGCAAAGCCTCACAAATTCTTCGCGTTGAACACGTAGGACCCAACGACCCCGGCGACGCTGCGGGGCTCGGCGGCGAGGGCCACGGGGACGTCGCCCGGATCGGCGTCGTCGGGGAGAGCGGCGTCCACGGCGGCGGCGCTGAAGAGGACTCCTCTCATGTCGAGCACGGCGTCGAAGACCACACGGGGCCCGGCGGTAGGGGAGGCGGCGTGGCGGTACTTCACGGCGATGGGAGTGGCGGAGTCCAGCGTGCGCTGCCCGCCCTCGAAGAGCGTCCACACCGCCGCCCCGGGGGTCGTCCCCTCCGGCCGGAGCTGCAGCTGCGTCGCACTCACCGGGAGCCGCAGCTGCAGCGAGCACCGCACACACGCCGATGCGCACTGAGGGTTCCACGCCCACCGCACCCGGGCCGCGGTCTCGTAGGCCACGCCGTCGTCGACGAGCGTGTGCTGGGCCAGCACCTCGCACTTGAGTGGGAGCAGCGGGCACGGGGCGGCGGCGGTGTACCGCAGCGTGTACGCAGCCACATCCACACGGGCCGACTCACCGGCATGGGCAGGCACGGCGACTCGGACGGTGACTGCGGTGCCGCCGTCGCACGCGACCCTGCCGAGGACGCGGGCCTGCGGGAGGTACTCGGCGCACTGGGCCACGGCGGGTGGGACGCGCAGGACGGCCCGCACCAGCCACGGCCCCTGCGGGGGCGGCGGCGGGGGCGGGGCGTCGAAGAGCAGGCGCAGGGCGACGACGCCGCTCACCATCACCGTCTCCCCACCGGGGGCGGACTCGTACTGCAGCGTCTCCTCCTGCCGCACGGCGAGGCGGCAGGTGAAGGGCGGCGCCACCTCCGGCTCCACGGAGCTGCGCCGGGACTGCTGCCGCGGCGTGACGGCGAGGGGCGCGTCGTCCCACGCGGCGAGCAGCGACGCCACGGGGGCGGCGTGGGGGGCGGCCTCGCGGGCCCTGTGCTCTGCACCCTCCGCAGCGTCGGCCAATGCAGTCGCTGCCAAAGGGGCGACGGCGACAGCGGTGGTCGCAGCCGCTAGGGCCATCGCTGGCGCGGGGGTGGCTTTGAGCGACTCGAACGCCTCACCGCTCGTGGTCGGGAGGGCGGCCGTGGCGGCCATGAGAGGGGGAGGCGAGGAGCTGCGGAGGTTCACCCTTGGCACTGGGACGGTCATGGTGAAGAAAATGTCGTGAATATCCGGCGGCGGGGCCGCATCGGACGCCGCGGTGCGGGGTACACTGGGCTCAAGGGTGACGCTGTCGCTGCCGAGGAAGGCCGCCTCGCGCGCACGGGCCGCCGCCTGAGCAGCCGCCTCCGCCGCTGCCTCCGTTGCCGCTTGCGCTGTTGCTTGCGCTGCCGCTTCCGTTGCCGCCGCCGCTTCCGCAGTATCCGCGGCAGCTCTCGCCACAGCGGTCTCAGCGGCCTCGGTGAACTCCTGGGTGCTGGAGAGAGGGAGCAGGGCGGAGGGGTCGGCATGGAGCGCAGGGACGCCCGGCGGCAGGTGGTCCTGCAGCCCCGGCAGCCCAGCGGGGACATCCACTTCGTAGACGTCGGACAGTGATGCCACGGCGCCGGCCGCGACGGTGGCCGCAGCGGCGAGGGTCGGGACAGCGACGGCTGCAGCGGTGGTCGCTGCAATGGTCGCGGCAGCCGTCGCTGCGGGGAGACCCGCCGTGGGGAGCAGCGCGGCCGGGAGGGCGGCCGGTTCCGGAGTAGGCGTGTCGGGCTTCGAGGCACCCTCGCTCGGCGTCACGGCGACGGTGACGGGCGGGGTGTGGTCGAGCACACCCGCGGCCCACGTCACACGGGATGGGGACACGGGCTGCGCCGGGGCCGGGATCGCGTCGTCATCAGAGTCAGGGTACGTCCCCAGGGGGAGGTCGCGCACTCCGACGCTCGGCGGCGGCGCCGTGG
>OY843712.1:0-13439 GCA_963693005.1 Alphaproteobacteria bacterium CMAR1 | reverse complement strand
GGCCTCGGCCATGGGGGCGAAGCTGGCCTTGCGGGCGAGGTCGCCGATGGATTGTGTGCGTTGGAAGTTGGAGAGCCCTGTCTCCGAGGTCGGGCTCTTGAGGGCCTCCCGCTCCGGGGCGGGCGGGTCGACGATGCGGACGGATTGCCCACGGCGGAGGGGTGCCTCACCGGGGGCGCTCATCACTGTGCAGGCAGCGACAAGCGGTACGACACCAGCGCAACGGACCGAACTGCAGTGCATGACGGCGTCAATGGTACACATCGGCCTGATGACATCAGGCGGTCCGGAGCCCAGCCGCCGTGATAGCGGCTGCTTGGTTCTGCAGCGCCGCCACACGCCGCATCGCCGCCCGGATCGCGCGACGCTGCCCGAGGAGCTTCTGCGTCGGCGACCCCGGGGCGTGGCGGGGGCTCGCGGTGGGAGTCGTCGGCTGCGGCGACTGCGGCTCCGGGACCGGCGGAGCGGCAGGGGTGGAGTGTGTCGTCTTCACTGTGATGGCGGCGGAGACGACGGAGGCCGTTCGGGGATGGCTGACGAGGCTCGTGGCGAGGGCAGAGGGCTGCATCGGTGACACCGCCGCCGACCCCGCGCCGTGGTGCTCGAGGGACGGCGACCGTTCCCGCGACGCTTCGCTGCCGCCGCTGCGCTCCGTCGGGGGATGGACGACGACCATGTGCCCGCCCGCGGTGTCGCCGGAGGTCCGCTTGGAGAGCCCGGCGCTGGTGTCCGGGGCCCCGTCGGAGACGCCGTCGAGGGCGAGCGCCTGCAGCCCGCGGTCCGCCCCTGGCTGCACGCCGGTGCACAGCACCATCGCCAACTCCGCTTCATGGGCGGCGTCGTCGGACGCGAGGGCCTCCGTCGCCGCCACCGCCGGCACCCAGCGCTCCTTCTCTGCCGACTTGGCCGCCTTCACCGCCGCCGCTCGCTCGCGCTGCGCCCGGCGCTCCGGGGCCTGAGCCTCGGCGAGTGCAAGGGTCTCCGCCTCGAATGCAGCGTCGGCGGCCTCGAGCGTGGCGAGCTCTTCCCGAAGCACGGTCAGGTCGCGCTGCGTCGGCGTGTCGAAGGCGGGCTCATGCTGCGGGACGGGGCCGGCGTCATCCTCTTCGTCGTCGTCGCCGTACTCGTCGAAGAAGCTCGTCGCCCAACTCTGCTTGCGGCCGAGCTCTGGCGGCTGCTCCGGGCTCGTGGCCGACTGTGCCTCGAGGATGGCCGCTTCCTTTGCCGCTTTGGCCTCGCGGTTGGCTGCCACACGGGCAAGCACCCGCTGCCGCTTCTCCGCCTCCGTCGTCGCGGCGGCCTGGGCGAGCTCCATGGAGCGCTCGTACTCCAGGCGTGCGTACTCCCGCTCGACGAGCTCCTGCCAGAGGCCGCTGTCCTCGGCCCGCTCCAGCAGCGTGTCCAGCGGGGCCTCGGCGTCGAGGACGTCCTTGTAGGCGGCGAGGTCGATGGGGTCGTACGAGAAGGTGTGCTCCACCGTGGCGAGCTCCTCGAACTCTCCGAAGGCCTCGAACAGGACCTCCGCCCGGAGTTCCTCCCGCATCCGGTGGTAGCTCTCCTCCCGCTGCGCGTCCTGCTCCGCCGCCGCCCGCAGTGAGTCCCGGCGGTCGCCCGCGAGCCGCGGCTCCTGGCTGTGGCGCCGGTACCGCTTCACCACCTCGAAGACCTTGTCCCACCCCCGCGGCCGGGACACGTTCTTGATCTGCAACGCCGGGCGGGCGGCCGGGGCCCCGAGCGGCGACACTCCGGGCAGGGACCCGCGGCGGTTGGCCGGGCGGCCGCCGTGGGCCAAGCGCAGGACCTCGAGCTCGATGGCCTCGAGGTCGGAGGCGACCACCGACTGAGCCCGGCGGCCCTGGCGCTGGAGGTTGCGGGCGAACATGTGCTGCTCGAACTCCTTGTCGGTCATCGCCTCCACTCCGGTGGCGCTCTTGGTCCGCCGCGGGCTGCCCTCCTGGCTGAAGGTCGCCGCGGAGCGCGTGTCGTCCACGTCAGAGCGACGGCCGAAAGAGACGTAGCGGCGCAGGGACCCGGACGGCGCCGGCGACGCAACGCCGAAGGTCGTCGGCAGCGGAGTCTCTTTCAAGGAGTCGCTGTCGCTCGCGGCCGACTCGCGGCGAGACTCGAGCAGGGCGACGGACTTGCGGCGCTCCTTGGCGGCCCGGAGCGCCTCCTGCATCTGGTCCGTGCCGGAGTGGCTCGAGGTCAGCGCGGTGCTCACGTCGTCCGCGATGCCGAAGACGCCGCTCCCGGCAGCGCTCGGGTGAACCGACATGCGGCGGCGGAAGGTCCGAAACGCCGCGGCTTCGCCGGAGCGCTGCCGGGAGCGGCGGCGCGCGGTGTCGCCGTCGTCCTCGAGCTGCTCGAGTTCCTGCCGCAGGTGGCCCGCCGTGAGGTTCGCCATGCGCTATCCGCACAACACATCCATCACGGGCGGCATGCTTCTCACCGGTGATGCGAGCCTGGCACACGAAGGGGCGGAGAGGGCGGAGGGGGGAGGCCGAACCACGGGCAAAATGATGATGTATCGGGATGGCACATGTAGGTACATTGGGTGGTGATTACTCCTCGGCCTTCTTGGGGACGAACTCACAGAAGGAAGAGCTGTCGTCGTCGGAGACAAGGGCGAAAGTCACGGGGTCTGCGTCGAGGACCGCCTCCACCAGGCGCTTCACGAAGCCGAGGCTTTCGAGGCCGAAGTGCCCGTTGCTGAACTCGATGACCTCCCACAGCTGCGCGTCGGTGTCGTCCTTCTCCGCCACCCCGACGGCGGTCTCGGAGGTGGCGGTGAGCACGAGACCTTCTCCGAAGAGCACACGCACGTAGCCATCGTCGTTGGCCTCGAGCCGGAGATGCTGCTGTGCTGTGGGCGCCTCCGCCTTGACGGACTGCAGCGGCGGGTCGAGGCTCGGGTCGCAGGTGACGTAGCCGTCCTCGACGTCGGCCGAGGCGAGCAGCGCGGCGGAGCCCTCCTCGGCCTCGATGCTGGCGTAGAATTTGGACACCGTCGCCTTACGGTTCTCCACCGCCAGCTGGCGCTCACGCTCCTCCGGGGTCAGAACCGTGGAGTCTGGGAGGGGCGCCTCGTCCTTGGGCTCCTCCTCCTCCTTCTCCTCCTCTTTCTCCTCGGGCTCCTCCTTGCGCTCGTCGTCGTCGTCGTCGGACTTCGGGGCCATCTCCTTGTCGTCCGACTTGGCCGCGTCCTTGTCGTCGTCGCTGTCGAACTCAGGCTCCTCGGGCTTGGCCTCGGGCTCCTCGGATGCCTTGGCCTCGGGCTCGTCGGCCTCTTCCTTGGCGGGCTCGTCGACCTCTTCCTTGGCGGGCTCGTCGAACTCAGCGTCGTACTCCTTGTCTTCTTCCTCCTTGGGCTCCTCCTCCTTGGGCTCCTCCTTCGGCTCTTCTTCCTTGGGCTCTTCTTCCTTGGGCTCTTCCTCTTTCGGCTCCTCCTCCTTGTCTTCATCGTGCTTCTGGGGGCTGTCGAAGCCTTCGGAGTACTCGGGCGACTTGGTCGGGCTGCGACTGCGGGCGCTCTCGTGCGGGCTCGCGCTGCGATGGCTGTCATGTGGGCTGGAGCGGCGAGACGACCGCGGCGAGGACCTGCGCGAGGACTGCGGCGAGGATCGGCGCGAGGACTTGGGCGACGACCTGCGGGACGACTGCGGGGATGCCTTCGGGGAGGACTTCGGGGAAGAGTGGCGGCTGCTCGCCGGGGTGCCCTTCTCGCTCGGGCTGCGGCTGCCCTTGGCCCCCGGAGAGTCACGCCGCTCGCTCCAGCTGCTGCTCAGCGATGACGACGCGGGGGACTCGGTGCCCGACTTGGTGAGCACGATCGCCGGGGCAGCCGGAGCCTTGGAGGCGGGGGCCTTGGAGGCGGCCGGCGCCTTGGACTTGGCAGCCTTCGGGGGCGGTGCGGGCTTGTGCGGTGCGGGCTTCCGCTCCGTCTTGGGCGGGGCCGGCTTGTGGGCGATGGGGGCGAGCTTGCGCTGCTGCTTCGGCTGCGGGGGCGGCTGCGGGACGCGGGGGCGGCCGCGCTCGACGGGCGGGCTGCGCGGGGTGTGCTCGATGGGGGGCAGGCGCTGCTGCTTCTCGTGGGCCGGGACGTCGATGCCGCGGCGGCGCCAGTACTCCCGGAGGTGCGGGTCGGCGATGGCGTTGTACGTCGGCATGCGCTGCTGCAGGACGTCGCCGATGACCACCGTCGGGGCCTCCGCGGAGTAGTACGCCGGGCGGGCCGACAGGGGGGCGGCGTCGTGACGGTTCTCCACGGACTTGAGCCGCGCGGAGAGCGGGCCGTTGATGGGCTCGAGGCGGTGCGGCGAGTTGCTCGGCATTCGCTGCAGCGCAACACATCATGTGGGGGTAGTGGCAGGGGGAACAGCGGGTGGTCGGTCGAGGACGCAGGGTCGTGAGGAAAACATGGGGTGAGCGGGAGGCGGTGATTGAGGGCCGACACCTTTGAAACTGAACACGTGTGTGGAAAGCAAAAGCAAGAACGACGGCGACCAGGCGGAGCTGGCCGCGCGGTCGGCCGGCACAGTGCCATCAGCAGCGGTGCGGCCGGGACGACTAAGTAGCAACGCGAACGGGTGGCCGAGTTTGCCTTGGGGTGGGCAGCCGCCTCGACCAGCGGCTGCCCACGACGGAAGCGGAAACTGGTGGTCGAACAGAGTGCAGTGCCCAAGGCGCACGGCCGTGAGCAAAGAGTCAAGCGAAGAACTTCGGGCGCATAGCCGTGGAAGGTCAAAAAAAAGAAAAAGAGCGCGTCCGAAAGCGATAGTTTTGATGTACTGCGTAGATATTACCATAGCGGGCGAACCCACAGGCACAAACCAGGCTGATAAAGTGTGATTTAAGAAAGAGATGGGCATGATCAACTTAGACTGGGTTGGGCCCACCGTACAGCGGCACCTGGCATGTGCGTATGTTGTGTGCAAAGGACGGAGGTGTGAGTGTCACAGTGCAAAAGCGGAGGTTTAAAAAGCGGAGATTCATAAAGCGGACAGAAGAAAGCGTTGCCGGGACCGCAGCGGATGGCTGTCTAGGCGCCACCGCGGGTCCCGGGCCCCCCATGAGGAGGCAGTGCGGCGGAGCCAGAGCTCACACCGCGAGACTAAGAGGGGAGGAAAGGAGGGGGGAAGAGCAAAACAGAACAAAAAGCGAGGAAAACTTGAGGCAAGCCTTTGCGCTCAAGGAAAACGTACGTGTGCCAAGACAAGAGATTGTCGAGGGAGTGGACGGCAGCACCGGGGGGCACATTGCACGCACATCCACAGGACACTGATAAAAGCGGAGTTTCAAACCAGAAAAACACGCAGAAAAAAGCAAACAAACAGAGACGACCAAGAAAAGCGTGGTGAAAGTAGGAAATTGGGGGACCACAAGAAATCACACGTGCGGAAAGCGGAAGAGGGTCGGATTTCGGGGTTCAAACGAGACGGCGCCTTTTGACGGCGGGCCTGTGTCGGACGAAAAAAGAAGACGATGCCACTGACCCTAAGGCCCTGGGTGCGACCCTAAGCTTACCTCCGATGGATGCCTGACGGTGCTGCGACGACTGCTGCTGCTGCTGCTTGAAAAGAGAGACTAAATATGAGGGGGTGGGGCCTTGCTCGGGCAGAGAGGCCGTTACGTTAGCATTGGTGAGCCGTGAAGAAGACGGCAAGACAAGGAAAGAAAGCGGAGCGCCCAAGAAAGGATACGTACGGCGGAGAAGGAGCAGATCGTGACCGGGGTCAAGAAGTACAGAGTATATTCACACATGGAGGCCATGCCAAAGATGGGGGCTTTGGCGAAGTCCTGAGAAGCCGCAACGGCTGTTTCACAGGGGCGGCGTCGTACGGTTGATCTGTTGGGATGATTGGGATGATTGAGACAAACAAAGCAAGGAAGACAAAAACCGAGGAGGAAATACAGACTAGCGCAGCGCAGCATCGGAGCAGGAGGGGCGTTGAGACCGCCACGGCAGTCACATCAGAGGAAGGGAGGCGGGCCGCTTGGAGGCGGGCGAGGGGTGGTACAAGACGATCGGCCCCGGACAAGGGCCGGGGGGCTACACAGGTCTACTGCTCAGGCTCCGGGACGGACTCGAGGCCGACCTCGCCGAGGGTGGGGAGGGCGGGGTCCGCCATGTCGGCCGGGTGCGGGTCGGCGTCCCACAGGTGGAGCTGCTGCCGCCAGGCGCTGCATGCCTTCTTCCACTGCCGCCGCGGGGCGCGCACGTCGACGCGCGGGGTGACGGGGTGGTTCGGGTTGTCCAGCTGGCGCTCGTGCTTGGGGACGGCGGTGAGGTACAGGGAGTAGCCCGGGGTCTGGCGGCCGAGGTCGACCTGGTGCTTGCGCTGGGCGCGACGCTCCTCGCGGTCCTCGAACATATCGGCCGGGAGGGCGCGGAGGGAGAGCTGCGGGATGAACTGCTGCACGACCTCGGCCGGGACGCCGTCGTCGTCGTCGCTGTCGACGGCAGCCTTGGGCTCGGCCTCCTCCTTCTTCGCCCGGCGCGTGCGGCGCTTGCGGAGCTTCATGTCGCACTCCGGGTACGCGGCGTCCATGCCCTGGCACGGCCCGAAGGCCGCGAGCATGGGGTCACCGTGGCGCGGCGGGGTGGGCATGACGTGCGGGGCGGTGGAGGTCGAGGACAGGGCGTGCTGCATGTTGCACATGGAGTTGTTGAGCGAGTCCACGGCCGGCGACTGCGGGGACGGCGGGGTCCCGCGGCGCTGGTGCCACTGCGCCATGCCGCCGGTGTACGGGGAGTGCGGGGCGTGGCGCGGGGCGATGCGGCGGTGGTGGTGGGGGTAGAACATGTCTGGGGTGTAGCAGTCGTAGCCGTAGCCCGGGCCGAAGGAGCCGGAGCTGCAGGCGACCTGGTCGGTGGAGCTGTCGGACGGGGAGCTGCGGGCCGGGGTGGTCGGGGTGGGCGGGGCGCCGGCCATGTACGGCTGGAACTCCGCGATGGCGGCCTCCTCGTCGTCGACGAAGATCGTGGCGTTGTACGGGGCGTGGACACGGATGGGGCACGCGGCGTGCGGCGGGGTCAGGAGGACGTCAGTCATTGTCTCCGGGTGGGGATGGCGAGGAGAGCGATGCTGCAAGAGGGATGACAAGGGCACAACGCAAAGGCTCTCGCACCGCTCACGTACCACACTGTGGGCTCGGGGGCAAAGAACTACAGGGTCAGAGGCCGACGGTGGCGAGGACCTTCGGGAGGTGGGCCCGGAGCTGCGTCGCGGCGGCGGCGACGTCGGACAGCGGACCGTTGAAGGCCACAGCGTTGTCGGCGATGGCGTCGATGTCCGCCACGAGACAGGCAGCCTCGCCCGCGTCGTAGGTCCCGCGGACGAGGGCCAGGCGGATGGTCTGGAGGTCGACGGGGGCGGCCACTCGCTCGACGTAGTCCCTGGAGAGGAAGGGTGCGGTGAAGTACTCGCCCTGCCCCCGGTCCATGTCCTGCAGTTGGCACACCGCCGCGAGCAGCTTCCCGCGGAGCTCCTCCGTGAGGCGCCCAGGCCGCACCGGGGCCTCGCGCCACGCGCCCTGCACCGCGATCCCGCAGCGCAGGGCCTGCGTGGCCGTCTCGACGTCGACGCCGCACACCGCAGCCATCTCTTCGGCCGCCATGGCGCGCAGCGAGGCCCGGAGGTCGACCAGCGGTGCCTTGGACGGCAGCGGCCCCGCCCCGAGAGCCCCCATGGCCGCCACCACCGCCCCCTCCACCTCCCGGACCACGTCGCGGCACGAGGCGTAGCCGCCCTCCAAGGCACGGCGGGTGATGTCCGGAAGCGACGGCGCCCACTCGGCCCGGGCCGTGGCCAGCTCCGGGGCCTTGGCCGCCACGCGCTGGGCCAGGCCGAGGGCGACGGCTTGCACTGCCACCTGAGGCCGCGGGACCCCCGGGCCCCACCCCGGGCCGCAGAGCACCGGGCGGTCCCCGGAAGACGCGAGGCCGTGCTGCCGGAGGACGGCGGGGATGACCGTCGAGAGCAGACGCACGGCGGCCTTCCCAAGGGGCTGCCCGCCGTTGTACGCGATGCCGTTGCGGCACATGGCCACCAGGTCGTCCTCGAGAGCGGCGGGCCCGCCCGGACCGTCGTAGGCCCCGACGAGGGCAAGCGAGGCGATGGTGCTCAGGTCGATGGGCTCGCCCACGACGTCCCGGTACCCCGCCACGGCGTCGGCGTCCAGCGGGGCGAGGAAGGGCTCCGCCTCCTGCACCGCGGCGATGCCCGTGAGGGCCCGGAGCAGCGACAGCCTTGGGGCCTCGTGGCCCACAGGGGCGGCGATGTCGGCCAGGGCCACGTACTGCGGCTTCGGGGCGGGCGCAGGGGACGGCGCGGCCCACGCAAGCTCCTCGTCAGTCGCCGTCGCGAAGAGAGACAGCGTCGACGGCATCGCTACAAGGGGCAACAAGACAAGGTTCAAACAGCGGCACGGCGGGGTGGGAACACGGCGGATCGAACGGTAGCCTGCGCCGAGAGAGTAAGCCCTCTGCAGCGGCGGGACGCGTTCCAGGGCAGCACTCGGGGTCTGCAACGAAGGCACGAAGGAATAGTTGACGCTGCGGCGCGGAGAGGAGACCCTCGGCGGCGGGGACGCGCCACACGCAGCACATGCCGCGGGGGCGGTCGAGGTCGGAGGTCGGAGTAGAAAGGGAAAGAGACAAAACAGAAGAAAAGACAAAAGGCGGAGCTACGGTCTGCTTGCAGGAGCGGGCACTGGGGTGTCGTCGGTGGGGGTGGTGGTGTCCGGGGTCTTGTCGCCTTTGACCTCGAACATGGTGAGCTGCGGAAGGTCCATGGCCGGCACGGCGCTCGGCGGGGCCTGGCCGCCCCCGACCACCCCACCCGGGACTGGCTCGAGGCCGAGCTGCCCGAGGGTCGACAGCGTGGGGTCAATCATCGCCGCGGCGTCTGGGTCGGCGTCCCACAGGTGAAGCTGCTGCCGCCACGCGCTGCATGCCTTCTTCCACTGCCGCCGCGGGGCGCGGATGCCCGTGCGCGGAGTGATAGGGTGGTTCGGGTTGTCCAGCTGGCGCAGGTGCTTCGGGACGGTGGCCGTGTAGAGCCGGTAGCCCCCGGTGTCTTTCCCGAGGGCGACCTGGTGCGACCGCTGCGCACGGCGGTCGCCGCGGTCCTCCTGGAGGTCGTGGGGGAGCGGCCGCAGGGCGAGGTCCGGCATGTAGTGCTGGACGAGCTCCGCCGGGGCGTCGTCGTCGTCGTCGCTATCTTGGGCCTTGGGGTTGAGCTGCGCCTGGGCCGGAGTGTGGGCCTGGGCGGGCTGCTTCTTGTTGCGGCGACGAGTGCGGCTGCCGGTGGGTGCAGGCTGGGAGGGGAGGAAGAAAGGATGCTGCGGGAACGGCACGAGCTGGCCATTGACCGCGGCGTAGCCTGGGAAGGCCATGCCCTGGGCCTGGGCCTGAGCCTGGGCTTGGGCTTGCTGCTGCTGGGCCAGGAGTTGGGCGAGGGCGGGGTGCCCGGAGAGATCCCCGAAGAACATGGCGGGGTCGGGGCCGCTGCCGTATTGCGGCGGACTACCAGACAATGTTGAACGTCTGCACAGCCGCAACGCACGTCAAACACAGGACTCGCAGCAGATTGCTCTCAAGCAAGGGTCAACTCTTGTCACAGGGCGCCGAGGAACTCATCTCGGCGGCCGCCGACATCTACGCGCATGTGTCAGTTGGGGACGAAGGCAAGGACCTCGTCGCAGTACCGCGGGGTGGCGTGCTTGTCGCGCACCTGCTGCGTGAGCTGCTGCACCACGGCCGCGTTCATCCCGCACAGCCGCTTGAGGGTGCGGCAGATGGTGTCGCGGATCCCCAAGGTGTCCGCGGTGTCGTCCATGTGGACCAGCAGCCGCTTCACGAGCACCGCGAGCTTCGAGTTGACCTCCACGACGATGCACGGGGAGACCTCCGCGTTGGTGGTGAGCAGCGCGTGCAACCGCTCGAAGGTCAGGGCCCGGATGCGGTCGCTGCTGTCGTCGAAGCGCGCCATGACGTGGTCGACGAACTCCGCCGCCGCCCCCGGGGAGACGGGCAGCAGCGCGACGTCCACGAGGCGGTCCATACAGGAGAGGCGCATCTCCGCGTCGTCGCTGTCGGCCCCGCCGAGCCACATCCCCGCCGCCCGCTCCGCGAGCCCGGCGTTCTCGGCGACGAGGGCCTCCCGCAGTACGGTGACGTGGGGCGGGGCGAGCATGAGGCCGAGGCAGGCCAAGGCGAGCTTGCGGAAGAGCAGGGCCGCCGGAGTCGTGCTGAACTTGGCGTGCACCAGCACCACCTGCCGCAGCAGCAGCTCGAGCTGAGAGGAGGTGAAGGCCACCGCGGTGCCAGCGAGCAGGCGGCGCAGCATGGTGAAGATGGAGACCTCGCTCTGGACCCGCAGCGTGTAGTTGACCCCGGCGAGACGGGCGACGAAGAGGTCGGTCAGGAGCTGCGAGTGGGCCGTGAGGTCCGGGGTGCGGTCAACGAGAGTGACGAAGGCCTCGGCGGGGATGGCGCCCTTGTGGGCCGTCATGATGCGGCCGAAGTTGACCGTGTACAGGGAGGCGGGGTCGCCGCGGATCGCCGTGGACATCTCGGCCACCGCCCACTCCACCTTGGCGTGCACCTCCGGGTCCGGGCACTGCAGCATGCACAGCGCCCCGTACACGAGCATCGAGTCCAGCGTGCGGACCGTGTCCGGCGGCAGCGGCTGCCCCGCCGTCGCCACGTACCCGTGCCGCCGGAGCAACGTCGCTACGGTGACGTAGCAGTCGAGCACGGCGCGCAGCAGCGGTGGGCTGTCCGGGTCCTGGAGGTCGGCGTGGGTGACGGCCTGGACGACGGCCTTGGCCTCCCCGACCCCGAGCTTGCCGTGGGCCGTCCCGAGCAGCAGCAGGCGGAAGGCGACGAGGATCCCCGCCTTGGTCGTCCCCGCCGCGGTCGAGAAGAGCGTGGGCGGCGGCTGGTTGGCGAGGTCCTGCCCGGCGCTCACGACGGTCACAACCTTGGTCCGCGTGGCCGTGACCTGGCGGTCGCCGGTCTCTTCGGCCGAGGGGTCGACGTGGCCCGGCTCCGTGGCCCCGGCCTTGGGGCGGGCGAGGATGAAGGGGACGTACTGGGCAGGGGCGAGGTACTTCCCGAGCAGCTCCACGCACAGCGCCGCCTCCGTGGCGATCTCGCGGTCGTCGTCGCGCAGGGCCTTGTACATGGTGCCGAGGATCTGCTGCACGTACTGTACCACGTTGCGCTCGCTGAGCCAGATGCACACGGCGAGGGTGCGGAGGGCGACGACGCGGCGGTTGACGTTGGAGAAGGGGATCATCCAGTTGACGGCGCCGATGTCGGCCAGCAGCGCGTCGACGAAGGTGCGCATGTGCTCGGCCACGACGTGGCGGCTGCCGAGGGCGGGGCGCATGGAGAAGTCCGGCATGGACTGCGTGGAGCGGGTGACGGTGGCCATGTCCGGCTGCTCGTCGTCGCCGTACCACTCGATGTCCTTGAGCGTCACGCGGCGCTTCTCCATGTCGATGCGGTTGTCCTCGTTGTCCAGCATGAACTGCCGCCCGAGCCCGAGCAGCAGCGAGTTCGCCTTGATGCGGACCTCCTCGAGGGGGTCCGACAGGAGGCCGAGGACGTGGGGGAGCAGGCGCCGCGGTTGCTCGTTGCGCTCCGTGATGTCGAGCAGGAAGCAGCTCAGGGCGTCGACGGCGGCCATGCGGACGATCTCGGAGTGGTCGTGGCAGAGGATGTAGAGGTAGTGCACCGTGGTGCGGTTGTCCTGCTCGTCCTTCATGTCGCCGAGGATCTCCGCGGCGCCGTGCGCCACGAGCGTCGCGAACGCAGTCACTGCCTCAGCGCGCACGGCGCCGTGCTTGTGCTGCAGGGCCTGGCGCTTGACCACCTTGGCGAGGGGCAGGGTCAGGCCCTTGACCCGCTTCGGCTCTGCGCGGCAGAGGGCGACGCAGGCGCGGAGGGCGGCCTTCTTGAGGTCCGGGTACGGGTCGGCGATGCAGTTCTCGAGCAGCACCTTGTAGTAGTCGATGTAGCGGGCCCCGACGTCGGTGGGGTACGTCTCGAGGCACAGCACGGCGACCTCGAGCAGCCGCAGGCGGAGCTCCTCGGACTGCTCGGCGACGGGCTCGAGGCCGATGCGGGAGACGACGGCGGGCAGCACCCAGTCGAGGACGTCCGGCGTCTGCCGCGGGGTCACGGCCATAACGATGTCGGCGGCGAGCTCGCGGCACTTCTCCATCTTGTCCTCGAGCGCCCGCAGCGCGGTGCGCGTGATGGCGGTGAAGTGGTCCGGCTGCAGCCGCGGGCTCTCCTCCGCGTCGGCCAGGAGCGCCGCGATGCGGCCGAGGGCGTCCTTGCGCTTGGAGCGTTCGGGGGACGCCGCCTGGTTGCAGTACAGCGAGAGGTGATCCATCCCTGGGGCTCAACACCGCCGTCACCGCAGCACACCATGCGACACGTCTTTGCTACACGACAGGCCCATGAACGGAGCAGTGCGTCTGGGCCAAGACCGGATAGAGAACATGGCCCGACGCGTCACACGAAGATGGTGCGCGCGGCACGGGGCGGGGTCCGATCGCTTCGGCCAGGCGATGGTGCGGGAGGCGTAGCGTACGGTGTGAAGAGGAGCCGCTGCGGCTGGGATGGCAGCTCCCGACGGAGCGGCGCCGCACCACGCGGGGGTGCCTCCACCGTGATGAAGGCGTCCGGGGCAACGGGCACGACCCGGGACGGAGGCCGAGCAGCGGGGTGGCGATGGCCAGCGGACGACCACGGCGACGTGTCCTGCGGGGGCGGGCGGCGGGCGAGGATGTGCGTGATGTCCACCGCGGGGCGGGCCTGGGGCTGGAGGGCCTGGAAGGTGAACACGCGCCCGACGTGGCCCGGGACGCTCCCGACGGAGACGCTGCGGTCGACCGGGGCCTCGGCATGGCCTAGGACCCGGGCCTCGTCGTGCCGTGGGGGCACAGCGACCCACTGCGACGACGAGCCCGTCGATGCTGTGCCCTCGTCGTCCCACGCGCCCTCCTGCGGGTGGTGGCCCTGCCCCTCCTCTCTGCTTGCGTTCATGGGGGCGGGCGCTGGCTCCAGTATTAGCTCTGGCTCTGGTTGCCGTGCCTGGTAGGCGGCCGCTCTCTTCGGCTGGGCCTTAGCCGCAGCCTCCTCGATGAACTCGTCCAACACTGTGTGGAGTTGGGCCGCCCCGGGGCCATGCGGAGGGGTCTCCGCAGGAGGGGCCGGGGTGGCATCGGCGTCAGCGTACTCGGACATCACGGACCGTGCCGGCGTCGCGGCCAAGGCGACAGGCGCGGGCTGCGGCGCGGGTGCCGGGGCCGCCGCAGGAGCAGGCGTTGTGTCGAGCGACGGCTCGGCGTCCCACTCAGGCGGGGCGGGGTGTTGCCTCGCGGGCGATGCGAGGCGGGGACGAAGGTCCGCCTGCAGCGCC
>OY843711.1:0-6723 GCA_963693005.1 Alphaproteobacteria bacterium CMAR1 | reverse complement strand
TTCCCGACAGTTGTCCGTGTTTCGTGAAGCGATGACATCGAAGTTTTTGGTGCGAGCTGCTGACGTCAAAGACGAAGCTGCATTCTACTCTTCTGCAGACCGCGTCTTGAACCACTTGAGGAGCGTGGAAAGCCACCTGTTGCGAGAGGATGAAGAGTTTGGTGCCCTGTACGACTACTTCGCGTCAAACCGTGGCCGTCTGGACGTCCATCACACAGCACCAGCAGGGGCTGCCGCCAAACCTAACCTGGGCACAAGTGATCAATCTTGGTTCTACCTCGACGAACGCGGCAATAAAGTCTGGGTGCGCGACATCACGCTGGACAACGCGAAAGCACTCAGCAACGGCGGGCGCGGTTGTTCTGGCGAGGTCACAGGTGCGTTCGATGACCAACGCTACGCAGACCAACGGCGTGTCGTTGTCACAGTTCCGAAAACGAGAACTCACAACGGCTGCCCTGCAGATTACCACCGACGTTGCGTCATGGCCGAGGCGCAAGCGAACCTGGAACGCCGCACTCGTCAGCATCCTGCGGGCATGCCTTGTTGTGGGGCCCAAGCCGTGGTGCCGCCGCCCACACTGTCCGAGACTGAGCGCTACATCGGTGTTCAGCGTCGGTTCGCTTCGACACTTGGTCCGTCCTCGGAGGAGTTTGTTCACCGCCCCCCGTCCAGCTTCGAAGAGGCAGAGCAGCGCCTCGCGGAACTTCGCGCAGAGGAAGCGGAGCTTCTCCGAGCGATGCGCCCGTGACTGTACCGCCTGCTCTTTTGTACCATTCATTCGTTCGATTGTTGAGAGGCGACCGCTGCGGCCGTGACAGTGTTCTGGCAGCGCATGCGCCGTCAAGCCTGCGGGGCCCTTGCGGCATGCATCCTCCAGCGGAGGTGCATTTCAACGGAGCCACCCATGACAACATCCCCCGCGCGTCCTGCGCCCCGAGGCTCCGGTTCCAAGCACGATCCGATGAACCGCTTCTTCGTGGACTACGGACCGGACATGAACGAGTTCGTTGGTTTCATGAAAGAGCCGGATGAGAAGGAGAAAAAAAATCTACCGTGCGAGCAAGCTGGGGACGACGAGCAGGAGAGTCAAGAGGGGTTCGATCTCGCACAACGAGTCAACACCAAACTCGGAGGCCGCAATCCTGTTGAAAAACCCGATCAAGAGAAGCCACGGCCAATCACGACAGCACCCCGCCCACAGACTGTGGAAGAACTTCGGTCTGAAACCGACGACGAGTATGCGAAGAAGATTCCCAACACGTTGGGCGAAAAGAAAAAGATTTGGTCCAAGATGCGTGCAAACCGAACGCGAGCCGCATCCGATGAACTGCCGCCGGATGACGTTTCAGAGCTTGAGTACGTCAAACTGGAGAAGCAAATCAAAGATGAAGATCGATTCCACTGGCGCGTCGGTCAGGTCGCAATCGATGACGAGCAGACCCGGATGGACTACTACGCGTTGCACCTCCTTGCACTGAATCTCAACAGGGCCCGCTGGAAGGTGCTTGACGTGCAGCAAGAGAAAGGGAAGAGTGCCACCGGTGTGAACATGCGGGCCGTGTTCTGGAAAGAATCGTGTCATGGTATCATCGACAAAGGGAGCATGCCCCGTGGTCAGTTCGTCGACGGCCATCCCGTGTTAAGGCCCTTCGCCTCTGTCGTAAAGCGCCACACCCTGACAAAGGCCTTTTTGCGCGGTTTCGTGGATGCTCGTCTCCGTGTCATGCCCCAGCCAGCCAGTGTGAAGCAAGCCGTGGAGCACTATGACAAAGCGTACGGCTACTTCTTCAACACACAGCTCGAGCTTCTGGGAATCCGGAACGACGTTGCCGAGCACCTGATGACGCACGTGGGTCGTGCACTTGGGCTGACGCAGCACTGCGTATTGCTCTGGCGGGAGTACGCCTTAAAAGGCGCCACTATGCTTCCCGCGGACGTCTGTGCCGACAACCACATCAACCTAGCGTTGCTGAAGAACGTACGGATGGCGAAGATTGATCGTTGCGTCCGACGAGCCCTTCTTGAAGTGCTGTACAAGGCAAAACTAGAAATGGATCACGTTCGAAACTTGGCCCCGCATGCTCCCTCCGCCATGTGGCCGTTACTGATGGAGTGTTTAATGCCGAACTACTACATCCGATTCCTCGAGCGCAATGACTGCGATGTGGGCCGTTGGTTCAGCGATCAGCAGTATCAGTCGCCGGGCTTTCAGTGGTTCTTCTACAAGCAGATGTTCCACTGGATGCACACAAAGGAACTCGAAACTCTCGTCCGGGAGGAGGCCCCGATTCCGTACCTCCCGCAGCTTCCCAAGATGCCAGAGTACGGGGTTTTCCGCTGAAGAAATCGTTGTAGAATTCCGTTGGCCAACTGCTCTGTCGACATCGCCTTGCATGCCTGTTGTTGCAGTTTGTGGCCACAGAAAGACGCTCACCGCTCTCGACCTTCATCTCCTGGACTTCTCCGATTTCTGAGAACATTGGACGGAACGCACTTTGAAAGCTCTCTTTTCCTTTCAACGTTTCCCCGCTGAACCTCCAGTGAGTCGCCGAAGGCCAAAATAGGTAAGACACGACCACGTCGTAGCTCCACACCACTATTGTTCGTCGTTGCCGCCAGCAGCGCACAGGTCTCTTCAAAATCATCCAACACCGATAGTTGCAATGTCCAAGGAAGACCGCCTCAAAGTCAAGGTGTGCACGGGCCACACCCGCCCGGTGTGTCACATTTCGTACAGCAACATCATCGACGGTACGTACTGGTTCGCCACGTCCTGCCACGACTCGAAGCCCATGCTTCGCAACGGCGAGACCGGCGACTGGGTGGGGACGTTCGAGGGCCACCGTGGCGCTGTGTACTGTTCGTCATTCAACACCGAGGCAACTCGGCTGGTTACCGGCAGTGGCGACTTCAGCGTGAAGCTCTGGGATGCCGTCGCCGGAGCGAACCTCCACACTTGGCAGACTCCGCATTACGTCAAGGGATGCGATTGGTGGGGGTCCAAAGTGGTCACTGGCTGCTACGACAGCAACGTGCGTGTTTTCGACGCGGAGAACTATGCCACCGAGCCTGTCGTTTTCCAAGCCGACAAGAAGAACACGATCAAGGCGGTCTACTTCATCGAAGACACCAACATGGTTGTCACTGCCGCTGACTCGTTGATCAAGCTGTGGGACATGCGCCAAAACAGCGCCGTCAAGGAGCTCGAACTCACTGGCTTGAACATGCTGGACTACACTCATCAACACTACCTTGTGGGGGCGCACGGCAAGAACTTGTCGCTCATCGATCCCAAAACTTTGGCCGTCAAGTCCCTGATTGAAACGAGCGAGGACGTCGAGTGTGGTTCCATGTCGCCGGACGGGCGTTTCATCGCCGTCGGGTCGAAGATCAAGGCGAAGGAGTTCACCGCGGATGGGACCGAGCTGGAGACCCACCGGGGCCACCACGGGCCAGTGTTCCACGCGCGGTACGCGCCAGACGGCAAGACCCTCGCGACCGGGTCGGAGGACGGGATGGTGCGCATTTGGCCTTCGCATGAGACCATGCAGAGCTGCCAGGAGCCGTAACGCCCGTGTAACATTCCCACTTGTGTGTTTCTGTTCATTGTAACACACTCTCGTTTTCTGCGCAACACATCCCGAAGAAAAAAAGAACTGTTTTCCATTCTGTGATTTCGTTTGTTTTCCTGTCCCACTGCCATCGGCGGGTACATCAAAACACCACAGTGAGACACATTGTCCTTCTGAATTCGTCGATGTATCATGAACTCCAGACCTTGAATTGTAGCCCAGATGGCTGAAGGACCGGCCGTGGCGCCCTTCTCTTACCTCCTCATCCCAGCGTCGGAGGGGAGGGACATCGAAACGCGACGCTTCGACGGCGCTGATGACGACGAGTTCCGCGGCTCTCTCCAACAGTACTTCTGCCAGGAGTCCGCCACCGACGGCCAGAAGGCAGCTTTCCGTGAGTCGCTACAGCAGCGGACGAAGAAGCACGGGGAAGTTGACGCCAGCGTTCTTGCCCAAATGGTGGACGACGACAGCGGGGCATTTGAAATCGTCCCTGTCGCTCTGCCCCGCCAATCGAACGGGTTCGTGGCCACTTCGCTGTACATCGACGACCGTGGTCGCTTCAAAGACCTCCCCGTCAACACACGTGCGAGCCGCCTCGTGCAGCGTGACATCCGGGGTGATGCATTCCTTCTCTCGAACCACGACGACCCAGCACTCGACGAGTGGGCCCGCGTCGACACTTCGATGGCACGCTACGAAGAGCTCCTGGCGCACCCAGAAGGCTCACTCGACACGAGCAACCAAGCTCAAATGCTTGCGGCAGGTGCGATGAGGGACGAGGAGACGAAGTTGGTGACTGACGAACAACTTGCTCACGCCACGGAGGCCAAGGCACGAGGGAACGCTGCTCTCGGGGAAGGGAACCCGGCCGCCGCCCAACTATGCTACAGCGAAGCGATCGCATCCCTCCGGGGGCGCACGGATCGCCTCTCAAACCCCCAGTCGGCGAGTGCGTTGAAGCTGTCCTGCTTCCTGAATCGCGCCCTGTGCGCGAGCCGACTGGGGCAGTGGAACAGTGTTCAAGGCGACGCGGAAAGCGCACTGTCCGTCGACGGTCAATCCCCCAAGGGGTGGTACCGGCTCGTGCAGGCGCAAGTGCAACTCCACGACTACGAAGCAGCGTCTTCGAACTTGGCCCGATGCGCTGCGGCTGGTGTTCCTCCAGAGGATGTCCAGGCGCTGCAGCATGACATCGCCGTCGGATCGGCGAAGCTTCGAAAGCAGCAGCAGGATCAGTTTAAGAACATGTTCGCGTAAACAGTGAGCTCGCTGCCGTGTTCGCAATCGCGCCCGACCGTCTTGTGGCAGGCACCATGGGGCTGACCGACTCGCTCAAGATGAGCGCGGCCCCTTCCCCGGTCGACCACGGAGCAGACTACGTGGAGGAGAAGAAGTACGAGCGGCCACGGGTGCCGCAGCTCGGGACGCAGGACCACAAGGAGCAGACACCCACCGCCTTCGAGCCCGATGTCGAGATGCCGCCGCCCCGCACCTTCTGGCAGCGGTACCGCACCGTGCTGTCGCTGCAGTACGATCAGGACGAGGACATGCCGACGATCGCCATGGCGCCGAGGAAGACGAAGAACATGTGGGAGTACTTCACAGCCTCCATCTTCCCACTCAAACCGGAAACCTACGTGGATGCCTACGAGCGCCCAAACCGCTGTCCAGAAGAGCATTGGGTGTACCCGTGGCGTTGGCCCAACACTCGCCGTGTGAACCCGAAGATTCCTCCCCCGCTCGACGGCAAGTACAACGACTACTACCACTACCAGGCGTTCAAGTACTGGATGCGCATGGAGCGCGACGTGTACGTGATGCACTTGGCCCTCCTCCAGGAGATGATGCTCCGGTGCTCCCTCAAGGAAGGTCTCAACGCGGCGAAGAACTGTCGCCACCTGTGGAACAAGTACTTCGCGATGTCTCGAGCGGAGGAGTTCAACCAGTCGCTCCTGTACATGGCCATCACGGGCAACGCTGTGATCCGCGAGACGCCGTACCCACCTGACTTCATCGAGCAGAAGCGCAAGATCTACGATGACTGGCTGTACCGCACTCGTATGAAGAAGCCAGGGGACCTGTTTTAGAGGCCCACCCAACGCGTCGTGTATTTGTAGTAGCAGTGTCTCTCGAGGCAGCGCCACAGTTCGTTTTTGTTTCGCACGTCTTCTAGTTTTGCACGACGCTACCACATCGACACTGCTTCGGTCCTCCTGCACCCCGCCACTGACTGAGATTGTTTGTCCAAGGCATATGGCTTTCCCGGCACCGCAGTCCACTTTCCCGGCGAAGTCCAGTTTCCCGGCGTCATCTGGCGGGCCATTCGGCGCAAAAGCTCCGTTCGGGAACCCCACGACCAGCGCGCAGCCCTCGTTCGGTGCCACACCGTCAGCGAAAACAGAGAGCCCAGGAACCTTCGCCTCGAAGCCTGCGAACAGAACATCTTCCACTGGAACAGCGCGACCTGGCATTCCTGTCCCCGCGCAGCAGACTGTTCCTTCCACCCGTGATGCGCCTGTTGAAACTTGCCACACGGAGTCGCCACCTCAGACCAGAGCCGAAGCGTTCTGCGAGCAGATGCGGTGTGCTGATGAAATGACAGCTTTGTCGTCACAGCTTGTGCTGACGGAGCAGCGGGCGGCCCTCGAGGAGGACGGGCTCGACATGCTCGAGGAGCTCATTGGGCGAGCGGAGACCGAACAGGACGCAGCGGAAGCCCACTTCCGCCACGTCTCCGAGCGGTACCCCTGCGGGGAAGTGCACTCGGCCGACGTCGACCGCCTGTGGGACGCCGAAGGGTTCGGCCAAGAGTTCGCGGCTCTCTTGCGTCGCCAAACGGAGCGCAGAACTGAATTGGACCGGGACATTCGGACGGCCACTGCCCTGCTCGACCCCGTCACCGCCAGACAACCTCCGAACTGAGTCGACCTTTTGCCTTAGTTCTATTTGTCGCGGGTCCGGAGGGACTGTGTTGTGCTCAGCAGGATGGATCCGTTTGCGAAGCGGCTCGTCGCCCAGCCAGCTGTGAACCACACGGCAGAGCTGTCGCGCCGGGCGGATAGAATCCGTGACCTCGAGGCGGCGGCGAAGCGCGATCAGGAGAAGATCGCAGAGTTAAGCAGACAACTGAAGGCCGCTGACGTGG
>OY843710.1:0-2175 GCA_963693005.1 Alphaproteobacteria bacterium CMAR1 | reverse complement strand
AGTCAACCGCTTTGTACTCAATGAGTTTTGACTATAAAGTAGTTGACTATAAAAGCACTTGACTATGGGCCGGTAAAAGCACTTGACTACGAAAAAACCTGAAGTTGCCTGCACCTTCTCGTGCGTTCCCACTGTGTGCTCTTGTGTTTTTCGCACGAAATCGGGGAAAACACAGACCGCCACAAAACACACCCAAAAACATCACACCACACCCTCAGCAACATGCCCCGCGGGAACAAAAAAGACAAGGGGAAGCCCAAAAAAGGCAAGGGAGACAACGCCAAGCCCGTGGCTGTCGCCACGGGCGCGCCGGTCACTCTTCCGCAAGCGCCAAACCCCCTACCCGACGAGCGCATCGTGCCGGACAACTTGGTTCTAGACCGACTTGAAAATCACCACCTATGCTGCGCTACAATCGCGTTCTGGCACGTCTTGTCGATCCTTGTTTGCTTCTTTCCGTTCGTCGTGCAGCTTCCCTCTGTCATTTTGAAGGCTCGGATCGCACGGGATGGATTGGTTTGCGAAGCTTTGCACGCGATTTACTTGCTGGTCTCGCCTGCTAAGGATGGGATTGACTTCACTGAAATTTTCATGTACTACGGACTTCTGATGAGTCTGCCAAGGCACGGTCAGCTTGATGACCACGGTTCGTTCACAGCAGCGTACAAGGCCCACACCTCCACTGGCGCTTCGACCTCGGACAACAAGTGGGACGACATCATCAATACCACCCTGTCCACTCGGTGCAAAGTGTGCAAGAAGCCGAGAACCCGCCGCCAAGAGGTGATGTTTGTACCCGTCTGTGCGGATGACGATCAGAACATGGTTTTCGAAGGACAGTTTCACTGCCCCGCTTGCAACCGGGCCACTGCGCACACGTACACCATCGATCATCTCGGATCTCTTCTGGTCGGCTGCCATCAATGGTTCCACCGGTATGGTGATGTCCGAAAGATCCGACGTCAGCCCGTGATTTGGCTTCCACATAAATCGCCGCAATCGCGGAAAACCATCGCGATCCCCTTCTCTTTGGTCGCCATCGTCGCGCGTCACCCCGCTGCTGGCGGTCGGCCGTGCGAGCTGAGTTGAACCGCCTGTCGCTTCAGAATGCCGGGCGCGGAGGATCTATGGACTACTTCGCGGATGCTGCGCAGTTGCCACCGGTCGACTACAATGCCATCGGATGCCCCGGCGATGGTGTCGTCGAAGTCGACTCTGACAACGATGATACCCAAATGCTGTCTCAAGAAGAAATCCAGGCTCGTGTTGACGAATGGCACAAGACTGCCGGTGGCAAGGGAGGCCGTGGCCACAAGCGTCCAACACCTGAACCGATTCATCCTGACCCGGCGAGCAAGTTGGACGGGACTGAGGTTCCTCCTGCTGTTCAAGCGAAAGAAACAGCTCCTCGAATGGCGGACGGCTCCACACAGTACGATCGACCACAGCTTCGCGAGCGCGGTACCCAGTGCGAACTGCTCGTGCCGGCAACGGAGGCGAAGCGGAGTCGGTCGTGCGATCCCCCACCACGTCGCCGACCCCGACGAAGCGACCCTGCGTGTGGCCACCACCAGAAGCGTTCTCGTTCTGAGGAGCGTCACCGACGCACTTTCCACCGCCGTGACAGTTCGTCTGACACCGATTCAGCATCTTCCTCTACCCTTCCATCTCTGCCACCACGGCGCCGCCGTGTCCAATATTTCACTCGCAGCCGTTCCCTTTCGTCTGCGACGGGCAGCACACCGTCGTCGTGGAGCGTGTCGTCGTTGGCTGAGAGTGGGTCTTCCGACGAAAGCACCCGTTGATGTGATTTGAACCACACAGGCTGTCACCAAAAATGTGGCCGCCACTGCTTCTCAAGTGTTGCTTTTGCATGGTTTGTGCTGCTGGTACACCAGTCGTTTTCGCCGAAAAAGTTAGTCAAGTGCTTTCTTCAGAGTGGTCCACCTCCGACCATCACCCCGAACCCAACGACCCTGCAGCCCCGTCCGGCCTACCTCACGTGGTGTGACGGTGCACCCACCCCCCGGTCCACCACCCCACCCCACCCCGCCTGGGCCACCATCCCCCAGCGTGTAGACACCACTTGATTAACGGACCCCGTTTTGCAAAGCGGTTGACTAATTCCGTAGTCAACTAGTTTAGGGGCGCGCCAGGAAAGCGGTTGACTAACAA
>OY843709.1:0-7652 GCA_963693005.1 Alphaproteobacteria bacterium CMAR1 | reverse complement strand
GTGACACTTCTGACTCAGATGTCCCTGCCCCCGCCCGGCCGAAGACGGCCCATGCTCCACCCCCGCGCGGTAACCGCCCGATGAGCTCCAGCGAAAGCGACAGCGAAGCTCCGCGCCCTGCCCCCAAGGCTGCCCCGAAGGTTGCCCCCAAGGCGGCACCGAAGCCCTCGGCGCGTGCCTTCAACAGCGACACCTCGGATTCTAGCGATGTGGAGCCGCGCCCCGCTCCGAAGGCCGCCCCGAAGGTTGCCCCCAAGGCCGCTGCCCGCGCTTACCCGTCGGACACGGAGACGGAGTCAGAGGCCCCGCCGCGCCCCGCTCCGAAAACCGCCCCGAAGGTTGCCCCCAAGGCCGCTGCCCGCGCTTACCCGTCGGACACGGAGACGGAGTCCGAGGCCCCGCCGCGCCCCGCTCCGAAGGCCGCCCCGAAGGTTGCCCCCAAGGCCGCTGCCCGCGCTTACCCGTCGGACACGGAGACGGAGTCCGAGGCCCCGCCGCGCCCCGCTCCGAAGGTCGCACCGAAGGTTGCCCCCAAGGCCGCTGCCCGCGCTTACCCGTCGGACACGGAGACGGAGTCAGAGGCCCCGCCGCGCCCCGCTCCGAAAACCGCCCCGAAGGTTGCCCCCAAGGCCGCTGCCCGCGCTTACCCGTCGGACACGGAGACGGAGTCCGAGGCCCCGCCGCGCCCCGCTCCGAAGGTCGCACCGAAGGTTGCCCCCAAGGCCGCTGCCCGCGCTTACCCGTCGGACACGGAGACGGAGTCAGAGGCCCCGCCGCGCCCCGCTCCGAAGGTCGCACCGAAGGTTGCCCCCAAGGCCGCTGCCCGCGCTTACCCGTCGGACACGGAGACGGAGTCCGAGGCCCCGCCGCGCCCCGCTCCGAAGGTCGCACCGAAGGTTGCCCCCAAGGCCGCTGCCCGCGCTTACCCGTCGGACACGGAGACGGAGTCAGAGGCCCCGCCGCGCCCCGCTCCGAAAACCGCCCCGAAGGTTGCCCCCAAGGCCGCTGCCCGCGCTTACCCGTCGGACACGGAGACGGAGTCCGAGGCCCCGCCGCGCCCCGCTCCGAAGGCCGCCCCGAAGGTTGCCCCCAAGGCCGCTGCCCGCGCTTACCCGTCGGACACGGAGACGGAGTCAGAGGCCCCGCCGCGCCCCGCTCCGAAGGCCGCCCCGAAGGTTGCCCCCAAGGCCGCTGCCCGCGCTTACCCGTCGGACACGGAGACGGAGTCCGAGGCCCCGCCGCGCCCCGCTCCGAAGGTCGCACCGAAGGTTGCCCCCAAGGCCGCTGCCCGCGCTTACCCGTCGGACACGGAGACGGAGTCAGAGGCCCCGCCGCGCCCCGCTCCGAAAACCGCCCCGAAGGTTGCCCCCAAGGCCGCTGCCCGCGCTTACCCGTCGGACACGGAGACGGAGTCCGAGGCCCCGCCGCGCCCCGCTCCGAAGGTCGCACCGAAGGTTGCCCCCAAGGCCGCTGCCCGCGCTTACCCGTCGGACACGGAGACGGAGTCAGAGGCCCCGCCGCGCCCCGCTCCGAAGGTCGCACCGAAGGTTGCCCCCAAGGCCGCTGCCCGCGCTTACCCGTCGGACACGGAGACGGAGTCAGAGGCCCCGCCGCGCCCCGCTCCGAAAACCGCCCCGAAGGTTGCCCCCAAGGCCGCTGCCCGCGCTTACCCGTCGGACACGGAGACGGAGTCCGAGGCCCCGCCGCGCCCCGCTCCGAAGGCCGCCCCGAAGGTTGCCCCCAAGGCCGCTGCCCGCGCTTACCCGTCGGACACGGAGACGGAGTCAGAGGCCCCGCCGCGCCCCGCTCCGAAGGCCGCCCCGAAGGTCGCCCCGAAAGTGATTCGCCGGCCGCTCGCGTCCAGCAGCAGCGAAGGCGAGGCCCCGGCCGAAGCACCCGCCCGGAAGCGCCCGCCGGTGCCGAAGAAGTCCGTTGCCCCGCGGCCGAAGATCGCGCCCGCCGCGAGTGACAGCGAGGCCACCGACGCCCAGCCCATTGTCCGCCGGAAGCTGCCGCCCCCACCACCGCGCAAGGCCGCCTCGAAGCTCCCCGCCGCAGGGTTCGCGGCCGACAGCGAGCCCGAGGCATCGCCCCCGCGGTCCGCCTCGAGCAAGCGCATGCCCGCCTTCGCCCCGCGCAAAACCCCCGCCGCAGGGTTCGGGAGCTCCGACGACACAGACACCGCCCCGCGTCCGGTCTCGGCGCCGGCCCCCGGCGGCAAGAAGGGCCCACCGCGCCCGAAGCCCGGCCCAAAGCGTGCTCTTCTCTCAAGCTCGGGCAGCGATTAGCACCACGCCGGGTCCCCGTCGAATTCTCCAACAGTTGCCGCGCGTGTTGCATTTCCCCCGCACTGTGGACCTGCACGGTGCCTGATCCCGCGCTCACTGCCCTGGCTTGTGCAAGCACGATGGCCGCCCCTGTGGCCCTCATTACCGGTGGGGCGACGGGCATCGGATTCGCCGTCGCCGCGCGGCTGCGGGCCTCCGGCGCCACCGTCGTCCTGGCCTCGCGGCGCCCGGAGGCCCTGTTCGCCGCCAAGGGCCGTCTCCTCTGCCATGCCGGTCCCGGGGCCGTGGAGGTGCGTCCGCTGGACGTCACCGACGCCGCGGCCTGCGACGCCTGCGTGGCCGATGTCTGCCGTACCGTGGGCGTCCCCGCATTCGTCGTCCACAGCGCTGGGGCAACGCTCAACCGCCTCGCCCTGCGGACGTCGTCGGAGGACATGGCTGCTATGTTCGCCGTCAACTGTGCCGGCCCCGTCGCCGTGGCCAAGGCGTCCCTGCGTCACGGCATGCTCCGCCAGGGAGGGGTTCACGTCGCCATCGGTAGCATCGTTGGGTTGGAGGGGAACGCGGGGCAGGTGGCCTACGCGGCGTCCAAGGGGGCGCTGCACAGTGCCTTCATGGCACTCGGGAAGGAGTACGGCGGCCGCGGGGTGCGCTTCAACGTTGTCGCCCCGGGGCTCGTCGACACGGACATGGCCGATACCGTCAGCGCTTCCGCCCGCGAGGCGTGGGCTGCTCGCTCTGCCCTCCGCCGCACCGCGACCCCGGAGGACGTCGCCCAGGCGGTGGACCTAGCGCTGCGGGCGGGGTACATGAACGCGGCCGTGCTGCCCCTCGGGGGTGGGTGATGGGCGCTTCGTTGGGCAGCCATCGTGTGGGGCCGTGCCCACGTGCTGTGCCCAGCGATGCCCCGCGGCGGCGCCCCGTCACCGGTGGAGATCGAGCGCTGGCTGCACCACCTCCACGCCATCGAGGCCCGCCTCCGCGAGCTCGACCCCGACGACGGCCGGCCCTTGTCCCCAGTGCCCGCCGTGTCGCCCGTAGGCGGCGGGTCGCTCCCGCACTCCAGCGCTTGGGGGCCGTGCCCGCACCGCCCGACGGACTACACCGTGGAGATGTGCCACTCCGCCGCTGCCGGGGATGCGCGGCGCCTCGAGGTGCTCCTGCAGCAGCCGGGCATCGACCCGAACCGCCCGGACTACGACGGCAACACCCCGCTCCACCTCGCCGCCGCCGCAGGGCACTGCGCCGCGGTGCAGCTGCTGGCGAGCAGCGGGGTGCACATGACGCGGCTCAACGACGCGGGCGAGACGGCCGAGCAGCTGGCGCTCAAGAGCGGCTGCGGCGACGTGGCCCGCTACCTGGCCGGGCTGCGCTCCTCCGACGCCACCTCGACGCAGCCGTCAGACGTGGACTTCGGGGCGGCGGCCAACGGGCTCGTGCTGCTCATGGTGGGGCTGCCCGCCCGGGGGAAGACCTTCGTCGCCAACCGCATCGAGCGCTTCCTGCGCTGGAACGACATCCCGTGCCTCTGCCACTCCGCCTCGTCCCGGACCGCCCCGGGGGGTATCCCGGAGTACGCCATCGAGGCGGCGCAGTTCGTCCTCGGCAACGGCGGCGTCGCGATCCTCGACGGCAACCACGTGACCCCGGAGCAGCGCCACCACATCCACACCTTCCTCACCCAGCGCGGCCTCCCGAGCTCCTCGGTCATCTTCCTTGAAGTCGTCCGCAGCGACCCCGCCGTGGTGAGTGCCAACATCGACCGGGCCTTCGAGGCCACCGCGTCCCCGCCGCGCGACAAGGAGCGCTTCGCGGCCGAGTACTGGGCGGTGGTGCGGGACATGGAGGCGATGTACCGCCCGCTCGGGGCCCAGGGCGACGGCAAGTACAGCTACATCCGCATCGAGGACCAGCGGAACCTCACCCTCAACCGCATCGAGGGCATCACCGCGTCCCGCCTCGTGTACCTCCTGCACAACCTCTGGCACGAGCCCCGCACCCTCTACTTCACCTGCAGCGGCGAGTGGGAGGACCTCGTCGCGGGCCGCATCGGGGGCGACTCGTGCCTGACCCCCAACGGCGAGCACTACGCCGAGAAGCTGGCGGAGTACCTCCATGGAGAGTTCGGAGACCGCCCGGTGCTCGTCATGGCCAGCACACAGGTGCGCGCCCGCATGACGGTAGCGCCGCTGCAGAAAGCGCTGCCCGGCGCTGACGTGCGGCTTCTGCCGACGCTCGACGACATTTCCTACGGTGACTTCGACGGGCAACCCGTGGAGACTGTCGTCCGCACCCTCCCACGCACGTGGGCGGGGATCCAGCAGGACCCGTACAACACGGCGTGGCCCAACGGGGAGTCGGTGAAGCAGGTCTTCGAGAGCCGCCTGGAGCAGCACATCCACGAGATCCAGGCCACCGACCGCGACGTGGTGGTCATCACCCACCGCCCGGTGGTCCAAGGCCTTGTCTCTTTCTTCGACGAGCGGCGCGGCGCCCGCCCACAGGACGCGGCGTTTCTCGACATTCCGCTGCACCATGTGACCAAGATCGTCCCACAGGGGCACTCCCGCCGCTTCGAGCTCATCGACCTGGACTGCCCCGTGGCAGAGGTCCCCGTGGTGCCCCTCGTGTGTGCCAGCCCCGCTGTCACCTCGATCGCGGCGACGCCTACCCTCGGTGTCGCCCCAGGCCCCCCGGGCTCGCCCTTCGCACGGCCGGTGAGCCTCGCCGATTGGATCGACCACCAAAAGTGAGTCGTGGTGCAGCACGGTGCCTTAGGCGGCACCGTCCCATGGTGTCGGTGCATGGCCGTTGCCCGAAGCGAATGCCTAAGAGGGACCGCAGCCAGGAGCGACCACCAGGGCACGTGGCTGGGGCGACACCAACACCGCCCCCAGAACCCGCCGCCCCTTCTCCCACGCCCCACGTGCTGGCGTCGCAGGTCTTCGCCGCCACCTCCTACGCCGTGTTCCGCCGCATCCGGCTCGTGCTCGACGCCGTTGCCATG
Organism: Alphaproteobacteria bacterium CMAR1; assembly: GCA_963693005.1. Taxonomy (GTDB): domain Bacteria; phylum Pseudomonadota; class Alphaproteobacteria; order UBA6184; family UBA6184; genus Bodonicaedibacter. Next base: position 2,357 of record OY843709.1, on the reverse strand, counting down.
GGGAGCACCGCCCTCAGCGACCCTGCCCTCGACGCTGCTTTCGCCGCTGTGGACAAAGACATCGAGGCCAAGCTGCGGGCGTTCTGCGCTCGTCTTGCCGAGGGCGGCGGCCCCCACGCACGCGGCGAGCTCCTTCGCGGTGCTGGGTTCGCCGACGAGGCCGCGCTCGACCCCCAAGCCAAAGCCCAGGCCGAGGTCGGGGACCGCAGCTCGCGCCCACTCGGGTTCTCGTACCGCCCGCGGCGGGAATGGCTCGCGACGGGGTCGCCGCACGTCGTGAACGCCGCCTTCCAGTGCCTCGAGCCCGCCCGGCGGCGGCTGCAGCAGGACGACAGCCACGTGATCAGCAACCCGCGGCGGGCCATGCTCTTCGCCATCGAGGACGTCACCACCGCCGAGGCCGTCCGCCGGGCCCAGCTCCGATCGGGCGCGGCTCATCTCCGCCGCCACGGGACGCTGGCCGGGGTCTCGCCGCTGTGCAACCCCTCCATGCGCCGGGTGTGCGACGCCGCGGGCTTGGGCCTCGCCGACTCCGTGTCGCGGCAGGGTCGGCCCGTGGAAGCCGTCGTCGCTTCCGTCGCGCGCGACGCCGCTACCTCCGCCGCGGTAGGGCGCAGCCTTCTCGCTACCACGGCGCCGCTTACGGCGGTGTGCCTCGGGGAGCACTGGGAGGCCGAGGCGGCCGCCGCCGTGGCGCTCTTTAAGCGCAGCGCGGCAGCGGTGCAGCGGCACTTCCTCTGCGGCCCCGGCTCCCTCCCCGTGCTCAACACCGTGCGCCCGGGGCCGGAGTCCGCGCGGGCAGGGCTGCCGCCGTGCCCCTTCATCGTCACGAAGCGCATGCTGCTGCACCTCCTCGCCGAGCCCGCCGCTGTTGCCTTCGCCTCCGGAGTGCTGCTCCCGATGCTCTGTGACCCGTGCGCCCCCGCCGCCCTGCTCGAGGCCTCGCTGCCGTTGGCCGACCGCGTGGAGGCCGCGGCGGACCCTCTCGGGGAGCTCCCGGTCGCCTCCTTTGCCGCCGCGCCCGTAGACGTCGCCGCAGTGTCGACGGCGGTGTGGCCCGCAACGCGGTCGCTGCTGCATGTGATGGACACGGCGCTCGCGGTGCTCCACTGCGTGCACCACCTCGTGGTCGCGGACGGCTCGGTCGCCGCCGTGCTGCGTCTCTTCGAGGCTGTCGAGTGCTGGCTGGAGCCCCCGACCGAGGCGGAGTGGCGGGCTCGCCTCAAGGCCCGCTACGGACATGATGTGTCGACCGCGAGCGCGGCGGCCATTCCCCGAATGCTGCTCGTGCTGCGGCAGCGCTGCCGCCGAGCGTTGGCCTCACCGGCCACATGCACTGTGCTCAGACGGCTGCTCCACCTGCAAGCGTCCGGGTCGTTCGCTGTCGGCGCTGCCTTGGCTCCGACGCTGGCGTCGCCGGTGGCGGCGGCTGTTTCGCTCGAGGCGGTCGACGTCGCCGCCGCCCACGATGAGCCAGTGGTGCTTCTCCTGCACGACGCCGCGGGTAAGATCACCTGCCGCTCCGTCGCCGAGGTCTTCGGGTCGCCGCCCGCTGCGTAGCCGTGTACTGTGGTGCCGTGGCTGTGTGGCCCGCTCGATCGCCGTTGCAGGCAGCGCTTTGATGGCCGCACCGACCGACGCCGCCGAGCGGTCGCAGCGGCGCCGCATCCAATGGGACGAGGAGAACCTGACGGCCAACGAGGAGTGGCAGAAGGCCCACCCGGTGACGATGCACATCGACGAGCCCAAGACGCCGTACAACCACGACGACGGGCAGTTCCCAGAGGAGGACGCCGACCACGACGACGGGACGTGGGCCGACGCCGCCTACAACCACGTCGCCCAGAACGCCCGCCACACTGCCCCGCAGGGCGCCGCGCCTCCCGCCGTGGCGGAGACCACTCCGAGCCGTCCACGGCTGCAACTGGTCGTGGAGCCGACGGCCGAAGCGGAGCAACAGGCCCACGACAAGGAGTTCAAGCACATGCGCCGGGCGGTGTACGCCGACGAGGGCAAGGCCTTCCTTGCCCGCAAGGCGGAGCTCGAGCAGCTCGGGGACGATGACGATGCGGATGCCGTCGACGCGCCGCAGGAATGACAACGGCCACGGGCGTCCGACGGTGCGCGGTGTGTGGTGCGACTGACTGCGTGCAGCACATGGAGCACCGGGCGGCGGTGCACCTCAATGCGTGGGCCGCCCCCACCAAGCGGCCGGTCCACTCGCCCTCCCCCACCGCGGCCCCGGCGCCGCACCACAACACATCGTCCAGCGACAGCGTCGAGTGGCAACACACACCCGCCCTCGGTGGAGCCGCCGGGTTCGCGCTGCTGGCCGTGGCCCTCGCCATCACCTCCGC
>OY843708.1:0-13710 GCA_963693005.1 Alphaproteobacteria bacterium CMAR1 | reverse complement strand
TTAGGTCGTGGACATCAAATACGTTTTTGCCCCAGAACACGGATTTAGGGGGAATTTTGATGCAGGCGAACACGTGAACAATAGTAAAGACATAAAGACAGGTCTAGAATTGATATCCTTACATGGAAAAAAAATAGAAAAACCAAAACCAGGATCAATTAGAGGGTTTTAGACTTAGTTGCTGTTCGATATACAAGATGGGGGCGTTTCGTTTTTTTATACCTATATTTTCTACCATGCAATTAGTGATGGGAGGCTTGTGCAGAAAAAAAGGTATTCCCCGTTTTGGTATTGGATAGACCAAAACCCGAACGCACATTATGTAGATGGCCCAACGATGGAAGCAGAAACACACTTCTTTTTCTTGGCATGACCCAAAATACCTTTAGTGTATGGTATGACCATTGGTGAATATGCAAATATGATCAATGAAGAAAATGTGGCTTGAAGGAAATAAAAAAAAGTAAATCTAACAGTAATTCCTCTAGAAAAACTGGGGCGCATGACATGCTCTACAGTTTTACCTATTAGACCTTCGCCAAAACTTGCCTAACGACACTTCAATTACCCTATACCCGAGTTTTAGGAATGTTTTGAAGGTACCAATATCAATGCCGGTCGTGGAACGGAGTTTTCAGTTTTCAACGTTATGGAGCGTCATTTTTTAGATTCAAAAAGTGTAATGATTTTCATCTATACTCCTGAAACCTAATTTTGGTTTCTAAATACCCAAAGGAAGAGGGAAAAAACTTTGTTACGGCAAAAGATTTATCGAGAAACCGAACGAATGAACCAGGTAAACGATGGATTTTTATTATTGACGCCTATACCAATACCTTGGACAAAAAGTAAAATTCTTTTTTAACGAGCGGATTTACCAAAAACACGCAGGCAAACAATAGACTTCAAAAAACAAAATTGAAGCCGGTGCTACCAATGCCGAAAATTAAAGGGGACTTGGCAAGAAGACATTGAAAAAGTTTTAAAAAAAAATAAGGGCAAAAGTAATCTACTTTACTAAAGGCTGTTTCATTTACAACGTCTGCTAGGTTTACTACCATCTGTGGTAGGTTTTTTCTATAACCCAACAAAAAGGATACTTTAGCAATGGTCCAATTTTTACCATTGGCAAACCTCATCAGGAAAAAGTGTCAACGCCGTAGATAATTTTTCTCTCGATCTAAATGCATGTACGTACCGAAACAAACGATCCCACCAAGAAAAAAAATATTACCGTAATTAGAATCTGTATATGGTAAACACGTAGTGGTGATGTACTTTATGCATATCTGGCGAAAATCAAACACCCAGCTAATTGCTTTTGTCCCACACTTTTTTGGCAATTTTTATGTTTCGCATGGTTTAAAATTGTGACAATACTACAGATAAAACTTTGGTACAACATTATAATGCCTATAGGCGCACCAACGATAAAAAAACCCCAACAAGGGTAAAAACATATTACCTGATCAAAACTTTCTAAAGGGTGATGTCTATTTGCTGTGGTAGTATCCCACATTATGATCTGTATGATGCACCAAATGAAACCATCCACAAGGGTTTTTACACGGTGCTCTACCAAGTGAGCCAAAATATGCCCCTATAAGGTCAAGCAAGGCAACACCTAAAAAACACATAAGCCCATAATGGCATTTTTTGGGCAACCAATTGATAATTCCGAAATCATTGGCAAACCGTCCAGTCAGACGTTTTTCAAAAGAAAGAATGCCAACGGAAAAAGTTTTACGATTATGGTGGTCAAGGTAAAAAAAGAAAATTGGGTTACGGAATGCTTTCCACTTATTATAAGCACCATTGAATAAGGGGGACAATACCTTCCAGTATCCAGAAAAAAGGTAATACCACCCACCAAAAATTAAAGAGCGGTGTGCAGCAGGTATCGATTCAAAAATAGGTTATTAATTGTTTCCATTAAATAAGTAAAGTAGTTAAATTATAAAACTGCAGAAAATCAAACCTGCAAACTCAATTATAGTATCATCAGTAAAAAATATTCAAATTCTAATGATTTTTGTAATTAATTACGTAATATAATAAAGTTTTTTATTGATTTAAACCCGCTATAAAATACAGGATACGTATACCATGTCCATCCTTGAATTAATGACATTAAAAAAATCAGGATTTTTACAAACAAGGTAAAACTTTATTGGGTCCATTACCCGCCAAGTATCTTGTATTTTTATATGACTTTTTTTAAAAACGATCAGAAAACTTCTTATCGTTTACTTGAAACATTCCATGGTAATACTTCCTCTTTCAATAGGTACGTTTATGGTCAGGGTTACTTTTTATAACTTACTTTTTTCTAAAAATTATATTTTTTCCACAATACCCCGAAAAGAGTTTTTCCTCTTTTTGCTAATGTCTTTAAAAATTCTCGATAGCTTTAATCTTAAAGTTTTGAAAATTATGGTATCTACTGAAGGAATATTTTTCATTAGGCTGAGCATTTTTTGGACCATTGGAATCAAAATATTCCACTTCGTTTTTTAGTAGGTAAGATTTTCAAAAAATTCTTTTTTCACTCTGAGATTTCAGGGCATTAAAAAACAGAATTTACAACCTCAGTATTTTCTAAAAATCTTCTTGCGCAAACGGAAGTATAGGTTTACCAATAAGGAAAATCATCAATAAAGAAAAAAATAAAGGGTTACGTTTTTCATCAATAAAGTTTTGGTTTGAAATAGTATATCTGAGGTAAATAAAAAAAAACTATTAGCTAATCTAATTCAAAAAAAACAAACATTTTCTTTCGGTATTTGTCTTATACCTGATTTTTGGGAGCAATCTCTAAAACTAGCACCGTAGCGATAATTTTTTTATTACTTGGGTTTTAGCATATAATCAAGTTGATGTTTCAATCATTTTTTTTCAAAGGGGGACTAGGAAGTCCCGCCATATCACATTGTTTCAATCGTTTCCTTTATTCAACAAGTTTTAAAAACGGTATAGGACCGATTCTATGGTACTAAGACAAAGTGCTTTCTGGTTGTTGTTTTGATGATGAATTTTTGATGCTATGCTATTATCAAAAACTAAACCCTATTTAACTTTTTGCAAGTTTCTTACTCAATTTTAAGCATCTTTTCTGGCACAGGGGCCAGGTACCATCAAGAATGAAGATATTTTGCCACCTTTTACCTATAAAAATTATGCATTTTCAGCACTACTTCTTTGAGATAGGTTTAAAAACTGTTTTTTTACCCGGGTAAAAGTAAAAAATGAATTTTTCATTACTGTCCAATAATTCATTTACCCGAGTATTATCACTAAAAATCTACGCCCACTATTATTTCAGAATTTTTCAAGTTGAAGATTCGTCCATGTAGCCTGTACCGTTTCCTTTCCTTTTTTATACTCCTTAGGGTGCATTAAAAATAATGAAAACGTGTTTTTAGTTTTTTTACGGCTCTAATATGTTTCACAAATACAGGTACTTGAAGGTCTCATGCATTGGTAAACATTTTTACTCTTGGATTATTTTATATCAACTAGCAATCTTAATTTATTTTCAATATTCTACTTACCTAATCAACTTCTTCATCTCCTCTACAATATTATAAGCAGCAGGGACAAAATAGCCACATTTTTTTAAGGTAAGATTACTAATTTTGCTGAAAACTTCTTTTCTATCCGTATGCGGAAAATTCTCGACATGCCCTTTTGGGCGTACATCATAGATAGAACAATAATTAATCCGCTCCCAAAAAAAAAGTACATGGTACTTGCTGTAAACACATAATCGTTTCTCCTCATCTATACGCAAAATAGCTTTTCAATGAACTTCTGTGGTTTTCATTCGGAAAGATTTTTGAAAATTCGTTTCCCACATCTGCATTGGTAAAACAACGGCCCCTGTAGTTTTTACAGCAATTGGCACAGGTAAGGCAATGGGTACGTTTCAAATTCCGCCTCATGCAGTTTCTTGCATGGTATAGTCCCAAAATCCTTTGGCGGTTTTTTTTTCCTTAGTTTTGGCAAAGAAACTTTTTTATTTTTCATTATGTTTTTTTCCTTTGCCTTTTTTGGGCAATAGACGTAAAAAACCTCTTCCATGTATCAAATTAATTCTTCAAAAACTAGGAAAAGTAGTACCAAAAAAGCGAGACTTTTTGCAGACAGAAAAATACTAGAATTTTTGGGACAAGGGACATTTTTAGGAAACAGCACTTTTTAGATTATCAACAAGGTAATTATTCAGAAGATATCATCACCTATTCTTCGCTTGAAGAAGAAGATGTATTACCATTACCCTATATGTTCAGAAAATTTTTGGGGGAAATGCCTAATATTGAACAAAAAAGCTCTGAAAATCATGTAAAGGCAAGGTTTCTGGACGTTGGTTTGTGGCGCAGGTAGCCCACGGTCTATATTTTACAGAAAAAAAGGTCTATTGGTCCACTGGTTTTAGATGCATCGGAAGGTGCAATATCCGTAAGTAAGCAAACGTGGACTTAAAAAGCACCGCACATTCAGAACTTTTTAAAATACGAAGGAGATAAGTACGATTACTATTTCTCATTTTGATGAATGGCGTTTGGTTTTGGCAGGTACTTTTAAAACGGCTTAGAACCCCTTTTTTCAGTAAGCTAAAAGTCACTACTTAATGAGAAACGGACAAATTTCTTTTTAGACTCCAGCGATATTATCTACATGTTCGAAAATGACGAAGATGGTGGTTATTGGATACCCGATAATGTTTAATTACTACGGTGAAGTGAAACTTTAGTATGGAATATAAAAAACGAAAAAAAGCGCTACTTTTCCCCTTGGCTCTATGTTGATTACAAACACGCTACAAAGGGCTGCAAAATTATAGCAATTTAACATGTAATCTTGTAATGGAAGGCGAAACATTACGACTATTTAGCAAGATTGACCCATATGAAGTAAATAGGTCAACTTTTTTTTTTTCGTTTATCCTATGCATACATATATTATTATGACCAAATACAAAGGTTTTATTGCTATTAGGTATTTCTACTATTTTACCTTTTCTCTTGCTCTAAAAAGCTCTTCTGGTTCTGAAGATGTTTAAACGCTACAAACACAAGTGGATAAGAGCGGTAAATCTATTGGCAAACAGGAGATTCTGCCTTTGATATACTTTTCAAAATGGACAATTTTGACAAACTTTTTAATAGAGATAGCTTACGTAAGTGGTTTTCAGACCAACGGAGTCAGCTATGACCCCAATTCACCGATTACTTGAAAACAGCAATACGTTTCAAAGAAGATATTGAAATTGGTTTTACAATGAAACTATCCAGTCCGTCAGAAGACGAAACTTACCCTTCAAGAAAATTGCAGATTTTAGAAAACTTCTAACAGAAACCGTATTCAATACGGGCAGCACTTTTGGCAATTTATATTTATTTTTGCCGATGCCCCTGCGGAAGGTGATGATCTTGATGGAGGTTTTAGTAAACCCTAGGTTTCGGTATATAGAAAAACACTTCAATGATCATTCATGAGGTAAACCGTTAGGGGAATTGGGCAAGTTTTAAGTTTCGTCGATCAACGAGAGCGATGTAGAGACAAACTACCCTAAAACCATGGAAATTTGGGGCATTTTATTCGGGTTAGTGGATTTTAGGTACTGAAAATGGTCAATGACCACCAATCTCAATCTGAAAAAACGAAGATGGTCCAATTAGTGGGGTGATAAACCATTGTAATCAAGAGGGATGCCTTATGCGAGCAGAATTACAATTTTGGAGGTTTCATCAGGAAAAATCTTTATCCTCAAAATGCTTTGGGCCAAGTATGAGGGCCGGTATAAACATCCGGTTTGTACTTTATCTGGAGCCACCGTATTACATCTTTTTACAGCAAAAACACTGCAAAAAGGTGTTTGCCCACAGTAGGTTTTAGACCCAGAATGTTTTATTAGATATACAAGCAAAATGGCGGTCGCCAATAAGCAAAAAAAATCAGTTAAGGAATATTAAGGTATTTATGGGTCCTGTAAAAGACACTTTTCCATTTAGGGTTGTTTCATTACATAAATCTACGATCATTGGAAACCACCTTGTCTCTAAACACTCCATTCGGGCTGTAAGTACAAAAATACAATTTTGCATTGGTTTTTGGCTGCTTTGCTCCTCGGCAAAAAATTAAAATCGTGTTTTGTTTATAGACAATTACTTTAAGCTCATGCGCTTCGTCATAGATACGACCCTTCCGGTAATTTTGTTTTTTTCTTTGGTGACAGGCAGATCCAATCCCACTCACCAGATAAGGTATATGCACCTGAAGTTTTCAATATGGGTCTTTTAGCCCCTTTTTCCCTTAAGGCCTTGGTAATGGGGTTTCATATCCCACATTAATGGCTCTCCTCCGGTAATGGACTATGGTGTCTGAATATTTTGGCGGCATTATCCCACAATATGCTCAATAGCCGTAGGCGGATGTGTTTTCTGCATTCCAGCTTTTCTTTCACATCACACACCAATGGCAGCCTACATCGCATCCGCCAACACGAAATAAAAATAAGCTGCAGTTTTCCCTTATGGAATCCTTCACCCTGTATGGTATAAAAAAACTCTTCCATTAAGGGTAAATACACCCCCTTTATTCACTTTCTCCAGTACCTCCTCATTTTTTCATTCGGCAAAAGATACGCTTTTAGTTCACAATTTATATAAGAAGAAAACGTGATGGTTAATTCTGCCTTAGACTAGTACTATAGGCCGCGTAACAATGTTAAAAAAGTAGTGATTTTTTAAGGGTGATGTTGTTTTTTTTGGTTTTGGTGAAAAAATGCCCTATTTTTTATCGAAAAATATAGAAAAATGGCCGGTACCGAAGATTTTTTTTTGACCATATAGAAAAAAGGATATGCCACAAAGGGCGATTATATAAATATGGGGCGCTGCCATGTTTAAATGGTGAAGCCGTAAAAAAAATGCCTTCGTAAAAAAATACCTTTAAAAAACCTTGAATAGGCACGGGCTTATTGCCGGAGCTACCGGTACAGGAAAAAAAACAAAAAACATTACAGGTTTTTGGCAGAAAAATTTTATCTGACAAGGGTATTTCCGGTAATGTTGATGGACCTTAAAGGTGATTTTAAGTGGATTGGCACAAACCTAGTCCCCGGTCATGCAAAAAATAGACGAGCGCCATGAAAAAAAATAGGCTTCCCCTTTGAGGGCCAGTAGTTTTTTCCCGTAGAAAATACTTTTCGTTGTCAGAGCAAGATGGCGTAAAAATTGAGAGCCACAGTTTTTCCGAATTTTGGTCCTGTGCTGTTATCAAGAATACTAGACCTTTCCGAAAACGCAATCTGGTATTGTGTCCGTGGTATTCAAATATTGCGATGACCAAAAAAATGCCCCTATTGGACCTAAAAAGATTTTTAAAAAGGTATTACAATACGCAACGGGTACTGGCAAAGCAGAATTCACCAAGGAATATGGTAGAATATCTACAAGCTCTACCGGTGCAATTCTTAGAAAGATCATTGAGCTGGAAACAGCAAGGTGCTGAATTGTTTCTTTGGTGAAAAAATCTTTTGATGTAAACGACCTTACCCGAATAGATGATAAAAGGGACGAGGCTATATCAATATTTTTTACGACTGACCGATATTCAAGATAGACCTAAGCTTTTTCTCAACTTTTTATGTTGAGCTTACTTGCAGAAAATCTACGATACCTTCCCTGAACAAGGTGATAGTGACAAACCAGAAATTAATTTTGTTCATAGATGAAGCCCACCTTATTTTCAAGGAAGCTTCAAAAGCACTGTTAGATCAAAATAGAGAGTATTGTAAAAAACTAATTCGTTCAAAAGGGATAGGTTTATATTTTTTGTAACCCAAAAAACCCTACAGATGTACCAAATTGATGTCTTATCTCAATTAGGGCTAAAAAGTTCAGCATGCGTTTAAGAGCGTTTTACCGCCAGGGACAGAAAGGCTATCAAGCTAACGGCAGAGAACTACCCGGAAATCTGAAATATTACGATTACTAAAGAAGTGTTTGACTTCCCTTTGGTATAGGCGAAGCATTAATTTCAGCTTTAGATGGAAAAAAAGGTAGACCTACCCCCACTTGCCGCAAACCTTTACTAACGTGCACCAATGAGCCGTATGGATTGTTTTTAACAAAAAAAAGAAATTGGACGAAGTAGTCAACAGCTCTTCATTGGTTAAGAAAATACGGTGAAATAATCGATAGGGAAAAGTGCCCTATGAAATTTTTGAACGAAAAAAAATTGAAAACTGCCGAAAAAGTTAGCGGAAAAAAGAAAAAAAACAAACCTGCTGCGCGCAAGACCACCAAAAAGAGCCAGTACCAGACAAAAACCCCGTAATAAAGGTGTTAACCAGCGCTACATTTTATAAGAGGCTGTACTTGGGAGTATTAAAAAAAAAGTGATTGAGATAAACCTATGAAGTTTTAGATTATACCCTTATATTGATTATTTTGTTTGCATACTAGCAAACTAGTTTGTTGCCGATCAAAAAGAACAATGATTTTAAAAATTACCGCGCAAACCAAGTTGGCAAAATTATCAAAAAGAAAAGCTTGGCAAGAGATATATAGAGTTTAATTTTTTGAAAAAAGACTCTGTAGTTCAAGATACCGTTAAAACTAAAATTTTTGGCAATGGCGCCCAGTAAAAATCAAAAATCTATGAAAAAAGGTGGGGCTTTGCTATTGGACCCTTTAACACCTAATAAACGATAGTAATAAGCCCACTATACAAAAACGTAACTTGTTTAACGATGAAAGATTTGAAAACCGACAAGGGGCATCTCTAAAATGAGCACATTTAAAGAGATTTCGTGAAAAACTATTCCATAAAAAAAGATTTATTACTTCCCCTTAACAATGTAGTGGTAATTGTTAAAAAGACAATGACCCTTTATTTTTACCATAGATAAAAAAAAGAGTTTGCCCGAAAGCCTTAGGTATAATGCCAATAAACAATATTTGAGGAAGTACAAAATAACCTGATAACGCAAAAAGTAAAAATACATTGATGATTGGGCTGGGGACTAACAGAAAAACCCTACAAATAAACAGTGATTTACCACATCAATACTTACTAATTTTCAAAAAAAACTCATTAGGTGCCCCTTATTTTCTTCAAAAAACTTATTCCTAAACTATTACGGCCTATACTTTTAATATTCCTTGTTAGGTTTTGCTCCAAAGAAAAACTTGCCTACAAAAGCTTTTACGGTATTTTGCAAACAGTACGAAAAAGGGCAGGGGTCCTTGCCAAATCAAAAAAACAATAACTTGGACAATGCCAAATTAGAAATCTTTACCACGGGTGCTCACAAAATATACAAGTTTTATAACTGGCCCCGGAAAATAATGAAAACCGTATTAATTGGTACATGGTTTGGGAAAAGCAATACATGGCGATGGCATAAAACTTATTGAAAAAACTACAAAAAGGAAAAATTATAATATCATTGCTTTTGATGCCCCCTGCCCCATGGATATTCTACAGGAAAAAATACTTCATGCCCCTTTATACGCTGAATTTGTACAGGTCATGTTACAAAAAATACAAGCCCAACAATTGCTATAGAGGCATTCTATGGGAGGTATGACCATTTTGTACAATGAGTATCAAAATCCAAATTTAGTTTTAGAAAAAATGGTAACCATAGGTTCACCTTTCTGAATTTCCATGAAATACTAACCCATTACAAAAACCTTCTTGGTCTAAACAGTAAGAGTCGTTAACGCTCTCAAAAAAATTTGTACATATAAAATTCAATTTTACGACAGATGAATTTTCAAGTGCCAAATTTGTTGAGAATAATACTAAAAAGGATTGCTCTTTCATGATCGATTTGATAAAATTGCACCTTACCATGCATCTGTTGATGTAACATAAACATTGGAAAGGGAGTGAATTTATAAGCACTGAGGGATTTGCGACACTCATGCACCAAGATGAGGTCAACGACAAAATCATTGTCCTTTTTAGCGGAGTAATTTCTAATTGTATACAGCACGTTCACAGACCATTAATTATTTATTTTTAAAATAAAAAATGGCAAAATCAAATAACATACCGGCAAATTAAAAAACGAAGAGCAATATGAAGCATTGGTAGACAAGGGCTATAGCAAGGAAAAAAGCAGCTAGAATCGCCAATACTGAAAATGCGGGCAAAAAAGGTGGTAAAGCATCTACTTATGAAGATAGAACAAAAGATGAGCTTTACGAACAAGCTAAGAAAATTGGTATTGAAGGACGTTCTAAAATGAATAAAAAAGAGTTAATTTCAGCATTTAAGAAACAAGCTGAATATGCAAAACGGTTACACCTTTTCACATTGCCATTCCTGTACACAACTTAGCGGAATGTAGAACTTTTTTACAGAGAAATATTGAATTGCGAAGAAGGCTCGTAGTAGCGACCATTGGGTAGATTTTAATTTATTCGGACATCAATTGGTGATACACTACAAGCCTAAATCTGAAACCCGAAACCCGTTACATCACAACCCTGTTGACGGTCATGATGTACCCGTACCGCATTACGGCGTTGTTTTACCTTGGGATACATTTCAAAGCTTTTCAAAAGAGCTAAAATCCAAAGGTGTACAATTCGTCATAGAGCCTTATGTGCGTTTTGGCAGGTAAAACAGGAGAGCAAGCTAACCATGTTTTTTTTATGACCCAGCGGGGTAATGCTTTGGGAATTTAAAGCTTTTAAAGATATGGGACAGTTGTTTGCGAAGTGATTTAACAGCATAAACAATATTTAGAAAGCCATCAACTATATCTTATGTTGATGGCTTTCTAGATATAGCGAATATCCTATTAAAAAAAAATACTACTGCGACCATAGAAGTAGGCACTCTATCCCAACGGTGCTTTTTCAATTCTTCGTACAATTCGTTAGATAGTAATTTGCCATCACTAGTGGCCGTATTCGCCAAAACATTGCGTTGTTTACGCATACCGGTATGCGTTAAGTACCAACATTATCGTTCATTAGTATAAAACGCAATGCCATTTCTGCCATGGTCATACCTTCAGGAATTAGCGGTCTTAAAGCATCGGCATGCTCTACTGAAGAAATCAAATTCTCAGGAACAAAATAGGTACCTCGCCAGTCACCTTCAGGGAATGTAGTTTCTTTCGTCATAGTTCCTGTCAAAGTTCCTTCATCAAAAGGTACGCGTGCAATAGTTGCGATATCCAACGCTTTACAAAGCTGCGAAATAAATTATCTACTGGCGCTTGATCGAATATGTTATAAATGACCTGAACGGCATCTAACATTCCTGTTTTTAAGGCTTTTATTCCATTTTTCCGGTTCGCCAACGATTCATACTAATGCCCATTGCAGCAAACTTTACCCGAAGTTTTTAAATCTTCAATAGCACGTTGCCATTCTTCTCTGTCGCTCCAACCATCATCCCAAGTATGAAATTGAGCATAAGATCTATTTGCTCCAACCCTAAATTCTTTAAAGTCTTATGGGTGTATTCCATAATATGCTCCGTAGGATAAGATTCCTCAAAAGCATATTCTGGCTTTGCTGGCCACTGAAAATTTTTAGGTGGAATTTTACTAGCCGTGTATAATTTCTTGGAAGGATGTCTTTTTACCAACTCGCCCAACAGCTCCTCACTATGACCTTCTCCGTATCCCCAAGCGGTATCAAAGAAATTGACGCCCTTTTCAACTGCCAAATCCAACGATTTTGCAGATTGCGCGTCATCACTTGCCGTCCAACCGGCCATTCCCCACATTCCGTATCCCACTTCGCTTTACTTGCCAATCTATTCTTCCGAATCTTCTGTATTTCAATATGATAAACTTAACCATTGAAAATAATAATTTAAAGGTTTCGTTATTATTAAAATCTAACTTTTCTTGTATGTTGAAATTAAGAGTTTTCCTACAGAATAATATTTTCACTTTTATTTTGCACTTGGATTAGTTGCGATAATGATCTCAACTGAAGGGAAATGATTGAACAAGAAATGATTAGTAAACCAGTTATTTCTATTTCGGAAGATCTTAGTTATGTTGAAATAGAAACCAATTTCTTGATTAGAATTGAATCTGATTATAATGTAACAAACTGAATTGTCTATCGATAATCAAGAATTAATTTCCAGTACTGAAAAAATCTTTTGAATTTACAATTGACCCCTTTCTATATAATATTGGAAATCATATTTTAAAAATCAAATCCACAGATTCTCAAAACCAAGAAACATCATTCAATGTTAACATAGAAATAAAAAAACTTCTTTTTGAAGACCAGACATTCTACCAAAAAAGAAAATCCACTTCAGGGATTGAGATATATTTCTGTTCATGATCAATCTGGAATTCTAATTGATATATAAAACAAATAGAAGGTATAAATGATGGTAAATTCTACGCCGACAATAATTTTATTAAAGAAGATTTAATAGTTACTAGATATGAACTTCCTACATTATTTAATGGGTTTTATCAATTGTTATCCTTTGTTGATGTAAAACCAGGTACTGTTGTCAATGCTGATCACAACTTTAATAGTCCATATTTTTTTCCAAAAACCGAATCTCTAAATTTTCACCTCAGAAATAACCCCGGCACTAATTGGCAAATAATTTCAATAGCACCATCGCGTAAGTCAAGATAACTCAGATTACGTTTTATTATATTCTTTGGCTCAGACTAAAATATTTCCTAATAACCACCTCTACTGATAACCTAGATACTTTAGACAAATTTTAAATATTTTCTTTATAGATGACATAAACAAAACCGAATATGTCTTAGGTGATTCCCAATCACTTACTAACATTGAAGAACTTGAAATACCAGTTTCGTCAAATTTCAGATTAAATTTATATGGTTTTTATTGATAATAATGATTTTCCAAAACAATAAATTCTACGAAGTATTTGTATCGCGAAATGCAAACAATAACATTATTGAAATACCACTTATTGATGAATTTGAAATTTAATCAAGCTAGATTATCCTATTCAGAAAATAGTTCTGAAATTTTCATAAACCAAGACATATCCAATAAAATAATTGAGTCTCCTAATGCTAACATATTACAGGATGGTAATACCTTAAATATTTCTGGAGAATATGATTATTTAGGTCTAAATCTTATACTTACAACCTCTGATTTATCAAATACTGTAAGCTGGGAGTATTATAACTTCTGAAAAAGATAATATTGACACTACTTCATAAAACAATCGAAAATACCCGAAATAATACATGAAACATTATTAAATGTAGGGATAAATATGAATGTCAATGAAACATCTGATCAAGGCAAATTCTTAACCTGCACCCTTTACAAGAATTTACGACTATACTTTTAATCATAATCAATTAATTACTCAGCCCAAATTATTCTTCAAAATCGAGATGGATTTAGCTTTAAAAAGACACTAAGTTTCAACTAGGTCTACTTATACCTCCAACTTGTTAAATCGGCATCTTTTGGAGCACTTTTCTCAATACCACCATAATCATAATCTTTGGCAAATACATACTATTGTAACGTAGGCGCGTTATGGCATTGGGTTGATCTTGGATCACCGTTCCAGCAATGTTCATCACGGTCACCGTATTTTACTTCGCTTCATAATAAGGATCTGTTGTAACTTTCAAGAAAATCCTCCATTAAGGTAGACAGCGTTGTTTAAGTAGTAATTATCCATATCACCACAATAGATATG
>OY843707.1:0-15927 GCA_963693005.1 Alphaproteobacteria bacterium CMAR1 | reverse complement strand
GGAGACATCGGCCGGGAGCGCGTCGTCGCTCATCGCCACGCTGACCGTCTCATCCACGTTGTTGACGTCATCGACAGCGGAATCGGCGGCGTCCTCAGATTCGTCGCTGCTGTCGGGGATGGGCGCAACTCTGGGTGTGATGCCGTGATCCTGCAGATACCGACGTTGCTTGTTGATCGCGGCGAAGCCGACCTGCCATGCATCGAAGAGAAGGGCCTGCACAGCGCTGCCACGGGTTTCCGGGCGCGGCACTTCGGTAATGCGGCCGTTCGAGCCGTCAGGATCCGTCCGGTATTCGCCATCGACGAGCAGCAGAGTCCCCATGGGTTGGAACGAAGGGAGGTCCTGGAACCGCAGCAGCACCACCTCGCCGTCCTCCACGACGCGGCGGGGCTCGAGCGCCCGCTCGCACCATTTTTGAAACTCCAAGACGCGATGGCCAGACCCGTACGGGAAGTAGAGGTGTGGGACTGGAAACCACGAACGGGACCGGAGTACTTGCGACAGCTCCAGTGACACCCACTCTGGCTGGGCTACGTGCAAGTGGTAGATGATCGCTTCGAGGAACGATGGGTTGCCGCTCAATGGCGGTGTACCTTTAAAGTCGTCGGACACGAATTCGCTGGGTGTAAACCGCTGCGACACGTGCTCGGTGTGATCGTTGACCTGTGACAGGAAGTCCTTGGTTGGCTGCGACTGCAACACGAGCGGAGTGAAGAACAGCTGGGAGGAGTTGAGCGCCTCTTGGTTGCAGTGCACAGGAAGCTCCGGGTAGAAGTCCGTCGGCAGCTCCCAGTCCTCGTCGTCGTAGCACAGTTGCGCGACACGGAAGCACCAGTAGCGGTCTTGGGCTTTCTCGGGGCTTTCCTGATCGTGGGCGTTCAAGGCACGGCGGAGCAGCGCCAGCGTCGAGTAGTCATTCCGAGCTTCCCGCGACAGCTGCCGGAAGAAGGTGTCGATCGAGCGGCCGGCCGCCTCGAGTTCCTCCGTGGTCCACGGAAGGTGGGCGTAGACGTCAGGGGCGTTCTCGACCCGCTCCGCTGACCGCGCGGTGATGGGTTGTGAATGGAAAGGACTGGGCTCGCGAAAAGGCTGGGCCTCCATCCAGGGCCTCGGGGCGTCCGGGTCCGTGTAGGTGGCCGTGAAGAGCAACACCGATCCATCGCGCCGCATAGGTCTATGGGACGCTGCGAACACATCAGGAGTCTGGGTGATGGAATCCGGCGTCGGCGCACCCACAAGCAGCTCCTCCTCCTCCGACACGACATCCACTGGGCGTGACGGGCGCTGAGTCTGCGACACCGGTTGCGGCGCGGGAGACTGCTTGCCTTTCCTGCGCGGCATGTTGATTCAGACGGGTTCTGCAGCTCCTTGGACACTCCTGCACAACGCACCAGATCATCTGAAAGGACGAGCCTGGAGAATAAACGTGTTTTTCTTTTTCTTCTCTCCTTCTAGAGAAGGAACCGGCGACGAAGTGAACGGACCTTCGCGGGCCTGGGAATACTGAGGCGAGGCTACAGGTCGCCGAAGAGCTGGGTGATGAGGGCAACGCCGTAGCCGGTGGCGCGGCGGCCGGAAGAGGCCGGGCCGGCCATGTCCACGTGCACCAGAGCGCCCGTGTAGGCCTTGGGCTTGTGGAAGTGGATGAACATGCCGGCGCACGAAGACTGGGCGTTCCCACGGTCCGCGACGGAGTTGCGGTGGTCGGCCACGGTGCTCGCGAACTCCGGGGTGTGGAACTCCGGGCAGTAGAGGATCGGCATGGCGAGGTCCCCAGAGGCGATGCCGGCGTCGACGACAGTGCGCTCCCACTGACCGTCGTTGGCGAAGATGGCGGCGTGGCGGGCACCAGTCGAGATCATCTGGGCGCCCGTCAGCGTCGCCATGTCGAGCACAAGCGCCGGGGTCTCCTTGAGACTGCAGGCGTGGTTCACGCCGTCGCCGAGGACGAGACGGCCCTCAGCGTCGGTGTTGTTGAGCTCCACAGTGATACCGCTCTTCATCACGACGATGTCGTCGGGGCGCTGCGCACGCGGGCCGACAGCGTTGTCGGCGAGGCACAGCACGCAGGAGACCTCGCGCTGGATGCCGAGGCGGACGAGCGTCACGAAGGATGAGAAGAGCGCCGCAGCGCCGCCCATGTCGGCCTTCATGCCGCACATGCCGTCCTTGCTCTTCATCGACAGACCGCCGGTGTCGTACACGATGCCCTTGCCGACGAGCGCGATCTTGTCCTTGGGGGCCATGCCCGCCTTGGCCGGCTTGTACTCCAGCGTGACGAGAGCCGGCGGGAACTCGGCAGCCTTGCCGACGCCGTAGATGCCACCGTAGCCCTGCTCGCGGAGGTCCTCGCCGCGGATCTCGGAGAACCCGAAGCCGAGGCTCTGGGCGTACGTCTGGGCGATCTCGGCGAAGGTGGTGGTGTCGAGGAGGTTCGTCGGGGCGTCGACGAGGCGCATGCACAGCTGCACACCGGTGGCGACGTCCTGGAGCTTCGCGCACACACCCTTCGAGGCGGCGATGTACGCCGTGACAGGGACGCCCTTGTCGAGATACGCCTCCTCCCACCGGCCGGCCTTGGCGGTGAAGTTCTTGTTGGCGCCCTTGGCGATAGCCTGGGCGATTATGAGGCTCGTGGTGCTCGCCGTCGGGATGAGGGAGACGACGCTGAGGGCCGACGGGGCGCCGTCGTTGAGGGCTGCAGCGATGAGACCCGGGATCACGTCCGGACGCTCCGGGGCGTTGTGGCGGGACGCCTCAGTCGGCACGACGCCGACAGCGACCCGAACACCCTTGGAGGTGGTGCCGAGGACGTAGTGGCGCCCGACGGGGGCGCGGCTGAGCGCGGCGGCGAGCGACGCCTCCCAGAAGGGGAGCTTCTTGAAGGTTTCCTCCGCCGTGGACTGTGTCAACAGGAGGGCGTAGCTCTGCGGGGCGACCACGGTGTCGATCGGAGCGAAGGTAACGTTGGACTTGAAGTCGGTGGTGGCGGCCACGAAGCTCGAGACGTTGGTCTCCTCGCGGGTGGACTTGGTGCGCGAACGCGGCATAGCTCTTCCTACGGGCAACCAAATACTCATCCGACAGCCTCGCGGTCAGCGTCCACATAGCGCGAGCAGCGACCCCCACGGGCGCAGCGCCAACCTACTCGTACCATTCATGGGCGTAGACCCCGACGGCACGGAGCGACCGGACGATCCGCTGGCAGTCCGCCGCGGTGCGAGGAGTGTTCCACAGCGGCGTTAGGTCCACGTTGCGGCAGACAACGAACACTTCGTCAACGAGACGGAGGGCGCCCGTGACGGCGAGGTGGTGCAGCAGTGTCTGCTCGTGGCCCGCTGCGTTGAGCCGGAGCACGACGACGTCCTCAACCTGCGCCTCCTTGTGCAGGATGTCGGCCAGGGCCATGGTCGGCGTCAGCCGCAGCAGCGGTGTGAACTCCTGCGCCATGGGGTCGTCCCCCCGCTGCCGCTCGAGCCGTCGCACTAAGGCGTCGAGTGTCTTCTCGGCCGCGGCGTAGCGGGCGTCCGCGACGTCGTCGTCGTGGCGCTCCATCGCGGCGTGGTGCTCCAGCGCGCGCTTCTCTCGCTCCGCTGCTCTCGCTGCCCGGCGCTCATCGAAAATGTCCCACTGCCGCGCGAGCCGCTCCTGCTCCTCCCGTCTCGCCGCCGCTGCTTCCGTCTTGGCATGCGCTTCTCGGCTCGCGCGCTCCGCTGAGGGCCGCTGCTCCCGCAACTTTCGCTGAGCGTCGTCCGGGGTGTCGTCGTCGTGCTGAACAACGTCGCGGTGCGTGCCGTGGCGGTAGCTCCCAGCGGCGCCGGGCCGCGGGACGCCCTGGAGGCCGAGCTCAAGAATGTCTTGATCTTCGGCGAGGCGGTCGTTCACGTCGGCCGTGGTGTCTGACTCACGGCGGCGGGCGTGGCGGCGCTCCTGGCGCTGCGCCTCCTGGGCGCCGCGGCCCTTGGCGAAGTGCTGCTCCCGCTCCCGCAGGACATCGAACGCATCGACGAAGCTGTGACGGCCGTGGGTGTGCTCAGAGGGCAGCATGCGGCGGTTCAGCATCCGCAGGGTCGGGTCGTGCGAGGCAAGGACGTGGAGGTCCACCGTCCGGGTCGGGCGGCCGTGCGCCTGCCCGTCCGCCCGCATGAAAGCCCGCCGGTGGTGCACTGGCAGCAGGGCCTGCTCCTCCTCGTGGAGGCGCCGCTGGTCCAGCTCCCCCGGAGTCAGGGGCACATCCCGGAACACAGGAGCGGCGGGCGGGAGCAGCGGGACGCCGTTGACGCCGCCGTCGTCGATGCCGGCGTTGTTCTCGCCGTGGTGCTTCACGATAATGTCGATGCGCTTGCCTTTCTTCGACTTGCGCACCACGTTGCCGTCCTTGTTCGTGAATTCTTCGTCGCCCTCCGGGGCGGGGGTCGATCCGGGGTCCGGCACGGTGACGTGCCCGGCGCCGTGGTGGGCCCGCTGCATCTTGAAGGAGGCCGGGGCGGGGCCAAGCGTGAGTTGGGCGATGTGCCCCGTGTCGTTCCACACCATGGCGCGCCGGAACCACACGCGGTGGCTGAGCTCCTCGATTCGCTCCGCCGGCGTCCGCGGCTTCGGCGTCTCTGTCGCCGCGCCTGCCTTCTTCTTCCTCGCGGCCTCGCGGCGGGCGACAGCGGTGCGCAGTGCTCGGACGCGGTACGTCATGGCGACGACAGGGTCGGGGTCGAAGGCATGCACCGCGAAGTGCTCGGCACCGGGGTACGTCGAGAGGAACCACCGCACACCCCCATCGACGGCGCCGTATTCGCCGCTGTTGATGTCGAAGAAGAGACGGTTAGTGTGGCGCACCGGCGGTGGGCACACGGTGACGAGGAAGGGCGCGCGGCGTCGGCGGAGGACCTCCCCGTGGTCGAGGCTGCGGATGAGGTCGTCCGGCGTCGCCCACGGATTCGCCGCCGGGGCGGCCGCCATCGCAGCATCGTCGTCCTCCGGCTGCGAAGCTCGCGTGGCGCACTGTCCGCGGTGAGTGTTGAGTAACAACGGCAGCATCACCGGCAGCGGTGCCATCCTGGCGGCGCATTTGGCGGTATCGCCCAGGGGGACGTGCTGCCTTGCCAGGGCGACGAAGGGGGCGTCGACCGCCATGCACTCCGGGGTGTTGTCGCTCCGTTGCCGCCCGCGGGTCGGAGCGAGCACGTCACCCGGGCCTTGCCGCCCAGAGGGCAACGGGCGTGGGACGACGAACGACGGCGGCTGCAAGTCGGCCACGGCCTCCTCCACCTCATGCTCCTCTTCCACGTCCCGCGGCCTTGCGATAGCGCCGCGCGGGACGGGCGTCGCGACCTGCTTGGTCGGATGCGATAATACCCGCTCCTTATCCGCCGGCCGTGCTCGGCGGTGGACCGCGTGGTAGCGCGCGAGCGCCGCCTCACGCAGCACACGGCGCTCCGCGGCCGCGGCCTGGACGCACTGGTGGCTGTCGTCGATGAGTCCTCGTGACGGAGCCGGCGTCGCCTCTTGCTCACGCGCTGCGTGGTGCCCAGCCTGTGGCTCCTCGCGCGGCTCCTCCCGAGGCACCGCAGTGGCGTCGTCGTGTGGGACCTGCACAGCGGGCCGGGCCGTGGGTCGCGGTGCCCTCGGAGGCGGCGCGGGCTGGGTGCGGGTGTAGACGACGAGGCACAGGACGACGAAGACGGCGGTCCACAGCACGTAGTCCACGATCCGCGTCTGGCGAGCGAGCAGCGCCCGGGTCGACGTCAAGAGCCGCCGCGGAGCACTCCCGGCGGTGTCGTCGTCGCGGCGGTGATCTGCGCGGCGTTTCATACACCTACCTATCGTCGCCCAAAGATCTCGAACCGCTGGTCACAAAAAAAAGCAAGTCACTAGGCTCGTCGTCTGCGGTGTGCTCACGCTTCATGTCGATCGCTGGGACTTGACGTGCAAGTGTTGTTTTGTCAATTCTCGGAACGGAGCGCAGAAAAACAAAGGAATGGAAAACAAAACTGATAAAGAGCAACGAGCCCATGTGCGGGGTGGTGTGCCTCATCCGCCGGCAACGCGCTGCGCGGCAGAGGGCAGGACTCGGGCGTGGAGCCAATTTGGTGAGGAGTCAGCGTCCGGCGGCCTGGTCGGGCTCGGTGAAGCGCAATAATGAATCACCGAGCCGGGCGAGAGGGAAGCGGAGGAGGACAGGCTCCACTCTACATGCGGAAGAGACCGAACTTGGGCTCCGGGTTCGGGGCACAGCGCACGGTGCGGAGGCACTCCCCAACGACGTCGCGCGTGGCGTCCGGGGCGATGACGCCGTCGTCCCAGAGACGGGAGGTGCTGTAGTAGCAGGAGCCCTCGTGCTCGTACTTGCCCTTGACCTTGGCCTTGAACTCCGCGACCTTGTCGTCGCCGGCGCCCTTGAGCTTGGTGTTGGTCATGGCGAGGACCTCGGCCGCCTGGTTGCCGCCCATGACGGAGATGCGGGCGTTGGGCCACATGAACATGAACCGTGGGTCGTAGGCGCGGCCGCACATGCCGTAGTTCCCGGCGCCGTAGGACCCGCCGATGACGACGGTGATCTTCGGGACGTTCGCGGTGGCCACGGCGGTGACCATCTTCGCGCCGTTCTTGGCGATGCCGGTCTCCTCGTACTTCTTGCCCACCATGAAGCCCGTGATGTTCTGCAGGAACAGCAGCGGGATGTCGCGCTGGGCGCAGAGCTCGATGAAGTGGGTCGCCTTGAGGGCGGCCTCGGAGTACAGGATGCCGTTGTTCGCGACGATGCCCACCGGGAGGCCCTTGACCTTGGCGAAGCCGCAGACGATGGTCTCACCGTAGAGCGCCTTGAACTCGTCGAAGACGGAGCCGTCGACGATGCGGGAGATGATCGCCTTGATGTCGAAGGGGACGACGACGGAGGCCGTCAGGTCGGAGATGAAGCCGCCCATCTCCGCTGGGTCGTCCTTCGGCTCCGCGAACTCCGTCGGCACAGGCCCGGCCACCTTGGACGACGCCGCCGTCTCGAGGTTCGCGACGATGCGGCGGCAGAGGTACAGCGCGTGGAGGTCGTCCGCCGCGTAGTAGTCGGTGACGCCGGACTTGCGGCAGTGCACGTCGGCACCGCCGAGCTCCTCAGCCTCGACCTCCTCGCCGGTGGCGGCGCGGACCAGCAGCGGGCCACCGAGGAAGATGGTGCCAGTCTTCCGGACGATGACGGACTCGTCGGCCATGCACGGGACGTAGGCGCCGCCGGCGGTGCAGGAGCCCATGACGATGGCGATCTGCGGGATGCGCTTGGCGGACATGTTGGCCTGGTTGAAGAAGATGCGGCCGAAGTGCTGCTCGTCCGGGAAGACGTCCGCCTGGCGCTCGAGGTTGGCACCGCCGCTGTCGACGAGGTAGACGCAGGGCAGGCGGTTCTGCTCGGCGATCTTCTGTGCGCGCAGGTGCTTCTTGACGGTGATGGGGTAGTACGTGCCGCCCTTGACGGTGGCGTCGTTGGCGACGATCATACAGCGGGTGCCGTTGATGACACCGATGCCAGTGATGAGACCGCCCGCGGCGGGGGACTCGGCGCCGTAGAGCTCGTGTCCGGCCAGCTGGGAAAGCTCGAGGAACGGCGTGTTCGGGTCCACGAGCTTCTCGATGCGGTCGCGCACGAGCAGCTTCCCGCGGGCAACGTGGCGCTGGCGGGGGACGACGTCGGCGGCGGTGCCGTCAGCGTTGGCACGGACCTTGTCAGCGAGCTCCTTGCTCATGGCATCCATTCGGGCCTTGTTCTCCTGGAAGGCGGCGTCGTCGGTGGCGGGGAAGCGCAGGACGTTCACGCCGCCGTCGCGCTCGGCCACGGAGGCGTGGTGGTCGTAGGTCGGGACCGGATGGTCCTTGGTGAAGCGCATGGCCGCGGTGGAGGCGAGGGCCGCCGGGGCAGAGCGGAAGAAACGGCGCATGGCACCTGCCACAACCGGACACTTGAGGGAGCAGCATGCATCCAGACAGCCTCGGATCGCCGCCAGAAAAAAAAGGGATGGGATATGGACACATAATGCAGAGTCGGCGAAAAAAAAAGGAAAACAATCGCGAACATGAACATTGACCAGCGGGTGTCTTACTTGTTGGTGAGATCTCGGACGTAGCCGACGAAGATGGGGTCGCCCTTCTCGTCGACGGTTTCCCGGACGGAGATCTCAGCCGGGAACACCTCGCCGTTCTTCCGCTCCGCCTCGATCTGCCGCACGTCGTCGATGACGTGCTTCACGCCGTGGGTGCGGTAGTGGGCGAGGAACTGGTCGTGCCGCAGGGCGAACTTGTCCGGCATGAGGATCTTCACGTTGCGGCCCATCACCAGGGCACGGTCGAAGTGGAACATCTCCTCCGCGGCCTTGTTGAAGCGCAGGATCGACCCCTTGGCGTCGATGGTGATGAGGGCGTCCGGGTTGAGCTCCAGCAGCGCCTCGCCGAGGTCGCGCTCGAGGACGAGCTGGAAGTCGTCGGAGCAGTCCCGCACGTAGCCGATGAAGAAGCGCTGGGCCCCGGAGGCGATCTCCTTGATCCGCAGCTCCACCTCGAAGGGCGTCCCGTCCTTCCGCAGCCCCGTCGTCCGCCGCGTCGTGTCGATGACATGCTTCATGCCCGTCTTGCGGTACCGCTCGAGCAGCCCGTCGTGCTGCGACGCCATTTCCGGCGGCATGAGCATCTTCACATTCTGCCCGACCACCTCGGCCGAGGTGTACCCGAAGGCGCGCTGGGCGGCGGGAGTGAAGGAGTGGACGATGCCGACGTCGCTGATGACGATGAGCGGGTCCGGCATCAGGTCCTCGATGGCCTCGCACACGAGGGCGTTGGAGCGCTGCTTGAGGTCCTCCGTGATGTTCCGCACGTACCCGATGAAGAGGGTCGGGAGCCCGCTCTTGGAGACCTGCTTCACCGTGAGCTCCACTGGGATCATCTCGCCCGACTTCCGCCGCGCCGTCCCTTCGAGCGTCTTCCCGATGACCGTCCTGCGCCCTGTCTTGCGGTACGCCTCGAGGTACCCGTCGTGGTTGACGGCGATGTGCTCCGGCATGAGCATCTTGACGTTCTGCCCGAGGACCTCTGCCGCGGTGTACCCGAACTCCTCTTCGGCGGCGCGGGAGAAACGGAGCACGGTGCCGTGGTCGTTCATCGCGATGATGGGGACGGAGGAGAGGGCGATCACGGCGGTGTTCAACTTCGCCTCGCGGTCTGCCTGGATCTCCTTCATGCGGTTGCGGCCGTACCCGACGAACGTGCGCTGTCCGTCGAGAACGAATTCGGAGACGAGCAGCTCGACGGGGACCTCGGTGCCATCCTTGCAGCGGACTGGGACGTTGCGGCTCGAGTCGATGACGTGTTTCTCCCCGGTGCGGCGGTACGCCTCCAAGTACCCGTCGTGGTTCTTGGCGATGGCCTCCGGCATGAGCATCTTGATGTTCTGCCCGATGACTTCGTTCGCGGTGTACCCGAAGTCCGCCTCGGCTGCGCGGTTGAAGCGGCGGATCGTGCCCATCTCGGTGATCCCGATGATGGGCATCACCATCATGTCCATCACCTGCTGGAACACCACCGTCGCCTTCTGCGCCTCGAAGTCGGACGACATGTTCTCCACGTACCCGACGTAGAGCGTCCCGTCGCTGCTCTTGAGCTCTCGCACGGTGAGCCGCACCGGGACCGTGATTCCGTTCCGCCGCTGGGCCCGCACCAGCCGCGACGTCCCGATGACCGACTTGACCCCTGTCTCGCGGTACTTGGCGAGGTACCCGTCGTGGTTGACGGCGACCTCTTCCGGCATGAGCATCTTGATGTTCTGCCCGATGACGCTGTCTTGCGGGTAGCCGAAGAAGGTCACGGCGGCCTCGTTGTACTCCAGCACCGTGCCGTGCGCGTCGATGGCCAGCAGCGGGATCGGACAGGAGGACTTGACAGCGTCGTTGAGCTGGTGGGACGAGGCGCGCTCGAGCTCCTGCGAGAGGTCAACGATGTAGCCGAGGAACATGGAGCTGCCGTCAGCGAGCTTCACCTCGCGGACGCCGATCTCGATGGGGAAGACGACGCCGGACTTCTTGCGGGCCTGCACCCGCCTCGTGCTGTCGATGACGGTCTTCTTCCCCGTCGCCAGGTACGTGCGGAGGTAGCCGTCGTGCTGCGACGCGATCTCCTGCGGCATGAGCATCTTGATGTTGTGCCCGACGATCTCCTGCAGCGTGTACTCGAAGAGCCGCGCCGTGGCTTCGTTCGCACGGAGGACGGTGCCCTTCTGGTTCATGGCGAGGATCGGCGCCGCGCTCAGGGCCTGCACGGCGTCGGCCACCCGCACGGCCTGCTCCTTGGCGAAGTCGTCCGTGACGTCGCGGATGTAACCCCAGAACATCTTCTCCTGGGCGTTCTCCGACGTCAGCTCCCGCACGGAGACCTCGGCCGGGAAGGTTGTCCCGTCGGCCTTCTTCCCCCGCACGATGCGCATCGAGTTGATGATGTGCTGCTCCCCGGTCTTGGCGTACGCGCTGAGGTACCCGTCGTGCCGAACGGCGATGTCCTCCGGCATCAGGATCTTGACGTTCTGGCCGATGCAGAACTCCTCGGAGTAGCCGAAGGTGGTCGCCGCCGCGCGGTTGAACTTGATGATTGTCCCCTTCTCGCTGATGGCCAGCAGCGGCGTCGGCGACAGGTCGGAAATGACGCCGGAGACGATGTTCGTCTTGAGCAGCTCCACTTCGTCGTGCACGTTGCGCAGGTACCCGATGTAGAAGTTCTGGTCCGCGTCGCCGCCCACCACGATCTCGTTGACGACGATCTCGACGGGGAACACGCTGCCGTCCTTGCGGACCGCCTGCGTGCGGCGCACCTTGCCGATGATGCGCTTCTGCTGCGTGCGGCGGTACTGCATGAGGTACCCGTCGTGCTGCCGGGCGACCTGGTCCGGCATGAGCAGCTTGACGTTGCGGCCGACGACCTCGTCGCGGCGGTACTTGAATTCGTGCTCGGCGGCGTCGTTGAAGCGCTGGATGATGCCGTAGAGGTCGATCTGCAGCAGCGGCAGCGGCGACATGTTCGACATGTGCTCGTTGCGCTGGAGGATCTGGTCCACCTCGCCGTCGCGGCTCATGTCGCGGGCGTACCCGACGAAGACGGCGTCGGCGCGCTCGCTGCTGTCGCCGGCCTTGGTCTCCCGCACGGAGACCTCGCACGGGAAGATGCGGCCGTCCGCGTCCTCGGCCTCCACCACGCGGCTCGTGTCGATGATGTGCTGCTCGCCGGTCTCCACGTAGCGCTGGAGGTACGTGTCGTGGTTGACGGCGTAGTACTGCGGCATGAGCTTCTTCACGTTCTGGCCGATCATGGTCGCCGCCGTGCGCTTCCACGTCACCTCGGCAGAGCGGGAGAAGGTGAGGACGGTGCCCTTGGCGTTGATGGCGATCATCGGGACGGCGCTGATCTCGAGCACGGTGCGGTTGATGGCGAACTGCTGCTCCACCTCCAGGGCGTGGGTGAGGTTGAGCAGGAAGCCGACGAAGGTGAGGTTGCCGTCGCCGTCCTCGACCTCCTCGACGCGGATCTCCACCATGAACCGCTGCCCGTTCTTGCGCCGCGCTGGAGCCCGTCGCTGCCCGCCGATGACGTTGCGCTTCCTCGTCTTGCGGTACGTGCGGAGGTACTCGTCGTGGTGAACGGCGATCTCCTCCGGGGTGATCATCTTGATGTTCTGCCCGATCATCTCGTCGCTGCGGTACCCGAACTCGTGCCCGACGGCAGGGTTCACGGTGAGGATGGTCCCGACGGCGTTCATGGTGATGATGGGGGTGCTGGAGTTGTGCCGCACGGCGTCGTTGATGGAGGAGCTGCGGGCGTGCTGCTTCTCCTCGCGGATGTCCACGAGGTACCCGAGGAAGTTCGCCTGCATCCCCTCCTTCTTCGCCTCCCCAACCGTCAGCCGCACCGGGAACTCTGTCCCGTCCTTGTGCATCGCCACCACCTCCCGCTCGGACCCGATGACGTACTTCTTGCCCGTCTTGCGGTACGCCTCCAAGTACCCGTCGTGGTGGCGGGCGATGCTGTCCGGCATGAGCATCTTGACGTTCTGCCCGAGGACCTCGGCGCTCGGGTAGCCCATCTTCTCCTCCGCGGCGCGGGAGAATTTGATGACCTTCCCGAAGGAGTCGATGCCGATGATGGGGATCGGCGACAGGTCGCTCACCTCGTCGTTGATCCGGTTCGCCTCCTCCAGCACGAGGTCGGCCGTGAGGTCGCGGGCGAAGCCGAGGTACGTCGACTGCGACCCGAGGTCCGAGGTGGAGATCTCCTTGACCGCGAGCTCCAGCACGAACTCCTCGCCGTTCTTCGTCAGCCCCACGACGCGGCGGACCGAATCGATGACGTTCTTCTCCCGCGTGCGGAGGTAGTTCGCGAGGTACGCGTCGTGGTGCTTCGCGATGCTCTCCGGCATGAGCATCTTGATGTTCTGCCCGAGGACGTCCGCAGCGTGGTGCCCGAAGCAGCGCTCGGAGGCGCGGTTGAAGCGCGTGACGGTGCCGAGGGAGTCGATGGCGATGATGGGCACCGTGGCGAGGTCCTGGATCACGTCGTTGAGCTCCTCGATGCGCCCGAGCTCCGTGCGGCGCGTGATGTCGTGGACAAAGCCGATGAAGACGGTGTCGCCCGTGGCCCGGCGCAGCTCCTTGACGTTGATGCCGAGCGGGAAGATGCTCCCGTCCTTGCGGCGGCCCCGGACCTGCCGCTCGTACCCGACGATGCGCCGCACCCCTGTCGTGAGGTACCGCTGGAGGTACCCGTCGTGGTTTATGGCGACGTCCTCCGGGCAGAGCATCTTGACGTTGTTGCCGACCACCTCGCTCGTGTCGTATCCGAAGCAGTCCTCCGCGGCGCTGTTGAACTTGAGCACCGTGCCCTTGGAGTCGATGACGATGATCGGCGCCGTGTACGTCGAGTCACCGCCGGACGCCGCGGGGGCGAGCGACCCAGCGGCCGTGATGGCGGAGTCGATGAACTGGGCGATGGCCGGGACGTTCTCGCGGATGTCGCTGGGCATCATCTTGAGCATCAGCGTCGACTCCGCGTGCTCCGCGCTCAGCCGGTTGGACAGCGGCCACAGGACGAGCACCGCGACGAGGACGGCGGACACAAGCGCCGTGGCGCAGCCCCCGACGAAGATGTAGTGCCACATGTTGACCGCGTCCTTCTCCGTCTGCAGGTAGAGGTCGGCCGACTCCCGCAGCGCGAGGTGCAGCGGGAAGTACATCCCCCGCATCTCCGTGACGGCGGTGTTGATCGCCGCCTTGGCCTCCGCCAACGCCACCGCCTGCGCTGCCGCGGACGGTGGCGTTGTGGTCCCGGCCCCGGTGAGCGTCGTCGTGCCGTCGATGGCGTGGGCGTACTTAAGCGACGCGTGGGTCACCGCCGTCGCAGCGGAGATGAAGCTCGTGACGGCGACGTTCAGGCCATCCCCGAGGAGCAGCGCCGGCGCCACGCTGCCCGGTGGCAGGTAGCCGCAGTCGGAGTACTTGGCCGACACCGTCTGCCCACGGCCGAACCACAGCGCGTCGTGGGTGGTGGACCGCCCGACGACGTTGTACCCATCCCCGGCCCCGTAGAGCAGTGCGGTGCGGGAGCGGAGAAGGCTCTCCGTGCGCTCCTCGAGCAGCGCCACGGCGATCTCCGGCGATAGCGACCCAGCGACGGTCTGCTCCGCGGTGAGCATCGCCAAGGAGGAGTGCCACCCGACGGCGGTGGCGCGGTCGATGTTGCGCGGAGCATTATCGAGCAGCGACACCTCGAGGTAGCCGATGGTGAACAGCAGCGCGAGCAGCAGGGCGAGGAAGCCGACCGAGGACTGCAGCAGCAGCCCGCCCCCGGCCGCCGTGCCGAGGTCCGTCTGCGCGGCGGCCGCGACGGCGGTGTTCTCGCGCTGAGCCCCCGGGGGCGGCATCGCGTCCTTGCCGCCGCTGCCAACCTTGAAGGTCCCCGCGTCGAGTTTCGGCTGCAGCGACGGCGTCGGCTGCACGAACCCGGCGACGAGCAGCACCACGGCCACCGCTGTGATGACGCAGCCGACGCCCACCGCACACGTCGCGACGATGAGGAGGGCGCGGTAGTCGTCCTGCGCCGTGTCCTGCCGGTCCAGAACCTCCCGCACCCGCTGCTCCTTCAGCGTGTCGACCGCGGCGTAGTAGGCCGCCGTGTGGTCGGCGTAGCGCTGCCCGAAGATGGCCGCCCGGGAAACGGCGATCTTCGCGTCGCGGGAGCGGCTGGTGTCGGCCGTCATGTTGGTGTACAGCAGCGGGTCGTCCGGGTACGCGACGCGCACCGCGGCGGCGTCCGGCTCCGTGGCCAGGTCCCACGTGAAGCTGTTGACCTCGCGCGTTTCGTTGGACGACGGTGCGTAGGCGGAGACGGCCAGGGCCATAGAGACCTTCTCGATGGTGCGCAGGATGGCCCGGGTGCCGGCCGTGCTCTCCGGGCCGATGGCTCCGAGGCCGGAGGCGTCGAGGAGGTCGAAGTAGAAGTTGTAGGCCCGGAGGTCACCGGTCTGCGGGTAGCGCCGGACGACGTACGACAGCGCCCGCTGGGCCGTCATAGAGACGTTGGCCTGCTCCAGGGCAACATGGTAGTCTTTCACCGCCTCCACGACCACCGCACGGCGCTTGAGCGCAACGCCCACTGTCCCGCACAGCGCCACGCTCGTCAGCAACACGACGACGGCGGCGACGACGAAGAAGCCGCCGATGTAGCCGCGGCGGGCGTAGAGAATCGCGCCGCGGCCGGCGGTGGCGAGCGTGGCGGCGAAGGCGACGAGGCCGAGGAGCGCGGGCAGCGCGGCGAGGGCCCACGACAGGACGTCGGACTCGGCGAGGTAGGCCTCGGTGCGGACGCGCTGGACCTCGGCGTCGATGGCGGTGCGGAGGCTGATGAACTGGAACAACGTCGTGTACCCGAAGAGCTGCGCCCGCGCTATCTCCCCGGTGGCTGTGGTGGTGGGGAAGGTGAAGCTCGCGTTGAAGAGCGCCGCTACCGGAAGCTCGGCGAGCTGCGAGAGGGCCTGCGACGGGGCCCGCAGCCAGAGACCACTGAAGCCGAGGGCGGAGTTGACGAGGGTGGAGACTGTCGTGGCGGCGACGCGGATGAGCTCGACGCCGGGGATCTGCAGGTTGTCGTGGATGCCGTAGGACTCCGGGGCCCCTCGGGTGGGGCGGCCCTTGGCGATGGGCGACTCCGCCTCGAGTTCCCGGGGCCCGTGCAGCGAGAGGGCCCAGGCGTCAGCGGTGGTGGCGGACAGCGAGCGGCGCTGCTGGTCGTCGGTGCCGAGGGTCACGAGGGCGCTCGTGGTGGCCTCGAAGTCGAGGGCCTCGCGCCACTTGTGCTGCAGGTAGTCGTGCATCCCCTCCAGCTCCGTGCGGCGCTTCTTCTCCCTCACGCGGCGAGCAGCGCGCCCAAGGAGATTCCAGCGGCCGAGAGAAGGACAGCGTCCGAACACACGGCGAAGATCCCAGGGGCGGCGGGGGCGGCGGTCCGCTTCGCCGCGGGGCGGGCGGCCTTCCCGAGGAGGTCCTGCTGCTGTTCGGTCTGGTCGGCCGCCTCCTCCTCGTCCAGGTTCGAGCCCTCCTCGTCGTTGTCGTCGTCGGCGTCGGCGTCGCCGCTGTTGCCCTGCGAGCGGGTGAGGGACTGCAGCACGTCGCTGCCAGCGGTCGACATGGTGCGGGACCGGGTGGAGGCGCCGAGGTTCTGGTCGGTCTCCTCCTCGTCGAGCTTCACGAGGCGCTCCTCCGAGGCCGCGTGGAGGTCCGTCACGACCTCGCGCGGGACGAGGACGAAGAGCCCGAGGATCGACACTTTGTACCCCGCCACCTGCGACGCGTGGCCGGCCAGCACCGCGAAGATGCCGAGGAGGAGCAGCAGCCCGGCAGCAAAGAGCGCGAT
>OY843706.1:0-3878 GCA_963693005.1 Alphaproteobacteria bacterium CMAR1 | reverse complement strand
CTCTGATGATAGTTTGCCGTACCTTTGATGTGAGCAACACACAGCACAAGTACGGCAAACTACAGGCGTCTGAGTCGCGGGGTTTGTTGCGGGGTTTGAGATATTCAGATATCAGTGCACAAAAAAAATGTTAAAGGAATTTCGGATTTTCTTCGGGTCAAAAGTCGACTGGATGTACAGTGATCGACCCCTTGCCCTTACAGGGGTGGCCCACGGTGCTATCACAGGCTGGCTCTCGGGGGTCCTGGGGTCCCCGGACGTAATTCGAGACGTTTTTTGGGCCTACTCAATTTCTACTACTCGGTTATGGGATTCGTTTTGCGGGCACTTTGGCCGCCAGCTCACCTCAGACGCTGCAAATAGGCGATTTCACGGTTCAAAAGGGGGCCAAAAGGGGGTAAAACGGGTGGAAACCGGAGTAAAGTACGTGTCTGCAGGTGTTTGCTGGCGTAAAACACGGTGTTTATGGCAGCACGCTCGTCGCCCTCGCGTGCGCTGCCAAAACTTCATGTGGATCGGCCTTTTACGCCCCGATAATGGGCCAAAGGGCCCTAAAATGGGCAAAAGGGTCGAAAAGGGTCGAAAAAGTCTGCAAAAGCGTTGCAACTGCGGTCGGAATCGGCTACAACGCCGGGGAAAGTATGCAATCGCATAGCAGGCAAACTAGAGTCCCCGACTAACCGTTTTGCGGCCCAGGGCGTTCATTCTTGACGGTGAACCTCGCAACTGCAAGCTTCAAACAGTGGGCGTTGGCCCTCGAAATGGGCCAAAAACTCAGAAAAATCCGTTCTTGTCGCTCCTTCGTCCTCCTGAAGATCCAAAATAGGTTCTTGGAAGCTGTCGATCACGGCTATTCATTGCAAGAGGAAATGCAGCGACCAATGGGAGAGCAGCAGCACGAGCGTTGGGGGGCACGCTGCTGCTGGGGGTCAAAATTGAAGAAAAAAAAAAAAGTCACCCAAAAAAAAAAAATCTCAAAAATGGTTATTTTTGTTGGTCCCGGCGTCGGTTTTCGAACATACGAACCTTCTTGCTGGATTCTGAAAAATTCGGACCGACCCCTTTCGGACCAATTTTGGGGTCTGGGTGCCTGTTGCTCCACGTTCAGGCGAAAACACCATTTTTTGTGCGAAGCTCGTGGCCGAAAACCCCCATCTAGCTTCTCCAACGAGGTCAAACGGCCGTCGCACCGCCCAGAACGGACCATGACCAGACCAAGGCTTAAGTGGGCCGCCCCTGTAGCTGTGATTGTCACAGGCGTGCCGAACGCCACGTTGGCGGCAACAAGATCTTTATGCGCAACGACGGTGTCCGCTAAGGCGCCCGAGACGTGGATTGCAGAGCCGCTCGTTTTGGCGCAAGACAGGACACGGCTCGCGACGTTGACAGCGTCACCGAAGACGTCGAAGGCAAGGCGTGACGACCCCTGTACTGTTCCAACGACCGGCCCGACATGTGCACCGATTTGCACAGGGCATTTCGGCCGAACCCTCGTGAAGAGCTCGAGCACGGCAGAAAACGAGGCGGCGATTTCAGCATCAGAGGCGTCGATAGACACCGGGCTGCGGTTCGGGTGACCAGATGCGTTGTACCTTGCAGACCCTTCAGGTGGCAAGGCATGGTGCACGTTTTCATTGTCGTTCTCGTCCTCTTGTGCGGTCACACGGCCGCCATCTCGATCGAGGCAATGCGGGAAGGGGCCAGCGATCATGACGAGGTCGCCGACGGTTTTGATCTTGTCCAGGATGCTCGATGACAGTGATGATGACTGCGCAGCCCGTGGCGACGCGATCGCTGCCAACGCGCTGACCCGCGGCGAGCCGCGGGGCATTGACAGACGCAGCGCACGGTTCGGGGAGGCCTCTGACGGTTCGTCGCCTTCAGTCGCGTCGGAATCACCGAACAGATCATGCCTGCAGATTCGGATGAGTTCGGCATCCACCTCCGCGTGGAGGACCGGGAGATCATTGAGTTGAGTTGGGCGGAGTTGCATGAATGCGACAACGACGCGGTCGTAGCTCCGTGTGATGGATTTGTCCGGGTCCATCTTCGTTCCGAACCATTCGATCAGATCGGACACAACATGCTCGGGGACCAAGCGCTGGAGCACGGCGACACGCTGCTCGCCCAACGCCGCGAGCTCGACGTTGCCCCTCCGCGCGATCTCTTCTTCGATGAATCGGCGCCGGACCAAACGCTCCTCTGTGAATCCGATCAGGGCACAGATCATGCAACCCATGGGAACCATCGCGATGCCGACGACCGCGATCGGCGAGAAGAACGCCGTCAAGATCGTCGCCGGGATCAGGAGGCACGTCGCACAGAATGCAAACAAGACCGGCCACGACACCGGTCCAGCAGAAAAGAAAATGCACGCGTAGGCGATGTAAGTGTACGTTTGAATGTCGTGGCCAACGACGCACCCGTTCAGCGGCGTGAGGCCTGTCCCGACGATCCCCACTGTTGCAGCAACAGAGAGCGCGATGGTCGCGACTCGCAACGACCACGTCGGGTGGTACGCGCACACTGCCGAGATCGAAAATGGAACGATAGCGAGTGCTTGCATCGACACACCGATTGGTTGAAAGCAGCGGTCCGGAAGCGCGACGAGAGTCATCATGTGGAGTGCATGAACGATGACGAGAAGGGTCGAGCATACTCGATTCATGTTCCGGCACACGACCTCAGCTCGACTCTTGAACAGGACCTCCGTCTCGTCGTTTTCAAAGTACGGAAGGAGGCGCCACTTTACCTTTTCGAGGTCTTCGACCGTCTTCGGAGCAAAGACAGCATCGATGTGCTGCTTGTTCGTGGAGCCGGTGGTGTGATGCGAAACGACGGTGAGGCGAGTCGTGCTCAGATTCTTGACGGAGGAATCGTCACCATCGTTGAGCGCCGAGCGAACGTCGATGCGCCGCCGCGCGCTGTCATCTGCGGTGACCGAACTGCGATGGCTCACGAGCGGCGCAGACTGCGGACTGTTGTTGTGCAGCAATCCGCCCCGGAGAAGCGGCACCACCACCGCTTGGGCCGCCGGCGATGGGAGCCCACCGGACGGGCCCGATGCTGCTGACGAGCTCCGTGCGGAGAGTTGCACCGGCATCGAACACACCGACGCCGTTGGAGTTTGCGTTTGCTCGGACACTGTCGCGACACGCGAGGTCAACGAGTGCGTGTCCCCAACGCGCAACTCATCAGGTGGGGGGAGCTCGTACATCGTCAAGACCCCGCCGTTCGGGCCGCAGTCGGGGAGCGCGGCGTGCGGATAGCACATGGATTCCTCCGGGCGGACGAGTAACGACGCGAGCGTCTGCTCTGTCACGACAACGGCGCCAGAGATTCCGTTCGCTTCGACGAGCTGAGTGATCCGCGACGTCTCGCCGAAAACTTCGTACGACACCTGCCGATCTCCAAACAGCGCCCCGGTCATCGGCCCGGTATGGATGCCAACGCGCCACGAGACGCCGCCCCACTCCGCGTGTTTTTCGTTGAGACCGGCGATTACGCCGTTCATGCGCCATCCGAACAAGACGAGCTGGTCAGCATGGTTCTCCGCCTCAACTGGGATTCCGGCGACCGCCCAGTAGGCGTCACCGACTGTTTTGATCTTCTCCACAGTGTCGGTGTTGACAGCGATGACGTCGAGGTCCGCGACAACGGTGTTGAGCATCGACGTGACCTGCGCGGCGGTCCGAGTGGTCGACCAGGCAGTGAACCCCTTCATGTCTGCAAAGAGCATCGAGGCGGAAGGAACAAGATCGATCTGATACTGTGACGGGCCGCCGACTTCGAGACGGGGAAGAACAGCTGCAGGGACGATCGTGTGGAGGAGCTGGTGGAGTTCCGCAGCGCGAGCGACTGCTTCCTGGCGCTGCAGC
>OY843705.1:0-16724 GCA_963693005.1 Alphaproteobacteria bacterium CMAR1 | reverse complement strand
CACCGGAGCAGCCTGGCTGCACGCTTCCTCAACCTTGCGACGCTCGGCCTTCAGGTTCTTGCGCAGCGCGGTCAGGACGCGGCAGATGACGTCGCAGTGGTGCTTGTCCAGCTTGCCCCCGGATAGCAAGATGTGGTAGACGTCCTGGGGAAGACGGGGGATCTTCTGGCGCTGGCGGGACACGGACTTGACGATGGCCTCGAGCTCCGCGATCTTGTTGTATGCAGCGGTGTTGAGGTGATGGATCTTCTCCTCGAGCTTGCGGGTCTCGGTGTAGATCATCGTTCCGTCCACTGCCAAGTCGGCGGAGGCCTGACCGGAGCGGTTCACGATCGGGATGGTGACGATGGGCATGTTGGCACCGCCAAAGATGACATGGTTGCCAACCTGCACGCCAGGGCTCTTCGAGAAGTAGTGCTGCACGATGGACGCCTGCTTCGGGTTCATCTCAGCGCGCTGGGCGGAGCCAATGCCGCTCCCCTCGATCGTCGGTGTCTCAGAGCGGGCGCCATTCAGGACATGCAGGTTCATCTGATTCGACGCGACGCCAGCCTGGTTCTGTTGGTGAACGGTAAGCGAGGTCTTCTTCAAGTTCATGAGCTCAAGTCCGGACAGAGGCAGCGACAGCTCAAGGACGGTCTTCCCGTAGGAGTACAGCATGCTCTTGTCGTACTTCTCCTGAGCCTTGAAGACGGTCATGTTGTAGTGAGCGAGCGCGGTCTCCGGCTGCTGAGTCATGTAGCTCATGAGAAGCTTGTACTTGTACTTGTCGTCCGCCAGAGCGATGCAGATGAACGGGAACGAGTGCAGGGAGAGCTGCTTGGAGTCGACGAGGCTGTAAAGCGTAGCGATGCAGTCTTCACGGGATGGGTTACCGAAGGCTTCGAGGATGTTGTCGACGGCGCGGAATTTGGGCAGGAACGGGTAAGTGCGCTCCTCGCGCTTCTCCTGCTCGATCGTCTGGGTCTGCTCCTGAGCGCTCACCTTCCCGAACTTCTTGATGGCGTAGATGTAGACTGCTGGAATTTCGACTTCCTGGATGGTGCCCGCGGACGTGCAGGTTTTGAACATCTGGTCGATCATGCCGTCGGTGAGGCGAAGCCAATCTTCAACGGGGAGGCGGTGGTGGCTCATAACGCGGTTGAACAGCTCCTCCGGGGTGCGGTCGGCGACTGGGTCGGCCGCCGCTGGCTGCGCGTTCTTCAGGGCGTCGTCACGCTGCTTCACGGCTTCGGCGGTCGCTTTCTTGGATTCGGTGAGCTCGGACATGACCGTGGCGAGAAGCGTACTCTGGGCAGAGAAGTCCTGCTGGTGCTGCTTGATGCGTTCGCCCTGGTCCTTGATGAGCTCGTCCCGCTTCACGACTTGATCGTACGCGCTCGCCACGGCGGACTCCAGAAGCTTGACGTCGGCGCTGGCGATGGCGGTGTCGCACTCCGTGCGGATGTCCTTGGCGTCCTGGAACTTGGCGAGTGACATGGTTGTTGTTCTTGTGTGTGAAAAAGCGAAGCCTGAAAGGGGTCGAAAGGGTACCCTCTGCACAACACGGAAATGCAAGGCATTTTCTCAGAGCAATATCTACTTTGCAGATAAACTACAATGTACGACGATTGTTTTCGATGGTGGTGATCTTGTCGAGGTGCCGCCTGCGTTCGTCCACGCACACACGAGATGGCATCCCATTCGACAGTGTAGCGCACGAGGCTGGCGCACGAGGCTGGCGCACGAGGCTGGCGCACGAGGCTGGCGCACGAGGCTGGCGCACGAGGCTGGCGCACGAGGCTGGCGCACGAGGCTGGCGCACGAGGCTGGCGCACGAGGCTGGCGCACGAGGCTGGCGCACGAGGCTGGCGCACGAGGCTGGCGCACGAGGCTGGCGCACGAGGCTGGCGCACGAGGCTGGCGCACGAGGCTGGCGCACGAGGCTGGCGCACGAGGCTGGCGCACGAGGCTGGCGCACGAGAGCAGATAAACTACAATGTACGACGATGCCCCGATGCGCGTAACGTGGATCGTAGATGTATACAATTTCGTCTGAGTCGGTCTCAGCCATGATCGCTGCCTTTCCCTCCATCAGTTCCTCGGCTTGCGCGCGAGGCACCAACAGGCAAAAGAGCTCGCCTTTCGGGCCACAGTGGATTTTGCCTGGCTGCTTGCCACTGGACTCGAGTAACTTGTTGAACGCTTCGTACAACTTCGTACTCTGGCGACGATCTGCATCCATCAGGCCCAACGGCATGAGCTCTGTGGTGGCGGCGCTGATCGCCTGCTGTTGCATCCACTGCATGTTGTGGGAGTACGCTTCGTAGCGGGCGCGACTCTCCGACTTCTTGGAGGTTCCGTAGAACGGCGAGGCGACCTCCTCCCATGAACGGAGCGCACGCTTCACAGTGGTTTCCTTCTGCGCGCGTGCGGCTTTCTGCTTCATGTGCTCCGCGAACTTCTCCACGGAGTCAATCTCCGGCGCAACGACGAGACGGATGCAGTCGTTGAGGACGACTTGCGCGAACTTGACCCACGGTGTGTTCATCATCTCCGCGGCCACCTTCACGAGCATGGTCGGAGACTGACGGTCGTCAGGGCGAAGGAAGAGGTTGTAGATGTGCTGGCCGACGCTGCTCACACCGGTGAACGTGAGGAGCGCCTTGGGGACGACGGTGAACTTGAACCCGTCCGTCTTGGGCTTCAACGTAGCCTTCACGTCGTTGCCAAGTTGGGCGAGCTCTTGACCTGTGCGCACCCGAGTCACGGCCCCAATCGACCGCTCATTCTGACCGAGCATGCCGCTGCTCTTCGCGGTCTCCTCGATGGTGGTGATGATGAACTGCTCGGTCGGGAACGCACCCATGGCCTTGAAGAAGTCAGCGTTGTCAATCTTCATGAACGTTTGCGGGTCGACGTGGGCACTCTTGTACGTGAGCTTGAACTTGAGCGGATGGACGATCGAAGCTTGCGGAGCGAGCGGGATGAACGTCGGTTTGTTCTGGAGGCCCCGGCAGTCAGCCAACTTGTAGAGCGGAGCTTGGATCTTCACGAAAAACGTGAAGCAGGCGGCATGTTCATCGGCGCCCCGAGGACGTTGGACGATGACGACTTGGTGGAGCGGGTTGGCGAGGATCTGGCGAATCAGCAGGCTGCCGTCCGCGCCCTGGAATGCTTTCTGGCACACGATGTGCGAGATGCGATCTGGAGAAAGGTGCTCCACCGCGGACGGTCGGAGCTCCTCGTGGGGAAAGTTCGCAGCGATAGCGAGGATGGCGCCGATGGAGAATTTCGGCTGGTTGGTATCTGTGCGGCATTTGTCGAACATGCGCGCGACGGTGCAGGCGGTGCCTGGGGGCACTCCGAGCGACAAGGCAACGAGGCCTTGGATGATGGTCTGGCGGTTGCTCTTTTGGCGACCTAGTGTTTTGGGACTGACTACTGCAGCGTAGCTCAAACCCGGAGGGCCTTGCGGCGCGGGTGTCGCGGGCGGGGCAGGAAACCCCGACATCGTGACTGAAAACAACTGAAAACAAGAAAACTGAAAACAACTGAAAACTGAAAACAAGAAAACTGAAAACAACTGAAAACAGAACTGAATGAACGAAACACAAATGTCCGAACAGAAAAAAAGGGAAGGGAAGAGAAAACGAAGAGGAAGGGGGAAAACAACACACAAAAGGAACACACAAAACAAAGCACAAGAGAGGGGAGATTGCACGGAAAAAGTTTTTTTTTTTGCCTTAAGGTTTAGCTTAGTTTCGGCTTCTTCAAAGTGTAACACCGTGTTGTGTGCGCTTGTCCGCACGGTGTTCCCGTAGCAATCGGTACCTTGAAACGCAGGGGAAATCTTTTATAGACTTACCGCTC
Organism: Alphaproteobacteria bacterium CMAR1; assembly: GCA_963693005.1. GTDB lineage: Bacteria > Pseudomonadota > Alphaproteobacteria > UBA6184 > UBA6184 > Bodonicaedibacter. The sequence continues at coordinate 12,872 of OY843705.1, read as the reverse complement.
CTCCAGCGACGGCGAGCGAGTGACGGATTCTGCTGGTGTGCAGCTACCGTCTAAAACCCCAACGAGATAGAATGAGATGCGGCCGGCCGGCCGGCTGTTGACCGCGGGACCTGACTAGCGGAAGAGCCCGAACAGGTCGAAGAAGCGCGTGGTGCGCCCGCGGTGTTGTGTGTTGTTGTCGGTGTCCAGGTTCGCGCCTGAGCTTGTCGAGCCTGCGTCTGCCGTCGCACCGAAGCTCGCGTCGAGACCTGCCGGGCCTGGACCCGCGTCGAAGCCCGCCGAGCCGCCTGCGCCTGCGCCCGCGCCGAGGCTCGCGGCGAGACCCGCGTCGAAGCCCGCCGAGCCGCCTGTGCCTGCGCCTGCGCCTGCCGGGCCCGCGCCGAGGCTCGCGGCGAGACCCGCGTCGAAGCCTGCCGGGCCGCCTGCGCCTGTGCCTGCGCCTGTGCCTGCGCCTGCGCCAGCCGGGCCCGCGCCGAGGCTCGCGGCGAGACCCGCGTCGAAGCCCGCCGAGCCGCCTGCGCCTGCGCCTGCGCCTGCCAGGCCCGCGCCGAGGCTCGCGGCGAGACCCGCGTCGAAGCCTGCCGGGCCGCCTGCGCCTGCGCCTGCACCTGCCAGGCCCGCGCCGAGGCTCGCGGCGAGACCCGCGTCGAAGCCCGCCGAGCCGCCTGCGCCTGCGCCTGCACCTGCCGGGCCCGCGCCGAGGCTCGCGGCGAGACCCGCGTCGAAGCCTGCCGGGCCGCCTGCGCCTGTGCCTGCGCCCGTGCCTGCGCCTGTGCCTGCGCCTGCGCCTGCCAGGCCCGCGCCGAGGCTCGCGGCGAGACCCGCGTCGAAGCCCGCCGAGCCGCCTGCGCCTGCGCCTGCGCCTGCCAGGCCCGCGCCGAGGCTCGCGGCGAGACCCGCGTCGAAGCCTGCCGGGCCGCCTGCGCCTGCGCCTGCACCTGCCAGGCCCGCGCCGAGGCTCGCGGCGAGACCCGCGTCGAAGCCCGCCGAGCCGCCTGCGCCTGCGCCTGCACCTGCCGGGCCCGCGCCGAGGCTCGCGGCGAGACCCGCGTCGAAGCCTGCCGGGCCGCCTGCGCCTGTGCCTGCGCCCGTGCCTGCGCCTGTGCCTCCGCCTGCGCCTGCCAGGCCCGCGCCGAGACCCGCGTCGAAGCCCGCCGAGCCGCCTGCGCCTGCGCCTGCGCCTGCCAGGCCCGCGCCGAGGCTCGCGGCGAGACCCGCGTCGAAGCCTGCCGGGCCGCCTGCGCCTGTGCCTGCGCCCGTGCCTGCGCCTGTGCCTGCGCCTGCGCCTGCCAGGCCCGCGCCGAGGCTCGCGGCGAGACCCGCGTCGAAGCCCGCCGAGCCGCCTGCGCCTGCGCCTGCACCTGCCGGGCCCGCGCCGAGGCTCGCGGCGAGACCCGCGTCGAAGCCTGCCGGGCCGCCTGCGCCTGTGCCTGCGCCCGTGCCTGCGCCTGTGCCTGCGCCTGCGCCTGCCAGGCCCGCGCCGAGGCTCGCGGCGAGACCCGCGTCGAAGCCCGCCGAGCCGCCTGCGCCTGCGCCTGCGCCTGCCAGGCCCGCGCCGAGGCTCGCGGCGAGACCCGCGTCGAAGCCCGCCGAGCCGCCTGCGCCTGCGCCTGCACCTGCCGGGCCCGCGCCGAGGCTCGCGGCGAGACCCGCGTCGAAGCCTGCCGGGCCGCCTGCGCCTGTGCCTGCGCCCGTGCCTGCGCCTGTGCCTGCGCCTGCGCCTGCCAGGCCCGCGCCGAGGCTCGCGGCGAGACCCGCGTCGAAGCCCGCCGAGCCGCCTGCGCCTGCGCCTGCGCCTGCCAGGCCCGCGCCGAGGCTCGCGGCGAGACCCGCGTCGAAGCCTGCCGGGCCGCCTGCGCCTGCGCCTGCACCTGCCAGGCCCGCGCCGAGGCTCGCGGCGAGACCCGCGTCGAAGCCCGCCGAGCCGCCTGCGCCTGCCAGGCCCGCGCCGAGGCTCGCGGCGAGACCCGCGTCGAAGCCCGCCGAGCCGCCTGCGCCTGCGCCTGCACCTGCCGGGCCCGCGCCGAGGCTCGCGGCGAGACCCGCGTCGAAGCCTGCCGGGCCGCCTGCGCCTGTGCCTGCGCCCGTGCCTGCGCCTGTGCCTCCGCCTGCGCCTGCCAGGCCCGCGCCGAGACCCGCGTCGAAGCCCGCCGAGCCGCCTGCGCCTGCCAGGCCCGCGCCGAGGCTCGCGGCGAGACCCGCGTCGAAGCCCGCCGAGCCGCCTGCGCCTGCGCCTGCACCTGCCGGGCCCGCGCCGAGGCTCGCGGCGAGACCCGCGTCGAAGCCTGCCGGGCCGCCTGCGCCTGTGCCTGCGCCCGTGCCTGCGCCTGTGCCTGCGCCTGCGCCTGCCAGGCCCGCGCCGAGGCTCGCGGCGAGACCCGCGTCGAAGCCTGCCGGGCCGCCTGCGCCTGTGCCTGCGCCCGTGCCTGCGCCTGTGCCTGCGCCTGCGCCTGCCGGGCCCGCGCCGAGGCTCGCGGCGAGACCCGCGTCGAAGCCCGCCGAGCCGCCTGCGCCTGCGCCTGCACCTGCCGGGCCCGCGCCGAGGCTCGCGGCGAGACCCGCGTCGAAGCCCGCCGAGCCGCCTGCGCCTGCGCCTGCGCCTGCCAGGCCCGCGCCGAGGCTCGCGGCGAGACCCGCGTCGAAGCCTGCCGGGCCGCCTGCGCCTGTGCCTGCCAGGCCCGCCAGGCCCGCGCTGTGGCTCGGGCCGGGACCCGCGCCGTAGGTCACGCCGAGACTCGCGCCCGCCCCCGCCGGGGCGACGCCTGTGCCTGCCGCTGGGTCGGCCGCTGGGGCGAACGGTGGTCTTGCAGGGCCTGCTGCCGGGGCTGCTTGCGCCGCGCCTCGCCGGCCCCCACGGCCGCGTCCTCCGGCCGCGCGCACCGCTTGTGTCTCCGGGCGGAGGCGTTCCACTCGCTGCTGCCGGAGGCGTTCCACTCGCCCGGTCGCGGTGTACTTGACGAGCTTCGACGTGGACGCCCCGTTGGCCACCATGACCGCCCTGGCGATGTCGTTGCGGAGCGTCTGCTCATCCTCGAACACCGTGTGCGCCGCGAGCAGGGAGATAAGCGGCGAGGCACCAGAAACCCGATGCACTCGCACACAACCCACACCATCGCACGGAGCAAAGCATACGGAACGTGATACATTTGTTTTCGATGGTGGTGATCTTGTCGAGGTGCCGCCTGCGTTCGTCCACGCACACACGAGATGGCATCCCATTCGACAGTGTAGCGCACGAGGCTGGCGCACGAGGCTGGCGCACGAGGCTGGCGCACGAGGCTGGCGCACGAGGCTGGCGCACGAGGCTGGCGCACGAGGCTGGCGCACGAGGCTGGCGCACGAGGCTGGCGCACGAGGCTGGCGCACGAGGCTGGCGCACGAGGCTGGCGCACGAGGCTGGCGCACGAGGCTGGCGCACGAGGCTGGCGCACGAGGCTGGCGCACGAGGCTGGCGCACGAGGCTGGCGCACGAGGCTGGCGCACGAGGCTGGCGCACGAGGCTGGCGCACGAGGCTGGCGCACGAGGCTGGCGCACGAGGCTGGCGCACGAGGCTGGCGCACGAGGCTGGCGCACGAGGCTGGCGCACGAGGCTGGCGCACGAGGCTGGCGCACGAGGCTGGCGCACGAGGCTGGCGCACGAGGCTGGCGCACGAGGCTGGCGCACGAGGCTGGCGCACGAGGCTGGCGCACGAGGCTGGCGCACGAGGCTGGCGCACGAGGCTGGCGCACGAGGCTGGCGCACGAGGCTGGCGCACGAGGCTGGCGCACGAGGCTGGCGCACGAGGCTGGCGCACGAGGCTGGCGCACGAGGCTGGCGCACGAGGCTGGCGCACGAGGCTGGCGCACGAGGCTGGCGCACGAGGCTGGCGCACGAGGCTGGCGCACGAGGCTGGCGCACGAGGCTGGCGCACGAGGCTGGCGCACGAGGCTGGCGCACGAGGCTGGCGCACGAGGCTGGCGCACGAGGCTGGCGCACGAGGCTGGCGCACGAGGCTGCAGGCTTCCTTCCACCAGCTCGGGTCGACCGAGCTGCCGTCGACCGGGCGGCCAACAGCGGCTTCGAGGCGCACAAGGAAGTCGTGATCCACGAGGACGGCCGGCGTATCGACCTCGTGATCAACGGTCTGTCGGGGAAGACGTGGTACATCGATGTGAGCTTCGTGAGCGACGGGCACATGGCGAACAACAACGACTACCACCTCAACCGTTCGGCCGACGTGCTCCCGGACGTCTCGTCGTCGGGGCCAGACTCGGAGTCGGAGTCGGAGTCGGAGTCGGACGAGAGCCTTGGCCTCGGCCTCGACCAGGAGGAAGCGGGCGCGCAAGCCCCCAACCTGGACGCCGTCATGCCGGGGACGAACGGCGATGCGGAGATCGGCGGGGTGGCGCAGGACGCCGACGCCGACGAGGGCGAGGAGGACACCCTCGCGGAAGCGATCGCGACGGCAGCCTTCGGCAAGAGTGTGGAGCACGCGCCAGGCCGGGACGTGGACGGCGACAAGCCGGCGAAGGGCGACGCCCGGACAGCGATGACGGCGCGCTGTGCGGAGAAGGAGAAGAAGTACGGGGCGATCGCGAAGGAGCACGGGGCGGAGCTCCTGACCTGCCTGTTCACCATCAACGGCGGGATGGGCACAGGCACGCGGAAGCTCCTGACGGCGATGGCGGACACGACGGCCGTGGAGAGCCCGAACACGGTCATGCAGCGTGTCCTCCGGAAGGTGATGGTCGCGAACGGGGCCATCTCGCAGAAGCTCCACATGCACACCATGCGGGGCACGGTGATGCGTTGTCGCCAACACGCCAACACCAACAACAACCTCCGCCGCGGGCAGCAGCCTCGTGGCAACAACCGCGCACGCAACGGCGCGTCCGGCCCGTCGACGTAGACAGCCGGGGGTCCCGACCCCGAGGGTGACCCGTGAGCTCTGGAGCAGCGCTCGAGCAGGAGGTCACCACCATTCGTCTGAGGGCTGGTGTTTTCTTTTAGCCGAAAGAACAACCACACCGGCACGCGCAGTGAGTCTCGCAAGTGAGATTTTATTTTGGCCAGCCCTCTCCCTTTCTTCGTTCGCTCCACCGTACGAGCAGGGGTACCGTCCACCACTTAACGCCCCGGGTGGACGGGCCTCATAACGACCTAAGGCGAAAAACAGACGACAACCGGACCGAAGTAGGAGCGAGCCCGGGAAAAAAAAAAAAAAAAAAAAAAAAAAAAAAAAAAAAAACGAGAACCTCAAGTGCCCGCGGCCCGGTTGCGACAAGGGACCACGCCAGTTCCCGGCGGTGCTGTTGCGCATCCAGAAGCACCTGGTCCTGAAATTGGAGCGTTCCATGACACTGCCAGCTTCGCCTAGGCCATGGTCCGGGTACGGTGACAAAACAACCAGCCTTAGCTCACTTCAGTTTGCATCGTCTGTGTTTTGTTTTGGTTGGAAAGAAGTCAAGGGAAGCTAGACTGGAGTACTGGATCTCGGAGGGTCGAGATGTTGAGAGGTAGCGGCAGGGGCGCCCGGCTGGTGAAGCCCTTCTCGGCCGACGGCTCCTGCTCCGGCGGGGAGCGTTGCTGGAGCTCCATCCCCCCCCCCCCGTTTGGAGGTCACAGCGCGGTCCCCCCTCATCCGGACTGCGTTACGCGTCGAGTCGCGTCCACTGGTCCGCAGGGTTCACGGCAGTGGGGATGTAGAAGATGTCGGTGATGTGAAGGCTGCGCAGGTCGTGGATGGCCTTGACCTGCTCGTTCATCTCTTCGGACGGTGAGTAACCCTTCAGCGTCGCGCCGATGGCGGATGTGTTGTCTACGTAAAGCTTCACGCGGGAGCCCGCTGGCAGGGCTTCGAGTGCCTTGGCGACAGCGTGCGTTTCCAACTGGCTGATGCGGCCTTTGATTCGGCTCGGGTACGGACCGTAGTTGTGGTGTGCGCCGCACCCGGGTGCTCGAGGAGGTCGACGTCGCCGTGGTAGGATGCCCACGCCCACGCAGTCTCGCTTGAGTCCGTGGCGACCGTGATGGTCGGGCCAGGCTTAGCGACGTGGCGAGGGGTGTTGCGGCGCAGGTTCTGGAGGAGGCTGAGGGCATCCGCTTGCGCGTCTGGGGGGAAGCGCCAGGGGGCGTCGAGGTCGGCGCGGGGGGCGCCGAGGCAGCAGCGCCCGTCCGGCGGACGTGCTGCCTGAAGACGAAGTGTCGGGAGAGCCAAATGCCCAGGATTCTGGTGGCCCAGAACACCGTGCCGATGAAGGAGACGGTGGCAACAAGTGGATCAAGTGCTTCGACGTGTAGAGTTTCTGGTACTTCACCATCTTGTGCCGGTACATCTCGAGCGCACGGCTCTGACCTCGATCCGGCGTCGCAGTCACGATGGTGATGTCGTAGAAGATGGTGTGCCTGTCCGTCCAAATCACGCCATCTGGGCCTTTGTCCCTCCCAGACGGAGAGTTCTCATGGAAAAAGACTGCATTCGGGAAGAAGCTCCCCAACTGATCCGTACAAGAGGCGCCGTACCTCCGCAGGCACTGGATGAACAGCCTGTTCGTGTCGTTGTGTCTCATCTTCAGTCCCCCTCCTGCGCACGCTGCACACACCAGCGCGTGGTCGATGGGGTTGAAGTGCTGTCTCGTCGGCTCGTCACAGATCCGGACGTTCAATTTCGGGTCCCTTGCCGCGACCTTCATGCCCATCCTAGAAATGTCGGTCTCGAGAGGCCACTGTCGGAAGTCAAAGAGCCCAGCCCCGCCATCATCTAATGAGGAAAAGATGAAAGGACGACAAGCGGAGTTGAGATCTAGGATCTGGCAAGCGAGAGCGAACATCCAGTCCGCCAGCTCTTTCGCGAGAGTCGCGAGGTACGCAGGTTTCGTTGCTCTGAAGAAATGGAACCACCGCCACGCGTAGAGACGAACCAGGTGGAGGCCCTCCTTGGGGTGCACGTTCATGGCGACGGTCCGAACCTGTTCCAGTGACTTGTGCAGCTTCGCGTGCGTCTCGACAGACGCCTGCGTTGCTTCCTGAGAAGAGATCAGCCCGCCTAGATAGACGTGCTGCTGGACTTGAGGAATACCGAGCTCCACAGCTGCGGTAGATCGCACCTTGGACATGACCACCGTCTTGGCCCCTCTGATGGATTCCGTTGTAGTTCCGTTCACTGAATGTTGTTGTTTTTTTTTCCTGGAAACTAATTGGGTGGGATTGATCGCAGGGATCTGGTGACTGGGAAGCAGACCGAGTGGTCGTCTCTGGGTTTACCTTGAACAAACGGGAAAAGCTATGTTGTGTGGGTTCTGTGTTTTCTTTTTGTGTACTGTTTGGGGGTTCTGGCAGGACCTTCAGGTCCGAAGGTGGAACAAGCCCCTTCCTGAGTTACATCCGAATTCCGAAAAAAAGATGACGCCGGCGCTGTCGCCAAAAGTTGCCCCCTGTTGAATTGTCAGTCGTGTGTTTTGCCAGGAGAAGGTTCGCGAACTCGCAAACCTTCGAGATGTCTGTCCGATCCTTCAAGTTCACCCCACCGGCGCCGAACCCGACCCCGGTGCACAGCTGGGCCTCGCTCATGCTGTGGCGCAACGCGACCGTCGATGTCATCAACCAGATCGAAGTGCTGTGTGGGCCCGTCAAGGCTCTGATGTCACACATTCGTTTCAACATCGACACCGCTGACTACATCTTCGAGGTGGTTCAGCGTGACCCGACCATCATCGTGGAGGGCCCGACGGCGATCACTCAGGCGGACGGCACCGAGGTCGACCAAGCGGCGCTGCCCGCGACAGTCCCGGGCGAACCGGCGCGCGTGAAGCGCGCGGGCCCGGCGCAGCAGGAGGCAAGGGTGCGGCGGCAGCAGAGTTCAACCGTCGCAGGGAGGAGAAGCACCGCCACTACGGCGACATCGCGAAGAAGGACGGAGCCGTGCTGGTCGCAGCGCTGTTCACGAACAACGGCGGTATGGACAAGGGCACGAACAAGCTTATCTCCCTGCTCGCGGCGCACACGGTGTTCGAGGATGAGCAGACGCTCCGCAACGACATCGCCAGGGCGGTCATGGTGGCCAACGGGGCGTCCACGTCGAAGCTCGTCAAGTACACCGCGACCGGGCGAGTGGAACGCCTCCGGCAGCAGTTCGCGCTCCGCCCGGAGACACAAGCGGTGCGCGCGGCCGGAGGACGCGGCCGTGGGGGCCGGCGAGGCGCGGCGCAAGCAGCCCCGGCAGCAGGCCCTGCAAGACCACCGTTCGCCCCAGCGGCCGACCCAGCGGCAGGCACAGGCGTCGCCCCGGCGGGGGCGGGCGCGAGTCTCGGCGTGACCTACGGCGCGGGTCCCGGCCCGAGCCACAGCGCGGGCCTGGCGGGCCTGGCAGGCACAGGCGCAGGCGGCCCGGCAGGCTTCGACGCGGGTCTCGCCGCGAGCCTCGGCGCGGGCCCGGCAGGTGCAGGCGCAGGCGCAGGCGGCTCGGCGGGCTTTGACGCGGGTCTCGCCGCGAGCCTCGGCGCGGGCCCGGCAGGCGCAGGCGCAGGCGCAGGCGGCTCGGCGGGCTTCGTCACCAAAGTGGTGACGGATCACGGCGGCGGGGGCATCGGACACAATCTCGCATTTCTTCTCGTTGATCACGAGCCCCAACTTCGGGCCCTCCTTGCGAATGGTCTCGTACACCAGCTTCACAGCGCCGATGTCGCCGCCGAACGTGCCGTCGTCAAGGTGATCTGGATCGCGACGCCGGCACGCTTGAGGGCCTCCTTCACTTTGTCGTTGAGAACGATCAGCACGAGCGAAAACAGCAGCGGGCCGAGCGGGTCACCCTGCTGGACGCCGCAAGCGGAGTCGATCGGTGTCTCGCCGAAGTAAAGGGAGGTGAGGTCGCCGTAGGCGCACTGGACGTAGCCGGCCAACGTCGGGAAGTGCTCCAAAACGGCGCGCAGAATGGCTGAGCGGTCCGCGCTGTTGAAGGCGTTCTTGATATCCACCTTCAGGAGGGCCTTCGTCTTCTTCAATTCGTCATCAGCAAGCCACGCGGCCGTCAGACGGCGCGCGATGACCACGAGCGACTCTGCTCCTCCAGGGACAGCAACACCGACTTGGTTGTTCTCCAGGAACAGATCGCGCGCCTGCTCCTTGACCTGGGCGCAGAGGGCCTTCGCGGCGGCGCGGCGCAGGACCTCGCCACACGCGATCGGCCGCAGGTCCAGCGGGCGGGTGGTTAGCCTGCGTCTGCCGTCGCACCGAAGCCCGCGCCGAGACCCGCGTCGAGACCTGCCGGGCCTGGACCCGCGTCGAAGCCCGCCGAGCCGCCTGTGCCTGTGCCTGCGCTCGTGCCTGCGCCTGTGCCTGCGCCTGCGCCTGCCGGGCCCGCGCCGAGGCTCGCGGCGAGACCCGCGTCGAAGCCCGCCGCGCCGCGTGCGCCCGTGCCTGCGCCTGTGCCTCCGCCTGCGCCTGCCAGGCCCGCGCCGAGACCCGCGTCGAAGCCCGCCGAGCCGCCTGCGCCTGCGCCTGCGCCTGCCGGGCCGGCGCCGAGGCTCGCGGCGAGACCCGCGTCGAAGCCTGCCGGGCCGCCTGCGCCTGTGCCTGCCAGGCCCGCCAGGCCCGCGCCGAGGCTCGCGGCGAGACCCGCGTCGAAGCCCGCCGAGCCGCCTGCGCCTGTGCCTGCGCCTGCGCCTGCGCCTGCCAGGCCCGCGCCGAGGCTCGCGGCGAGACCCGCGTCGAAGCCTGCCGGGCCGCCTGCGCCTGTGCCTGCGCCCGTGCCTGCGCCTGTGCCTCCGCCTGCGCCTGCCAGGCCCGCGCCGAGACCCGCGTCGAAGCCCGCCGAGCCGCCTGCGCCTGCGCCTGCGCCTGCCGGGCCGGCGCCGAGGCTCGCGGCGAGACCCGCGTCGAAGCCCGCCGAGCCGCCTGCGCCTGTGCCTGCGCCTGCGCCTGCGCCTGCGCCAGCCGGGCCCGCGCCGAGGCTCGCGGCGAGACCCGCGTCGAAGCCCGCCGAGCCGCCTGCGCCTGCGCCTGCGCCAGCCGGGCCCGCGCCGAGGCTCGCGGCGAGACCCGCGTCGACAAGCTCAGGCGCGAACCTGGACACCGACAACAACACACAACACCGCGGGCGCACCACGCGCTTCTTCGACCTGTTCGGGCTCTTCCGCTAGTCAGGTCCCGCGGTCAACAGCCGGCCGGCCGGCCGCATCTCATTCTTTCTCGTTGGGGTTTTAGACGGTAGCTGCACACCAGCAGAATCCGTCACTCGCTCGCCGTCGCTGGAGGAGCGGTAAGTCTATAAAAGATTTCCCCTGCGTTTCAAGGTACCGATTGCTACGGGAACACCGTGCGGACAAGCGCACACAACACGGTGTTACACTTTGAAGAAGCCGAAACTAAGCTAACCTTAAGGCAAAAAAAAAAATTGTTTTGTGTGTTCCTTTTTTGTGTGTTGTTTTCCCCCTTCCTCTTCGTTTTCTCTTCCCTTCCCTTTTTTTCTTGTTCGGACATTTGTGTTTCGTTCATTCAGTGATTGTTTCTCGTTTAGTTCTCTTCAAGGAAAAAAAAAAAAAAAAAAAACACCGCCACGCGTAGAGACGAACCAGGTGGAGACCCTCCTTGGGGTGCACGTTCGTGGCGACGGTCCGAACCTGTTCCATCGACTTGTGCAGCTTCGCGTGCGTCTAAAGAAGTTACATGCGCAAGGTGTGATCATCCCACTGGCGTCGCTTGCGGAGGACGGAACGCTCGCGAAGGTGCGGCCGGTCATTCTTAGCAGCTTGATGGTCAAGATCTCGTATCGAGCGATGATGAAGATTCCGGCTTTCAAGAGAAAGATCCTCGCAATGGTCCCGGAGAACCAAGTGGTCGGTCGAGGTTGACGTACTCGGCGGCGAACTCGGAACCCTTCTTCAACAAGGGGAGGAGGAGCTCCCTTGTCCACCCGTCTACACCAGGAGCCTTCTCACGTGGCATGAATGCTAGAATCTTCGCAAGAGCCTTCGGAGTGAACCGCGGGATCGGCGGCGCGTTCTGCGCTGAGGGCATACGCACGGTTTCTTCTATTCGACGTCGACCCTTCGTTTGAGTTTGAGCAGGACGTGCGGCCTGACAAACCTTCGAACACCACAGTCACACAACAACAACAACGGTTCAAGAGAGCTGAGGCGCTGATCCGGACCGGTGCAGGTCGGAAAGCGGTCGAGACAGTCTTCCCTTGCGATGTAGCCGACGCTGCGAATCCGATGACGATCGCGAAGCTCGAAGCGAAGATCACGTCTTGCAAGAAGCACTGCACGAGATGAGCACGGTAACCCTGAGATGCAACCGCGTTGCTCAGTCGAGCCACCAGAGCGTGGACCTTGTTTCGTTTCACTCGTCGCAGGAAGATCAACGGCGCGACTTCCCACACTGCAAGGGCCGCGGGCTGACTCGCGCATGGCCTCTCCTTCAAGAATGCTACAGAGCTGCGTCCAATGAGGAATCACCTTCTCCTGCAATCGACGCCACGTTTTGACTCGCGTGGTCATTGCCTTCGTCCGGATCTCCATCTCAGAATACTCGTCCAGAGCTTGTGGCGGTGTGGGGTCCACAAGGCGGTTCGGGGCGCGTTTGTCCATCGCGGCGTTCACGATTTCATCCGCTGCGATGTTGAATCTCCTCGGCACCCACCTAAACATGAGAGGTGTCCTCCGTTCGTAGAGCCGGAGGGAAAGAGCTCGAATGCACTCGAAAGCTTGACGGTGTGACGGCTTCACATGGATCAACATCGTCTCCGCATCCACCACGTCACGCGCCGTACTTGTCACGTACGTTGAATCTCCTTTGATTTGAATCGGCGACTTCAGCAGCGAGCTCCACTGTTCGCTGAGCGCGTCGTTACGGCTTGACCGAGCACAGAACCCGCTGACATCCAGAATCACATTTGCGGTGATGAGCGCGAGCTGCATGCCGCAGAGCTCGGCTTCCTGAGCATTCTTGTCGTTGAGACTGACAGCGAGTTGCGCCACCCGATCGCAGACACAACCAGCGGCAGAGTGTGTGGCATTCCGTCTTCCTCCATCGAAAGACACTTCTACAGATTCGTGAGACAAAAGAGGGGGGGGGCTTACCGCGCCGGAGGAGCTTGATCACTTGCCGTTGAATCGCAAGGACCGCCTTCGCCCACCAGCTTGGGTCAGCTTCTTCCTTCAACTGAATCGTTGCTTCACCGTCGATAGAGTCCGCGGGGATGGCTTCGAACGCGTCGAGCTGCGCAAGAAGCACTGAAAAGTAACCTGGGCCGTCCGTGGCCTCACTCCGGCGGACGCGAGCGCGGACAATGGGCGCGGGCGCACTCGCGACGACAGGCACAGGTGTGACTTGGTCTGGCTTGGTGGCAACCAGAGCACTCTTCTTCGGCTTTGGAGTTGATTTCTTCGACTTCTGAGTGGTAGTTCGCGGAGAGTCCTCGTCACTGCTACGAGTACAATGTGGACATTGTTTTCCGAACTCGAATTTGCGTTGACATTCCAAGCAGGTCGAGATCCGCTGCCTGCTTTGTCGAGGTGACGAGGCGACGAGGCCTTGGATGATGATCTGGCGGTTGCTCTTTTGGCGACCGAGTGTTGTGGGACTGACTACTGCAGCGTAGCTCAAACCCGGAGGGCCTTGCGGCGCGGGTGTCGCGGGCGGGGCAGGAAACCCCGACATCGTGACTGAAAACAACTGAAAACAACACACTGACCACCGGGGGGGGGGGGGGGGGGCACACACTGACGGATGAGGTGAGACCCTCCAGGGCAAAAAGGAATCGCATTCAGCGTTCGGTTTTTTTCTTCGAGTATCGGCGAGTCAGAGGGGAAACCATAGGCACGAAGAATGAAAGCCCGGTCGAGTCTCACGGGTCGGCCGTCGATATCAGGCTCGGGTTGAAGACGCTGCAAG
>OY843704.1:0-25733 GCA_963693005.1 Alphaproteobacteria bacterium CMAR1 | reverse complement strand
AATATCCAGATACCCATCTTTGTCATAATCGTTGACCAAAATTTCGTTTACACTTGATATTTGGGCTTCTACGGGCAATTGATGTACTATAAACTTACCGTCCTTATTTTCTAAGTACACGCTTGCAAATGACTTTACTTGGTAGTGAAGTGATGATTGCAATGAACGTTCAGTATAAACATCTTCTAACGTAGCTTCTGCAAAGCTCTCATAGTTTTGGAATTTCTGTTTTATCGCCGGGATTTGTTGAGATGAACATTCACGCCCTCTTAAAGGATATTGCTTTCCGTCATTATAGTAGCTCAATACTATATCGTCTTTATTATCCTTGTCAAAATCGTTAACAAAGATGTCAAAGGTTTCGTTTTCAGTTGCTTTGTATTTATAGTTTAGGCCATTATTGCCAACTACATAATCCATATCACCGTCTTGGTCAAAATCACCTTGTTCAATACTCCACCACCAACCGGTAGTGTCAGAGCTTAGCCCCATATCTTCAGAAACTTCTATAAATCCGTCAGGAGTGTTTTTAAATGCTTTAATTGGCATCCATTCCCCAACAACAATAATGTCATTTCGGCCGTCTTGGTCAAAATCAGTAATTACGGCACTGGTAGCCATTCCTAAGTTCTTAAATGCATTTGGCTGTAATTTTTTGTGCACTTGAAATTTTACGCCATTGTCATTACTTATATTTTCCAAAATATAACTACTTGCAGGGCTAGGATAATTACCTGGTACTTGTCTGCCCAAAACTAAAAGGTCTTCATCACCATCATTGTCAAAATCGGCATTGTATGCCTTAGAACCACTGGAAATGATATTTGGCATAAGGGTTTCTGGTACCTTGGTAAATTCACCGTTTCCATCATTGAGGTATAATCTGTCTCTAAGTAAATTGTCGGTTTTTGTAAACTCATATCCACCACTTACCACATAAAGATCTTTATCACCATCGTCATCGGCATCGAAAAATAGAGCTCCAGTGTCTTCACTTAAAATATCTTCGTCAAGAAAAGAACTGCTCTGTTGTACGAAACCGGAATCATTTTGTATAAATAATGCACCTTTTTGTTCTGCAGATCCGCCGATATAGTAATCGTCCAATCCATCTCCGTTAACATCGGCAATGGCTAAAGCGGGACCAAAAGCTGACATTTGGTGAGGTAAAAGAACTTGCGTAGCAAAATCATCATGGTAATTTTCAACATGCTTGTATTCCGGAAAAAATTGGGTGGTATCCGTAGTAAATATTCTTGGGGATTCTGTAGTAGTGGTAGCTATTTTAGTCCCTTCTTTATTTGCGAAAGTTAGTTTTTGGTTGCTATTTATATTTTTTTTGATTTCTTCCTTACCATTGTTCCAAACTACTTTGATTTCGTCTATTGTGGTATGTTTACCAACACCAAAATGTAATTCTGGAGCTACAGATGACTGAAAACCTCTAGATAAGGTGAGTTCTTGTACTTGGGTTACACCATCTGTAGTAACATAGACCCTGTTGCCCAGACCCATTGTGTTCTCATCATCACTTTTAAAATTTACAGTAACGAAGTTGTTGGTTTCAGAACTATTGTTTTTAAATACCGAAGCTTTATCATCTATGTTGTTGGTAATGATTTCAAGATCTCCATCATTGTCTAGATCTGCGTAAACAACCCCATTAGAAAAACCCTTGTAATCTATTCCCCAAATGTCATTTGCCATTTCAAAATCTAGATTGCCATTATTTCTAAAAATGAAATTCTCTATTTTTTCTGAAGGTATACTGTTGCTCAGTTGGAGTAGGGTATCTTCTTTGATTTTTATTTTATCTAATTTATTAAAGTAGTCGTTATTATTGATTTCTTTTCTTGTTCCGTTTGATACGAATAAGTCTTTATTGCCATCATTGTCAAAATCAGCGAACAATGGTCCCCAACTCCAGTCAGTAGATGAGGTGCCGGTAATTCTAGATACGTTTGAAAAATGTGGGATGCCATCTGTGTAAATACCTGAATTAAGTTGCATACAATTATGCATATATTGGTAATGAAAACCAGCATTGACAACTGCCCAAAATAAACTTGGATTCATACTGGCCATATTTGCTTTTTTTCTTCGGTTGCTTCTGGCATCCATATCTACCTGAAAAATATCTAGATTGCCGTCATTGTTAATGTCTGCTATATCTGTTCCCATACCATAGAAAGCAGTATGCGCTGTAGCTTCTTTAACCACCTCTTTGAATGTACCATCTTGGTTGTTGATATACATAAAATCTGGTGAGTTGAAATCATTGGAAACATAAAGGTCCGGCCAGGTGTCGTTATTTATATCACCTACGGTAGCACTTAATGTTAAACCAAAATTTTTGAGACCGGCTTCTTCAGTGATATCGATAAATTTATTGCCGTCATTTCTGTATAAGTGATCGGACTCTGAAGACTTTGGGTTCTTCATTTTAAAGGAATAATAGAATGTAGGAGACGTAAAGTTGGTAGGAGGGTAGTTGGCAACATAGACATCTAAATCGCCGTCCTTGTCATAGTCAAAAAAAGACGCTTGCACACTGTTGCCATTATCGGCAAGCCCATATTCGGCAGCTTGCTCGGTAAAAGTGCCATCGGTATTATTAATGAACAATTGGTTTTCTTTTGGAGAGAATTTTCCACTTACGGAGCAGTAAATGTCCAGAAATCCATCTCCATTTATATCTGCCATGGTAACCCCCGTGTACCAGCGGTCATCACCAGCAACACCTGCAGTGGCGGTTATATCTTCAAATTGCAAATTACCTTTATTGAGGTATAATTTATTGGAAACTTGATTTCCGGTAAAAAAAAGGTCTGGCAGCCCGTCATTATTGATGTCACCTGTAGCAACGCCACCACCCATATATAGATAAGCATAAGTGAAATAGTTTAGGGAATCGTTTTCGGTAAGTACATTACTAAAATCAATTCCGCTTTGGCTAGCATCTAAGCTTGAGAAAATTTTGCCATTAACAGCCTTGGTTTTTTCACTACAGCTTATATATACAAATAAGCCCAATGAGCAAATAAATAGCCTAAGAGCAATTGATGATTTCATAGTATCAAATTTAGTTTTCAAAATAAGGTATTCTTAGCAAGTATATAGAAAAAGCAGCATGTTTTAACATGCTGCTCCAATCAAACTAAACTAACTCAACATAACTCTCTTAATAACCAGGGTTCTGGTCTGCCGCCGTTATGTTTTCATTTGAGGATATTTCTCTATCCGGTATGGGCCAAAGCTCATTTTTTCCGGTTTGAAAATTAGTCCCTGCCAATTCTGTGTCGGTCAAATTCCATCTTAAAATGTCATTAAAACGTACTTGCTCTCCTGCCAATTCAACTTTTCTTTCATGAACAATAGCCTCAAACACTTCAGCTTTAGAAAGACCGTATGGCAAATCATCCAATGTTGCTCTTTCACGAACTTCATTGATCAAGTCAATAGCATTATCTTGAGAACCTACTTCGTTTTCACATTCAGCTTTCATCAATAACACATCTGCATAGCGTAAATATTTAAAGTTTATGCCAGACTCTTGATCTTCGTTGGCATCTTTGTAATAGTTCTGGTATTTTTTCCAGCCAGCTCTTCTTTGGTCACCAGCAGTCAACATTTCGGCTGTAACCACTCCGCCAGCAAACGTATCGCCTACAGAATAAAAACTACCGGCATATCTTGCATCGCCATCTTCAAACTCATCTAACAAATCATTTGAAGGAAAAACATTGAACCAATCATTAAAACCATATTCTTGACCTCTAAAAGTAGCTTCGTTTGGACCTGCACCCGTAACCGATGAATCCCATTTTGCACTTGCCCCCAAAGCATCATCATATTCAATTTCAAAGATAGATTCTACACCATGTTCGGTTTCCTCCGTGAAATTGTCAAAATAATTTGGTTCTAGTGAGTAGCCCGAAATTTTATTGAATTCTGCTAATGCCAAAGCATGTTCTCCTCTATATAGGTATACTTTGCCTAATAGTGCGATGGCTGCACCTTTGGTAGCTCTACCATTATCTTCTTCACTTTTGTCCAGTAAACTAGAGGAGGCTGCTTGTAAATCTGATATGATCAACGCATAAACTTCATCGGCAGTTGACTTGGCAACCCCAACCGTAGTTGTAGGTATTTCAGTAATTAAAGGCATGTCTCCAAATCTGGTTACCAAAAGAAAGTTATATAGCGCACGTAAAAATTTAGCTTCACCAATAAACTTTTGCTTGGTAGCGTTACTAACCAAGCCTTCATCTATGGCGTTGATAGCTTCTTCATTACCAATTACAAAATTTGCTTTGTTGATGCCTCTATAGCAACTTTCCCAGTAGTCTGCAATAGGACCGTGGCTAGAATCAAAGGAGAAATCTAAATACTGCCTTTTGTCCGCTTCTAATTGCGGATTACCATCATTTTCATGAGACATGTTGTCTTGTGAGAAAAACATATGTCTGCTGTATAGTCCTCGTGTTTGCAAATTTGCATATGCCGCATTGACGGCAGATTGAACTTGGGCTTCTGTCTTAAAAAATGTATCTGGGGATAGACCGTTTGGGTTTACCAGTTCCAGATCATTTTCGCTACACGCATTTATGATCACCAAAGCGGTGAATAGCGCGAATGTTGAAAAAATTATTTTTGTCGATTTCATATTTCTTTTCTTTAACAATTAAAATGATACTTGTAAACCTATTAAGTAAGTCTTAGGCTGTGGATAGGCACCTCTATCAATACCATACTCGAATAAATCACCATTACCAACTTCTGGATCTAAGCCCGAGTAGTCCGTTATAGTTATTAAGTTTTGACCACTTACATAGATTCTAAACTTTGAGAATAGTTCACTACCAAATGCATTGCTAGGTATGGTATAACCAATGGTCAAGTTCTTTAATCTGGAAAAAGAACCATCTTCTACAAAACGATCGGATAATTGTAGGTTTTGTGGAGCTCCGCCTGCTCTAGGAATAGTTGTTGACGGGTTAGTCGGTGTCCATCTATCCAATACACTTACGCCTGAGTTAAATAACCTTGGCATACCCTCTAGGTCATAGATGTTGGTGTTGTAAAGGTCTCTTCCATAAATTCCTGTCCAGAACATATTGAAATCCCAGTTTTTATAATCAGCACTTAAGTTTAGACCATAAGTAAGATCTGGTAATGGATCACCAATAATTGCCCTGTCTTCTGATGTAATGTCGCCATCGTTATTTAAATCTTTAAACCTAATATCGCCCGGCTGTACCGTAGTTTGATCTGGGTTTGCAGTAAATACAGCGTCCACTTCAGCTTGGTTTTGATAAATACCATCTGTAACTAGACCAAAGAAGTGAAATAAAGATTCGCCCTTTACAACTCTTGTAATATTCTGGTTTTCAAAATTACCGCCAACTAGTTCATCTACACCACCTAACGATAATGCTTCGTTTGAGCTTGTAGAAAGGTTTAAGTTTGCAGACCATTTAAAGTCACCTTCAAAGTCATTGAACCCTAAACTCAGTTCAAAACCTGTAGTTTCAACAGATCCAACATTTCTTACTTGACTACCTTCATTAATACCCAAAGATGTAGAGGTAGGTACTCTAATAAGAAGATCATCACTTCTATTTTCATAATATTCAAGAGCTGCAGTAAACTTGTCGTTTGCAAAACCTAAATCTACACCAACGTTAAGTTGTCTTGTTTCTTCCCACTTTAAATCAGGATTTTCAAGTCCAAAGGCTGTAGTACCAACAGCATTGGAACCAGCAATAGGATATAGGAAGTTGTTGACCAACGTGGCACTGTATAGGTAGTTATCAATACGGTCATTACCAGAGTATCCTAAACTACCTCTTAATTTTAAGGTGCTAACATTGGTGTTTTCCATGAAATTCTCTTTTGCAATGTTCCATCCTAAGGCATAAGAGGAAAACCATCCCCAACGATTATTCGCCCCAAATTTGGCTGATGCATCACGTCTTAAAGAAACTGCGGCAATGTATTTGTCATCGTAGTTGTAGTTTAATCTACCTAGAAAACCTAATCTGTTATACTCAAATGAAGTACTCTGTAAACTAGAATCTTCATTAGAAAGTTCATCTATTTCATCTGAAACAGAATTTCTACTATTGGCATTTAAACTGGTACCTTGACTTTCAAATTTTTCTGAAAGTAATAATGCCTCAAAATTGTGGGCATCGCCAAATGTAGTGTTGTATGTTAAGCTATTGGTGAAAATTATAGTTTGTCCTGCCGAGTTGTTTTTGGTAATAGATGCGAAAGCTTGCTGATGGGTACCACCTAAACTGTCATCATTGTAAGAAGGTATAAATCTATCACTTGTTCCTTTGTAATAATCTAAACCAACCTGCGATTTAAACTTTAATCCTTCTATAATATCATACTCTGCAAAAATGTTACCTACCAATGCAAAAGTGTTATTAACGGCATTACCATGCTTTAATATTCTCACTGGGTTTTCTGCATCTTGTCCGTCACCCGCACTATTTGGCCCTTGGAAACCTCCTAAGTTGTTAGAGTTGTAAACAGATAAATAGGGGGCAGCTTTAATTGCATGCTCTAAAAGTGAACGATCACCAATACCGGTTGGATCAGGATTTTGCTTATTGAAATTGATCGACATGTTTTGACCTAATTTTAGTTTGCCAAAGGTGAAGTCGCTATTTGCTCTAAAAGAATATCTCTGAAAACCAGTTTCGATAATGATACCTTCTCTTTCAAAATAACCACCTGAAATTCTAAAATTACTTGTTTCACTACCGCCAGAGGCGGCCATATCATAGCTTCTAATTAGACCTGTGGTGTAAATCTCATCTTGCCAATTGGTGTTTAAGCCTGATGTAGAAGAAGGTGTATTAGGTACTATGCCCCAAGCGTCACTTGCATATTGTAAATATTGTTCTGTATTCAGAACATCATAACGTTGGTTGTTCTGCTGAAAACCGGTATGTGCATTAAAAGATAATTGTGTTTTACCACTTTTTCCTTTTTTAGTAGTTACGATAATAACACCGTTAGAACCTTGTGCACCGTATACGGCAGTGGTTGACGCATCTTTTAATACGTTAATGGTTTCAATGTCGTTTTGGTTTATACCTGATAAGTTTCCTACAATTACACCATCAACAACAAATAATGGAGAGTTATTGCCAAAGGTTCCCAGACCTCTAATAGTGATTGATGGCTCTGAACCTGGTGCACCTGTATTTACAACAGAAATACCTGCAGCACGACCTTGTAAGGCTTCCGTGGCATTAGCAACGGGAACTGCATTTAAATCTTCGGATTTTACGCTAGATATGGCTCCTGTTACTGCAGCCCTACTTTGTGCGCCATAACCAACGACTACAACTTCATCTAAAGCTTGAGCATCTATTTCCATTGATACAGTAATGGAAGATTGCCCGTTGATAGAAATTTGTTGAGAAACGTAGCCAATGTAACTAATGGATAATGTACCGTTAGATGGTACGTTGGATAATGTGAAATTGCCATCAAAATCAGTTTGTGTACCATTTGTTGTACCCGTCACCACAACCGATGCTCCAGGGAGCGGAGTCCCTGTTTCATCAGAAACTACACCAGAAATGGTAGAAGTTTGTGAGTGGGCCAATTGCCCCAACATTGCAATAAATGCAATGAATGTCATTTTGAGTTTAGTCATAATTAATTAAGTTTTAAGTTGTTATTTAGGCGTATTCAATTCTAGGAATACACCACTCAACAAATATAAATTGAGGCTGTTACGGGCAGTAAAACAAATGAAGCGAACTCTAGTAATTATGAAGCAAACGGCAAGTGGTTAATAGGGATACGGTAATATTGTGCAGTATTTTTTACGATAATGTTATTTTATAATTAAGTGGTTTGTATAATTCTTATTTAAAGTATTTATTATTGTTTATTTGATAATGAGGGTTTGGTAAATTCTTCAAAATATGCATGTGTAAAGTGGTATATAAATTAAATATATCTTTGGGAACCTTATTGATTATCTATGATGTTTAAAAATTGGATTTTAGTGTTCGTTTTTACAGGTGCTTTATTAGCATGTAAAAATCAAAATAAGAATACAGATTTAAGTACGGAGAGTGAAAATCACCAATTCACCAATGAACTAATAAAGGAGACCAGTCCTTATTTATTACAACATGCTCATAATCCTGTAAATTGGAAACCATGGTCATCTGAAGCTTTTAAAAAAGCGTCAGATGAAAATAAACTCGTAGTCTTAAGCGTGGGGTACTCTACTTGTCATTGGTGTCATGTTATGGAGGAGGAGTCTTTTGAAGACTTGGAGGTCGCCAAATTAATGAATGAGAAATTTGTGAGTATTAAGGTGGATCGTGAAGAACGGCCAGATTTAGATATGGTATACCAAACGGCCCTTCAATTGGTCAATGGTACTGGTGGGTGGCCAATGAATGCCATTATTATGCCCAATGGGAGCCCTGTTTTTTTGGGTACTTATCATGAAAAAGAGAATTGGAAAAATATTCTTCTAAAATTCAGTACCGAATATGAAAAGAACCCGGAGAAAATGCAAGAATATGCCACTATGCTTTCAGAAGGTGTTCAGGAGGTGTATGATCAACCTGCAAATCAAGTAGCTAATGCTATATCGCCAAACATAATTGAAAACGGTATATCTAGCTGGTCTAGTTTATGGGATAATGAGTGGGGAGGAAACCAAGGGGAGCAAAAATTTATATTGCCTACTAACTTAATAATGTTGTTAGATTATGCCGTGCTAGAACAAGATGAAAATGCTAAAAATCATGTGCTTAAGACATTGGGCAGTGTAGTACATGGTGGAATTTATGACCATGTGGACGGTGGATTTTTTAGGTACAGTACCGATCATATGTGGAAAGTTCCTCATTTTGAGAAAATGTTATATGACAATGCACAATTGATCAACCTGTTATCTAAGGCGTATAAACTTACAGGTAATGAAGAATTTAAAGTGGCAGTAGAGGAGACCTTTAAATTTTTACATACCGAAATGAGAAACGAGCAAGGGGGCTACTTTAGCGCTATGGATGCAGATACCGATGGGGAAGAGGGCTTGTATTATATCTGGAAGAAAGATGAATTGCAAGATTTGCTTCAAAATGATTTTGAGCTCTTTGCCCAATACTATGGAATTGTAGATAGTGAAGTTTGGGAAGATGGGAATTTTGTATTGAACAATAAAATTTCAAAAAGTGAATTTTTACAAACTAATACATTAAATGAAGAACAGCTGAATGAAAAACTTGGAAAATGGAAGAAACTTCTAAATCATGCAAGACAGAAAAGAACAAAGCCAAAAAAGGATTATAAAATATTGACCTCATGGAATGCTCTTTTAATTGATGGTTATTTAGAAGCTTATAAGGCATTTGGCGATGATAATTATTTAAACGAGGCTATTACCGTTTTTAATTATCTCACAGCTAATAATTATACCAATGGGCAATTGGTACATTCTTATACGAAAGATAGTAAGCAGCGAGAAGTGTTTTTAGAGGATTTTGCGTTTCTAGCAAAGAGTGCATTTTCTTTATTTGAAGTGACAATGGAAACCAAGTATTTGGATCTTTCAAAGGAGCTGATGCAAAATGCGGAACAGAAATACAAAAGCAATTCGGTATTATATTACTATAATATAGCTAATGACTTGGTTCCTAGTATCATTAATACTTCAGATGGTGTTGTGCCTTCCGCCAATGCCATAATGGCTCAGAACTTTCTAAAAATTGGTCATTTGGAGTATAACACCGATTATTTGCAAAAAGCAGAAACCATGGGTGCATTGGTAACTTCAGATTTTGAGAACCATGCCGTTAGTTATGGTGCCTGGGGCTCTTTGCTTTTGCAGCAAGCATATCCTTTTTATGAAATTGTAATAGTTGGTGAGAATGCTGAACAATTGTTATCGCAAATGAGCAAGACCTATATTGCCAACACCATATTGGTTGGAAGTAAATCGGAAAGTGAAATTTCTTTGTTTAAGGATCGCTATATTGATGAGGATACGTTTATATATGTATGTCAAAATAACACCTGTAAACTACCGGTAAAGACAATCGATGAAGGGTTTCAGCAAATGGTTTCGTTTGGATATAAAGGATTTAAGGGGAGCAACTAAATAATATTTCCTTTTTATAGTTTTCAATGGTCATTTTTTTAAAGATGATGTAAGCTGAACTTTGCTTTTGATGATAATTTAAATAAGATTTGTAGTACAATAAAAAATAGATAGCATGCCAGGTTTTGAGTTGTTTGGGGAAAAGGAAAAAAGTCAAGTTCAAGATGTTTTGGATTCAGGAGTGTTAATGCGTTATGGTTTTGACGGTATGCGTAACAACCACTGGAAGGCTTTGGAACTGGAAGCGGCACTGGCAAAGCGAATGAATGCAGGTTATGCACAGTTGGTAAGTAGTGGTACCGCAGCATTAACGGTTGCCCTGGCGAGTGCAGGTGTTGGAGCGGGAGATGAGGTAATTATGCCAACTTTTACATTTGTGGCTAGTTTTGAGTCTATTTTGGCTATAGGAGCCGTACCTATTTTAGTTGATGTGGATGATACCTTGACCTTAGATCCGGTTGCCGTTGAGAATGCAATAACCGAGAAAACAAAGGTGGTGATGCCAGTACATATGTGTGGTTCTATGGCAGATCTAAAGGCATTAAAAGCTATTTGTGATAAACATGATTTACTGTTGTTAGAAGATGCTTGCCAGGCAATAGGAGGTAGCTTTGACGGAAAGCCCTTGGGTAGTTATGGTGATTTGGGTTGTTTTTCTTTTGATTATGTAAAAACGATTACTTGTGGTGAAGGCGGGGCCGTTATCACCAATAATGTAACATATAAAACCAATGCGGATCATTACTCAGATCATGGTCACGATCATGTAGGAAATAATAGAGGTGCGGAAACACATCCTTTTTTAGGTTATAATTATAGAATTTCTGAATTGAATGCGGCCGTAGGGTGCGCTCAAATAGAACGCTTAGATGATTTCTTGGCCATACAGGAAAAACATTATGCAGTAATAAGGGAAGAACTTAGTGTTCTGCCAAATATTGAGTTTAGAAGAGTACCGGTTGGGGGCGTAGAAAATTATTCGTTTATATCGTTCTTTCTACCAACTGCGGAATTGGCAAAAAAAGCACACACGGCATTAGGTGAAGCCGGTGTAGATGCTTGTTTTTATTGGTTTGATAATAATTGGCATTACTATAAAAAATGGGAGCATTTAACTTATAAAAGATCTTTAGGTAAATTACCTCAAGAGGTTGTTAATCAGTTGCCTGACTACTCAAATTCTGATTTTTCAAAATCCGATGCTTGGGTAGGTAGAACAATATCATGTCTCATTAAACTAAGCTGGACCGGCGAACAGGTGGCTGAACGTGCGGCAACAATGAAACAAGTATTGGCAAAGTTTGCTTAACCTAATTATAACTTAATAAGATACGTATTCTACAATCTCCAATCCGTAACCTACAATACCTACGCGTTTAGCTTGGGTGCTATTGGTCATTAATCTCATTTTATGAATACCTAAATCATGAAGTATTTGGGCTCCAATACCAAAGTCTCTATTGTCCATTTCAATTTTTGGAGCTTTTTGAACACCTTGTTTTTGTAATTCTTTAAGCTCTTTTAACCTTGAAAGTAGGTTCATTGATTCTGAATCTTGATTAATGAATACTATGGCACCTTTGCCTTCATCATTAATTTTTTGAAACATCTGTTCTAGCTGCTCATCTGGATTATGGGTTAAGGTTCCCAGAATATCATTATTGATCAACGTAGAGTTTATTCTTGTCAAAATCTTATCGTCAGATGACCATGTACCCTTTGTTAGTGCAATATGAACATGATTGTTCGTGGTTTGCTTATATGCCCTTAATCTAAACTCACCAAAACGGGTTGTAATATTGAAATCGGTTTCTTTATTGATCAGACTGTCATGTTCCATTCGGTAAGCAACAAGGTCTTCTATGGAAACTATTTTTAAGTCGAATTTTTTGGCAACATTTACCAGTTCTGGCAAACGTGCCATAGTACCATCTTCATTCATTATCTCAACGATAATTCCGGCAGGTTTTAATCCGGCCAATCTTGCAAAGTCTATAGCGGCTTCTGTATGTCCTGTTCTTCTTAATACACCACCTTCTTTGGCAACCAATGGAAATATATGCCCTGGTCTTGCTAAATCATGCGGTTTGGTATCGCTCTCAGTCAAAGCTATAACCGTTTTTGAACGGTCACCGGCAGAAATGCCCGTAGTAACTCCTTTACCTCTTAAATCTACGGAGACGGTAAACGCCGTTTCTAAAGGGTCGGTATTGGTACTTACCATCATGTGTAGACCTAAGTCTTTGCAGCGACCTTCGGTAAGTGGTGCACAGATTAGACCTCTACCGTGTGTAGCCATAAAATTGACCGTTTCTGGTGTGGCCAATTCGGCTGCAGCTAAAAAATCTCCTTCATTTTCACGATTTTCATCATCTACAACGATAATCACTTTACCGGCGCGAATGTCTGCAATCGCTTCTTCAATACTATTCAATTTAATATCACTCAAATCTTTCATTTTTAAGCTTCAGCTTTATCTTTTTTCTTAAATAATTTTTTGAAGAAATCGGCTATGAAACCAAAATCCATCATTCCCTTATCTTCGGTAGCTCTTTTGGTCAAATACACTCCCAACGGAAGCATTATAAGTGTTGATAACCACGCCCCCAACATTGGATGAATGTTTCCTTCTTTTGCGTAATTTCCGGCGAATACACCAATGAAATAATAAATAAGGAAAAGTACAATGGCGATGACCATTGGTAACCCTAAGCCACCCTTTCTTATAATAGCGCCTAATGGGGCACCTACAAAGAACAATATGATACATGAAAAAGCCAATGCATATTTATTATGTAAGGAAAGTATATGCATGTTGTAAATTTTATACCGCTTCTGTAATTCTTCTTTCTTTCCACTTACGGTACCTAAAATACTGCTAGTAGCGTTTTTGGCGCTGCTTAAAATCTGTATTTGTTGCCAATCTGGAAATAGGACTAAAAAGTTATCCGTTATAGAATCTTGAAAGGCTGTATTTTGTTTTGCCTGTAATGCTTTGTTTTCTATAATGGAGTCTTTTTTTCTAACCATGTCAGATTTGGTAGAATCTTTGTTTTTGGGCATTAAAGGTGTAAACATTCCTGTTCTTCCTTCAATATTTTTAGAAAACGCGCGTACAATTCTAAAATTATCTCCTCGTAAAGAATCGATATCCTTTTTTAGTCGGGATATATTCTTCATTTTATCGGTACTAATATCTCTTTCTTCCTCAAGGTCATCGTTATTGATCTCAGGAATTTCAATATTCATAGTGTACGTATCAAAATCTGCTTGAGCAAAAGGGAATTTCATTTTATTTTCGCTGCTCTTGGTCTGTACGTCTTCATATAGATGCCCGTCTTTTAATACTAGCTGAATAATATCAGAGTCTTCGCTACTGATCAATTCGCCGGTTTTAGACTTAATAACTCTGGTGTTGACGTTATTTGCAGATTTTGTATGAATAATGACGTTCTTTAAAAACCGGTCATTTTCACCGTATTTTTCATCAACCTTAATATTCATACCTTCAAAATCACTAAAGACACCTTCTGCTACAACTGCTGCTGGTTTTACCTTAGCAATGTTTCTACGTAGATTGTATATTTTTCGTTGCGAAAGAGGAATCACATTATTGGCAAAGAAAAAGGTGACTCCGCCTAAAACTGTTACAAAAATGATTAAGCTTAACATGGATCGTTGCAGTGAAATACCTGAGGCTTTCATGGCAGCGAACTCATAATTTTCGGCAATAGAACCAAAGGTTAATATAGATGATAACAGTACTGTTAATGGTAGAACCTTTTCTGTAAGATCTGGCATTAGGTAAAATAGAAACTTACCTATAATAACAATGTCTAGACCTTTACCGGCTAAATCATCAATAAAAAGCCAAATCGTTTGAAATATGAAGATGAACATCAATATTACAAACGAACTGACAAAATTAAAGACGAACCTTGATAGGATATATCGGTCTAGTATTCTCAATAGTTCTAATTTCTTATAATGAAATAGCCTTCATCTTTATACTTGGCTTCGTCAAAAATAAATAAGGTTTTGGACAAATCTTGATCTGTTTTAAAAGAATTAACAGTGATCGTAGTCTTGGTACCGTTTTTACCCGTCTCAATTAATTTGTAGATATGCTTAGTGCCCATATCAATACCCAACAATCTAGATTTGATCTCGGTGTCAGAGTCAATAGGTGTTAACTTAACATATTGAATTTTTCTACCTTGTATATTCTGTAAAATGTCCCAAGCATAGTTATGTCCTTCCTTGTAGAATGTCAACATTTTAGAAGGTGTCATGGCATTTTCATCGTCAGATTTATCTTCTATGGTTACTTCTTCGTTTTCAGGAACAATAGTATACACTTTATTACCATCAAAAATCTGTTGTGATCCAAGGTAATTGAACATGTATTTATTGCCGGCAAGTGTAACGTCGCCTCTTGTTTCTTGATTAATACCTGCTTCTGCATTCTTTAAATCGAATTTAAAGTCAACAAAAATGTTGTCGTAACCCTGTACTTTGTTATATACTTCGTCTAATAAAGCTTTTGCCTTATCAGAATTTTGCGCATTTGCAAAGGCCGTAGATAATATAACCGTTAATACAATAATAATTTTTTTCATCTCTTTTTTTAATATTATTCGTTATCCAATATTTGTTGAAGAGCCACCATGTCAGACACATAAACTTGTCTTGCCTTGCTGCCTTCAAACGGACCTACAATTCCTGCTGCTTCTAATTGATCAATTATTCTACCGGCTCTATTATAGCCAAGTTTTAATTTTCTTTGAATTAAAGAGGCAGATCCCTGCTGGGCAATAACAATGACTTCAGCAGCTTCACGGAACTTAGAATCCCTTTCCGACACGTTATTATCAAGACTCGTGCCAGAATCTTCACCCACATATTCGGGAAGCTCATGCGCATCGGGGTAGGCGCGTTGACTACCAATAAACTCTACTATTTTAGCCACTTCTGGCGTGTCTACAAAAGCACATTGAATACGTGTGACATCATTACCTTGCGTAAACAACATGTCACCTCTACCAATTAATTGATCGGCACCTGCTGTATCTAAAATGGTTCTTGAATCTATTTTTGAAGTTACCCTAAAGGCTAACCTGGCCGGGAAATTGGCTTTGATAATACCAGTAATAACGTTAACCGATGGTCTTTGTGTTGCAATGATCAAATGTATACCAATTGCCCTTGCCAATTGAGCTAATCTGGCTACCGGTGTTTCAACCTCTTTACCTGCGGTCATAATTAAATCTGCGAACTCATCAATAACCAATACGATATAAGGCAAGAACTTATGTCCATCATTAGGGTTAAGTTTTCTGGCCTTAAACTTGGTGTTGTACTCTTTTAAGTTACGAACCATGGCCAATTTCAGTAACTCATACCTATTGTCCATTTCAATACAAAGCGAGTTCAGGGTATGAATTACTTTGGTATTGTCAGTAATAATAGCTTCTTCCGAATCTGGAAGTTTGGCCAAGAAATGACGTTCAATTTTGTTGTAAAGGGTAAGCTCTACTTTTTTAGGGTCTACTAGAATAAATTTTACCTCTGCAGGATGCCTTTTATACAATAACGAGGTTAAAACCGCATTTAATCCAACAGATTTACCTTGACCTGTAGCACCTGCCATTAGTAAGTGTGGCATTTTTGCTAAATCTACCACAAAGGTTTCGTTACTAATGGTTTTACCAAAAGCAATAGGCAGTTCCATTTCGGCTTTTTGAAATTTGCTTGATGCAATTACCGATCGCATGGAGACTATGGTAGAATTTTTATTAGGAACCTCAATACCAATGGTGCCTTTACCCGGAATAGGGGCAATTATACGTATACCGAGTGCAGCCAATGATAATGCAATATCATCTTCTAGATTCTTGATCTTACTGATTCTTACACCAGCTTCCGGTACAATTTCATATAAGGTTACCGTAGGGCCAATGGTTGCCTTAATTTGGGCAATACCAATTTTATAATTTTTGAGAGTTTCAACAATTCTATTCTTGTTCTCCTCTAATTCTTCCTGATTTATGGTAATACCCCCAGTTGTACCATGTTGGTCTAAAAGATCAATGTGTGGAAATTTATAATTTCCTAATTCAAGAGTAGGGTCAAACTCACCAAAATCGTCTACTAACTTATTGGCCAGTACATCTATTTCTTCTGGCTCTTCAATAACTTGCTCAACTTCCATAGCCAAAGTTTCCTCAGGTTCTGGTGCAGTTATTTCAAAATCACTTAAATTATCTTCCTCTTTTTCTAAATGGGGAATTTCAGTTTTATGAGTATAGGTGTCAACAACCACTGGACTTTCTTCTTCAAGAGAGGTAGTTAGCAATTCTTCCTCTTCTAATTCTAAAGATTTCTTTTTGTTTGCCTTACGTTCTTGGTTTGCTTTAAACTCTGTAGTTATGGCTTCCTTTCTTGATTTAAAGAAAGCTGAAATTCCTTCAGGAGTAACTTCAAACAAACGAACGAGAATAAAAATAAGACCAAAGACCAATAATAATAAAACACCAATTTTACCTGCATAATCTTGCAGGAAGTCGTTCATTTCAAAACCGACTAAACCACCTAGTAATGGACTTGTAGTTGCAAAGAACCCAAGGGCAATTGAAATCCAGATGACAAAAAGTAAACCCCAAATCCATTTTTTAATGAGCGCCTTAGATGGTAGACCTAAGAATAGGTAGATTCCACTAATACATATTAAAAAAGGGAATATAAGTGAAGCAACTCCAAATCCTTTATACATGAAAAAATGACTGATACTAGCGCCAAATTTATTCAGTAGATTTTTTGCAAGTTCATTCCTGTCCTTAAACTCGGACAATAGGCTTTGGTCATCTTGCCAGTTAAAGTAAAAGGATATAAATGAGAAAAATAGCGCAATACTAAATAGCATGAGCAAACTACCCAAAATGATTTTATTCTGTTTGGATAATTTAAACGGTGATCGTTTTTTAGTAGGTTTTGGCTTTGATTTAGATGCCTTTTTTGCCATTAAAACTTAATTCTGGTGCTAAATTACAAATTTACGTTGAGCTATGGTGAACTATAGACTTGCCTAAAGAATCTTTGGTACGTATATAATAAGACCAATAATGGCTGATGCTATAGAAACTAACATTACGGCACCCGCAGATATATCTTTTATGAATCCGATTTTCACATCAAATTCTGGTTGAATGTAGTCAGCAATTTTTTCTACGGCCGTATTCATGCCTTCAATACCTAAAACAATGGCTATTGCAAATATTTGAAGTATCCATTCCGTACTTGAAATGTCGAAATAAAAACCGGCGGCTGTCATAACTATAGCAATGAATACCTGAATTTTAATACTTGCTTCGGTTCGTATTAAAAGTATGGCACCTTTAAAGGCGAAACCAACACTTTTAATACGATTGACCAAAAAGGATTCTTTTGGCATGAGATTTTTGTTATTAGTTCATCAACGCCTCTAATGCCGCTTTGTAATTTGGCTCTTCAGTAGTTTCTGCTACCTGCTCAGTATAAATAACATTACCTTTTTCGTCAACAACCACTACCGCTCTTGATAATAAAGGAGCTAAAGGGCCGTCTGAAAATGCTACGCTGTAACCTTTTCCAAAATTACCATCTTTAAAATCTGAAAGCATTTCAACATTTTCAATACCTTCTGCACCACAAAATCTTGCCTGAGCAAATGGTAAGTCCTTAGAAATGCATAGTACTATGGTGTTATCCAACTCTGCAGCTTCTTGGTTGAACTGGCGAACAGATTGTGCACAAGTACCTGTGTCAACACTAGGAAAAATATTTAGAACTACCCTTGAACCTTCATAGTCAGAAAGTTTTACGGTAGATAAGTCATTTTTAGTTAATTCAAATTCCGGAGCTTTGCTGCCATTATTTGGTAAAGTTCCTATAGTGTGTATTTCATTTCCTTTTAATGTAACCGAAGCCATAACTTTTATCTTTTTATGATTGAGAATGTGAAATTATAAAATATAAAGATGAAACGAGCGGGAATAGGACAAAAAAAAGTCCCTTCAATTTTAAAGGGACTTTATAAATTTAAAAGCTATTATTGGTCTATGGAGCCTAAGACTCGTTTCATAAACTGATTCATAGCATCTTTTTTTGGAGTGCCAGCTTCTATACTATTGTATACTTCAATGGCACCGTACATATTTGAAATAAGTTCTCCAATGACATCAAGTTCTTCATCTTTTAGCGAAGGCAACTCAGTAAGTGCTTCTAGAGTTTCAATGGTCTCTAGGACATAGTCACTATCCTTCTCCTCAATGAACTCCGTCAATAATTTAATTATGGGTAATCTCACCGATCAGTTCTTTTAATAGGTCATACTTATTGGTCTGAACCTGGTTTTTTAATTTACCTGACTCAAATGAAGCAAAAGTTGGTAAGTTGCTTACGTCAGCTAATTTTCTTGATTCTGGAAACTTTTCGGCATCTGCCAATACAAAAGTGATATTTTCGTTCTGCGAAGCTTCTTTTTTAAATTTAGGCTTCATAATTCTACAATTACCGCACCACGTGGCAGAATATTGAACAACAACGTTAGGGTTGTTCTCAATGATTTCCTGTAAATTATCCTGTTCTAATTCTAATAACATAACTAAAGCTTTTTAATGGTTAATAAAATGAACATGAAGTGAAATACTTCATGTTCATTAAACATTCTATTTAGTTTGCATGAGCAGAAAGGTAGCTAGCAACACCGTCTCTATTTGCAGACATTGCCTCTTTACCTTCTTCCCAGTTTGCAGGGCAAACTTCACCTTTTTCCTGTACATGGGTTAAAGCATCTACCAAACGTAAATACTCACCAACATTTCTACCTAAAGGCATATTGTTGATACTTTCGTGTTGTACAACACCTTCTTCATCAATGATATATGTTGCCCTGTAAGTAACATTGTCACCTTCAACCTGAATGGTTTCAGTTTCTTCGTCGTAAACTTCGTTTTGGATATCCAAGATGCCTAGAACGCTAGATAGGTTACGGTTACTATCAGCTAAAATTGGATATGTTACACCTTCAATACCACCGTTATCCTTGTCTGTGCTTAACCAAGCAAAGTGTACTTCTGGAGTATCACAAGATGCACCTATTACAAGTGTGTTTCTTTTTTCGAACTCACCAATGGCAGCTTGGAATGCGTGTAATTCCGTTGGGCAAACAAAAGTGAAATCTTTTGGATACCAGAATAGAACTACTTTTTTATTATTCTTTTGAGCTTCTTCTAAAACATTAAGTTTAAAAGTATCGCCCATGTCGTTCATTGCGTTAACACTAATATTTGGGAATTTCTTTCCTACAAATGCCATAATATGTTTTCGTTTTATAATTAATTATAGAGCAAAATTAAGACTTGTAAGAGGGTAAAGTGCCTTTCTAAATTAGATTTTTCAATAGTAGAATAACTATTTTGAATAGCGAAGCAATACAGGTGTTTTTAGTGTCAAAGACGTAAAATTAAGGTCCTTAATTTATCACATTGACAATTGTTGGCTTATTATGCTAAAAAGTGATGAATTTTAATTTTAGGCTTTGCCCGTGGCCAACTTTTTTATTTTAATGTTAAAGCCTGCAAAGATGAAGGTCATAATTGGACTTAACCAGTTAAAAATGGCATAAACAAAGTACTCTGCCACACCAACACCCAAAACACCACTATGGTAAGCGCCACAGGTGTTATACGGAATTAAAACAGATGTTACCGTACCAGTATCTTCAAGAGTTCTACTCAAATTTTCAGGAGCCAAGCCTTTGTCCTTAAATGCTTTTGAGAACATCTTGCCCGGTACTACAATTGCTAAATATTGGTCAGAAGCGGTACCATTTAAAACCATACAGCTAATTCCAGTGCTAAAGAATAGCCCAAAAGTAGATTTAGCCATGCTCAACAATGATTTTGTAATTCTTGCCAAAGCTCCAATACCATCCATAATGCCACCAAAAAACATAGCACAGATGATAAGCCAAATAGTGCCTAGCATACCGGTCATACCTTTTGATGAGAATAAATCGCTTAAGGCTTTATTATCGGTGGGTATATCAGTACTTACCGTAATGGCTTTTAAGATTCCCTGATAACCTGATTCAAAATTTAATTCTGATGCTCCTGTGATACCAGCAACAATATTCGGTTGAAAGATCAATGCAAAAATAGCCGCTAATAAAGTACCTATAAGTAATGCTGCCAATGGAGGTGTTTTTTTTACTATTAGTGCAATAACGGCAATGGGTACTAAGAATAACCATCCGTTGATATTAAAGGAGGAATCTATAGATGCTAAAATGGCGTCTACATCAGCTTCTCCACTTGTATTAAGGCTAAACCCAATAATTAAAAATACAATTAGCGTAACGGAAATAGTTGGTACCGTAGTCCATAGCATATACTTTATATGCGAGAACAATTCTCCACCGGCCATTGCAGGTGCTAAATTTGTGGTGTCGCTCAGGGGAGATAATTTATCGCCAAAATATGCTCCGGATAAAACTGCTCCTGCGGTCATTCCCAAAGAAATACCCAGTGCTTCACCAATACCTATTAAGGCAATACCTACGGTTGCAGAAGTGGTCCAGCTACTACCTGTTGCTACGGATATAATGGCACAAATAATCACACAAGCCGCTAAAAATATGGTAGGATTAAGTATTTGAAGTCCGTAGTAGATCATGGCCGGAATTATGCCACTAACCAGCCAAGTACCTGCTAGAGCACCTACCATTAAAAGTATAAGTAACGCTCCCGTGGTAGATTTTATGTTCTCTTCAACCTCGGCAATCATTTGCTTGTAAGATACCTTGTTCAGAAAACCAACTATTGCGGCCACTGCGCCACCAAGCAATAAAATAAACTGATTTGATCCGCTGAGCGCATCATCACCAAACACATAAACATTGTAAGCCAACATGGCAACTAGGGCAATTACAGGAACTAAAGCAGCAAAAATGCTTAATTCTTTATTGTCAACAATATGCTCATTTTCCCTATGTTCATTAGTGTTTTGGTCAATCATTAAAATGAAGTTTGGTTATTTCGTAATATTACGATTTCTGTTACGGATGTGCAAACCCAACATGCAAAATAGAGTTTAGACTTTTATGCTTTTGATATCCAGAATATTAAGATCCAAGAGGCACTTTTTCATTAATTCATAGGTTCGTTCTATGTCATCGTCAAGTCCAATGGAAAATCTAATTAGGCCATTGCCCAATCCCATTTCTTGTTGTTCTTCCATAGGAATTTCAGAAGACGTTGAGCTACCTGGGGCACTGAACAAGGTTTTGTAGAAACCTAAACTTACGGCTAAGTAACCCAATTTTCTTTCTTGCATTAATTCCATCAATGCATTGGCATTTTCTAAACTGCCAACGTCCATTGTAATTAAGCCGCCGTAACCATATTCCGGATTCATTTGATCTTCCATAATCAAATGACCTGGGTGAGATGAGAGTCCTGGATAAACTATTCTAAGTCCGTCCCTTTCAAAATTTTCAGCCAAGAACTGGGCATTTTTACTGTGTTTTTTCATGCGTATATGCAGTGTGCGCATGTTTTTTAGAATTGAAGAAGCTCTTAAACTATCTAATGTACTACCTAATAACATACCCGCACCATTATTTACATCTTTAAGTCCTAAACAAAATTCGGTGGTGCCGCAAACGACCCCTGCAACACAATCGCTAGTACCATTTATAAATTTGGTTAAACTGTGTATGACGATATCTGCACCCAATTTTGCCGGGGTAATGGTTAAAGGCGAGAAGGTATTGTCAACAGCTAATTGTAGTTTGTTCTTCTTTGCTATTCGTGACAATGCCGAAATGTCCGCTACTTCTAAAAGCGGGTTGCTTACGCTCTCACAGTAGATCAATTTAGTATTTGGTCTAATAGCGTTTTCCACGGCATCTAAATCCGTAATGTCTAAAAAGCTAGTTTCTATCCCAAACTTTACTAGAAAGTTTTTCATGAAAGCATATGTGCCACCGTAAATTGTCCTACTACTTATTATGTGGTCGCCCGCACTGCATATTTGTAAAATTACAGCTGTAATAGCCCCCATGCCACTGGCGGTTACATTAGCGCTTTCTGTACCTTCTAAAGCTGCAAGGGCTTCACCTAAATATAAGTTTGAAGGGGAGGAATGCCTACTATATAGATAGCAGCCTTCTGTGTTTCCTTCAAAAGTATCGAACATCGTCTTTGCCGATATGAAAGTATATGTAGATGAATCTGATATGGACGGATTTACGCCACCGTATTCTCCAAAGTATTGTAAATCTTGTAAATCATTGCTGCTTTTGTGACTCATGGGTTGTTGTTTTCTGTAAAACTACCCTTTAAGTGTAAATTTGTCAACAGAGATGTAAATTTTTAGAATTTGATGCTGTTATTTATGTGAAATTAGATTTTTATTCTATTATTGTTTAATTTGTAACAACCAGACAGAATTATATTCATTATGAAACTTGACCAAATTGATAACAAGCTATTGGAATTACTACAGGAAGATAGTAAGAAGACAACTAAAGAGTATGCCTTAAAATTAGGGCTTTCCACCACTGCCATTTATGAACGTATAAAAAGATTGGAACGGGAAGGGGCAATAAGAAGTTATGTGGCGTTAGTTGACAAAGCTATTGTAAATAGGAACTTTACGGTATTTTGTCATGTGAAGTTAGTGCAGCATGTTAAGGATAATATTGCACAATTTGAAGCACAGGTCATGCGTTTGCAAGAGGTGGTAGAATGTCACCATTTAAGTGGTGATTATGATTATCTATTGAAAATTCATGTTAAAGATATGGAGGCTTACAGACATTTTATGGTCAATAAATTAACGACTATGAATCATATTGGAAGTACTCAAAGCTCATTTACTATAAAAGAGGTAAAGCATTCTACCGCTATACCGCTTTAAAACTAAAAATAGTATTAATTTTGTAAGACATTAGAAAATTAAAATTTTATGGATCAATATGATGTAGCCATTATAGGCTCAGGACCTGGAGGATATGTCGCAGCAATACGTTGTGCGCAACTAGGAATGAAAACTGCAATAATTGAAAAATATTCCACCTTGGGCGGAACATGTTTAAATGTTGGCTGTATTCCTTCTAAGGCGTTGTTAGATTCTTCGCATCATTATGAAGATGCCATTAAGCATTTTGATGAGCATGGTATTGAGATTCCTGGTGAAGTAAAAGTGAACTTGGAAAAAATGATCGCTCGTAAGCAAGGTGTGGTTGATCAAACTACAAAGGGTATAGAGTTTTTGATGGACAAAAATAAAATTACCGTTTATGAAGGTGTAGGTAGTTTTAAAGATGCTACTCATATTAACATCAAAAAGAACGATGGAAAAACCGAAGAGATCGAAGCTAAGAATATTATTATAGCCACAGGTTCCAAACCATCTACCTTACCGTTCATTACATTGGATAAAGAACGTATCATCACATCTACAGAAGCTCTAGAACTAAAGGAAGTACCAAAACATATGATTGTTATTGGTGGTGGTGTTATAGGCTTGGAATTAGGTCAGGTATATAAAAGACTAGGGGCTGATGTTACGGTGGTCGAGTTTATGGATCGTATTATTCCTGGTATGGATGGTGCACTTTCAAAAGAACTGACCAAGGTGCTTAAAAAGCAAAAAGTGAAGTTTGCCTTATCTCACAAAGTAAAATCGGTTGAAAGAAAAGGAGATCAGGTTATTGTAAAGGCCGATGATAAAAAAGGTCAAGAGGTTGTTTTTGAAGGTGACTACTGTTTGGTTGCTGTAGGTAGAAAGCCTTATACTGACGGATTAAATGTTGATGCTGCAGGTGTTCAACTTGATGATAGAGGTAAAGTCATTGTTGATGAGCACTTGAAAACTAACGTAGATAATATCTACGCTATTGGTGATGTAATCAAAGGAGCTATGTTAGCTCATAAAGCTGAAGAAGAAGGTACTTTGGTTGCTGAGCAATTGGCAGGTCAAAAACCTCATATTGATTATAACTTAATACCTGGGGTTGTGTATACTTGGCCAGAGGTAGCTGCAGTAGGTAAAACTGAGGAAGAGCTAAAGGAAGCTGGTGTTGACTATAAAGTTGGTCAATTTCCAATGCGCGCTTTAGGCCGTGCAAGGGCAAGTATGGATACTGACGGATTTGTAAAGATCCTTGCCGATAAAAAGACCGATGAAGTCTTAGGAGTTCATATGGTAGGTGCTCGTGTTGCAGATTTAATTGCCGAAGCGGTAACTGCAATGGAATTTAGAGCTTCTGCAGAAGATATTTCTAGAATGAGCCATGCTCACCCTACGTATGCTGAAGCAGTGAAAGAAGCAGCATTGGCCGCAACCGATGATCGTGCGCTTCATGTTTAATTAATAGATACTATTTTAAATAAAAAAGGCAGCCCTTGGGCTGCCTTTTTCAATATTATAACTTCTAGACCATTTGTTAGGATGGTTTTAATTTTTTATCAATCCCAGTAATCGTAGTACTTTTTCCGTAATGGTTCTCAATGCTTCAAACAGTAAAATTGCTATTTGTTCCAAGTAAATTCTAGTAGTTGACAAAAAGCTAGATATGCTAGATTTAATTTCTACTTTATGATTTTCATACTGTAGTGCGAAAAATGTACTTGCAATCA
This sequence comes from Alphaproteobacteria bacterium CMAR1, assembly GCA_963693005.1. Lineage (GTDB taxonomy): Bacteria > Pseudomonadota > Alphaproteobacteria > UBA6184 > UBA6184 > Bodonicaedibacter. Next base: position 899 of record OY843704.1, on the reverse strand, counting down.
TAAACAATATGGCTCCCGGTACAACAAAGTATGGATTCAGTGAGTGGTGAAAAAACCTATATAAGCCAACGCCTGTAAAACTACCATATAGAATAATGAAATGTATAATATATATTGATAGCGTGCTTTGACCAATTTTTAGCCAAGTAGAGTTCATTAAAAACTTTCTTAGCAATATAAATATGGAAAAGACTAATAATACATCACCTAAGCGAATAAATAGGTAATTGTTATTGAAAATGGATTGAAATAGCTGTATTCCGGTAACTTCATGCAAATAGAGAAAGAAATCGGAAGAAAAAAATATTAAGATTAACCCAATGGCTACATATGTTGGTACTATGAAATTATAAACATTTTTATTGTTTTGAAATTTAGAAAATAGCACTGACAGAAAACTACCTATGGTTGCATAGCCCAACCAGGGTATAATAGTGAACACAGAGCCGTTGGTCTTTGTGAAATAATTTGCCATGGCTTGCGGTAAAAAATTAAAACTTAGGGTTTTGTAATAAGGCTCAAAGGCAAATAACAATAGGGTAGTGGTTGCCAATATTGTTGGGAAAATCCATTTCTGCCTAGCAAATGTCAAGATGTAAAAACCTATGATGAATAATAAAGAAAGCCCAATACAGTGCAGTACATCAACTAAATAAAAAGAATCATAGATTTCGCCTTTAAAGAGACCAAAAATATTCATTCTTAAAAGATAGGCGATGACCAAAAGTTCAAGACCACGTTTAATTCCTTTTTTTACGCGAGGGTTACTCCAACCCGTCTGTGGTGACCTTATCAGTAAAAAAGTAAAAATAAAACCAGAAACGGTAAAGAAAACCGGAGCGGTAATTCCCCTAAAGTATTTCCATGTGGCAAAGAGCATATTTGAGTTGTCTCTGAAT
>OY843703.1:0-11106 GCA_963693005.1 Alphaproteobacteria bacterium CMAR1 | reverse complement strand
AATCATAATTGGAAGGGGGGCCCTACCACTGGGCAAGCAATTTGGTTCTGTGTGTGGGTTGTTCAATTTCTCTTTTTGTGGTTGTGTGGATATTTTGTATTTTGTGTGCATGTGTGGTGTTTTGTTCGGTCCATAAATACATCGGAATCGGTGTGGAAAAACGTAGTCTTGGATTGAGTTGTCGGGTGGGTGGGAGGTCTCGAAAAAAGGAACGGCAAAGCTTGGAGCTATGGCCGGACCCTCGGGACAATCCCTGCCACACAACAACTTTGGGAACACTTTCTCATCAGTTCGGTCTCCATGCACAGTGCGGTTTTTTGTGCACTGGCGTCTAACGTTCTTGCGGTGACTTGATTTGAGTTGACCTTGAGGTGGAATGTGTTGAAAGGTTGTCCAAAGGAACAGCAAAACACTATCAGGCGATACATGGGTCTTTTGGTTCCAAGCACAAGCCGAGTCCCTCGACAGCTGATGCCCAGGCAGAAGCACGTCGTGTGGGCGAAGCCAGTGCGACGCGCCACCCTGTAAGCTATCGCGTTCAGGAGAGAGATGGGGCCCGCGGTGGTCCACCCTCCTTGTGGGTTCGCATGTCTGTTCCGGCATCCTACTGTCCTGTGTTCACAGCCAACATGTTCATCGCAAGGAAGCCACTTCCCAGTGCCCAGATCGCCATCGCCATTGCCCAGATCGCCATCGCCATTGCCCAGATCGCCATCGCCAGTGCCCAGATCGCCATCGCCCGTGCCCAGATCGCCATCGCCCGTGCCCAGATCGCCATCGCCCGTGCCCAGATCGCCATCGCCCGTGCCCAGATCGCCATCGCCCGTGCCCAGATCGCCATCGCCAGTGCCCAGATCGCCATCGCCAGTGCCCAGATCGCCATCGCCATTGCCCAGATCGCCATCGCCAGTGCCCAGATCACCATCGCCAGTGCCCAGATCGCCATCGCCAGTGCCCAGATCGCCATCGCCCGTGCCCAGATCGCCATCGCCAGTGCCCAGATCGCCATCGCCAGTGCCCAGATCGCCATCGCCAGTGCCCAGATCGCCATCGCCCGTGCCCAGATCGCCATCGCCAGTGCCCAGATCGCCATCGCCAGTGCCCAGATCGCCATCGCCAGTGCCCAGATCGCCATCGCCAGTGCCCAGATCGCCATCGCCAGTGCCCAGATCGCCATCGCCAGTGCCCAGATCGCCATCGCCAGTGCCCAGATCACCATCGCCAGTGCCCAGATCGCCCGTGCCCAGATCGCCATCGCCAGTGCCCAGATCGCCATCGCCCGTGCCCAGATCGCCATCGCCCGTGCCCAGATCGCCATCGCCAGTGCCCAGATCGCCATCGCCAGTGCCCAGATCGCCATCGCCCGTGCCCAGATCGCCATCGCCAGTGCCCAGATCGCCATCGCCAGTGCCCAGATCGCCATCGCCAGTGCCCAGATCGCCATCGCCAGTGCCCAGATCGCCATCGCCCGTGCCCAGATCGCCATCGCCCGTGCCCAGATCGCCATCGCCAGTGCCCAGATCGCCATCGCCCGTGCCCAGATCGCCATCGCCAGTGCCCAGATCGCCATCGCCAGTGCCCAGATCGCCATCGCCAGTGCCCAGATCGCCATCGCCAGTGCCCAGATCGCCATCGCCAGTGCCCAGATCGCCATCGCCAGTGCCCAGATCGCCATCGCCAGTGCCCAGATCGCCATCGCCAGTGCCCAGATCGCCATCGCCAGTGCCCAGATCGCCATCGCCAGTGCCCAGATCGCCATCGCCAGTGCCCAGATCGCCATCGCCAGTGCCCAGATCGCCATCGCCAGTGCCCAGATCGCCATCGCCAGTGCCCAGATCGCCATCGCCAGTGCCCAGATCGCCATCGCCAGTGCCCAGATCGCCATCGCCAGTGCCCAGATCACCATCGCCCGTGCCCAGATCGCCATCGCCCGTGCCCAGATCGCCATCGCCAGTGCCCAGATCGCCATCGCCAGTGCCCAGATCGCCATCGCCAGTGCCCAGATCGCCATCGCCAGTGCCCAGATCGCCATCGCCAGTGCCCAGATCGCCATCGCCAGTGCCCAGATCACCATCGCCCGTGCCCAGATCGCCATCGCCCGTGCCCAGATCGCCATCGCCAGTGCCCAGATCGCCATCGCCCGTGCCCAGATCGCCATCGCCAGTGCCCAGATCGCCATCGCCAGTGCCCAGATCGCCATCGCCAGTGCCCAGATCGCCATCGCCAGTGCCCAGATCGCCATCGCCAGTGCCCAGATCACCATCGCCAGTGCCCAGATCGCCATCGCCAGTGCCCAGATCGCCATCGCCAGTGCCCAGATCGCCATCGCCAGTGCCCAGATCGCCATCGCCAGTGCCCAGATCGCCATCGCCAGTGCCCAGATCGCCATCGCCAGTGCCCAGATCGCCATCGCCAGTGCCCAGATCACCATCGCCCGTGCCCAGATCGCCATCGCCCGTGCCCAGATCGCCATCGCCAGTGCCCAGATCGCCATCGCCCGTGCCCAGATCGCCATCGCCAGTGCCCAGATCGCCATCGCCAGTGCCCAGATCGCCATCGCCAGTGCCCAGATCGCCATCGCCAGTGCCCAGATCGCCATCGCCAGTGCCCAGATCGCCATCGCCAGTGCCCAGATCGCCATCGCCAGTGCCCAGATCGCCATCGCCATTGCCCAGATCGCCATCGCCAGTGCCCAGATCACCATCGCCAGTGCCCAGATCGCCCGTGCCCAGATCGCCATCGCCAGTGCCCAGATCGCCATCGCCAGTGCCCAGATCGCCATCGCCCGTGCCCAGATCGCCATCGCCAGTGCCCAGATCGCCATCGCCCGTGCCCAGATCGCCATCGCCCGTGCCCAGATCGCCATCGCCAGTGCCCAGATCGCCATCGCCCGTGCCCAGATCGCCATCGCCAGTGCCCAGATCGCCATCGCCAGTGCCCAGATCGCCATCGCCAGTGCCCAGATCGCCATCGCCCGTGCCCAGATCGCCATCGCCAGTGCCCAGATCGCCATCGCCCGTGCCCAGATCGCCATCGCCAGTGCCCAGATCGCCATCGCCAGTGCCCAGATCGCCATCGCCAGTGCCCAGATCGCCATCGCCAGTGCCCAGATCGCCATCGCCAGTGCCCAGATCGCCATCGCCAGTGCCCAGATCGCCATCGCCAGTGCCCAGATCGCCATCGCCCGTGCCCAGATCGCCATCGCCAGTGCCCAGATCGCCATCGCCCGTGCCCAGATCGCCATCGCCCGTGCCCAGATCGCCATCGCCAGTGCCCAGATCGCCATCGCCCGTGCCCAGATCGCCATCGCCAGTGCCCAGATCGCCATCGCCAGTGCCCAGATCGCCATCGCCAGTGCCCAGATCACCATCGCCCGTGCCCAGATCGCCATCGCCCGTGCCCAGATCGCCATCGCCAGTGCCCAGATCGCCATCGCCCGTGCCCAGATCGCCATCGCCAGTGCCCAGATCGCCATCGCCAGTGCCCAGATCGCCATCGCCAGTGCCCAGATCGCCATCGCCCGTGCCCAGATCGCCATCGCCAGTGCCCAGATCGCCATCGCCCGTGCCCAGATCGCCATCGCCATTGCCCAGATCGCCATCGCCAGTGCCCAGATCACCATCGCCCGTGCCCAGATCGCCATCGCCCGTGCCCAGATCGCCATCGCCAGTGCCCAGATCGCCATCGCCCGTGCCCAGATCGCCATCGCCAGTGCCCAGATCGCCATCGCCAGTGCCCAGATCGCCATCGCCAGTGCCCAGATCGCCATCGCCAGTGCCCAGATCGCCATCGCCAGTGCCCAGATCACCATCGCCCGTGCCCAGATCGCCATCGCCCGTGCCCAGATCGCCATCGCCAGTGCCCAGATCGCCATCGCCCGTGCCCAGATCGCCATCGCCAGTGCCCAGATCGCCATCGCCAGTGCCCAGATCGCCATCGCCAGTGCCCAGATCGCCATCGCCCGTGCCCAGATCGCCATCGCCAGTGCCCAGATCGCCATCGCCCGTGCCCAGATCGCCATCGCCCGTGCCCAGATCGCCATCGCCAGTGCCCAGATCGCCATCGCCAGTGCCCAGATCGCCATCGCCAGTGCCCAGATCGCCATCGCCCGTGCCCAGATCGCCATCGCCAGTGCCCAGATCGCCATCGCCAGTGCCCAGATCGCCATCGCCAGTGCCCAGATCGCCATCGCCCGTGCCCAGATCGCCATCGCCAGTGCCCAGATCGCCATCGCCCGTGCCCAGATCGCCATCGCCCGTGCCCAGATCGCCATCGCCAGTGCCCAGATCGCCATCGCCAGTGCCCAGATCGCCATCGCCAGTGCCCAGATCACCATCGCCCGTGCCCAGATCGCCATCGCCCGTGCCCAGATCGCCATCGCCAGTGCCCAGATCGCCATCGCCCGTGCCCAGATCGCCATCGCCAGTGCCCAGATCGCCATCGCCAGTGCCCAGATCGCCATCGCCAGTGCCCAGATCGCCATCGCCCGTGCCCAGATCGCCATCGCCAGTGCCCAGATCGCCATCGCCCGTGCCCAGATCGCCATCGCCCGTGCCCAGATCGCCATCGCCAGTGCCCAGATCGCCATCGCCCGTGCCCAGATCGCCATCGCCAGTGCCCAGATCGCCATCGCCAGTGCCCAGATCGCCATCGCCAGTGCCCAGATCGCCATCGCCAGTGCCCAGATCGCCATCGCCAGTGCCCAGATCGCCATCGCCAGTGCCCAGATCGCCATCGCTAGTGCCCAGATCGCCATCGCCAGTGCCCAGATCGCCATCGCCAGTGCCAGATCGCCATCGCCAGTGCCCAGATCACCATCGCCAGTGCCCAGATCGCCATCGCCAGTGCCCAGATCGCCATCGCCAGTGCCCAGATCGCCATCGCCAGTGCCCAGATCGCCATCGCCAGTGCCCAGATCGCCATCGCCAGTGCCCAGATCGCCATCGCCAGTGCCCAGATCGCCATCGCCCGTGCCCAGATCGCCATCGCCCGTGCCCAGATCGCCATCGCCAGTGCCCAGATCGCCATCGCCCGTGCCCAGATCGCCATCGCCAGTGCCCAGATCGCCATCGCCAGTGCCCAGATCGCCATCGCCAGTGCCCAGATCGCCATCGCCAGTGCCCAGATCGCCATCGCCAGTGCCCAGATCGCCATCGCCAGTGCCCAGATCGCCATCGCCAGTAGTGCCCAGATCGCCATCGCTAGTGCCCAGATCGCCATCGCCAGTGCCCAGATCGCCATCGCCAGTGCCAGATCGCCATCGCCAGTGCCCAGATCACCATCGCCAGTGCCCAGATCGCCATCGCCAGTGCCCAGATCGCCATCGCCAGTGCCCAGATCGCCATCGCCAGTGCCCAGATCGCCATCGCCAGTGCCCAGATCGCCATCGCCAGTGCCCAGATCGCCATCGCCAGTGCCCAGATCGCCATCGCCAGTGCCCAGATCGCCATCGCCATTGCCCAGATCGCCATCGCCAGTGCCCAGATCGCCATCGCCAGTGCCAGATCGCCATCGCCAGTGCCCAGATCACCATCGCCAGTGCCCAGATCGCCATCGCCAGTGCCCAGATCGCCATCGCCAGTGCCCAGATCGCCATCGCCAGTGCCAGATCGCCATCGCCAGTGCCCAGATCACCATCGCCAGTGCCCAGATCGCCATCGCCAGTGCCCAGATCGCCATCGCCAGTGCCCAGATCGCCATCGCCAGTGCCCAGATCGCCATCGCCAGTGCCCAGATCGCCATCGCCAGTGCCCAGATCGCCATCGCCAGTGCCCAGATCACCATCGCCAGTGCCCAGATCGCCATCGCCAGTGCCCAGATCGCCATCGCCAGTGCCCAGATCGCCATCGCCATTGCCCAGATCGCCATCGCCAGTGCCCAGATCGCCATCGCCAGTGCCCAGATCGCCATCGCCATTGCCCAGCTATTCTCTGCTCGCATGCTGCTGAACGTGCCGATGTCTATCGCAACGATTTGCAAAGATGAAGCAGATAATGTAGACCATGCCCTGACATGCGCAACGTGCAGCAAGTCATTCCATTTCACGCGCCACAACCTAACCGCTTCCGGAATGGTCCGGGTTCTCAACATGTACGGCCTCTACGCGACCACCAACCTGAAGGCACACTTCCCGAAGGTCCTCTCTAGAAACGTGGAAGGCCCCGACGTACTCGTCATCCTCCCAGCGGTGGCATGTTCGTTCTCGACATTACCGTTGTACATGTATCCCATGACGTAAGCAGAGCGTCCGCAGTGAAACAGCGCGACACATACAAACGAAATAAATACAGTGACTGGAACTCCACAATCGACGGATCCCGTGTATCATTCCACCCGAGTGTGGTCACCTCCGTTGGCACAATTCACATCGACTCAATTAAAACCCTCCGTGCCATATGCTCAAAAACACCAACACATGGCCTTTTCCGCTCTTTATGCGAAACTATTGCTGGAACTGTCTTGAAGACTACGTTCAATCACGTCGCAAAGCAAGATCACAACCAACTGATTTGGAACGCCTCTGTCGCATCACACTCGTGCTCGACCTGCGAGATCTGTAAGATCGACTGTTCCACCTGTGCTGCCTGCTCCGCCCGGAAATCAAAGGCCACTGAATCCCCCACGAAGTCCACAAAACAAAACACACAAACCGCAAACAAAAACTCGGAAAACCCACTCTGTTACAGCTGCCTCGCCGATTGGACGGTCCAGAGCACCTTGTGTGCCTCTGCCTCTGATGACCTACTCGCTTATCGCCTTACGATGTTCCAGTAACGAGTTCAGTGATTTCGCTTGTGGTTGTCGTAGCCTTGGAACAAGACACACAACAACGCTCGACCGCATATCACCGGCCGTACTTTTAGTCCGAGGAAAGAGAATTTGAAATCGTAAAAGTACTCGGCCAGTGAACGGGCGCGATCGAGGAGGCTCACAAGGGCCCACACCAAGTACCATCCGGTACGCGTGGTTTCCCATTTCTGGTTGACTTTTCTGACCCTTTGTATTGGTACAAAGCCTTCGCGGCACGCCTTCCGCGGGCAAAGAACCCGTCACTTTCCCAGGGCCGCTCGTCCATCACGTTCGAGTGGCATGAACCGGCCAAGGGCGGACTCCGTCGAAGTCCACCATGCGTACTTGGGTGTATGGGACCGCGCATGGGGATCTGGCACACCTATGGGTAGGCGTAATGTGTTGTTTGTTTTCCCTGGGCTCGAATAATACTCTGAATAAATACTCCCTGACCCGGCCAACGTCGAAGCGTCACCAAAGAACTGCTCACCTCCTCGCAGAGCACACCCAGCCAGCGTGGCGGGTGCGCGAACATCGCCGTGACCGTAGAGGCGACGACTGTGGGCGTGGAAGGGGACAGCGGAGGCGGGGGCCAGCTGAACCCTCACAGTGACGCGTGCGCACGAAACAGACCTGAGTGTCACGAAGCGGCAAAAACGCTAACAGTCCCGCAGGCGAAACGCGGCCGGCGCGGCGCGTCTGCAAACATCTTGTGCGCCAAACCGGCGTTGGATGTGGCAGGGACCAAAAGACTGAATGAACAACAAGCGCACATGAAAGCAGACGAACCCATGCTCAGAACCAAAAGAAAAAGTGGAAGCTGGCGGTACGGGAACCGGATCTGGCTTCTGGCGGCGGTGAGCGGGTAACGTAGAGCTCACAGGCCGCTGCGATTGGGATAGCTGTACACAACACACTGGCTGATCGTTCACCACCTTCCAGTCGGGAGAGGCCCGCATAGAAGGTGGCTCACTGTGCCAGCATGTCGCTGAGTGGAACACAACTAGGATGAACATCGGCGCACCGGATCATCCTCACTGGAGATTGGGCCCCGCCGGCCTCACTCTCTCTCTCCCGAACGATGCAGCTTACAGGGTTGTAGAAAAAGTGGAAGCTGGCGGTACGGGAACCGGATCTGGCTTCTGGCGGCGGTGAGCGGGTAACGTAGAGCTCACAGGCCGCTGCGATTGGGGTAGCTGTTCACCACCTTCCAGTCGGGAGAGGCCCGCATAAAAATCAGACCTCCGTTCCGACACCCCAGCGCACCCGCACCGAACAACGCGGAAGGGAAAAGAGAAAATAGGAGTAGCGAAAATATAAACCGAAGTGATGGAGACGAAGTGATGGAGACGAACCAGGAGGGGCGACAAGATATGCAAGGGAGATGGGAAACCGTCGACAAGAAGTTAGGTGTTATATAATTGGTAAACCACTGACATGACCCCAGCGCAGGTCTCAAAACAAGAGAAAAACACACTCGGAAGAAAAGCATTTTCGACAAACGACAGTCTACCCGACAAAAAACGGAGACCTTATCCCTGAACGTGAGTCCAGCCCGCCCGCTGACGGGGGCTGAACAGGGGCACCCCCGTGCACCACGGCGTGCAGGGCCTTCGCGGGATCAGTCGGCAGATCACGGCTAGGCTCGTCAGCGGGGTTGAAGGCGGAAGCGATCCAACACACGCTCCAGGACGCAGTGATGCGAGACACGGAGGTCGCGGCCTTCTCACACTCGATGGCCAGCTCGAGGCTTTTGGCAGGCCTCCCATCGACCCCCGCCGCCGCAGCGCGGTTGTCGATGGCGAGACGGTAGGGTTAGGGTAGGGTTAGGGTTAGGGTTAGGGTTAGGGTTAGGGTTAGGGTTAGGGTTAGGGTTAGGGTTAGGGTTAGGGTTAGGGTTAGGGTTAGGGTTAGGGTTAGGGTTAGGGTTAGGGTTAGGGTTAGGGTTAGGGTTAGGGTTAGGGTTAGGGTTAGGGTTAGGGTTAGGGTTAGGGTTAGGGTTAGGGTTAGGGTTAGGGTTAGGGTTAGGGTTAGGGTTAGGGTTAGGGTTAGGGTTAGGGTTAGGGTTAGGGTTAGGGTTAGGGTTAGGGTTAGGGTTAGGGTTAGGGTTAGGGTTAGGGTTAGGGTTAGGGTTAGGGTTAGGGTTAGGGTTAGGGTTAGGGTTAGGGTTAGGGTTAGGGTTAGGGTTAGGGTTAGGGTTAGGGTTAGGGTTAGGGTTAGGGTTAGGGTTAGGGTTAGGGTTAGGGTTAGGGTTAGGGTTAGGGTTAGGGTTAGGGTTAGGGTTAGGGTTAGGGTTAGGGTTAGGGTTAGGGTTAGGGTTAGGGTTAGGGTTAGGGTTAGGGTTAGGGTTAGGGTTAGGGTTAGGGTTAGGGTTAGGGTTAGGGTTAGGGTTAGGGTTAGGGTTAGGGTTAGGGTTAGGGTTAGGGTTAGGGTTAGGGTTAGGGTTAGGGTTAGGGTTAGGGTTAGGGTTAGGGTTAGGGTTAGGGTTAGGGTTAGGGTTAGGGTTAGGGTTAGGGTTAGGGTTAGGGTTAGGGTTAGGGTTAGGGTTAGGGTTAGGGTTAGGGTTAGGGTTAGGGTTAGGGTTAGGGTTAGGGTTAGGGTTAGGGTTAGGGTTAGGGTTAGGGTTAGGGTTAGGGTTAGGGTTAGGGTTAGGGTTAGGGTTAGGGTTAGGGTTAGGGTTAGGGTTAGGGTTAGGGTTAGGGTTAGGGTTAGGGTTAGGGTTAGGGTTAGGGTTAGGGTTAGGGTTAGGGTTAGGGTTAGGGTTAGGGTTAGGGTTAGGGTTAGGGTTAGGGTTAGGGTTAGGGTTAGGGTTAGGGTTAGGGTTAGGGTTAGGGTTAGGGTTAGGGTTAGGGTTAGGGTTAGGGTTAGGGTTAGGGTTAGGGTTAGGGTTAGGGTTAGGGTTAGGGTTAGGGTTAGGGTTAGGGTTAGGGTTAGGGTTAGGGTTAGGGTTAGGGTTAGGGTTAGGGTTAGGGTTAGGGTTAGGGTTAGGGTTAGGGTTAGGGTTAGGGTTAGGGTTAGGGTTAGGGTTAGGGTTAGGGTTAGGGTTAGGGTTAGGGTTAGGGTTAGGGTTAGGGTTAGGGTTAGGGTTAGGGTTAGGGTTAGGGTTAGGGTTAGGGTTAGGGTTAGGGTTAGGGTTAGGGTTAGGGTTAGGGTTAGGGTTAGGGTTAGGGTTAGGGTTAGGGTTAGGGTTAGGGTTAGGGTTAGGGTTAGGGTTAGGGTTAGGGTTAGGGTTAGGGTTAGGGTTAGGGTTAGGGTTAGGGTTAGGGTTAGGGTTAGGGTTAGGGTTAGGGTTAGGGTTAGGGTTAGGGTTAGGGTTAGGGTTAGGGTTAGGGTTAGGGTTAGGGTTAGGGTTAGGGTTAGGGTTAGGGTTAGGGTTAGGGTTAGGGTTAGGGTTAGGGTTAGGGTTAGGGTTAGGGTTAGGGTTAGGGTTAGGGTTAGGGTTAGGGTTAGGGTTAGGGTTAGGGTTAGGGTTAGGGTTAGGGTTAGGGTTAGGGTTAGGGTTAGGGTTAGGGTTAGGGTTAGGGTTAGGGTTAGGGTTAGGGTTAGGGTTAGGGTTAGGGTTAGGGTTAGGGTTAGGGTTAGGGTTAGGGTTAGGGTTAGGGTTAGGGTTAGGGTTAGGGTTAGGGTTAGGGTTAGGGTTAGGGTTAGGGTTAGGGTTAGGGTTAGGGTTAGGGTTAGGGTTAGGGTTAGGGTTAGGGTTAGGGTTAGGGTTAGGGTTAGGGTTAGGGTTAGGGTTAGGGTTAGGGTTAGGGTTAGGGTTAGGGTTAGGGTTAGGGTTAGGGTTAGGGTTAGGGTTAGGGTTAGGGTTAGGGTTAGGGTTAGGGTTAGGGTTAGGGTTAGGGTTAGGGTTAGGGTTAGGGTTAGGGTTAGGGTTAGGGTTAGGGTTAGGGTTAGGGTTAGGGTTAGGGTTAGGGTTAGGGTTAGGGTCTTCGAGCCGTTTAAGGTGTATACCTTATAAGGGGAGAACATCCTTTCTGGGACGGGATCAAAAATGGGGTCATTTTGGCCTCCGGACCAACTTTTCCGGAAAAATAAAAATCCGCATCCCGTGAAGTTTTCGACCAATGCGATCCCCCAATTTGACTGGCAGGAATATAAAACTTTCGTTTCTGGCGATTTCGAATTTTCGACCAAACGTCCAAAAATGACCCCTCTGGGGCCGATGTGTGTCCGTCCGTCTGTCGGTCTTTGGTTGGTGCTGGCGGCAGGAAAGGTCTCCAGAGCTGGCAAATGGCGTTTTTTGGAGATCAGGTGTGTCTCCAAACGATTTCAACCGTTTCTCCCGCCAACTCCGCGGGGCAACGATGTCAGAGGCGA
>OY843702.1:0-7141 GCA_963693005.1 Alphaproteobacteria bacterium CMAR1 | reverse complement strand
AGTGTCAGGTTGTTGATGACGCCCTCCCTTTCGGCTTCCAGTCGGACAGTGGCCTCCTCTACTTCGAGCTTCGCCAGTTGGGCCAGGCGCGCGTGGTCCGGACCGGTGCATAGTCTGCATGCCGTTGAGGGGTTCGCCCCGATGCGGTGCGAGAAGCGGCCGCCCCAGTGGAACTCGTTGGTGCGTGTCTGGGCCATGACTGCGTACTGGTGCTTCACCCGGTCCATGTCGCAGCGGCGAGCCGGCTTCACCGGGCGGCGGATGAGGCGGCCACGGGGAGTGTCGCGGGTGAGCTCCTGTGTCCACTTAACGTACTGCTTCGCCAGTGCCTTGCTGTCGCGGAGTTGGATCGGCACATCATCTTGCCCAGGGAGGTGCTTGGCCTCGGTGGCCAGAGCGTCCGCTTCGTCGTTGATCGGGACTTCGGAGTGGCCGAACACAAACTTCAACATGATGCGCCGCACGGACCAAATCTGAGAGATGTCGAGGAGCAGGTTCCAGCATTCCGTTTCGATCGGGCACAGGCTCTTCGCCAATGGACCACGCTTTAAAGCCATGAGCAGCGACTGCGAGTCCGTTGCGATGACGATGGCCTTGCGCGTCTTGCCGGGGAAGCTTTGCAGCTCCTGAAGGACGGCGCGTAGACAGGCGCGCATTGCCACTGCTTCGGCTGTGTACGAGCAAGCGTGGCGGCCTGCCGCTTCGGTTCCAGTGAGGCGGTGCTCGGTCGACGGGGCGTGTGGGCGCTTCGAGTAGACGACGTAGCCGGAGCCGGCCGCTTTGTTGAGGTAGAAGACACGCTGGTCGTATTCACACCTACGTCGGGGCTCGGTGTCGGAACCGCTGTCGTCGGAGGTGACATCGTCTTCCGGTCGTAGCACGCCATTGTCGAACGGCAGATTGTCAGGCTGTTCCGGGCCGGGCTTCCATTCCGTCTCCATGTCACGGCGTTTGATGTGGCGAACAATCACCCCACCGTCGGTGCAACCGCGGATCCTCGCATTCTTGACGTGTAGCTTGGCGATGGAGGCGGCCCGCTTCAGGCGTAGCTCCGAATGACGTGTGAGGCCACCCGGGGCGGAAGCGTCGATCGTGACCTTGTCGGCTCCACCCGTGTCGTGCGGTGCGTAGCGGAGGCGTGCTCTTTCCTCACGGGGACGAGTGGTGAGACCAATGTTGCGCTCGATCTCGTCGTGCCATGAGTGCCACCTCTTCTCGTAGGCGGGCGACCTGGCCGTGTCAGGCGGGACATGGAATTGCTTCGTGGCGCCGAGGCGACCAGTGTCCGGGTCGAAGTGCTCGTCGTAGTCCAGGATGCCGGTCGGCGGCGGGTCGATCCTGGATGCCTCGATGAAGTTGTAGCTCCGGAGACGTGCGGTGTTGCGCATGGTGAGCAGTTGGCCGGCTTCCATTCGGGTGTCCTGCTCCTCTGCTGACCGGATAACGCCTGAGACGACACGCTGTGCCGCCGTGATCGGAGGCTCGATCTTCTTCTCCCAGTTGTCCTGGCTCAGCAGTGGACCCACCACCTCGAGGCCGTAGAGAGCAACGGAGTAGATGTAGGCGACGGCGTACGTTCGCATGACCGCAGGGGATGCTCCGTTGTACATCGGACCCATGGCTCCAAGTTGCTGCACCCGGGCAAGTAGTCGTCGCTTGAGATCGTCCGCATGCTTTGTGAAGGACATGCCGGGGTCGATGATGACGCCGAGGAGCTTGGAGGCCTTGACCATCTTGACAATCTGGCCGCACATGGTCAGCTGCGTGTTCGCACTGGCAGTCGCTGCGGAGCGCGTGATCCACATCGCGGTGGTCTTCTTGATGGACACGGACATCTTCACTTCTTTGGCCCACGCCTGCACGATGTTCAGCGCCTGTTGCATCTCTGCTGTCATGGCCGTTTCGTCGTAGCCTTCGATGATGACAGTCAGGTCGTCTGCGTACAGGAACGTGCACTTGAATCCGGCGTTGGTGAGGCGTTCGCAGAGGGTGTCGATGAAGATGATCCACAGGATCGGGCCGAGGACGGTGCCTTGGGGGGCGCCACGACCGGTCTTGTACCACTTGCCCATGACGCTGTCTTCTCGGACACGGAACCGTCGGCCGGCCAGGAAGTTCCGAACGAACCGGCAGATGTGCGATGGGAGGCCGAGCTCGTGCATGCGCTTCAGGAGGATGCTGTGGTCCATGGAGTCGAATGCCTTGGAGAAGTCGATCATGGCGCAGAGCAGGCGGTGCGATTTCTCGTTGTCCTTGACCGAGGTCCGTACGTTGAACGCCTTGGTGCCTCCAGCGACGATCTGGGCGATGACGTCGAGCGTGGACCTGCTGGCGGTGTACGCGTACTGCTGCGGGAGAGCGGCGAGTCGGGACCGAATGCGCATGGCGATGACGTGCTCCACCAGCTTCGCGAAGATCGACGTCAGCGACACAGGACGGTACGACTCCGGGTCGGCAGCGTCTTTGCCCGGCTTCAGCAGCGGCACGATGACCGCGTCCCGCATCGGCTGTGGGATGTCTCCAGTGACGACGCATTGGTTGATGAGCGGAAACAGCAGCTTCTGCTTGGCGACCTGCGGCAGCTCCAGGATCATCTCGGGCAGGATGTCGTCCGGTCCAGCAGCGGTGCCACGGCGCAGGCGGTTGAGAGCCTCGTTGAACTCAGCGTTGGTCAGGGGCTCGCCCTTGCAGCGGCGGCGGGGCTTCGGCTTCGGCGTGCGGCCTTCGAACAGACCGTGGTAGAACTTCTCCAGGACGTTGAGCATCCGGCGCGGTTTCGCTTTCCTCGGACCTTTGTACATTGCCTTGAGCATCGGGAACGACGGCTTGGCCACGCGCGACGCCCAGTCATCCTTGCGGTGTTTGTCCAGGGCGGCGAAGAACTCCTTGCGACGTAGGTCTATCTCGTCCGAGCAGTCCAGCTCTCGAGCCTCTTTCCACTTGGTCAGCTTCTTCTCGAGGTCGGCGCTCCAGAGCTTCATGCCCGAGGGGACCTGATGGAACTTGCCCATGGGCATCGCAGCGTCCGCGGCCTTCCGGATCACGACTCGCATCATCTTGAGGAGACGTTGTGTCGACGGTCTCGCCCCCCTCATGGCCCTCATGGCTCTGCGGCGCAGCTCCAGGGCGCGTTTGGTCTTGCCACATCGGAGGAGTTTGCGCATCGTGACCACACACCGTGCCATATGCGGGATGCAGGGTAGGATACGGCCGGACATGGGGATCTGGTACGGGATGAGGTTCAGACGGTCCCCCATTTTGATCGTGTCCTTCTGCCAGTTGCTCAGGGGGACCCTCGTCGCCAGTATGGAGCGGGTGGCCTTGGCGGCGACGTTGCGGTACTTGTCGTAGTCGGCGTTCGCGACGCAGCGTCGGGCCGGGGCCTTGATCGCAGACGGGTCGACCTCGAACCACTCCGCGTCCGGGTCATGAAGGGTGGCCTTGAGCACCATGTGGTCGGAGCCCACACCAGGGTGCATCGAGAAGTCGCCGAGCGCAGCGCCCCTGCAGAACATCACGTCCGGTGTCGAAGGCGTCTGAGCAGCCTGGCCGGGGGTCGTCTCCTTGGTCGCGGAGAAGCCGAACGGGTAGCGGGTCGGCTTCCGTGCCCAGCCGATGGGGAGGTCGTACTTCTCCGCCCTCAGCTTGGTCGCAATGCACTGTCCTACCGGAAGGCTGTCCTTGCACTCCGACCACCACGAGTTCTGGATGTTGATGTCGCCGACGATCAGCTGCGGCACCTGGGCGCCCGGGCACTGGTGGGCCTGAAGGAGACCATGCCAGCCATCCGCGATGTTGCTGTCGACCTCTCGGGGCTTCGGGATGTACACAACGAGTACAAGCGCCAATGGGGTGTTGTCGTCGAGCATGACTCGTGCCACCATCAGCTCCTGTCCGTCCTTGATCTCCGCCGCGACCATGTCAGCTCGGAGTCCGCATCCGCTGCGTAAGAAGAATCCTACTCCGCCTCCGAGGCCGTCGCCTCGCCTCTGGACCGCAACGGTGTCGAAGCCGGGTACCGAGTTGCCTCGCTTCGTCTCCGCCAGGGCCAGCAGCTGAATGTCGTTGAGGTCGTCGCTGCTGAGCTGTTGCATCTTCGAGGACAGGCCGCAGACGTTGTGGAACGCCACCTTCAGCACAGGTTTCGCGCCCACGGTGTCCTGGCGGTCGTCGGGCTCCTCCTCATCTTCGTCGGTCCACTCCAGGTCGGATGCGTCGGCGTCGAGAGGTAGCGGGGCAGGATTCTCAATCGTCTCCGCGGCCCGGGCACCGGGTGCTGCCTTTGCAGGGGCACTTTTTAGCTTACGACGCAGGTTGCCGGTTGTCTTGTTGCTGGGTGGACCTGGATTCTTGTGGGTGCGGCCGTCTCGTGTGATCGCAGCGGCGGCATTGGCGGCGCGACGCTTCTCGTCGATGGTCGACTCCTTCTGGACCGAGCGCACAGCCGGTGTGTCGTTCGTACCTTCTTTGCAAGAGCTCTTGGTAGCTCGCTGCAAGGTTTCTCCTTCTGGTGTCGGGACCGTGTCGTCCCCCTTCGTTCCCTTCGGTCTACCTCCGCCCCGGAGCGGTGTCCAGGGGAGGGTAGCAGGTGGTGCTCTAATTGATTCGTTCACCGAGAGCGGGCGGTGGGGCAGTCCACGCATCCGGCCGTGCCAAAGGCGACGGCGGCACCCATCGACGACCACAGCGAGGAGCTGGGCCATCGGAACTGCAGCAGGGCTGACGCGATGTGCGTCTCGAGGGAGCCTCCAAATGCCGCCGAATGCGGCCACCACCAACGAAGTCAACCAGGGAAGAGCGACGGGGGCGGAGGCGGGGACATCAGCGACGATGGGACTCCCATGATCTCGAATAAGAGCCCCGCGGGTCCTCGCACAGGGGCACTTCTTAGCTTCACTGAGAGCCACTTCGCTCAAGGTTACTGGTCCCCCGCACCACGGAGAGGTGGAGATCGTAGCGGGAGCGTCCTTGGTGTTGTACGGGTTCGTGCAGTCGGCGATCGCGTTTTCGATCCCCATCAAGGTTGGGGCCAATATGGGCGGGTGGAAGAACCACGATAGCCCGAAGACAATCAGGAGCATGAGGTAGAAAAAGGGCAACACCGGGATCACGAATCGGAACGGAATGACATTCGCGAGCTTCTCCTCGACGTTCGATCGGTGCGGTCCGTCCTCCATAGACTGCGCCCGGAGGAGGAGCGTCTCCGTTGTGATGGGCGGTGCGGATGGCCCCTGCCTCGCGTTTTGAATCCGGCGGAACCGCGACTGTACCTTCGCCGTCATTTCTCCAACTGATGTGAACGTGAGGACCCGCCGAGATAGTTGCTCTCCGAACTCAGCAACGACAAACGCTTTGAGGGCGGCAGTGTCTGCGAGGACATGCCGGTACTGAATGCGAACGTGGGAGCTGTGGTCCGGGTCGGAGAAGGCAGCGGCAAAGGCATCCTGGAGGAACTCGAGGATCCATTTGATGCCGACGATCTCTGATGAACGGCTCCCGCGTGCAGCGATGTCCCTCTGTACCTGTCGAGCTTGGGACCACTTGTTCTGACTGAGCAGCGGGAAGTCCGTCGATAGCTTGTGCCTCAAAATGATGAAGGCGCGGTGAATGCCGCCGTCGACAGTGTGGGCATGGTCAAGGCCCTGCTCGAACTCATTGGCGACGCACATCAACACAGCGGCGTGAAAGAGCTGCACGGCCACCGGCAACCGCAGGGCTTTCTCAGCAGATGCCGTGGCGTCCTGCGCGTCCAGGAATGCCGCGGTCCGCGCCTGCCCGAGCTCCATCACGGCCTGGTCGAATGCGTCGAAGTTGTCGCTTCCACCTTCGTTGTCGCCCCCGTCGTTCTGTTTGGCATCCGCGTCCTTGATCGGCTCCGTCGGGTCCCACTCGAAAGCAAGCAGCTCCTTCACAATGTTGTCGCGGCGGTACAGGTACGCGAGGTGCAGCGGCGATAGGCGAACGCCGCCAGCGCTCCATGCGGCGCTCCATGTGCCGTGGATCTCTGCCTTGGCCGCGATGTCAAGTAGTCTCTTCAGCGCCGCGGTCTCAATGTCGTAGAGCACGGCGTAGTGCAGTGCCGTGAAGCCTTGCTCCGTCACCAACGTGAGGTCCGCGAGGCTCCATGACGCCTCGCTGAGGAGGTGCGGGAACTGGTGCGAGTATTTTACCGCCCAGTGCAGGAGTGAGAGGCAGGAGTCGTATGAGGCAACGGTGAGATCGAAGCCGGGCCAGGCTGGGACGCTTTCGGGAAGGTCCGGGAGATCATCGACGCTGCCCCCGACGTGCCGCAGGTTCGCGGCGTCTTCACGCACATTGAACAGGCCCTTGAATTCCGCGAAGCACTTCTGCTGAAGGAGCCACCGCGCCATCCCGGCCCATTCCGAGGTTGGGAGGAGGTCGCGAAAGTGCGTCAGCGTCTCCATGCGCTCTTTCTCGACACGGCTCGTCATCCACGAAGACAGGTAGCAGTCGTCCTGGCCCCCGCCAGAGGGCGCGGAGGACACCGTTGCGAGGCATCCGGCGCACAAGTCCTTGCCGATGGATTTGACGGACATGGGGAGCTGCACTTCGCGGATGCTTGAGTGCGCTGCGAAACGATCGCCGATGGCCGTGTGCATCGCCGCGGACATGTCCAGCTGTGAGATCCCTGCGGTATTCGAAAGGAACCCGGCTCCGATCGTGGGTGTGATGCTTGTCTGTTGCTCCATCCTCGCCCGGAGCTTTCGCTTGCGAGCAGACGAAACTGATTTACTGAGGTGTTTGATCTTCACTTTTGTGATAGATGCAACATCAGCGTAGCACCGGTGTGTGAGAGCCACCAACTCCGAGCACTCTCGCGGCTCGAGGGAGGGATCGAACGTTTCCACGGGCGGCATCGATGCGTCCTTGAACAGGTGGTCCTCCTCGCACCGCATTTCTCTCGCCAAGCACTCAGCCCGATCTCGCTTCCCAGAGTTAGATTCGAAATTTTCTGCCAGCAAGACATCAAGCTCCGCGGAAATGGACCGGAATGCGGAGCTGGCTTCAGCCATCGCCACGAGCAGCTGCGCTCGGAGGGACAAGAGCTCTTTCAGAGCCATGACGGGCTCCAGCAGCCCAGCCGTGAGTGCCTCGGACAGCGCCCGATGGAGTTCCCTGA
>OY843701.1:0-12306 GCA_963693005.1 Alphaproteobacteria bacterium CMAR1 | reverse complement strand
CGCTCGGGCCGCGCTGTCCGCCGGTGGCGTTGTTTTGGGCAAAACCCTTCACGCAGGCGTCCCGGAAATGCCTTTAAATGCACGTTTGTGAAATAGCGCCGGCCCACGGCCCAAGAGGGGCCGCGGAAGCAAGAAAAACCATGTTTTTGCGCCCTAATTCGGGCCGTTACCGCAGCCTTCGCCTATGGACACCGCTCGGGCCGCGCTGTCCGCCGGTGGCGTTGTTTTGGGCAAAACCCTTCACGCAGGCGTCCCGGAAATGCCTTTAAATGCACGTTTGTGAAATAGCGCCGGCCCTCGGCCCAAGAGGGGCCGCGGAAGCAAGAAAAACCATGTTTTTGCGCCCTAATTCGGGCCGTACCGCAGCCTTCGCCTATGGACACCGCTCGGGCCGCGCTGTCCGCCGGTGGCGTTGTTTTGGGCAAAACCCTTCACGCAGGCGTCCCGGAAATGCCTTTAAATGCACGTTTGTGAAATAGCGCCGGCCCTCGGCCCAAGAGGGGCCGCGGAAGCAAGAAAAACCATGTTTTTGCGCCCTAATTCGGGCCGTACCGCAGCCTTCGCCTATGGACACCGCTCGGGCCGCGCTGTCCGCCGGTGGCGTTGTTTTGGGCAAAACCCTTCACGCAGGCGTCCCGGAAATGCCTTTAAATGCACGTTTGTGAAATAGCGCCGGCCCTCGGCCCAAGAGGGGCCGCGGAAGCAAGAAAAACCATGTTTTTGCGCCCTAATTCGGGCCGTACCGCAGCCTTCGCCTATGGACACCGCTCGGGCCGCGCTGTCCGCCGGTGGCGTTGTTTTGGGCAAAACCCTTCACGCAGGCGTCCCGGAAATGCCTTTAAATGCACGTTTGTGAAATAGCGCCGGCCCACGGCCCAAGAGGGGCCGCGGAAGCAAGAAAAACCATGTTTTTGCGCCCTAATTCGGGCCGTACCGCAGCCTTCGCCTATGGACACCGCTCGGGCCGCGCTGTCCGCCGGTGGCGTTGTTTTGGGCAAAACCCTTCACGCAGGCGTCCCGGAAATGCCTTTAAATGCACGTTTGTGAAATAGCGCCGGCCCTCGGCCCAAGAGGGGCCGCGGAAGCAAGAAAAACCATGTTTTTGCGCCCTAATTCGGGCCGTACCGCAGCCTTCGCCTATGGACACCGCTCGGGCCGCGCTGTCCGCCGGTGGCGTTGTTTTGGGCAAAACCCTTCACGCAGGCGTCCCGGAAATGCCTTTAAATGCACGTTTGTGAAATAGCGCCGGCCCTCGGCCCAAGAGGGGCCGCGGAAGCAAGAAAAACCATGTTTTTGCGCCCTAATTCGGGCCGTACCGCAGCCTTCGCCTATGGACACCGCTCGGGCCGCGCTGTCCGCCGGTGGCGTTGTTTTGGGCAAAACCCTTCACGCAGGCGTCCCGGAAATGCCTTTAAATGCACGTTTGTGAAATAGCGCCGGCCCTCGGCCCAAGAGGGGCCGCGGAAGCAAGAAAAACCATGTTTTTGCGCCCTAATTCGGGCCGTTACCGCAGCCTTCGCCTATGGACACCGCTCGGGCCGCGCTGTCCGCCGGTGGCGTTGTTTTGGGCAAAACCCTTCACGCAGGCGTCCCGGAAATGCCTTTAAATGCACGTTTGTGAAATAGCGCCGGCCCTCGGCCCAAGAGGGGCCGCGGAAGCAAGAAAAACCATGTTTTTGCGCCCTAATTCGGGCCGTACCGCAGCCTTCGCCTATGGACACCGCTCGGGCCGCGCTGTCCGCCGGTGGCGTTGTTTTGGGCAAAACCCTTCACGCAGGCGTCCCGGAAATGCCTTTAAATGCACGTTTGTGAAATAGCGCCGGCCCTCGGCCCAAGAGGGGCCGCGGAAGCAAGAAAAACCATGTTTTTGCGCCCTAATTCGGGCCGTACCGCAGCCTTCGCCTATGGACACCGCTCGGGCCGCGCTGTCCGCCGGTGGCGTTGTTTTGGGCAAAACCCTTCACGCAGGCGTCCCGGAAATGCCTTTAAATGCACGTTTGTGAAATAGCGCCGGCCCACGGCCCAAGAGGGGCCGCGGAAGCAAGAAAAACCATGTTTTTGCGCCCTAATTCGGGCCGTACCGCAGCCTTCGCCTATGGACACCGCTCGGGCCGCGCTGTCCGCCGGTGGCGTTGTTTTGGGCAAAACCCTTCACGCAGGCGTCCCGGAAATGCCTTTAAATGCACGTTTGTGAAATAGCGCCGGCCCACGGCCCAAGAGGGGCCGCGGAAGCAAGAAAAACCATGTTTTTGCGCCCTAATTCGGGCCGTACCGCAGCCTTCGCCTATGGACACCGCTCGGGCCGCGCTGTCCGCCGGTGGCGTTGTTTTGGGCAAAACCCTTCACGCAGGCGTCCCGGAAATGCCTTTAAATGCACGTTTGTGAAATAGCGCCGGCCCTCGGCCCAAGAGGGGCCGCGGAAGCAAGAAAAACCATGTTTTTGCGCCCTAATTCGGGCCGTACCGCAGCCTTCGCCTATGGACACCGCTCGGGCCGCGCTGTCCGCCGGTGGCGTTGTTTTGGGCAAAACCCTTCACGCAGGCGTCCCGGAAATGCCTTTAAATGCACGTTTGTGAAATAGCGCCGGCCCACGGCCCAAGAGGGGCCGCGGAAGCAAGAAAAACCATGTTTTTGCGCCCTAATTCGGGCCGTACCGCAGCCTTCGCCTATGGACACCGCTCGGGCCGCGCTGTCCGCCGGTGGCGTTGTTTTGGGCAAAACCCTTCACGCAGGCGTCCCGGAAATGCCTTTAAATGCACGTTTGTGAAATAGCGCCGGCCCTCGGCCCAAGAGGGGCCGCGGAAGCAAGAAAAACCATGTTTTTGCGCCCTAATTCGGGCCGTACCGCAGCCTTCGCCTATGGACACCGCTCGGGCCGCGCTGTCCGCCGGTGGCGTTGTTTTGGGCAAAACCCTTCACGCAGGCGTCCCGGAAATGCCTTTAAATGCACGTTTGTGAAATAGCGCCGGCCCTCGGCCCAAGAGGGGCCGCGGAAGCAAGAAAAACCATGTTTTTGCGCCCTAATTCGGGCCGTACCGCAGCCTTCGCCTATGGACACCGCTCGGGCCGCGCTGTCCGCCGGTGGCGTTGTTTTGGGCAAAACCCTTCACGCAGGCGTCCCGGAAATGCCTTTAAATGCACGTTTGTGAAATAGCGCCGGCCCACGGCCCAAGAGGGGCCGCGGAAGCAAGAAAAACCATGTTTTTGCGCCCTAATTCGGGCCGTACCGCAGCCTTCGCCTATGGACACCGCTCGGGCCGCGCTGTCCGCCGGTGGCGTTGTTTTGGGCAAAACCCTTCACGCAGGCGTCCCGGAAATGCCTTTAAATGCACGTTTGTGAAATAGCGCCGGCCCACGGCCCAAGAGGGGCCGCGGAAGCAAGAAAAACCATGTTTTTGCGCCCTAATTCGGGCCGTACCGCAGCCTTCGCCTATGGACACCGCTCGGGCCGCGCTGTCCGCCGGTGGCGTTGTTTTGGGCAAAACCCTTCACGCAGGCGTCCCGGAAATGCCTTTAAATGCACGTTTGTGAAATAGCGCCGGCCCTCGGCCCAAGAGGGGCCGCGGAAGCAAGAAAAACCATGTTTTTGCGCCCTAATTCGGGCCGTACCGCAGCCTTCGCCTATGGACACCGCTCGGGCCGCGCTGTCCGCCGGTGGCGTTGTTTTGGGCAAAACCCTTCACGCAGGCGTCCCGGAAATGCCTTTAAATGCACGTTTGTGAAATAGCGCCGGCCCTCGGCCCAAGAGGGGCCGCGGAAGCAAGAAAAACCATGTTTTTGCGCCCTAATTCGGGCCGTACCGCAGCCTTCGCCTATGGACACCGCTCGGGCCGCGCTGTCCGCCGGTGGCGTTGTTTTGGGCAAAACCCTTCACGCAGGCGTCCCGGAAATGCCTTTAAATGCACGTTTGTGAAATAGCGCCGGCCCTCGGCCCAAGAGGGGCCGCGGAAGCAAGAAAAACCATGTTTTTGCGCCCTAATTCGGGCCGTACCGCAGCCTTCGCCTATGGACACCGCTCGGGCCGCGCTGTCCGCCGGTGGCGTTGTTTTGGGCAAAACCCTTCACGCAGGCGTCCCGGAAATGCCTTTAAATGCACGTTTGTGAAATAGCGCCGGCCCTCGGCCCAAGAGGGGCCGCGGAAGCAAGAAAAACCATGTTTTTGCGCCCTAATTCGGGCCGTACCGCAGCCTTCGCCTATGGACACCGCTCGGGCCGCGCTGTCCGCCGGTGGCGTTGTTTTGGGCAAAACCCTTCACGCAGGCGTCCCGGAAATGCCTTTAAATGCACGTTTGTGAAATAGCGCCGGCCCTCGGCCCAAGAGGGGCCGCGGAAGCAAGAAAAACCATGTTTTTGCGCCCTAATTCGGGCCGTACCGCAGCCTTCGCCTATGGACACCGCTCGGGCCGCGCTGTCCGCCGGTGGCGTTGTTTTGGGCAAAACCCTTCACGCAGGCGTCCCGGAAATGCCTTTAAATGCACGTTTGTGAAATAGCGCCGGCCCTCGGCCCAAGAGGGGCCGCGGAAGCAAGAAAAACCATGTTTTTGCGCCCTAATTCGGGCCGTACCGCAGCCTTCGCCTATGGACACCGCTCGGGCCGCGCTGTCCGCCGGTGGCGTTGTTTTGGGCAAAACCCTTCACGCAGGCGTCCCGGAAATGCCTTTAAATGCACGTTTGTGAAATAGCGCCGGCCCTCGGCCCAAGAGGGGCCGCGGAAGCAAGAAAAACCATGTTTTTGCGCCCTAATTCGGGCCGTGCCGCAGCCTTCGCCTATGGACACCGCTCGGGCCGCGCTGTCCGCCGGTGGCGTTGTTTTGGGCAAAACCCTTCACGCAGGCGTCCCGGAAATGCCTTTAAATGCACGTTTGTGAAATAGCGCCGGCCCACGGCCCAAGAGGGGCCGCGGAAGCAAGAAAAACCATGTTTTTGCGCCCTAATTCGGGCCGTACCGCAGCCTTCGCCTATGGACACCGCTCGGGCCGCGCTGTCCGCCGGTGGCGTTGTTTTGGGCAAAACCCTTCACGCAGGCGTCCCGGAAATGCCTTTAAATGCACGTTTGTGAAATAGCGCCGGCCCACGGCCCAAGAGGGGCCGCGGAAGCAAGAAAAACCATGTTTTTGCGCCCTAATTCGGGCCGTGCCGCAGCCTTCGCCTATGGACACCGCTCGGGCCGCGCTGTCCGCCGGTGGCGTTGTTTTGGGCAAAACCCTTCACGCAGGCGTCCCGGAAATGCCTTTAAATGCACGTTTGTGAAATAGCGCCGGCCCTCGGCCCAAGAGGGGCCGCGGAAGCAAGAAAAACCATGTTTTTGCGCCCTAATTCGGGCCGTACCGCAGCCTTCGCCTATGGACACCGCTCGGGCCGCGCTGTCCGCCGGTGGCGTTGTTTTGGGCAAAACCCTTCACGCAGGCGTCCCGGAAATGCCTTTAAATGCACGTTTGTGAAATAGCGCCGGCCCTCGGCCCAAGAGGGGCCGCGGAAGCAAGAAAAACCATGTTTTTGCGCCCTAATTCGGGCCGTACCGCAGCCTTCGCCTATGGACACCGCTCGGGCCGCGCTGTCCGCCGGTGGCGTTGTTTTGGGCAAAACCCTTCACGCAGGCGTCCCGGAAATGCCTTTAAATGCACGTTTGTGAAATAGCGCCGGCCCACGGCCCAAGAGGGGCCGCGGAAGCAAGAAAAACCATGTTTTTGCGCCCTAATTCGGGCCGTACCGCAGCCTTCGCCTATGGACACCGCTCGGGCCGCGCTGTCCGCCGGTGGCGTTGTTTTGGGCAAAACCCTTCACGCAGGCGTCCCGGAAATGCCTTTAAATGCACGTTTGTGAAATAGCGCCGGCCCACGGCCCAAGAGGGGCCGCGGAAGCAAGAAAAACCATGTTTTTGCGCCCTAATTCGGGCCGTGCCGCAGCCTTCGCCTATGGACACCGCTCGGGCCGCGCTGTCCGCCGGTGGCGTTGTTTTGGGCAAAACCCTTCACGCAGGCGTCCCGGAAATGCCTTTAAATGCACGTTTGTGAAATAGCGCCGGCCCTCGGCCCAAGAGGGGCCGCGGAAGCAAGAAAAACCATGTTTTTGCGCCCTAATTCGGGCCGTACCGCAGCCTTCGCCTATGGACACCGCTCGGGCCGCGCTGTCCGCCGGTGGCGTTGTTTTGGGCAAAACCCTTCACGCAGGCGTCCCGGAAATGCCTGGAGGCTCGGCCGAATTTTCATTTTTCGGAAAATCGAAAAGTGAAACTGTGACATTAAAGGTCTAAGTGCCACATCGGGTGAAGACCCGACGGCGATCGGGTCGACGACTGGCCCGAACCCGCCGGAGCCAGATTTCACTGCAGGCCCTTACCGTTGGTAAGGCGGGGCTGCTTGAAAACTTCGGCGGGTCGGGGTCGGCCGAATTTTCATTTTTCGGAAAATCGAAAAGTGAAACTGTGACATTAAAGGTCTAAGTGCCACATCGGGTGAAGACCCGACGGCGATCGGGTCGACGACTGGCCCGAACCCGCCGGAGCCAGATTTCACTGCAGGCCCTTACCGTTGGTAAGGCGGGGCTGCTTGAAAACTTCGGCGGGTCGGGGTCGGCCGAATTTTCATTTTTCGGAAAATCGAAAAGTGAAACTGTGACATTAAAGGTCTAAGTGTCACATCGGGTGAAGACCCGACGGCGATCGGGTCGACGACTGGCCCGAACCCGCCGGAGCCAGATTTCACTGCAGGCCCTTACCGTTGGTAAGGCGGGGCTGCTTGAAAACTTCGGCGGGTCGGGGTCGGCCGAATTTTCATTTTTCGGAAAATCGAAAAGTGAAACTGTGACATTAAAGGTCTAAGTGTCACATCGGGTGAAGACCCGACGGCGATCGGGTCGACGACTGGCCCGAACCCGCCGGAGCCAGATTTCACTGCAGGCCCTTACCGTTGGTAAGGCGGGGCTGCTTGAAAACTTCGGCGGGTCGGGGTCGGCCGAATTTTCATTTTTCGGAAAATCGAAAAGTGAAACTGTGACATTAAAGGTCTAAGTGTCACATCGGGTGAAGACCCGACGGCGATCGGGTCGACGACTGGCCCGAACCCGCCGGAGCCAGATTTCACTGCAGGCCCTTACCGTTGGTAAGGCGGGGCTGCTTGAAAACTTCGGCGGGTCGGGGTCGGCCGAAGTTTCATTTTTCGGAAAATCGAAAAGTGAAACTGTGACATTAAAGGTCTAAGTGTCACATCGGGTGAAGACCCGACGGCGATCGGGCCGACGACTGGCCCGAACCCGCCGGAGCCAGATTTCACTGCAGGCCCTTACCGTTGGGTAAGGCGGGGCTGCTTGAAAACTTCGGCGGGTCGGGGTCGGCCGAATTTTCATTTTTCGGAAAATCGAAAAGTGAAACTGTGACATTAAAGGTCTAAGTGCCACATCGGGTGAAGACCCGACGGCGATCGGGTCGACGACTGGCCCGAACCCGCCGGAGCCAGATTTCACTGCAGGCCCTTACCGTTGGTAAGGCGGGGCTGCTTGAAAACTTCGGCGGGTCGGGGTCGGCCGAATTTTCATTTTTCGGAAAATCGAAAAGTGAAACTGTGACATTAAAGGTCTAAGTGTCACATCGGGTGAAGACCCGACGGCGATCGGGTCGACGACTGGCCCGAACCCGCCGGAGCCAGATTTCACTGCAGGCCCTTACCGTTGGTAAGGCGGGGCTGCTTGAAAACTTCGGCGGGTCGGGGTCGGCCGAATTTTCATTTTTCGGAAAATCGAAAAGTGAAACTGTGACATTAAAGGTCTAAGTGTCACATCGGGTGAAGACCCGACGGCGATCGGGTCGACGACTGGCCCGAACCCGCCGGAGCCAGATTTCACTGCAGGCCCTTACCGTTGGTAAGGCGGGGCTGCTTGAAAACTTCGGCGGGTCGGGGTCGGCCGAATTTTCATTTTTCGGAAAATCGAAAAGTGAAACTGTGACATTAAAGGTCTAAGTGTCACATCGGGTGAAGACCCGACGGCGATCGGGTCGACGACTGGCCCGAACCCGCCGGAGCCAGATTTCACTGCAGGCCCTTACCGTTGGTAAGGCGGGGCTGCTTGAAAACTTCGGCGGGTCGGGGTCGGCCGAATTTTCATTTTTCGGAAAATCGAAAAGTGAAACTGTGACATTAAAGGTCTAAGTGTCACATCGGGTGAAGACCCGACGGCGATCGGGCCGACGACTGGCCCGAACCCGCCGGAGCCAGATTTCACTGCAGGCCCTTACCGTTGGTAAGGCGGGGCTGCTTGAAAACGTTAGGGTTAGGGTTAGGGTTAGGGTTAGGGTTAGGGTTAGGGTTAGGGTTAGGGTTAGGGTTAGGGTTAGGGTTAGGGTTAGGGTTAGGGTTAGGGTTAGGGTTAGGGTTAGGGTTAGGGTCGCCGAGCCGAGCACCGCCAGGTGGTCAAACGGCCCCCAACGTACCCACCACCCCGGTCCCAAAATCGGTCAGAATCCGGCATTTTTGGAAATCCGGCCTCGGAAAAATCCGGCCAAAAAAACAAAATAGCGGACCGAATAGCTGCGAAAATTTGCTATACATCCGGCGAAGACAACACTCGAAAATATTTTTTTTCGGTCCGGAAAGGTCACTTTGGTCCCCTTGACCCCCGCGTCCGTGTCCGTCCGTCCGTCCGTCCGTGCCCGTTTTCGTGTCCCTCGGCATCCGGCGTGGGAATGTCGCCAGAAGCTGGCAGATGGCTCATTTGGTAGCTGGGAACGTGCCCTATGGACCCGAGAATGCTCCCAGAAGCTGCCGAGCCACCGGAACAAAACCCCACAAAGTATGAAATCCGGATTTTTGGCTTGCGGACATGCCTTGGGGGGTGGTGGGGCCACCTTGGTGATGACCAAAGTGGTCGAAAAAATATTTTTTTCCGACGTCTCAAAAACGAAATCCGGGCTACAAATTGCAATAGAATCCGGTTTGGGTGATTTTTGGGCCCAAAAAAATATTTCCGGCGACCCGAAAATTTTGGGCCCAAAATGGTCGTCCAAAAATAGTCGAAAATTTTTGACCTCACAACCGCCCAAAATGGTGAATCCTACCACGTGACGCGAAATTCTACCCGTTTTCCCACTTTTCCGACCGGAACACATTTTTTTTTCACCACTTGGTCATGGTCATGGTTGCCTATTGACTACCGAAGCAGCCGCCCTTGGCCGTTTTCAAGCCTCCAGAACACCGGCCTGCCGGGACTTCAAAACAATCGGCTCGGCGTACCAACGGACCTAGGGTTAGGGTTAGGGTTAGGGTTAGGGTTAGGGTTAGGGTTAGGGTTAGGGTTAGGGTTAGGGTTAGGGTTAGGGTTAGGGTTAGGGTTAGGGTTAGGGTTAGGGTTAGGGTTAGGGTTAGGGTTAGGGTTAGGGTTAGGGTTAGGGTTAGGGTTAGGGTTAGGGTTAGGGTTAGGGTTAGGGTTAGGGTTAGGGTTAGGGTTAGGGTTAGGGTTAGGGTTAGGGTTAGGGTTAGGGTTAGGGTTAGGGTTAGGGTTAGGGTTAGGGTTAGGGTTAGGGTTAGGGTTAGGGTTAGGGTTAGGGTTAGGGTTAGGGTTAGGGTTAGGGTTAGGGTTAGGGTTAGGGTTAGGGTTAGGGTTAGGGTTAGGGTTAGGGTTAGGGTTAGGGTTAGGGTTAGGGTTAGGGTTAGGGTTAGGGTTAGGGTTAGGGTTAGGGTTAGGGTTAGGGTTAGGGTTAGGGTTAGGGTTAGGGTTCTTCGGCGGGTCGGGGTCGGCCGAATTTTCATTTTTCGGAAAATCGAAAAGTGAAACTGTGACATTAACGGTCTAAGTGTCACATCGGGTGAAGACCCGACGGCGATCGGGTCGACGACTGGCCCGAACCCGCCGGAGCCAGATTTCACTGCAGGCCCTTACCGTTGGTAAGGCGGGGCTGCTTCAAAACTTCGGCGGGTCGGGGTCGGCCGAATTTTCATTTTTCGGAAAATCGAAAAGTGAAACTGTGACATTAAAGGTCTAAGTGTCACATCGGGTGAAGACCCGACGGCGATCGGGCCGACGACTGGCCCGAACCCGCCGGAGCCAGATTTCACTGCAGGCCCTTACCGTTGGTAAGGCGGGGCTGCTTGAAAACGTTAGGGTTAGGGTTAGGGTTAGGGTTAGGGTTAGGGTTAGGGTTAGGGTTAGGGTTAGGGTTAGGGTTAGGGTTAGGGTTAGGGTCCCGAGCCGATTGGGGGGGTCTTCCCACCCCAGAGGGAGGCCACCAACGTCGGAGGCAATACCCTTTTTCCCGAAATCCGGCCTTTCCCAACTTTAGCGAAAAAATATTTTTCCGTGGAAAAAAAAAAGTTTGTAGACCCTATTTTTTTGGGAATACCTCCGGTAATTTCATATTTTCACTTCTTGGGAAAAATATTTTTTGGCCCAAAGTCCGGATTTTCCGCCCCCGGACCAGGTGGCGTCCGTCGTCGTCGTCGTCCGTCTGTCCCCCGCTCGTTCTCCGGCCTCCTGCGACCTCCGGAGCTGGCAGATGGCTCAATGAGTCGGAAAAGTGTGTTATCTTGGAGCCCCGACCGGTTTCAGACGCTGCCGAGCCACCGCAACAAATCCCCACAAACTATGAGAATCCGTTTTTTGGCTTGCTGCTAAGCTATGGCAGCAGCAAGACCCACTTGGGGGTGACCAAAGTGGCCGAAAAAAAATATTTTCCGGGCGTCAAAATTACGTAACCCCGGCTGAAAATTGAAATACTCCCCGGTTTTGGTGATTTCCGGGCCCCAAGACCCACATCTGGGGACCCGACCAATTTCGGGCCCCCGGAAAATGACCAAAAATGGCCCCGTACATGTTACCAGCTTTTTCGGCATAAAATCTCAAACCGTGAAATGTTTGACAATCTCACCCACTGACGCTATTTCCGGCCTGATTTCCCACTTTCCCCACCGGAATACTTGTTTTGTCAACACCCGGCCCATGACCGTGGCCGCCTCCTTGACGACCGAACAACGGCCCTTTTAACCCATTTTCAAGGGTCACACCTTCCAAAAAAAAAAATCGAAAAAATGTCTCAAACAATGTAAAAACGGTGAATCCCACCCCGCCACGGGGAATACTCGCCGTTTCCGCACTTTTCTGACCAAAACGCATGATTTTTTCACCACTTGCCGACAGTCATGGTTGCCTATTGACTACCGAAGAGCCGGCCCTTGGCCGTTTTCAAGGGTCGAAAACAGTATCCGGCTGCCGCATCACTGCGGAAAACATCGGCTCGGGCACCAGAGAACTAGGATTAGGGTTAGGGTTAGGGTTAGGGTTAGGGTTAGGGTTAGGGTCCCGAGCCGATTGGGGGGGGTCTTCCCACCCCAGAGGGAGGCCACCAACGTCGGAGGCAATACCCTTTTTCCCAAAATCCGGCCTTTCCCAACTTTAGCGAAAAAATATTTTTCCGTGGCGAAAAAAAAGTTTGTAGACCCGATTTTTTTGGGGATACCTCCGGTAATTTCATATTTTCACTTTTTGGGAAAATTTTTTTTTGGCCCAAAGCCCGGATTTTCCACCCCCGGACCGGGTGGCGTCCGTCGTCGTCGTCGTCCGTCTGTCCCCCGCTCGTTCTCCGGCCTCCTGCGACCTCCGGAGCTGGCAGATGGCTCAATGAGTCGGAAAAGTGTGTTATCTTGGAGCCCCGACCGGTTTCAGACGCTGCCGAGCCGCCGCAACAAATCCCCACAAACTATGAGAATCCGATTTTTGGCTTGCTGCTAAGCTATGGCAGCAGCAAGACCCACTTGGGGGTGACCAAAGTGGCCGAAAAAAAATATTTTTCAGGCGTCAAAATTACGTAACCCCGGCTGAAAATTGAAATACTCCCCGGTTTGGGTGGTTTCCGGGCCCCAAGACCCACATCTGGGGACCCGACCAATTTCGGGCCCCCGGAAAATGACCAAAAATGGCCCCGTACATGTTACCAGCTTTTTCGGCATAAAATCTCAAACCGTGAAATGTTTGACAATCTCACCCACGGACGCTATTTCCGGCCTGATTTCCCACTTTTACCACCGGGACACAAGTTTTTTCACCACCCGGCCCATGACCGTGGCCGCCTCCTTGACGACCGAACATCGGCCCTTTTGACCCATTTTCAAGGGTCACACCTTCCAAAAAAAAAAATCGAAAAAATGTCTCAAACAGAGTAAAAACGGTGAACCCCACCCCGCCACGGGGAATACTACGCGTTTCCCCACGTTTCCGACCACCTTTTCCCCACGTTTCCGACCACCTTTTTTTCACCACTTGCCCACAGTCATGGTTGCCTGCTGACTACCGAAGAGCCGGCCCTTCGCCGTTTTCAAGGGT
>OY843700.1:0-1178 GCA_963693005.1 Alphaproteobacteria bacterium CMAR1 | reverse complement strand
CAGTAGTCAATAGCTACTGCAATAGGAAGCACCGGAGGAAAAATGACCATTTTTCGATTTTTCAAATATGCCGTTTTCGGTCCGCAAATGTGTCAAAATGGGCAATTGGGCCATTTACGGACCGAGTTTCGTCATTTTGATGCGTTTTGGGGACATTTTTTCCCCGAAATTTTGACCCCCTACATGGTCGCTATTGCACTATTGATTAAGCTATTGGATACCGAATATGGGCCCAAAAAAACGTCCTTTTCGGCTCTAGCATCGTTGTGCCGCGGAGTTGGTGGGAGAAACGGTTCAATTCGTTTGGAGACACACCTGATCTCTGAAAATCACCATTTGCCAGCTCTGGAGACCTTTCCTGCCACGGGAACCAACCACGGACGGACGGACGGACGGACGGACACACATGGCCCTTTTTGGGCTCGATTTCGACTTTTGGTCGAAAAATCGAAATCTCCAAAAACGAATGTTTCACACTCCCGCGAGTCGAATGGTCGGATCGCGTTGGTCGAAAACTTCACGGGATGCGGATTTTTTTTTTTCCGGAAAAGTTGGTCCGGAGGCCAAAATGACCCCATTTTCGATCCCCTCCCAGAAAGGATGTTCTCCCCTTATAAGGTACACCTTAAACGGCTCGAAGACCCTAACCCTAACCCTAACCCTAACCCTAACCCTAACCCTAACCCTAACCCTAACCCTAACCCTAACCCTAACCCTAACCCTAACCCTAACCCTAATCCTAGTTCTCTGGTGCCCGAGCCGATGTTTTCCGCAGCGATGCGGCAGCCGGATACTGCTTTCGACCCTTGAAAACGGCCAAGGGCCGGCTCTTCGGTAGTCAATAGGCAACCACGACTGCGGGCAAGTGGTGAAAATAACATGTGTTTTGGTCAGAAACGTGGGGAAACGGGCAGTATTCCCCGTGGCGGGGTGGGATTTACCTTTTTTACACTGTTCGAGACTTTTTTTCGATTTTTTTTTTGGAAGGTGTGACTGTTGAAAATTGGTCAAAAGGGGCGATTTTCCGTCGTCAAGCAGGCGGCCACGGTCATGGGCCGGGTGGTGAAAAAGCAAGTATTCCGGTGGGGAAAGTGGGAACTCGGACCGGAAATAGCGTCAGTGGGTCAGATTGTCAAACTTTTCACGGTTTGAGATTTTCTGCCGAAGAAGCTGGTAAC
>OY843699.1:0-2303 GCA_963693005.1 Alphaproteobacteria bacterium CMAR1 | reverse complement strand
CACGCACAGGCCCGATCGTACCGACGACCAAATGCGCATCTGGGACGGGGGGAACTCAAGACTTTTTTCCGCACCGCTTTCCCAGACAACACACAACACCCTCGCGCCCACGGCGCTGACGGCATCCGTCCTTCGGGATAGCAATGGTCTTCCCATGGTGGGCCTGTTTACTGGCTACTGCCGTGTGTTGCGGTTTCTTCCGAAGGATGACTTCCCTCTTCGTCCTCGCTCGCCTTGACGCCAGCTTCGTACTTCGCAGGCTCCACGTCGGCAACTGTCAGGGTTCGCACGACTCTGGCCTGTTCCGGGAGTATCGAGGTCGTCGTTGGACAACTCTCACGCTCGCTGCGGTGCGACCGTCAGAACGAAGTGCTCTTACATGGCGGATAGAGCACAGGAACCCGCTGAGGGGAACTCCGACGGAAGAGGCACCCCTCGCGAGGCGGGGGGTCAAGGAACTGTCGAGGGTGGTGAACCCACCGTGAGTGGGGTGAAGGCCAGCTTCGACAGCCGAGGACGAGAAACCTCCGAACAGTCGGTCGAAAAAATTCCGACGCCGGGGATCGAACCCGGGTCTAGCGGGTGAGAGCCGCTTGTTCTGCCACTATACTACGTCGGAGATGCACTGGCGCTCGCGACCTGCTGGTCGCGAAAAAATTGGTTGATCTTCCGTGTCAGGAGAAGCTCCCAAGCGCAGTTGGTCTAGTGGTAGAATTCTTGCTTGCCATGCAGGAGGCCCGGGTTCGATTCCCGGACTGCGCAACTTTTTCGAAGCACCTCCCGGCACCGCGAATTTGAACGCGGGTGCCGTGAAGCGAAGCGCGTGGTGCACTGCTAAAAAACAGGCTCGCGGGTGTGAACGCAAAGAGGTCAAAGTCTTCGGACCCAGCCATCGCGGTGATTGCGAGCTTTTTTTTCTTTTTTTTTTTGAGTCAGAGGGCATGGGCCAGACCCCCCTGGGTGGGTGGAGTGAAGACTCTTCACCTTCACCTTCACCTTCACCTTCACCTTCACCTTCACCTTCACCTTCACCTTCACCTTCACCTTCACCTTCACCTTCATTAAGTCTTCACCTTCACCTTCACCTTCACCTTCACCTTCACCTTCACCTTCACCTTCACCTTCACCTTCACCTTCACCTTCACCTTCACCTTCATTAAGTCTTCACCTTCACCTTCACCTTCACCTTCACCTTCACCTTCACCTTCACCTTTCACCTTTCACCTTCACCTTTCACCTTCACCCACCCTCGCACCAGCAACTGTGCCACTCAAGAAAGCCCAGCTTTTCAATGAGACAAAAACCCCAAGCCCCTGCAAAACACTTCGCGAGGTGCGCCCCGCGCACCGACACTGCCCACCTCGGAACAGCAGCTGCTCCACTCAACAATTTGGAAAGCAGAAACACAAACACGGGCAGACATTCAACCACGAAAAAAAAAAAAAAAAAAATTGGGTGGGTGGACCTTCACCTTCACCTTCACCTTCACCTTCGCCTTCACCTTCACCTTCACCTTCACCTTCACCTTCACCTTCACCTTCACCTTCACCTTCACCTTCACCTTCACCCGCCCACCCACAGGGGGCTACCCGAGGGCATGGGTGGCGCTATCCCATCGCCAAGACGATGGCTATGCGTGGCTTGACGAAGTGGACCTGGTAGAATGTCGCGGCCATCCACGGTCGGTGCTGCAGAAGAAGCGCTCGCCGTCGCTGGGGGGTGGACGTTCGTCTTCTTCATCTTCACCTTCATCTTCATCTTCATCTTCATCTTCACCGGCCCGACCTCAGGGGGCTACCCGTCGCTGGGGGTCAACGCTGTGGCGGCCCGCCTGTCCCGCCATTTCCCGGGCGCCGTCTTCGACAGCGAACAACAACTTCGTCGGCCACGTGTCGCGCGTCGACATGAGTCTCATTCAGCCGGGCGTACGGGCAAACATCCTGGCCTAACACCGTCGCAGGTGGAAGAATTCGCCAAGAAGCGTGGCATGCCGCGGCGGCCCGCGTTCCTGGGTGGTCGCCTGCGCAATTTTCGGAAGAAGTGCTTGTCGAAGGAGCGGAAATTCTGGGACTTCTTCATCAATCACGCTGGCGAAAACCCCGGCACCTCACAACGAATCGTTCCACGCCCTTAAGGCGGGCCGCCAAAGCGTTGACCCCCAGCGACGGGTAGCCTGATTACGACAACGGCTCTCATGGTGCCGTCGTTGACCCCTGGAGCGGTTCGATCCAGATACAATGCCGCTATTGTTGCAGGGGGTTGGGGCGTTGTCGGTTGGAGGCCAGTCTATTGCCGCAGAGTGA
>OY843698.1:0-26299 GCA_963693005.1 Alphaproteobacteria bacterium CMAR1 | reverse complement strand
GTTGTTTTTGTTGTTGTACCGTGCGCGATCAGTCGCTGTGCGCCCACCCGCACCACCCCCTCTTCACTGCACCGTGTCACTGCCGCCCGTTGTACCTTCCATGCGTCCATGCCTCAGCGCCATTGTAGCGCAGATACGCCTCCGTGTTTTTGAGACCGATTGTCTCTGCAGTCGGCCGGGCAGTAGACATTTAACACAGCGTCGTCGCGCCGCTCCTGTTTTTTTTTTTTGTATTCTCTTTTGTTCCGTCCTTCACCACGTTCCACTTCCGTTGTCCACCGCCTTTTGTTCCACCGACTTCCAATGCAAGCTCTCGGATTCGTTTTGTGCATTTCCTTCTTCGTTCGTGTCGCGTGTGTTTCATCCCTTCGCTGCGTTCCTCCCGCCACCGGCCGTTAGTATTTGCTTAGTTGCCCGGTCGTCGACCGAGTAGCCGTATCTCGTCGTTCATCCCCGACTCCCGTTCGCCTCCTGCGAGCTCTCCACCTCTGCTGCTTCCCACGCCCTGGACCACCCCGCCTCCACACTTCCTCGAGGCCCACTGACACCACTCACTCTCTTCTCTCCAGGAAGCACTTGTAGAAGCAGCAACGCGTGACCACTCATCAACTTCATGCCTTGATTTAGGACCTGTAGCAATAGGGCTCCTCTCTTCCCTCCGTCGCCCGCTGTCAGGCGATGTGTGTCAGCCCACACCAACGTTCCGAGAGTTGAACGGACACTTGCGGCTGAAAAACTCGGAAAGAGGAAGAAAAAAAAAGGTGCCGTTGAAAATAGCAGTGGGTTGACCTGTTTGTTTTTTTCTCTTCAAGGGGATACAGTATCGGAATGTTGTAGTGCGATGGCAAAGACACGAGAGCGATGCCGGGTACTTTTCGGCTGCATCGTCCTTGCCATGATGTTCACGACACTGGGAGTATTGACGACGGCGCGGCGGGCCCGCTCGCGCATGCATGCAGTTCCTGCTCGCTCTGCCGACCCGACGCCCAAACCTCAGCGCTAGCATTCGGGGGGAGGATTGCCGTGTTAGCTGTCGCAGATGGCTTGCAGGCTGAGCCTACGTTGTTCGAGTGGAGAGAGATCGGGTTTGCGTCCCGGGAGTGTTGGGCATATTTGCACTTTGTCCGACCAGGATTCCCATGGAGCCCAGGTCGGCATGCGTCGGGTCATGAGGTGTGTCCACTGGAAGGCCGATCCAAGCCAGGGCGTCCTTTGTTGTAGCGAGTGCGCAGGATACTGCTGATGTGCGGAAGGATCGGATAGATGATGAGGAGCTTTCGTCGGTCGCATTGGTTGTGGCGAAGGTGGCGTGGGGCGCAAGCCGGGAAAAAATGTGACAGGTGCGGGCGGAGCTGGCGAGCGCTTTACTCCGAGCGAGTGCGGCTTGTGGGGTCCCGATGCCGCGGTTGCTGAAAGTGCAGCCGAGAAGTCTGGCTAGGGTTTGTAAGGAGTCAGTCTCCGGGTCTCTGAAGGAGACAGGTTCGTCGTTGTAGGTCAGGTCCGGGGGGACGATGCGGGGACTGGCGTTTTTGTCCACGGACGTGACGAGGTTGCCTTGGGTTTTGCCAACGTTGACAATCATGTTGGTGGTGCCACACCATTGCGATATCGCATCGAGAGCTGATTGGAGGGTGGGTTGCGAGTCTCTCGCGGATGTGGTCGCGACCGATAGGGTGAGGTCGTCGGCGTAGGCTATGCTCGAGAGACCTTCTATCTGATCATCGATTCCCACCGATTTTTGACCGATTTTTACCCACATTCCGCACTTTCGGAGTTTTGGAAAAATGAAAAAAATGACCACTTTTTCGCCACGACCGACGACCAAAAACCGGAGGACCCGTTTTCCCACATTTCCGAAACCCAGCGACCCAGCGAGAACCGAAGCGAAGCGAGGTTCGAGCGGCGGACGGACGCCAGGCGGACGAGCGAGCAACATGTCAGAGCTTGGATGGAAAACTTGCCAGAGCTTTTCGGTGCTTGTGCAGACCATTTACACTTACCATTTGCACTTCAGGAACGCCCCCGCGTTCCCCTTTATTTTCCATCCCAATCCAAAAACAAATACAAAGCTTTGCGAAAACAAAAGTAAAGAAAAAGAACAAGAAACCGGAAAGAACAGCGCAGACGCAGACCATTGCACGCGATCCGGAATCACCTTTATCTGCCAGTTCGTTATCACAGCTTTGGCCAAATCAGTTTTCCGGGGACCACACCGACCCTAGTTACTCGGGCCTTTTCCCCCTTCATTTTGCTCTTGATTACCGAAGCAGCGCTCTCAGCGGAGCTGGGCCGAAACGAAAGCCGCCCCGATCCGAGACCATTGCACGCGATCCGGAATCACCTTTATCTGCCAGTTCGTTATCACAGCTTTGGCCAAATCAGTTTTCCGGGGACCACACCGACCATCACCCTCCTCGCAGGCGTCTGGGTCGATACCGCATCCTCGCAGGTATCTGGGGCGACGCCGCATCCTCGCAGGCGTCTGGGTCGATAGCGCATCCTCGCAGGTATCTGGGGCGACGCCGCATCCTCGCAGGCGTCTGGGTCGATAGCGCATCCTCGCAGGTATCTGGGGCGACGCCGCATCCTCGCAGGCGTCTGGGTCGATAGCGCATCCTCGCAGGTATCTGGGGCGACGCCGCATCCTCGCAGGCAGTTCTCGAGGGGACAGCAACTGTCTGGGTTCGCGCGGCTCCGGCCTGCCTTCCCGAGAGTATCGAGGTCGTCGTTAGACAACTGTCACGCTCGAGTTCGCATGACTCTGGCCTGCGTTCCCCGGGTGGCAGAGGTCGTCCTAGGACAACACTCTCCCTGCCCCCTTTTCACCCCGCCCCCTTTTCAGGAGAGCTTCCTCCGTCAACCAGTTTCCGTCATGGAGGTGATTCCGGATCGCGTGCAATGGTCTCGGATCGGGGCGGCTTTCGTTTCGGCCCAGCTCCGCTGACAGCGCTGCTTCGGTAATCAAGAGCAAAATGAAGGGGGAAAACAGGCTTCCCTTGTCTGAGAAAGCAGGTGCAGAAAAAAGTCTTGCACTGCTGCCCCCCCAGATGCACATTTGGTCGTCGTACGACCGGGCCTGTGCGTGCTCCACCTAGTCCCCTCAGCCTGAGGGTTTCGGCTTCGCTCCCATCTGAAGTCATGACTTCCCGCGGCTGATGCGGTGCAAGGTCGCGTCAGTCGCCGTCAAAAGCGATGCTACACGCAGTCGCCGTCACAGAGGCGATGCCGTACGCAGTCGCCGTCACAGAGGCGATGCGCCCGCAGTCGCCGTCACGGAGGCGATGCCGTACGCAGTCGCCCTCACGGAAGCGATGCTGCACGCAGTCGCCGTCACAGAGGCGATGCGCCCGCAGTCGCCGTCACGGAGGCGATGCCGTACGCAGTCGCCCTCACGGAAGCGATGCTGCACGCAGTCGCCGTCACACAAGCGATGCCGTGCGCAGTCGCCGTCACAGAGGCGATGCCGTCCGCAGTCGCCCTCACGGAAGCGATGCTGCACGCAGTCGCCGTCACAGAGGCGATGCGCCCGCAGTCGCCGTCACGGAGGCGATGCCGTACGCAGTCGCCCTCACGGAAGCGATGCTGCACGCAGTCGCCGTCACAGAGGCGATGCGCCCGCAGTCGCCGTCACGGAGGCGATGCTGCACGCAGTCGCCGTCACAGAGGCGATGCGCCCGCAGTCGCCGTCACGGAGGCGATGCCGTCCGCAGTCGCCGTCACGGAAGCGATGCTGCACGCAGTCGCCGTCACAGAGGCGATGCGCCCGCAGTCGCCGTCACGGAGGCGATGCCGTCCGCAGTCGCCCTCACGGAAGCGATGCTGCACGCAGTCGCCGTCACAGAGGCGATGCGCCCGCAGTCGCCGTCACGGAGGCGATGCCGTCCGCAGTCGCCGTCACAGAGGCGATGCCGTACGCAGTCGCCCTCACGGAAGCGATGCTGCACGCAGTCGCCGTCACAGAGGCGATGCGCCCGCAGTCGCCGTCACGGAGGCGATGCCGTCCGCAGTCGCCGCCACAGAGGCGATGCTGCACGCAGTCGCCGTCACAGAGGCGATGCGCCCGCAGTCGCCGTCACGGAGGCGATGCCGTACGCAGTCGCCCTCACGGAAGCGATGCTGCACGCAGTCGCCGTCACAGAGGCGATGCGCCCGCAGTCGCCGTCACGGAGGCGATGCCGTCCGCAGTCGCCGTCACAGAGGCGATGCTGCACGCAGTCGCCGTCACAGAGGCGATGCGCCCGCAGTCGCCGTCACGGAGGCGATGCCGTACGCAGTCGCCCTCACGGAAGCGATGCTGCACGCAGTCGCCGTCACAGAGGCGATGCGCCCGCAGTCGCCGTCACGGAGGCGATGCCGTACGCAGTCGCCCTCACGGAAGCGATGCTGCACGCAGTCGCCGTCACAGAGGCGATGCGCCCGCAGTCGCCGTCACGGAGGCGATGCTGCACGCAGTCGCCGTCACAGAGGCGATGCGCCCGCAGTCGCCGTCACGGAGGCGATGCCGTCCGCAGTCGCCGTCACGGAAGCGATGCTGCACGCAGTCGCCGTCACAGAGGCGATGCGCCCGCAGTCGCCGTCACGGAGGCGATGCCGTCCGCAGTCGCCCTCACGGAAGCGATGCTGCACGCAGTCGCCGTCACAGAGGCGATGCGCCCGCAGTCGCCGTCACGGAGGCGATGCCGTCCGCAGTCGCCGTCACAGAGGCGATGCCGTACGCAGTCGCCCTCACGGAAGCGATGCTGCACGCAGTCGCCGTCACAGAGGCGATGCGCCCGCAGTCGCCGTCACGGAGGCGATGCCGTCCGCAGTCGCCGCCACAGAGGCGATGCTGCACGCAGTCGCCGTCACAGAGGCGATGCGCCCGCAGTCGCCGTCACGGAGGCGATGCCGTACGCAGTCGCCCTCACGGAAGCGATGCTGCACGCAGTCGCCGTCACAGAGGCGATGCGCCCGCAGTCGCCGTCACGGAGGCGATGCCGTCCGCAGTCGCCGTCACAGAGGCGATGCTGCACGCAGTCGCCGTCACAGAGGCGATGCGCCCGCAGTCGCCGTCACGGAGGCGATGCCGTACGCAGTCGCCCTCACGGAAGCGATGCTGCACGCAGTCGCCGTCACAGAGGCGATGCGCCCGCAGTCGCCGTCACGGAGGCGATGCCGTACGCAGTCGCCCTCACGGAAGCGATGCTGCACGCAGTCGCCGTCACAGAGGCGATGCGCCCGCAGTCGCCGTCACGGAGGCGATGCTGCACGCAGTCGCCGTCACAGAGGCGATGCGCCCGCAGTCGCCGTCACGGAGGCGATGCCGTCCGCAGTCGCCGTCACGGAAGCGATGCTGCACGCAGTCGCCGTCACAGAGGCGATGCGCCCGCAGTCGCCGTCACGGAGGCGATGCCGTCCGCAGTCGCCCTCACGGAAGCGATGCTGCACGCAGTCGCCGTCACAGAGGCGATGCGCCCGCAGTCGCCGTCACAGAGGCGATGCCGTCCGCAGTCGCCGTCACAGAGGCGATGCCGTACGCAGTCGCCGTCACAGAGGCGATGCGCCCGCAGTCGCCGTCACGGAGGCGATGCCGTACGCAGTCGCCCTCACGGAAGCGATGCTGCACGCAGTCGCCGTCACAGAGGCGATGCGCCCGCAGTCGCCGTCACGGAGGCGATGCCGTCCGCAGTCGCCGTCACAGAGGCGATGCCGTACGCAGTCGCCCTCACACAGGCGATGCTGTCCGCAGTCGCCGTCACAGAGGCGATGCTGTCCGCAGTCGCCGTCACAGAGGCGATGCCGGACGCAGTCGCCGTCACACAGGCGATGCGCCCGCAGTCGCCGTCACGGAGGCGATGCCGTCCGCAGTCGCCGTCACAGAGGCGATGCCGTACGCAGTCGCCGTCACAGAGGCGATGCGCCCGCAGTCGCCGTCACGGAGGCGATGCCGTACGCAGTCGCCCTCACGGAAGCGATGCTGCACGCAGTCGCCGTCACAGAGGCGATGCGCCCGCAGTCGCCGTCACGGAGGCGATGCCGTCCGCAGTCGCCGTCACAGAGGCGATGCCGTACGCAGTCGCCGTCACAGAGGCGATGCGCCCGCAGTCGCCGTCACGGAGGCGATGCCGTACGCAGTCGCCCTCACGGAAGCGATGCTGCACGCAGTCGCCCTCACACAGGCGATGCTGTCCGCAGTCGCCGTCACAGAGGCGATGCTGTCCGCAGTCGCCGTCACAGAGGCGATGCCGGACGCAGTCGCCGTCACACAGGCGATGCGCCCGCAGTCGCCGTCACGGAGGCGATGCCGTCCGCAGTCGCCGTCACAGAGGCGATGCCGTACGCAGTCGCCGTCACAGAGGCGATGCGCCCGCAGTCGCCGTCACGGAGGCGATGCCGTACGCAGTCGCCCTCACGGAAGCGATGCTGCACGCAGTCGCCGTCACACAAGCGATGCCGTGCGCAGTCGCCGTCACAGAGGCGATGCCGTCCGCAGTCGCCGTCACGGAGGCGATGCTGCACGCAGTCGCCGTCACAGAGGCGATGCGCCCGCAGTCGCCGTCACGGAGGCGATGCCGTCCGCAGTCGCCCTCACGGAAGCGATGCTGCACGCAGTCGCCCTCACACAGGCGATGCTGTCCGCAGTCGCCGTCACAGAGGCGATGCTGCACGCAGTCGCCGTCACAGAGGCGATGCGCCCGCAGTCGCCGTCACAGAGGCGATGCCGTACGCAGTCGCCCTCACGGAAGCGATGCTGCACGCAGTCGCCGTCACGGAGGCGATGCCGTACGCAGTCGCCCTCACGGAAGCGATGCTGCACGCAGTCGCCGTCACACAAGCGATGCCGTGCGCAGTCGCCGTCACAGAGGCGATGCCGTCCGCAGTCGCCGTCACGGAGGCGATGCTGCACGCAGTCGCCGTCACAGAGGCGATGCGCCCGCAGTCGCCGTCACGGAGGCGATGCCGTCCGCAGTCGCCCTCACGGAAGCGATGCTGCACGCAGTCGCCGTCACAGAGGCGATGCGCCCGCAGTCGCCGTCACGGAGGCGATGCCGTACGCAGTCGCCCTCACGGAAGCGATGCTGCACGCAGTCGCCGTCACACAAGCGATGCCGTGCGCAGTCGCCGTCACAGAGGCGATGCCGTCCGCAGTCGCCGTCACGGAGGCGATGCCGTCCGCAGTCGCCCTCACGGAAGCGATGCTGCACGCAGTCGCCCTCACACAGGCGATGCTGTCCGCAGTCGCCGTCACAGAGGCGATGCTGTCCGCAGTCGCCGTCACAGAGGCGATGCCGGACGCAGTCGCCGTCACACAGGCGATGCCGTGCGCAGTCGCCGTCACACAGGCGATGCCGTCCGCAGTCGCCCTCACACAGGCGATGCTGTCCGCAGTCGCCGTCACAGAGGCGATGCTGTCCGCAGTCGCCGTCACAGAGGCGATGCCGGACGCAGTCGCCGTCACACAGGCGATGCCGTCCGCAGTCGCCCTCACACAGGCGATGCTGTCCGCAGTCGCCGTCACGGAGGCGATGCTGCACGCAGTCGCCCTCACACAGGCGATGCTGTCCGCAGTCGCCGTCACAGAGGCGATGCTGTCCGCAGTCGCCGTCACACAGGCGATGCCGTGCGCAGTCGCCGTCACACAGGCGATGCCGTGCGCAGTCGCCGTCACACAGGCGATGCTGTCCGCAGTCGCCGTCACGGACGCGATGCTGTACGCCGCGGAGGGCAGCCGTACGCCGGCTGGACGCCTGAGGGGCCAAATGCCCACACCGCCGGACGCATGAAGCGCCGGACGCCTGAGGGGCCAAACGCCCACAGCGCCGGACGCATGAGGCGCCGGACGCCTGAGGGGTCAAACGCCCACAGCGCCGGACGCATGAGGCGCCGGGCGCCGGAGGGGCCAAACGCCCACAGCGCCGGACGCATGAGGCGCCGGACGCCTGAGGGGCCAAACGCCCACAGCGCCGGACGCATGAGGCGCCGGACGCCTGAGGGGCCAAATGCC
Organism: Alphaproteobacteria bacterium CMAR1; assembly: GCA_963693005.1. Lineage (GTDB taxonomy): Bacteria > Pseudomonadota > Alphaproteobacteria > UBA6184 > UBA6184 > Bodonicaedibacter. The sequence goes on along the minus strand of OY843698.1, from coordinate 18,315 downwards.
CACAGCGCCGGACGCATGAGGCGCCGGACGCCTGAGGGGCCAAATGCCCACAGCGCCGGACGCATGAGGCGCCGGACGCCTGAGGGGCCAAACGCCCACAGCGCCGGACGCATGAGGCGCCGGGCGCCGGAGGGGCCAAACGCCCACAGCGCCGGACGCATGAGGCGCCGGACGCCTGAGGGGCCAAACGCCCACAGCGCCGGACGCATGAGGCGCCGGACGCCTGAGGGGCCAAACGCCCACAGCGCCGGACGCATGAGGCGCCGGGCGCCGGAGGGGCCAAACGCCCACAGCGCCGGACGCATGAGGCGCCGGGCGCCGGAGGGCCAAATGCCCACAGCGCCGGACGCATGAAGCGCCGGACGCCTGAGGGGCCAAACGCCCACAGCGCCGGACGCATGAGGCGCCGGACGCCTGAGGGGCCAAACGCCCACAGCGCCGGACGCATGAGGCGCCGGGCGCCGGAGGGGCCAAACGCCCACAGCGCCGGACGCATGAGGCGCCGGACGCCTGAGGGGCCAAACGCCCACAGCGCCGGACGCATGAGGCGCCGGACGCCTGAGGGGCCAAATGCCCACAGCGCCGGACGCATGAGGCGCCGGGCGCCGGAGGGGCCAAACGCCCACAGCGCCGGACGCATGAAGCGCCGGACGCCTGAGGGGCCAAACGCCCACAGCGCCGGACGCATGAAGTGCCGGACGCCTGAGGGGCCAAACGCCCACAGCGCCCGATGCATGAGGCGCCGGACGCCTGAGGGGCCAAACGCCCACAGCGCCGGACGCATCAGGCGCCGGACCTGAGGGGCCAGACGCCCACAGCGCCCGATGCATGAAGCGCCGGACGCCTGAGGGGCCAAACGCCCACAGCGCCGGACGCATGAGGCGCCGGACGCCTGAGGGGCCAAACGCCCACAGCGCCGGACGCATGAGGCGCCGGACCTGAGGGGCCAGACGCCCACAGCGCCGGACGCATGAAGCGCCGGACGCCTGAGGGGCCAAACGCCCACAGCGCCGGACGCATGAGGCGCCGGACGCCTGAGGGGCCAAACGCCCACAGCGCCGGACGCATGAGGCGCCGGACCTGAGGGGCCAGACGCCCACAGCGCCCGATGCATGAAGCGCCGGACGCCTGAGGGGCCAAACGCCCACAGCGCCGGACGCATGAAGCGCCGGACGCCTGAGGGGCCAAACGCCCACAGCGCCGGACGCATGAAGCGCCGGACGCCTGAGCGGCCAAACGCCCACAGCGCCGGACGCATGAGGCGCCGGGCGCCTGAGGGGCCAAATGCCACAGCGCCGGACGCATGAAGCGCCGGACGCCTGAGGGGCCAAATGCCCACAGCGCCGGACGCATGAGGCGCCGGACGCCTGAGGGGCCAAATGCCCACAGCGCCGGACGCATGAGGCGCCGGACGCCTGAGGGGCCAAATGCCCACAGCGCCGGACGCATGAGGCGCCGGACGCCTGAGGGGCCAAACGCCCACAGCGCCGGACGCATGAGGCGCCGGGCGCCGGAGGGGCCAAACGCCCACAGCGCCGGACGCATGAGGCGCCGGACGCCTGAGGGGCCAAACGCCCACAGCGCCGGACGCATGAGGCGCCGGACGCCTGAGGGGCCAAACGCCCACAGCGCCGGACGCATGAGGCGCCGGGCGCCGGAGGGGCCAAACGCCCACAGCGCCGGACGCATGAGGCGCCGGGCGCCGGAGGGCCAAATGCCCACAGCGCCGGACGCATGAAGCGCCGGACGCCTGAGGGGCCAAACGCCCACAGCGCCGGACGCATGAGGCGCCGGACGCCTGAGGGGCCAAACGCCCACAGCGCCGGACGCATGAGGCGCCGGGCGCCGGAGGGGCCAAACGCCCACAGCGCCGGACGCATGAGGCGCCGGACGCCTGAGGGGCCAAACGCCCACAGCGCCGGACGCATGAGGCGCCGGACGCCTGAGGGGCCAAATGCCCACAGCGCCGGACGCATGAGGCGCCGGGCGCCGGAGGGGCCAAACGCCCACAGCGCCGGACGCATGAAGCGCCGGACGCCTGAGGGGCCAAACGCCCACAGCGCCGGACGCATGAAGTGCCGGACGCCTGAGGGGCCAAACGCCCACAGCGCCCGATGCATGAGGCGCCGGACGCCTGAGGGGCCAAACGCCCACAGCGCCGGACGCATCAGGCGCCGGACCTGAGGGGCCAGACGCCCACAGCGCCCGATGCATGAAGCGCCGGACGCCTGAGGGGCCAAACGCCCACAGCGCCGGACGCATGAGGCGCCGGACGCCTGAGGGGCCAAACGCCCACAGCGCCGGACGCATGAGGCGCCGGACCTGAGGGGCCAGACGCCCACAGCGCCCGATGCATGAAGCGCCGGACGCCTGAGGGGCCAAACGCCCACAGCGCCGGACGCATGAAGCGCCGGACGCCTGAGGGGCCAAACGCCCACAGCGCCGGACGCATGAAGTGCCGGACGCCTGAGGGGCCAAACGCCCACAGCGCCCGATGCATGAGGCGCCGGACGCCTGAGGGGCCAAACGCCCACAGCGCCGGACGCATCAGGCGCCGGACCTGAGGGGCCAGACGCCCACAGCGCCCGATGCATGAAGCGCCGGACGCCTGAGGGGCCAAACGCCCACAGCGCCGGACGCATGAGGCGCCGGACGCCTGAGGGGCCAAACGCCCACAGCGCCGGACGCATGAGGCGCCGGACCTGAGGGGCCAGACGCCCACAGCGCCCGATGCATGAAGCGCCGGACGCCTGAGGGGCCAAACGCCCACAGCGCCGGACGCATGAAGCGCCGGACGCCTGAGGGGCCAAACGCCCACAGCGCCGGACGCATGAAGCGCCGGACGCCTGAGCGGCCAAACGCCCACAGCGCCGGACGCATGAGGCGCCGGACGCCTGAGCGGCCAAATGCCCACGGCGCCGGACGGGCGCCGGGCGCCTGAGGGGCCAAATGCCCACAGCGCCGGACGCATGAGGCGCCGGGCGCCTGAGGGCCAAATGCCCACAGCGCCGGACGCATGAGGCGCCGGACGCCTGAGCGGCCAAATGCCCACGGCGCCGGACGCATGAGGCGCCGGGCGCCTGAGGGGCCAAACGCCCACAGCGCCGGACGCCTGAGGGGCCAAATGCCCACAGCGCCGGACGCATGAGGCGCCGGGCGCCTGAGGGCCAAATGCCCACAGCGCCGGACGCATGAGGCGCCGGGCGCCTGAGGGGCCAAATGCCCACAGCGCCGGACGCATGCGGCGCCGGACGCCTGAGGGGCCAAATGCCCACAGCGCCGGACGCCTGAGGGGCCAAATGCCCACAGCGCCGGACGCATGAGGCGCCGGGCGCCTGAGGGGCCAAATGCCCACAGCGCCGGACGCATGAGGCGCCGGACGCCTGAGGGGTCAAACGCCCACAGCGCCGGACGCCTGAGGGGCCAAATGCCCACAGCGCCGGACGCCTGAGGGGCCAAATGCCCACAGCGCCGGACGCATGAGGCGCCGGACGCCTGAGGGGCCAAATGCCCACAGCGCCGGACGCCTGAGGGGCCAAATGCCCACAGCGCCGGACGCATGAGGCGCCGGGCGCCTGAGCGGCCAAATGCCCACGGCGCCGGACGCCTGAGGGGCCAAATGCCCACAGCGCCGGACGCATGAGGCGCCGGGCGCCTGAGGAGCCAAATGCCCACAGCGCCGGACGCATGAGGCGCCGGGCGCCTGAGGGGCCAAATGCCCACAGCGCCGGACGCATGAGGCGCCGGGCGCCTGAGGGCCAAATGCCCACAGCGCCGGACGCATGAGGCGCCGGACGCCTGAGCGGCCAAATGCCCACGGCGCCGGACGCATGAGGCGCCGGGCGCCTGAGGGGCCAAACGCCCACAGCGCCGGACGCCTGAGGGGCCAAATGCCCACAGCGCCGGACGCATGAGGCGCCGGGCGCCTGAGGGCCAAATGCCCACAGCGCCGGACGCATGAGGCGCCGGGCGCCTGAGCGGCCAAATGCCCACGGCGCCGGACGCCTGAGGGGCCAAATGCCCACAGCGCCGGACGCATGAGGCGCCGGGCGCCTGAGGAGCCAAATGCCCACAGCGCCGGACGCATGAGGCGCCGGGCGCCTGAGGGGCCAAATGCCCACAGCGCCGGACGCATGAGGCGCCGGGCGCCTGAGGGCCAAATGCCCACAGCGCCGGACGCATGAGGCGCCGGGCGCCTGAGGGGCCAAATGCCCACAGCGCCGGACGCATGCGGCGCCGGACGCCTGAGGGGCCAAATGCCCACAGCGCCGGACGCCTGAGGGGCCAAATGCCCACAGCGCCGGACGCATGAGGCGCCGGGCGCCTGAGGGGCCAAATGCCCACAGCGCCGGACGCATGAGGCGCCGGACGCCTGAGGGGTCAAATGCCCACAGCGCCGGACGCCTGAGGGGCCAAATGCCCACAGCGCCGGACGCATGAGGCGCCGGGCGCCTGAGCGGCCAAATGCCCACGGCGCCGGACGCCTGAGGGGCCAAATGCCCACAGCGCCGGACGCATGAGGCGCCGGGCGCCTGAGGAGCCAAATGCCCACAGCGCCGGACGCATGAGGCGCCGGACGCCTGAGGGGCCAAATGCCCACAGCGCCGGACGCCTGAGGGGCCAAATGCCCACAGCGCCGGACGCATGAGGCGCCGGGCGCCTGAGCGGCCAAATGCCCACGGCGCCGGACGCATGAGGCGCCGGGCGCCTGAGGGGCCAAATGCCCACAGCGCCGGACGCATGAGGCGCCGGGCGCCTGAGGGGTCAAACGCCCACAGCGCCGGACGCATGAAGCGCCGGACGCCTGAGCGGCCAAATGCCCACGGCGCCGGACGCATGAGGCGCCGGGCGCCTGAGGGGCCAAATGCCCACAGCGCCGGATGCCTGAGGGGCCAAATGCCCACAGCGCCGGACGCCTGAGGGGCCGGGCGCCTGAGAGGTCAAACGCCCACAGCGCCGGACGCATGAAGCGCCCACGGAGCTGGCTGCATGACTCTGACGCATCGTACTTTTGCTCGAGCCGGACACGGTCGAAACAGCTGGACACAAGGCCTCAGTAAACTGCTTCGAATCGTGGCGTGGCTAGAGCTTGGCAGTGCTTCGTTGCGATCCATACTGCTCGCTTTCTCTTTCCCATGACGGGAACTCAAGACTTTTTTCTGCACCTGCTTTCTCAGACAACACACAACACCCTCGCGCCCATGGCGCTGACGGCATCCGTCCTTCGGGATAGTAATGGTCTTCCCAGGGTGGGAAGCCTGTTTACTAGCTACTGCCGTGTGTTGTGGTTACTAGCTACTGCCGTGTGTTGTGGTTTCTTCCGCAGGATGACTTACCTTCTTCGTTCTCACTCGCCTTGACGTGGCGTAGGAGGCTCAGTACCCTGTCCGTGGGACGGCAGGTGAAGCCAAGAAGTGAGACCTCCATGACGGAAACTCGTTGACGGAGGAAGCTCTCCTGCAAAGGGGGCGGGGTGAAAAGGGGGGAGGATGAGAGTGTTGTCTTAGGACGACCTCTGCCACCCGGGGAACGCAGGCCAGAGTCATGCGAACTCGAGCGTGAGAGTTGTCTAACGACGACCTCGATACTCTCGGGAAGGCAGGCCAGAGTAGCGCGAACCCAGACAGTTGCTGTCCCCTCGAGAACCCACCGAGATGCCTGCGAGGATGCGGCATCGACCTGGACGCTCGCGAAGTGCGGCGCCGCCCCAGACGCTCTCCTGAAAAGGGGGCCGGGTGAAGAAGGGGGAGGATGAGTGTCGTCCTAGGACGACCTCTGCCACCCGGGGAACGCAGGCCAGAGTCATGCGAACTCGAGCGTGAGAGTTGTCTAACGACGACCTCGATACTCTCGGGAAGGCAGGCCAGAGCCGCGCGAACCCAGACAGTTGCTGTCCCCTCGAGAACCCACCGAGATGCCTGCGAGGATGCGGCATCGACCCAGACGCCTGCGAGGATGCGGCGTCGCCCCAGATACCTGCGAGGATGCGGTATCGACCCAGACGCCTGCGAGGATGCGGCGTCGCCCCAGATACCTGCGAGGATGCGGTATCGACCCAGACGCCTGCGAGGATGCGGCGTCGCCCCAGATACCTGCGAGGATGCGGTATCGACCCAGACGCCTGCGAGGATGCGGCGTCGCCCCAGATACCTGCGAGGATGCGGTATCGACCCAGACGCCTGCGAGGATGCGGCGTCGCCCCAGATATCTGCGAGGATGCGGTATCGACCCAGACGCCTGCGAGGATGCGGCGTCGCCCCAGATACCTGCGAGGATGCGGTATCGACCCAGACGCCTGCGAGGATGCGGCGTGGCCCCAGATACCTGCGAGGATGCGGTATCGACCCAGACGCCTGCGAGGATGCGGCGTCGCCCCAGATACCTGCGAGGATGCGGTATCGACCCAGACGCCTGCGAGGATGCGGCGTCGCCCCAGATACCTGCGAGGATGCGGTATCGACCCAGACGCCTGCGAGGATGCGGCGTCGCCCCAGATACCTGCGAGGATGCGGTATCGACCCAGACACCTGCGAGGATGCGGTGTCGACCGACGTGGAGCCCTGCGAAGTACGAAGCTGCCGTCAAGGCGAGCGAGAACGAAGAGGGTAAGTCATCCTGCGGAAGAAACCACAACACACGGCAGTAGCTAGTAAACAGGCTTCCCACCCTGGGAAGACCATTACTATCCCGAAGGACGGATGCCGTCAGCGCCGTGGGCGCGAGGGTGTTGTGTGTTGTCTGAGAAAGCAGGTGCAGAAAAAAGTCTTGAGTTCCCGTCATGGGAAAGAGTGAGGTCAGTGGGATGACTTGCTGCCAGTGATGAGCAGTGAGCCAGATCCGGAGACGCTCCTCTGCGACCGCCAGTCGGAGGTGCTCGCCCAATACATGGCCACGCACCGGGTCGACGAGTACCCTACCGAGGCAGCGACCGAGGAGCCGCGAGTGAATCAGGGGCACGGCCCAGCGCCGGGGTCCTTGGACGCCCCGATCCTCGTCGACCCCATCGACCCATCGTTGGTGGCCGGAGCTCGCATCAAGGAGCTCGCTGACGCGGTGGGGGCCGCGGGCCCGTGGCTGGCCGACTCGTTGGCCACCCTCCGAGGCGCAAAGCCTTGGCCCAAGAGGAAGTGTCCCGAACGGGCACCGCGTGTGTTCACGGCCCCTCAGGCCCTCCGGCCCGAGGTGTGGAGCCAGATCCAGCCGATCATGGCGGGTCTAGCGAGACGGTCCGAGAAGGGATGCGTCGCGGGGCTGTTCCTCGTGGACAAGAAGCAGGACGTGAAGCGGGTCATCATCGACGCGCGCCCGGCGAACGCAATCTTAGAACCCTTGGACGGTCTCCGCCTCTTCAGCCTTGACAACCTTGTCCGTGCGGCAAAGAGGGGCGCCGGGCGGGAGCGGATGGGCGTCTTCACGGCGGACTTCCGCCACTTCTTCTACCAGCTCCCGGTGCCCAAGAACCTGAAGCCCTACTTCGTAGTCATCGGCCCGGACGGCTCCCGCGTGGCGCCAATCGCACTACCGATGGGGCTCCACGGATCCCCGGTACTGGCGCAGTCCGTGTCCATCGCCGCGGTGCTCCTCGCACTCCGGCGCATGGGGGGGGTGTTCGAGGCCCGGGCCAACGAGCTCGCCGCAGCGGACGAGATGCCCGAGGAGATCGAAGCCGGTAGCTTGAGCTGCATGGTGCTGTTGGACGGCCTCCAAATGATTGGGGACGCTGCGGAAGTTGAAACCTTCGCCAGCGCGTTCAGCGACGTGTGCGCACAGTTCCGCCTGCGTCCGAAGGAGTGGGACCTGCAGGTCGTGGGCCACGCGCCGACTCTCTCACGGGCCCGCGCGGAGCCATGGTGCTCGCAGTGGCCAGAGATCGGAGTGAACCAGTGCTCGGCCGGCCGCGTCCAGATCCGGTGGGAATTCGCCGGAGTGCGCTTCAACCTTAGGGGGCGACGGGCGAGAGCCCCGGGAGCCCCCCGGGAGTTCAAGTGGCAGCCCGCGACCCAGAGGACAATCAGCGAGGTGAAGCCCGGTGCCACCCCGAGGCACGTCGCGCAGGCCGTTGGTGGCGTCTTGTGGCGGTTGCGGGTCCACCAGGAAGACATGCTGCTCGACCACGAGGTCGTCATTGAAACAGCGTCCTGGGTCGGCCATGAGTCCGGGCAAGGATGGGACCAACCGGCCCAGCTCCCCGAAGGGCTGCGCCGAGGTCTGAACGCGCAGGTGGTCGCAATGAACTGCCCAGAGCGCTGGACAGCCGAGCTCCGTCGCAACCTAGCCGAGAAGCCCCACGCAGTGTCCAGCGCCGGACCCAGCGGCGTGCTCATGGCAGCGGCCGACGCAGATCCGACGCAATGCGGAGGTGTCATTTGGACCGCCGAGAAGACCCTGGTGAGAGCCTGGAGCCTCCCAAGAGAGGACCACGGACAGCAACGTGCGGAAGCCGCAGCCGCCCTCCGAGTCGCGACCGAGTGCAGTATACTGAGGCCTTGTGCCCAGCTGCTCTTGGCCGTCGACAACGAGGGCGTGCGAGAGGCTCTCCGCCGTGGCTACGCCGCGGCCCCCCACCTGCGGAATCTCATCCGAGAGATGTGGAAATTGCCGATTGCGATCGCGCCCGTCCGGATCTCAGGCAAGCTCAACGTGGCCGACGACCCGTCCCGCGGAAGGATGACTCTCGACCCCGGCCGAGAAGCAGCGACGCGCGCAGCCCTCGAGCAGGAGCGGAGGCGGCTAGAGTGGCCAAGCCCGGAAGCATGAGAGCAACCCCCAGCGGCATGAAGACGTTGGTCAATGGACGAGGCGACGCCGTTGCACTCAGGATGGCCCCTAGCAAGGAGAGCAAGAAGAGTCCGAAGGAGAAGGGCGCGAAGGCCCCTCGCAAGAGCGCAGTTGAGGCGCTGAAATCCCGGGTCCTCCTCAAAACCCCCACGGACGACGGTCACGGCACAGACTGGGCGAGCGACGTCGAAGCCGACCCAGAGACCGACGCGTCGTCAGACGAGTGGTCGGAGACCGACGACTCGGCTGTCGATTCGGCCACCGACGAGGAGGGCGAGACCGACGAGGAGAACGAAGAGGAAGAGGAGGAGGACGACGAGGACAACATCCCGCTGATGGAGCGAGAGGCCGTCCAGGTTGAGGCGGCTCTGAAGGAGGCCAAGGCGGATGCCGAAACCAGTCAGATCGTCCTCGACGAAGCGTCGGCTGCTCTCGCCGAGGTCGAGGAGCAGGCGCTGGCGGGCGACCGCGCAACGCAGGAGGCCAACGACGCGGCAGCGGAAGAGGTCCAGGCGGAGGCGGCCGCGCAGGTCGCGGAAGCTAAGGACCAGGGTCTGGGCCCGGGCACCACACCAGCCGAGAAAGCCAAGAAGACCAAGGCTACCAAGGCGGCCGCAGCGGCCGCGGCAAAGGCCGCCAAGGCGAAGAAGGCTGCGGCCGACAAGAAGAATGACGTCGCCGCGGCCAAGAAGGTGGCGACTGCGGCCAAGAAGAAGCTCAAGCGGATCGCGGACAAGCAGGCCGCGGCCAACGCAGCGATGGCAGCCGCCGCCCAGGCGCTCCTGATGGCGAAGGCCCAGAAGGCCGCGCACAAGGCCGCGCGGGCCAACAAGGCGAAAGCACCGAAGGGCGCGAAAGTCAAGGCCGCCAAGACCAAGGGGCCCAATGGCGCCAAGGTCACCGCGAAGGCCGCCGCGAAGGCCGCCGCGAAGGCCGCCGCGGACGCCGCCGCGAAGGCCGCTGCGAAGAAGGCGACGAGGAGGGCCGTGAAGGCCGCAGTCGCAGCGGCCATGGCCGGCAACGCCCCGGCCGGCACAAGCACCCACTCCGGGAACTCGACGTTGGACGAGATGGAGCGGGTCCGAATGACGGACGTGATGATCCAGCGGCTCGCCGCCGGCCGCCCGGAAGGCCCGGAGGAGTCCGCCCTGAAGCTCTGCCGCGTTGCCGAGGCCCGGGTCGGGAACGTCGACAGGATCACCATGAGCCAGGAGCTCGCGGCCGTGATCGTGAACGACCAGTTCGAGATGAAGGACCCGACGGTCCTGAAGCTCATCCGCCCCGCCATGGTGGAATGCGACAAGGCCGTCCGGAAGGTGGTGAAGTCGCTGGCCCGGCGCGTGGTGCGGAAGGAGACACCCCTCCCCCTGGAGGGGTCCCACACCAGGATGGAGCGGATCCTCATCTTCCAGGTGATCGCGACGATGGACATGGCGCTCCTCGGCTTCGAGCGCAGCAGCCCGTTCACAGACGCAGAACTCGCAGCGGTGAAGAAGGCCTACTTCCAGCCGGACAAGCTGAAGCGAGAGGTGCTGGCGAACACGACCATCCCCACGTCGCTGGGCCCGGTGACGGCCAGCGTCGGCGGCCTCGTCATGACCGGCGGCGTCCTGACAACCGGGAAGAGCCCATCCACCCCAGGAGTGGAGCAAAGAGCGAAGGTTGGAAAGACCGGACGCCAGGCCGGAGGCAAGGCCCGCACGGCATCTGGCCGCGCCTGCTACGAGTGCGGGAAGATCGGCCACCAGCTGGCGGCTTGCCCGACGCTGGCGACCAAGCCAGCGGCGGAGCGCGAGAGCGCGGTCCGAGCGGCACTCAAGAAGTCCAGGGGCCGGGGAAGCCGCTAGGGGAAACCCGAGCCCGAGCCCGGGGAAGCCGTAAGTCCCATAAGGAGATGCTGGGTAACAGCCTCCACAGTCCCGAATTAGCTCCGATAAGAGCAGTCACGTCCTCCGCAGCCTCGGGCGAGGCCCTGTGGGAGACAGGCGAACACCTTTGCGCAGCAGACATGGAAGTCTCCGGATTCGAGGCACAGATGAACCGCGTCCGCGTGAAGAAGGCAACGTACACCCAGTACCAGAAGAAGTGGACACAGATCGTCCGCGCTGGGGGGAGCGACTCCTTCATGGGTGTGCGGCAGTGGCTCGCCAAGGAGTTCCGACGCCCGGTGCCGCGACGAGGTGCGGCCAAGAGAGGGGAACGCCGGAGCGTAGGGACCCTGCGGAGCATGGTGTCCGCGGCCAAGTACATCCGTCGCGTCCGCGGGGCCGACGATTGGACACCTAAGGAAGAGCAGCGTGTTGAACGCGTGCTGGAAGGGATGACGGTGGAGGAAGAGCGAGAGCGTGCCGAAGCACAGTGCCACCGCAACACCCGCCAGACCATCGACGGGGAGCGCTTCAAGAAGCTCTACGCCTGGGCCACGACCCGCTGCTGGTGGTTCGCCGTCGGGATCCACATCATCTGGGGAGCCGCCCTGCGACCTGGTGACATCGAGGACCTCACCAAGGCCCGTGTAAACAGGGGGTGCGACAGAGCGGCCGGAACAAACAAGCTGCCCGAACACGTGCAGGCGAAGCGCCGCAGCAAGGTCACATGGAGACCCGTCATGGACCCCGGAACCCGTGGGATGCTGCAGCAACTGCGCGAGCAATGCAGCAGCCCCGACGACCTCCTGCTTCCCGAGTGGGACGCACCCAGCGCCCGCGCGTACCTGGCGGAGGCCGTGGCCGTGCTCGGATGGCCCACTCGCGGAAGGCAGTGGTGCTTACATGGACTCCGACACGGCGCCGCGACGGACACCAGAGCGGAGGTCGAAGCGGCCGTTATCGCCCGAGGCGGTTGGGCGAACAAGTCCCGGGCAGCCAGAGGGTATGCCCGCTACAACGCGGAGCGTTGACGCAGTTAGTCATTGCGGCAATCGGTGGTCGAATGGTGCGACCTCCCTGAAGGGACATTGCGCGCAGTATGGGAGCGAAGCCGAAACCCTTGAGCCAAGGGGACTAGGTGGAGCATGCACAAGCCCGGTCGTACGACGACCAAATGTGCATCTGGGGAGGCAGCAGTGCAAGACTTTTTTCTGCACCTGCTTTCTCAGACAACACACAACACCCTCGCGCCCACGGCGCTGACGGCATCCGTCCTTCGGGATAGTAATGGTCTTCCCAGGGTGGGAAGCCTGTTTTCTTCCGCAGGATGACTTACCCTCTTCGTTCCCACTCGCCTTGACGGCAGCTTCGTACTTCGCAGGGCTCCACGTCGGTCGATACCGCATCCTCGCAGGTATCTGGGGCGACGCCGCATCCTCGCAGGCGTCTGGGTCGATACCGCATCCTCGCAGGTATCTGGGGCGACGCCGCATCCTCGCAGGCGTCTGGGTCGATACCGCATCCTCGCAGGTATCTGGGGCGACGCCGCATCCTCGCAGGCGTCTGGGTCGATACCGCATCCTCGCAGGTATCTGGGGCGACGCCGCATCCTCGCAGGCGTCTGGGTCGATACCGCATCCTCGCAGGTATCTGGTCAACGAGTTACCGTCATGGAGGTCTCACTTCTTGGCTTCGCCTGCCGTCCCACGGACAGGGTACTGAGCCTCCTACGCCACGTCAAGGCGAGTGAGAACGAAGAAGGTAAGCCATCCTGCGGAAGAAACCACAACACACGGCAGTAGCTAGTAAAGGCCCGAGTAACTAGGGTCGGTGTGTCCATCCACGCCCCGGTCGCTGGCCCCGCATGGAGAGCCAGAACGGGCGAAGAGCGTCAAAAGCCGCAATCGGTCAGGCCCGAAAGCACGTGACATCCGAACCCGAGAGGGCCCAGACATCGGAGGACCGAGCGGCACCACCACGAATGACGCGAAGAAGAACGAAGAACGACGAGCGTCAAAAGCCGCAATCGGTCAGGCCCGAAAGCACGTGACATCCGAACCCGAGAGGGCCAAGACATCGGAGGACCGAGCGGCATCACCACGAATGACGCGAAGAAGAACGAAGAACGACGAGCGTCAAAAGCCGCAATCGGTCAGGCCCGAAAGCACGTGACATCCGAACCCGAGAGGGCCCAGACATCGGAGGACCGAGCGGCACCACCACGAATGACGCGAAGAAGAACGAAGAACGACGAGCGTCAAAAGCCGCAATCGGTCAGGCCCGAAAGCACGTGACATCCGAACCCGAGAGGGCCCAGACATCGGAGGACCGAGCGGCATCACCACGAATGACGCGAAGAAGAACGAAGAACGACGAGCGTCAAAAGCCGCAATCGGTCAGGCCCGAAAGCACGTGACATCCGAACCCGAGAGGGCCCAGACATCGGAGGACCGAGCGGCACCACCACGAATGACGCGAAGAAGAACGAAGAACGACGAGCGTCAAAAGCCGCAATCGGTCAGGCCCGAAAGCACGTGACATCCGAACCCGAGAGGGCCCAGACATCGGAGGACCGAGCGGCACCACCACGAATGACGCGAAGAAGAACGAAGAACGACGAGCGTCAAAAGCCGCAATCGGTCAGGCCCGAAAGCACGTGACATCCGAACTCGGGGGGGCCCAGACATCGGAGGACCGAGCGGCATCACCACGAATGACGCGAAGAAGAACGAAGAACGAAGAGCGGCAAAAGCCGCAATCGGTCAGGCCCGAAAACACGTGACATCCGAACCCAAGAAGCTCAAAAGCACGCGACATCGAGACCCGGGAGGGCCCAGACATCGGAGGACCGAGCGGCATCAATGACGCGAAGAAGAACGAAGAACGAAGAGCGTCAACGCCGCAATCGGTCAGGCCCGAAAGCACGTGACATCCAGACCCGGGAGGGCCCAGACATCGGAGGACCGAGCGGCATCCCGAAGCGCCGCAACGGCGCGAGGGATCCAAGGGCGGAGGTACCACGGAGCCCGCCAATGACGCGAAGAAGAAACGGAGAGCGTCAACGCCGCAATCGGTCAGGCTCAAAAGCACGCGACATCGAGACCCCGGAGGGCCCAGACATCGGAGGACCGAGCGGCATCCCGAAGCGCGGCACGGCGCGAGGGATCCAAGGGCGGAGGTACCACGGAGCCCGCCAACGACGCGAAGGAGAACGAAGAACGAAGAGCGTCAACGCCGCAATCGGTCAGGCTCAAAAGCACGCGACATCCACACCCCGGAGGGCCAGACATCGGAGGACCGAGCGGCATCCCGAAGCGCGGCAACGGCGCGAGGGATCCAAGGGCGGAGGTACCACGGAGCCCGCCAATGACGCGAAGAAGAACGAAGAACGAAGAGCGTCAACGCCGCAATCGGCCAGGCCCGAAAGCACGTGACATCCAGACCCGGGGCCCAGACATCGGAGGACCGAGCGGCATCCCGAAGCGCGGCAACGGCGCGAGGGATCCAAGGGCGGAGGTACCACGGAGCCCGCCAATGACGCGAAGAAGAAACGGAGAGCGTCAACGCGGCAATCGGTCAGGCTCAAAAGCACGCGACATCGAGACCCCGGAGGGCCAGACATCGGAGGACCGAGCGGCATCCCGAAGCGCGGCAACGGCGCGAGGGATCCAAGGGCGGAGGTACCACGGAGCCCGCCAATGACGCGAAGAAGAAACGGAGAGCGTCAACGCGGCAATCGGTCAGGCTCAAAAGCACGCGACATCGAGACCCCGGAGGGCCCAGACATCGGAGGACCGAGCGGCATCCCGAAGCGCGGCACGGCGCGAGGGATCCAAGGGCGGAGGTACCACGGAGCCCGCCAATGACGCGAAGAAGAAACGGAGAGCGTCAACGCCGCAATCGGTCAGGCTCAAAAGCACGCGACATCGAGACCCGGGAGGGCCCAGACATCGGAGGGCCGAGCGGCATCCCGAAGCGCGGCACGGCGCGAGGGATCCAAGGGCGGAGGTACCACGGAGCCCGCCAATGACGCGAAGAAGAAACGGAGAGCGTCAACGCCGCAATCGGTCAGGCTCAAACACGCGACATCCAGACCCGGGAGGGCCCAGACATCGGAGGACCGAGCGGCATCCCGAAGCGCGGCACGGCGCGAGGGATCCAAGGGCGGAGGTACCACGGAGCCCGCCAACGACGCGAAGAAGAAACGGAGAGCGTCAACGCCGCAATCGGTCAGGCTCAAAAGCACGCGACATCGAGACCCCGGAGGGCCCAAACATCGGAGGACCGAGCGGCATCCCGAAGCGCGGCAACGGCGCGAGGGATCCAAGGGCGGAGGTACCACGGAGCCCGCCAATGACGCGAAGAAGAAACGGAGAGCGTCAACGCCGCAATCGGTCAGGCTCAAAAGCACGCGACATCGAGACCCCGGAGGGCCCAAACATCGGAGGACCGAGCGGCATCCCGAAGCGCGGCACGGCGCGAGGGATCCAAGGGCGGAGGTACCACGGAGCCCGCCAATGACGCGAAGAAGAAACGGAGAGCGTCAACGCCGCAATCGGTCAGGCTCAAAAGCACGCGACATCGAGACCCCGGAGGGCCCAGACATCGGAGGACCGAGCGGCATCCCGAAGCGCGGCACGGCGCGAGGGATCCAAGGGCGGAGGTACCACGGAGCCCGCCAATGACGCGAAGAAGAAACGGAGAGCGTCAACGCCGCAATCGGTCAGGCTCAAAAGCACGCGACATCGAGACCCCGGAGGGCCCAGACATCGGAGGACCGAGCGGCATCCCGAAGCGCGGCACGGCGCGAGGGATCCAAGGGCGGAGGTACCACGGAGCCCGCCAACGACGCGAAGGAGAACGAAGAACGAAGAGCGTCAACGCCGCAATCGGTCAGGCTCAAAAGCACGCGACATCGAGACCCCGGAGGGCCAGACATCGGAGGACCGAGCGGCATCCCGAAGCGCGGCAACGGCGCGAGGGATCCAAGGGCGGAGGTACCACGGAGCCCGCCAATGACGCGAAGAAGAACGAAGCACGAAGAGCGTCAACGCCGCAATCGGTCAGGCCCGAAAGCACGTGACATCCAGACCCGGGAGGGCCCAGACATCGGAGGACCGAGCGGCATCCCGAAGCGCGGCAACGGCGCGAGGGATCCAAGGGCGGAGGTACCACGGAGCCCGCCAATGACGCGAAGAAGAAACGGAGAGCGTCAACGCGGCAATCGGTCAGGCTCAAAAGCACGCGACATCGAGACCCCGGAGGGCCCAGACATCGGAGGACCGAGCGGCATCCCGAAGCGCGGCACGGCGCGAGGGATCCAAGGGCGGAGGTACCACGGAGCCCGCCAATGACGCGAAGAAGAAACGGAGAGCGTCAACGCCGCAATCGGTCAGGCTCAAAAGCACGCGACATCGAGACCCGGGAGGGCCCAGACATCGGAGGGCCGAGCGGCATCCCGAAGCGCGGCACGGCGCGAGGGATCCAAGGGCGGAGGTACCACGGAGCCCGCCAATGACGCGAAGAAGAAACGGAGAGCGTCAACGCCGCAATCGGTCAGGCTCAAAAGCACGCGACATCGAGACCCGGGAGGGCCCAGACATCGGAGGACCGAGCGGCATCCCGAAGCGCGGCACGGCGCGAGGGATCCAAGGGCGGAGGTACCACGGAGCCCGCCAACGACGCGAAGGAGAACGAAGAACGAAGAGCGTCAACGCCGCAATCGGCCAGGCCCGAAAGCACGTGACATCCAGACCCAGGAGGGCCCAAACATCGGAGGACCGAGCGGCATCCCGAAGCGCGGCAACGGCGCGAGGGATCCAAGGGCGGAGGTACCACGGAGCCCGCCAACGACGCGAAGGAGAACGAAGAACGAAGAGCGTCAACGCCGCAATCGGCCAGGCCCGAAAGCACGTGACATCCAGACCCAGGAGGGCCCAAACATCGGAGGACCGAGCGGCATCCCGAAGCGCGGCAACGGCGCGAGGGATCCAAGGGCGGAGGTACCACGGAGCCCGCCAATGACGCGAAGAAGAAACGGAGAGCGTCAACGCCGCAATCGGTCAGGCTCAAAAGCACGCGACATCGAGACCCCGGAGGGCCCAAACATCGGAGGACCGAGCGGCATCCCGAAGCGCGGCAACGGCGCGAGGGATCCAAGGGCGGAGGTACCACGGAGGCCGCCAATGACGCGAAGAAGAAACGGAGAGCGTCAACGCCGCAATCGGTCAGGCTCAAAAGCACGCGACATCGAGACCCCGGAGGGCCCAAACATCGGAGGACCGAGCGGCATCCCGAAGCGCGGCACGGCGCGAGGGATCCAAGGGCGGAGGTACCACGGAGCCCGCCAATGACGCGAAGAAGAACGAAGAACGAAGAGCGTCAAAAGCCGCAATCGGTCAGGCCAAAAGCACGCGACATCCAGACCCCGGAGGGCCCAGACATCGGAGGACCGAGCGGCATCCCGAAGCGCGGCAACGGCGCGAGGGATCCAAGGGCGGAGGTACCACGGAGCCCGCCAATGACGCGAAGAAGAAACGGAGAGCGAAGAGCGTCAAAAGCCGCAATCGGTCAGGCCAAAAGCACGCGACATCCAGACCCGGGAGGGCCCAGACATCGGAGGACCGAGCGGCATCCCGAAGCGCGGCACGGCGCGAGGGATCCAAGGGCGGAGGTACCACGGAGCCCGCCAACGACGCGAAGAAGAAACGGAGAGCGTCAACGCCGCAATCGGTCAGGCTCAAAAGCACGCGACATCGAGACCCCGGAGGGCCCAAACATCGGAGGACCGAGCGGCATCCCGAAGCGCGGCAACGGCGCGAGGGATCCAAGGGCGGAGGTACCACGGAGCCCGCCAACGACGCGAAGGAGAACGAAGAACGAAGAGCGTCAACGCCGCAATCGGTCAGGCCCGAAAGCACGTGACATCCAGACCCAGGAGGGCCCAAACATCGGAGGACCGAGCGGCATCCCGAAGCGCGGCAACGGCGCGAGGGATCCAAGGGCGGAGGTACCACGGAGCCCGCCAATGACGCGAAGAAGAAACGGAGAGCGTCAACGCCGCAATCGGTCAGGCTCAAAAGCACGCGACATCGAGACCCCGGAGGGCCCAAACATCGGAGGACCGAGCGGCATCCCGAAGCGCGGCAACGGCGCGAGGGATCCAAGGGCGGAGGTACCACGGAGGCCGCCAATGACGCGAAGAAGAAACGGAGAGCGTCAACGCCGCAATCGGTCAGGCTCAAAAGCACGCGACATCGAGACCCCGGAGGGCCCAGACATCGGAGGACCGAGCGGCATCCCGAAGCGCGGCACGGCGCGAGGGATCCAAGGGCGGAGGTACCACGGAGCCCGCCAATGACGCGAAGAAGAACGAAGAACGGAGAGCGTCAAAAGCCGCAATCGGTCAGGCTCAAAAGTACGCGACATCCAGACCCCGGAGGGCCAAGACATCGGAGGACCGAGCGGCATCCCGAAGCGCGGCAACTGCGCGAGGGATCCAAGGCGGAGGCATCACGGAGCCCGACGCAAAACGAAGAAACGAAGACGTACCTCCTTCAATCGACGGACGACTGAACCGAGCTAAAAAAGTTGCAGTTCTGTACGGTGGCCACGGCGCCACGGATGCCTGAGGAGGCAAAGAAAAAGTGGAAGCAGGCGGTACGGGAAC
>OY843697.1:0-2355 GCA_963693005.1 Alphaproteobacteria bacterium CMAR1 | reverse complement strand
CTTCCGCCGGCGGACAACGAAGGCGCCACCACCAGCCGTTACAGCTGGAACGCCGCGGTGCGAGAAGAGGCGCAGGCACTTGAGGCAACCGAGATGTCAGAGCCATCCGCATACCCACCGAAGTGAATGTTGCCGACGCACCGTCTCGTCACCAGGGCATCGATCCCGCACTCCCGTGAGGAGTCGTGGGGAACCCTTCGAGAGTCATGACGAGTGGCGAGCGAAGAACGCCGCCTTGAACTCGCGACGGCAAGCACAATGCACAGTGAGGATTAACCGACTGTACACCACGCCCTCGGACAACCAGGGTGGACTCCCGTTGTGCGAATACCAGATCATGCTCGCCGCCGCGTGTACCGCCCCCGAGAGGATCATCGAGGAGGCCCGTCTTCGCCTCCGAAAGGGCGGAAGCACTGACTTCGCCACCGAGGAGAGGAAGGCGAAGATCATGAAGGATCTGACCAGCCGCGCCTTACACCCGGTGCGCCTGCTCACCGAGGGCCGGCTGAATAAGATATCGGACCCAGACGCCTTCTACGAGCGCGCCCAGGATGAAGGCAAGACTCTGGAGGACGTGGCCCAGACCACTCAAGGTCGCGAGCGCAACCGAGACTAGCCGGCGCGATAACCACACCGACGACAACTGCACGGGCGCGGAGGCCGTGGAGCGCAGCATCCAGCGCCTGAAGCGTCAGCAGAAAGAGCTGTGAATCCGGAGGACAACCCCGGAGGAGATCTCTAGTTCCCTAACGTAACCCGATCCCTCGAGACAACCAGGTGATCAAGTTGGACCGACGACGCCGGACGGATGAACCGAAGGGCCGTCTGAAGGTTTCAATGCTTACAGAATGGAGCTCTTCGACGAGGAGAGTCAAGCCTTCCTCCGACAGACCGCAAGGGATACCGTGGCCGACACGACCGCGGCGGAGTACGAGAAGAAGGCAGAAACCGTACGCAAGGCTACTGGAGGCATCGCCCCAGACTGCTACGTGAGGTTCTGCAGAGACCGCAATGTAACAGGACAGACACTGGCCTATTACAAAAGCGCTCTAATCTTCGTCAACATGGTGAACGGCACAGCGTGGAGCCAAGGCGCGTGCAAGCAACTCAACACCATGGTGAAGGGCCTGAAGGGCCGTGATGCCAAGGCCCAACTAGCAGGGTCTGGCATCAAGGTGCGAGGAGCAGCGGGCGCGGAAGACCGCAACGCAGAGAAGCTCGCGGCGGTCATCTCTTCCACTTTCGGGAAGCTGCCGAAGCGGTGCGAGTGGTGCATGGGGGAGGCCTACGACGCCGGGATCTCCTGGAGTTGTCCCCAGCACA
This sequence comes from Alphaproteobacteria bacterium CMAR1, assembly GCA_963693005.1. Taxonomy (GTDB): domain Bacteria; phylum Pseudomonadota; class Alphaproteobacteria; order UBA6184; family UBA6184; genus Bodonicaedibacter. Next base: position 1,032 of record OY843697.1, on the reverse strand, counting down.
CCTCACTTGGCATAACGACAAGGTGACGCATGTGGCCAGCCGATGCAAGGAGCAGTTGAAACGGCGAGTGACACGACTCGACCTACCCACTCACAACGAGAACCCTGTCACCACAGAAGTGGCAGCGGAGATCCTCAAGCGGCGAGCCCAGGAGAAGAGCAACAATGCACTCCTATTCCCAGGCTTGGCAACGGTGAAGGCGCTCGACAAGCTCAGGGCAGCCCTGAAGCGAGCGGCCAACGCTCTGGGTCTCAACTCAGGCGACATCACCTTCGACGGACTGCACACCCTGAGGCACGGAGCGGCACAAGATGCCCAGAAGCGAGGCGACAACCCTTGCGAGGCCATCGGGGTGCGTGCGGCGCAGACTGGAGCACGCTACGGGGCAGCGAACCCACGCGCAAGCTCCGGCAAACGGGCGAGATCGCCCGAGCCGCCAACAACAAGGATGAAGAACACACGGGGGTCTGCTCGCCGTTGAGCTCTGCTCCGGGGTCAGACACCTACCGGTTCGTCATTCGGGTGATCCTGGCCACAGGCCAGTCAACCCGGGCATAGTCAGAGATAGAGTTAGTTCGGAAGATTAGCAAAGCAAAAATCTTCCTCACCATCCGACTTTGGCCATCTCTTTGAGGGCAATGCACCCGTGCTTGGAGTCTAGAGTGTCCTGACATGCATTGTGTGTTCAGCTATGCATCGGTGTCCTAGCGCACTGTTTCGGAAGTCTCGCACAGAAACAGGTTGACTAGCGTCAACCTCCATTCCCCCTTGGGCTGGGGGTCAAGCATACCTAGGATTCGTCCTGCGTTTTGTCACGGACTGCGCGGACTGTGAGAAAGACCGTGTCCGGAAATCAGAAAGAACGGCTGTGAGAAAGCCTACGCAGGTTCCAGGATACTTGTAGCGCTCTCAAGAGTAGTTTGACTTGGCCGAGTCGCCACTGCATGTTGCCATGGGGGTCGTCGACAAGCTAACCGGCTCAAGCTAGCGGTCACGGCAGGGAAGACCTGACCGCGAACTCTAAAAGAGCAA
>OY843696.1:0-16877 GCA_963693005.1 Alphaproteobacteria bacterium CMAR1 | reverse complement strand
CACGCCCTGGCGGTTCAGGTAGGCCGTGGTGCGAGTGCAGGTGTGGATGCGGGCACCATCCTGCTGGAAGGTCAGGCCGTTGCCCACAACGTGGTTCACCAGCTTCCCGGACAGGCAGCGACGGATGCACCCGTCCGCGTTCAGGGTCGTGCCGGGCGCGACGATCACCAAGTGGCGGAAGTTGATCCCGATCGCACCCCAAACCATGACGCGGCCCTTCGGGAAGCGCGCGAACTCGCGCCGGGAGGGCTTCACGCCGTCGGGGTTCCACTCTGTGCGGTGGCCGTGGTCGTTGGTGGTCCACATCTTCCCGTCGCTGAAGATCAGGAGGCCGGGATCGGTGTGGACGTGACGGCGCGCAAACTCGAGGCGCTTCTCCTTGTCACCCTCGTACACCGTCGGCACACGGGGCCGGACCCGGCAGTTGAACCCCAGGATGTTCAGGTCGCGATGGACTGTGGAGCGGTGGACCGTGAAGCCCTGGCGGAGCAGCTCCTGCTGGAGCTCAAAGGTCGATCCGAAGAGACGCCGGCCGCGTTCGTTGGTCTTGGTGGCCAAGCTGCGGAGCAGAGCGCGCCGGGCCTTGATGTTTTGGCGAGCTTCGGAGCCTTGTGGACGCCCTTGCGGCGCTTTCCGGCCCAGAGAGCGACGGGGGACGGAGGGGTCAAGATCCGAGCTCTCCACCAGGAAGCTGGCATGAACTTCACAGACATCGCGAAAATCCGACTTTTTTGGCGATGTCTGTGAAGTTCATGCCAGCTTCCTGGTGGGGAGCTCGGATCTTGATGCGCAGGTCGTGGGAAACGCGGGACGTGGATGGTGGAGGCTGCGTCATGTGTCGCAAAATTAAGTTTACACATTTCAAAACCTGCCGCTCATCAAATGCTGTTTTTTCGAGTCGTTTTTTAAAGGGTCTATGGTCAAGAGGGGGTCTATCGAGCCAAATCTAACGGAAATTCGGGGATCGAGCGTGAAGGGAGGGAAAAAGACGAGGGGGCAAACGCGAAATTTCGTCGACCCTGAGCAGTCTTAAATTTGCGACATTCCAAGATTTTGGCCGACCCCGTTCGGGGCCCGACAGGGCCAAAAAATATATTTTCTGCTCCCGGCGAGTTCCTAGAGTTTATGTGAGATCGAGGGGCGTCAAACTCAAGAGCTGCCTGAGGATAACGCCCTTAAAACGGTTTTTCAGGTACTCACCGTGCATGTCCACAAGTTTGCCCTTTTCATCGCGGAAAACGAACGAGATTTCCTTCCCATAGTCGACGTCAAGGGCCGCACGCATCACTTCTGCCCTTCCGATGGTAACATCTCGGATGCGCACGTCGGCCGCAACGACTTTCAAGGAACGCTGTATTTTTCGAACATTTAGGTCCCGAACTTGGTCAAACATGAAAGAATCAGGAGAAGGGCATGCGAACTGCTTGATTTGGTTAGCGGAGGGCAGTTTTACACCCGTGTTCTTGGTCTTGGTGATCGGATGGGCACAGGCAAGGAGGAAGACTGCTCGGTTCACGAGTTTGCGCTCGATTTGCTTCTTGTTTTTGACGACATTGACGACGGAGGACTCTGACCCGGAGTCTCTTTGGCCCGGAGTCTCTTGACGATTGTGCTGGCATGTGCGGCTGGATCTACCGTGATTTCAGTCATAATCGCGTTTTCTTTGCCCTCGGAGAGGCCAGGACGGCCCATTTGTGAGTTTTCTGCATCAAAACACCAATTTTGGACACACTTTTCACCAGTTCGGTCGTTCTTTTTCCGTGGGGACATTCGCGGGTGGAGGGAAGGATTGAACAGAGTGAAAAAGATAGGAAGGAGGGGGGGGGACCTCAAACATGGTCTCCGCCCGCGTCCACCACCGCCTGGCACTGGGTGGTGAAGTTGCGGACGAAGCGGTTCACCATGTCCGTTGGCATGGCGTCCCATTCGGCGTGGATGGCGGCGATGAGCTCGTCCGTGGAGGCCGGGGCGTGCGTGGACACGCGGCGGTTGAGGTAGGCCCACAGGGACTCGATCGGGTTCAGGCAGGGCGACCGCGGAGGCCAGGGAGCCAGGACGTTCACGCCCTGGCGGTTCAGGTAGGCCGTGGTGCGAGTGCAGGTGTGGATGCGGGCACCATCCTGCTGGAAGGTCAGGCCGTTGCCCACAACGTGGTTCACCAGCTTCCCGGACAGGCAGCGACGGATGCACCCGTCCGCGTTCAGGGTCGTGCCGGGCGCGACGATCACCAAGTGGCGGAAGTTGATCCCGATCGCACCCCAAACCATGACGCGGCCCTTCGGGAAGCGCGCGAACTCGCGCCGGGAGGGCTTCACGCCGTCGGGGTTCCACTCTGTGCGGTGGCCGTGGTCGTTGGTGGTCCACATCTTCTCGTCGCTGAAGATCAGGAGGCCGGGATCGGTGTGGACGTGACGGCGCGCAAACTCGAGGCGCTTCTCCTTGTCACCCTCGTACACCGTCGGCACACGGGGCCGGACCCGGCAGTTGAACCCCAGGATGTTCAGGTCGCGATGGACTGTGGAGCGGTGGACCGTGAAGCCCTGGCGGAGCAGCTCCTGCTGGAGCTCAAAGGTCGATCCGAAGAGACGCCGGCCGCGTTCGTTGGTCTTGGTGGCCAAGCTGCGGAGCAGAGCGCGCCGGGCCTTGATGTTTTGGCGGGCTTCTGGGGAGAGCTTCGGGGCCTTGTGGACGCCCTTGCGGCGCTTTCCGGCCCAGAGAGCGACGGGGGACGGAGGGGTCAAGATCCGAGCTCTCCACCAGGAAGCTGGCATGAACTTCACAGACATCGCGAAAATCCGACTTTTTTGGCGATGTCTGTGAAGTTCATGCCAGCTTCCTGGTGGGGAGCTCGGATCTTGATGCGCAGGTCAACCTCAGTTCGACCTGTCGCCGCCGCGGGGGGGGTGACGCCACGCCGGGTGCATACGCCTATGGTGGTCGCACGCACCGCCCAGCACCGTCCCCATGTCCTTTTCGACACCCGACGACATCTCCCATGCCGGCCACTGCCGAGAAGCGCCTGGCTGTATACGCCCACACATTCGCTTTCCTGCACGGCATCAAGCAGGACGAGGTGATGCGCATCCAGACAGAAGATGAGAAGAGTGGACCCATCAAGGAGCTGTCACTCGTGCACGACCTCGCCGAAGAAGCAGATGCTATGGTTCAAGACCCAGACCGTTGCCGAGCTTTCAAGGAAAAGATGCGCTGCGCCCTCACTCCGTCGAAGGACGTAGGCGTCACCGAGCTGATGATGCGCGCTCAAAACTACCAGGCAATGCATGAGGCGCTGAACGCGTTGACAAAGAACAACAAGGACGTCGAGAGCGCGCGCGCCTTCTTTTCGCTTTGTGTACATCATGTCGCACAACTGGCGCACCGGCGACAACCTCAAGCAGGCGACGTTGGCTCTCATTGCAACGGCTCGCGACCAGGTGCCACAAGCGCTCCGCAAGTTCCTCTCGCTCAAGGAGTCTGACCTCAAAGTCTTCTCCGTACTCCCCAAAAGTGAAGTTCCTTTCCTTTCCCGCCCGTATGCAGGCGACCGTCATGGCTCTGAAAACTCGACTTGGCTTCCTTGCGGGCGGCGAGCTTGTCCTTGTCCATGACCTTGGCGTCGCCGTGGCGGGACTGCTTCTGCGCCGGCTTGTCGGGCTTGTCGGGCTTGTCGGGCTGGTTCTCCTTCGTCGAAGGCTTCTGCTGGGCGGACTTCTTCGCTTCCTGGCGCTTCTTCTCGCGCTCGCGCTCCTCCTTCTCCTTCTTCTCCTTCTCGTCGCGGCGTTGTTGCTGCTCCTTCTTCTTGCGCTCGTCACGGGTCTTCTTGGCGGCGGCTTCTTTCTCGCGCTGATCCTTCTCGCGCTTGTCGCAGGTCGGACACGTCAGCTCAGTGTGGACCGTGTTACACTCCATGCAGCGACGCTGCTTGATGCGCTCCCCCGTGGGGCGCGCCTCATCGCCTGTCACAACGGCGTCGGCGTTCACCTTGTCGTCCACTCGTCGCCGATCTCCTTGAACGCCGCCTGCATGGTCTTGAGCGCGTTGATGCGATCCTGCCACGTCTTGCGCGTCACGCCGGCCTGCGGAAGAGCTTGAATTGAGTTCTCCCAGTCGTCCAGCGGTTTCACTCCCTTGAGCCAGCTGCCCTTGTACCCCAGCGCCGGCGGGAGCGTCGCGGTGCTGGGGCCCTGGACGCCCCTCTCGACGAGGCGATGGCGGAGGCGGCAGTGTACCTGTACCTGCAGCGGAAGTGGATGCCACAGACACTTCACCGCAACATGGCGACGTGGACGGGCGCCCTCAACTCCCTGAAGGCCTTCACCAATGCGGACATCGACGTGAACATGAACCTCTCCAAGACGTGGCAGCAGTCCATGCGGGCTGCGGAGGTCGCGACGAAGGAGGGCGACGCGGAAGTACCGACGGCAGTGCAGAAGCAGGAGGCCGCGAAGGCGGTCAAGAAGGCGGTGGACTCGGACCGTCTCGACCTGGCGACGCTACTCGTGATGACGTGGTACACGGCGGGTCGAACCTGCGACATTCTGCAGCTCAAGAAGGAGAACGTCGAAGTACGCAGCGACGGTCACCTGCTGGTGACATTCAAGCGCGGCAAGACTGTCCATGCCCGCGGCGGATGGACGGTGCACACGAAGCTGCCGGACGAGCACCGCGAGATTCTGACAAAGTACCTCGCGACCGTCTATGGCAAGAGCTGGGTGTGGCCGTTCAAGCAGCGCGCAGCTTTGACAACGCAAGTGCGGCTCGCACTCCGGGACGCCAACCCGGCTCTCAGCAACCGGTCGATCCGACGCGGCTCGCTGCAGACCATGGCGGCCAACGGGGTGTCGATGGCGACGCTGATGGAGTACTCCGGTCACACCCGCGAGGCGACGCTCCGTCGGTACCTGGGGTGGGGGAAACTCGCCCAGGCGCTTGCGAAGGAGGGCACAGCGGCAGCGGAGGCGCTGATGACGGCGGCAGTCGTCCAAAGTTCCTCGACAAACTAGGCATCGAAGCACCGACGTGGAGCGAGCTCGGGTTACCCAAAGACACGAGCACCTACGATTATCACATCAAGAAAATCAAGACGCTCCTCCTGAACATCATCGACGAGCTGGCCAAGGACACACCTTTCCAAGAGAAGTGGATCGAGGCCCGCCGTTGGATTCTTGAACTCGACACGTACAAGAATGTCCCGAAGGTGCGGGGACGCCGAACGATCGCCAAGATCAAGACACGCGCGTTGCACGCGCTCATCGACGCAGGACACGCGGTTGAGATCGCAGCGGAGGATGTCCTGGGCACGGTCAACATCTTCCTGCGGGCTGACCCACCGGCCCTAGGAGTCCATGAGCTACAGGAAACACCAACACTCTTGGGAGGCACTCACGGCACATGAGGAGGGTCCTCAGGGTCAACTTAGGCGGAAGGATGTTTGCCCCACATGGTTAGAACGGAGTGTGGGTCAATCGAAAGAAGGACTTTTAGGCCAGTACAAAAGTTCAAAAAAAAATCAGAGGGAAACGCTCAAGGAAAATACGCCAGCTGGCGTTTGTTGCGCAATGGCTGAGACACCCAACACATTCAGGTCGACACGCACCATGGGCAATCCCTTGAGCTTGTTTTTGTTGTGTGAATCACTGAACTCGTTACTGGAACATCGTGTGAGGACTGTTACTGGAACATCGTGTAAGTGAGGACTGTTACTGGAACATCGTGTAAGTGAGGAGGTCATCAGGGGCAGAGGCACACAAGGTGCTCTGTGACAACGGAGCATCACAAGCACCGTCTCCGCGTCCTGAAGGAGACCGAGCTGATCAACGAATTCATTTCCAAACTGGAGTCGCCGAAGACCGTCCTCAGCACACCGATGGAAGCCGACGCCACCGCCCTGCGTCAGAAGTACCAGGCGCAGTGTGACTTCAAGGCGTTCTTTGATCAAATCCTCTTGTCACTCGACGTGAGCCGCATGATGCGCTTCCAATGCAATCAGAAGTGGTACCGTTGCACGCGGCTCCCGATGGGGCAGCGGCAGGCCGTGTTCGTAGCGCAGACTATTGCCTCGATCATCGCGCACGTACCTGGGCACAACGTCGATACGAATGTCTACGTCGACAACATTCGCGTAGCGGGCGAGACCCGCGAAGAGGTAGCAGCAGCAATGAAGGAGATCCTGGAGCGAGCCATCCGCGCCTCCGTCACCGTCAACGAGCTGGGCGAGAAGCAGGAGGTCACCGACGAGATCGTCAACGGCATGGTCAAGACGCGCGAGGAGTGGCTCGGCCGTGACTACGACCCCCCCGCGTCATGCAGAGCTGCGCCACCACCATCTTCGACATCCGCAAAACTGGAAAGACAGTGGTCTTCTTTGAGGACATCAACAGCTGCAAGAATGTTGGTGTCGAGCCGAACGTCAATGTGCTGAATGAGCAATTTGTGCAAGGCAACCCGGCCGCCGGAGCCGCGGGCGCGCTCGACGAAGATGATGACATGACGCTGATCGCTCAGCACGCGAAGCTGGAGTACGCGCCAGTTGGTGCTATCATGATGCGCACAAGCAAGATCCAGCCCATCACCTTCAAGATCCAGAAGAGCGACTTCGACGCCGGCAAGATCTCGCGGGAGCAGAACCTGCTTGTCATGCCGGAGTACCTGATCACGCACGACCTGAGCGGAGCTTTCATCAACTGCCGCTACGGCATGTCTCCCGAAGAGCGCTTGTTGTTTGCCAAGTCCCTGACCGAGAAGCATTCGGTCTACGCTGTGGTTCTGGGCTTCGGCGTCCTGGTCAAGTCCCGCGACCCTGTGAACTTCAACATCGATGCTGACCTGCTGCTGACTTCATGGCCGATTCTCAGTTCAAGCCGTTCATCGCGTCTGCTGTGCTGTGCTCCGACCGTGTGCGCATGCTCCACCACGCGCCGACCCAGGGCAAAGCTGTGAACCCGTTCACCATCTACCCGGTCAACACGACGATGAAACCCCGCAACACCCGTCTCCTCGTGACGCCGCACGGCACCAAGTCGTCGATCGTGTCGGTTGCCAAGATGAACAAGATCCTGACGCAGCTGTCGGCCAAGAAGGCTGAGAAGAACTCCACTGACTTGATCCTCATCGAGGTCGAGAAGGACTCTCCCTACGCCGATGGGTGCGCCCACCTCATCAAGGAGCTTGGCTGCATGGTGTCCCCGCTGAACATGTCTGACGACCTGACGACGACCACTGACATGGATGCCAGTACCTTCATCATCAGCACCTCGTGGGCGAAGCAGCGCAACAGCGCCGCGGCCCAGGCCTCGACGTAACGGCGTCGTCGAACAGCGGTCCCTCTGGTATCCCTGACGATGACGATCATGAAGAGCAAATGCAAAGGCGCTACAATCTCCGTAGCAGAACTCGAAATCAAGCCACAGAGTCTGTCGATGCTACCGCGAACGCTCCCCAGTCTGTCGTGATCTCTTCTGATGCTGATCAAACTGCTCCTCAAACAACCAACAAAAGTAAAACAAAGACGAAAAGAAATCAAAGGCCCTCAACTCCTCAAGAGACTTCCCTCAATCCTGCTGTTCAACAAACAGCCTCCCCAGACGTTCTTGCCTCCCGCCGGGCCGTCCGGGCGAAACAATCAACCCGTTCGAACAAGGAATACGACGAATTTGTCTCAACGATCAAAGACGAGCTCAAAGAGCTCGCGCGCAAAGTAAATCAGTCAATCGAATCAAAAACTACTCTCTACATCTACTTCGATGGTGCATGCCGTGGAAATGGACGACAAAACGCTCGTGCGTCGGGCGGCGTGTGGGTCGCGTGGGAGGGCGGCCTACACATTGGAAAAGTGCTTCCCTTTGCCCAGACCAACAATGCTGCCGAGCTCACTGCGTGCGATGGCATCGACTCTCGCCATCTACATTGCGTTGTCCCACAAATTCCCTGAGATCTGTATTCTAGGCGACAACGCCGGCGCTATTGCGGCGGCCATTAGCGAATGTCCAGATGATCACGTGTCGTACCAACGCGAGCAAACACAACTTCTGAAGGCAGTCAAAGACATGAAGACACACCAACGCACAAATTTTGCTTTCCGATGGGTGCCACGTGGCTGCAACGCAGCTGCGGACGAATGCTGCAACGCCGCTCTGGACAATCGGCAGACAATGGCCGTGCAAAATCTTGACGTCGTCGACGTGGTGAATGTCGCCAACCTCTCGTTTAACGAAGCGGTCCAACAAATCCGGAAAACGAAGTACACCACCTGGACAAGTCTACCGGCGCGAGCCATCCCGATCTGGACACTCGTGTTTGCGGCCTGCTGCCAGGATGCATTGAACCCGCCGAACACAGCATCTGACTGCGAGAAAGAGTCTTACTTCATCATGGCCACGTGTGCTCCGATCTTCTTCCTCCGACGCAACACGAGGAACCCTGTCCATGAGCTCTGTCAACGCCTCACTCGACTGGTCAGCTCTCGGGCGGACCGTGTTCGTCTGTTCACTCAGTTCTTCAAAGATGCTGCTGCGATGTCGGTCTCAGTCTCTCAGTCTCAGGATGTCACGACCAACGTGGTCACACAAACCGAGGAAATCATCACCACCACCCACCCTGACGGCTCGTCCGTAAGTGTGGCGAAAAGAACACACAATCTACGTTCTCAAAATGATGACGACGACCAAACTCCTCCACCTGACATCGAGATTTCTGTTGATCGCAGTGCGAAGAAGGCAGAATCGCTGATTCGGAAGGGCTGCGGGCGGAAGGCGCTCGAGTGTTTTGCGCGCACCGGTGTCGCTCCTTTCTCCGCTGAAAACTCCGCTGAGATTGAACGCAAGCTCAACCCTCATGCCCAGACGATTACTGACTTGTCTGCCGACGCGCCGGCTGTCTCCCATGCCAGACGCGCCCGAGTGATTGCCGCCGTCAAGGCGTGCGGCCGCATGAAAGCCAAAGGAATCACCGGATGGACCCGCGAACTGATGCTGCCATGCCTTTTCAATCCGATGTGCGGTGTGTTTGTCGACACCCATATCACGAGGATCTGCAGGGACGAACTGGACTCATCACTCCGGACCTTGCACTCCACGGGTATTCTAATCCCGTTTGTCAAACCGAATGGCAAAATCAGACCGGTGGCGGTTGGCGACTTCTGGATCAAGGTCTCCTGGCGCCTCATGCTGCAACACTCTCGACGCAGGATCCGTGAGCTCATTCCGCAGGAGCAAGCCGTCGCGAGATTCGATGGCATTCGATCAACGGTCAAGGACGTGCAAGTAGCGCTGGATCGTAACTTGGCGGTGTTCATTGGTGACTGCAGTGGTGCGTTCAACAACATCTCTCGGCAAGCGATCTTCGACTTCATCAAGGAAAACTGCCCAGAGCTGGTCGGTCTCTTCCGATTCGAGTACACGAACAACACAGCCGTCTGGTTCAACGGGGCGGCTGCCATGCAGGAATACTCGATTCACTGTGGTGAAACTCAAGGATCGGTTCCATCTTCTCTCTTCTTTGCGGCGGTGACCGCACCTCTCGTTCGAAAGCACGCCGCGTATCTTCGATGCGCCACTGACGATGTTGCGATTTTCTGTGAGCCCGACAAGCTGTCGACGCTCGTTGCTGAGATCAATTCCCAATTTGCCGCAATCAACCTCCCCTTCATCGGCGAAAAGAGCAAAATTGTCTGCTCCCAGCAGCATTTCGGATACTTTGATGCAACGAAAATCAGCGTCTCTCAGTCGACCATCTTCCTCGGCGGCTACATTGCTGCTGACTCCGTGAAAGCGAAGCCAACAGATTTCGAACGTCTTTCTGAAGCTGAACTCCTGCTCCACAAGGTCCTACATCGACTCCGACCGCAGTATGCTCTGAACCTCATCCGTCTCACTTCGCGGCGCTGGCACCACGCCTTCGCCTGCTCCCGCCCCGCGCTCATGGAAGAAGTCGCTGCGGCAGTATCTGTGACGAACTCCGACTACGCCGCCTGGGTGCTGAAAAAGCCCGACCTCACCGACGCCCAACGCATGCAGCTTTACGCTCCACTAGCCGTTGGCGGGTTCGGGATCGCACACTGGAAACTGACTCATCGTGCTGCCTTTGAAAACAATCCAAAAGAGGCGATGCAAGTCTTTGACAAGTTGCTGACCGACGCGTGGCGACGCACCGAAACCGGGCGCAACACTTCTGTGAAGAGAGACATCCTCATTGCATACCACGAACAGTCCAGTCACCAAAACCAACCGTTCTGGCTCTCCCACTTCCCACACGATGCCCGCGACGAGCTGTCTGACCAAGAGTTTATGTTCGCTGCCCGTATGCTTCTCAACATACCCATGTCGATTGCAGCGATCTGTCGTGACGAGCCAGCGGACGTGGACCACGCGCTCACTTGCTCCACCTGCAGCAAATCTTTCCACCTGACGCGCCACAACCTGACCGCTTCCGGAATGGTGCGTGTTCTCAACATGCATGGATTATACGCGACCACCAATCTCAAGTCCCACTTCCCGAAAGTTCTCTCTCGTGCTGTCGAAGGCCCCGATGTCCTTGTCATCCTCCCAAGCGGTGGGATCTACGTGCTTGATATCACCGTTGTTACCGGGTCGGCACGCTGAAGAACCGAGACATGGCGAAGCACAAGAAGTACGCTTCGTGGAACTCTGAGATCGATGGATCAAAGATCATCTTCAAACCTATCGTCATCACCTCAGTAGGAACAATTCACATTGACTCAATCAAAACATTACGTACAATTTGCGCAAGCAACCCCATCCATGGCCTATTCCGTTCTCTTTGCGAAACTATTGCTGGAACTGTTCTGAAGACCACGTTCAATCACATCGCGAAACAAGATCATAACCAACTGATCTGGAACGCTTCCATAGCATCACACTCGTGCTCCACCTGCGAAATCTGCAAGATCGATTGCTCCGCCTGCGCAACATGCATCGCTCAAAAGGCCAAGGACACAACAGTGAATTCTAGTTTGCAACCTCCATCCTCCTCCCTTCCTGCAACGAACTCCCGCCAAGCACCCCACAGCTAGACCCGAGTTTCTGTTACAGTTCCTTTCCGAAACAACAACAACAACAACAACAACAACAACAACAACAACAACAACAACAACAAACGCAACCTGTACGCCTGAACCGTGACTCAATGTCTTGTCCTCTAGCCAAACATGACACCACCAGCTCGTGCGCGAACCAGGCTCCCTGCATCCATCCGCCGCGGGCATGGACAGTCTTGCCGCGCTTGAATGTCACCAGCAGGTGACCGTTGCTGCGGACTTCGACGTTCTCCTTCTTGAGCTGCAGAATGTCGCAGGTTCGACCCGCCGTGTACCACGTCATCACGAGCAGCGTCGCCAGGTCGAGACGGTCCGAGTCCACCGCCTTCTTGATCGCCGTTGTCACAGAGCACCTTGTGTGCCTCTGCCCCTGATGACCTACTCACTTATCGCCTTACGATGTTCCAGTAACGAGTTCAGTGATTCACACAACAAAAACAAGCTCAAGGGATTGCCCATGGTGCGTGTCGACCTGAATGTGTTGGGTGTCTCAGCCATTGCGCAACAAACGCCAGCTGGCGTATTTTCCTTGAGCGTTTCCCTCTGGTTTTTTTTTTCTTTCCTTTGACAGGGGAGAACTTTTGTACTGGCCTAAAAGTCCTTCTTTCGATTGACCCACACTCCGTTCTAACCATGTGGGGCAAACATCCTTCCTCCTGCTTCTGCACTGCCGTCGGTACTTCCGCATCGCCCTCCTTCGTCGCGACCTCCGCAGCCCGCATGGACTGCTGCCACGTCTTGGAGAGGTTCATGTTCACGTCGATGTCCGCATTGGTGAAGGCCTTCAGGGAGTTGAGGGCGCCCGTCCACGTCGCCATGTTGCGGTGAAGTGTCTGTGGCATCCACTTCCGCTGCAGGTACAGGTACACTGCCGCCTCCGCCATCGCCTCGTCGAGAGGGGCGTCCATCCACTCGTCGCCGATCTCCTTGAACGCCGCCTGCATGGTCTTGAGCGCGTTGATGCGATCCTGCCACGTCTTGCGCGTCACGCCGGCCTGCGGAAGAGCTTGAATTGAGTTCTCCCAGTCGTCCAGCGGTTTCACTCCCTTGAGCCAGCTGCCCTTGTACCCCAGCGCCGGCGGGAGCGTCGCGGTGCTGGGGCCCTGAAAACTCGACTTGGCTTCCTTGCGGGCGGCGAGCTTGTCCTTGAAGCCTGCGTTTGGGACCTCGCGCGTGCGTGCCTGTGTGTGCGGCGTGGGCAGGCCCCCCACCAGTTCAGCCTCCCTTCGTTGATCCTTCGTTGGTTTTGGTTTCGTCGGAGAAAAAAACGCAACGCTCATGGAATGGATCGTGGTGTGGTGTGTGATGTTGTGGTGTGGGACAGGGCATGCACGACACAGGCCGGTAGAGCCCAGTCGACGCTGTCCAATTCTCTCGCGGCCAGAGAACTCTGAACGCTAAAAAAGTTACAGTTTCTGTACTTTATTGGGCATGCGCGACACAGGCCGGTAGAGCCCAGTCGACGCTGTCCAATTCTCTCGCGGCCAGAGAACTCTGAAGGACACTCGACTCCAACACTTCGGTGCGCATTCGCCGAAGTCCTTCCTTCTTGATTCGACAGTTCTGCCTCCTCATCCCCCTCCCTCGCACTTTAGAGGAGCGTGAAGATGAACTGCCGCGTTGTGCTCTCCGGTGCCCGTGTGCACCGTTGCCGTGGTTCAGTCTCCGTACTGATACTTCTTATGGAAATGCACGACTTTGTTCGCTCTAACCGGTCCGATGCTCTGACCTCTCATGTCAACCGTCTCCAAATCCTGCATCACGCGTACGGGGAGCAACTGGATTGCATCTGTCATGCGCATACTGCCGAGCTTGAAAGTGCTTTTGCTACTTCTGCAACCGCACTTTTCAACAAGTTCTATGGGGAAGTATATGAACACCTCGGCAACCTACTTTTGATCAAAGATCGCCCACAGCAGTCGGAAGCTGCACGCCTTCTGCATCAACATCCGGGCACGTCGTTCTGTCATACGACCTTTGATCAGACCTCTTCTTCCATTGTCCTGCTCCCTCCTGTCGCCATCCCGGAAGCACAAGAGGGTTTGCCGATGATCGAGCAACGGCCTACACGAACTGAACAGACAAATATGAGTCCTGAGGTACCATTACCTCCAGTTCCGGCTACAAAGCAACCGCTCGATTCCCAAGTTCCACACGGCAATTCGTCGGCGTCGTCGACAGCAGGCTCTGTCCATGATCCTTCGACTCTTTGAAGCCTGCGTGTGGGACCCCCGTGTGTGACGCGTGTTGTGAACGGTGCCCCCCCTTCCTTTCCGAGCTGGCTCGCAGCCCCTACCCACCGTCTTGTATCTGAGACGAGGCCCCATCTCCATCCTGCCCCGACGTCCTGTGTCGTGTCGCGTCTGGTTTGACGTCGGTGGCTCAATCTGCCCATATTCGGGTCGTCCGTATTGTTTTCCCTTGATCGCCGCGCGGAAAAAAATGAGAAGCGCATCGTTTTGGCGATCCTTGACAACCAGGAGGAGGCTTGTTTTGTTTGACCCGTCTTTGTTTTGCTTGTGGCGGTAGGTGCGCGCGGTCGCCGAGGACTGGAAAATCCGACTCAACGCGGCGGTGTAGATGGCCGCGACATTCTGCCAGGTCCACTTCTTCAAGCCACGCCTTCAAGCCTTGACCTTCTCGATCGTCTTGGTGCCGACCTTGACGGTCTTCTCCTCGAAGTCGTAGTCACGGCCGAGCCACTCGCGTCTTGACCATGCCGTTGACGATCTCGTCGGTGACCTCCTGCTTCTCGCCCAGCTCGTTGACGGTGACGGAGGCGCGGATGGCTCGCTCCAGGATCTCCTTCATTGCTGCTGTCTCGCCCGCTACGCGTATGTTGTCGACGTAGACATTCGTATCGACGTTGTGCCCGGGTACAAGCTTCAGGACGTCCGCGATGACCTCGACAAGACGACGAAGGCCGTCAGCAATGTCGCTGCGCTCGTTGAGAAGGCTCCGACTGCCAGTGACATTCAGGCGGTCAACGGCTACCTCGTTCGTCTTGAGAAGATCGTGGTCGAGCGGGGCAAGGCGATTGCCGCAGTCGAGCAAGAGGACCATGGATACGCCAAGACTGGAGCCGAGATCCTTCGGGCTGCCAAGCTCGCCACCGCCGAGATCAAGAAGCTGGATGACAACATCGAGATCATGCTCACTGCGCAGACCGAAGAGATCGCCCAACGCACTGAGGAGGCTCTGCGTGAGCGATTCCCCCCCGGTCACTCCGCCGCCCGCCGCCGTGAGACTGCCCAGCAGGTTGCCACCGAGATGAACCCGCAGTTCGAGCTGGTCTTCGCTGAGCTCAAGGAGCAGCGTCAGCTCAAGGAGCAGCTCCAGGAGCAGTTGAAGGAGCAGTCCAACGCGACGGCCAAGCTCGCTGAGGCGCTCACCCTCATGATGGCCCGGGACGCCCAGTCCGGGACCGCCCCGGCCGCGCAGGACGCACCGCGCAAGATGTCTCTCCGGGCTTCTCGTCCTGAGACCAGCTCCATGACCGTGCCATCCGCTAGTGGGGTTGCGGGTCCTCGCGTCGCCGCTCACCCGGGCCTCGGCACCACCGCTCCGTCGATCGCCTCCTACGCCGGCGTCAACGCTCCGTCGACCGCCTCTCTCGACGCCGGCGTCAACGGCCTGACGGCGCCGTTTGCGGCGCAATTCGGCGTCCCCTTCGACGGCGTCCTCGGAGCCGCGCCGTTCTCCGGCGTGCCGGCGCCGCTCCAGCTCCATCACGTCTGTCGTGACCTGAAGCGGTTCTCTTCGACCAAGCACCACGCTGACGTTGCGCGTGGAGCCGCCCGCGTTGCGTCGGCCGCGGTCGATGGCGCCGGACCGCAGGCCAAGTCCGATGTGATCGACAAGCTCGTGATCGACGCTCGCGCCGCTGTCGATGACAGCCTTGCTGCCAGCGAAGCTGAGAGCGCTGAGTGGGCCGCCCTTCGCGCGAAGTGGGCCGAGGCGTTTGGTGGATCCGTCCGCAAGTACTCGACGGATGAGATCAACGCGTTCGAGAAGTTCTGCAAGGTCGCCTTCGAGTCGGTCGAGGCCTGCGGGATCCACGACGGCGCCGCTCTCATGACCGTGTGCCCCGACCTGTTCAAGGCTCTCACCGACGTCACCGTCCTCTACATCGCCGCCCGTGAGGAGACCGTCGACAGCAAGGAGGCGTCCCGCATGCGCGCCTGGGCTGCCGAGGAGCACCAGAGCATGACCATCCGCAACACCACCCCGGTCCTGGCCCTCTTCCGCGACGCCGAGAAGAAGTCCGAGAAGAAGGGGGGCGCCGCGGGGGCGTCGCAATGACTGCGCTTCGACAACCGCGTCGTGGAGATCAAACCCCTGAACGTCACCGACGCTCCGACGCCCCTGCCCGCACCGTCGGAGCTCGCCCTGTCCACGCTTGCCGTGGCCCAAGAACCCGCCGGTTCCTGCATCGACTCCCCGGACAGTTCGACATCCGCTGCCCCGTGCCCCCGCCTTCCTTGGTTCATGGCTCGTGGCCCTGGGGAGCCCTTGCCACGGCGCCGGCCCTGGGAGATTCGCGATCGCATTCCTGCGCCGGCCGAAGCGAAGGCGGCCGCCGAGGCGTTGGGACGCGGCTCGGTTTCCCACCGGCACCGCGAGTCGCAGATTCTCGGAGCCGAGAGGTTCGTCGAGTGGTGCCGTCACCATCGCGTCCCGACCGACCCGGTTCACGCGGCTGCCTTCGTCGCCGCGCTTCACGAGGCCGGAGCTCCCGCCGAGGCCCTCCGCAAGACCGGCACGGCAGTCAAGAAGTTCCTGGACGCTCCGGAGTTCCCGCCCCTCGAGGTCATCACAGCGGCAGTGACGAAGCTCAACTCCTCCGGCAAGAAGATGAAGGCCATGCCGATTCCGCCGACGTTGTACGTCTCAGTCCTTCATCATCTCGCCGAACCAACGCGGACGGCGGCCGCGTGGGTGGCGATCGTGACGTCGTCGCGGTGGGACGACATGTTGCAGGTGACTCGGGCGTGCTTCACGACGACGCAGCGCCGGGCGGTGGTCGACAGTGCCAAGGCGATGGCGCTGCCGTGGACGCTCGACTGGACGCGCACGAAGAGCAACCCGTACGGTGCGGACCGTGCCGACCACACGCAGGCGCTGCCGAAGATCCCGCGTGTGCTTGCCGAGTGGCTGGCCAGTGCCCCGCCGGACGCCCCGATCACCAAGCTCTCGACCGACGAAGTGCGTCGCCGTCTCCGTGCGGTTCCCGTGCCCCAAGCTCTCCACGAGGAGGAGGAGAGGCTGGCGGGGCACCCTCTCCGCTCTCGGCTCACGGCTCACTCCCTGAAGCGCACGGGGGTGAACCTCGGTGTCGTGGCCGCGGCTCAGCTCGAGCAGCAGTCGGCTGGTCGGGGTCCGAGCGAGCTGGAGAAGGTCCAGTCCCGGGCCAAGCACCGTCAACTGGACCTGACGCGCGGCTACACGACCCGCCCCGCTCACTGGGCGATCGCCATGGGGTCGCGGGCGGACCTCGTGCCGGACGCGGCGGCCGACTGGGAGGACTGGAGTCAGCTCCTCGCGGCGGCGGATCGGGTCCCGCCGTCCCCTCCACCTGCTCTGCGCAACATCGCGCCGTCGGACTCGGAGAGCGAGGAGGAGGAGTAGGCCAGCCGGTGTCCGTCAAGGTCGCCGGTACCGAGGTGCCGCACCTCCGGGCTCCGCCGCCCATCCCCGACCACATCCCCGTTCTTGACGGTCATGACGAGTTCCAAGTGGGTGAGAACGCGGCTCGTATTCATGTTGTTCGTTCACGCCCGAACCGTATTACTCGGCTCGGTCGGCGCAAACGCGCAACAGTCCC
>OY843695.1:0-32797 GCA_963693005.1 Alphaproteobacteria bacterium CMAR1 | reverse complement strand
CAAGCAGGCGGCCACGGTCATGGCGGGTGGTGAAAAAACGGGTATTCCGGTGGGGAAAGTGGGAAATCGGACTGGAAATAGCGTCAGTCGGTGAGATTGTCAAACTTTTCACGGTTTGAGATTTTCTGCCGGAAAATCTGGTAGCATGTACGGGGCGGTTTTTGGTCATTTTCCGGGGGCCCGAAATTGGCCGGGTCCCCAGATATGGGTTTCTAGGCCCGGAAATCACCCAAACCGGGGAGTATTTCAATTTTTAGCCGGGGTTACGTAATTGTGACGCCTGAAAAATATTTTTTTTCGGCCACTTTGGTCACCCCCAAGTGGGTCTTGCTGCTGCCATAGCTTAGCAGCAAGCCAAAAACCGGATTCTCATAGTTTGTGGGGATTTGTTGCGGTGGCTCGGCAGGGTCTGAAACCGGTCGGGGCTTCAAGATTACACACTTTTCCGACTCATTGAGCCATCTGCCAGCTCCGGAGGCCTTAGGAGGCCGGAGAACGAGCGGGGGACAGGCAGCATCGCTCGCTGAGTGGATTGACGTCGCTATCGCCAACGTACCGGTGGTCCCCGCGCGGCCGGGCGAAGCACAGCTGGAAGCAGAGTTGTACACCGACAGCTCAGCCGACGGTTGGGGCGCCGTCATCTGCGTCGACGGCCGCATCGCGTCGTACGGCGAGCGGTGGACCGATGAAGAGAAGGCGGGACGATGCATCAATGCCCTCGAGGCGATGGCAGTGGGGTGCGGGGTCCGAGCCTTCCAGCGTGATCTCGAGGGCCGACACGTCCTTGTCGCAGTCGACAACCGAGCAGCGGCGACAGCAGTCGATGTGTCGACGTCGACGTCGAAGACGGTCTCCACAGCAGCGGAAGTCTCAGCAAACCTTCTCGACCGGATCACGGCTGGCTGGCGAATGTGCTGGATCGCGACGGCCCGGAACCCTTCCGATGAGCCGTCACGGGACAAGCCCGTCGACAACGCGAAGGCCATCGAGGCCCGCGCGCACGCGACGCCGCTACACCACCGCACTCGCCAGGGTTGGCGCCACCGGGCGCAGGGAGGGCGCCCATAGCCCGGTCGGGGTTCTCTTCGATACATCCATTCGGTGTTTCCCACTCGCTTTCCTTTTCCTTCGGGTTTTTGTTTGGTCACTTTGTTTTCTTCGGTTCTTGTTTTCTCGTTTCACTCCTGGTCGCAGGGGTACCTTATATAACATTTTGTTTTCCAGTCGCTATTTTCGTGCTTTACTCTTTCCAGTGAATCCCTTCAGTACTCAATCCCTTTCGACGAAGCCTCTTCCTTCATCGATGTATGCAGCGGCTCAGGAACAGGACTACGTGGTGTGCGCCGGGGTGACGGAGCTGGCAGGACCTCTTCAGGACCCTACGAGGGCTCTGGGAGTTGCTGTAGTTCCCCATCGTAACGCTTCCATGACAAACGCAACCTGTACGCCTGAACCGTGACTCAATGTCTTGTCCTCTAGCCAAACATGACACCACCAGCTCGTGCGCGAACCAGGCTCCCTGCATCCTAAACTGTAGAATGGGATGCTCTGCCGAACGTGCGTGGATGGATGGTTGTCATTGTTTGTTGTGCCGAAGCACCGCTCGAGGTCCAGCGTGACGCGGTTTCCCACCCGCCCGCCCGCCCGCTGGCAGGACCTCTTCAGGACCCTACGAGGGCTCTGGGAGTTGCTGTAGTTCCCCATCGTAACGCTTCCATGACAAACGCAACCTGTACGCCTGAACCGTGACTCAATGTCTTGTCCTCTAGCCAAACATGACACCACCAGCTCGTGCGCGAACCAGGCTCCCTGCATCCCGCAAGCGGACGCGGCTCGCCGCCCGACCTCCCGGGCGTGTGAGGCAGACGGCTGCCGGGCGGCAGCGGGGGGAGCCACGGCGGCGGGTGCGACAGGTGCGGAGGAGGCGGCACGGGAGCTGCGGGCGCGACTGCGGCTGCGGCTGCCGGCGGCGCTCACTGCGCCACGGCCGAGCGAGCGATCACGGCCAAAGCCAGTGACCTGGCTCATCACCTGTTGCAGCACCCCGGCGGACCGGCTGGACGACCGGTCCCGCGACTTGCCACGGCTGGCGGACCGCCCTGCTCGGGTAGCACTGGGCGGCTGAAGGCGAACACGTGACTGGCTTCGCGCTTCTGTCGCATGCGGAGCGACGACGACGGAGGACCGCCCCCTCGCGGTCGACGTCGAGGCGCCCCGGTCCGGGGGCTTCGCCGGGTCCGGAGGTTTCGGATCGGGCTCAGAGACCGGCACACTGTTCGCGCGCTTGGCCCGCAGCGAGGCAGAGCGAACACGAGCGTTGGACTCGCACTTCTTTTTTTTTTTCTTCTTGAAGAGAACTAAACGAGAAACAATCACTGAATGAATTTTTTTTCACTGAATGAACGAAACACAAATGTCCGAACAAGAAAAAAAGGGAAGGGAAGAGAAAACGAAGAGGAAGGGGGAAAACAACACACAAAAGGGAACACACAAAACAAAGCACAAGAGAGGGGAGATTGCACGGAAAAAGAAATGGAAGAAAGAGGGCCGACCAAAAAGCAAAGAGCTAAATGACAAAGCACTGGGAGGGGAAAGCGACAGCAGAGAAGCTATCGACAGGGGGGTCGGCGGAGCCTCACGACTCACACTACACGGCGCTGCCCGACGCGCGCGCGAGGGAGGAGCTCAGCCGCTCGACGAGGTCCCGGGGCATGGACCAGGAGGTGGAGGAGGTCACGCTGTGCTGGCGGTACGACGGCCCGCCGAAATCTTCGACGACGTTGGCGTCATCGTCGCTGTCGGCCGACCGCGTGCCGAATGCCATCACGTCGAGGGCCGGGAGTGCCGGCCGCGCGGTGGCGGCGGCGGGCCCGGTGGCGTTGCGCAGCGCGGCAATGGAATCACCGCAGCTGCGGGCGTTCGGTGCCAGCACCAGCGAGGCGAGGTTCTTCGCCAGGGTGAGGGAGAACTGCTGCATGACCAGCTGCACGGCTCGAGACCGAGGGAGCCCGCTCCGGTTGCCCCAATGCCCCGCGAGCTTCTTCAGCAGGGCGACAAACTCCGGTGCGAACCCACCGTAGGTCTCGCAGATGGCGGCGACGAACACGTGCTTCCCGCCCATCGCAATCTGGTCGGAAATGTGTCCTGCGTACTTGTCCCGCTTCCGACCCACGACAATCTCAGCAGCACCGAGGGAAGTCTTGACGGCGCTCTTGGCGTAGGCTTTTGCGTGCGGGTGGCAGACTCCGACGTCGACGTGGTAGCGCTGGCCGTCCAGCGAGAACACGACGTCCATGCGTCCACCGGATTTCGAGTACTTGGCTTTGGCCGGGGTCTCCTTCTGCACGTGGCTCGCCCCAGCGTCGCGCGCGAGGTGGTACAGGATGTCCCGGAGGAGGTCGTGGAGGGCGATGCGGTTGCCTGACTTGCCGCACGTGGCCGAGTGATGCCCCTCGGCGTCCGCGGGCCTGCCACAGTGCACGCACCGTGAGCCGTCCTGGCTCCCGAGGCGGAGCCCAAAGCGGTACTTGAGCAGGAGTGTGAAGCATTCGTTGTCCATCCAGATGTTCGCGTCGCGGCGCGGCAGGCAGGCCAGCCACGCACCGGCGTGCTGCGGCGAGAGGGCGCGGAACCGGATGAGGTCCTTTGGGGTGGTGTACTTCACAAGAGCCTGGAGTCGGGTGCCTTCAAACTCGAGAGACATGTCGCGCTGCGAACGGGGCGGGCAAGTTCCGGCTGGAGGGGATCTGGAAGGCTGACTGAACATGGGTCGGGAGGGCGGGGAAGGTCGGCTCCTTCTGGTCCTCCGTCTTGGCATCCGCGGCGTAGAGGCGCTGCAGCGCGTCGTGCTGGTGGCGCGTCGCGTCCTGGGCGCCGTGCGCGAGGTACCTCCAGTCCAGCACTTTCCCGATGGCGGCCCAGTAGTTGGAGATGGTGCCGCGGGTCCAGTCGAGCCACAGCTCCATGTGCTCGAGGATGAGTTGTCGGGTGTCCGTGTCGACGAAACTCAGTGGGAGGAACCTCCGCGCCAGGGCACGGCGGCTCACGGGCGGCAGGAGGTGAGCTCGGGTCTCCTCGTCGTACCGCTTGAGGTGTTTGCAGATCTCCTCTTTCTTGGATTTGCTCTGGAACTCGATGGTGTAGGAGCATCCAAGGTCGAAGTGGTCCGCTGGGGGTCCGGCCAGGGGTGATGGCAGGGGTCCTGTCGTCCGAGCCGGCCGGCGGCTCAGGACGATGAAGTGCTTGTGTTCTCGCACGAGGAGCCCTGCCATCACTTCCTAGTTTCCCTGCTTGAGCTTCAGGTCGGCCAGGGCGCCGTAGAACTTGAGGTGGTTCGTGCCCTCGCCGGTGCGGGTGTTCGCGTACAGCGAGTCCAGCCGCTCGAGCGTCTGCGTCCCGGTCGTCGTGAGGCCGCGGCTGCCGCTGGACAGCTGCACTCGGGCCTTGATGCGCAGGACGGCGAAGATGTTGTCCTGCATGTTCCACAGCTGGGCCGTGGTGCAGAAGCGGGCGAGAGCGAGGGCGGAGCCTTGAACCTTGTCGAAGTTCTGGTGGTAGACCTCGAGGATGATGAACACCGCTGCTGTGAACTGGCACTCGATGATCGGGTACTCGTTGCGGCCGCGGATGTCCGCGAGGAAGTTGCGGATCTCGCCGGAGATTGCGCGCACTCCTGAGCTCTGGACGATGATGCAGCACCAATCGTAGGTGGACGAGGTGTCGTTGGACCCCGGGTTCTTCATGAAGGCCATCAGCGGGAGGCCCATGTGGTGGACACCGACGTCGACGCCGATGTTCATGTGCAGGTGTTGTTCTGCCGTCGACGCCACCTTGACGTTGCTGGACGTTTGATCCGTGATCAGGATGTCGCCTTCGCGCTGTGTGTGCGTGCGCTTGCCCGGCCGGACGGCGTTGACGGGGGCATTGGCTTCGAGCGGCAATGCCGCGGCATCAGGGTCGGCGGGAGCGCCTGCCGTGATGGTGGCCGGCGCGGGGGCGGCGAACGGGCTCGCGGCAGGCGCGGGGGGCGCGTTCGGGGCGGGTGGCGACTGGCTCGTCTGGAAGTTCGGCACCTGGAACGCAACCGGGGTTTGGGCCGGTGGGGCGGAGGAAACCGGGGTTTGGTTCGTGAACGAGTTCGAGGCAAACGCGTTCGTGGCCTGGCCGGCCGGTGGGGCGGGCGGAGCCGGTGTGAACGAGAAGTTGAACGGGGCCGGTGGGGCCTGGTTCGCCGGTGGGGCGGACGTCGCCGGGGGGAACGGGTTCGAGACCTGGAAGGCGGGCGGGTTCTGCGCCGGTGGGGCGGTGGAAGCCGGGGCTTGGTTCGAGGAGAACGGGTTCGAGGCCTGGAAAGCGGGCGGGTTCTGCGCCGGTGAGGCGGTGGAAACCGGGGCTTGGTTCGACGAGAAGGTGTTGGCGGGCGGGTTCTGCGCCGGTGAGGCGGTAGAAACCGCGGCCTGGAACGCGGCGAACGGGTTCTGGACGGCGGGTGGGTTCTGCGCCGGTGAGGCGGTGGAAGCCGGGGCCTGGCTCGAGAACGGGTCCGGGGCGGAGGCTGGCTTGAAGAAGCCGAACTCGATGCGAGTGCTCTTGAGTCGTCGGAGGAGGCTCTCGAGGCTGGTCGTGAAGGTGGCGCCAGCTGACCAGTTCTGGTCCTCTTCGTCCTGGGCAGCGGTGCTGAAGCGGGCAATCGGTCCCTTGCACGTGCCGTCGGGCGAGACTTGGAAGACGAATGTCGCGTCCGCGATGTCGTGCCGGTTGACGCGCACGTGGGCCGGCACAACTGGGTCACCGGCCTGATTCCACTGTTGCGTGACGAGGGCTGCCGTCTTGGCGGCCTCAGTCTCAGCCTGGAAGGCCACGGTGCTGATGACCGTGAAGGTCGGGTTCAGGATATCCCACATTCGAGCGCGAAGCTCCCTTGTTCGCAACACACCGCACGTTCATCACAGGACTCTTGCCAGCTTGGCTGTTGTGTCTTTTTTCTCGCTCCATTCAATCAACGGCAATTGCTTGACCTCTGAAACCTGCTGTGGGTACTGGTGCTTCGCAAGCAAGTCGGTGGTGATGCAGCGGCCGGCGGGGTCTTTGGCGAGAAGGGACTCCGGGTTGTCGGCGATGATGATGTTGCGGATGTAGCGAGCGGCGTCGGCGGAGCACGCGGTGAACGCGATCGGCGCGTGCTTGGCGGCGCTGCGGAGCCCGAGGCCGCCGAGGCGGACGGGGAGCTGCGCCTGCTGCCACGCACGGGGGTTGCCCGCGGGGACGAAGTCGTTGAAAACATCCTCAACGGCGTCGTCAAAAAGTTCGTAGTGGGCGCGTTTTTTTTTTGGAAACTAATTGGGTGGGAGGGATTGATCACAGGGATCTGAAGACTGGGAAGCAGACTGAGTGGTCGTCTCTGGGTTTACCTTGAACAAACGGGAAAAGCTATGTTGTGTGGGTTCTGTGTTTTCTTTTTGTCCTTGAAGAGAACTAAACGAGAAACAATCACTGAATGAACGAAACACAAATGTCCGAACAAGAAAAAAAGGGAAGGGAAGAGAAAACGAAGAGGAAGGGGGAAAACAACACACAAAAGGGAACACACAAAACAAAGCACAAGAGAGGGGAGATTGCACGGAAAAAGAAATGGAAGAAAGAGGGCCGACCAAAAAGCAAAGAGCTAAATGACAAAGCACTGGGAGGGGAAAGCGACAGCAGAGAAGCTATCGACAGGGGGGTCGGCGGAGCCTCACGACTCACACTACACGGCGCTGCCCGACGCGCGCGCGAGGGAGGAGCTCAGCCGCTCGACGAGGTCCCGGGGCATGGACCAGGAGGTGGAGGAGGTCACGCTGTGCTGGCGGTACGACGGCCCGCTCTTTTTGTGTATTGTTTGGGGGTTCTGAACGATTGGATTGGACTTGGACGCATCTGTTGTTCTCCACTTCCTTTGAATGCGTTGTCGTACGCCATCTAGCTTCGGATGCACCATCAACGGTCTTGGCCAGAATTGCACAATCGATCAACGGCCGTTCGATCATGTACTTCGCGGTCCCGTGTACCGTCGACATCGCGAGAATGTTGCAACTGAATGAACGAAACACAAGTGTCCGAACAAAAAAAAAAGGGAAGGGAAGAGAAAACGAAGAGGAAGGGGAAAACAACACACAAAAAGGAACACACAAAACAAAACAAATTGCACGGAAAAAGAAATCGAAGAAAGAGGGCCGACCAAAAAGCAAAGAGCTAAATGACAAAGCACTGGGAGGGGAAAGCGACAGCAGAGAAGCCATCGACAGGGGGGCCGGCGGAGCCTCACGACTCACACTACACGGCGCTGCTCGACGCGCGCGCGAGGGAGGAGCTCAGCCGCTCGACGAGGTCCCGGGGCATGGACCAGGAGGTGGAGGAGGTCACGCTGTGCTGGCGGTACGACGGCTCGGCGAAGTCTTCGACGACATTGGCGTCATCGTCGCTGTCGGCCGACCGCGTGCCGAATGCCATCACGTCGAGGGCCGGGAGTGCCGGCCGCGCGGTGGCGGCGGCGGGCCCGGTGGCGTTGCGCAGCGCGGCAATGGAATCACCGCAGCTGCGGGCGTTCGGTGCCAGCACCAGCGAGGCGAAGTTCTTCGCCAGGGTGAGGGAGAACTGCTGCATGACCAGCTGCACGGCTCGAGACCGAGGGAGCCCGCTCCGGTTGCCCCAATGCCCCGCGAGCTTCTTCAGCAGGGCGACAAACCGGTGCGAACCCACCGTAGGTCTCGCAGATGGCGGCGACGAACACGTGCTTCCCGCCCATCGCAATCTGGTCGGAAATGTGTCCGCGTACTTGTCCCGCTTCCGACCCACGACAATCTCAGCAGCACCGAGGGAAGTCTTGACGGCGCTCTTGGCGTAGGCTTTTGCGTGCGGGTGGCAGACTCCGACGTCGACGTGGTAGCGCTGGCCGTCCAGCGAGAACACGACGTCCATGCGTCCACCGGATTTCGAGTACTTGGCTTTGGCCGGGGTCTCCTTCTGCAATCACCGCAGCTGCGGGCGTTCGGTGCCAGCACCAGCGAGGCGAAGTTCTTCTTTTTTTTCCTTGAAGAGAACTAAACGAGAAACAATCACTGAATGAACGAAACACAAGTGTCCAGTCAGTCAGTGGTTCACCTGACGAAATTGAGTTGTTGGAACAGAAAGCGATGTTGGCGCTCGAGCACGAGGCTGGAGCGGTCTACTGCGATTTGGTCCGAACATTCGTTGACGTCAAGGTTTGCTGACCTGCGGCGGCTGGCACGAGCTTCTACGATACGGTTCACAGAGCGGCGTGTGCTTTGTACCGGGTTTCACACCACGTCGTGCGTCTATCTGCGAGCCAGATCAGCTCGAGCACTGAGTAGACCCGTCCGGACATGGCCATGTCATTCTTGACCGTCTGGACAAAGGTGTTGCGGGGCCGGCGTCTTTTGCAATCAGGGGGCTCCCAGTCGAAGAGCTCACACAGGGGGAAGGCGGTCGGCACTTCTCGGTGGAAGTGGGCGCGCAGGGCGTGTCCAATGAAGGACAGGCGCGATTCCTGAAGCTGCGTGAGGATGAGTGGGAAGGGCCCGTAAACCTCTTCTGTGGTGATCTCATAATCTCCGTTCTCTTGTCGTTTGACGTCGAGCGCGTAGCGGAGCATGCGACCAACTGCGCCGTGGATGCGACGCTCAAGGGCGACGGTCAGAGGGGCCGTGCAGAGAGCGTATGTGAGAATCGGGATGATGAGTCCGAAAGCGAGCTTGCGCTTGAGCTCCCGGGGGGCTGTGCTCCGCCAGACGTGGTCGTACTCGCGGAGGGCAGCCCAGCATCTCCCGCTCTTCTTCCTCCAGTCAGCCTCAGGGTCCAGAAGATCGCGCCCCAGGTACTTGTACGATGTGACTACGGGGACGGGGGTGCCGATCTTGTTGACGATAGGTAGATCATCTCCGGACGCCTCGATCTCCGAGGCAGTCCTGTTGTCAATGACAAAGCGCTCCGTCTTCCCTTTCCCCATGTTGATTTTTAGGCCAACTTTTTCTGCTTCCTGCTCGAACACTGTGAACAACTTCTGGAGTCCGTCCCTGGAGAGGGCGAATAGGACTACGTCGTCGGCGTATGCGAAGGTGGCGCGCCAGGTTCTGGCGTTCCGGGATGGCGAAGCCTTCGTCGACAGCTTGTACCTTTCTGAGAACTTGGTCAACGACGAGAATGAACAGGAACGGTGCGAGCGTGTACAGAGTCTACGTCCGGGATGTTCCGACGGGCAGCGAGCGCTGTCGTGTACTGCGGGGTACGGTGCCACCTTTTTTGTGCAATTTGCGTGTGCCTTTCGATTGCTCTTTGGCAACGGAGTGCCGTTACCCCGGGCGGACCAGCGCAGGGGAAGAATATAGGTCGCCGGGTGGGATCGAACCAAAGGAACCTTGTCTTTGGTCAACCCCAGTAACCACTCGGCTACACGCCGCACAAAAAAGAGGCTCGACAGAGCGAGTGCTCCCACGCAACATCCACAGAGTCTACGTCCGGGATGTTCCGACGGGCAGCGAGCGCTGTCGTGTACTGCGGGGTACGGTGCCACCTTTTTTGTGCAATTTGCGTGTGCCTTTCGATTGCTCTTTGGCAACGGAGTGCCGTTACCCCGGGCGGGCCAGCGCAGGGGAAGAATATAGGTCGCCGGGTGGGATCGAACCAAAGGAACCTTGTCTTTGGTCAACCCCAGTAACCACTCGGCTACACGCCGCACAAAAAAGAGGCTCGACAGAGCGAGTGCTCCCACGCAACATCCACAGAGTCTACGTCCGGGATGTTCCGACGGGCAGCGAGCGCTGTCGTGTACTGCGGGTACGGTGCCACCTTTTTTGTGCAATTTGCGTGTGCCTTTCGATTGCTCTTTGGCAACGGAGTGCCGTTACCCCGGGCGGACCAGCGCAGGGCAAACCTTCCGCGTGGAAGAAAGGAAGATCCCGATACGGGTGCCCGGCAGTGCCTCTGGCAAAGAAAAAACGTGGGATCGTAAGGCATAACCAATGATCAAAGAAGTGTGCCTTCAAGGGAAAGGATCTGTGTCTCAGTGGGCGGTGCAATATCAGAATGAACTACGAGGGAGCGCTCCGGCGACATGGAGTGGCTCGTGTGTTATATAAGTGGGTCGTGGGAAGCGTGGGACTGGGAGACGTGGGACTGGGAGATCTGTGGGGCGTGGGCTAAAAGAAAGACGTGGGGTGGGTGGGCGGGGCCTTCGAAATCGATGAAAACGAGGTGCCCCTGCCACAAACACACTGCAAACAGAACGATGACAACAAGCCGTAGCAGGCGGGTCTGTTTGTTTTTACCCTTTGAGCGAGTCATACGTGAACAACGAGCGTAGTTGGCCCAAGGCCGGTACAAAGGTAAAAGGGGGCACAAGGAAGGAGGGGCACGAAACAAGGCAGCAATACCGAAGCCTGGGATGCTCCGATGGGTTGCTGCTGTACGTGCACAAGCAAAATCTACATTCGCAGCATGTGCAATAAATCGACATGCAAGTTGTTTTTGGCGATCACGTGGATGGACAGGTGTGCAAACCTTCCCCTCATCACGCGAAGCGTCCCCCTCCTTACGCTGGCGGGGAACGCACATTTGCGACTACACGCACCACCACGGCCGCGCCGGAGGTGTGGGGTGGTGATGCACGCACGTGCCGAGCCCCGGCAGCGTCAGGTCCGGGTCGAACGCACGCTGTTGCATCGGTGACCCCGGAAACGCCCGCCGCGACGGCGCGTCGGCCGGGTTTCGAGCGCCTGGCACAAAAAAGACGTCGATCTGGCCTCGGCCCGCGTTGACTCCCGAGGCGCCATACATTTCGCGGAACAGCTCGTTCAAAGGATGTGCTAGGCTGACTCCTCCACATCCGGACCACCAGCGTTGCGCGCCGTTCGACACGGCCTCGTGATCGGTGACGATGGCGATGCGTCCCGTTGGCGCCAACGGCGAGAGGCCTGCGTTGGGGTCGCTCCGGCACACGCCCGTTCGGATAAGCCGGATCGCCTCAGCTGCCGCGAACGGTTCAGCCCATGCTGAGAACTTGACGCTGGCAGTCCAGCCGCAAGAGTACTCGAGCGTTCTGCCGTCTCGCGTGCGCGCGATCACGCCGAAACCGCCCTTGGCCGCGTCGACGAAGGCGATGACGTCGTAAGCATCCTCCCGCGCCGGAGCCGCCTGTCGCGAGGGCTTGACGGCGGCGTTGGCGAGTACAGCGTCGACGAGCGGTCGAATCGCGGCCAAGGTGTGAGCGGTCACGGGTGTGGCGGCGCCCCACTTGCCTTCGCGCGCCGCGACTGCCGAGTAGAGGCGGAGCACCGCGAAGTGTTCGCACAGCGGGATCTGGATCGTGGCGGCCAGCCAAACAAGAAGGCTGATGAGTGAGCAGAGGTTGCGTCGTGTCCGCTCGGAGCGTCCAGCTGCGGCCTCGAGCAGGAGCGCCCAGGCCTCGCGCGCCTTGGACACGTTCTTCTCGGTGTTTCGCACTGTGCCGTCCGGCAGGTACTCCTCGCCCAGAAAAGTGTACGGGCGGTCGTAGACGATATCCTGGTCGATACGGCTGACGTCGTTCTGGTCGTCGTTCAGCGTCAGCCCGAGCTCGTTGACGCGCTTGAGAAACTCGAGGGCGCCACGCTTGACGGACGCGTGGCTGTTGCCGCCGATGATGATTGAAGCCTGCGTGTGGGACCCCCGTGTGTGACGCGTGTTGTGAACGGTGCCCCCCCTTCCTTTCCGAGCTGGCTCGCAGCCCCTACCCACCGTCTTGTATCCGAGACGAGGCCCCATTTCCATCCTGCCCCGACGTCGTGTGTCGTGTCGCGTCTGGTTTGACGTCGGTGGCTCAATCTGCCCATCTTCGGGTCGTCCGTATTGTTTTCCCTTGATCGCCGCGCGGAAAAAAATGAGAAGCGCATCGTTTTGGCGATCCTTGACAACCAGGAGGAGGCTTGTTTTGTTTGACCCGTCTTTGTTCTGCTTGTGGCGGTAGGTGCGCGCGCGCGGTCGCTGAGGACTGGAAAATCCGACTCAACGCGGCAACATGGCTCTCATCCCGGTTCAACCCCCCGGCGCTCTCGTCGAACTTCCCACGCCGTCTCACGACGCGCAGCGTAGCGCTCGCCAGTTGCCGATCACCGAGGAGCAGCTTGGTACGACGGTTGTACCGATCGACGTCCATGGTACCCCACTCGCCCTTCAACCGCGGGTGCTTGGTGACATCGTGTGTGCCATCGCGGACTCCACGTCCGGCGCCACGATCGAGCAGGTCATCCCCTACCTCCGCGGCATGGGAACTGAACTGTGCGCGGTCATGTACCAGACTCTCGGCAATGTCATCGGCCACTTCATGATGACCCAGGTGTCCCGCATGGAGGCGCTCTCGGAGGACCACAAGAGCTTCCTCACGTACACCGCCGGTCTTATGACCTCGTACATGCAGCAGGATGGGCATCAGAACCGTGAGGCGGTCATTGCCAGCGTCCAGTACGGTCATGACATGATCCAACGCGCGTTGGCAGCGCACAACAAGGACAACAAGGAGAACCACGGAGCGCTCGTCGCGCTGCACGCAGGCATCGACCGGCAACTCGTGGAGCAGAACGTCAGTCGCGATGCGCAGTTCGCCAACCTCAACACCACTCTCGCGTCGTGCTTCCGCGCCGTCAGCCACAAGATTGATGGATCAACTCCAGCAGTGCGCGAGCGTGGCCCAGGTTGAAGGGCAGCTCTCCCGCGCCGCCATGCGCAGCGAGACCCAGACACACAAGGTGCTCTGTGACAACGGAGGTGCGGTACCTCGGTACCGGCGACCTTGACGGACACCGGCTGGCCTACTCCTCCTCCTCGCTCTCCGAGTCCGACGGCACGATGCTGCGGAGAGCCGGTGGAGGCGACGGCGGGACCCGATCCGCCGCGAGGAGCTGACTCCAGTCCTCCCAGTCGGCCGCCGCGTCCGGCACGAGGTCCGCCCGCGACCCCATGGCGATCGCCCAGTGAGCGGGGCGGGTCGTGTAGCCGCGCGTCAGGTCCAGTTGACGGTGCTTGTGGACCCCGGCCAGCCGACTGCTGCTCGAGCTGAGCCGCGGCCACGACACCGAGGTTCACCCCCGTGCGCTTCAGGGAGTGAGCCGTGAGCCGAGAGCGGAGAGGGTGCCCCGCGAGCCTCTCCTCCTCCTCGTGGAGAGCTTGGGGTACGGGAACCGCACGGAGACGGCGGCGCACTTCGTTGGTCGAGAGCTTGGTGATCGGGGCGTCCGGCGGAGCACTGGCCAGCCACTCGGCAAGCACACGCGGGATCTTCGGCAGCGCCTGCGTGTGGTCGGCACGGTCCGCGCCGTACGGGTTGCTCTTCGTGCGCGTCCAGTCGAGCGTCCACGGCAGCGCCATCGCCTTGTCGACCACCGCCCGGCGCTGCGTCGTCGTGAAGCACGCCCGAGTCACCTGTAGCATGTCGTCCCACCGCGACGACGTCACGATCGCCACCCACGCGGCCGCCGTCCGCGTTGGCCCGGCGAGATGATGAAGAACTGAGACGTAAGCTGCAGGTACAGGTACACTGCCGCCTCCGCCATCGCCTCGTCGAGAGGGGCGTCCATCCACTCGTCGCCGATCTCCTTGAACGCCGCCTGCATGGTCTTGAGCGCGTTGATGCGGTCCTGCCACGTCTTGCGCGTCACGCCGGCCTGCGGAAGAGCTTGAATTGAGTTCCCCCAGTCGTCCAGCGGTTTCACTCCCTTGAGCCAGCTGCCCTTGTACCCCAGCGCCGGCGGGAGCGTCGCGGTGCTGGGGCCCTGAAAACTCGACTTGGCTTCCTTGCGGGCGGCGAGCTTGTCCTTGTCCATGACCTTGGCGTCGCCGAGGCGGGACTGCTTCTGCGCCGGCTTGTCGGGCTTGTCGGGCTGGTTCTCCTTCGTCGAAGGCTTCTGCTGGGCGGACTTCTTCGCTTCCTGGCGCTTCTTCTCGCGCTCGCGCTCCTCCTTCTCCTTCTTCTCCTTCTCGTCGCGGCGTTGTTGCTGCTCCTTCTTCTTGCGCTCGTCACGGGTCTTCTTGGCGGCGGCTTCTTTCTCGCGCTGATCCTTCTCGCGCTTGTCGCAGGTCGGACACGTCAGCTCAGTGTGGACCGTGTTACACTCCATGCAGCGACGCTGCTTGATGCGCTTCTCCCCCGTGGGGCGCGCCTCATCGCCTGTCACAACGGCGTCGGCGTTCACCTTGTCGGAGCCATGACGGTCGCCTGCATACGGGCGGGAAAGGAAAGGAACTTCACTTTTGGGGAGTACGGAGACGACTTTGAGGTCAGACTCCTTGAGCGAGAGGAACTTGCGGAGCGCTTGTGGCACCTGGTCGCGAGCCGTTGCAATGAGAGCCAACGTCGCCTGCTTGAGGTTGTCGCCGGTGCGCCAGTTGTGCGACATGATGTACACACGCGTGAAGGCGCGCGCGCTCTCGACGTCCTTGTTGTTCTTTGTCAACGCGTTCAGCGCCTCATGCATTGCCTGGTAGTTTTGAGCGCGCATCATCAGCTCGGTGACGCCTACGTCCTTCGACGGAGTGAGGGCGCAGCGCATCTTTTCCTTGAAAGCTCGGCAACGGTCTGGGTCTTGAACCATAGCATCTGCTTCTTCGGCGAGGTCGTGCACGAGTGACAGCTCCTTGATGGGCCCACTCTTCTCATCTTCTGTCTGGATGCGCATCACCTCGTCCTGCTTGATGCCGTGCAGGAAAGCGAATGTGTGGGCGTATACAGCCAGGCGCTTCTCGGCAGTGGCCGGCATGCTGGAGATGTCGTCGGGTGTCGAAAAGGACATGGGGACGGTGCTGGGCGGTGCGTACGACACCCGGCCACCATAGGCGTATGCACCCGGCGTGGCGTCACCCCCCCGCGGCGGCGACAGGTCGAACTGAGGTTGCCGCATCTGCTCGACTTGCGCTTCTCGCTGGCGTGCGACCGATGGTGAGTGTTCGCTCTCCTGCAAGACTTTGACGCCGCCCCGCGCGGACGATTGACTCCAGCGGGACCCAGATGTAGTGGTCGTGGTTGTCTGCGATGAGCCAGGCGAACATCGAGCCAGAATTGTGGACGAGTTGACCAGTGAGGGTGCGTTCATATCGGAATTCCGGGTCCTCCCAGACGCGCAGTCGGAGGCGGAGTTCCGTGTTGACCATGGCCTGCTCTTGCACCTTCTTGGCTTCGCTGACGCCGGGGCGCGTCTCGTACCAATCGCGGGCCTCTTGACTCGGTGCTTGGCCGATCGCCTCTCGCGAACGTAGGGCCTCCATGCGCGTGGGGAACTCACTCGCGACGGGACGCATGTGGTGCCACGACACGACGGTCTCCGCGGCGTAGTGGATGCCGTGGTGGTCTGCGAAGGAGAGGCTGCCGCGGAAGTACTTGCCGAACCGACAGGCGTGGCAGGATACCGTGAGGTCGGGATTGCGCATGCAGATCTGGATGGCATGTCCCACGGGGATGAGTCTTCCAGGTCTTCCAAGAACTTGCCCGGGACGGAAAGGAAACCGAGTCGGCCGTTGTCGTCCAGCGCGTCGTACGGCTCGTTTTGGACGGGTTCGCGGCGCATCCCGAAAAAAATCAGAGGGAGACGCTCAAGAGGATTGCTGCCTAACCGGCGCTTGGGGTTGCGGATACGCTGGGACACAGGAACTCTCACGCTGACACGCACCATGGGCAATCCCTTGAGCTTGTTTTTGTTGTGTGAATCACTGAACTCGTTACTGGAACATCGTAAGGCGATAAGTGAGTAGGTCATCAGGGGCAGAGGCACACAAGGTGCTCTGTGACAACGGCGGAATCGGCATGGCCTTCATCTTCTTGCCGGAGGAGTTGAGCTTCGTCACTGCCGCTGTGATGACCTCGAGGGGCGGGAACTCCGGAGCGTCCAGGAACTTCTTGACTGCCGTGCCGGTCTTGCGGAGGGCCTCGGCGGGAGCTCCGGCCTCGTGAAGCGCGGCGATGAAGGCGGCCGCGTGGACCGGATCGGTCGGGACACGGTGGTGCCGGCACCACTCGACGAACCTCTCGGCTCCGAGAATCTGCGACTCGCGGTGCCGGTGGGAAACCGAGCCGCGTCCCAACGCCTCGGCAGCCGCCTTCGCTTCGGCCGGCGCAGGAATGCGATCGCGGATCTCCCAGGGCCGGCGCCGTGGCAAGGGCTCCCCAGGGCCACGAGCCATGAACCAGGGAAGGCGGGGGCACGGGGCAGCGGATGTCGAACTGTCCGGGGAGTCGATGCAGGAACCGGCGGGTTTTTGGGCCACGGCGAGCGTGGACAGGGCGGGCTCCGACGGCGCGGACAGGGGCGTCGGAGCGTCGCTGACGTTCAGGGGTTTGATCTCCACGACGCGGTTGTCGAAGCGCAGCCGGCGGCAGGGCGGCGCTGGTGTCGTTGAGGTCGTCGGGGGAACTGTCGTCGTCGTTGTCGTTGGAAATGAAGGAATCGATGGAGGAGGAGGCGCTGGTGAAACTAGATTGCGGAGAGAGGGAGGGGCGCGCAGGGACTCCCGTGCTGGACCGGCCCAAAACCAACACGGGTGTGCCTTCAGTCACTGCGACGCCCCCGGGGCTTCCCCCTTCTTGCCGGCCTTCTTCTCACGAGCGGCGCAGTTCTCGTGGTAGGCGGCAAGGAGAGGCGCGACGGCGCGCTCGGTGCGGAGCTTGTGCTCCTCAGCGGCCCACTCGCGCACGCCGACGACGTCCTCCTTCTTGGCGCTTTGCGCGACAGCGACGTACACGGCGACGAGCTCGGTAAGCGCCCCAAACAGCTGAGGCGCGGCACCACGCAGCTCGCTCGGAGCGTAGGTGCCACAGGCAACGACGGACTCCTGCGCCGCCTCCTTGAACGCCTCGAACACGTTCCGCTGCTGCGCCGTGGGCGTCTCGAGCGGGCCGACGAAGTCCTGGCCCCACTTGCGGACGAGGGCACTCCAGATGTCGTGAGCCTCAGCTTCGGCGACCGGAACCAGAAGAGCGTCGGCGGCAGCGGTGGCGACGGCGGCGCACTGCTCGACGACGTCGGCCTTCGCCTGGCTCTGCACGGCGATGTTGTGCTGCGCGGCGGCGGTGGCGGCGGCGCCGCGAGCAGAGGTCATGCGCTGAAGGACCGGCGCGTAGGCCGCAAGGTCCTTGTGGACGACGTCGACACGCAAGGACGCGGGGACTCCAGAGAACGCGCCCAAAACCAGGATATCATCGCGCGCGATGCCGTATTCGTCAAAGCGGTCGGCGCCGACACCCTGCGAAGGAGCCTGCGCTCGGGACGCAGATGGGGCCGGGGCAGTCGCGCCGAAGGCGAAGGGAGTTGGGACGGATGCCGGCGCAGCAGCGGTGGGGACCGGGGCCATTCCGCTGGTGGACTGCGCGCGCCCGCTCATCGACTCGGCCGCGCCGGGGCGGGCGTTGAGGGACAATGTGCGCCCGCGAACCTTCTCGGGACGCTCACGAAGGCTGTGTTCCGGCTGCTGCGACTCCTTCTTGTCGAGCAGCTGCTGCAACAAGCCAACGACGGTGCTCTGCTGGCTACGCAGCTCACCGATCTGCTCCTCGAGGCCAGCGATGCGCTCGGCGCTGTCCTCGGAAACTGCGCGTGATCGGCGGCGGCGAGTCGTGCGGCGGCGTTGCCGAGGCTGTTGCGCGTGAGGTGGTGCACCGCGGTAGCCGCGGCGTTGTTGACAGCATGAAGAGCGCACGTGTTGGAATCGGGCCCACGGCTCGGTTGCTGCTCCACGCTGACCATGGCCGGCTCGAGCTGCCGGGGGTGCATGCCCGCCAAGTGCACGGCGCGGGAAAACACGTCGGCGAGGCGGCGGCACTCACCCAGGGGCGCGGCTCCAGCAGACAGAGAGGTCAGCGAATCGGCGACCAGGATGCGCTCGGCCCGGCGACGAAGAGAACGAAGTGGACGTTGTCCAGGTTCGCGATGGCCACGATGATCTCGGCGCCCCGAAGCTGCTCGCCCGTGAAGTAGTCATCCTGGGCCCATCCGAGGAGCTCGGTCGGGCGGACGACCTGGCAACTGCGGAGAGTTCGCGCCCGCTCGTGAAGCTGGGTGAGGGCGGCATCGATGGTCCCATCGCCGATGAACTTGGCACCCTGGCTCTCGAGCTTCAAAACCGCAGGCGGCGGCAGCCTCAACTCCTGGTTGATGCCGAGGGCCCGAGTCACGGACGGCAGCAACGGCTGCGCAAACGCCACCTCACGTTCAGACAGCTTGCGGGGGGCTGTGTAGTCCGGGAGGTCGTCGGCGTCGATGGCGTCGTCGCGGGATTCACCAGCGCCGCCTGAGGGTGCTGGGGCGGGGATCGCCGCTCCGGAATGGCCATCAGACGGCGGCGGGGACACAGCCGCTCCGGAAACAGCATCAGACGGCGGCAAGCGCGCGGCCGCTCCAGACTCGGACGACGGCGGCGGGGACACGGCCGCTCCGGAATGGCGCTCGGACGACGGCGGCGGGGACGCGGCCGCTCCGGAATGGCGCTCGGACGACGGCGGCGGGGACACGGCCGCTCCGGAATGGCGCTCGGACGACGGCGGCGGGGACGCGGCCGCTCCGGAATGGCGCTCGGACGACGGCGGCGGGGACACGGCCGCTCCGGAAACAGCATCAGACGGCGGCGACGAGACAGCCGCACCGGAACGAAGCTCGGACGACGGCAGAGACACAGCTGCATCACGGGTTGCAGCGGGCACAGATGGTTTCGCCGCAGCTCCAGCGGTCACGGTGAGGGTTCTCAGGGCGGAGGACAGCTGTTTGCGGATGCAGCCGTCGCGGCGTCGATCGATGCGGGTCCGGTTGCCGTCGACGCCGGAGCAAACCCCTGTGAGGAGCTGCGCGAAGGAGAGGAGTTCGCTGGTGGCCTGGCTCCAGTCGTTGGCAGCCCAGGCGTCACGCCAGTGCTTGAGCGAGACGTGCTCAGTGTACGGTTCAATATCACAGATAATCTTCTCGGGCAGCGCGGCGGCGAGAATGGCTGCCCGGGCGGTGAACAAACCGCATTCGTTGGAGTTCCGAAGTTGCTGACCCCAGGTCGTGAAGGAGGGGCTCGGAAGCTTGAGGCTTGGCAGAAGTCGGAGGATGTCTTGTCGAGAGCACGCGTTCGGTGCAGAGTCGACAACGATGAAGCGGTTCTCGGACGGGTAGTAGATACCGAGACACCAGTGATGTCGCACGTGGATAGGGAAAATTGCGCGGCCGAATTCCGCAGCGGCTGCTTGGATTGTGCTGATGAATGCTTGCGACTCGGACCGTGTGCGGGCAAGGTAGAAGAGGTCGGCGTCGCACACACGGTCAGGATCTCGTAGATGAGTATTTACAAGGCCGTCGATGTCAATGTTCGAGAGGCAATCGTACATGTCACCTCCCGACACGTGCAGCTTACTGCTGCGGCGCGGCGTCCCCACCGCGAGGACGAAAGTTGCCGCGAGTCTGGCGACGCTTCGGGCGGGCGTCGTACAGCTGCTGCTTCTGCTCGGGCGTCATCGCCGCGTACTGCTCAGACGACACCCAGTTGGCCGGCCGGTTGGCAGTCTGCTCGCGGGCGAACTGCTGCAGCTGCGCCACGTCGCCACGGACCTGACTGACGTCGCCGCGGACCTGGTTGACCGCGCCAACGGCTTGCTCGCGGAACTGGCCCACGCTCGTCGCGATCGGCGTGGCGTCAGCGACGTAGCCGGTGAGCTGACCCTGGTTGTCGAGGACCTGGAGGTAGTTGCCGTTGCCTCCGGGATTGCCTCCGAGGACGTGAGTCGGGGAGACCCGGAACTCCTCGACGGGGCCGTGGCGCTTCTTGGCACTCACACCGGCGCCAGTGGCGGTCTCGTCGGAAAGGCGGAGGATGCGCTGGTTGGCGGCCTGGCACTCCTGCGACATCTCGTTGGTGGTCCAGTTGCCCAGCTTGTCGGCGAAGAGAGGGACGCCGAGCTGCATGATGATGGCACCGTGCACGTCCCAGAACGTCTGGCCGTTCGCTCCCGCCACCATCGTGTTCCAGTGGTTGATGGCATGCGCGGGGCCGGTGCTCATGAGCGCGTTGATGAAGAGGTACTGTTGACGGCGGTTGAAGAACAGGACCAGCTGGATCATGATGGACAGCTCGAGTGGGACGTTCTTGTTGTGCACATTGCCCTGGAACACGGACATCGCCCGGGACACGTTGCTCCGCATGTCGTCGTCGTTGAGCCCGGTCTGGATCTTCAGGTAGTGCTGCTGGAACGCGTAGAAGGGAGTCTTGGAACGGCGTTGCTCCTCCTGGTTGTCCGCGATGCGCTCCTCGGCGGTCTTCTTCTTCGCGGCGCTCTTGACGTGCAGCTTCCACTCCATCTTCAGGGCCGCCCGGTTCGGACCAGCGGGGACGTCCATCTGGCCCGGGCTGAAGATACCGGTAGCGGCGTCGTGCATCTCCGGGTCGTCGTAGAGAGCCTCGACTTGCTCATCCGTGGTGGCGCGGTAGCGTTCAGCGAGGAACGCCAGCAGGTCGTCGAGGACCGGGGGTCGTTCGGCTCCGGCGTTCGGGCCCGAAGGCGGCGGTGAGCGTCTGGTTCCAGTCGGCGATAGCTCCAGCGACCTGGTCGCCGTCCACGTCGGCCATACGGCCCAAAACTTGAGCGAAGAAGAGCTCCAGGATCCGGCGGAGCGCCGGCGCCTCCGCCCGTGGTACGCGTGCCTCCACGGCGTTGTCGCCATCCTGGACGGCGAGGTTGATGTTGTCGTTGTTGTTGGCCATGTTGCCTTCGAAATCGATGAAAACGAGGTGCCCCTGCCACAAACACACTGCAAACAGAACGATGACAACAAGCCGTAGCAGGCGGGTCTGTTTGTTTTTACCCTTTGAGCGATTCATACGTGAACAACGAGCGTAGTTGGCCCAAGGCCGGTACAAAGGTAAAAAGGGGGCACAAAGAAGGAGGGGCACGAAACAAGGCAGCAATACCGAAGCCTGGGATGCTCCGATGGGTAGGCGGCAAGGAGAGGCGCGACGGCGCGCTCGGTGCGGAGCTTGTGCTCCTCAGCGGCCCACTCGCGCACGCCGACGACGTCCTCCTTCTTGGCGCTTTGCGCGACAGCGACGTACACGGCGACGAGCTCGGTAAGCGCCCCAAACAGCTGAGGCGCGGCCCCACGCAGCTCGCTCGGAGCGTAGGTGCCACAGGCAACGACGGACTCCTGCGCCGCCTCCTTGAACGCCTCGAACACGTTCCGCTGCTGCGCCGTGGGCGTCTCGAGCGGGCCGACGAAGTCCTGGCCCCACTTGCGGACGAGGGCACTCCAGATGTCGTGAGCCTCAGCTTCGGCGACCAGAAGAGCGTCGGCGGCAGCGGTGGCGACGGCGGCGCACTGCTCGACGACGTCGGCCTTCGCCTGGCTCTGCACGGCGATGTTGTGCTGCGCGGCGGCGGTGGCGGCGGCGCCGCGAGCAGAGGTCATGCGCTGAAGGACCGGCGCGTAGGCCGCAAGGTCCTTGTGGACGACGTCGACACGCAAGGACGCGGGGACTCCAGAGAACGCGCCCAAAACCAGGATATCATCGCGCGCGATGCCGTATTCGTCAAAGCGGTCGGCGCCGACACCCTGCGAAGGAGCCTGCGCTCGGGACGCAGATGGGGCCGGGGCAGTCGCGCCGAAGGCGAAGGGAGTTGGGACGGATGCCGGCGCAGCAGCGGTGGGGACCGGGGCCATTCCGCTGGTGGACTGCGCGCGCCCGCTCATCGACTCGGCCGCGCCGGGGCGGGCGTTGAGGGACAATGTGCGCCCGCGAACCTTCTCGGGACGCTCACGAAGGCTGTGTTCCGGCTGCTGCGACTCCTTCTTGTCGAGCAGCTGCTGCAACAAGCCAACGACGGTGCTCTGCTGGCTACGCAGCTCACCGATCTGCTCCTCGAGGCCAGCGATGCGCTCGGCGCTGTCCTCGGAAACCTTCTCGGCGATGCGACGGTCACGCACGGCGGAGTATCCTTCGGGAAAACGCTCAGCCAAGGCTCCACCGACGGCTGAGCGAGTCTCAGCGACACGCGCCTCGCGGGTGGGGAGCGAAGAGATGCTGTGCTGGAGCTCCTTGATACGCAAGCCGAGGTTGTTGATGGTCGCCTTGACGCCGAACTCGTTGGGCTTGCCGTCCATACCTTGCTGCACCAGGTCTTTGACCGTCGCGACGTAGTTGTCGAGCTTTTGGCGCAGCTCCCGCACCTGATCGGCGGCCACGTCGGCCTCCAGGATGGTCTTGGCGCTCTCGGCGACGGCCTTCGCTTGCGTCATGGTCGCGGACAGCTCCGCCATCTTGTCGCGCATCTCACGCTGAACCGTCGTGTTCTGCTGGAGGTCCTCTCGATGACGATCGGCAGTCGCCTGGAGAACTGTCGAGGACTGCATGACCTTGACGATGGAAGCCCGGCACTCGGCAGTTTCGGTCTTCGCGGCGGTGAGAGCGATGGTGTTGTCATCGGCCACCCGGCGCAGCTCATGAACACCGTCCTGCACGCCTTGCACGCCGGCCGCGAGGCGTTGGGTGCTGGCCACCATCTGGTTCGAGACGCCGGTGGCGGTCTGCTCCTGAAGTTGACCTACTCGCTTATCGCCTTACGATGTTCCAGTAACGAGTTCAGTGATTCACACAACAAAAACAAGCTCAAGGGATTGCCCATGGTGCGTGTCAGCGTG
Organism: Alphaproteobacteria bacterium CMAR1; assembly: GCA_963693005.1. Lineage (GTDB taxonomy): Bacteria > Pseudomonadota > Alphaproteobacteria > UBA6184 > UBA6184 > Bodonicaedibacter. Next base: position 10,121 of record OY843695.1, on the reverse strand, counting down.
AGAGTTCCTGTGTCCCAGCGTATCCGCAACTCCAAGCGCCGGTTAGGCAGCAATCCTCTTGAGCGTCTCCCTCTGATTTTTTTCGGGATGCGCCGCGAACCCGTCCAAAACGAGCCGTACGACGCGCTGGACGACAACGGCCGACTCGGTTTCCTTTCCGTCCCGGGCAAGTTCTTGGAAGACCTGGAAGACTCATCCCCGTGGGACATGCCATCCAGATCTGCATGCGCAATCCCGACCTCACGGTATCCTGCCACGCCTGTCGGTTCGGCAAGTACTTCCGCGGCAGCCTCTCCTTCGCAGACCACCACGGCATCCACTACGCCGCGGAGACCGTCGTGTCGTGGCACCACATGCGTCCCGTCGCGAGTGAGTTCCCCACGCGCATGGAGGCCCTACGTTCGCGAGAGGCGATCGGCCAAGCACCGAGTCAAGAGGCCCGCGATTGGTACGAGACGCGCCCCGGCGTCAGCGAAGCCAAGAAGGTGCAAGAGCAGGCCATGGTCAACACGGAACTCCGCCTCCGACTGCGCGTCTGGGAGGACCCGGAATTCCGATATGAACGCACCCTCACTGGTCAACTCGTCCACAATTCTGGCTCGATGTTCGCCTGGCTCATCGCAGACAACCGCGACCACTACATCTGGGTCCCGCTGGAGTAAATCGTCCGCGCGGGGCGGCGTCAAAGTCTTGCAGGAGAGCGAACACTCACCATCGGTCGCACGCCAGCGAGAAGCGCAAGTCGAGCAGATGCGGCAACCTCAGTTCGACCTGTCGCCGCCGCGGGGGGGTGACGCCACGCCGGGTGCATACGCCTATGGTGGCCGGGTGTCGCACGCACCGCCCAGCACCGTCCCCATGTCCTTTTCGACACCCGACGACATCTCCAGCATGCCGGCCACTGCCGAGAAGCGCCTGGCTGTATACGCCCACACATTCGCTTTCCTGCACGGCATCAAGCAGGACGAGGTGATGCGCATCCAGACAGAAGATGAGAAGAGTGGGCCCATCAAGGAGCTGTCACTCGTGCACGACCTCGCCGAAGAAGCAGATGCTATGGTTCAAGACCCAGACCGTTGCCGAGCTTTCAAGGAAAAGATGCGCTGCGCCCTCACTCCGTCGAAGGACGTAGGCGTCACCGAGCTGATGATGCGCGCTCAAAACTACCAGGCAATGCATGAGGCGCTGAACACGTTGACAAAGAACAACAAGGACGTCGAGAGCGCGCGCGCCTTCACGCGTGTGTACATCATGTCGCACAACTGGCGCACCGGCGACAACCTCAAGCAGGCGACGTTGGCTCTCATTGCAACGGCTCGCGGCCAGGTGCCACAAGCGCTCCGCAAGTTCCTCTCGCTCAAGGAGTCTGACCTCAAAGTCTTCTCCGTACTCCCCAAAAGTGAAGTTCCTTTCCTTTCCCGCCCGTATGCAGGCGACCGTCATGGCTCCGACAAGGTGAACGCCGACGCCGTTGTGACAGGCGATGAGGCGCGCCCCACGGGGGAGAAGCGCATCAAGCAGCGTCGCTGCATGGAGTGTAACACGGTCCACGCTGAGCTGACGTGTCCGACCTGCGACAAGCGCGAGAAGGATCAGCGCGAGAAAGAAGCCGCCGCCAAGAAGACCCGTGACGAGCGCAAGAAGAAGGAGCAGCAACAACGCCGCGACGAGAAGGAGAAGAAGGAGAAGGAGGAGCGCGAGCGCGAGAAGAAGCGCCAGGAAGCGAAGAAGTCCGCCCAGCAGAAGCCTTCGACGAAGGAGAACCAGCCCGACAAGCCCGACAAGCCGGCGCAGAAGCAGTCCCGCCTCGGCGACGCCAAGGTCATGGACAAGGACAAGCTCGCCGCCCGCAAGGAAGCCAAGTCGAGTTTTCAGGGCCCCAGCACCGCGACGCTCCCGCCGGCGCTGGGGTACAAGGGCAGCTGGCTCAAGGGAGTGAAACCGCTGGGCGACTGGGAGAACTCAATTCAAGCTCTTCCGCAGGCCGGCGTGACGCGCAAGACGTGGCAGGATCGCATCAACGCGCTCAAGACCATGCAGGCGGCGTTCAAGGAGATCGGCGACGAGTGGATGGACGCCCCTCTCGACGAGGCGATGGCGGAGGCGGCAGTGTACCTGTACCTGCAGCTTACGTCTCAGTTCTTCATCATCTCGCCGAGCCAACGCGGACGGCGGCCGCGTGGGTGGCGATCGTGACGTCGTCGCGGTGGGACGACATGCTACAGGTGACTCGGGCGTGCTTCACGACGACGCAGCGCCGGGCGGTGGTCGACAAGGCGATGGCGCTGCCGTGGACGCTCGACTGGACGCGCACGAAGAGCAACCCGTACGGCGCGGACCGTGCCGACCACACGCAGGCGCTGCCGAAGATCCCGCGTGTGCTTGCCGAGTGGCTGGCCAGTGCTCCGCCGGACGCCCCGATCACCAAGCTCTCGACCAACGAAGTGCGCCGCCGTCTCCGTGCGGTTCCCGTGCCCCAAGCTCTCCACGAGGAGGAGGAGAGGCTCGCGGGGCACCCTCTCCGCTCTCGGCTCACGGCTCACTCCCTGAAGCGCACGGGAGTGAACCTCGGTGTCGTGGCCGCGGCTCAGCTCGAGCAGCAGTCGGCTGGCCGGGGTCCGAGCGAGCTGGAGAAGGTCCAGTCCCGGGCCAAGCACCGTCAACTGGACCTGACGCGCGGCTACACGACCCGCCCCGCTCACTGGGCGATCGCCATGGGGTCGCGGGCGGACCTCGTGCCGGACGCGGCGGCCGACTGGGAGGACTGGAGTCAGCTCCTCGCGGCGGATCGGGTCCCGCCGTCGCCTCCACCGGCTCTCCGCAGCATCGTGCCGTCGGACTCGGAGAGCGAGGAGGAGGAGTAGGCCAGCCGGTGTCCGTCAAGGTCGCCGGTACCGAGGTACCGCACCTCCGTTGTCACAGAGCACCTTGTGTGCCTCTGCCCCTGATGACCTACTCACTTATCGCCTTACGATGTTCCAGTAACGAGTTCAGTGATTCACACAACAAAAACAAGCTCAAGGGATTGCCCATGGTGCGTGTCAGCGTGAGAGTTCCTGTGTCCCAGCGTATCCGCAACCCCAAGCGCCGGTTAGGCAGCAATCCTCTTGAGCGTCTCCCTCTGATTTTTTTCGGGATGCGCCGCGAACCCGTCCAAAACGAGCCGTACGACGCGCTGGACGACAACGACCGACTCGGTTTCCTTTCCGTCCCGGGCAAGTTCTTGGAAGACCTGGAAGACGGGGTCATCCCCGTGGGACATGCCATCCAGATCTGCATGCGCAATCCCGACCTCACGGTATCCTGCCACGCCTGTCGGTTCGGCAAGTACTTCCGCGGCAGCCTCTCCTTCGCAGGCCACCACGGCATCCACTACGCCGCGGAGACCGTCGTGTCGTGGCACCACATGCGTCCCGTCGCGAGTGAGTTCCCCACGCGCATGGAGGCCCTACGTTCGCGAGAGGCGATCGGCCAAGCACCGAGTCAAGAGGCCCGCGATTGGTACGAGACGCGCCCCGGCGTCAGCGAAGCCAAGAAGGTGCAAGAGCAGGCCATGGTCAACACGGAACTCCGCCTCCGACTGCGCGTCTGGGAGGACCCGGAATTCCGATATGAACGCACCCTCACTGGTCAACTCGTCCACAATTCTGGCTCGATGTTCGCCTGGCTCATCGCAGACAACCACGACCACTACATCTGGGTCCCGCTGGAGTCAATCGTCCGCGCGGGGCGGCGTCAAAGTCTTGCAGGAGAGCGAACACTCACCATCGGTCGCACGCCAGCGAGAAGCGCAAGTCGAGCAGATGCGGCAACCTCAGTTCGACCTGTCGCCGCCGCGGGGGGGTGACGCCACGCCGGGTGCATACGCCTATGGTGGCCGGGTGTCGTACGCACCGCCCAGCACCGTCCCCATGTCGCGGTGCTGGGGCCCTGAAAACTCGACTTGGCTTCCTTGCGGGCGGCGAGCTTGTCCTTGTCCATGACCTTGGCGTCGCCGAGGCGGGACTGCTTCTGCGCCGGCTTGTCGGGCTTGTCGGGCTGGTTCTCCTTCGTCGAAGGCTTCTGCTGGGCGGACTTCTTCGCTTCCTGGCGCTTCTTCTCGCGCTCGCGCTCCTCCTTCTCCTTCTTCTCCTTCTCGTCGCGGCGTTGTTGCTGCTCCTTCTTCTTGCGCTCGTCACGGGTCTTCTTGGCGGCGGCTTCTTTCTCGCGCTGATCCTTCTCGCGCTTGTCGCAGGTCGGACACGTCAGCTCAGTGTGGACCGTGTTACACTCCATGCAGCGACGCTGCTTGATGCGCTTCTCCCCCGTGGGGCGCGCCTCATCGCCTGTCACAACGGCGTCGGCGTTCACCTTGTCGGAGCCATGACGGTCGCCTGCATACGGGCGGGAAAGGAAAGGAACTTCACTTTTGGGGAGTACGGAGACGACTTTGAGGTCAGACTCCTTGAGCGAGAGGAACTTGCGGAGCGCTTGTGGCACCTGGTCGCGAGCCGTTGCAATGAGAGCCAACGTCGCCTGCTTGAGGTTGTCGCCGGTGCGCCAGTTGTGCGACATGATGCACACACGCGTGAAGGCGCGCGCGCTCTCGACGTCCTTGTTGTTCTTTGTCAACGCGTTCAGCGCCTCATGCATTGCCTGGTAGTTTTGAGCGCGCATCATAAGCTCGGTGACGCCTACGTCCTTTTCGACACCCGACGACATCTCCAGCATGCCGGCCACTGCCGAGAAGCGCCTGGCTGTATACGCCCACACATTCGCTTTCCTGCGCGGCATCAAGCAGGACGAGGTGATGCGCATCCAGACAGAAGATGAGAAGAGTGGGCCCATCAAGGAGCTGTCACTCGTGCACGACCTCGAGCTTTCAAGGAAAAGATGCGCTGCGCCCTCACTCCGTCGAAGGACGCTCCCGCCGGCGCTGGGGCAGCTGGCTCAAGGGAGTGAAACCGCTGGACGACTGGGGGAACTCAATTCAAGCTCTTCCGCAGGCCGGCGTGACGCGCAAGACGTGGCAGGATCGCATCAACGCGCTCAAGACCATGCAGGCGGCGTTCAAGGAGATCGGCGACGAGTGGATGGACGCCCCTCTCGACGAGGCGATGGCGGAGGCGGCAGTGTACCTGTACCTGCAGCTTGCGTCTCAGTTCTTCATCATCTCGCCGGGCCAACGCGGACGGCGGCCGCGTGGGTGGCGATCGTGACGTCGTCGCGGTGGGACGACATGCTACAGGTGACTCGGGCGTGCTTCACGACGACGCAGCGCCGGGCGGTGGTCGACAAGGCGATGGCGCTGCCGTGGACGCTCGACTGGACGCGCACGAAGAGCAACCCGTACGGCGCGGACCACACGCAGGCGCTGCCGAAGATCCCGCGTGTGCTTGCCGAGTGGCTGGCCAGTGCTCCGCCGGACGCCCCGATCACCAAGCTCTCGACCAACGAAGTGCGCCGCCGTCTCCGTGCGGTTCCCGTACCCCAAGCTCTCCACGAGGAGGAGGAGAGGCTCGCGGGGCACCCTCTCCGCTCTCGGCTCACGGCTCACTCCCTGAAGCGCACGGGAGTGAACCTCGGTGTCGTGGCCGCGGCTCAGCTCGAGCAGCAGTCGGCTGGCCGGGGTCCGAGCGAGCTGGAGAAGGTCCAGTCCCGGGCCAAGCACCGTCAACTGGACCTGACGCGCGGCTACACGACCCGCCCCGCTCACTGGGCGATCGCCATGGGGTCGCGGGCGGACCTCGTGCCGGACGCGGCGGCCGACTGGGAGGACTGGAGTCAGCTCCTCGCGGCGGATCGGGTCCCGCCGTCGCCTCCACCGGCTCTCCGCAGCATCGTGCCGTCGGACTCGGAGAGCGAGGAGGAGGAGTAGGCCAGCCGGTGTCCGTCAAGGTCGCCGGTACCGAGGTACCGCACCTCCGTTGTCACAGAGCACCTTGTGTGCCTCTGCCCCTGACGACCTACTCGCTTATCGCCTTACGATGTTCCAGTAACGAGTTCAGTGATTCACACAACAAAAACAAGCTCAAGGGATTGCCCATGGTGCGTGTCAGCGTGAGAGTTCCTGTGTCCCAGCGTATCCGCAACCCCAAGCGCCGGTTAGGCAGCAATCCTCTTGAGCGTCTCCCTCTGATTTTTTTCGGGATGCGCCGCGAACCCGTCCAAAACGAGCCGTACGACGCGCTGGACGACAACGACCGACTCGGTTTCCTTTCCGTCCCGGGCAAGTTCTTGGAAGACCTGGAAGACGGGGTCATCCCCGTGGGACATGCCATCCAGATCTGCATGCGCAATCCCGACCTCACGGTATCCTGCCACGCCTGTCGGTTCGGCAAGTACTTCCGCGGCAGCCTCTCCTTCGCAGACCACCACGGCATCCACTACGCCGCGGAGACCGTCGTGTCGTGGCACCACATGCGTCCCGTCGCGAGTGAGTTCCCCACGCGCATGGAGGCCCTACGTTCGCGAGAGGCGATCGGCCAAGCACCGAGTCAAGAGGCCCGCGATTGGTACGAGACGCGCCCCGGCGTCAGCGAAGCCAAGAAGGCGCAAGAGCAGGCCATGGTCAACACGGAACTCCGCCTCCGACTGCGCGTCTGGGAGGACCCGGAATTCCGATATGAACGCACCCTCACTGGTCAACTCGTCCACAATTCTGGCTCGATGTTCGCCTGGCTCATCGCAGACAACCGCGACCACTACATCTGGGTCCCGCTGGAGTCAATCGTCCGCGCGGGGCGGCGTCAAAGTCTTGCAGGAGAGCGAACACTCACCATCGGTCGCACGCCAGCGAGAAGCGCAAGTCGAGCAGATGCGGCAACCTCAGTTCGACCTGTCGCCGCCGCGGGGGGGTGACGCCACGCCGGGTGCATACGCCTATGGTGGCCGGGTGTCGTACGCACCGCCCAGCACCGTCCCCATGTCCTTTTCGACACCCGACGACATCTCCAGCATGCCGGCCACTGCCGAGAAGCGCCTGGCTGTATACGCCCACACATTCGCTTTCCTGCGCGGCATCAAGCAGGACGAGGTGATGCGCATCCAGGCAGAAGATGAGAAGAGTGGGCCCATCAAGGAGCTGTCACTCGTGCACGACCTCGCCGAAGAAGCAGATGCTATGGTTCAAGACCCAGACCGTTGCCGAGCTTTCAAGGAAAAGATGCGCTGCGCCCTCACTCCGTCGAAGGACGTAGGCGTCACCGAGCTGATGATGCGCGCTCAAAACTACCAGGCAATGCATGAGGCGCTGAACGCGTTGACAAAGAACAACAAGGACGTCGAGAGCGCGCGCGCCTTCACGCGTGTGTACATCATGTCGCACAACTGGCGCACCGGCGACAACCTCAAGCAGGCGACGTTGGCTCTCATTGCAACGGCTCGCGACCAGGTGCCACAAGCGCTCCGCAAGTTCCTCTCGCTCAAGGAGTCTGGCCTCAAAGTCTTCTCCGTACTCCCCAAAAGTGAAGTTCCTTTCCTTTCCCGCCCGTATGCAGGCGACCGTCATGGCTCCGACAAGGTGAACGCCGACGCCGTTGTGACAGGCGATGAGGCGCGCCCCACGGGGGAGAAGCGCATCAAGCAGCGTCGCTGCATGGAGTGTAACACGGTCCACACTGAGCTGACGTGTCCGACCTGCGACAAGCGCGAGAAGGATCAGCGCGAGAAAGAAGCCGCCGCCAAGAAGACCCGTGACGAGCGCAAGAAGAAGGAGCAGCAACAACGCCGCGACGAGAAGGAGAAGAAGGAGAAGGAGGAGCGCGAGCGCGAGAAGAAGCGCCAGGAAGCGAAGAAGTCCGCCCAGCAGAAGCCTTCGACGAAGGAGAACCAGCCCGACAAGCCCGACAAGCCGGCGCAGTACGCAGCGACGGTCACCTGCTGGTGACATTCAAGCGCGGCAAGACTGTCCATGCCCGCGGCGGATGGACGGTGCACACGAAGCTGCCGGACGAGCACCGCGAGATTCTGACAAGCTGGGTGTGGCCGTTCAAGCAGCGCGCAGCTTTGAAAACGCAAGTGCGGCTCGCACTCCGGGACGTCAACCCGGCTCTCAGCAACCGGTCGATCCGACGCGGCTCGCTGCAGACCATGGCGGCCAACGGGGTGACGATGGCGACGCTGATGGAGTACTCCGGTCACACCCGCGAGGCGCTCCGTCGGTACCTGGGGTGGGGGAAACTCGCCCAGGCGCTTGCGAAGGAGGGCACAGCGGAGGCGCTGATGACGGCGGCAGTCGTCCAAAGTTCCTCGACAAACTAGGCATCGAAGCACCGACGTGGAGCGAGCTCGGGTTACCCAAAGACACGAGCTCTCTCTGAGCTCCGGACCAACTTTTCCGAAAAAATAAAAATCCGCGTCCCGTGAAGTTTTCGACCAATGCGATCAACCAATTTCAGCTGCGAGAATGTAAAACCTTCACTTTCGGAGATGTCGTATTTTCGACCAAAAGTCCAAAAATGACCCCTCTGAAAACCCCCAAAATGCATGTGTGTCCGTCTGTGCGCGGGTGGGTCTCGCAGGTGGAAAGGTCTCCTGGGCTGGCAAATGGTGCTATGGGGAGGTGGAGTTCCTGGGATATCCCCATTGACCGTCTATTTTGCGAACTCGCCGGCGAAGCGCTGCGGGAGCCGAAAAGGACGTTTTTTCGGCCCATTTTCGGTGCCCCATAGCTTATCAATAGTGCAATAGCGACCATGTAGGGGGCCAAAATTTCGGGGAAAAAATGTCCCCAAAACGCATCAAAATGACGAAACTCGGCCCGTGAAGGGCCCAATTGCCCATTTTGACACATTTGCGGACCGAAAACGGCATTTTTCAAAAATCGAAAAATGGTCATTTTTCCTTCGGTGGTGCCTATTGCAGTAGCTACAAGCTACCGAAGGGGTCCGGCCCTTGGCAGAATCCGAGCAAACAAACGGCTCGAAGCACCACAGAACTAGGATTAGGGTTAGGGTTAGGGTTAGGGTTAGGGTTAGGGTTAGGGTCTTCGAGCCGTTTAAGGTGTATACCTTATAAGGGGAGAACATCCTTTCTGGGACGGGATCAAAAATGGGGTCATTTTGGCCTCCGGACCAACTTTTCCGGAAAAATAAAAATCCGCGTCCCGTGAAGTCTTCGACCAATGCGATCGCCCAATTTCACTGGCAGGAATGTAAAACTTTCACATTTGGAGATTTCGAAGTTTCGACCAAAGGCCCAAAAATGACCCCTCTAGGCCCTATGTGTGTCCGTCCGTCTGTCGGTTTCTGGTTGGTTCTCGTGGCAGGAAATGTCTCCAGAGCTGGCAAATGGCGTTTTTTGGAGATCAGTTGCGTCTTCAAACGATTTGAACCGTTTCTCCCACCAACTCCGCGGGACAACGATGCGGGAGGCGAAAAGGACGTTTTTTGGGCCCATAGTCGGTGCCCAATAGCTCATCAATAGCGCAGTAGCGACAATGGAGGGGGTCAAAACTTCGGGGAAAAAATGTCCAAAAAACGCATCAAAATGACGAAACTGGGTCCGTGAATGGCCCAATTCCCCATTTTGACACATTTGCGGAGCGAAAACGGCTTATTTAGAAAATCGAAAAATGGTCATATTTCCTTCGGTGGTGCCTATTGCAGTAGCTATTTACTACTTCAGTAGCTACAAGCTACCGACGGGGTCCGGCGCTTTGCGGAATCCGAGTAAACAAACGGCTCGAAGCACCACAGAACTAGGATTAGGGTTAGGGTTAGGGTTAGGGTTAGGGTTAGGGTTAGGGTTAAGGGTTAGGGTTAGGGTTAGGGTTAGGGTTAGGGTTAGGGTTAGGGTTAGGGTTAGGGTCTTCGAGCCGTTTAAGGTGAACACCTTATAAGGGGAGAACATCCTTTCTGGGAGGGGATCAAAAATAGGTCATTTTGGCCTCCGGACCAACTTTTCCGGAAAAATAAAAATCCGCATCCCGTGAAGTTTTCGACGAATGCGATCCCCCAATTTCACCGGCGGGAATGTAAAACTTTCACTTTTGGCGATTTCGAATTTTTGACCAAAAGTCCAAAAATGACCCCCCTGGACCCCATGTGTGTCTGTCCGTCCGTGCCCCCTTTTTTCTCCCGCGTGCTGGGGCCGCAAGGTCTGCAAAGTGGTGATTTGGGGAGCGTATGTTAACGCCATAT
>OY843694.1:0-2032 GCA_963693005.1 Alphaproteobacteria bacterium CMAR1 | reverse complement strand
CGAGCCGATTGTTTTGAAGTCCCGGCAGTTCTGGAGGCTTGAAAACGGCAAAGGGCGGCTGCTTCGGTCGTCAATAGGCAAACATGACCCTGACAAAGTGGTGAAAAAAAAATGTGTTTCGGTCGGAAAAGTGGGTAAACGGGCAGAATTCCACGTCACGTGGTAGGATTCATCATTTTGGGCGGTTTTGAGGTGAAAAATTTTCGACTTTTTTTGGTCGACCATTTTGGGCCCAAAATTTTCGGGTCGCCAGAAATATTTTTTTGGGCCGAAAAATCACCCAAACCGGATTCTATGGCCATTTGTAGCCCGGATTTCGTTTTTGAGATGTCGGAAAAAATTTTTTTTTTCGACCACTTTGGTCACCACCAAGGTGGCCCCACCACCCCCCAAGGCATGTCCGCAAGCCAAAAATCCGGATTTCATAGTTTGTGGGGTTTTGTTGCGGTGGATCGGCAGCTTCTGCGAGCATTCTCGGGTCCATAGGGCACGTTCCCAGCTGTGAAATGAGCCGTCTGCCAGCTTCTGGCGACATTCCTACGCCGGATGCCGAGGGACACGAAAAACGCGGACACCGACACCGACACCCACGGGAGGGGCCCAAGGTCCAAAGTGACCGTTCCGGGCCAAGAAAAAATCTTTTTCGAAATTGTCTTTGCCGGATGTATAGCAAATTTCCGCAGCTATTCGGTCCGCTGCTTTGTTTTTTTGGCCAGATTTTTCCGAGGCCGGATTTCCAAAAATGCCGGATTCTGACCGATTTTGGGACCGGGGTGGTGGGTACGTTGGGGGCCGTTTGACCACCTGGCGGTGCTCGGCTCGGCGACCCTAACCCTAACCCTAACCCTAACCCTAACCCTAACCCTAACCCTAACCCTAACCCTAACCCTAACCCTAACCCTAACCCTAACCCTAACCCTAACCCTAACCCTAACCCTAACCCTAACCCTAACCCTAACCCTAACCCTAACCCTAACCCTAACCCTAACCCTAACCCTAACCCTAACCCTAACCCTAACCCTAACCCTAACCCTAACCCTAACCCTAACCCTAACCCTAACCCTAACCCTAACCCTAACCCTAACCCTAACCCTAACCCTAACTAGGGTCGGTGTGGTCCCCGAAAAACTGTTTTGGCCAAAGCTGCGATTACGAACTGGCAGATAAAGGTGATTCCGGATCGCGTGCAATGGTCTCGGATCGGGGCGGCTTTCCTTTCGGCCCAGATCCACTGAGAGCGCTGCTTCGGTAATCAAGAGCAAAATGAAGGGGGAAAAGGCCCGAGTAACTAGGGTCGGTGTGGTCCCCGGAAAACTGTTTTGGCCAAAGCTGCGATTACGAACTGGCAGATAAAGGTGATTCCGGATCGCGTGCAATGGTCTCGGATCGGGGCGGCTTTCCTTTCGGCCCAGATCCACTGAGAGCGCTGCTTCGGTAATCAAGAGCAAAATGAAGGGGGAAAAGGCCCGAGTAACTAGGGTCGGTGTGGTCCCCGGAAAACTGTTTTGGCCAAAGCTGCGATTACGAACTGGCAGATAAAGGTGATTCCGGATCGCGTGCAATGGTCTCGGATCGGGGCGGCTTTCCTTTCGGCCCAGATCCACTGAGAGCGCTGCTTCGGTAATCAAGAGCAAAATGAAGGGGGAAAAGGCCCGAGTAACTAGGGTCGGTGTGGTCCCCGGAAAACTGTTTTGGCCAAAGCTACGATTACGAACTGGCAGATAAAGGTGATTCCGGATCGCGTGCAATGGTCGCGGATCGGGGCGGCTTTCCTTTCGGCCCAGATCCACTGAGAGCGCTGCTTCGGTAATCAAGAGCAAAATGAAGGGGGAAAAGGCCCGAGTAACTAGGGTCGGTGTGGTCCCCGGAAAGCTGTTTTGGCCAAAGCTGTGATTACGAACTGGCAGATAAAGGTGATTCCGGATCGCGTGCAATGGTCTCGGATCGGGGCGGCTTTCCTTTCGGCCCAGATCCACTGAGAGCGCTTCTTCGGTAATCAAGAGCAAAAGGAAGGGGGAAAAGGCCCGAGTAC
>OY843693.1:0-8602 GCA_963693005.1 Alphaproteobacteria bacterium CMAR1 | reverse complement strand
CCGCCCGCGAGTTCGTCTTGTTTCCGTCTGTCTCCCCCTGTAGACCCGTGCGCACCTGAATCCTGTAGCCCCCGTGTCTTGGTCTGCTCGCTGGTCATGTGTTGTTGTCGAAGGTCAACGATGGAAGGATGAATCTGGCCCCTGCCGGACTCGCGCGCGGGCGTGCGGCGTGGAGGTCCCACATAGTTAGAACGGAGTGTGGGTCAATCGAAAGAAGGACTTTTAGGCCAGTACAAAAGTTCTCCCCTGTAAAAGGAAAGAAAAAAAAAAAAACCAGAGGGAGACGCTCAAGAGGATTGCTGCCTAACCGGCGCTTGGAGTTGCGGATACGCTGGGACACAGGAACTCTCACGCTGACACGCACCATGGGCAATCCCTTGAGCTTGTTTTTGTTGTGTGAATCACTGAACTCGTTACTGGAACATCGTAAGGCGATAAGTGAGTAGGTCATCAGGGGCAGAGGCACACAAGGTGCTCTGTGACAACTGACCCACCGGCCCTAGGAGTCCATGAGCTACAGGAAACACCAACACTCTTGGGAGGCACTCACGGCACATGAGGAGGGTCCTCAGGGTCAACTTAGGCGGAAGGATGTTTGCCCGTAAGCCCGGCGAAGCCTCCATGAATGAGACTCATGTCGATATCCTTTCCGCGCGACACGTGGTCGACGAAGTTGTCCACACCTGGGATGTGCTCGCTGTCGAAGACGACGCCCGGGAAATGGCGGGACAGGCGGGCCGCCACGGCGTTGACCTCCAGCGACGGCGACCGCCTCTTCTGCAGCACCATCTTCGTCGTCATGTTGTCGGTGTGGACCATGATCTTGCAGTTGGCCGACGGCGCCACCGACGCGCACACCGCACGGTAGATCGTCTCCGTCTCCGCCGTCGTGGACCGCTTCGACCACGTCGTCCCCGGAGGCCAGCGCCCGCGGTGGACCTTCACGCGGCCGGTGTGCATGTTGAGGACGGCTGCGCCCCAGCCCCAGTCGGACGCGTCGGTGACCATGGTGTAGTCGACGGTGCGCACCGCCTGACGGAGGTCCCTTGGCTTGTTCTCGACAACCTCATCCATCCATTCGGCGAGTTGGTCCCTTGCAGTGGTCCAAATCTCAGCCTCCTGTGACCAGTGGATGTCGTCACGCGCCATCATCCGGCTGTGGAACCGCAGCGCGCTGTACTTGCTCGCGAGCGATTCCTTGGTGACGGAGTTGCAGTAGAATAGCGGACCCTTTCGCGCGCGTCACACCGTGACGGGCCGGAGGGATATCGAAGCCATGCTTCAACACAGTCACTTGCATTGCTTCGACATCCATATGCGGAGGACAGTTTGGGGTTACAGGGCGTACGGGCGAGAAATCTGACCCGGGAAAATCAGACCTCCGTGGCGGGTGGGTGGGCGGGGCCGCGTTGAGTCGGATTTTCCAGTCCTCAGCGACCGCGCGCGCGCACCTACCGCCACAAGCAAAACAAAGACGGGTCAAACAAAACAAGCCTCCTCCTGGTTGTCAAGGATCGCCAAAACGATGCGCTTCTCATTTTTTTCCGCGCGGCGATCAAGGGAAAACAATACGGACGACCCGAAGATGGGCAGATTGAGCCACCGACGTCAAACCAGACGCGACACGACACAGGACATCGGGGCAGGATGGGAATGGGGCCTCGTCTTGGGTACAAGACGGTGGGTAGGGGCTGCGAGCGAGCTCGGAAAGGAAGGGGGGGCACCGTTCACAACACGCGTCACACACGGGGGTCCCACACGCAGGCTTCAAGGACCCTTTCGCGCGCGTCACACCGTGACGGGCCGGAGGGATATCGAAGCCATGCTTCAACACAGTCACTTGCATTGCTTCGACATCCATATGCGGAGGACAGTTTGGGGTTACAGGGCGTACGGGCGAGAAATCTGACCCGGGAAAATCAGACCTCCGTTCCGACACCCCAGCGCACCCGCACCGAACAACGCGGAAGGGAAAAAAGAAAATAGGAGTAGCGAAAATATAAACCGAAGTGATGAAGACGAACCAGGAGGGGCGACAAGATATGCAAGGGAGATGGGAAACCGTCGACAAGAAGTTAGGTGTTATATAATTGATAAACCACATGACCCCAGCGCAGGTCTCAAAACAAGAGAAAAACACACTCGGAAGAGAAGTATTTTCGACAAACGACCGTCTACCCGACAAAAACGGAGACCTTATCCCTGAACGTGAGTCCAGCCCGCCCGCTGACGGGAGCTGAACAGGGGCACCCCGTGCACCACGGCGTGCAGGGCCTTCGCGGGATCAGTCGGCAGATCACGACTAGGCTCGTCAGCGGGGTTGAAAGCGGAAGCGATCCAGCACACGCTCCAGGACGCAGTGACGCGAGACACGGAGGCCGCGGCCTTCTCACACTCGATGGCCAGCTCGAGGCTTTTGGCAGGCCGCCCATCGACCCCCGCCGCCGCAGCGCGGTTGTCGATGGCGAGACGGAGGTTGGTGCCTTGCAAAAAGCGCTCGAACACGTCGACAGACTTCTGCACAGCGATGGCCTCAAGGATGTTGATGTGCTTGCCGGCATCCTGCGGCCCCCAGGACGCACCGAATCCGTGCACCTGGCCGCCGACGACAACGACGGCGCCCCAACCCTTCGGGCTGGCGTCGGTGTAGAGTTCAGCGTCGAACGGCGACTCGCGCGACGCGGGGCGCACCGGAACGTTGCTCCGGGCGTGCGCCAGCCACTGTCGCAGCGCCTCGGCGGCGTGCGGGAGGAGAGCGATGGGATCGTCGGGGTGGAGATCTCCGCGGGCGAGAGCGGACGCGATGTTCCGCCACGCGTTGAGAGCGTGGAGGTAGCGGCCCATGCGCATCTGCAAAACGGCGGACGCCCACGTGAGAAGTCCAACAAGCTGCTCGAACTCACGAGCCGTGCTGACGACGGGGCTCGCAAGGTTCAGCTTCGCCGCGGTCTTGGCTCCGCACGCGACCGTGCAGGGCTCGTTGTTGGTGGCGAGAGAGTACTCGATGCCGGCGAACTCACCATGAACGTGGGCCTCATTGCCCGGTTCATCATTGAGGAGCATCCCGTAGTACTTCGCGCGAGCGCGGAAAGCTGCGGCGGCCTTATCAACAGCGTCCCGTGGACCGGCGAACAGGACATTGTCAATATGGCAGTGGACAAGGACGCCGGACGGGAGCCGATACCACGAGCGAACCGACCCATCCGGAGCGACAGCGTCATCAGTGCCAAGCGCGAGCACCATATGCATAAGGTGAACGAACTCGGGGCTGGGCGCGTGGGGGGGAATCGCGCACGCAGAGCCTCCTCAGTGCGTTGGGCGATCTCTTCGGTCTGCGCGGTGAGCATGATCTCGATGTTGTCATCCAGCTTCTTGATCTCGGCGGTGGCGAGCTTGGCAGCCCGAAGGATCTCGGCTCCAGTCTTGGCGTATCCATGGTCCTCTTGCTCGACTGCGGCAATCGCCTTGCCCCGCTCGACCACGATCTTCTCAAGACGAGCGAGGTAGTCGGTGACCGCCTGAATGTCACTGACAGTCGGAGCCTTCTCAACGAGCGCAGCGACATTGCTGACGGCCTTCGTCGTCTTGTCGAGGTCATCGTGGACGTCCTGAAGCTTGCTCTGCAACGCATCCTTGGACCCGAGAGTCTCACGCGCAGCGGCCTTCCGGTTCGTGTCGACCTTGGACGAGAGGGCGTCGATCGCGCTGAGAACGTTGGTCGCGGTCTCTCGGCAGGCCGCAACATCGTTCTTCGTGGCGTCGGTGGTCTGACGCGTAACCTCGACGGAGGTGCGCATGTCGTTGACGCCGGTGCTCACGCTCGCGATGCCACTTGCGACCCGGTTCGCCATGGCCTCGACGATCGCGGACATGCCCTCACCGGTGGCGGACAACTGCTGCCGTGTCGCGGCACCCTCGAAACGTTGAGCGCCACGGGTCAGCTCACCATCAGCTCGAATCACGGCCTCAGCTGCAGCGGTGCGCTCGAGGTTAAGTCGGTCGGCCGTCTGGAAGCTGCGGAGCAGCGCCTCCTGGAGTTGCTGGAAGTTGGTCTGGTTCTCTCCGTTCATCTCGACGAGCTTCTTCTTCGTGGCGCCGACGGAGTTCTGCAGGTCAGTGAGCATGGTGCTGCACCCCCGCTCGTGATAGGCGAGGGTCTGCAGGATCATGGCGCTGCTCTGCCCGATGTGCTCGTGGATCTGACGGGCGTTCTCGTCCTGGTGCGCAACTTGGGCGTTGTTGTGGTTGACCACGGTTTCGAGCCACCCCTTGATCGTTGCCACCGTCTGGGTATCGATCTGGTCCTGGCGTACGAGGAAGGCGTTGAAGGACGGGCCCAGGTGTTCGACGATGGCCCGGAAGAGCTCCTGCCCCATTGCTTGGAGGTAGGGGACCAACGCCGCGGCTGTGACGTCCGCGCCCCCGTGGACGATGGCGTCGATGACGTTCTGGACGGTCTTCATCTCGTACTTGCCGCTCGCGGTGGGGGGCGGGACGAGCTGCCTCTGCAAGTGCTCCTGGGTCAAGGTGGTTGACGTCTCGACCGGGACGAAGGGCACCAGGGCACTGCAGTCAGGAGTTGGTTGAGCCATTTGCCGCGTTGAGTCGGATTTTCCAGTCCTCAGCGACCGCGCGCGCGCACCTACCGCCACAAGCAAAACAAAGACGGGTCAAACAAAACAAGCCTCCTCCTGGTTGTCAAGGATCGCCAAAACGATGCGCTTCTCATTTTTTTCCGCGCGGCGATCAAGGGAAAACAATACGGACGACCCGAAGATGGGCAGATTGAGCCACCGACGTCAAACCAGACGCGACACGACACAGGACATCGGGGCAGGATGGGAATGGGGCCTCGTCTTGGGTACAAGACGGTGGGTAGGGGCTGCGAGCGAGCTCGGAAAGGAAGGGGGGGCACCGTTCACAACACGCGTCACACACGGGGGTCCCACACGCAGGCTTCAAAGACCGTAGATGGCCGCGACATTCTGCCAGGTCCACTTCTTCAAGCCACGCATAGCCTTGACCTTCTCGATCGTCTTGGTGCCGACCTTGACGGTCTTCGCCTCGAAGTCGTAGTCACGGCCGAGCCACTCCTCGCGCGTCTTGACCATGCCGTTGACGATCTCGTCGGTGACCTCCTGCTTCTCGCCCAGCTCGTTGACGGTGACGGAGGCGCGGATGGCTCGCTCCAGGATCTCCTTCATTGCTGCTGCTACCTCTTCGCGGGTCTCGCCCGCTACGCGAATGTTGTCGACGTAGACATTCGTATCGACGTTGTGCCCGGGTACGTACGCGATGATCGAGGCAATAGTCTGCGCTACGAACACGGCCTGCCGCTGCCCCATCGGGAGCCGCGTGCAACGGTACCACTTCTGATTGCATTGGAAGCACATCATGCGGCTCACGTCGAGTGACAAGAGGATTTGATCAAAGAACGCCTTGAAGTCACACTGCGCCTGGTACTTCTGACGCAGGGCGGTGGCGTCGGCTTCCATCGGTGTGCTGAGGACGGTCTTCGGCGACTCCAGTTTGGAAATGAATTCGTTGATCAGCTCGGTCTCCTTCAGGACGCGGAGACGGTGCTTGTGATGCTCCGCCCGCAGGAAGATGTTGACCGTGCCCAGGACATCCTCCGCTGCGGTCTCAACCGCTTGTCCTGCGTCGATGAGCGCGTGCAACGCGCGTGTTTTGATCTTGGCGATCGTTCGGCGTCCCCGCACCTTCGGGACATTCTTGTACGTGTCGAGTTCAAGAATCCAACGGCGGGCCTCGATCCACTTCTCTTGGAAAGGTGTGTCCTTGGCCAGCTCGTCGATGATGTTCAGGAGGAGCGTCTTGATTTTCTTGATGTGATAATCGTAGGTGCTCGTGTCTTTGGGTAACCCGAGCTCGCTCCACGTCGGTGCTTCGATGCCTAGTTTGTCGAGGAACTTTGGACGACTGCCGCCGTCATCAGTGCCTCCGCTGCCGCTGTGCCCTCCTTCGCAAGCGCCTGGGCGAGTTTCCCCCACCCCAGGTACCGACGGAGCGTCGCCTCGCGGGTGTGCCCGGAGTACTCCATCAGCGTCGCCATCGACACCCCGTTGGCCGCCATGGTCTGCAGCGAGCCGCGTCGGATCGACCGGTTGCTGAGAGCCGGGTTGACGTCCCGGAGTGCGAGCCGCACTTGCGTTGTCAAAGCTGCGCGCTGCTTGAACGGCCACACCCAGCTCTTGCCATAGACGGTCGCGAGGTACTTTGTCAGAATCTCGCGGTGCTCGTCCGGCAGCTTCGTGTGCACCGTCCATCCGCCGCGGGCATGGACAGTCTTGCCGCGCTTGAATGTCACCAGCAGGTGACCGTCGCTGCGGACTTCGACGTTCTCCTTCTTGAGCTGCAGAATGTCGCAGGTTCGACCCGCTGTGTACCACGTCATCACGAGCAGCGTCGCCAGGTCGAGACGGTCCGAGTCCACCGCCTTCTTGATCGCCTTCGCGACCTCCTGCTTCTGCACTGCCGTCGGTACTTCCGCATCGCCCTCCTTCGTCGCGACCTCCGCAGCCCGCATGGACTGCTGCCACGTCTTGGAGAGGTTCATGTTCACGTCGATGTCCGCATTGGTGAAGGCCTTCAGGGAGTTGAGGGCGCCCGTCCACGTCGCCATGTTGCGGTGAAGTGTCTGTGGCATCCACTTCCGCTGCAGGTACAGGTACACTGCCGCCTCCGCCATCGCCTCGTCGAGAGGGGCGTCCATCCACTCGTCGCCGATCTCCTTGAACGCCGCCTGCATGGTCTTGAGCGCGTTGATGCGATCCTGCCACGTCTTGCGCGTCACGCCGGCCTGCGGAAGAGCTTGAATTGAGTTCTCCCAGTCGTCCAGCGGTTTCACTCCCTTGAGCCAGCTGCCCTTGTACCCCAGCGCCGGCGGGAGCGTCGCGGTGCTGGGGCCCTGAAAACTCGACTTGGCTTCCTTGCGGGCGGCGAGCCTGTCCTTGTCCATGACCTTGGCGTCGCCGAGGCGGGACTGCTTCTGCGCCGGCTTGTCGGGCTTGTCGGGCTTGTTCTCCTTCGTCGAAGGCTTGTTCTGCTGCGCGGACTTCTTCGCTTCCTGGCGCTTCTTCTCGCGCTCGCGCTCCTCCTTCTCCTTCTTCTCCTTCTCGTCGCGACGCTGCTGCTGCTCCTTCTTCTTGCGCTCATCGCGAAGCTTCTTGGCGGCGGCCTCCTTGGCGCGTTGCTCCTCCTCGCGCTTGTCGCATGTCGGGCAAGTCACATCGGTGTGCGCGGTGTTGCACTCCGGGCACACCTTCTTCTTCACCCGCTTGGGCCGTGCATCACTGGCCACAATCACGCGCTCAGGTTGCACAGGTGCTGCAGGTTCCTCGGTCGGATAGAAGGTGAGAGGGACGTCAGCGATGCTGGCGGGGCGGATGTTGTCGTACTCCTTCTTCTCCCACTTCTCCTTGGCTTCGTTGAGGGTGAGGCTGGCTTGGCCGCTCTGATCGTCGTTCAAGTCACTGAGGAGGCGGAGGGTAGCCTGACGCTTGTGGGTCTTGCCGTTCGGGAGCTCCTCGATCATCTGCTCCACGATCACCATCGCGCGCGACAGATGGGACTCAGTGCCCTTCAGTAGGAGGCGGTACACGTTGGAGAGGTCGTGAGCCATCCGCGCGCAGCGGTTGCGTTCGGACTTCGCCATGTGCTCGTTGCTGAAGGCAGCTGTGATGCGGTGCTCGAGGATCTTCTTGAAGTACGGGTAGCTTGTGCGGTAGCGAACGTGCTCCTTCACCCGCTCATCCACGGTGCGCTTGTACGTCTCCAGTTCCTTGTCGGTCTTGGACTTGTCGTGGCGAGGGATGGCGGCGGTCAAGGCTTGCATGGCGTCAGCGACTGACTGAACGGAGTCGCGACCTTGCGTGGCACGTGCGTCATCAAGGAGGCTCAGCTGATGTGTTCCGACATGAAGCGTCCGCACATCGCCGCCGCACAGCATCCGCATGTCGCCCTGACCGTTGGCCTCGATCAGGGTGCCGACGCGGCATGACGTCCCATCCGTCTTGCGGGCGATGACGTCGTCGCGGCCGATGAAGGGATAGACGCTGGCGACGGCTCGACTGATCTCCGGTGCAGATGCATCCACCGCCACGTGGCTGAGGCGTGCGAAGTCTGAAGGTCGGGTCGGGCTGTTCGTCCGAGAGGTTTGACGCGATGTCGCGCGTGACGGGCCCCGCGACGGGTCATCCGCACCGTTCCCGAAACCGAAGAGCCCCGACATCTCTGAAAAAATCAGAGGGAGACGCTCAAGAGGATTGCTGCCTAACCGGCGCTTGGAGTTGCGGATACGCTGGGACACAGGAACTCTCACGCTGACACGCACCATGGGCAATCCCTTGAGCTTGTTTTTGTTGTGTGAATCACTGAACTCGTTACTGGAACATCGTAAGGCGATAAGTGAGTAGGTCATCAGAGGCAGAGGCACACAAGGTGCTCTGTGACAACCGTGCCGCGCTTCGGGATGCCGCTCGGTCCTCCGATGTCTGGGCCCTCCGGGGTCTCGATGTCGCGTGCTTTTGAGCCTGACCGATTGCGGCTTTTGACGCTCTTCGTTCTTCTTCTTCGCGTCATT
>OY843692.1:0-1914 GCA_963693005.1 Alphaproteobacteria bacterium CMAR1 | reverse complement strand
CCCCCAGCCACCGCCAGTTGCCGCGGCGCAGCCGCGGCAACCACCCCGGCCCACCAGGCCCACCCCAGCCCCAGGCCGGCCCGCCAGGCCCGCCAGGCTGGGCCGGGCTGCCGCCCAGCCGCGGAGCGGCCATGGCGCGGAGCGCCATTGGGGCGGCAGCCTGGGCGGGCGGGCAACTGGCGGGGGGCGGCAACTGGGGGGGGGGGGGGCGGCAGGCCTGGGGGGTCTGAGGAGGCCTGGGGCCTGCCGCGAGCGGGGAGCGAGCGGGGCTGGGAGGCCTGGGGCCTGCCGCGAGCGGGAGCGAGCGGGGCTGGAGGCACCGCGAGCGGAGCGAGCGCCGCTGCTCCGTAACGCCAGCACCTGGGCCCTCTCCGCTCCTGGGCAGAATTTTTGCCTGGAAGGGGACACTTTCGGCCGTTTTGGCGTGTTTTCACCCCATTTTCGACCCAACACCCGGTTTTGGACCAAACACGGTTTTTCGAAAAAATGGCCTGGGTGGGGTTCGAACCACCGTCCTGGCACTTTTCCGCACCCCACTTAGCCACCTAGACTACCACGTCCTGGCTTTCAGGGCCCGCGGTTAGGGTTAGGGTTAGGGTTAGGGTTAGGGTTAGGGTCCCGAGCCGATTGGGGGGGTCTTCCCACCCCAGAGGGAGGGCCACCAACGTCGGAGGCAATACCCTTTTTCCCAAAATCCGGCCTTTCCCAACTTTGGTGAAAAAATATTTTTCCGTGGCGAAAAAAAAGTTTGTAGACCCTATTTTTTTGGGAATACCTCCGGTAATTTCATATTTTCACTTTTTGGGAAATTTTTTTTTGGGCCCAAAGTCCGGGTTTTCCACCCCCGGACCAGGTGGCGTCCGTCGTCGTCGTCGTCGTCCGTCTGTCCCCCGCTCGTTCTCCGACCTCCCAAGGCCTCCGGAGCTGGCAGATGGCTCAATGAGTCGAAAAAGTGTGTAATCTTGAAGCCCCGACCGGTTTCAGACCCTGCCGAGCCACCGCAACAAATCCCCACAAACTATGAGAATCCGTTTTTTGGCTTGCTGCTAAGCTATGGCAGCAGCAAGACCCACTTGGGGGTGACCAAAGTGGCCGAAAAAATATATTTTTCAGGCGTCAAAATTACGTAACCCCGGCTGAAAATTGAAATACTCCCCGGTTTGGGTGATTTCCGGGCCCACAAACCCACATCTGGGGACCCGACCAATTTCGGGCCCCCGGAAAATGACCAAAAATGGCCCCGTACATGCTACCAGCTTTTTCGGCAGAAAATCTCAAACCGTGAAAAGTTTGACAATCTCACCCACTGACGCTATTTCCGGCCTGATTTCCCACTTTCCCCACCGGAATACTTGCTTTTTCACCACCCGGCCCATGACCGTGGCCGCCCGCTTGACGACCGAAAATCGGCCATTTTGACCCATTTTCAAGGGTCAACAGCCGTCAAAAAACAGATCGAAAAAATGTCTCAAACAGTGTAAAAACGGTGAATCCGACCTAGCCACGGTGAAAACTCCCCGTTTCCCCACGTTTCCGACGAAAACACATGCCCACAGTCACCACTTGCCCACAGTCATGGTTGCCTATTGACTACCGAAGAGCCGGCCCTTGGCCGTTTTCAAGGGTCGAAAACAGCATCCGGCTGCCGCATCGCTGCGGAAAACATCGGCTCGGGCACCAGAGAACTAGGATTAGGGTTAGGGTTAGGGTTAGGGTTAGGGTTAGGGTTAGGGTTAGGGTTAGGGTTAGGGTTAGGGTTAGGGTTAGGGTTAGGGTTAGGGTCTTCGAGCCGTTTAAGGTGTAATACCTTATAAGGGGAGAACATCCTTTGTCGGAGGGGATCAAAAATGGGGTCATTTTGGCCTCCGGACCCACTTTTCCGGAAAAATAAAAATCCGCATCCCGTGAAGTTTT
>OY843691.1:0-24214 GCA_963693005.1 Alphaproteobacteria bacterium CMAR1 | reverse complement strand
CTATCCGACCCCTAAACCGGGGTAATGAGGTCAAAACCGTCCGCGGCCACAGTTGTACGGCTCGACGACGGCGAGGCTGCTATCCGACCCCTAAACCGGGGTAATGAGGTCAAAACCGTCCGCGGCCACAGTTGTACGGCTCGACGACGGCGAGGCTGCTGGTCCGACCCCTAAACCGGGGTAACGAGGTCAAAAACCGTCCGCGGCCACAGTTGTACGGCTCGACGACGGCGAGGCTGCTATCCGACCCCTAAACCGGGGTAACCACAGTTGTACGGCTCGACGACGGCGAGTGCTGTCCGACCCCTAAACCGGGGTAATGAGGTCAAAACCGTCCGCGGCCACAGTTGTACGGCTCGACGACGGCGAGGCTGCTGGTCCGACCCCTAAACCGGGGTAACGAGGTCAAAAACCGTCCGCGGCCACAGTTGCACGGCTCGACGACGGCGAGGCTGCTGGTCCGACCCCTAAACCGGGGTAATGAGGTCAAAACCGTCCGCGGCCACAGTTGTACGGCTCGACGACGGCGAGGCTGCTGGTCCGACCCCTAAACCGGGGTAATGAGGTCAAAACCGTCCGCGGCCACAGTTGTACGGCTCGACGACGGCGAGGCTGCTGGTCCGACCCCTAAACCGGGGTAATGAGGTCAAAACCGTCCGCGGCCACAGTTGTACGGCTCGACGACGGCGAGGCTGCTGTCCGACCCCTAAACCGGGGTAATGAGGTCAAAACCGTCCGCGGCCACAGTTGTACGGCTCGACGACGGCGAGGCTGCTATCCGACCCCTAAACCGGGGTAATGAGGTCAAAACCGTCCGCGGCCACAGTTGCACGGCTCGACGACGGCGAGGCGTGCTGTCCGACCCCTAAACCGGGGTAACGAGGTCAAAACCGTCCGCGGCCACAGTTGTACGGCTCGACGACGGCGAGGCTGCTGGTCCGACCCCTAAACCGGGGTCATGAGGTCCAAACCGTCCGCGGCCGCCGTTGTACGGCTCGACGACGGCGAGGCTGCTGGTCCGACCCCTAAACCGGGGTAATGAGGTCAAAACCGTCCGCGGCCACAGTTGTACGGCTCGGCGAGGCTGCTGGTCCGACCCCTAAACCGGGGTAATGAGGTCAAAACCGTCCGCGGCCACAGTTGTACGGCTCGACGACGGCGAGGCTGCTGGTCCGACCCCTAAACCGGGGTAATGAGGTCAAAACCGTCCGCGGCCACAGTTGTACGGCTCGACGACGGCGAGGCTGCTGGTCCGACCCCTAAACCGGGGTAATGAGGTCAAAACCGTCCGCGGCCACAGTTGTACGGCTCGACGACGGCGAGGCTGCTGGTCCGACCCCTAAACCGGGGTAACGAGGTCAAAAACAGTCCGCGGCCACAGTTTTACGGCTCGACGACGGCGAGTGCTGTCCGACCCCTAAACCGGGGTAATGAGGTCAAAACCGTCCGCGGCCACAGTTGTACGGCTCGACGACGGCGAGGCTGCTGGTCCGACCCCTAAACCGGGGTAATGCGGTCAAAACCGTCCGCGGCCACAGTTTTTTTTTTTTTGATCATGGCATACTCCCCAAACGTTCAAGGTTTGAAAAAGTCGCGTCGAGAGCGACATAAAGCCCTGGGGTGCCGTCGCAGTGGCAGATGCTGCGTTAGCAGTCACGCTCCTCGAGGGAGCCCGCGGGAAATCCCACTCGCTGGCGGGTGTTGCTCACCCCAAGCATGTTCCATGAGATGGCGAAGAACGACGCCCCCCTTCGTCGCGAATTTGGTTGGCCGGGGAGGTTAGGCTTTTGGAACCGCTTGTAGCGGAAAAAAAAAAAAACACTGCTGCTGAGCGCACCAGGCTCGACGAGAGACGACAACGGAAGGATGAGGAACCTAGCCGTTTCGTAACCCCGAAACATCGCCCCGAGACGCTGCGTACTCAATTTTGCCACCGCCTGACCTCCGAGACCTCAAGAACAAGACGTAGACCGCGTGACCAGACGGGAAGAACGAGAAAGACGGAGAGTGAGAATCAGACGAAAACAATCCCTCAACCCTGAGTGGGGGCCCCTGGCAGGCCGAGCATTTGACACACATTTGACATTTGAACAGAATTTATCCATTGCTGAGGGCAGGGCAACAACAATGGCCGGAGGGAAGGGTGCCAGGTACCAGTTTTGGTGTGGGAGTTGTGGCGCACTGGTGGGCGCCAACATTCGCCGGCATACGGAGCCGGCGGCCGACTCTAGCTGTCCGCGGCGACTAGACTGCTCTCGGCAGCAAAGCCACATGCCGACTGACGTCGACAATTCCCCTATCCGCAACCTGGGGACGCGCCTGGTGGCGACAGAGATTCGCCAAGTCCTGGGCCGAAGCTCAGAACCCCTCACGGGCGCGGCCACAGTTGTACGGCTCGACGACGGCGAGGCTGCTGGTCCGACCCCTAAACCGGGGTAACGAGGTCAGAAACCGTCCGCGGCCACAGTTGTACGGCTCGACGACGGCGAGGCTTGCTGTCCGACCCCTAAACCGGGGTAATGAGGTCAAAACCGTCCGCGGCCACAGTTGTACGGCTCGACGACGGCGAGGCTGCTGGTCCGACCCCTAAACCGGGGTAATGAGGTCAAAACCGTCCGCGGCCACAGTTGTACGGCTCGACGACGGCGAGGCTGCTGGTCCGACCCCTAAACCGGGGTAACGAGGTCAAAAACCGTCCGCGGCCACAGTTGTACGGCTCGACGACGGCGAGTGCTGTCCGACCCCTAAACCGGGGTAATGAGGTCAAAACCGTCCGCGGCCACAGTTGTACGGCTCGACGACGGCGAGGCTGCTGGTCCGACCCCTAAACCGGGGTAATGAGGTCAAAACCGTCCGCGGCCACAGTTGTACGGCTCGACGACGGCGAGGCTGCTGGTCCGACCCCTAAACCGGGGGAATGAGGTCAAAACCGTCCGCGGCCACAGTTGTACGGCTCGACGACGGCGAGGCTGCTGGTCCGACCCCTAAACCGGGGGAATGAGGTCAAAACCGTCCGCGGCCACAGTTGTACGGCTCGACGACGGCGAGGCTGCTGGTCCGACCCCTAAACCGGGGTAATGAGGTCAAAACCGTCCGCGGCCACAGTTGTACGGCTCGACGACGGCGAGGCTGCTGGTCCGACCCCTAAACCGGGGTAACGAGGTCAAAACCGTCCGCGGCCACAGTTGTACGGCTCGACGACGGCGAGGCTGCTGGTCCGACCCCTAAACCGGGGGAATGAGGTCAAAACCGTCCGCGGCCACAGTTGTACGGCTCGACGACGGCGAGGCTGCTGGTCCGACCCCTAAACCGGGGTAATGAGGTCAAAACCGTCCGCGGCCACAGTTGTACGGCTCGACGACGGCGAGGCTGCTGGTCCGACCCCTAAACCGGGGGAATGAGGTCAAAACCGTCCGCGGCCACAGTTGTACGGCTCGACGACGGCGAGGCTGCTGGTCCGACCCCTAAACCGGGGGAATGAGGTCAAAACCGTCCGCGGCCACAGTTGTACGGCTCGACGACGGCGAGGCTGCTGGTCCGACCCCTAAACCGGGGTAATGAGGTCAAAACCGTCCGCGGCCACAGTTGTACGGCTCGACGACGGCGAGGCTGCTGGTCCGACCCCTAAACCGGGGTAACGAGGTCAAAAACCGTCCGCGGCCACAGTTGTACGGCTCGACGACGGCGAGTGCTGTCCGACCCCTAAACCGGGGTAATGAGGTCAAAACCGTCCGCGGCCACAGTTGTACGGCTCGACGACGGCGAGGCTGCTGTCCGACCCCTAAACCGGGGTAATGAGGTCAAAACCGTCCGCGGCCACAGTTGTACGGCTCGACGACGGCGAGGCTGCTATCCGACCCCTAAACCGGGGTAATGAGGTCAAAACCGTCCGCGGCCACAGTTGCACGGCTCGACGACGGCGAGGCGTGCTGTCCGACCCCTAAACCGGGGTAACGAGGTCAAAACCGTCCGCGGCCACAGTTGTACGGCTCGACGACGGCGAGGCTGCTGGTCCGACCCCTAAACCGGGGTCATGAGGTCCAAACCGTCCGCGGCCGCCGTTGTACGGCTCGACGACGGCGAGGCTGCTGGTCCGACCCCTAAACCGGGGTAATGAGGTCAAAACCGTCCGCGGCCACAGTTGTACGGCTCGGCGAGGCTGCTGGTCCGACCCCTAAACCGGGGTAATGAGGTCAAAACCGTCCGCGGCCACAGTTGTACGGCTCGACGACGGCGAGGCTGCTGGTCCGACCCCTAAACCGGGGTAATGAGGTCAAAACCGTCCGCGGCCACAGTTGTACGGCTCGACGACGGCGAGGCTGCTGGTCCGACCCCTAAACCGGGGTAATGAGGTCAAAACCGTCCGCGGCCACAGTTGTACGGCTCGACGACGGCGAGGCTGCTGGTCCGACCCCTAAACCGGGGTAACGAGGTCAAAAACAGTCCGCGGCCACAGTTTTACGGCTCGACGACGGCGAGTGCTGTCCGACCCCTAAACCGGGGTAATGAGGTCAAAACCGTCCGCGGCCACAGTTGTACGGCTCGACGACGGCGAGGCTGCTGGTCCGACCCCTAAACCGGGGTAATGCGGTCAAAACCGTCCGCGGCCACAGTTTTTTTTTTTTTTGATCATGGCATACTCCCCAAACGTTCAAGGTTTGAAAAAGTCGCGTCGAGAGCGACATAAAGCCCTGGGGTGCCGTCGCAGTGGCAGATGCTGCGTTAGCAGTCACGCTCCTCGAGGGAGCCCGCGGGAAATCCCACTCGCTGGCGGGTGTTGCTCACCCCAAGCATGTTCCATGAGATGGCGAAGAACGACGCCCCCCTTCGTCGCGAATTTGGTTGGCCGGGGAGGTTAGGCTTTTGGAACCGCTTGTAGCGGAAAAAAAAAAAAACACTGCTGCTGAGCGCACCAGGCTCGACGAGAGAGACACCTGACGAGAGCGAACCACTGAGCCGACAACGGAAGGATGAGGAACCTAGCCGTTTCGTAACCCCGAAACATCGCCCCGAGACGCTGCGTACTCAATTTTGCCACCGCCTGACCTCCGAGACCTCAAGAACAAGACGTAGACCGCGTGACCAGACGGGAAGAACGAGAAAGACGGAGAGTGAGAATCAGACGAAAACAATCCCTCAACCCTGAGTGGGGGCCCCTGGCAGGCCGAGCATTTGACACACATTTGACATTTGAACAGAATTTATCCATTGCTGAGGGCAGGGCAACAACAATGGCCGGAGGGAAGGGTGCCAGGTACCAGTTTTGGTGTGGGAGTTGTGGCGCACTGGTGGGCGCCAACATTCGCCGGCATACGGAGCCGGCGGCCGACTCTAGCTGTCCGCGGCGACTAGACTGCTCTCGGCAGCAAAGCCACATGCCGACTGACGTCGACAATTCCCCTATCCGCAACCTGGGGACGCGCCTGGTGGCGACAGAGATTCGCCAAGTCCTGGGCCGAAGCTCAGAACCCCTCACGGGCGCGGCCACAGTTGTACGGCTCGACGACGGCGAGGCTGCTGGTCCGACCCCTAAACCGGGGTAACGAGGTCAGAAACCGTCCGCGGCCACAGTTGTACGGCTCGACGACGGCGAGGCTTGCTGTCCGACCCCTAAACCGGGGTAATGAGGTCAAAACCGTCCGCGGCCACAGTTGTACGGCTCGACGACGGCGAGGCTGCTGGTCCGACCCCTAAACCGGGGTAATGAGGTCAAAACCGTCCGCGGCCACAGTTGTACGGCTCGACGACGGCGAGGCTGCTGGTCCGACCCCTAAACCGGGGTAACGAGGTCAAAAACCGTCCGCGGCCACAGTTGTACGGCTCGACGACGGCGAGTGCTGTCCGACCCCTAAACCGGGGTAATGAGGTCAAAACCGTCCGCGGCCACAGTTGTACGGCTCGACGACGGCGAGGCTGCTGGTCCGACCCCTAAACCGGGGTAATGAGGTCAAAACCGTCCGCGGCCACAGTTGTACGGCTCGACGACGGCGAGGCTGCTGGTCCGACCCCTAAACCGGGGGAATGAGGTCAAAACCGTCCGCGGCCACAGTTGTACGGCTCGACGACGGCGAGGCTGCTGGTCCGACCCCTAAACCGGGGGAATGAGGTCAAAACCGTCCGCGGCCACAGTTGTACGGCTCGACGACGGCGAGGCTGCTGGTCCGACCCCTAAACCGGGGTAATGAGGTCAAAACCGTCCGCGGCCACAGTTGTACGGCTCGACGACGGCGAGTGCTGTCCGACCCCTAAACCGGGGTAATGAGGTCAAAACCGTCCGCGGCCACAGTTGTACGGCTCGACGACGGCGAGGCTGCTGGTCCGACCCCTAAACCGGGGTAATGAGGTCAAAACCGTCCGCGGCCACAGTTGTACGGCTCGACGACGGCGAGGCTGCTGGTCCGACCCCTAAACCGGGGGAATGAGGTCAAAACCGTCCGCGGCCACAGTTGTACGGCTCGACGACGGCGAGGCTGCTGGTCCGACCCCTAAACCGGGGTAATGAGGTCAAAACCGTCCGCGGCCACAGCGACGACGGCGAGGCTGCTGGTCCGACCCCTAAACCGGGGTAATGAGGTCAAAACCGTCCGCGGCCACAGTTGTACGGCTCGACGACGGCGAGGCTGCTATCCGACCCCTAAACCGGGGTAATGAGGTCAAAACCGTCCGCGGCCACAGTTGTGCGGCTCGACGACGGCGAGGCTGCTGGTCCGACCCCTAAACCGGGGTAACGAGGTCAAAACCGTCCGCGGCCACAGTTGTACGGCTCGACGACGGCGAGGCTGCTGGTCCGACCCCTAAACCGGGGTAACGAGGTCAAAAACCGTCCGCGGCCACAGTTGTACGGCTCGACGACGGCGAGGCTGCTGGTCCGACCCCTAAACCGGGGTAATGAGGTCAAAACCGTCCGCGGCCACAGCGACGACGGCGAGGCTGCTGGTCCGACCCCTAAACCGGGGTAATGAGGTCAAAACCGTCCGCGGCCACAGTTGTACGGCTCGACGACGGCGAGGCTGCTATCCGACCCCTAAACCGGGGTCATGAGGTCCAAACCGTCCGCGGCCACAGTTGTGCGGCTCGACGACGGCGAGGCTGCTGGTCCGACCCCTAAACCGGGGTAACGAGGTCAAAACCGTCCGCGGCCACAGTTGTACGGCTCGACGACGGCGAGGCTGCTGGTCCGACCCCTAAACCGGGGTAACGAGGTCAAAAACCGTCCGCGGCCACAGTTGTACGGCTCGACGACGGCGAGGCTGCTATCCGACCCCTAAACCGGGGTAATGAGGTCAAAACCGTCCGCGGCCACAGTTGTACGGCTCGACGACGGCGAGGCTGCTGGTCCGACCCCTAAACCGGGGTCATGAGGTCCAAACCGTCCGCGGCCACAGTTGTGCGGCTCGACGACGGCGAGGCTGCTGGTCCGACCCCTAAACCGGGGTAACGAGGTCAAAACCGTCCGCGGCCACAGTTGTACGGCTCGACGACGGCGAGGCTGCTGGTCCGACCCCTAAACCGGGGTAACGAGGTCAAAAACAGTCCGCGGCCACAGTTGTACGGCTCGACGACGGCGAGTGCTGTCCGACCCCTAAACCGGGGTAATGAGGTCAAAACCGTCCGCGGCCACAGTTGTACGGCTCGACGACGGCGAGGCTGCTGGTCCGACCCCTAAACCGGGGTAATGAGGTCAAAACCGTCCGCGGCCACAGTTGTACGGCTCGACGACGGCGAGGCTGCTGGTCCGACCCCTAAACCGGGGTAATGAGGTCAAAACCGTCCGCGGCCACAGTTGTACGGCTCGACGACGGCGAGGCTGCTGGTCCGACCCCTAAACCGGGGTAACGAGGTCAAAAACCGTCCGCGGCCACAGTTGTACGGCTCGACGACGGCGAGGCTGCTATCCGACCCCTAAACCGGGGTAATGAGGTCAAAACCGTCCGCGGCCACAGTTGTACGGCTCGACGACGGCGAGGCTGCTAGTCCGACCCCTAAACCGGGGTAACGAGGTCAAAAACCGTCCGCGGCCACAGTTTTTTTTTTTGACAAGCGTCGTCAAAAGATCCTTTTCTGGGATTGCGAAGCCCAGAGAAAGTAACGCATGGCGGCCAGGTTGCGCTAAAACCTGCCTTCGATCGGAAGAGCCCCGAAGGGCGTGACGGCGAGAAGCGTCGGGCAGTTCTCCGAATCGCATAGCCCTAACCCCGATGGGGGCTGAGCACGCATCCACAAACTATACAGAGAGTATACGAGTGGCCTACGGCTGGAATACAGAAGCGCAAAGAAAATGTGACTTGGAACCAAAAAGAGAGACACCTGACGAGAGCGAACCACTGAGCCGACAACGGAAGGATGAGGAACCTAGCCGTTTCGTAACCCCGAATCACCGTCCCGATTCGTACTCAATTTTGCCACCGCCTGACCTCCGAGACCTCAAGAACAAGACGTAGACCGCGTGACCAGACGGGAAGAACGAGAAAGACGGAGAGTGAGAATCAGACGAAAACAATCCCTCAACCCTGAGTGGGGGCCCCTGGCAGGCCGAGCATTTGACACACATTTGACATTTGAACAGAATTTATCCATTGCTGAGGGCAGGGCAACAACAATGGCCGGAGGGAAGGGTGCCAGGTACCAGTTTTGGTGTGGGAGTTGTGGCGCACTGGTGGGCGCCAACATTCGCCGGCATACGGAGCCGGCGGCCGACTCTAGCTGTCCGCGGCGACTAGACTGCTCTCGGCAGCAAAGCCACATGCCGACTGACGTCGACAATTCCCCTATCCGCAACCTGGGGACGCGCCTGGTGGCGACAGAGATTCGCCAAGTCCTGGGCCGAAGCTCAGAACCCCTCACGGGCGCGGCCACAGTTGTACGGCTCGACGACGGCGAGGCTGCTGGTCCGACCCCTAAACCGGGGTAACGAGGTCAGAAACCGTCCGCGGCCACAGTTGTACGGCT
Organism: Alphaproteobacteria bacterium CMAR1; assembly: GCA_963693005.1. GTDB lineage: Bacteria > Pseudomonadota > Alphaproteobacteria > UBA6184 > UBA6184 > Bodonicaedibacter. The sequence continues at coordinate 15,265 of OY843691.1, read as the reverse complement.
CGACGACGGCGAGGCTTGCTGTCCGACCCCTAAACCGGGGTAATGAGGTCAAAACCGTCCGCGGCCACAGTTGTACGGCTCGACGACGGCGAGGCTGCTGGTCCGACCCCTAAACCGGGGTAATGAGGTCAAAACCGTCCGCGGCCACAGTTGTACGGCTCGACGACGGCGAGGCTGCTGGTCCGACCCCTAAACCGGGGTAACGAGGTCAAAAACAGTCCGCGGCCACAGTTGTACGGCTCGACGACGGCGAGTGCTGTCCGACCCCTAAACCGGGGTAATGAGGTCAAAACCGTCCGCGGCCACAGTTGTACGGCTCGACGACGGCGAGGCTGCTATCCGACCCCTAAACCGGGGTAATGAGGTCAAAACCGTCCGCGGCCACAGTTGTACGGCTCGACGACGGCGAGGCTGCTATCCGACCCCTAAACCGGGGTAATGAGGTCAAAACCGTCCGCGGCCACAGTTGTACGGCTCGACGACGGCGAGGCTGCTAGTCCGACCCCTAAACCGGGGTAACGAGGTCAAAAACCGTCCGCGGCCACAGTTTTTTTTTTGACAAGCGTCGTCACAAGATCCTTTTCTGGGATTGCGAAGCCCAGAGAAAGTAACGCATGGCGGCCAGGTTGCGCTAAAACCTGCCTTCGATCGGAAGAGCCCCGAAGGGCGTGACGGCGAGAAGCGTCGGGCAGTTCTCCGAATCGCATAGCCCTAACCCCGATGGGGGCTGAGCACGCATCCACAAACTATACAGAGAGTATACGAGTGGCCTACGGCTGGAATACAGAAGCGCAAAGAAAATGTGACTTGGAACCAAAAAGAGAGACACCTGACGAGAGCGAACCACTGAGCCGACAACGGAAGGATGAGGAACCTAGCCGTTTCGTAACCCCGAATCACCGTCCCGATTCGTACTCAATTTTGCCACCGCCTGACCTCCGAGACCTCAAGAACAAGACGTAGACCGCGTGACCAGACGGGAAGAACGAGAAAGACGGAGAGTGAGAATCAGACGAAAACAATCCCTCAACCCTGAGTGGGGGCCCCTGGCAGGCCGAGCATTTGACACACATTTGACATTTGAACAGAATTTATCCATTGCTGAGGGCAGGGCAACAACAATGGCCGGAGGGAAGGGTGCCAGGTACCAGTTTTGGTGTGGGAGTTGTGGCGCACTGGTGGGCGCCAACATTCGCCGGCATACGGAGCCGGCGGCCGACTCTAGCTGTCCGCGGCGACTAGACTGCTCTCGGCAGCAAAGCCACATGCCGACTGACGTCGACAATTCCCCTATCCGCAACCTGGGGACGCGCCTGGTGGCGACAGAGATTCGCCAAGTCCTGGGCCGAAGCTCAGAACCCCTCACGGGCGCGGCCACAGTTGTACGGCTCGACGACGGCGAGGCTGCTGGTCCGACCCCTAAACCGGGGTAACGAGGTCAGAAACCGTCCGCGGCCACAGTTGTACGGCTCGACGACGGCGAGGCTTGCTGTCCGACCCCTAAACCGGGGTAATGAGGTCAAAACCGTCCGCGGCCACAGTTGTACGGCTCGACGACGGCGAGGCTGCTGGTCCGACCCCTAAACCGGGGTAATGAGGTCAAAACCGTCCGCGGCCACAGTTGTACGGCTCGACGACGGCGAGTGCTGTCCGACCCCTAAACCGGGGTAATGAGGTCAAAACCGTCCGCGGCCACAGTTGTACGGCTCGACGACGGCGAGTGCTGTCCGACCCCTAAACCGGGGTAATGAGGTCAAAACCGTCCGCGGCCACAGTTGTACGGCTCGACGACGGCGAGGCTGCTGGTCCGACCCCTAAACCGGGGTAATGAGGTCAAAACCGTCCGCGGCCACAGTTGTACGGCTCGACGACGGCGAGGCTGCTGGTCCGACCCCTAAACCGGGGTAACGAGGTCAAAAACCGTCCGCGGCCACAGTTGTACGGCTCGACGACGGCGAGGCTGCTATCCGACCCCTAAACCGGTAATGAGGTCAAAACCGTCCGCGGCCACAGTTGTACGGCTCGACGACGGCGAGGCTGCTATCCGACCCCTAAACCGGGGTAATGAGGTCAAAACCGTCCGCGGCCACAGTTGTACGGCTCGACGACGGCGAGGCTGCTATCCGACCCCTAAACCGGGGTAATGAGGTCAAAACCGTCCGCGGCCACAGTTGTACGGCTCGACGACGGCGAGGCTGCGACCCCTAAACCGGGGTAATGAGGTCAAAACCGTCCGCGGCCACAGTTGTACGGCTCGACGACGGCGAGGCTGCTGGTCCGACCCCTAAACCGGGGTAACGAGGTCAAAAACCGTCCGCGGCCACAGTTGTACGGCTCGACGACGGCGAGGCTGCTGTCCGACCCCTAAACCGGGGTAATGAGGTCAAAAACCGTCCGCGGCCACAGTTGCACGGCTCGACGACGGCGAGGCTGCTAGTCCGACCCCTAAACCGGGGTAACGAGGTCAAAAACCGTCCGCGGCCACAGTTTTTTTTTTTGACAAGCGCCGTCACAAGATCCTTTTCTGGGATTGCGAAGCCCAGAGAAAGTAACGCATGGCGGCCAGGTTGCGCTAAAACCTGCCTTCGATCGGAAGAGCCCCGAAGGGCGTGACGGCGAGAAGCGTCGGGCAGTTCTCCGAATCGCATAGCCCTAACCCCGATGGGGGCTGAGCACGCATCCACAAACTATACAGAGAGTATACGAGTGGCCTACGGCTGGAATACAGAAGCGCAAAGAAAATGTGACTTGGAACCAAAAAGAGAGACACCTGACGAGAGCGAACCACTGAGCCGACAACGGAAGGATGAGGAACCTAGCCGTTTCGTAACCCCGAATCACCGTCCCGAGACGATTCGTACTCAATTTTGCCACCGCCTGACCTCCGAGACCTCAAGAACAAGACGTAGACCGCGTGACCAGACGGGAAGAACGAGAAAGACGGAGAGTGAGAATCAGACGAAAACAATCCCTCAACCCTGAGTGGGGGCCCCTGGCAGGCCGAGCATTTGACACACATTTGACATTTGAACAGAATTTATCCATTGCTGAGGGCAGGGCAACAACAATGGCCGGAGGGAAGGGTGCCAGGTACCAGTTTTGGTGTGGGAGTTGTGGCGCACTGGTGGGCCCCAACATTCGCCGGCATACGGAGCCGGCGGCCGACTCTAGCTGTCCGCGGCGACTAGACTGCTCTCGGCAGCAAAGCCACATGCCGACTGACGTCGACAATTCCCCTATCCGCAACCTGGGGACGCGCCTGGTGGCGACAGAGATTCGCCAAGTCCTGGGCCGAAGCTCAGAACCCCTCACGGGCGCGGCCAGAGTTGTACGGCTCGACGACGGCGAGGCTGCTGGTCCGACCCCTAAACCGGGGTAACGAGGTCAAAAACCGTCCGCGGCCACAGTTGTACGGCTCGACGACGGCGAGGCTGCTGTCCGACCCCTAAACCGGGGTAACGAGGTCAAAAACCGTCCGCGGCCACAGTTGTACGGCTCGACGACGGCGAGGCTGCTAGTCCGACCCCTAAACCGGGGTAACGAGGTCAAAAACCGTCCGCGGCCACAGTTTTTTTTTTTTGACAAGCGTCGTCACAAGATCCTTTTCTGGGATTGCGAAGCCCAGAGAAAGTAACGCATGGCGGCCAGGTTGCGCTAAAACCTGCCTTCGATCGGAAGAGCCCCGAAGGGCGTGACGGCGAGAAGCGTCGGGCAGTTCTCCGAATCGCATAGCCCTAACCCCGATGGGGGCTGAGCACGCATCCACAAACTATACAGAGAGTATACGAGTGGCCTACGGCTGGAATACAGAAGCGCAAAGAAAATGTGACTTGGAACCAAAAAGAGAGACACCTGACGAGAGCGAACCACTGAGCCGACAACGGAAGGATGAGGAACCTAGCCGTTTCGTAACCCCGAATCACCGTCCCGAGACGATTCGTACTCAATTTTGCCACCGCCTGACCTCCGAGACCTCAAGAACAAGACGTAGACCGCGTGACCAGACGGGAAGAACGAGAAAGACGGAGAGTGAGAATCAGACGAAAACAATCCCTCAACCCTGAGTGGGGGCCCCTGGCAGGCCGAGCATTTGACACACATTTGACATTTGAACAGAATTTATCCATTGCTGAGGGCAGGGCAACAACAATGGCCGGAGGGAAGGGTGCCAGGTACCAGTTTTGGTGTGGGAGTTGTGGCGCGCTGGTGGGCCCCAACATTCGCCGGCATACGGAGCCGGCGGCCGACTCTAGCTGTCCGCGGCGACTAGACTGCTCTCGGCAGCAAAGCCACATGCCGACTGACGTCGACAATTCCCCTATCCGCAACCTGGGGACGCGCCTGGTGGCGACAGAGATTCGCCAAGTCCTGGGCCGAAGCTCAGAACCCCTCACGGGCGCGGCCACAGTTGTACGGCTCGACGACGGCGAGGCTGCTGTCCGACCCCTAAACCGGGGTAACGAGGTCAAAAACCGTCCGCGGCCACAGTTGTACGGCTCGACGACGGCGAGGCTTGCTGTCCGACCCCTAAACCGGGGTAATGAGGTCAAAACCGTCCGCGGCCACAGTTGTACGGCTCGACGACGCCGCGGCCACAGTTGTACGGCTCGACGACGGCGAGGCTGCTGGTCCGACCCCTAAACCGGGGTAACGAGGTCAAAAACCGTCCGCGGCCACAGTTGTACGGCTCGACGACGGCGAGTGCTGTCCGACCCCTAAACCGGGGTAATGAGGTCAAAACCGTCCGCGGCCACAGTTGTACGGCTCGACGACGGCGAGGCTGCTATCCGACCCCTAAACCGGGGTAATGAGGTCAAAACCGTCCGCGGCCACAGTTGTACGGCTCGACGACGGCGAGGCTGCTGGTCCGACCCCTAAACCGGGGTAATGAGGTCAAAACCGTCCGCGGCCACAGTTTTTTTTTTTTGATCATGTCGGACTCCACAAGCGTTCTAGCTCTCCGCGGCACCTCTCCTTGTCGGCCTCCACCTCCTCCTGTCTGCCCTCCGCTGCCTGAAGGAGCCGTTGCTCTACTTCATGACAGTGGTGCTCCAGGACGCCGATGCGCTCCTTCAGCTCGTCGCCATAGTAGTCTACCTCCGCCTCCTCTGGAATGCCCAGCACTGCACGCATCATCCTCCACTTCGGCTTGAGGAATGGGCACTCCGTCATCAGGTGCGAAATCGTTTCACGTGGTACATCGTCTACAGGGGCAAGGGCGCCGAAGTTCCGCTCGTCGTAGAGCTCCTTGCTGTTCTGCAGACCGTGGATCTTGACGCGGTGCTGCGTGAGGCCGCCCATGTTGGTGCACGGCTTCCCACAGATGCGTTGTCGTCGCTGCGGAGCGAGGCCGAGGGCCTGAAGCACCTCATCGTCGTTGCCGTCGCCACCGCCACCGCCACCGTCGCCGTCGTCGTTGTCTCCTCCTCCACCTCGCTGCCGGGGCGGAACGTAGTCTTCCACACACATGTACCGGCGGGCGTTCAGCCCTCCGGGCGGCAGGATTTGCTCCTCCGTGCCGTACATGATGTGGTCTACCACGATCTTCCCCTCGGCGGACAGCCCTTCTCTCAGCTGCGTAGCAAGGTCGAACTTCATGTCCTCCAGACGGGACAGCGCTTCCCGCGCCATCTTGTCCTTGAAGCGTATGACCTGCATAGCATACCAGGAGCTGTCAGCAGCGTCGTCACTGGTGCAGAAGCGGCACGACTCCGTCGGGAAAGTCCCCATCCGGTGGGACAGGCGTCCGAACTTGGGAGTTTCGCCACATCGCGTCTGCGCCATCTTCGCATACATCTCTTTGGGAATGTCCATCTGCCGTGGCTTCGACTGCGCGGTGAGCCCCAAGCCGGCCCGGTGCGAGTCCTGCTGCCTCAGCCCCACCATCTTCTCCTTCAGTGCCTTCTTCGCTGCGGCCTTCAGATCGCGGTACAGGGCCGGACCCTCAGGCAGGCGCCGTGCTCCGTCAGCGACGACGTCAATGCGGTCGTTGAGTTCGTGACCGCAGTGAGCGAAGATAAACTTGAGGTGAATGTTGCGGACATTCGGATGCTGTGCGATATCTCCGAGCCTGTTCCAGATCTCGCGTTCGACCGGGCAGTGGACCTTGTTGAGGGGGCCACACTTGAGTCGGGCGAGGACAGACTGGGAGTCCGTGACGATGAGGGTGTTCACCCGGCGTGTGACACCCTGCTGCTGGAGTTCTTCCAAGAGTTGCTGGAGCTTCCCGAGCAGAGCCTTCATGCCCATGAGCTCTGCCGTGTAGCTGCAGCCCCCCTTCCAGCTGGCTTCAACCCCAGAAGCGATCTCCACTCCCCGCTCGCGGAAAAGGTATCCGCCGCCGCAGCCGAGTGGGTGCCCCTCCTTCTCCCCCGCTGTGCCATCGCTCGTGGCAAGCCATCGCAGGTGAGGTACGGAGCCGTCGATCCGCTTCTGGTTCGCCGCGTGCTTCAAGTCCGCATCGTCGCCGGCCGATAGCTGGCCCGGCGGGGACGCGTCGATGTGCACACGGGACATCCAGCCGGTCTCCCATGGTGCCCAGCGCAGGTCCACTTGAGGCGCTCGTGGGACGTCCGTCAACCCAGCCAGGGCATTCACCTCCTGATGCCAGGCCCTGAAGTGATTCTGGACGTCTTGCTCGAGCGGGGGCACAGTGCGCGGGCGCTGATCCCATCGCTGCTTCTCTCTTGTACGTTCCACGTAGCTAAAGGACCGAAGCATTGCCATGCGTTTCGCGTCCAGTTGGAAGCCGCCCTCGGAGATTGCATCTCCTGTCCGCGTCGAGGACACCGTTCCTGAGACAATTCGCGCAGCACTGTTGGCCACTTTCTCAATGTCCTTGAAGGTGTCGTCGCAGCAGAAGGGGCCCCAGACCTCGGAACCGTAGAGGATCACGCTCCAGACGTACTGCAGGGCAAACAGGTGCATTTGACGAGGGGTGGGCCCCGAGTACCGCTTTCCTATGGCACCCAGCTGCTTCAGCCGTCCTCTGCACTCCGTATACGCTGCCTCAGTGTGCTTCTTGAAGGTGGTGGTCCGATCAATCCTGACCCCTAGCAGCTTCACTGCATCCTTCTTGAAGGCAATCACATTTCCGTCGAGCTTGATGTCCACGGCCTTGGGCCGGCCACGTGTGATCCACATCGTTTCACACTTCCCGTGACTCGCTTTGAGATCGTGTCGCACTGCCCACTCGGAGAAACGGTCGACCGCTGCCTGCGCTTTCTTCTGTATCTCGGCCTCGTCACTTCCACCCACGGTGAAGGTGATGTCATCAGCGTAGAGGTACACAAGAATGTCGATGTCACCGTTCTTGATGATCTCCGGGAGCTCAGAGATGTAGAGGATCCAGAGGAGGGGTCCAAGGACAGAGCCTTGAGGCGCCCCGCGGTTCACGTGGATGGTGCTCCCCATCTTGCCTTTCCGGCCTTGTGCACGTGCGTCTGGGTCCCGTACCCGCATTGATCGTCCGCTCAGCCAGTTGCGGACCCATCGGATCAGGTGGGCCGGGATTCCTCTCCGTCTCATGATGTCCAGCAGAGTGCGGTGGTTCATGCAGTCAAAGGCCTTGGTGCAGTCGAGCATTGTCGATAGCACGCGGTGCGCCTTCTGGTTGAAGTGCCGATCCTTGGACCTCTTCAACTGCGTTTCCACTGCTTCATGCAGGATGTTTGCGATCACGTCTGCGGTGCCACAACCGGGAGTAAACGCGTACTGATCTGGGATGTTCGGGACGAAGTGCCGAATGCGGGCCGCGACCACGTGTTCCGTGAGCTTACACAGGGTCTGCGTCAGGGACACTGGCCGGTAGTCGTCCGGCTTGTTCGGCTTCGGGAGCGCAACGCACTCAACCGTCTTCCAGTCCGTGGGAACCTCGCCGTCCCTCACTGACGTGCGCACCATCTGTGTGATGACGGCGCGGACGGGAGCTGGGGCAGCCTTGATCAGTTCGTTTTCGATGCCATCAGTGCCTGGGCACGTGCCTGGGCGTAACCTGCGAATGGCGGCATCGACCTCCGTTGTTGTGACCCTCGGTCCCGGGCTTGAGACCTTGACGGGCTTGGCGCGGGGTCCTACTCTCCTGTACAGGTTGCGGTACTGGTTAGTAAGGACCTGGAGCTTCGCGGCGCCTGCTGGGCGCGGAGCCGGGGTGTAGATGGACTTGAGCATCCTCCAGTCGGCCTTTTCCGCCCTCCGGGTGAAGGCAGCCAACTTCTCCTCTCGCGGCCACAGTTGTACGGCTCGACGACGGCGAGGCTTGCTGTCCGACCCCTAAACCGGGGTAATGAGGTCAAAACCGTCCGCGGCCACAGTTGTACGGCTCGACGACGGCGAGGCGTGCTCTCCGACCCCTAAACCGGGGTAATGAGGTCAAAACCGTCCGCGGCCACAGTTGTACGGCTCGACGACGGCGAGGCTTGCTGTCCGACCCCTAAACCGGGGTAATGAGGTCAAAACCGTCCGCGGCCACAGTTGTACGGCTCGACGACGGCGAGGCTCCCTAAACCGGGGTAACGAGGTCAAAAACCGTCCGCGGCCACAGTTGTACGGCTCGACGACGGCGAGGCTGCTATCCGACCCCTAAACCGGGGTAATGAGGTCAAAACCGTCCGCGGCCACAGTTGTACGGCTCGACGACGGCGAGGCTGCTGGCCCGACCCCTAAACCGGGGTAATGAGGTCAAAACCGTCCGCGGCCACAGTTGTACGGCTCGACGACGGCGAGGCTGCTGGTCCGACCCCTAAACCGGGGTAACGAGGTCAAAAACCGTCCGCGGCCACAGTTGTACGGCTCGACGACGGCGAGGCTGCTGTCCGACCCCTAAACCGGGGTAACGAGGTCAAAAACCGTCCGCGGCCACAGTTGTACGGCTCGACGACGGCGAGGCTGCTGGCCCGACCCCTAAACCGGGGTAATGAGGTCAAAACCGTCCGCGGCCAGAGTTGTACGGCTCGACGACGGCGAGGCTGCTGTCCGACCCCTAAACCGGGGTAGTGAGGTCAAAACCGTCCGCGGCCACAGTTTTTTTTTTTGACAAGCGTCGTCAAAAGATCCTTTTCTGGGATTGCGAAGCCCAGAGAAAGTAACGCATGGCGGCCAGGTTGCGCTAAAACCTGCCTTCGATCGGAAGAGCCCCGAAGGGCGTGACGGCGAGAAGCGTCGGGCAGTTCTCCGAATCGCATAGCCCTAACCCCGATGGGGGCTGAGCACGCATCCACAAACTATACAGAGAGTATGCGAGTGGCCTACGGCTGGAATACAGAAGCGCAAAGAAAATGTGACTTGGAACCAAAAAGAGAGACACCTGACGAGAGCGAACCACTGAGCCGACAACGGAAGGATGAGGAACCTAGCCGTTTCGTAACCCCGAATCACCGTCCCGAGACGATTCGTACTCAATTTTGCCACCGCCTGACCTCCGAGACCTCAAGAACAAGACGGAGACCGCGTGACCAGACGGGAAGAACGAGAAAGACGCCGCGGCCACAGTTGTACGGCTCGACGACGGCGAGGCTTGCTGTCCGACCCCTAAACCGGGGTAACGAGGTCAAAACCGTCCGCGGCCACAGTTTTTTTTGACAAGCCCGTTGACTTCACGACCCCGGAGGGCCATGAGACATAGCCCCTCCCAGCTGCGAGGCCGGGCGAGCGAGCGAATCAAAAAGAGCACGCACTTGCTGCCAGTACGCTTCACCGTAGAAGTCGAACGTCGGAGGAATGGGCGACCGAAGGGGATGGTCTGATGCGGCGCACACATCTCTGGCACCTGGGCAGTCGTGCCACCAGTGGTGGCTCGACTCAATTGTCATGCCGGGAGCGTCGACGGCCTTGAAGTTGACGATGGAGTACCGGGCGGCCTTCGCGACCACGGCGTCAGGGGGGCGCATCTTGCACCGCTCCATCATGTGGATCGTCAGTCCACCTCCCCTGGCCTTGGTCTGCGTGTAGATGTTGCAGTACGGGCACCTCATCGCCTTCAACATCCAAGCCTCCGGATCTCCGGGGAACGCGGCGTCGGGTGCCTTCGGTCGCAGTCCGCTCGCGACGCGGTGCGTGTTCCAGGCCTTCTTCAGCAGTGTCAGGTTGTTGATGACGCCCTCTCGCTCGGCTTCCAGTCGGGCAGTGGCCTCCTCCACTTCGAGCTTCGCCAGTTGGGCCAGGCGCGCATGGTCCGGACCGGTGCACAGTCTGCATGCCGTCGAGGGATTCGCCCCGATGCGGTGCGAGAAGCGGCCGCCCCAGTGGAACTCGTTGGTGCGTGTCTGGGCCATGACTGCGTACTGGTGCTTCATGTCGCAGCGGCGAGCCGGCTTCACCGGGCGGCGGATGAGGCGGCCACGGGGAGTGTCTCGGGTGAGCTCCTGTGTCCACTTGACGTAATGCTTCGCCAGTGCCTTACTGTCGCGGAGTTGGATCGGCACATCATCCTGCCCAGGGAGGTGCTTGGCCTCGGTGGCCAGAGCGTCCGCTTCGTCGTTGATCGGGACTTCGGAGTGGCCGAACACAAACTTCAACATGATGCGCCGCACGGACCAAATCTGGGAGATGTCGAGGAGCAGGTTCCAGCATTCCGTCTCGATCGGGCACAGGCTCTTTGCCAACGGACCGCGCTTCAAAGCCATGAGCAGCGACTGCGAGTCCGTTGCAATGACGATGGCCTTGCGCGTCTTGCCGGGGAAGCTCTGCAGCTCCTGAAGGACGGCGCGGGGACAGGCGCGCATTGCCACTGCTTCGGCCGTGTACGAGCAAGCGTGGCGGCCTGCCGCTTCGGTTCCAGTGAGGCGGCGCTCGGTCGACGGGGCATGTGGGCGCTTCGAGTAAACGACGTAGCCGGAGCCGGCCGCTTTGTTGAGGTAGAAGACACGCTGGTCGTCTTCACACCTACGTCGGGGCTCGGTGTCGGAACCGCTGTCGTCGGAGGTGACATCGTCTTCCGGTCGTAGCACGCCATTGTCGAACGGCAGATTGTCAGGCTGTTCCGGGCCGGGCTTCCATTCCGTCTCCGTGTCACGGCGTTTGATGTGGCGAACAATCACCCCACCGTCGGTGCAACCGCGGATCCTCGCATTCTTGACGTGTAGCTTGGCGATGGAGGCGGCCCGCTTCAGGCGTAGCTCCGAATGACGTGTGAGGCCACCCGGGGCGGAAGCGTCGATCGTGACCTTGTCGGCTCCACCCGTGTCGTGCGGTGCGTAGCGGAGGCGTGCTCTTTCCTCACGGGGACGAGTGGTGAGACCAATGTTGCGCTCGATCTCGTCGTGCCATGAGTGCCACCTCTTCTCGTAGGCGGGCGACCTGGCCGTGACAGGCGGGACATGGAATTGCTTCGTGGCGCCGAGGCGACCAGTGTCCGGGTCGAAGTGCTCGTCGTAGTCCAGGATGCCGGTCGGCGGCGGGTCGATCCTGGATGCCTCGATGAAGTTGTAGCTCCGGAGACGTGCGGTGTTGCGCATGGTGAGCAGCTGGCCCGCTTCCATTCGAGTGTCCTGTTCCTCTGCTGACCGGATAACGCCTGAGACGACACGCTGTGCCGCTGTGATCGGAGGCTCGATCTTCTTCTCCCAGTTGTCCTGGCTCAGCAGCGGACCCACCACCTCGAGGCCGTAGAGAGCAACGGAGTAGATGTAGGCGACGGCGTACGTTCGCATGACCGCAGGGGATGCTCCGTTGTACATCGGGCCCATGGCCCCGAGCTGCTGTACCCGGGCAAGTAGTCGTCGCTTGAGATCATCCGCATGCTTTGTGAAGGACATGCCGGGGTCGATGATGACGCCGAGGAGCTTGGAGGCCTTGACCATCTTGACAATCTGGCCGCACATGGTCAGCTGCGTGTTCGCACTGGCAGTCACTGCGGAGCGCGTGATCCACATCGCGGTGGTCTTCTTGATGGACACGGACATCTTCACTTCCTTGGCCCACGCCTGCACGATGTTCAGCGCCTGTTGCATCTCTGCTGTCATGGCCGTTTCGTCGCAGCCTTCGATGATGACAGCCAGGTCGTCCGCGTACAGGAACGTGCACTTGAAACCGGCGTTGGTGAGGCGTTCGCAGAGGGTGTCGATGAAGATGATCCACAGGATCGGGCCGAGGACGGTGCCTTGGGGGGCGCCTCGACCGGTCTTGCACCACTTGCCCATGACGTTGTCTTCGCGGACACGGAACCGTCGGCCGACCAGGAAGTTCCGAACAAACCTGCAGATGTGCGGCGGGAGGCCGAGCTCGTGCATGCGCTTCAGGAGGATGTCGTGGTCCATGGAGTCGAATGCCTTGGAGAAGTCGATCATGGCGCAGAGCAGTCGGTGCGATTTCCCGTTGTCCTTGACCGAGGTCCGTACGTTGAACGCCTTGGTGCCTCCAGCGACAATCTGGGCGATTACGTCGAGCGTGGACCTGCTGGCGGTGTACGCGTACTGCTGCGGGAGAGCGGCGAGGCGGGATCGAATGCGCATGGCGATGACGTGCTCCACCAGCTTCGCGAAGATCGGCGTCAGCGACACAGGACGGTACGACTCCGGGTCAGCCGCATCTTTGCCCGGCTTCAGCAGCGGCACGATGACCGCGTCCCGCATCGACTGTGGGATGTCTCCAGTGACGACACACCGGTTGATGAGCGGGAACAGCAGCTTCTGCTTGGCGACCTGCGGCAGCTCCAGGATCATCTCGGGCAGGATGTCGTCCGGTCCAGCAGCGGTGCCACGGCGCAGGCGGTTGAGAGCCTCGTTGAACTCAGCGTTGGTCAGGGGCTCGCCCTTGCAGCGGCGGCGGGGCTTCGGCTTCGGCGTGCGGCCTTCGAACAGACCGTGGTAGAACCTCTCCAGGACGTTGAGCATCCGGCGCGGTTTCGCTTTCCTCGGACCTTTGCACATCGCCTTGAGCATCGGGAACGACGGCTTGGCCACGCGCGACGCCCGCGGTGTTTGTCCAGGGCGGCGAAGAACTCTTTGCGACGTAGGTCTATCTCGTCCGAGCAGTCCAGCTCTCGAGCCTCTTTCCACTTGGTCAGCTTCTTCTCGAGGTCGGCGCTCCAGAGCTTCATGCCCGAGGGGACCTGATGGAACTTGCCCATGGGCATCGCAGCGTCCGCGGCCTTCCGGATCACGACTCGCATCATCTTGAGGAGACGTTGTGTCGACGGTCTCGCCCCCCTCATGGCCCTCATGGCTCTGCGGCGCAGCTCCAGGGCGCGTTTGGTCTTGCCACATCGGAGGAGCTTGCGCATCGTGACCACACACCGTGCCATGTGCGGGATGCAGGGTAGGATACGGCCGGACATGGGGATCTGGTACGGGATGAGGTTCAGACGGTCCCCCATTTTGATCGTGTCCTTCTGCCAGTTGCTCAGGGGGACCCTCGTCGCCAGTATGGAGCGGGTGGCCTTGGCGGCGACGTTGCGGTACTTGTCGTAGTCAGCGTTCGCGACGCAGCGTCGGGCCGAGGCCTTGATCGCAGACGGGTCGACCTCGAACCACTCCGCGTCCGGGTCATGAAGAGTGGCCTTGAGCACCATGTGGTCGGAGCCCACACCAGGGTGCATCGAGAAGTCGCCTAGCGCAGCGCCCCTGCAGAACATGACGTCCGGTGTCGAGGGCGTCTGAGCAGCCTGGCCGGGGGTCGTTTCCTTGGTCGCGGAGAAGCCGAACGGGTAGCGGGTCGGCTTCCGTGCCCAGCCGATGGGGAGGTCGTACTTCTCCGCCCTCAGCTTGGTCCTACTTTCCCGAGGTATGCCGTCGTGCCATCGTGAGCTGTTGCAGGTTCATTCCACACGGCGTCAGCAGGGGGGCATCATCTAGGGGTTTGGGTTTGTTTTGCGGTACTATTGCGAAGGGGAAACGCAGAAACGCCGGTTGAAGACCGGGCCGCCAGGCGGGTGTGGTGGGTGGGAAAAAAGCCGTGGCGGCCATGGGAACTGCACACTAACACAGGCACTCGGGACAAAACACTCAGGAGAAAGTCGCAGACGTGAAACTACATGCAATGCACTGTCCTACCGGGAGGCTGTCTTTGCACTCCGACCACCACGAGTTCTGGATGTTGATGTCGCCGACGATCAGCTGCGGCACCTGGGCGCCCGGGCACTGGTGGGCCTGAAGGAGACCATGCCAGCCATCCGCGATGTTGCTGTCGACCTCTCGGGGCTTCGGGATGTACACAACGAGTACAAGCGCCAATGGGGTGTTGTCGTCGAGCATGACTCGGGCCACCATCAGCTCCTGTCCGTCCTTGATCTCCGCCGCGACCATGTCAGCTCGGAGTCCGCATCCGCTGCGTAAGAAGAATCCTACTCCGCCTCCGAGGCCGTCGCCTCGCCTTTGGACCGCAACGGTGTCGAAGCCGGGTACCGAGTTGCCTCGCTTCGTCTCCGCCAAGGCCAGCAGCTGAATGTCGTTGAGGTCGTCGCTGCTGAGCTGTGTCGTCCCCCTTCGTTCCCTTCGGTCTACCTCCGCCCCGGAGCGGTGCCCAGGGGAGGGTAGCAGGTGGTGCTCTAATTGATTCGTTCACCGAGAGCGGGCGGTGGGGCAGTCCACGCATCCGGCCGTACCAAAGGCGACGGCGGCACCCATCGACGACCACAGCGAGGAGCTGGGCATCGGAACTGCAGCAGGGCTGACGCGATGTGCGTCTCGTGGGAGCCTCCAAGAGCCGCCGGATGCGGCCACAGTTGGGATCCTCGATCGTTTTGAACGTGTTGCTCACGTCTTGTGGTGCTCGTTGCCGATCCGCATTCCGCGGAGGTGTCGGTGGCGATGTGTCGATGGCAGGGCGGCGGCTTAGGTGCTGGAAAGTTGCTTTGGACATCGGGTGTAGTTGTCCTCGGCATCGGGGTGGATCTCGTTGCAGGCGTGACGCACTCTCAGGTGGTACCCGCGGTTGGCTTGACGGTCGCCAAGGGACTCAGTCGGCCATGGGACAGGGTGTGTCGGAGTTTGAAATGTTCACATTCAGGGACTGCGTTGACAGGGACTCGTGTGTCTGGCGCGGTCGGTCGGTCGGTCGAATCGACGCACGGCGAACCTCTAACGATACTTGTGTTCCCATCCTGTGGTACTGATCTTGATCGTGGCCGCGATGGCGCTCGGTTGCCTCTACGGCGCAGTGGGCGTAGGGTCTCCGTCGAAGGTCGTTTGCGGTCGCTTGTCGTTGACCCGTGGGGTGCCGCGACTGAAGCCACTGTTCTCTTGACAAGGCTTAGGGATGATGACGTTGGCGTTGAGCTACAATCCTGTGCGCACGGTGCGCGTCGGAAGGGAACTGCTGCTGCTGCTGT
>OY843690.1:0-3111 GCA_963693005.1 Alphaproteobacteria bacterium CMAR1 | reverse complement strand
ACAAGCTGCGGAGCCACCGCAACGAAACCCCACAAACTATGAAATCCGGAATTTTGGCTTACAGCCCTGCCTTGGGGGGTGGTGGGGCCACCTTGGTGGTGACCAAAGTGGTCGAAAAAATATTTTTTTTGGGCGTCTCAAAAACGAAATCCGGGCTACAAATAGGGATAAAATCCGGTTTGGGTGATTTTTGGGCCCCAAAAAATATTTCTGGCGACCCGAAAATTCTGGGCCCAAAATGGTCGACCACAAAAAGTCGAAAAATTTTCACCTCAAAACCGCCCAAAATCGTGAATCCTACCACGTGACGTGAAATTCTGCCCGTTTACCTACTTTTCCGACCGAAACACATTTTTTTTTCACCACTTGGTCATGGTCATGTTTGCCTATTGACTACCGAAGCAGCCGCCCTTGGCCGTTTTCAAGCCTCCAGAACACCTGCCTGCCGGGACTTCAAAACAATCGGCTCGGCGTACCAACGGACCTAGGGTTAGGGTTAGGGTTAGGGTTAGGGTTAGGGTTAGGGTTAGGGTTAGGGTTAGGGTTAGGGTTAGGGTTAGGGTTAGGGTTAGGGTTAGGGTTAGGGTTAGGGTTAGGGTTAGGGTTAGGGTTAGGGTTGGGGTTAGGGTTAGGGTTAGGGTTAGGGTTAGGGTTAGGGTTAGGGTTAGGGTTAGGGTTAGGGTTAGGGTTAGGGTTAGGGTTAGGGTTAGGGTTAGGGTTAGGGTTAGGGTTAGGGTTAGGGTCGCCGAGCCGAGCACCGCCAGGTGGTCAAACGGCCCCCAACGTACCCACCACCCCGGTCCCAAAATCGGTCAGAATCCGGCATTTTTGGAAATCCGGCCTCGGAAAAATCCGGCCACAAAAACAAAATAGCGGACCGAATAGCTGCGGAAATTTGCTATACATCCGGCGAAGACAACACTCGAAAATATTTTTTTTCGGCCCGGAAAGGTCACTTTGGTCCCCCTGACCCCCGCGTCCGTCCGTCGGCGTCGGCGTCGGTGTCCGCGATTTTCGTGTCCCTCGGCATCCGGCGTAGGAATGTCGTCCGGGGCTGGCAGATAGCTCATTTCACAGCTGAGAACGTGCCCTATGGACCCGAGAATGCTCGCAGAAGCTGCCGAGCCACCGCAACAAAACCCCACAAACTATGAAATCCGGAATTTTGGCTTACAGCCCTGCCTTGGGGGGTGGTGGGGCCACCTTGGCGGTGACCAAAGTGGCCGAAAAAATATTTTTTTCCGACATCTCAAAAACGAAATCCCGGCTACAAATTGCGATAGAATCCGGTTTGGGTGTTTTTTCGGCCCAAAAAAATATTTCCGGCGACCCGAAAATTTTGGGCCCAAAATGGTCGACCAAAAAAAGTCGAAAATTTTTCACCTCGAAACTGCCCAAAATGGTGAATTCTACCACGTGACGTGAAATTCTACCCGTTTGCCCACTTTTCCGACCGAAACACATTTTTCTTTCACCACTTGGTCATGGTCATCTTTGCCTATTGACTACCGAAGCAGCCGCCCTTCGCCGTTTTCAAGCCTCAAGAACACCTGCCTGCCGGGACTTCAAAACAATCGGCTCGGCGTACCAACGGACCTAGGGTTAGGGTTAGGGTTAGGGTTAGGGTTAGGGTTAGGGTTAGGGTTAGGGTTAGGGTTAGGGTTAGGGTTAGGGTTAGGGTTAGGGTTAGGGTCGCCGAGCCGAGCACCGCCAGGTGGTCAAACGGCCCCCAACGTACCCACCACCCCGGTCCCAAAATCGGTCAGAATCCGGCATTTTTGGAAATCCGGCCTCGGAAAAATCCGGCCAAAAAAACAAAATAGCGGACCGAATAGCTGCGGAAATTCGCTATACATCCGGCGAAGACAACACTCGAAAAAAATTTTTTTCGGCCCCGAAAGGCCACTTTGGACCTTTCACCCCCTGCGTTGGTTCGTGTCGGTTCGTGTCGGTGTCCGCGTTTTTCGTGTCCCTCGGCATTCGGAGTAGGAATGTCGTCCGGAGCTGGCAGATGGCTCATTTCACAGCTGAGAACGTGCCCTATGGACCCGAGAATGCTCCCACAAGCTGCGGAGCCACCGCAACGAAACCCCACAAACTATGAAATCCGGAATTTTGGCTTACAGCCCTGCCTTGGGGGGTGGTGGGGCCACCTTGGTGGTGACCAAAGTGGTCGAAAAAATATTTTTTTTGGGCGTCTCAAAAACGAAATCCGGGCTACAAATAGGGATAAAATCCGGTTTGGGTGATTTTTGGGCCCCAAAAAATATTTCTGGCGACCCGAAAATTCTGGGCCCAAAATGGTCGACCACAAAAAGTCGAAAAATTTTCACCTCAAAACCGCCCAAAATCGTGAATCCTACCACGTGACGTGAAATTCTGCCCGTTTACCTACTTTTCCGACCGAAACACATTTTTTTTTCACCACTTGGTCATGGTCATGTTTGCCTATTGACTACCGAAGCAGCCGCCCTTGGCCGTTTTCAAGCCTCCAGAACACCTGCCTGCCGGGACTTCAAAACAATCGGCTCGGCGTACCAACGGACCTAGGGTTAGGGTTAGGGTTAGGGTTAGGGTTAGGGTTAGGGTTAGGGTTAGGGTTAGGGTTAGGGTTAGGGTTAGGGTTAGGGTTAGGGTTAGGGTTAGGGTTAGGGTTAGGGTTAGGGTTAGGGTTAGGGTTAGGGTTGGGTTGGGGTTAGGGTTAGGGTTAGGGTTAGGGTTAGGGTTAGGGTTAGGGTTAGGGTTAGGGTTAGGGTTAGGGTTAGGGTTAGGGTTAGGGTTAGGGTTAGGGTTAGGGTTAGGGTTAGGGTCGCCGAGCCGAGCACCGCCAGGTGGTCAAACGGCCCCCAACGTACCCACCACCCCGGTCCCAACTTTGGTCAGAATCCGGCATTTTTGAAATCCGGCCTCGGAAAAAATCCGGCCAAAAAACCAAAATAGCGGACCGAATAGCTGCGGAAATTCGCTATACAACCCGCGAAGACAACACTCGAAAATATTTTTTTTCGGCCCGGAAAGGTCACTTTGGACCCCTTGGCCCCCGCGTCCGTCGGCGTCGGCGTCGGCGTCGGTGTCCGTGATTTTCGTGTCCCTCGGCATCCGCCGTAGGAA
>OY843689.1:0-42685 GCA_963693005.1 Alphaproteobacteria bacterium CMAR1 | reverse complement strand
AGGAGCTCGGGCAGGTGGAGTACATCTTCTCGGACAAGACGGGGACGCTCACATGCAACATGATGGACTTCCTCAAGTTCACGTGCTCTTCGTTCGACGGCCCGACCGAGCGGATTGTATCCTACGGAACAGGGACCACGGAAATTGGCCGTGCGGCCGCTGCCCGTGAGGGACGCGTGTTAGAAGACGACAGGCCTCCGGACTTCCAGCCCGTTGACGGCCTTTGCTTCTACGATTCTCGGATTTCTGACAACGCTTGGCTGTCGCAACCGAATCATGCCCAGCTCGAGTTCTTCTTCACCTTCATCGCTGTCTGTCACGGCGTGGTCCCCGAGCAGAACGAGGAAGGGGGCATCCGATACCAAGCCGCTTCCCCCGACGAAGGGTGCCTGGTCACTGCCATGCGGAACCTCGGTGTCGCGTTCGTTGCGCGGACGGAGAACTCGGTGACGCTGCACGTGCACGGGGAGGTACAGGTGTGGGACATCTACACAGTGATCGAGTTCGACTCCGCCCGGAAGCGGATGAGCGTCATCTGCCGCGACCCAAAGAGCCGCAAGCTGATGCTGCTGTGCAAGGGGGCGGACAGCATCATCATGGACAAGCTGCGGGCTGGGAGAGACGACGCCAAGGCCGAAACACAGAAGCGGTTGACGGCCTTCGCCGCTGATGGTCTCCGGACACTTGTCTTGGCAAAGGTGGACCTCGATGAAGCCACGTACGCTGACTGGGCCGAGAAGTACGATCATGCCAGCTGCGCCATCGTGGACCGCGAGCGGCAGATGGCTGATGTTGCTGAGCTCATTGAGACGAACATGGAGCTAGTCGGTGCTACTGCGGTGGAGGACAAGCTGCAGGCAGGTGTCCCAGCGAGCATTGAACTCTTGTCGACGGCGGGGATCAAGATCTGGGTGCTCACTGGTGACAAGCAGGAGACGGCGATCAACATCGGATTCGCGTGTGCACTCCTCGACAATCAAATGGGATTTTTTACCTTCGACACATGTCCAGCGGACAAGCTCGTGCAAGCGCTACGGATGTACCTGGATGACGCGAAGAACGCCCCTTCCGGGCAGTCCCTGGCCCTTGTGATCCAAACGGACAAGCTGAAGCTCCTCCTCCCGCAGGAAGACGACACCGAGATCCGGGTGGAGTCGGAGCTCTTCCTCGCGCTTGCCACTCGGTGCCGCGCTGTGATCTGCTGCCGCGTGACCCCTCTCCAGAAGGCGCAAGTAGTGAAACTCGTGCGAGACCATATGTCTGCCATCACCCTGGCCATCGGTGACGGCGCCAACGATGTCTCCATGATCCAGGCGGCCCACGTCGGCGTCGGGATCAGCGGGCTGGAAGGTCTCCAAGCCGCTCGCGCTTCGGACTATAGCGTAGCGCAGTTCCGTTTTCTGCAGCGCCTCTTGCTGGTGCACGGCCGCATGTCCTACAGGCGGATCAGCAAGGTCATTCTCTTCTGCTTCTACAAGAACGTAACGTTGTTTCTCACCCAAATGTGGTTCGCTATCTTCAATCTTGTGACGGGACAATCGCTCTACGATCAGTGGGCACTTTCGGGTTGGAACGTTGCCTTCACCGCGTACCCCATCATCGCCCTTGCTATCTTCGACCGCGACGTGGACCCGGAGATGCTTCTCTCCACGGAGATGTTCCCGGAGCTCTACCACGATGGCATGAAGGACCTCGTCTTCAACACCACCGCCTTCTGGCTCTACACCGCCAACGCCATCATGCACAGCGCCATGATCTTCTTCGTCCCGCTCTTCACGACCGAAGCGCTGGTGACGACCGATGGCCAAGCGCTGGGGATGGTTGGGACGGGGATCACTTGTTACACATGTGCCCTCCTCGTCGTCACTGGTAAGGCTACGTTGGAGTCGCAGTGCCACACAGCTGTGAACGCGTTGATCAACGTCGGGTCAGTTATCGTGTGGTTCGCCTTCCTCGGTGTGTATGGTAACATCTTCGCAGTGTGGAAAACAGAAGCCTTCTCTCTGTGGTATGGCCTTCCCCGCCGAGCGCTGGTCCACCCTGTCTTCTGGATGGTCGTATTCCTGGTGCTCGTGCTGTGTCTGGCTCGCGAGGTGGCGTGGAAGTGCTGGAGGCACTACTTCGCCCAAAAACTGGGGCACTTGGTCCAAGAGTTCAACTCGCGGGGGCGGAAGTTCACACGCCGTGATGTGGCCCGCTGCTCGCCTCACCTACTGCCACCCTTCGAGGCCCTCAAGCCCTACGAGCCGCGGCTACTGGGCGACCGTGAAGGAGAGGTCCGACGCAGCCTCACTCCGCACAGCATCCGCGGGGCCGCCCGAGTGGCATTGTCCGTCAAAGATCACGTCGGGCAAGCCGTGCAAGGCCAGCAAGCGCCGTCCACATCCGCTGCGAGAGTTCGGTCTGGTGGTGTTTACGCGGCACAGCCGGGGGCGGTCAATATCAAGGACATCGTCATCGACGAACTGTAGTGTTCTGCTCGTGGAAACGCGCCGTCGTGCCCTGGTGACCTGCCGTTGTTAGCAATGCCCCGACGGGAGGCCCCCCTCGCCCGGCATGACTCGGCGCTCAACCGCCAGGATTTCTCCTCAGCGCACCGCGAGATTGAGGAGGACCTGCTGCGTGGCACGCTTGAGATCCTGCGCCTCATGAAGGACTCTATCAACACTGCCACGGAGCCTGTGAAGCTCAGCGCTCGTGTGCTACAGTTGTTGATCAAGCACGCGCAGCGTCGCGGTGGGTCGCGGGCGCCGAACCCCACGGCGCTGAGCATCATCAAGCTGTGCGAGAAGATGCAGTGGCTCATCGTCCAGGACCCAGAGTCCCGCGGCCGGTCTCGCCTGGACCTCACAGCGTTCCCGCAGCTCCGCGTCCTCCGCCTCGAGGGATGCCGCCTCTCGCACATCGATGGGGTCGAGTCGCTCGCGCAGCTGCAGCTTGTGGGCGGGCGCTGCGAGGAGCACATGCTCAAGTTCCGCACGCTGCGGCACCTCACCTTCACCCTCGGGAGCATCGACCCTGCAAATCTGTCATCGCTCTGCTTCAGTCTCCGGACTGTCACGGTTGAGGTCCCCGAAGAAGTGTCGCCAGATCAAAACACAGCGCCGCTGTGGGCACCGAACGCGCAGTTTCTCAAGTTCTTCGAACAAGTCGCCCACGACGTGCTCCACTGGGAAGCCTTGGAAATGGTCACCGTGCGAGGGACGAAGCGGTCACAGCCGCGGACGCTGCGGCTCCCTGCCCTCTTCGGGCTAGATGTGTCTTGGCGGGAACTGCGGAAGCTCCGCAGTCTCCAGTTGTCTTCACTCCGGCTTGTTGCGAGCGATACGCTCGTGTGCCTGGACGCGTGCGTGTTCCTCGAGCGCCTGGACCTCTCCGACAACTGCTTCACTTCCATTGATGCCGCGGTACTTCCTCCGTCCATCTCTCTTCTGAACCTGGCGGGCAACCGCCTCCGGGAGTGTCCTTTCGGGGATGATGGGCTGCGCTCGTTGACGAAACTGGAGAGCCTGGACCTATCCGCCAATGAGATCGCCGAGTGGCCCGACCTCCGAGTGCTAGAGCACAACCACCTGAGGCACCTGAACGTCCTGATGAATCCCATCACCGCCGTCTCCCACAACTTCTCCAAGGACACCGAGGTCGTAGCTTTCATCGCAGGGGTCCTGCTCCGCAACCACACGCTCGTGACAGTCAACAACATGAGCGTCGGAGCGTGCAAGAGCTTAGTCAACGGCCGCTTCGTCGAGCGCTACGCCCCGCTCGCAGAGCAGAGGATGAAACCCGCCATTCCAAGGAGGCGCCGGCGGGACGACGAAAAACGCAAAGCGCGGACGATGAGGCGGGTGGACGAGCACCAAAACTTCGTCCCCCGCCACCTCGGTAGCCGCCAGGAGGCGGACGCTGAAGTGCTCCGTGAGCAGTACGGCGAGTCCTATCTCGCGCACGTGCCCGTCTCTCCTGCTCCCCCTGCCCTTGCGGCGGACGGTGCTCGTGAGGCCGCCCCTGTCAAGGCCGCGGAGCCAGTGGTGGTCGAGCCGCAGGAGCAGCCGCCGCCCCCGACCATCGCGAAGCCGAAGCCTCAGTGGCAACTCTCCGAAAAGGCACCACCGCCGCTCTTCGAGCGCTTCCTCAAGTCCCTCCAAACTGCCGACTGGATCTACCACGACGCCAACGACGCTCGGCGCAAGGGTTTCCCCTCGGGGCTCGCCTACGACGACGTCCAACTCTGCGACGAGAACGCAGCGCTGTGGGAGCTGTCCGACGTCGTGACGCCGCACAGCACCAGCCGCGAGATCATCTTGAGAGACGCACGTGACCCGCAGATGCCCAACTCCCAGCGCTACGCCAACCGCTTGCTTGTGCGCGTCGTGGAGACCCGTTGCGGAGACACCCGCTACGTCCGGGTCGAGACCAAGACCCGCGACGAGGCCTTCAACGACACACCACTCCCGCTGCTGACCATGACGCTTGAGGCGACCCATCCCACGGCCATCCTTGAGGTCGACACGACGGCCGCCATCTCCGCCCACACCGCCCTCGCTGGCCGGGAGCGGTCTTCCACCATGGGGGAGCAGGAGTTCGAGGTACGGTCCAGTGGCATGTTCGTCGAGCTCATCAGCAATGCCCGGTGTGTCCACCACGTGGCCCCGGCCGTCGTCCTCGCCGCCTTCGCCGTCCCGGTTGGGCCCGTGGCGCAGCTCTTCTGCGAGCGGCTCAAGGCACAGCTCCTTGCCTGCCATGCGAAGCTCTGCACCAACGGCATCGTGCGTGAGTGGCCGCTCTACCTCGACCACGGGGCCGTCCGCAACGACGGCGACCAGTCGCTCCCAGTGGCCGCGACGCTCCCACGGTTCCTGGACCGCCTCCGCGCGCACCAGGACGAGGACCCGTCGCGGCAGCGGCTCGGCTGTGACTGCGTCATCCCAGCGGCGGACGAGCTGCTGCTCATCCTCAAGAGCTACATCTTCCGCTCCGACGTCCAGCCCCGCCGCATCAAATACCTCTGCACGGCGTACGTCAACCGCATCGTCCACGACACCGCTGCGCCTCGCCCGTCGTGGGAGAACGAAGAGTCGTGCATCCTCGTCGTCACCCCGGAAGAGCTTCTCTTCGCCCAGGACAGGAACTTTACCACTGTCCACCGTGGCGCGGAGTACGTGGACCCAGAGGACACGTTCACCGACGTCGAGCGCATTCCGCTCCGCCGCGTCACAGGGGTGCGGGTGAGCTTCGACATGCAGTCCTTCGGCATCGCCTTGGGCGAGCAGTTCATCGGGTGCTACCCACGCGAGACAAACATCACGCTGTCCGTCGTGAGCGCCCTCGCCCAGGTGGGGCTCGTCGACATTGACTCCCAGGGGGCTCAGCGACGCAAAGGGCGCCGCCACGACGAGTCTGTGCGCCCGGACCTGGCGATGCTCCCCTGCCCGTACCCTGCCCTCACCACGGCCCCGCTCGTCTTCGCCGTCAACGTCTTCCTCCGTCACCCCGTGCCCCCGAAGCAGGGTGCCCGGAGTTACCCGTACCCGCTCCGACACCTGTCCCCGGCCCTCGCGGCCGTGATGCACCCCGTGACCGTTGTCATCGCCAGCGGTGACGTCGTGCTGCTCGACAACTCGGATCACCTCGACGCACGCGTGGACGCAACGCCGCTGCAGCGCACTCCTGTGGGCACTGTCGTGGGTCTCGAACTACCGCCCCCGGCGCTCTTCCCGTTGCTCTTCGCGCTCTCCATCGCCACGGCCGGGAACAAGACCCGCTGGTTGTGCTGCGCCCAGCACCCGAATACCATCGCTTTGCTCGTCGCAGAGCTCCGCCGCACGAGGCAGCAGTTGCCGATGCTCGAGCTCGCTGCCCACGACTGTGATCCGTAACCTGTTGCATCATGCGCCCCTGATCTGAGGCAGTGTTTGCGTGCGGCACGTACCTTGTTGTTGTGGCCTGCAGGGTGCAACAGGCGACCACCGTGACACCCAACGCGTGGACGACTCGCTGCACGATGTCAAACGACGACGAAGGCTTCGGCACCACCGTGCACGTCTGCTCCGGGAGCGACGGCTCCGACTCCGAAGAGGACACGACGAGCAGCACCTCGTCAACCCACTCGCCGGCCAGGAGGATCCTCCCCGGCCCCAACGATGACGGCATGTGCGACCGGAAGCGCGAGGAGTACCAGGAGGAGCTGAAGCGCTGCCAGGACAGGGCCCACACCGACGGCAACTTCGGGAGCCTCGGGCTCTCCACGGAGACGGAGCTCATCGAGCCCATCGCCCACCTGCACCACCTCACGATCCTCACCCTGAGCCACAACGCCATCAGCGAGCTCCCCGAGAAGCTCTTCGACGACCTTCCATCGCTCGTGAAGTTGGACCTCAGCAACAACCAACTCGCAAAACTCCCTCCCGAGGTCTTGACGTTGCGCTGCCTGAAGCAGCTGCTCCTCGACCACAACAACCTCAAGGAGCTGCCGACTTCCTTCGAGTCGGACAGCCGCTTCAGTCTCCCCCAATTGGAGACAGTAGGCCTCGAGTGGAACGCCCTGGAGTTCTTCCCGACCCAGCTGCTGGAGATTGCACCGAAGCTCACCGGGCTCTACCTCAGCGAGAACTCCGAGATGGGCGGTCTCCCCAACGCGGCCTCCTTCGCCGGGAGGGACCAGATGGTGCTGCTCAAGGTGGACAACCGCCCGGAGCTCATCCAGCACTTCGACCGCCTCGTCACGGGTACCAACGGCGCCGGGTCGGTCCGCGGGAGCTTCACGGTGGACTGGAACAAGATCTACCCGGACAAGGTGATGGACTTCGTGTTCCTCGGCAGCGTCCGCACCGCCCAGTGCACCGACGTGTACCGGGACCTGGACATCCGCTACGTGCTCACCGCGGGGCGGGACCTCAAGGTGGTCATCACCCAGGGCATGGAGCACCGCGAGCTGCCGGTGGACGACTTGCCGACAGAGAACATCCGGCCCTTCTTTGTCCGGGCCTTCGAGTTCATCGACCGGGCCATCACGAGCAGGAAGGGTATCCTCATCCACTGCTTCGCCGGCCTCTCCCGCTCCGTCACCATCATGGTCGCCTACCTCATGCAACGCGGCAGCCTCACCCGCGATGCCGCCCTCCGTGTGGTGCGGCGGGCGCGGCCACATGCCGAGCCCAACGAGGGCTTCATGCTGCACCTGCTCCACTTCGAGCGGCAGCTGGTGTCCGAGGGTGTAGTGCTCTCCGATGAGACCCGTGATTTCTTCACGGACCCCATCCGGCTGTGAGGTCGGTGTCCAGGGCACCGGCCTCGATTCTTTCCCGTCACACGGGGCGGGGAACCATGTGATTCCTCTTTTTGCTTGTCATCTTACGAAGTTCTCTTTTCTTCTTTTTGTATGCTCCCTGACGTTCCGCCGTGTTTTTTTTTTTCTCTTTCGTTTTGTTTTCCTTTTCGTTTTCCCTTTATTTGCTTTTGTTGTTTAGCTTCTTCTGCGCTTCCTGGTTTCAGAACACCCCGCCTCGCTGATCCGCTCGTGTGCCTCCCCTGACCGTTGCCGCCCAGCGATGCCGTACACCAACGAGTTCCATCGCGAGGTCATCCGCCGGGCCGTCCACTACATGGCATTCTTCGGCGGCGGCGACGTCATCGCGCAGGTGTTCGCCGCTCATCGCGAGACCGCTATCGCCGACGCCAAGAACTCGGACTTCACAGGCCCGTCCCAGCGAGGGTCGCAGGTGATGCGGGCCGTGCAGACGGACTTCGAGTACCTCCGCGTGGTGCGCTCCGCCTTCTTCGGCGCCTTCGTCTTCTCGCCGCTCCGCTACCGCTACGCCGGGAGCCTCGAGCGCATGCTGCCCTTCCCGCACGGTGTGTCCCAGACCTCGCCCATCTACCACGAGGTGGTGCTCAAGCGCTTCGGCATCGAGCACATCCTCTGGAGCCCCTCCTGCGCCGGGCTCTACATCGTCACCGCCACCGCCGCCACCGCGGACTTCACGGGGATCCCGTACGCAATTCGCGACGCCTTCGCGCCGTCGGTGTTTGGCACGTGGGGCCTGTGGATCCCTGCGCAGCTGCTGCTCTACGCCGCCTTCCCCCGCTGGCTGTGGGTCCCGACCACCAACGTGCTGCTCACGCTGTGGGCCGCGTGGCTTTCCCATTGTCTGGAGCGCAAACGGCGGTTTTAACGTCACACTTAGATCCTGTCGTCACTGGCTCGCGTCGTGGCCACCTCAGTTTGTTGTAGGAACCAATGCCGCCCCTCGTGGAGTACACCCGCGACGAGATCAAGAAGCACAACACGCCGCAGGATGCGTGGGTGATCCAGGGAGGCTTCGTCATCGACGTGACCCGCTACCTCAGCACGCACCCTGGCGGTGCGGGGGTGATCGTGGACTACCTCGGGTGCGACATCGACGACGCCATGGAGGACGCCGACCACTCCCCCTTTGCCTACAGCGTCCTCAAGGAGCTCGTCGTGGGCAAGGTCAAGGGTGCTGTCACTAAGGAGCGCTTCGACGCCCTCCCGAGCGACCTCCGCGGCTTCGACCTGGAGGAAATCCGCGGCGTGGTGGACTTCAAAAAGCCGACGCTCGCCCAGGTGGCCTCCATCGGCCGCAAGTACTGGCCGTGGATCAAGACGAAGCCCATCTGCAACGACAACACCATCTTCACCTGGAACTGGATGGAGGCCCTGTCGCACTACCCGTGGTGGTACATCTTCATCATGTGGACCCCGGTGGTGGCGTACAACCTCGTCCAGGACTCCCTCGAGGGGACTACTGTCGCTACCGCGGCGGCTTCGTTCGGCCTCGGTGCTTTCTCGTGGACCTTCTTCGAGTACCTGCTGCACCGCTTCATCTTCCACTGGGAGGTCTCGTCGAACCCCGGCAACGTCTTCCACTACTTCGCCCACGGGATCCACCACCTCACCCCGTCGGACACATCGCGGCTCACCTTCCCGCCCTTCTTCGCCGTCTTTGTCGGCTACCTCTTCTATCTCTTCTGGTGCGTCGCCACCCCTGCCGCCCTGTCCGTCCGGGCCGCCTTCTCCGGCTTCGTCGTCGGGTACGTGCTCTACGACACGGCGCACTACTACCTGCACCACGCGGAGTTCCGGAACCCGTTCCTGAAGCGCCTGAAGACTCTCCACCTGAGCCACCACTTCAAGAACGACGCCATGAACTACGGCGTCACGTCCCCGCTGTGGGATCTTGTATTCGGCACCTACGACCCTGTGTCGGGGAACGCCAGCGAAGGCGCGACGAAGCGCCACTAACAGCCCACGCTTTCTGCTTTGGTTCGTCCGGAACGCGTTTCTGATTATGCGCTCCGCTGCTTGCTCCTAGTCTCGCATTCCTGTAATGTCCCGTTGGTTGAGTGCGGTGCATCATGCCGTGCAGGGGTTGTGTCCGCAGCGTTATGCAGCAACTGGCGGAGCCGAAGGCGGCCGTCATCGTCGACGGGAAGAAGCGCATCACGTCCCGCTTCGTCGATGGCATGGAGATGGTCGAGGAGTTCGACCTTGTGACCGACGAGCTCCTTGTACGGAAGAGGCGCAAGCCGACGACCCTCGGCGGGGAGGGGGAGTGGACTTTCGAGGTCGGCGCCCCGAGTGGTGTCTTCCGAGACGACCGCGACCTCCTGCGGGAGAGCAGCTCCAACCCCCAGGTGGCGCGGAAGGACACCGCGGAAGCCTTTGTCTTCCGCGTGCGGAACCTCCCGAGCCCGCCCTACGCCGCGGACATGTTCTCCGTCGCCGTGGACACCGCCGCGCAGCGGATCGTTGTCCGGACGAGCAACCGGAAGTACTACGCCCGCCTCGAGATCGAGGAGATGAGCCGCCACGGCATCGACCTCGTGCCGGATCACCTCTCCTGGGAGTACAAGCTCCACACCCTCGTCATCACCTACACGAAGCACCTCTCCACACGGGTCGCGGAGACGCAGGCGAAAAAGGAGCGGGCCGCGCTCAAGGCCGAGCGCAAGACGGAGTCGGAGCAATGCCCGCAGCAATAGAGCACAACTCTGCTCTGACCGGTGACACTGCCTGCTGCTGCACTGTGGCGGATGTGCGCAGCGATGTCTGCGCTGGACCTCGTCCTCTTCAAGGCCTTTGCGGGGCTCGCCTTGGCCGGCGCTTGTTTCGCTGGGGTCTACGTTCCCCGTGCCTTGCGGCTCTACTCCGCCGCCCACTTCGAGTACTGGGTCCCTGTCGGGAACGCACTCAGCGCGGGGCTTCTCATCGGAGCGGGGCTGCTGCACTTCTTCGCTGGATCTGTTGTGCGCGCCATCCCAGACACGGCGCTCGAGGATTCGCACGGCCATGCGGCCTTCGAGACGCCGTGTCACGAGGGGGCAGAGGCCGCGGTGTCGCGGTGCTGCTTCGCTCTCGTCGGTGGCTTCTTCCTCTCCCTTGTCATCGACCGCGTCGTGATGCGCTCCGCCGCCCTTGCTCCGTTGGCTGCCCAGCACGGCCACAGCCACGGCTTCCACGACGTCGAGGCCGAGCCCCTGCGGTCCCCGTCCCCGGCGGTCCTCCGAGGCTCCACCACCGCCGCCTTGGTGGTCGCGGTGCTGCTCGGCCTCCACGGCGGCTTCGAAGGTGTGGCGCTGGCGGTGGAGCCGTCCGTGCAGGCCATCCAGCGCGGGTTCCTGCCGCTGCTGCTGCACAAGTTCTTCGACGGGCTCGTGATGGGGATCCAGGCCTCCCTAGCCCTTGAGATGGACCCCTCCGGTGCCCGAGGCTTCAGCACCAAGGCGGCGCTCTGGTCACTCATCACGCCCTTTGTCATGGCCGGCTTCCTCGTCTCTGGCCTCGACAGTTGGCTCGTCGCTACCTCGCAGCCCACGCCCGTTCCACCCGGCATCGGGGCCCACAGCGCCGCCTGGAACTCCGCCCTGCCCTGGGGGCCGCTGCTGCAGTGCGTTGGTGCAGGGACCTTTCTCTACGTGGCCACGCTCGAGATTCTCCCGGGAGAGTTCCCCGCCACGCCGGTCGCGCCCAAGGCCGGGGCGGCAGCTCCGTGGCTCAAGGCCGTAGCGGCCATCGCAGGCGTTGGGTTTGTGATTGTCCTTGAGGGCGCCCATTCGCACTGATGCCCGCCCCCTTTTGTTGTCCTCCTCTCCGTCGGTGCGCATGAGCTTTGCAGCAAGCCATGCGCTGCTTCACGGCACTCTGCTGTGTCGCGGCTCTGATCGCCACTGCCGTCGCTACCGACGAGGGCACCCTCCCCCCGGTGGGCGCCGGCACCCCTCAGCCCTTCTTCATGGAGGTGGCCATGCACAAGGCCGGGCTCCAGCAGGGGAAGCACATGCTCCCGTTTGCCGCGCAAGACGGCAAATGGCACCCCCTCATGGGCGGTGCCGGGGCACAGGACTTCTACCTCACCAACCGGCCCCGCCTGAGCCCGAGCCTCACCGTCACCGTCACCAACGACGGCCGCATCTCGGAGTGCGCCGTGGAGTTCGGCGACGACGCCTTCGCCGTCCCTGCCTTCACCGTCTCCTTCCGTGACCGCTACAACAGCACCGCCGCCTTCGTCCACGACGCCGCCGTGCGGGCCGCGGAGAAAGCCCACACCTTCACGCTCCCCGAGGCGCTGCAGGTCGTCGAGCACCTGCCCCCCGACGTCGCGGTGACGCTCGCCTTCGCTCCGCAGTACACCTCGTCCTTCGTCGCCACCGTGGAGCAGGGCCTCCCGCGGGCCGTTGTCGACTCTGGCTCGATGCACGACCTCGTCCCGCACAACTCCACCATGGGGATGAAGTTCGTCTTCCGCGTCCACGAGCGCGTCGGGGAGAAGCGCCTCATGAGCGTCTGGGCCTCGCGGAAGCCGCCGCTGCCGGACTTCACACTGATCCTCGCCGTGGACGGCAAAGTGCACGCCCAGATCAACATCGAGTCCGACTCCAACTCCACCGACGCCCAGGGTTTCGACGTGGACATCTCCCCCGTCCTCGACGACATGTTCGACAGTCCGGTCACCTTCGTCGCCCACTTCTACGAGCCCCGCCGCGAGCACGTCGCCCACCTCCGCGTCCCGAACCTCCGCTCGCTCGTCAAGGAGCTCAGCGGGGCGTCCGAGGCCACGGAGCGCACGCTCCCGACCACGGCGCAGAAGCTGGCCCTCCGCTTCTACGCCCGGCCAGGGTCGAACCTCGGCTTCTCCGTCCTGCAGCCGGGCCCGATGCGAGACCTGCTCATCAGCATGTACTACCTCGACCCCGCCACCGGGGAGCGCACGCTGTTCCTGCGTGAGGGCGACCTCCTCGTGCCGTACTCCGCCCACCACGACCGGCAGCAGTACAGCTGGGACGACGCGATCCCGGCCGCCGTGGAGGCCATGACCAGCGACGGCCAGGACTTCTTCGACGCCACCTTCGAGTTCGACATCGCCTACAATACCCCGCAGGGCCGCTGGGACGCCGGGTTCCTGCTCCAGGAGTGGGTGGCGAGCTACGGTGGGGACGCCTCGGCCGTCGACCTTGGGTACCTCGGCGGTGAGCGCCACAGCTTCCACTCGAAGCACGTGCTCAAGACGACGCGGGCGGTGGAGGAGGGGCAGCCCATCGTGACCGTCCCGTATGATACGCTGCTCACCACGGCGCACATCGCCCGCAACCAGTGGATCCACGCGCTCGAGAACTTCACCGCGGCTCACAGCGAGCACGTCAAGGCGAAGAACATCCTCCCCGAGGCCCGCAAGGTGATGGAGATGAGCGCCGTGGTCATGCTGCAGCTCTTCGACGAGAGCACCAACTTCCGCGTCCTCTTCAACTCCTTCCGCGCCTCGTCGTACAAGCTGCCCGTCCTCTTCTCCGAGGCCGAGCTCGCCGTGTTCGGCTTCGACGCCGACATCGCCCATGAGGTGAAGCGCATGCAGGACCTCTGGGCCGTGGAGTTCGACACCCTTGCCTCCGCCACGGGCCGCCTCCCGCGGGCTTTCGACAAGCAGGACTACTTCCACGCCCGTGCCCAGGTGGAGATGCGGCTGATCAACCTCACAGAGCAGCTCGTTCTCGCCCCGGTGCTCGACCTCCCGACCCACGACGAGGACCCGAGCGCCGTGCTCGAGTACGACGACGCCCAGAACCGCGCCGTTCTCGTCGCCCGCCGGAAGCTCAGCCCGGGCAAGGCCGTGACGCTGGACTATGGCACGCGCTTCAAGACGAAGCTCGACTTCTTCCTGCAGTACGGCAACGTCCCGATGAACGCCATCAGCAGCGTCACGTGGCGCTTCAACGCCACCCACAGCCACTCCCTCACCACGGAGAAGGCTTCCCGCCGCGCGGTCCTTGACCACTACGCCGCCGCTGCGGCTGCCGGAGGGGCGGTGCAGCCGGAGCACGAGGAAAAGGCCCTCGCCCGGTTCACCCTGGAGCTGAACGACCGCCGTGCGGGCATCGAGAAGTGGGACCTCCCGGCGATGGCGAAGGACGCGATGCCGGACCTCGTGACGCTCTCCGAGCGGCTGCGGCTCGCGCTGCTCGACGTGCTGCACCACCACCAGGGCTTCGCTGCGGCCGACGCCAACGAGAACTAACATGTGACTTCGCTTCGTTTTATTTTGTTTTCCGATTTTTAGTTTCCGGGACCTCCGTGTTTCTGTCTGTCTCGAAAGAACTCCGACTGTGATCGAACACAGTGTGAGACTGTGCGTCCCTCTGATGGTTGCGGCCAGCCATGGGTGACCTCCTCCGGCACTTCCACGCCCCCCTCCGCGACGGTGGCGAGGGTCCCTCCGCAGCCGCGACGCTGCCCTCAGCCGCGCCGTCTGTCCCAGCGCCGGAACGGTGGCAAGCGCTCTTCAACTACGGCCGCTCGGAGGAGCGCGACGACACCCCAGGGCAGCCAGAGGGGTTCCACGACCCTTTGCGGGAGTACCACGCTATGACGGCCGCCGAACGCGAGGCCTACGTGGCACACATGGAGGCCGGGGACCACTCGCTGCGGGACACTCCGTACGGCAGAGACCCGGCACCCGCCGCGGAGGAGGACGGGATGCTCTCCCGCAACGCCGCGTGGCAGGAGCGGGTGCGGCGGAACAAAGAGACACTGCGCCATGATGTCGCCGCCGCCGCCGCGGAGGACTGCACCTTCGCCCCTCGCATCAACGCCCCTCCCGTGCCCCCCGACGAACGGGCGACCATCGCCGAGCGCAGCAAGCGCTGGGTCGCGGAGGCCCAGCAGCGCCGTGCGGACCGGGAGGCACGGCGGGCGGCGGAGGAAAAGCAGCGCTGCAGCTTCCGCCCGAGCATCGTCCGCAGCGCGTGGGCCACGGCCGTCACACCGCGTTATCTAGACACATCCGATACCGCGGCGAGGCCAACCCCGGACGGGGCCGCCGCGGATGAATGCACCTTCCGCCCGGCCATCAACGATACCCAGAGCCCCGGGCTCCAGCGCTACCTCCGTCGCCCCGTGCATGAACGCCTCGCCGCGCGACCGCAGACCCCAGGGCGGAGCCAGACCCCGAGTCGCGAGGCGAAGGCTCTCTCCAAGGGGGAGCAGGCGGCCTTCACGCAGCGCCTTGCCCGTGAGGCGGCGGCCAAGCAGCAGCGGCAGCAGCGCCTTGCTGAGGAGGCATTCCGGGGGGAGTGCCCCGGGACCCCGCGGCTGTCCCAAGGAACGCGAGCCCTGCTCAAGCACAAGACCCAGGATGAGTGCTACGCGAAGATCGCGGAGAGTCACGCCCGACGGCGGCGAGAGCTCGAGGCTGAGACGAAGGCCGCACGTGCGGTGGTGCGGGACGTCCCGCAGATCAACGCCCGCAGCCGGGAGCTCGCGGCGTCTTCTGCCCGGGCCCGGACCCCTGTCGTGGACCGCCTGCTGCAGGCCGAGGCCAGGCGGCGGCGCAAGACGGAGAAGCTGGCCGCGGAGCTCGGAGCGGAGGAGCTGCGGGGGGCGACGTTCCGCCCAGCGGTGCACGAGGCCCCGGACGGCCCGGTGGCCTCGGTGCTCGCCCCGGCCCTCGGGAGCAGCGAGGGCTTCTCCCAGCTCCTGCTGCAGCAGCGCATCCGCCGGGAGCGCTTGGCGGCGGAGTACTCGGCCGACCGCGAGGCGTCGTTCGCCGAGGAGTGCACTTTCGCACCGCTGGTCCATGCCGCCCCGGCCTTCATGAGCGATATCGCCCAGGGCCGGAGCGTTGCCCGCGGTGGTTCGCGCTGCGACGCGGGCGACTACCTCCGGCCGATGGTGCTGTCCTTAGAGAGCGAGTAGAGGGCTCCTTGTACACTCACTGCCTCATGCGCCTCGTGTGACCGCCCGTGGTGCATCATGGTTCCGTCCATAGGCATGCGATCTCTCGTCGTCGCCGCGCTGTGTCTTCTGCTCGCCGCGGCCGGGAGCCGGGCGGACTTCACCGACGAGGACGGCCTCAAGGAGGGCCAGTGCTACAGCACGTCCTTCCGCACCGTGAGCAAGGTTCGGGTCTACGAGATCCCCCGCAACGGTACCTACGCGGACCTCGTCTTCTTCCCGTACGAGACGGAGATGCTGCACCTCTCCTGCGTGGAGTTCTTCGAGGACGCCATGGTCCCAGCGCTGCTCACACCTGCCCAGAGGGCCGCCTGCCGCGCCCCGAGCACCGCGGGGGTGCGGCTGTGCAGCCGGCAAGGGACCGAGGCGTGGGACTGCATGGCGATCAACGACTACATCGCCAAGGCGCGGATCCGGACGAGCAAGGGGGGCCGCGACGGCATCACCCGCACCTTCAAGCTGCAGTGGCGCCCGGTGACGACGCTCAACAGCGTGTGCTACCCTCTGGACGTGACGCTCCAGACCGTCGTGTCCCCGGACCGGCCGCAGTCGGCCTCGGTGTCGGTGTCCATCATCGTCATCATCGCCGTCGCCCTGTTCCTCGTCGCCGTCCTCGGCGTCGGCCTCTTCGCCCTCAACAAGAAGCTCAAGAAGCACTCCCACTCCGAGGACGCCGAGAGGCCGCCACCCACCGCGGACGATCTCCGCCCACGCGTGGCCCGCGCGCTTGGCTTCGAAGCCACCGCCCCAGCGGGCGCTCCCCCGAGTATCGACCTCTACGGCGAGCACGAGCCCACCGACCCTGCCGAAGTGGACCTCGGCGACATCACCGTCCAGGCCCACGCCCTCCCGAAGCCGTGGTACGAGCGCCACGTCTACGCCGCAGGCCACGAGGCCCGGGACCCGAGCGAGGACCCAATGCCCCCGCCGTATGCTGCCGGCGGTGCCATGGCGGAGGATGCCGGAGCCCCTGGTCCCATCCCGGACTATGTCTGAGCTGCCCGCCCGTTTGTGTTGTTAGATTCTGCTGTACTGTACTGCCGCCCGCCCAAGAAGCGAGATTGTGTGCGCCGCGCTACTGCTGTTGTTGCCAGCACGTGGGCACCACGTGCATCGGAGCTGCCCTCCCTCACATCGTCTACGCCGCGCCGCTGCGCACCCGGCCCTCACCATGTCCTGCGTTGCTGAAACGGGCGACGACCAGTCTGGCATACCGAGCCCTGCCGTGTTGCAGGGGGCCGGTGCCGCGACGGACATCGCCGCCGCCTCCGGGCTCCCGCCTGCCGCGGACGGCGAGGACACCACGGAGTCGTACCGCGGCTTCGGAAGCTTCCACAGCGACAACGTCGAGGAGCTCATCGCGCTGCCGGACCACGCCTACACACCCCCGGCCGCCCTCCCGGAGTGGGCCCGGAGCTTCGGCATCGCCCCGCCGCCCTTCGGGGCCGCGATGCGGGCGGCGCTGTTCCGCCTGGACCCGACGTGGACCTTCATCAACCACGGGGCCTTCGGGGCCGCGCTGATCCCAGGGACCGCCGTGAAGCGGCAGTACGAGGACCTGCTCGAGGAGCAGCCGCTGGCCTTCGTCGACCGCAAGTTGCTGCCGCTGCTCGTCTTCAGCATCCGCCGTCTCGCGTCGTTCCTCGGGGCCCGCCCCCAGGACATCGCCCTCGTCGCCAACGCTACCTTCGGCCTCAACGCCGCCATCAACACCCTCGTGCGCCGCAAGGGCACTGTCGTGGCGTACCTCGACACGGAGTACGGCAGCGTGTGGAAGATGATGCGGGAGCGCTGCCACGCCGTCGAGGCGTCGCTGCACGAAGTCCCGCTCATCGAGCACTTCACCCACGCCGCGCTCATGGGCGACGACGACGCTGTGTGCGACCACATCGTCTCGAAGCTCCCGGAGGGGTGCAGCGTCTTCGTCGTGGACCACATCGCCTCGACGTCGGCCATCGCCCTCCCGGTGTTCACCCACCTCATCCCGCGCCTCAAGAAGGCCGGCGTGAAGCACATCCTCGTCGACGGCGCCCACGGGCCGCTGCAGATGCCCCTGGACCTCGAGGGGCTGCCGGAGGAGCAGCGCCCGACCTTCTACGTCGGCAACCTCCACAAGTGGGTGGCCGCCCCGAAGGCCGTCGGCTTCATCTGGGCCCACCCGTCGGTGCAGAAGCGCACCCACAGCTGCGTCGTGAGCCACGGCAGCCGTGCGGGATTCGTCTCGGAGTTCATCTGGGATGGGACGAAGGACTACGGGGCGTACCTGTCCGTCCCGGCCGTCGTGGACTTCTGGGCCACCGTCGGGGTCGACGCCGTGCGCACGTACAGCTCGGGGCTCCTCCGCGACGCCGAGCAGCTCCTCTGCGGCGCCTTCCGCACCGTGGCCGTCCCCCGTGGCGCGCCTTTCATGAAACTCGTGCCGCTGCCCCCTCTCTTCGAGCGGAAGTCGTTCAGCGCGAAGTATATTCAAGACACCCTCCACGCCCGCTACCGCGTCGAGGTGCCCATTAAAGATATCAACGGTGCGCTGTATGCCCGCATCTCGTGCTTTGTATACAACACCCTCGCCGAGTACGAGCGGCTCCGCGACGCCGTCCTCGACATGGAGTCCGTCCTGCGGAAGCGGGTCCGCGACGACGACGCCGAGCAGGCCCCCGCCCCGCCCCGCCCCAAGGACAGCCGCGTCGACTGCGGCGGCTGCGGTGCCGGGGCGGCCGTGGGCACCACTCGGCTTGACGACACCGACGACGACGACGCGTAGGGCTCCCCCCTCTCTCCCTCCAATGCCCCCGGGCCCGCCTTGGTTATGTTCATCAGCCTCCCCCCTCAGTGACCGCGTTGATATCACTGCGTAGTCCGAAAGCTGCGCCTCTTTGCTTTGTCGTCCGCCGCCTCCCGCATCGGCCGCTCCCCAGTGCTCCTCGGATGCCTTGTGTGCAGTCGCGCTACCACATGCCTCCAACAAAGGGTGGAATGCTCCCCAAGGGCGGCCGGGGCTCCGGCAAGGGCAAGAAGGCCGCCTCGGCGAAGGGGGCGCCGAACAAGAGCGGCGGCCCGAAGCCGGCCAAGAAGCGGACCAAGAAGCCCGTGAGCCACCAGTGGACCACCTACATCCAGCGCACATTGAAGCAGCTCCAGCGCAAGTCTCGGCTCAGCATGTCGAGCAAGTCCATCACGATCCTCGGCTCCTTCGTCGAGGACATCTTCGAGCGCCTCCACAGCGAGGCGGTCAACATCGCCAAGATCAACAAGCACAAGACCCTCTCCGCCCGCGAGATGCAGACGTCCACCCGCCTGCTGCTCCCCGGCGACCTCGCGAAGCACGCCATGTCGGAAGGCACCAAGGCCGTCGCCAAGTACAACACCGCCCAGAGCCAAGAGGCGAAGAACTCCGGGTCCTACTTCGACTAAGCACAGTTCTCTGGCCGTCTCTTTGCCATGGTGCCCGCCGCTGCCAGCCAGCACGATAGAGGACACCGCCTGTTGTGTATCGCCATACAAGGCCGGTCCCCGCTGGCTGTGTCCCTGTGCTCCGTTGGACTGTCGTTGTGGCAGCGATGACCGATGCCTTCGCTCCGTCTCTGCGGCGCTTCGACAAGCAGCGCCGCAAGTGTCTCTCCTTGCTGGACGCCCTCGACAGCACCGCCCACACACGGGAGGTGTGCTGCAAGCGGCCGGCCGCCTTGGGCGCGGTGGCCTCCCTCCCAGGGCTCGCCTCTCTCGTCCAAGCCCAGGCGGGCTTCGACCTCGACGAGTTGGTCGCGGGCCTCAACGAGACCGTCGCGTCCGTGGAGTGTGAGGCGAGAGCCGTGGCCCAGGCGGCCTCCACCACTGCCGCCACCTTGGCTCAACAGTTGGTCAAGGGCGGGGCGGGTGGTGAGGCTGATGGAGCCGTCACCGAGGAGGCGCTGCACCGTGCCTCAGCCGCCATCGCCTGTGGGAAGACCGCTGCCGCGGCCGCCGAAGCCCTGCACCGCACTGTGGACGACATCCGGCTGGGGCGGCCCTGTCGCACGGACACACTCCGCCTCGCGTTGCGTGAGGACACCTCGCTGGCCATGTGGCTGTGAGTTGACTGCCAGACCAAGCCTTCCGGGGCTTTTCTGCGACGGATGGTCGATGCGCGGCGATGGCTTCGTGGTGCGCAGCCATGCCCGCTGCGGAGGCCGCACTGCCGCCCGTGGCCACGCAGGTGCTGCTGCTCACCACCCCGAGGGGGACCTTCACCGCAACCCTCTTCGACAGCGACCGGAGGCCCAACGGGCGGCGGCCGGTGGTGCTGCTGCTGCACGGCCTGTGCGACATCCCCGACCCGTCCTTCGCCCCTCTCGCCCGCCGCCTCGTCGCCCTCGGCTTCGTCGCCGTCGCCCCATACTCCCGCGGCATGGAGCCCCCATCGGTGCAGCCCGTCCCGTGGGGCGGCTACCACTGCGGCGACCTCGCCCACGACGTGCTCGACTGGATCGCTCTGCTCCGCCGCCGCGGCATCGCTAACGACGTGGACGGCGTGGTGCTCGTCGGCCACAACGCCGGGGGCGCCGTCGCCCAGACCGTCCCGCCGCTGCTCTTGGACGCCGCCCACAGGGCCTCGGATGCCGCCCGCAGCGGTGCCCCTGGCGGTGCCTTCGTCGACGCCGAGGGGCGGCCGCTGCCGGACATCCCCCCGGCCGCGCTCCGTGGGGTCGTATTGCTGGGGATCCCGCCTGCGGACCGACTGGTGTGGTGGCTCTGGCACCCCGCCCTCCTGCGCGCCGCGGCCCTCATGCTCTGGGCCTTTCTCCTGCCCTTCGCCACAACGACCGCCGCCGCGATGGGCATCCTCCGGTGGGCCGTGCCGCGTGTGTGGGCCGCTGGCGCCGGGGATGCCACCCCCACCGCCCCCCGCGGCGTCGTGCGCTACGTGGCGTTAAGTGGGACACCGCGAGGGGACACCACGGAGCCGTATCGCAGCGAGGCCGTCCGGGCGTCGACGTCGTCAGTGCACTCTGTAGCCACAGGGGTGGCGTCGTGGCATCGCTGCCTCGCGACGACCTTCACATCACCGGGCGGGCTGCGGGCCGTGCGCCTGTGGACCTCCGGGGATGCCGCGGCGGTGGAGGGCCGCAGCGTCCCGACGCTGGCCCTCCGCGGGGAGCACGACGGGTTTGTCCCTGCCGCCGTCTTCCGCCGCTGCTGCGGGCGCCGCGCCCTTCTCCCGACAGCGGTCACGAAGTGCGTCGCCTGCGTCCCGGGCTGCGGGCACTGGCTGCACCACGACGACCCGGACGCCGTCGCCGCCCACATCGCCGTCTTCGTCGCCCGCTACACTGTCCCCAACGCTGGCGCTGTGTGACCGCCCCGGCCCGTTCCATCCCCCCGTGCCCCGTGCGACGTTGCTGCGGCAGCGCTCGATGGACCCGCTCATGGCCCTCGTGGTGGACGAGGTGCTGGCCCCGCCCCCGGCCCCCGCCCTCGGCCACAGCGCCGCCGCCCGCACGGCGGACCTCGAGCGGCGGGAGGCGGGGCACGCCCAGGCAGGCAGCGACCTCCCGGTGCTCGGGCGGCGCTCGGTGGGCCTCCGTGTCTCGCCGGAGCAGCCCGCCCCGATGGTGGCCGACGACGCCTCCATGCCCTCCTCCATCGGACGGCCCTCCGTAGGGCGCCCGTCGTACGGCGTCGCCGCATTAGACTTCGATGACGCACGCCGCAGCGGGAGCCGCCGCGGGCTCTAGCCTCTTTGGCTCTAGCCTCTTCGGCTTTAACCCCGGGGGGAGTGGTGTGCAGGTGTTGCCGCAGGCCATGGACCCCCTGCCTCACTCCGCCGTGCTCGGGCAGGTCGACAGGGGGCGCCTCATGCCCGTCGGCATCACGGCCCTGTGTTCCGTGGACGGGGCCGCCGTCGCGGCGCTTGGAACGATGGCGCCATGGCCGAGCCACGCGGGCCTCGCCAGGCTCGCCACCCCGACGGAGAGCAAGCCCAGCCTGGGCCGGCTCCTCGCCCCGCTGCCCTTCGCTGTCAGCGCCGTCCGCCCCGTCGGGTCCGCCGTTGTGGCCGTCGGGCGCAGGGCGGCCGTCCTGGTTGACCTTGACACCGGTGCCGCCACACCGCCGGTCGCTGGTGACGCCGCGGCATGCGACGAAGGGCTGCTGCTGATCCAAGACGGCGCGTGCGTCCTCCGGGACCCGACCGGCGCTGCGACGGCGCAGTGGACGATCCCTGGCGGCGGGTGGCACTGGGCCGGGGCCCCGAGTCACGGCGTGTGCACCGCCGTGGACTGCGAGACCGGGGCGTGGCTGCAGTGCGATCCGCGGGCCCCAGCTGTGGCGCTCCTGCGGCCGAGTGGCGGCCCACCCCCGATGGGGCCCGCGGCCTTGGCCTCGTCGGGCGGTGTCCTTTTCAGCGGCACGGCGCAGGGCCTCGCGGCCGTAGACCTCCGTGGGGGCCACACGGTGCCGCTGTGGGCCCTCGCTGGGTTCGCCTGCCACAGCGTCTCGGCTCTGGGGCACCGCGTCGCCGCGGCTGCTGGGGCCCAAGTGCTGGCCCTTGACGCCCGCCGCGACGGAGCCGGGGCCGTGGTGCACTCGACGCTCCACGCCGGCCCTGTGACGGCGGTGGCGCTCCTCAAAGGCGGCGACCGCCCTCTGATCCTCAGCGCCGGCAGTGACACCACCTGTGCCTTGTGGGCCGTAGCGTCGCGATGAGCGCCCTCCCCGCCCGGGTTGGGCACCTGCGGCGGCTTCATGTCTGCGGCGTGTCGCTGATCGTGAGCCCAGACGTGTGGATGTGGACCATCCCCACCACCGTGACCGTCGCCCTCGCGGCTGTGTGCCTCTGGGACGTTGGGGGCACCGCGTGGCGGTCTTCCCCGTTCTCCGTCGTGGCCTTCGTCGCTGTTATCCTCACGGCCCTCGGGGCGTCGCTGGCATGCGGCCTCACCGACCCCGGTATCGTCCCGTGCTCCACCCTCGAAGCCCCGGATCCGTATAAGGATGAGGACACCTGGCGCTATTGCCGGCAGTGCGAAATCCGCCGCCCGCCCCGCGCGGCGCACTGCTACGTGTGCGGTGTGTGCGTCCTCGAGCACGACCACCACTGCGGCGTGATCGGGGGCTGTGTGGGGATGCGGAGCCTCCGGTGGTTCACCCTCTACTTAGTGTGCACTGCCACCGGCTGCGGCATCGGGTGCTGGTGGCTCTGGGGAGTCGTCGCCCCTGTGCTCCAGCAACGGCAGGGCTTCCGCAGCCACGGCGTCCGCGACCTTGTGTCACACCTCGCGCTCTTGGCCGCCGGTGGGGGCATCGGGCTTGCCGTCGGGGCCTTCGCGCTCTTCTATCTCTACCTCACCGCCGTGGGCCTCACGCGGCGCGAGTCCAAGGGATTGCTGCCGCAGTCCGCTGCCAGAACGCTGCCGTACTTCGAGGACCAAGGTCTGGAGGGCCGCACCCTGTGGCGGTGGCTCGGGCGGCTCGGCCGTGTGCTCCATCCCCCGCCCTCCTTGGTGGGCGCCGGACCGCACGGCGCCGCGTAGTGACTGAAGCACGAGGGCAGAGCTACGTGCCGTGTGATGGCTCGGTGATGGGCAGCGTTGCGGCAGCAATGATCCGCCGGCTGCCGTCCGACCCCCGCATCGGGAAGCTCCGGTGGTGGTCCGTCGGCGGGGTGCGGCTCCTCGTCTCGCCCGACGTGTACATGTGGCTCTGGCCCTCCGCCATCACCCTCGGCCTCGCCATCAGCTTCCTCTACCTCCTCGGGGGCGCCTTGTGGAGGACCAACCCTCTCGGGCTCACCTTCTTCGTCGCTGTCGTCCTCACCGCTCTGGGAGCATCGCTGGCATGCGGCCTCACCGACCCCGGCATCATCCCGCGGCTGACGCAGGACCAGCCCGACCCGTACAGGGACGAGACCGGCTGGGTCCTCTGCCGGCAGTGCCAAATCCGCCGGCCGCCCCGCGCGGCGCACTGCTATGTGTGCGGTGTGTGCGTCCTCGAGCACGACCACCACTGCGGGGTCATCGGGGGCTGCGTGGGAATGCGGAGCCTCCGGTGGTTCGCCCTCTACTTAGTGTGCATCGGCATCGCCTGCGGCATCGGGTGCTGGTGGCTGGCCCACTCCCTCTGGAGCATGGACTTCGCCCACACCATCGCCCACCACCCACGTTACCGCCGCGGCGTCACCACAGGGCCCGCGCCTACTCGTCCCACAGCGGACCCAGGGCTGCAGTTCGCCGGAGTGCTCATCACGCTCATCTTCGGCGCCTCGGTCCTCCTCGTCGTCGGCAGCCTCGCCGTGTACTACGTCGTCCTCGTCATCACGGACACCACCCGACGAGAGGCGAGGCACGGGGTCCTGAGCAAGGCCAGCGGCGCCGACGCCAACGCGCTAGCGTACCTCAGCGGGCTCTTCTACCACGAGGACAAGGCCCAGGCCCTCCACTCCCAATGGTCCTGGAGGAGGCTCGGCCGCCTCGGGCGCGTATCCTTCCCAGTACCGTCGCTCGTGGAAGAGGAGTGGGACACGGAGAGGGTCTAGTCCGGACTGCTGCTTCCCCGCTGAACTCCTCGCTGATGACCGGTGCGGCCGGAGCTGCTGCTGTGCCAGGCACCAT
This sequence comes from Alphaproteobacteria bacterium CMAR1, assembly GCA_963693005.1. Classification (GTDB taxonomy): domain Bacteria; phylum Pseudomonadota; class Alphaproteobacteria; order UBA6184; family UBA6184; genus Bodonicaedibacter. Next base: position 18,856 of record OY843689.1, on the reverse strand, counting down.
GGACATCGAGGTCGAGCGCCGCCCGCAGTCCCACACTTCCCAACGCCCTCAGTCGCCGCGGCGCCGCGTCGCCCTTGGGCTCGACGCCACCGTCGCCGATGTGGTGCGGGAGCACCGGGGGCGGGGCCGGGACAACGCCATGGTGCTGAGGCCCACCAACGCCGCGAGCCCAGCGGCCCACACGCAGGCGCTGCTGGACTTCGTCGACACGCCGCTGGACACCGTGGACACCTCTACCATCGTCTCCTATGCCGCGACGCGCGCCGCCATTGAAGGGGGTTGGCCCGTGCTCTCCGCCCCCGCGCCCCCGCGGCAGTCATGGCACCAGCGCCGGGCCTTCGGGTCGCCGCACTGGCAGGGCGTCGCCCACACCCTCGCCCACGGCTCCCCGGCGCTCGAGGACGCTCTCACGACGGCGCAGGCCACGGTGGCCCTTCTATCAGCCCCGAGGCGCTCCCCCGTGGAGCGGGCCCGGTACCGCGGCGAGCTGCTCGTGGCGGCCGCCCGCCGCATGGGCCTCCCGTCGGCCCCGCTCGTCCCGCTGCTCGAGCTCCAGTTCCACAGCTACTACGTCGACTACACAGTCTTCGACACCCCGCCCGATGCTGGGGGCGCCTTCGGGGAGGCGCAGTCCGGGGCCTCGCTCTCCGCGGTGCAGCGCCAGGCGCAGCGCGAGAAGCGGCAGGGCGGCAGCGTCAAGCACGTGGACGCTCCCCCGGATCTCCAGGGCGCCCTCGTGTACGAGTGGTCGCTGCAGAAGCCCGCCAAGGGGACCGCCCCCGCCGCCTCGGCCGAGGAGGAGTTCTGGATCGCCCTCTGCGGCATCGTCTTCCGCATCCGCCCCGACGTGGCTGACCGCGGCCGCCGCCTGTACTACCGCAGCGTGCTCATCCCGCTGCACGCTGGTCGCGACTTCACTGTCCCCCTCCTTGCCATGCTCCGCGATGGGGCCGCCGTTGGGGCCGCCACGGCCGTTGCCCCGTCCCCGGCCGTGGTGGAGGCGGAGGCAGAGGCGGGGCTTCCATGTGACGCCGCGGTGTCCCTGGCCGCCCTCGCCGAGCTCTACCCGGAGCGGCGGGCCCTCGGGGCGACCGCCCGGGAGCGGGAGCACGTGGCCGGAGTGCTTGCGCTCTTCGTTCACGACTTCGCCATAATCGGCGTCCTCGACGACGGGGCCGTCGACACCTGGGAGTAGGCCCTCCGTGTACAGCAGTCGTGGGAAGGTCCCGCCTCGTGTCGTGCCATGCATGCTTGTTGTGCTGTGCAGCGATGTTCCGGAGCGACGACTCGACGACGTCAACGATGCGCGACGCGGACCCGCAGAGCATCGTGATGGGCGGCAGCAAAAGCCGCGTGTACCGATTCTTCTGCGAGTCGCTCCCGGTCCTCACCGCCATCGCCCGCTACGCCCCGGAGCTCGAACACGTCGTCTTCGCGTGGGTCGGGGCCCTCGTCCACTTTTGGCAGCTCGCCGCCTTCGTGGTCAACCCGCACTTCCGCTGGGGCTATGCCCTCGACACGGACGTCGCCTACGTGGCGTACTTCTCGCACGTCGCGTGGTGGGACCCCGCCCTCCTGGGCTCCGCCTCCAGCGTCGTCGTCCACGCCTTGATGTGGCCGCTCGTCATCCTCATCGCCGTCGTGTACGCCGGGATCTTCTTCGGCTTCCGCACGCAGTCCGTCCCCTCCGGCCGGGGCAGCACGAGCGAGAGGTCGGCGCTGGGGAACCGCTCGCAGAGCAGCGGCTTCGAGTGGTTCGTGGCCGCCCTCCGCGTCGTGGTGCGGTCCCTGCAGTCCTGGGCCCTCATCCCCGTCGTCCACCTCGCCGGGGCCGGGGCCGTGTGCAACGCCGACAGCAACCACGCGGTGTACACCGACAAGGCCTGCTGGTCGGTCGACCACGTCGTGCTGCTCCTCGGGGCGGCGCTGCTGCTGGCCGTCCTCGCCCCACTCACGCTCCTCAACGCCGCCTGCGACTTCGACCCGAGCCCCGTGAACAGCCACCCCCGGGCCCGGGCGCATTCCTTCCTCGACCTCACGGTCTGGGCCCACGCCGTGGGGATGACCCTCACCTTCCACGTGACCGTCTTCCTCGGGTACCCCAACGTCTTCACCGCCATCTTCGCCGCGGCGTCGCTGCTGGTCGCCGCTCTCTTCGCCTTCGCGCTGCCCTTCTACGACCACCGCATGAACAGGCTCTACTGCGCCAACTACACCGCCGCCGCCACCGTCGCCCTCATCGCCTTCGCCGCGGCGCAGTCGGCCACCTTGAGCGCGTCGCAGGCCGCCGGGCCCCTCGCCCTCGCCGTGGCCCCTCTGGCGTACCTCTTCGGCCTCGTGGCCTGCGATGTGCGGCGCTCGTCGCGGTGCCAGTACGACCTGTACCTCTGCGCCCAGGGGATCCAGCCGGACACCCTGCACCAGCCCCCGTGCAGCTGCGACGGGCTCGACCCGATGACGCCCTTCGCCCCGGTGGACGCCAGCGAGGGGCCGGGGCAGGACAGCGAGTCCGAGGATGGCGGGCAGTGGGACGTCTTCGGCGACGGCCAGAGCCACGGTTCCGAGGGTCAGGGCCCGGACGCCCGCCGCCTTATCGACCGCCGCGTGGAGCTCCCCGCCTTCCCGCCGACGCCGTACATCACCCGCTGCTGGGTCCCTACCGATGTTGAGCTCGCGGCCCGCTTCGTCACGGCCTACTCTCGCGTGTTACACGAGCGGCCGGACCCCGAGGCGATCCGAGCCGGGGCAGGCTTCTACAACAGCGGCCTCCTGCGCTTCCCGACGAGCGCCACCGTGATCGTGGACTTCGCGACGTACGTGTGGCAGTTTTACCCCGCCCTCGGGGAGGCCGCCCTGATGCAGCTCCAGCGGGCGAGCAGCGTCGACGGCGGCGTGGCGCAGCTCTTCCGCAGCCGGCAGCTCATCACCCACATCCGCTTCGTCCTCGGCATCCGCGACAAGACGCACCAGCACCACATGATGGCCGCCCAGCGCCTGCACGCGGAGGCGCTGCAGCAGCTGTCCGGGTTCTGGACGAAGCTCATGGAGCCGAGCGTCGACATCGCCCAGGCGTCGGAGATCGCCGATCGCTTCGCCGCCGTCCGGGCCCAGGCCGTCGAGGAGTTCCGCGCCGCCATCATGGCCCAGCACGCGGTGGACGGCGTCATCGTCGGCAGGGTCGGGGAGTTCTTCGAGCACGTCATGCAGGACACCGAGGCCGCCGTCGAGTGCGGCGTCGTCGCCCGTGAGCTCGAGGAGCGGCAGGCGGCGCGCAAGGGAAAGACCGTCATGGAGGCGGAGATGGCCACCTTCGTCGGGCGCGTCATGGGGCTGCTCACGGCGAGCCGCGGGGACCAGCGGGCCTCCGGGCCTCGGCGGGGGCAGTGGCTGCTGCCGCAGATCACGGGCGTGTTCCTGTGCCTGCTCGTGCTCTCCGGCGTCCTCCTCGCCACGACGATCCAGTTCAGCGCCGTGGAGAAGAAGGGCCTCGACCGCTCCGTCGCAGCCAACGTCGCCCGCACCATCCCGCAGCAGTTCCTCTACACCCTCTACGAGTACGAGGCGAGCCCCTCCGCCGCACGGCTCGCCACGCTGCGGGCCCTGGCGGATCAGTTCACGGCCGAAGTGGAGAAGCTCACCGACACCGGCGAGGCGCTGGCGGGGCACGCCAAGGACGCGACGCTCTTTGCCGACCGCCTCGTGCTGCTGCCGACGGAGTTCCAGCAGCCGCCCGCGACCCCGGCCGGCCTCGTCGCCCGGTCCCAGTGGTCCGCCGCCGCCGCTGTCTCCTCCGCCTTCGACACGGCCCTCGCCGCCCTCAATGCCTCCACGGCGATCCCAGACCGCACCAGCGCCATGGTCCGCGTCGCGGTGCCGCAGACCGTCGCCGAGGCCTTCAGCCGCGCCCTCCTCGCCCTGCAGGACGAGCGGCACCGCCTGGCCGGCAGCACGACCCTCGCCTTCTCGCTCTGCGTCGTCGCCGCCCTCGCCGTGACGGCGGTGTGCCTCGTGGCGTTCCTCTTCAACTTCCAGCAGACGGCGCTGACGAAGATGTTCACCTTCCAGCTCTTCACGCTCATCCCCTTCGACAGCCTCGAGCGCCTCGCGACGGACACCAAGGAGAAGCTCGACCAAGCAGAGCTCAAGTACGGCCTCCTGCGCAGCGGCAGCCGCTTCTCCATCGACACGACCAGGGCGCAGGCGTTGGTGGAGAGCAGCCGCAGCGACCGCAAGAAGCCGTCCATCACCGAAGAGCCCAAGGAGGAGGAAGAAGAGGACGAGGATGCCGACAGCACCGCCCAGCCCACCAGCAGCGCCGCGAGCACCGTCGTCGTCGCCACGTCGCGGCCGCCGGAGGACCTCCGCCGCGAGAGCACCCAGATGCGGTGGACCATCTTCTGGCGCGAGGTGCGCCACCGGCCGCTGCAGGGGATCCTCAAGAAGGCCCCGAAGCTGGCGAACACCGACGGCAGCAGGGGGGGCGGTGCGCTCTCACACCGCAGCAGCGCTGCTTCGCACCGTTCCTCCGTCGCCGCGAGCCAGGCCCCGTCCGGCAACGCCTTCCCGACCCGCAAGGTGCGCATCAACCAGACGGTGGAGGTCTTCGAGGACGACGACGAGCCCGGCCCGGACGAGGCCAACGGCGGCCACAAGGCTGGGGGGTCGGACCTCGCCGACGTCCCCCTCACCTCCCCCGGCCTCGACAGCGAGGGCGACGACGCCGACGCCGAGACCCTCGCGGCGGGGGACCGCTGGAGGGCCAACGCAGGGTTGCACGTGACCCGCCGCCCGCAGCGCACCCAAGGCACGGCGGGGGTCGGCCGCTCCCGTTGGGTGCACCTCGTGCCCGTGGGTGCCCTCGTCGCCGCCGTGCTGCTCGTCCTCACTAGTGTCGGCCTCGTCGTCGCCGTGAGCACCGACAAGCGTCACTCCGGGGCGCTGCAGCGGGCGGAGCAGGCCGGGGCCGCGCTCGTCTTCACCGCGGACCAGCTCGAGACCCTCGCCGTGACGGCGCCGTCCTTCGTGGTCGGGGGTCTGCGTGAGACGTACGAAGAGTTCGTGGCGCTGCGGGGTCGGTGCGGGGCGCCGCTGCTGCTGGAGCCTCTCTTCAACGTCACGGACGATGAGCACGCCGTCGGGCTGCTCCTCACGACCGCCCGGGCCCTCGAGGCGCTCTTGGTCTTCGACGACACCCTCATGGAGATCGCCGCCTTCGCCCACGGCAACGTCGCCGCAACCAACTTCCCCCGCACTGTCTCCTCGGCCCGCACGTGGGGCAACACCACGCGGCTGCTCGAGGCCGTCGCCCACATCGACACCGTCGTCGCCGATGCGGCGCGGCTCGCGGCCAATGAGCCCCAGAACGTGACGTCGGTCGGGGCCGCCAAAGACGCGGTGCTTCTGGCCGTCCGTGCGCTCTTGGGATCCGTCCAGCGGCGGGAGCTGCAGGGCGCGCTGGTGCGGGGCCACGGGGCCCTGGAGCGCCACCTCCTCGAGAAGGTGCGGGCGGACATCACCGACGGGAAGCGCACGCGGTTCGCTCTCGGGGCCGCCGTGGCCGGGACGGTCGCCGTGGTGCTCTTCCTCGTCGCCATGCAGCCGGCCACCGCCGTCCTCCACACACCCGTCCTGCGCACCGCGGCCCTCGCGACGCTGCTAGTGTTCATCCTCGCCGCGGGGTCGGCGTGGTTCCTCTGGGCTGAGGAGCGCATCGTGCGCGACGTCCTCCAGGACCACAGCGACCTCGTGCAGGGGACGGTGGCCACCGCCTCACGCCGCCCGCTGACCATCGGGTCGGCCATCAACTACGTCCTCAACGGGGCCGCCGCCCGCTGGGCCGCCTACCGCTTCTACGCCGCCCCGGCGGTGCTCACAGCGGAGCGGCAGCACCTGATGGACAACACGTACATGACCGTCGAGGCCCGGGCCGAGGGACTGCGGCGGCTCGCGGCGGCCACGTCAGCGCTGCAGGCCCGGGACCGCATGGAGGCCGTGGCCCACGCGCTGACCATGAGCGCCTACGAGGCGGGCTTCCAGCGGGGGCCCTTCGCCATGGGCGGCGGCACGGTCGCGGCCCAGGCTGAGCCGGTGATGCTGGAGCCGGCCATGGTGGCCTTCCTGCGGACCACGGACTGGGACGTCGACGAGGAGGACGGCGGGCTCTACAACCGCGAGATCTTCTTCCGCAGCGGCCATGCGCACTACACCACACGCACCGCGGACCTCGCGCTTCCCACGACGCAGAAGGCGGACCTCGCCGTCACGACGCTCTCCGACGCCCGCGCGGCCAACGCCCACCACCTCGTCCACGACGCCCAGGGCACCCTCCGCTCGTACCTCCTCTCGCACTCCCGGCGCCACGCAATCGCTGCAGCGGGCACGGCTGATCTTGCCTCGCTCGCCGCCCTCGTGCTGTGGTGCGCCGCCGCCCTGGGTTGCGTGTACTGCTCGGTGGCGGCCTACCACATGGCGCTGCTTGTGCGGGCCGGGCTCGAGGCGCAGGACGCGCAGGACACCACCATCGACCGCGTCCTCAACTCGGACGTCTTCCGCCGGGCCCTCCGCAACAGCCTGGTGAGCCTCTCCGCCATCGCCGTCGCCCTGCTCGTCATCCTCATCCTCGGCGTCTATACCGCGCAGCTCAACCGCGGGACGGCCAAGACGCTCGAGGCGGCCGGGCAGCGGGAGTTCCTCGTCGCCCAGTCCTACACGTTCGCCCGCCTCGGGGCCCTCCCCGACGGCGACGTCCGGCGGACGCTCCTCCGCTCCGTCGACCCCGGCACCTGCGCGCTGCGGGCCGTGGACGCCCTCGCCGGTGTCCAGCGGGAGCTGTGGTTCGCCGCCGGTGGGGAGCGGATCAACGCGCTCGGCCGCGACTCCGGCAACGACGCCCTCAACTTCGGCCCTGCCGACCCCGCGCCCTTCACCGACTACGCCCTCTCCTTCGCCACGACGCAGTGCAGCGCGACCGTCGGCGGCGCGGCGCCGGCCTTCGGTCCCTTCGGCGGCCTCGCCCTCCCGGTGGACACCGCGTCGCGGCAGTGGCGGGAGGTGGTGGCCGAGTACGCGGCCGACCCGCTGGCCACGCTGCTGGCACAGCTCCAGGGGAAGGTGGGCCCGCTCGTGGCGGCGCTGCGGCAGAGCCAGCAGCTGCTGCGGGACGACGGCGCGGACAACCTGCAGCTGCTGGTGACGGTGCTGCAGGCCGTCATCGGGTTCACCATGGCCCTGCTCCTCGTCGTCTACGCTGCCCTCTTCGTCCCCATGACCATGCGCCTCGCCGCCGAGCGGCAGACCACCATGGCGCTGCTGCGGGTGATCCCGCTGGACGTGCGGGACCAGGTGCCCGCCATCATCGAGTTCATCGAGACGGGGACCATGGACACCGCTGCGGAGATCCGCCGCAAGTTCGAGATGAACGAGAAGCTGCTGCGGAACATCCTCCCGCAGGCCATCTCCCGCAGGCTCAAGGGCGGCGAGAGCCCCATCTGCGACGTGCACCCCTGCATCACGATCCTCTTCACCGATTTCGTCGGCTTCACGAGCATCAGCAGCGGGAAGACGGCCGAGCAGATCGTGGACTTCCTCAACGAGGTCTTCGTGGAGTTCGACAACATCGCCGAGACGATGGAGCTCGACAAGATCAAGACCATCGGCGACGCGTACTTCATGGCCGGCGGCCTCGACCCCCGCATCACCGACCACGCCATGCGGGTCATCGAGGCCTCCTTCTTCATGTTCCGTGCCCTCGACGAGCACAACGCCCGCCACCAGGACCGCGACCCGCTCCGCATGCGCCTCGGCATCCACACCGGGCCCGCCGTGGCGGGGGTCATCGGGACGACCAAGGTGGCCTACGACCTGTGGGGCGACTCCGTGGCCATCGCCAACGCCATGGAGAGCACCGGGGTGCCGCAGCACATCCACATCAGCGAGTCGACCCTCTCCCATGTCCGCGGCTTCTACAAGGTCGATCCCCGCGGGGAGCTGCCCAAGGAGAAGGGCGTGCCGTCGAACATGCCCGCGACGTTCCTTGTCCTCGGGCGCCTCGTCCCGACGCCGTACCAGCACATCATCCGTCCCCGCCTCGAGAAGGCGAAGCTCGAGAAGAGCGCCCCGGCCTCCCCGACCACCGCCAAGCCCAAACAGTGAGAGTGTACCATGTGCCATGATTTGCTCTCCTCACCGTGCCTCCCCTCCCCCCAGGCACCGAGACCTGCTGCTGCCCCTGTCACGAGGCGTTGCCCAGGCACGATGTCCTCCCTGTCCTCGGAGTCGGCCGCGGACGTCATGGCGGCCCTGACCCCGCGGCCGGTGTCGAGCCCGGAGGTGCTCTACAAGAACCCCGGCGGGCTGCTCTTCCTGCTCTTCATCGTTTGCAATGTCCTCCTCTGGGGCGCCTTCGCGGGGGTCGCCGTCTTCCTCTGGCGCCGCGGTGTGGCCCACCGTGCGAAGATGGACTCGCTGCGCAAGGACCGCCTGCTGCGGGAGCAGAGTGCGAGCGACCGCACCATCTTCGACTTCCACCACACCCCCGAGGACGACGCCCTCGCCCCGCCCCCGCCCCGGAAGCCGAAGCCCGCTGCAAAGCGCTTGGCCGACGTGCCCGACTACGTGGGCGCCTCCAATCCCCTCGGCGTCGGTCCGGGTGTGGGTCCGGGTGACGTTTCGGCCGCCCCTGCCTCGGACGACGAGGGCAGCGAGGCGCCCCTGGCCCTCGACGAATGACCTCATGACCTGTGTTGGGCCGGCCCCTGCCCCGCCCCCACGGCCGCCCCGAGGTGTTGTGCGCAGAATGGCCGATGCGGAGCCGTCCGTCTGCGTCGACCTGCGCAAGTGCCGGTACCCCGCCATTCATGCCGCGCTTGTGGGCCGCCGCGACGGGTGGGTGTCCGCCGCCCCGGCACCCCCGCTGCTGCCCCACCGCACCTCCCACCCTACCCTCACGCCGCTGACGCCCCGGGGCCCCAGGCCGACATCGGTGAGGGGCGGCCCACCGACCACCCGGCCGGCGTCGAGGCTCCGCGGCGATGGCGTGCGGCTCCCCGTCGCCCACCGCCGGGTGCCGCTGCTTGTGTGGTCCGACCTCAGCGTGCCCACGACCCGGATGCTGCAGCTGCGGCGGGAGGCGGCCCAGCAGGGGTACGCCGCCCTCGTGGTGAACCACTTCCCGGGGATGGAGCGCCTGTCCCGCAAGGCGGCGCTTGCCCGGACGCTGCAGCCTATGCAGGAGCGGTTCCCCTCCGTCTTCGGCTTCACCCCGCCCTCCTACGCCTCCCCCGCCGAGCTCCCCCTCCGGGACGCCGCACCGGGGGAGGGGGGCGAGGGGGACGAGGGCGGGGAGCCGTACTACGTGGTGAAACCCTCGGCGGGGTGCATGGGGCGCGGGATCTACCTCACCCCCGCCCCCGGGCCGGCTGACTTCGCCGAGGACCGCGTGGTGCAGCGCTACATCGACCGCCCGCTGTTGGTCGACGGCCGCAAGTTCGACGTCCGCTGCTACGTCCTCGTCGCCTCCGTGGACCCGCTGCGGGTGTACGTCGCCCGGGAGGGGCTGGTCCGGCTGTGCACCGTCCCGTACGCCCGGCCCTCCGCCGAGAACGCCCACCTCGCGGCGATGCACCTCTCCAACTACGCCGTCAACCGCGCCCCGCCCGGCGCGGCCGCACACGCAGCGCAGGCCCACACACCGCGCTGGTCGGCGACCTGCAGCCGCAGCTGCGCGCAGGATGCGGCGGCCGTCAAGCAGCCGCTGAGTTTCCTGCGGCGCTTGCTCCACGCTGTGGCCCTGGAGATGGAACTCTGCCTGCGGCGCCACGTCCCGCCTTACGAGAACGCCGCGCTGCCCGGGGGCGGGCCGTCCCGCTCCTGCAGAGGGTGCTGCGCGTACCACGACAACGTCGCTGCCTCGCGTGCCGCTTGTGACCGGGCCCTGGCGCAGCTGCCGCCTGGAGAGCGGCGCGCGGTGCTGGAGGCGGCGTCGGGGCGGGTGGATGCGGTGTGGCGGGCCGTGGACCGCCTCGCGGTGAGCGTCGTCCTCGCCGCCCTCCCGTCGCTCGTGGCGGAGAGCCGTGCGGCGGTGGGGGTGCGGTGCTTCGAGGTCCTCGGTCTCGACGTGCTGCTCGATGAGGGCCTCGCCCCGTGGCTGGTGGAGGTCAACCACAGCCCCTCGTGGTCGGTCGACGGCGACGTCGACGCCGCGGTGAAGCCCGCGCTGCTTGACGAGGTCGGCTCCGCCCTGGGGCTGCACCAGCGGCGTCCCGCCCCCGCCTCCGCCCGGCGGCTGCTCTCCACGGCCTACCGCGCCGCCCCAGCCGTGGATCTCCCCACCGACCCCGTGGCGCAGCAGCTGCAAGAGGAGGCGGCGCTGCACCTATTCGAGCGGGTCTTCCCGCCCCGCACCGTCGACGACGCATGGGCCGCCGTCGCCGCCGTCCACGCAGCGCAGTGCCGCGACACAGACGCCCTCCTCGGGCAGTGACACCATCCACACCCAGGGCCCGCCCCGCCGTGGTCGACCGTTGCGCCGCAGCATGGGCCCCCGGAGACGGCTGACGCTCGCCCTGTACTTCGTCGTAGCGGCCACCCTGCTGCTGGCCCTGCGGATGCACGGCCGCATGTCGTGGCACACAGGAGAAGAGGCCACCCCGTCACCACCGGTCCGGGAGCCACCACGTCGTACTGCTGGACCTTCGAACGGCGCCGGCGTCCGGGCGGGCGAGGTGCAGGGGTACCTCCTCATCGGGAACACCTTCGGTCGGCACAACAACCAGATGGTCTCCATCACCGCCGCCATCGCCTTGGCCGCGCGGCTCGGGCGCACGGCCGTCCTCCCGCCGCTGTTCTTCGGCGGCGGCAAGGGCGGGGCGGGCGGCTCTCCGCCCCACCGCACGACGTCTTCGCCATGGACCGCGGCCAGCGCTGCGTCCCGACCCCGAGCGGTCCACAGTGCGTCGTGGAGGAGGCGGAGTTCGTGCGGCGGGAAGGCACAGCCCTCAGCGCTGGGTGCCTCCGGATGCGGGGCGTCCCGTTGGTACCACGCCACCCCGCCGGGGCCGTCGTGACCTGCGGCGCCACCGCCGACGTTCGCTTCAAGAAGCGCCTGCCGCTGCTCCTCAACGCTAGCCGCGCCCTCCACCGCCAGCGCTACCTCATGGTCCCGCTCGCCATGTACGCCGCCGCTCCGCTCCGGGCCGCCACGGACGACGCGTGGCGCCACTTCCGCCCCTCGCCCGATGTCGCGGCTGCCGTCGCGGCGCTCTACCACGACCTCGCCCTCCAGCCCGCCGTCTCGACCGCGACCGGGGCGGTGGTGGAGGCCCCGGTGGCGGCCCCGGTGGTGGGGCTGCACGTGCGGTCGCTCGAGGGGGACTGCGGGACCCGGAGCCGCACCTACGTCCTCGACGCCGTCGAGATGCAGGGCGGGGCCCCCGATGCCAACCAGAGCGCCGTGCGGGCCGCCCTGCGGGAGCAGTGCCGTGTGGAGCCGCGCCATGTCCTGCGGGACGCCCGGCGCCACGCTGCGGTGCGCGTGCTCATTGCGGACGACGGCCAGGACCCCGCCCACGTCGCCGCCCTCGGGAAGGCCCTCCACGCCACGCGGGTCCCAGCGCTCCGTGCGTGCGACGGGTGCCGCTTCGTGCGCTACGTGGACAGCGTGCGGGAGGCGCAGCGACGGCGACAGGCCACCGTGGCCACCGAGGCCGGGGCGGTGGCGCTGTCGCCCTTCTTAGTCCGGGGCGGAGCGGTGGCGCTGGACTTCTTCCGGCTGCAGGTGGACTTCTGGGCCCTCGTCGGGGTGGACGTCTTCGTCGGCAACCAGCTCAGCACGGTGTCGGTCAACGTGTGCAGGGTGCGCCGGTCTCGGGGCAGGGCGTGCGACAACTTCCACGAGCTCGGTCCGTTGTAGGGGTGCGCCTCCTGTGAGTGTTGTCGGACCATCCATGCTCCATGCTCCGTGACGTGTGCGTTGCCCGCCCAGCTACCACGCCATGGCGAACCGTCCCATCCGCACCGGGCTGACCTACGACGACGTGCTGCTCGTCCCGAAGCGGTCGCCCGTCAAGAGCCGCCGTGAGGTGTCGTCCGCCTCCCGCATCAGCCGCAACGTCCACCTGCAGGCCCCCATCGTCGCCAGCAACATGGACACCGTCTGCGAGGCCCAGATGGCCGTCGCCATGGCCCGCGAGGGCGGCATCGGCATCCTGCACCGCTTCTGCAGCACCGAGGAGCAGGTCGACATGGTGCGCAAGGTGAAGCGCGCCCAGTCCTTCATCGTCGACGAGCCCCGCACCATCAGCCCGGAGGCCTCCAAGGACGAGGCCGTCGAGGGGCTGCACTGGGAGGGCCGCCGCGGCGGTGTGGGGTCGCTCATGGTGGTGGACGACGACGGCACCCTGTGCGGGATGCTCACCTACTCCGACCTCCAGTTCGCCGCCGGGGACGCCCGGGTGAAGGACCTCATGACCCCGCGCGACAAGCTCGTGCTCGCCCCCTCGCGCGACGTCTCGCTGGCCTCGGTGCGCGAGCTGATGCACCGCCACCGCATGAGCAACCTCCCCATCGCCACCCCGGACGGGAAGCTCAACGGCCTCATCACCGCCAGCGACGTGCGCAAGCTCACGAGCAACCGCAACGCCTCCATGGACCGCCGCGGCCGCCTCCTCGTCGGGGCCGCCATCGGCGTCAAGGCCGGCGACATGGCCCGGGCCGAGGCCCTCGTCGCGGCCGGCGTGGACGTGCTGGTCATCGACATCGCCCACGGGCACAGCGACCTGTGCATCGACATGCTGCAGCAGCTCAAGAGCAGCCCGATGACGAAGCACATCGACGTCGTCGCCGGCAACATCGCCACCGCGGAGGGGGCCCGCGACCTCATCGCCGCGGGCGCCGACGGCCTCAAGATCGGCGTCGGCCCGGGCAGCATCTGCATCACCCGCCTCGTGGCCGGGGCGGGCGTCCCGCAGCTCACGGCCATCATGGACGTCGCCAGCGTCGCCGGGCCGGCCGAGATCCCTGTCATCGCCGACGGCGGCGTGCGCACGGCGGGGGACATCGGGAAGGCCATCGCGGCCGGGGCGGACGTCGTGATGCTCGGGAACATGATCGCCGGCACCGACGAGAGCCCCGGGCAGGTGCTGGTCAAGGACGGGAAGAAGGTCAAGATCATCCGCGGCATGGCGGGCTACGGGGCGAACATCTCCAAGGCCCAGCGCGAGCAGCAGGCCGACAGCGACGTCTTCATGAGCATGGTCCCGGAGGGGGTCGAGGGCAACGTCCCGTACAAGGGGCCCGTCGGCCCCATCGTCCAGCAGCTCGTCGGCGGCCTCCGCAGTGGCATCTCCTACTGCGGCGCCCGCGACCTGCGCGGGATGCGGCAGCAGTGCGAGTTCATCCGCATGACGGGGGCAGGCCTCAAGGAGAGCGGCTCCCACGACATCAGCAAGCTCTAGTCAGCGGGCTCGAGCCGTAAAGCTCTAGTCAGTAAAGCTCTAGTTAGTAAAGCTCTAGAGCTGTTTTTCTAGGTGTTGCTTCCCCGGACCATCCAACGCTCCTTCCTCCGCGCCATTGCGGCTCGCGTGCTTGCGGGCGGCCCTGCTACCCTGGTCGCCCCATGGACTTCCGCGAGACGGATCGCCAAGTTATCCCTTTGTCAGGGGCAAAACCCTGTCTCCTTGATCCCCTACGACTCCGGTCACCGCCCATGGCCCATGGCCCGTGTGCCCCGTGGACACTGCTTGTGGGCACAGCAATGATGGTGCTGCAGCGCCGCACTCTCGTGGCGTCCCTCCCACCGTTGCCGGTGAGCACGCAAGCTCCCAGGGTCGCAGAGCCGGTGGCGGTGAGCCAACAGGCGCCGCTGCTGCCTCTGGCCCGCCGCGCCGAGAAGCCTAGCGTGAGCCCCGTGCACAGAGCATCGTGCGGCGCCACCTGCGGGCTGCCCGCCCTCGTGCCCTTTGCCTCCCAGAGCCCCCGCGAACCCCGCGGCGACATATAGCCTCGGGGGCCGGCCCTGCCGTGGTCGCAGGCGCCCTTTGTCGTGTCATCCTACCCTTCGCACTGCCCCTCGTCCCTGCCCCAAGGCCCCGAGTGTTTGTGGGCGGCGTGACGTGCGCTGTGGCAGCCATGAGCGGCGGGGCCTTCCGCGTCGTCCCTGTGCTCCGCGACCACGGCGACATCTTCGTCACGAGCGGCCGCCTCCCGAAGCTCGGCAAGTCCCAGCCGGTCCCGGCCCCGGGCTCGCCCTTCACGGAGGTCGTCCTCTGCACCCACGCCACGTGCAAGCTCCGGAGCCATACCGACCCCGCCCCGGCGGACGACGCCCCCGCCCCTGAGCCCCGCCCCTCGTCGCTGCTGTGGCGCATGCCGCACAGCCGCGTGGTGGACGTCGTCCTGCAGGGCGCAGGCTTCGCCGTCGTCTTCCTCAGCGACAAGCCACAGCGCAAGGCTTCGCCGACCGACGTCGTGGCGCGGCTCGTCGACGCCTCCCCAGGGGCGAAGCAGCTCAGCGGCCCGTGGCAGCTCCGGGCCCGGCAGTACGTCCCGGCGTCGGAGTACGCCCGCGACGAGTGGGCGCTCCTCTACCGCAGCGTCGTGCGCAACTACTGGCACGAGCGCCTCGAGGCGTCCGTGGTGCCCGGGCCGGAGGTGTACCAGTGGCACGGCTGGGCGACGGACGAGGCGGGGCGCCTGCTGCAGCCCTGCCTCTCGACGCTGCGCCTCTACGTCCTCCGCCGCGACTCTCCCGCCGCCCTCGACGCCGACGACGCGCCGCTCCTAGCCGCCCCCGTGGCGCAGCTCAAGCGCGTGGTCCTGCGGGACCAGCGGACCACCGTCGAGGTCACCGCCGGCCGCGCCTCGACCCCCGCCCTCCGATTCGTCGCTGCCGACGCCGCCGCGGCCTTTGTTCTAGAGCTGCAGCGGGTGTGGGAGGCGGCCACCGGGGTCGCCGGCGGGGGCGGCAACGCGGCGCCCTTCCCCGTGGAAGAGCTGTGAGCGCCAGGTGAGCAGCACCGTCTGCCGTGGCCTGCCCCCATCGCTGTGCACAGAGCATGTCCGACTCCGACTGGGACCTCGCCGACGAGGTGGTGCCGCCCTCCGCCTTCGTCTTGGTCGACGACCGCGCCCGCGCCGCCTCGCAGCCCCCGCCCCCGGCCCAAGCCCCGGCCCATGCTGCGACCGCCCAACCTGAGCCCGAGCAGCCCGTCGACGACTGCGACTCCGTGTCCGACGAGGGGACCCCCAACGCGTCTTCCCCTCCGCCTCACGACGACCCGCCCGCAGCGTCCCCCAGCCCGCCCGAGCCCGAGGCCGCCCCCGTGCCCAAGCCCGTGACGTCGAGCCCGCTGGACGCCGCGGCCGCGGAGGAAGCGAAGCGTGTGTGCCGTGAGTGCAAGCGGCAGCTGCGGCAGACGGCGCGCGAGGAGACGAGCATGCGGCTCAACGCCACCGACGACGAGGCCGCCGCCTTCGCGGTGCTGCGCCGCGAAGAGATCGCCGCCCGGGAGCGCCTCCTCCGCATGGCCAGCCCCGCGGGGCTCGGCGACGCCATGGCCCGCGAGGACCGCCGCATGGCCCGGGCCAAGGAGCTGCAGCACATGGACGACGAGGAGGTCGCCCGCCGCATCGCCATCCTGGAGGTCGAGGCCCGCGAGCAGCGCGACCAGAGCCGCCCGCGCCAATGTGAGTGCCTCGGGGCATCGTCCGGGATGCACCGCCCGACGTGCCCGCTCCGCTGATCGTGGCGTGGGGCCGCGTCACCCAACACGCCTGTCAGCAGCCCTTCCGGCTGCACCTTTGCCTCAGCCCCGTGCTGCGATCCCCGGCCGTGCCCCCTGCAGTGCGTGGTGCGCAGTGTGATGTCAGAACCCCTCCGCCGCGACAGCGTCGGCAGCGACGCCTGGGACATGGCCGACCCCGCCCCCTCCGCCTTCGTCTTCGTCGCCGACGACGGCGATGTCACCAGCGTCCAAGGCACGCCCCCGGTGGTCCCCCGCGACGGCCCCGCCCCGCCGCCGTGCGACCTCCCGCCCGCGGAGCGAGCCCCGGACGCCAGCGACGCCCGCATCGCCCGGCAGATGAACGACGACGAGCGCCGCGCCCTCGACGCCCGGGCCCGGGCCGAGGAGGCGGACGCCCGCGTCGCCCGGGAGCTCGCTGCCCAGGACCGCGGCAGACCACCCGCCGCCTCGGATGCTGCGACGGCCGGGCCTCGGTGCGAGTGCCTCGGGGCGTCGTCCGGGATCCACCGCCCGACCTGCCCGCTCCGGCCGTAGCCTCGAGCCGCCGCTATTGCCGTTCCATGCATGCCCTCTCCCCGCTCCCCGCCCTCCTGAGCCCTGCCTGAGACCAACGTTGCACAGCGCATGTTCCGCGCGTCGCTACGGCGCCCCGTCGCGCACGGCGACGTGATGCAGCTCGTGGCGGCCCAGGCGGAGCGGTCGCAGCCGCTGCTGCCCTCCCCGGCCCTCCACCGCCGTGTGCAGGCCATGCTCGACTCCCAGCGCAGCCTCGCCGCCGCCCTCGCGGCCATCCCCCCGGCCATGGTCCCCCCCACTGGGAGCACCGCGGAGATCATCGCCAACACCGCCTTCCGCAACAACCGCCGCGGCGCGGGGCTCGGGCCGGTGCAGGCCGCCCACCGCCTCGCGGCTCAGACCTTCGCTCAATTCACGGCGCTGCAGTCCATCGCCGCCGCCCCCGCCCCGGAGGGCGACGTCCCGGAGGCGGCCGCCCGGGCCCTCACCGCGGCCTTCGGCTCCGTCGCCGCCGCCCAGCGCGACATGGCGCTCTTCTGCGGCGCCCACGTCGTCGGGGGCGGCGTCACGTGGGTCGTGATGAACCCGGAGTCGAAGCGCCGGACGGAGACGGACGGCGTCGTGGACGTGGCCTCCTGCCTGGAGGTGGTCAACACCCCTATCGATGTCGCTCCGCTTTCCCTCGGTCTCTACCCGCTGCTCGCCCTCGACATCACGGACGCCGCCTACCTCGCCACCCCGGACGAGTGGGCCTCCGTCGTGCAGCCCGCCCCGAAGGTCGCGGCCTGGTCCCGCGCCGCCCGCCGCAAGGAGCAGCCGCCCGCCCCGTCGCTGCGGGAGCGTGCCTTCGAGCCCCTGCACCTCCAGCGCGAGGCGTACACCGCCCGGCTGCTCGCCTCCGTCGACTGGGACTTCTTCCTCTCCCAGCTCCGCCACGCCGCGGTGTACTACACCTCCCCGGAGCGTGGTGCCGCCCGCGCTGCCCGCACCACTGCCCTGGAGGAGTCCGCCAAGGACCGCGTCCGGGCCGTGCTGGAGAAGCGCGTGGCCGAGCCCGAGGTGGAGCCGGAGGTCGACGCCAAGCCGGCGGCCAAGCCCGTCGAGGAGCCTGCGGCGGCCAAGGAGGAGGCCCCGGTCCCTGAGCCGGAGGCGGCCGAGAGCCCCAAGGCTGCGGAGCCGGAGGCCGAGGCGCCGGTGGAGCTCGGGGCGGGGCAGCGCCTGGCCGACGGGAGCCTGTACTACCTGCGCTCGGACGGCGCCCAGGAGTTCCACAAGCCGGACGGGGCCAAGTCCGTGGTCCACCCGGACGGGCGCACCGTCTTCAGCAACCCGGCCAAGGACTACGTGACGACGACGACGCCGGACGGGACGACCACCTTCGACTACAGCAGCGGGTGGTCCATCATCCAGCGCCCCGACGGGACCTCCTTCAACCGCTCCCCGGAGGGCTCCGAGACGGAGGTCAAGGAGGAGGAGCCAGAGCCCCAGCCCGCTGACAGTGCGTAGTCTCCAGTTGACACGGGCCCTGCCACACCGCCCTCCCTGCTCGCCTCGAGTGCCGTTGCCGCAGCCATTGACTTTCATGGAGGGGGCAGCCCGGGAGCTCGCCCTGCTGCAGGTTCAGCACGCCGCCGTGCTGCGGCAGCTCGCGGCCGCCCGAGAGGAGGTGGCCCTCCACCAGCGCCGGCTCCTGGCCGCCCCCGCCGCGGACACGGCCGCGAACGCGGACGCTCTGACCGCTGCGTCGCTCCGAGATGAGCTCGTCTCCCAGAAGGCCGCCACGGACGCTGCCGTTGCGACCTCCGCGGCCCACAAGGCGGCGCTGCGGGAGGCCCTCGCTGCCCGCAAGCAGGATCTTGTGCTCCTGGCCGCCGCCAAGGACGAGGTAGCTGCCCAAGAGGCCGCGCTCGCCGACGCCCGGGCCGACGCCGCCCGCTGCGAGGAGCACATGCGCCAGGAGGAGCATCGGCGGCTGGCGGAGAACGCCGCGGCGGCCCACACCATCCGGGCTCTCCGGGACGCCCTCGCGCTCGCCGTGCGGGGATCCGAGGGCAGCGTCGCAGCTCCGGGGCCGGCCCTGTAGCATTCCCATCTGCGACCGTGGACTGGGTGATGCCCTCATGCTCCATGCCTCTGTGTTGCAGGTGTTCATGCTCACCGTGCGGGCCGACGACGACGACCCGGTGCTGCAGCTCAACGCGGCGGGGATGCGGGAGTGCCACCAGCAGAACTACGACCGCGCCGAGTCGTTGCTCGCCGATGCGTGGGCCCAGGCCGCGGCGCTCGAGGAGAGCCCCGTCGCCTCCGCCCTCAAGGCCACGACCCTGAACAACCTGGGTGTCCTCGCCAGCAACCGCGGCCTCCCACGGGATGCCCTCGGGCACATCGCCGCCGCCCATGAGATCGAGGACGGGGCGGGGGCGCCGTCGGCCGCGACGTTGGTGAACCTGTGCGCGGCGGCCAACGGTTGCGGAGAGTTCGACGCCGCCGGAGCCTACGCCGACGCGGCCATCTCGATGCTCCAGGCGGCCCCTCGCGCGACGCCCGAGGAGAAGGCCCTGTGGGGCGCCGCGTGGCACAACCTCGGGGTCGCGACGCTC
>OY843688.1:0-10264 GCA_963693005.1 Alphaproteobacteria bacterium CMAR1 | reverse complement strand
AACGAACTGGCAGATAAAGGTGATTCCGGATCGCGCGCAATGGTCTCGGATCGGGGCGGCTTTCGTTTCGGCCCAGCTCCGCTGAGAGCGCTGCTTCGGTAATCAAGAGCAAAATGGAGGGGGAAAAGGCCCGAGTAACTAGGGTCGGTGTTCCGGGGACCACACCGACCCTAGTTACTCGGGCCTTTTCCCCGCGCCAATTTGCTCTTGGATTACGGAAGCAGCGCTTTCAGTTTCGGCCCAGCTGGGCCGAAACTGAGAGCGCTGCTTCGGTAATCCGAGACCATTGCACGCGATCCGGAATCACCTTTATCTGCCAGTTCGTTATCACAGCTTTGGCCAAATCAGTTTGGTCCGGGACCACACTGATTTGGCCAAAGCTGTGATAACGAACTGGCAGATAAAGGTGATTCCGGATCGCGCGCAATGGTCTCGGATCGGGGCGGCTTTCGTTTCGGCCCAGCTCCGCTGAGAGCGCTGCTTCGGTAATCAAGAGCAAAATGGAGGGGGAAAAGGCCCGAGTAACTAGGGTCGGTGTGGTCCCCGGAAAACTGATTTGGCCAAAGCTGTGATAACGAACTGGCAGATAAAGGTGATTCCGGATCGCGTGCAATGGTCTCGGATCGGGGCGGCTTTCGTTTCGGCCCAGCTCCGCTGAGAGCGCTGCTTCGGTAATCAAGAGCAAAATGGAGGGGGAAAAGGCCCGAGTAACTAGGGTCGGTGTGGTCCCCGGAAAACTGATTTGGCCAAAGCTGTGATAACGAACTGGCAGATAAAGCTGATTCCGGATCGCGTGCAATGGTCTCGGATCGGGGCGGCTTTCGTTTCGGCCCAGCTCCGCTGAGAGCGCTGCTTCGGTAATCAAGAGCAAAATGGAGGGGGTTAAGGCCCGAGTAACTAGGGCCGGTGTAGTTACTCGGGCCTTTTCCCCCTCCATTTTGCTCTTGATTACCGAAGCAGCGCTCTCAGCGGAGCTGGGCCGAAACGAAAGCCGCCCCGATCCGAGACCATTGCACGCGATCCGGAATCACCTTTATCTGCCAGTTCGTTATCACAGCTTTGGCCAAATCAGTTTTCCGGGGACCACACCGACCCTAGTTACTCGGGCCTTTTCCCCCTCCATTTTGCTCTTGATTACCGAAGCAGCGCTCTCAGCGGAGCTGGGCCGAAACGAAAGCCGCCCCGATCCGAGACCATTGCACGCGATCCGGAATCACCTTTATCTGCCAGTTCGTTATCACAGCTTTGGCCAAATCAGTTTTCCGGGGACCACACCGACCCTAGTTACTCGGGCCTTTTCCCCCTCCATTTTGCTCTTGATTACCGAAGCAGCGCTCTCAGCGGAGCTGGGCCGAAACGAAAGCCGCCCCGATCCGAGACCATTGCACGCGATCCGGAATCACCTTTATCTGCCAGTTCGTTATCACAGCTTTGGCCAAATCAGTTTTCCGGGGACCACACCGACCCTAGTTACTCGGGCCTTTTCCCCCTCCATTTTGCTCTTGATTACCGAAGCAGCGCTCTCAGCGGAGCTGGGCCGAAACGAAAGCCGCCCCGATCCGAGACCATTGCACGCGATCCGGAATCACCTTTATCTGCCAGTTCGTTATCACAGCTTTGGCCAAATCAGTTTTCCGGGGACCACACCGACCCTAGTTACTCGGGCCTTTTCCCCCTCCATTTTGCTCTTGATTACCGAAGCAGCGCTCTCAGCGGAGCTGGGCCGAAACGAAAGCCGCCCCGATCCGAGACCATTGCACGCGATCCGGAATCACCTTTATCTGCCAGTTCGTTATCACAGCTTTGGCCAAATCAGTTTTCCGGGGACCACACCGACCCTAGTTACTCGGGCCTTTTCCCCGCTCCCCGGAAACCTGATTTATTTTGCTCTTGAGCTCTCAGTGGAAAGCCGCCCCGATCCGAGACCATTGCACGCGATCCGGAATCTGCCAGTTCGTTATCACAGCTTTGGCCAAATCAGTTTTCCGGGGACCACACCGACCCTAGTTACTCGGGCCTTTTCCCCCTCCATTTTGCTCTTGATTACCGAAGCAGCGCTCTCAGCGGAGCTGGGCCGAAACGAAAGCCGCCCCGATCCGAGACCATTGCACGCGATCCGGAATCACCTTTATCTGCCAGTTCGATTATCACGAAAGCCGCCCCGAGCTCACCTTTATCTGCCAGGCCAAATCAGTTTTCCGGGGACCACACCGACCCTAGTTACTCGGGCCTTTTCCCCCTCCATTTTGCTCTTGATTACCGAAGCAGCGCTCTCAGCGGAGCTGGGCCGAAACGAAAGCCGCCCCGATCCGAGACCATTGCACGCGATCCGGAATCACCTTTATCTGCCAGTTCGTTATCACAGCTTTGGCCAAATCAGTTTTCCGGGGACCACACCGACCCTAGTTACTCGGGCCTTTTCCCCCTCCATTTTGCTCTTGATTACCGAAGCAGCGCTCTCAGCGGAGCTGGGCCGAAACGAAAGCCGCCCCGATCCGAGACCATTGCACGCGATCCGGAATCACCTTTATCTGCCAGTTCGTTATCACAGCTTTGGCCAAATCAGTTTTCCGGGGACCACACCGACCCTAGTTACTCGGGCCTTTTCCCCCTCCATTTTGCTCTTGATTACCGAAGCAGCGCTCTCAGCGGAGCTGGGCCGAAACGAAAGCCGCCCCGATCCGAGACCATTGCACGCGATCCGGAATCACCTTTATCTGCCAGTTCGTTATCACAGCTTTGGCCAAATCAGTTTTCCGGGGACCACACCGACCCTAGTTACTCGGGCCTTTTCCCCCTCCATTTTGCTCTTGATTACCGAAGCAGCGCTCTCAGCGGAGCTGGGCCGAAACGAAAGCCGCCCCGATCCGAGACCATTGCACGCGATCCGGAATCACCTTTATCTGCCAGTTCGTTATCACAGCTTTGGCCAAATCAGTTTTCCGGGGACCACACCGACCCTAGTTACTCGGGCCTTTTCCCCCTCCATTTTGCTCTTGATTACCGAAGCAGCGCTCTCAGCGGAGCTGGGCCGAAACGAAAGCCGCCCCGATCCGAGACCATTGCACGCGATCCGGAATCACCTTTATCTGCCAGTTCGTTATCACAGCTTTGGCCAAATCAGTTTTCCGGGGACCACACCGACCCTAGTTACTCGGGCCTTTTCCCCCTCCATTTTGCTCTTGATTACCGAAGCAGCGCTCTCAGCGGAGCTGGGCCGAAACGAAAGCCGCCCCGATCCGAGACCATTGCACGCGATCCGGAATCACCTTTATCTGCCAGTTCGTTATCACAGCTTTGGCCAAATCAGTTTTCCGGGGACCACACCGACCCTAGTTACTCGGGCCTTTTCCCCCTCCATTTTGCTCTTGATTACCGAAGCAGCGCTCTCAGCGGAGCTGGGCCGAAACGAAAGCCGCCCCGATCCGAGACCATTGCACGCGATCCGGAATCACCTTTATCTGCCAGTTCGTTATCACAGCTTTGGCCAAATCAGTTTTCCGGGGACCACACCGACCCTAGTTACTCGGGCCTTTTCCCCCTCCATTTTGCTCTTGATTACCGAAGCAGCGCTCTCAGCGGAGCTGGGCCGAAACGAAAGCCGCCCCGATCCGAGACCATTGCACGCGATCCGGAATCACCTTTATCTGCCAGTTCGTTATCACAGCTTTGGCCAAATCAGTTTTCCGGGGACCACACCGACCCTAGTTACTCGGGCCTTTTCCCCCTCCATTTTGCTCTTGATTACCGAAGCAGCGCTCTCAGCGGAGCTGGGCCGAAACGAAAGCCGCCCCGATCCGAGACCATTGCACGCGATCCGGAATCACCTTTATCTGCCAGTTCGTTATCACAGCTTTGGCCAAATCAGTTTTCCGGGGACCACACCGACCCTAGTTACTCGGGCCTTTTCCCCCTCCATTTTGCTCTTGATTACCGAAGCAGCGCTCTCAGCGGAGCTGGGCCGAAACGAAAGCCGCCCCGATCCGAGACCATTGCACGCGATCCGGAATCACCTTTATCTGCCAGTTCGTTATCACAGCTTTGGCCAAATCAGTTTTCCGGGGACCACACCGACCCTAGTATTGCCAGTTCGTTATCACAGCTTTGGCCAAATCAGTTTTCCGGGGACCACACCGACCCTAGTTACTCGGTTACTCGGGCCTTTTCCCCCCGCCCCGATCCGAGACCATTTTGCTCTTGATTTTGGCCAAATCAGTTTTCCGAAGCAGCGCTCTCAGCGGAGCTCTCAGCTGGGCCGAAACGAAAGCCGCCCCGATCCGAGACCATTGCACGCGATCCGGAATCACCTTTATCTGCCAGTTCGTTATCACAGCTTTGGCCAAATCAGTTTTCCGGGGACCACACCGACCCTAGTTACTCGGGCCTTTTCCCCCTCCATTTTGCTCTTGATTACCGAAGCAGCGCTTGAAACGAAAGCCGCCCCGATCCGAGACCATTGCACGCGATCCGGATTACCGAAGCAGCGCTCTCAGCGGAGCTGGGCCGAAACGAAAGCCGCCCCGATCCGAGACCATTGCACGCGATCCGGAATCACCTTTATCTGCCAGTTCGTTATCACAGCTTTGGCCAAATCAGTTTTCCGGGGACCACACCGACCCTAGTTACTCGGGCCTTTTCCCCCTCCATTTTGCTCTTGATTACCGAAGCAGCGCTCTCAGCGGAGCTGGGCCGAAACGAAAGCCGCCCCGATCCGAGACCATTGCACGCGATCCGGAATCACCTTTATCTGCCAGTTCGTTATCACAGCTTTGGCCAAATCAGTTTTCCGGGGACCACACCGACCCTAGTTACTCGGGCCTTTTCCCCCTCCATTTTGCTCTTGATTACCGAAGCAGCGCTCTCAGCGGAGCTGGGCCGAAACGAAAGCCGCCCCGATCCGAGACCATTGCACGCGATCCGGAATCACCTTTATCTGCCAGTTCGTTATCACAGCTTTGGCCAAATCAGTTTTCCGGGGACCACACCGACCCTAGTTACTCGGGCCTTTTCCCCCTCCATTTTGCTCTTGATTACCGAAGCAGCGCTCTCAGCGGAGCTGGGCCGAAACGAAAGCCGCCCCGATCCGAGACCATTGCACGCGATCCGGAATCACCTTTATCTGCCAGTTCGTTATCACAGCTTTGGCCAAATCAGTTTTCCGGGGACCACACCGACCCTAGTTACTCGGGCCTTTTCCCCCTCCATTTTGCTCTTGATTACCGAAGCAGCGCTCTCAGCGGAGCTGGGCCGAAACGAAAGCCGCCCCGATCCGAGACCATTGCACGCGATCCGGAATCACCTTTATCTGCCAGTTCGTTATCACAGCTTTGGCCAAATCAGTTTTCCGGGGACCACACCGACCCTAGTTACTCGGGCCTTTTCCCCCTCCATTTTGCTCTTGATTACCGAAGCAGCGCTCTCAGCGGAGCTGGGCCGAAACGAAAGCCGCCCCGATCCGAGACCATTGCACGCGATCCGGAATCACCTTTATCTGCCAGTTCGTTATCACAGCTTTGGCCAAATCAGTTTTCCGGGGACCACACCGACCCTGCCAGTTCGTTATCACAGCTTTGGCCACCACACCGACCCTAGTTACTCGGGCCTAGTTACTCGGGCCTTTTCCCCCTCCATTTTGCTCTTGATTACCGAAGCAGCGCTCTCAGCGGAGCTGGGCCGAAACGAAAGCCGCCCCGATCCGAGACCATTGCACGCGATCCGGAATCACCTTTATCTGCCAGTTCGTTATCACAGCTTTGGCCAAATCAGTTTTCCGGGGACCACACCGACCCTAGTTACTCGGGCCTTTTCCCCCTCCATTTTGCTTATCAGCGGAGCTGGGCCGAAACGAAAGCCGCCCCGATCCGAGACCATTGCACGCGATCTCACCTTTATCTGCCAGTTTCCCCCTCCATTTTGCTCTTGGAAGCAGCGCTCTCAGCGGAGCTGGGCCGAAACGAAAGCCGCCCCGATCCGAGACCATCACGCGAGCACCTTTATTGCCAGTTCGCCCGGAGTTTTCCGGGGACCACACCGACCCTAGTTACTCGGGCCTTTTCCCCCTCCATTTTGCTCTTGATTACCGAAGCAGCGCTCTCAGCGGAGCTGGGCCGAAACGAAAGCCGCCCCGATCCGAGACCATTGCACGCGATCCGGAATCACCTTTATCTGCCAGTTCGTTATCACAGCTTTGGCCAAATCAGTTTTCCGGGGACCACACCGACCCTAGTTACTCGGGCCTTTTCCCCCTCCATTTTGCTCTTGATTACCGAAGCAGCGCTCTCAGCGGAGCTGGGCCGAAACGAAAGCCGCCCCGATCCGAGACCATTGCACGCGATCCGGAATCACCTTTATCTGCCAGTTCGTTATCACAGCTTTGGCCAAATCAGTTTTCCGGGGACCACACCGACCCTAGTTACTCGGGCCTTTTCCCCCTCCATTTTGCTCTTGATTACCGAAGCAGCGCTCTCAGCGGAGCTGGGCCGAAACGAAAGCCGCCCCGATCCGAGACCATTGCACGCGATCCGGAATCACCTTTATCTGCCAGTTCGTTATCACAGCTTTGGCCAAATCAGTTTTCCGGGGACCACACCGACCCTAGTTACTCGGGCCTTTTCCCCCTCCATTTTGCTCTTGATTACCGAAGCAGCGCTCTCAGCGGAGCTGGGCCGAAACGAAAGCCGCCCCGATCCGAGACCATTGCACGCGATCCGGAATCACCTTTATCTGCCAGTTCGTTATCACAGCTTTGGCCAAATCAGTTTTCCGGGGACCACACCGACCCTAGTTACTCGGGCCTTTTCCCCCTCCATTTTGCTCTTGATTACCGAAGCAGCGCTCTCAGCGGAGCTGGGCCGAAACGAAAGCCGCCCCGATCCGAGACCATTGCACGCGATCCGGAATCACCTTTATCTGCCAGTTCGTTATCACAGCTTTGGCCAAATCAGTTTTCCGGGGACCACACCGACCCTAGTTACTCGGGCCTTTTCCCCCTCCATTTTGCTCTTGATTACCGAAGCAGCGCTCTCAGCGGAGCTGGGCCGAAACGAAAGCCGCCCCGATCCGAGACCATTGCACGCGATCCGGAATCACCTTTATCTGCCAGTTCGTTATCACAGCTTTGGCCAAATCAGTTTTCCGGGGACCACACCGACCCTAGTTACTCGGGCCTTTTCCCCCTCCATTTTGCTCTTGATTACCGAAGCAGCGCTCTCAGCGGAGCTGGGCCGAAACGAAAGCCGCCCCGATCCGAGACCATTGCACGCGATCCGGAATCACCTTTATCTGCCAGTTCGTTATCACAGCTTTGGCCAAATCAGTTTTCCGGGGACCACACCGACCCTAGTTACTCGGGCCTTTTCCCCCTCCATTTTGCTCTTGATTACCGAAGCAGCGCTCTCAGCGGAGCTGGGCCGAAACGAAAGCCGCCCCGATCCGAGACCATTGCACGCGATCCGGAATCACCTTTATCTGCCAGTTCGTTATCACAGCTTTGGCCAAATCAGTTTTCCGGGGACCACACCGACCCTAGTTACTCGGGCCTTTTCCCCCTCCATTTTGCTCTTGATTACCGAAGCAGCGCTCTCAGCGGAGCTGGGCCGAAACGAAAGCCGCCCCGATCCGAGACCATTGCACGCGATCCGGAATCACCTTTATCTGCCAGTTCGTTATCACAGCTTTGGCCAAATCAGTTTTCCGGGGACCACACCGACCCTAGTTACTCGGGCCTTTTCCCCCTCCATTTTGCTCTTGATTACCGAAGCAGCGCTCTCAGCGGAGCTGGGCCGAAACGAAAGCCGCCCCGATCCGAGACCATTGCACGCGATCCGGAATCACCTTTATCTGCCAGTTCGTTATCACAGCTTTGGCCAAATCAGTTTTCCGGGGACCACACCGACCCTAGTTACTCGGGCCTTTTCCCCCTCCATTTTGCTCTTGATTACCGAAGCAGCGCTCTCAGCGGAGCTGGGCCGAAACGAAAGCCGCCCCGATCCGAGACCATTGCACGCGATCCGGAATCACCTTTATCTGCCAGTTCGTTATCACAGCTTTGGCCAAATCAGTTTTCCGGGGACCACACCGACCCTAGTTACTCGGGCCTTTTCCCCCTCCATTTTGCTCTTGATTACCGAAGCAGCGCTCTCAGCGGAGCTGGGCCCCGCCCCGATCCGAGACCATTGCCGCGATCCGGAATCACCTTTATCTGCCAGTTTGAGCTTTGGCCAAATCAGTTTTCCGGGGACCACACCGACCCTAGTTACCGGAAGCAGCGCTTTATCTGCCAGTTCGTTATCACAGCTTTGGCCAAATCAGTTTTCCGGGGACCACACCGACCCTAGCTCGGGCCTTTTCCCCCTCCATTTTGCTCTTGATTACCGAAGCAGCGCTCTCAGCGGAGCTGGGCCGAAACGAAAGCCGCCCCGATCCGAGACCATTGCACGCGATCCGGAATCACCTTTATCTGCCAGTTCGTTATCACAGCTTTGGCCAAATCAGTTTTCCGGGGACCACACCGACCCTAGTTACTCGGGCCTTTTCCCCCTCCATTTTGCTCTTGATTACCGAAGCAGCGCTCTCAGCGGAGCTGGGCCGAAACGAAAGCCGCCCCGATCCGAGACCATTGCACGCGATCCGGAATCACCTTTATCTGCCAGTTCGTTATCACAGCTTTGGCCAAATCAGTTTTCCCCCTTTTCCCCCTCCATTTTGCTCTTGACAGCGGAGCTGGGCCGAAACGAAAGCCGCCCCAATCCGAGACCATTGCCGACCCTAGTTACTCGGGCCTTTTCCCCCTCCATTTTGCTCTTGATTACCGAAGCAGCGCTCTCAGCGGAGCTGGGCCGAAACGAAAGCCGCCATTGCACGCGATCCGAATCACCTTTATCTGCCAGTTCGTTATCACAGCTTTGGCCAAATCCGGGGACCACACCGACCCTAGTTACTCGGGCCTTTTCCCCCTCCATTTTGCTCTTGATTACCGAAGCAGTTCAGCGTTATCACAGCCTTTATCTGCCAGTTCGTTATCAAGCTTTGGCCAAATCAGTTTTCCGGGGACCACACCGACCCTAGTTACTCGGGCCTTTTCCCCCTCCATTTTGCTCTTGATTACCGAAGCAGCGCTCTCAGCGGAGCTGGGCCGAAACGAAAGCCGCCCCGATCCGAGACCATTGCACGCGATCCGGAATCACCTTTATCTGCCAGTTCGTTATCACAGCTTTGGCCAAATCAGTTTTCCGGGGACCACACCGACCCTAGTTACTCGGGCCTTTTCCCCCTCCATTTTGCTCTTGATTACCGAAGCAGCGCTCTCAGCGGAGCTGGGCCGAAACGAAAGCCGCCCCGATCCGAGACCATTGCACGCGATCCGGAATCACCTTTATCTGCCAGTTCGTTATCACAGCTTTGGCCAAATCAGTTTTCCGGGGACCACACCGACCCTAGTTACTCGGGCCTTTTCCCCCTCCATTTTGCTCTTGATTACCGAAGCAGCGCTCTCAGCGGAGCTGGGCCGAAACGAAAGCCGCCCCGATCCGAGACCATTGCACGCGATCCGGAATCACCTTTATCTGCCAGTTCGTTATCACAGCTTTGGCCAAATCAGTTTTCCGGGGACCACACCGACCCTAGTTACTCGGGCCTTTTCCCCCTCCATTTTGCTCTTGATTACCGAAGCAGCGCTCTCAGCGGAGCTGGGCCGAAACGAAAGCCGCCCCGATCCGAGACCATTGCACGCGATCCGGAATCACCTTTATCTGCCAGTTCGTTATTTCCGGATCGCGTGCAATGGTCTCGGATTGGGGCGGCTTTCGTTTCGGCCCAGCTCCGCTGAGAGCGCTGCTTCGGTAATCAAGAGCAAAATGGAGGGGGAAAAGGCCCGAGTAACTAGGGTCGGTGTGGTCCCCGGAAAACTGATTTAAGCTGTGATAACGAACTGGCAGATAAAGGTGATTCCGGATCGCGTGCAATGGTCTCGGATTGGGGCGGCTTTCGTTTCGGCCCAGCTCCGCTGAGAGCGCTGCTTCGGTAATCAAGAGCAAAATGGAGGGGGGGGGGGATGGGGGGGGGGAAAAGGCCCGAGTAACTAGGGTCGGTGTGGTCCCCGGAAAACTGATTTGGCCAAAGCTGTGATAACGAACTGGCAGATAAAGGTGATTCCGGATCGCGTGCAATGGTCTCGGTTCGTTTCGGCCCAGCTCCGCTGAGAGCGCTGCTTCGGTAATCAAGAGCAAAATGGGGGGGGGGGGGAAAAGGCCCGAGTGGTCCCCGG
>OY843687.1:0-34380 GCA_963693005.1 Alphaproteobacteria bacterium CMAR1 | reverse complement strand
ACATCCAAACCTCCGGGTCTCCGGGGAACGCAGCGCCGGGTGCATTTGGTCGTAGTCCGCTCGCGACGCGTTGGGTGTTCCACGCCTTCTTCAGCAGTGTCAGGTTGTTGATGACGCCCTCCCGTTCGGCTTCCAGTCGGACAGTGGCCTCCTCCACTTCAAGCTTCGCCAGTTGAGCCAGGCGCGCGTGGTCCAGACCGGTGCACAGTCTGCATGCCGTCGAGGGGTTCGCCCCGATGCGGTGCGAGAAGCGGCCGCCCCAGTGGAACTCGTTGGTGCGTGTCTGGGCCATGACTGCGTACTGGTGCTTCACCCGGTCCATGTCGCAGCGGCGAGCCGGCTTCACCGGACGGCGGATGAGGCGTCCGCGGGGAGTGTCGCGAGTGAGCTCCTGTGTCCACTTGACGTACTGCTTCGCCAGTGCCTTGCTGTCGCGGAGTTGGATCGGCACATCATCCTGCCCGGGGAGGTGCTTGGCCTCGGTGGCCAGAGCGTCCGCTTCGTCGTTGATCGGGACTTCGGAGTGGCCGAACACAAACTTCAACATGATGCGCCGCACGGACCAATCTGGGAGATGTCGAGGAGCAGGTTCCAGCATTCCGTTTCGATCGGGCACAGGCTCTTCGCCAAGGGACCGCGCTTCAAAGCCATGAGCAGCGACTGCGAGTCCGTTGCGATGACGATGGCCTTGCGCGTCTTGCCGGGGAAGCTTTGCAGCTCCTGAAGGACGGCGCGTAGACAGGCGCGCATTGCCACTGCTTCGGCCGTGTACGAGCAAGCGTGGCGGCCTGCCGCTTCGGTTCCAGTGAGGCGGTGCTCGGTCGACGGGGCGTGTGGGCGCTTCGAGTAAACGACGTAGCCGGAGCCGGCCGCTTTGTTGACATAGAAGACACGCTCGTCGTCGTCACACCTGCGTCGGGGCTCGGTGTCGGAACCGCTATCGTCGGACGTGACATCGTCTTCCGGTCGTAGCACGCCATTGTCGAACGGCAGATTGTCAGGCTGTTCCGGGCGGGCTTCCATTCCGTCTCCGTGTCGCGGCGTTTGATGTGCCGCGGCCACAGTTTTTTTTTGGCAAGCCCGTTGACTTCACGACCCCGGAGGGCCATGAGACGTAGCTCCTCCCAGCTGCGAGGCCGGGCGAGCGAGCGAATCAAAAAGAGCACGCACTTGCTGCCAGTACGCTTCACCGTAGAAG
This sequence comes from Alphaproteobacteria bacterium CMAR1, assembly GCA_963693005.1. GTDB lineage: Bacteria > Pseudomonadota > Alphaproteobacteria > UBA6184 > UBA6184 > Bodonicaedibacter. The sequence continues at coordinate 33,182 of OY843687.1, read as the reverse complement.
TCGAACGTCGGAGGAATGGGCGACCGAAGGGGATGGTCTGATGCGGCGCACACATCTCTGGCACCGGGGCAGTCGTGCCACCAGTGGTGACTCGACTCGATTGTCATGCCGGGAGCGTCGACGGCCTTGAAGTTGACGATGGAGTACCGGGCGGCCCTTTCGACCACGGCGTCAGGGGGGCGCATCTTGCACCGCTCCATGTGGATCGTCAGTCCACCTCCCCTGGCCTTGGTCTGCGTGTAGATGTTGCAGTACGGGCACTTCATCGCTTTCAACATCCAAGCCTCCGGGTTTCCGGGGAACGCAGCGCCGGGTGCATTCGGTCGTAGTCCGCTCGCGACGCGGTGCGTGTTCCAGGCCTTCTTCAGCAGTGTCAGGTTGTTGATGACGCCCTCCCTTTCGGCTTCCAGTCGGACAGTGGCCTCCTCTACTTCGAGCTTCGCCAGTTGGGCCAGGCGCGCGTGGTCCGGACCGGTGCATAGTCTGCATGCCGTTGAGGGGTTCGCCCCTATGCGGTGCGAGAAGCGGCCGCCCCAGTGGAACTCGTTGGTGCGTGTCTGGGCCATGACTGCGTACTGGTGCTTCACCCGGTCCATGTCGCAGCGGCGAGCCGGCTTCACCGGGCGGCGGATGAGGCGGCCACGGGGAGTGTCGCGGGTGAGCTCCTGTGTCCACTTAACGTACTGCTTCGCCAGTGCCTTGCTGTCGCGGAGTTGGATCGGCACATCGTCCTGCCCAGGGAGGTGCTTCGCTTCGGTGGCCAGAGCGTCCGCTTCGTCGTTGATCGGGACTTCGGAGTGGCCGAACACAAACTTCAACATGATGCGCCGCACGGACCAAATCCGGGAAATGTCGAGGAGCAGGTTCCAGCATTCCGTTTCGATCGGGCACAGGCTCTTAGCCAAGGGACCACGCTTTAAAGCCATGAGCCGCGGCCACAGTTGTACGGCTCGACGACGGCGAGGCTGCTGTCCGACCCCTAAACCGGGGTAACGATCTCAAAACCCGTCCGCGGCCACAGTTGTACGGCTCGACGACGGCGAGGCTGTCCGACCCCTAAACCGGGTAACGATCTCAAAACCCGTCCGCGGCCACAGTTGTACGGCTCGACGACGGCGAGGCTGCTGTCCGACCCCTAAACCGGGGTAACGATCTCAAAACCCGTCCGCGGCCACAGTTCCCCCGGTTTAGGGGTCGGACAGCAGCCTCGCCGTCGTCGAGCCGTACAACTGTGGCCGCGGACGGGTTTTGAGATCGTTACCCCGGTTTAGGGGTCGGGCAGCAGCCTCGCCGTCGTCGAGCCGTACAACTGTGGCCGCGGACGGGTTTTGAGATCGTTCCCCCGGTTTAGGGGTCGGACAGCAGCCTCGCCGTCGTCGAGCCGTACAACTGTGGCCGCGGACGGGTTTTGAGATCGTTACCCCGGTTTAGGGGTCGGACAGCAGCCTCGCCGTCGTCGAGCCGTACAACTGTGGCCGCGGACGGGTTTTGAGATCGTTACCCCAGTTTAGGGGTCGGGCAGCAGCCTCGCCGTCGTCGAGCCGTACAACTGTGGCCGCGGACGGGTTTTGAGATCGTTACCCCGGTTTAGGGGTCGGACAGCAGCCTCGCCGTCGTCGAGCCGTACAACTGTGGCCGCGGACGGGTTTTGAGATCGTTACCCCGGTTTCGGGGTCGGACAGCAGCCTCGCCGTCGTCGAGCCGTACAACTGTGGCCGCGGACGGGTTTTGAGATCGTTCCCCCGGTTTCCCGGTCGGACAAGCCTCGCCGTCGTCGAGCCGTACAACTGTGGTCGCGGACGGGTTTTGAGATCGTTACCCCGGTTTCGGGGTCGGACAGCCTCGCCGTCGTCGAGCCGTACAACTGTGGCCGCGGACGGGTTTTGAGATCGTTCCCCCGGTTTCCCGGTCGGACAAGCCTCGCCGTCGTCGAGCCGTACAACTGTGGTCGCGGACGGGTTTTGAGATCGTTCCCCCGGTTTCCCGGTCGGACAAGCCTCGCCGTCGTCGAGCCGTACAACTGTGGTCGCGGACGGGTTTTGAGATCGTTCCCCCGGTTTCGGGGTCGGACAGCAGCCTCGCCGTCGTCCAGCCGTACAACTGTGGCCGCGGACGGGTTTTGAGATCGTTACCCCGGTTTAGGGGTCGGACAGCAGCCTCGCCGTCGTCGAGCCGTACAACTGTGGCCGCGGACGGGTTTTGAGATCGTTCCCCCGGTTTCCCGGTCGGACAAGCCCCGCCGTCGTCGAGCCGTACAACTGTGGTCGCGGACGGGTTTTGAGATCGTTCCCCCGGTTTCCCGGTCGGACAAGCCTCGCCGTCGTCGAGCCGTACAACTGTGGTCGCGGACGGGTTTTGAGATCGTTCCCCCGGTTTCCCGGTCGGACAAGCCTCGCCGTCGTCGAGCCGTACAACTGTGGTCGCGGACGGGTTTTGAGATCGTTCCCCCGGTTTCGGGGTCGGACAGCAGCCTCGCCGTCGTCCAGCCGTACAACTGTGGCCGCGGACGGGTTTTGAGATCGTTACCCCGGTTTAGGGGTCGGACAGCAGCCTCGCCGTCGTCGAGCCGTACAACTGTGGCCGCGGACGGGTTTTGAGATCGTTCCCCCGGTTTCCCGGTCGGACAAGCCCCGCCGTCGTCGAGCCGTACAACTGTGGTCGCGGACGGGTTTTGAGATCGTTCCCCCGGTTTCCCGGTCGGACAAGCCCCGCCGTCGTCGAGCCGTACAACTGTGGTCGCGGACGGGTTTTGAGATCGTTCCCCCGGTTTCCCGGTCGGACAGCAGCCTCGCCGTCGTCGAGCCGTACAACTGTGGCCGCGGACGGGTTTTGAGACCGTTCCCCCCGGTTTCCCGGTCGGACAAGCCTCGCCGTCGTCGAGCCGTACAACTGTGGTCGCGGACGGGTTTTGAGATCGTTCCCCCGGTTTCCCGGTCGGACAAGCCTCGCCGTCGTCGAGCCGTACAACTGTGGTCGCGGACGGGTTTTGAGATCGTTCCCCCGGTTTCGGGGTCGGACAGCAGCCTCGCCGTCGTCCAGCCGTACAACTGTGGCCGCGGACGGGTTTTGAGATCGTTACCCCGGTTTAGGGGTCGGACAGCAGCCTCGCCGTCGTCGAGCCGTACAACTGTGGCCGCGGACGGGTTTTGAGATCGTTCCCCCGGTTTCCCGGTCGGACAAGCCCCGCCGTCGTCGAGCCGTACAACTGTGGTCGCGGACGGGTTTTGAGATCGTTCCCCCGGTTTCCCGGTCGGACAAGCCCCGCCGTCGTCGAGCCGTACAACTGTGGTCGCGGACGGGTTTTGAGATCGTTCCCCCGGTTTCCCGGTCGGACAAGCCCCGCCGTCGTCGAGCCGTACAACTGTGGCCGCGGACGGGTTTTGAGATCGTTACCCGGTTTAGGGGTCGGACAGCAGCCTCGCGACCGGGAAACCGGGGGAACGATCTCAAAACCCGTCCGCGGCCACAGTTGTACGGCTCGACGACGGCGAGGCTGCTGTCCGACCGGGAAACCGGGGGAACGATCTCAAAACCCGTCCGCGACCACAGTTGTACGGCTCGACGACGGCGGGGCTTGTCCGACCGGGAAACCGGGGGAACGATCTCAAAACCCGTCCGCGGCCACAGTTGTACGGCTCGACGACGGCGAGGCTGCTGTCCGACCCCTAAACCGGGGTAACGATCTCAAAACCCGTCCGCGGCCACAGTTGTACGGCTGGACGACGGCGAGGCTGCTGTCCGACCCCGAAACCGGGGGAACGATCTCAAAACCCGTCCGCGACCACAGTTGTACGGCTCGACGACGGCGAGGCTTGTCCGACCGGGAAACCGGGGGAACGATCTCAAAACCCGTCCGCGACCACAGTTGTACGGCTCGACGACGGCGAGGCTTGTCCGACCGGGAAACCGGGGGAACGATCTCAAAACCCGTCCGCGACCACAGTTGTACGGCTCGACGACGGCGAGGCTTGTCCGACCGGGAAACCGGGGGAACGGTCTCAAAACCCGTCCGCGGCCACAGTTGTACGGCTCGACGACGGCGAGGCTGCTGTCCGACCCCGAAACCGGGGGAACGATCTCAAAACCCGTCCGCGGCCACAGTTGTACGGCTCGACGACGGCGAGGCTGCTGTCCGACCGGGAAACCGGGGGAACGATCTCAAAACCCGTCCGCGACCACAGTTGTACGGCTCGACGACGGCGGGGCTTGTCCGACCGGGAAACCGGGGGAACGATCTCAAAACCCGTCCGCGGCCACAGTTGTACGGCTCGACGACGGCGAGGCTTGTCCGACCGGGAAACCGGGGGAACGATCTCAAAACCCGTCCGCGGCCACAGTTGTACGGCTGGACGACGGCGAGGCTGCTGTCCGACCCCGAAACCGGGGGAACGATCTCAAAACCCGTCCGCGACCACAGTTGTACGGCTCGACGACGGCGAGGCTTGTCCGACCGGGAAACCGGGGGAACGATCTCAAAACCCGTCCGCGACCACAGTTGTACGGCTCGACGACGGCGAGGCTTGTCCGACCGGGAAACCGGGGGAACGATCTCAAAACCCGTCCGCGGCCACAGTTGTACGGCTCGACGACGGCGAGGCTGCTGTCCGACCCCGAAACCGGGGTAACGATCTCAAAACCCGTCCGCGACCACAGTTGTACGGCTCGACGACGGCGAGGCTTGTCCGACCGGGAAACCGGGGGAACGATCTCAAAACCCGTCCGCGACCACAGTTGTACGGCTCGACGACGGCGAGGCTTGTCCGACCGGGAAACCGGGGGAACGATCTCAAAACCCGTCCGCGGCCACAGTTGTACGGCTCGACGACGGCGAGGCTGCTGTCCGACCCCTAAACCGGGGTAACGATCTCAAAACCCGTCCGCGGCCACAGTTGTACGGCTCGACGACGGCGAGGCTGCTGCCCGACCCCTAAACCGGGGTAACGATCTCAAAACCCGTCCGCGGCCACAGTTGTACGGCTCGACGACGGCGAGGCTGCTGCCCGACCCCTAAACCGGGGTAACGATCTCAAAACCCGTCCGCGGCCACAGTTGTACGGCTCGACGACGGCGAGGCTGCTGTCCGACCCCTAAACCGGGGGAACGATCTCAAAACCCGTCCGCGGCCACAGTTGTACGGCTCGACGACGGCGAGGCTGCTGTCCGACCCCGAAACCGGGGTAACGATCTCAAAACCCGTCCGCGGCCACAGTTGTACGGCTCGACGACGGCGAGGCTGCTGTCCGACCCCTAAACCGGGGTAACGATCTCAAACCCGTCCGCGGCCACAGTTGTACGGCTCGACGACGGCGATGCTGCCCGACCCCTAAACCGGGGTAACGATCTCAAAACCCGTCCGCGGCCACAGTTGTACGGCTCGACGACGGCGAGGCTGCTGTCCGACCCCTAAACCGGGTAACGATCTCAAAACCCGTCCGCGGCCACAGTTGTACGGCTCGACGACGGCGAGGCTGCTGTCCGACCCCTAAACCGGGTAACGATCTCAAAAAACCCGTCCGCGGCCACAGTTGTACGGCTCGACGACGGCGAGGCTGCTGTCCGACCCCTAAACCGGGGGAACGATCTCAAAACCCGTCCGCGGCCACAGTTGTACGGCTCGACGACGGCGAGGCTGCTGTCCGACCCCGAAACCGGGGTAACGATCTCAAAACCCGTCCGCGGCCACAGTTGTACGGCTCGACGACGGCGAGGCTGCTGTCCGACCCCTAAACCGGGGTAACGATCTCAAACCCGTCCGCGGCCACAGTTGTACGGCTCGACGACGGCGATGCTGCCCGACCCCTAAACCGGGGTAACGATCTCAAAACCCGTCCGCGGCCACAGTTGTACGGCTCGACGACGGCGAGGCTGCTGTCCGACCCCTAAACCGGGTAACGATCTCAAAACCCGTCCGCGGCCACAGTTGTACGGCTCGACGACGGCGAGGCTGTCCGACCCCTAAACCGGGTAACGATCTCAAAACCCGTCCGCGGCCACAGTTGTACGGCTCGACGACGGCGAGGCTGCTGTCCGACCCCTAAACCGGGTAACGATCTCAAAAAAACCGTCCGCGGCCACAGTTTTTTTTGACAAGCCCGTTGACTTCACGACCCCGGAGGGCCATGGGACATAGCTCCTCCCAGCTGCGAGGCCGGGCGAGCGAGCGAATCAAAAAGAGCACGCACTTGCTGCCAGTACGCTTCACCGTAGAAGTCGAACGTCGGAGGAATGGGCGACCGAAGGGGGTGGTCTGATGCGGCGCACACATCTCTGGCACCGGGGCAGTCGTGCCACCAGTGGTGACTCGACTCAATTGTCATGCCGGGAGCGTCGACTGCCTTGAAGTTGACGATGGAGTACCGGGTGGCCTTCACGACCGTGGCGTTAGGGGGGCGCCTCTTGCACCGCTCCATGTGGATCGTCAGTCCACCTCCCTTGGCCTTGGTCTGTGTGTAGGTGTTGCAGTACGGGCACTTCATCGCCTTCAACATCCAAACCTCCGGGTCTCCGGGGAACGCAGCGCCGGGTGCATTTGGTCGTAGTCCGCTCGCGACGCGTTGGGTGTTCCACGCCTTCTTCAGCAGTGTCAGGTTGTTGATGACGCCCTCCCGTTCGGCTTCCAGTCGGACAGTGGCCTCCTCCACTTCAAGCTTCGCCAGTTGAGCCAGGCGCGCGTGGTCCAGACCGGTGCACAGTCTGCATGCCGTCGAGGGGTTCGCCCCGATGCGGTGCGAGAAGCGGCCGCCCCAGTGGAACTCGTTGGTGCGTGTCTGGGCCATGACTGCGTACTGGTGCTTCACCCGGTCCATGTCGCAGCGGCGAGCCGGCTTCACCGGACGGCGGATGAGGCGTCCGCGGGGAGTGTCGCGAGTGAGCTCCTGTGTCCACTTGACGTACTGCTTCGCCAGTGCCTTGCTGTCGCGGAGTTGGATCGGCACATCATCCTGCCCGGGGAGGTGCTTGGCCTCGGTGGCCAGAGCGTCCGCTTCGTCGTTGATCGGGACTTCGGAGTGGCCGAACACAAACTTCAACATGATGCGCCGCACGGACCAATCTGGGAGATGTCGAGGAGCAGGTTCCAGCATTCCGTTTCGATCGGGCACAGGCTCTTCGCCAAGGGACCGCGCTTCAAAGCCATGAGCAGCGACTGCGAGTCCGTTGCGATGACGATGGCCTTGCGCGTCTTGCCGGGGAAGCTTTGCAGCTCCTGAAGGACGGCGCGTAGACAGGCGCGCATTGCCACTGCTTCGGCCGTGTACGAGCAAGCGTGGCGGCCTGCCGCTTCGGTTCCAGTGAGGCGGTGCTCGGTCGACGGGGCGTGTGGGCGCTTCGAGTAAACGACGTAGCCGGAGCCGGCCGCTTTGTTGACATAGAAGACACGCTCGTCGTCGTCACACCTGCGTCGGGGCTCGGTGTCGGAACCGCTATCGTCGGACGTGACATCGTCTTCCGGTCGTAGCACGCCATTGTCGAACGGCAGATTGTCAGGCTGTTCCGGGCGGGCTTCCATTCCGTCTCCGTGTCGCGGCGTTTGATGTGCCGCGGCCACAGTTTTTTTTTGGCAAGCCCGTTGACTTCACGACCCCGGAGGGCCATGAGACGTAGCTCCTCCCAGCTGCGAGGCCGGGCGAGCGAGCGAATCAAAAAGAGCACGCACTTGCTGCCAGTACGCTTCACCGTAGAAGTCGAACGTCGGAGGAATGGGCGACCGAAGGGGATGGTCTGATGCGGCGCACACATCTCTGGCACCGGGGCAGTCGTGCCACCAGTGGTGACTCGACTCGATTGTCATGCCGGGAGCGTCGACGGCCTTGAAGTTGACGATGGAGTACCGGGCGGCCCTTTCGACCACGGCGTCAGGGGGGCGCATCTTGCACCGCTCCATGTGGATCGTCAGTCCACCTCCCCTGGCCTTGGTCTGCGTGTAGATGTTGCAGTACGGGCACTTCATCGCTTTCAACATCCAAGCCTCCGGGTTTCCGGGGAACGCAGCGCCGGGTGCATTCGGTCGTAGTCCGCTCGCGACGCGGTGCGTGTTCCAGGCCTTCTTCAGCAGTGTCAGGTTGTTGATGACGCCCTCCCTTTCGGCTTCCAGTCGGACAGTGGCCTCCTCTACTTCGAGCTTCGCCAGTTGGGCCAGGCGCGCGTGGTCCGGACCGGTGCATAGTCTGCATGCCGTTGAGGGGTTCGCCCCTATGCGGTGCGAGAAGCGGCCGCCCCAGTGGAACTCGTTGGTGCGTGTCTGGGCCATGACTGCGTACTGGTGCTTCACCCGGTCCATGTCGCAGCGGCGAGCCGGCTTCACCGGGCGGCGGATGAGGCGGCCACGGGGAGTGTCGCGGGTGAGCTCCTGTGTCCACTTAACGTACTGCTTCGCCAGTGCCTTGCTGTCGCGGAGTTGGATCGGCACATCGTCCTGCCCAGGGAGGTGCTTCGCTTCGGTGGCCAGAGCGTCCGCTTCGTCGTTGATCGGGACTTCGGAGTGGCCGAACACAAACTTCAACATGATGCGCCGCACGGACCAAATCCGGGAAATGTCGAGGAGCAGGTTCCAGCATTCCGTTTCGATCGGGCACAGGCTCTTAGCCAAGGGACCACGCTTTAAAGCCATGAGCCGCGGCCACAGTTGTACGGCTCGACGACGGCGAGGCTGCTGTCCGACCCCTAAACCGGGGTAACGATCTCAAAACCCGTCCGCGGCCACAGTTGTACGGCTCGACGACGGCGAGGCTGTCCGACCCCTAAACCGGGTAACGATCTCAAAACCCGTCCGCGGCCACAGTTGTACGGCTCGACGACGGCGAGGCTGCTGTCCGACCCCTAAACCGGGGTAACGATCTCAAAACCCGTCCGCGGCCACAGTTGTACGGCTCGACGACGGCGAGGCTGCTGTCCGACCCCTAAACCGGGGTAACGATCTCAAAACCCGTCCGCGGCCACAGTTGTACGGCTCGACGACGGCGAGGCTGCTGTCCGACCCCTAAACCGGGGGAACGATCTCAAAACCCGTCCGCGGCCACAGTTGTACGGCTCGACGACGGCGAGGCTGCTGCCCGACCCCTAAACCGGGGTAACGATCTCAAAACCCGTCCGCGGCCACAGTTGTACGGCTCGACGACGGCGAGGCTGCTGTCCGACCCCTAAACCGGGGTAACGATCTCAAAACCCGTCCGCGGCCACAGTTGTACGGCTCGACGACGGCGAGGCTGCTGTCCGACCCCTAAACCGGGGGAACGATCTCAAAACCCGTCCGCGGCCACAGTTGTACGGCTCGACGACGGCGAGGCTGCTGTCCGACCCCTAAACCGGGTAACGATCTCAAAACCCGTCCGCGGCCACAGTTGTACGGCTCGACGACGGCGAGGCTGCTGTCCGACCCCTAAACCGGGGGAACGATCTCAAAACCCGTCCGCGGCCACAGTTGTACGGCTCGACGACGGCGAGGCTGCTGTCCGACCCCTAAACCGGGGTAACGATCTCAAAACCCGTCCGCGGCCACAGTTGTACGGCTCGACGACGGCGAGGCTGCTGTCCGACCCCGGGGGAACGATCTCAAAACCCGTCCGCGGCCACAGTTGTACGGCTCGACGACGGCGAGGCTGCTGTCCGACCCCGAAACCGGGGTAACGATCTCAAAACCCGTCCGCGGCCACAGTTGTACGGCTCGACGACGGCGAGGCTGCTGTCCGACCCCTAAACCGGGGTAACGATCTCAAAACCCGTCCGCGGCCACAGTTGTACGGCTCGACGACGGCGAGGCTGCTGTCCGACCCCTAAACCGGGTAACGATCTCAAAACCCGTCCGCGGCCACAGTTGTACGGCTCGACGACGGCGAGGCTGCTGTCCGACCCCGAAACCGGGGTAACGATCTCAAAACCCGTCCGCGGCCACAGTTGTACGGCTCGACGACGGCGAGGCTGCTGTCCGACCCCTAAACCGGGGTAACGATCTCAAAACCCGTCCGCGGCCACAGTTGTACGGCTCGACGACGGCGAGGCTGCTGTCCGACCCCTAAACCGGGTAACGATCTCAAAACCCGTCCGCGGCCACAGTTGTACGGCTCGACGACGGCGAGGCTGTCCGACCCCTAAACCGGGTAACGATCTCAAAACCCGTCCGCGGCCACAGTTGTACGGCTCGACGACGGCGAGGCTGCTGTCCGACCCCTAAACCGGGGTAACGATCTCAAAACCCGTCCGCGGCCACAGTTGTACGGCTCGACGACGGCGAGGCTGCTGTCCGACCCCTAAACCGGGTAACGATCTCAAAACCCGTCCGCGGCCACAGTTGTACGGCTCGACGACGGCGAGGCTGTCCGACCCCTAAACCGGGTAACGATCTCAAAACCCGTCCGCGGCCACAGTTGTACGGCTCGACGACGGCGAGGCTGTCCGACCCCTAAACCGGGTAACGATCTCAAAACCCGTCCGCGGCCACAGTTGTACGGCTCGACGACGGCGAGGCTGCTGTCCGACCCCTAAACCGGGGGAACGATCTCAAAACCCGTCCGCGGCCACAGTTGTACGGCTCGACGACGGCGAGGCTGCTGTCCGACCCCTAAACCGGGGTAACGATCTCAAAACCCGTCCGCGGCCACAGTTTTTTTTGACAAGCCCGTTGACTTCACGACCCCGGAGGGCCATGGGACATAGCTCCTCCCAGCTGCGAGGCCGGGCGAGCGAGCGAATTAAAAAGAGCACGCACTTGCTGCCAGTACGCTTCACCGTAGAAGTCGAACGTCGGAGGAATGGGCGACCGAAGGGGGTGGTCTGATGCGGCGCACACATCTCTGGCACCGGGGCAGTCGTGCCACCAGTGGTGACTCGACTCAATTGTCATGCCGGGAGCGTCGACTGCCTTGAAGTTGACGATGGAGTACCGGGTGGCCTTCACGACCGTGGCGTTAGGGGGGCGCCTCTTGCACCGCTCCATGTGGATCGTCAGTCCACCTCCCTTGGCCTTGGTCTGTGTGTAGGTGTTGCAGTACGGGCACTTCATCGCCTTCAACATCCAAACCTCCGGGTCTCCGGGGAACGCAGCGCCGGGTGCATTTGGTCGTAGTCCGCTCGCGACGCGTTGGGTGTTCCACGCCTTCTTCAGCAGTGTCAGGTTGTTGATGACGCCCTCCCGTTCGGCTTCCAGTCGGACAGTGGCCTCCTCCACTTCAAGCTTCGCCAGTTGAGCCAGGCGCGCGTGGTCCAGACCGGTGCACAGTCTGCATGCCGTCGAGGGGTTCGCCCCGATGCGGTGCGAGAAGCGGCCGCCCCAGTGGAACTCGTTGGTGCGTGTCTGGGCCATGACTGCGTACTGGTGCTTCACCCGGTCCATGTCGCAGCGGCGAGCCGGCTTCACCGGACGGCGGATGAGGCGTCCGCGGGGAGTGTCGCGAGTGAGCTCCTGTGTCCACTTGACGTACTGCTTCGCCAGTGCCTTGCTGTCGCGGAGTTGGATCGGCACATCATCCTGCCCGGGGAGGTGCTTGGCCTCGGTGGCCAGAGCGTCCGCTTCGTCGTTGATCGGGACTTCGGAGTGGCCGAACACAAACTTCAACATGATGCGCCGCACGGACCAATCTGGGAGATGTCGAGGAGCAGGTTCCAGCATTCCGTTTCGATCGGGCACAGGCTCTTCGCCAAGGGACCGCGCTTCAAAGCCATGAGCAGCGACTGCGAGTCCGTTGCGATGACGATGGCCTTGCGCGTCTTGCCGGGGAAGCTTTGCAGCTCCTGAAGGACGGCGCGTAGACAGGCGCGCATTGCCACTGCTTCGGCCGTGTACGAGCAAGCGTGGCGGCCTGCCGCTTCGGTTCCAGTGAGGCGGTGCTCGGTCGACGGGGCGTGTGGGCGCTTCGAGTAAACGACGTAGCCGGAGCCGGCCGCTTTGTTGACATAGAAGACACGCTCGTCGTCGTCACACCTGCGTCGGGGCTCGGTGTCGGAACCGCTATCGTCGGACGTGACATCGTCTTCCGGTCGTAGCACGCCATTGTCGAACGGCAGATTGTCAGGCTGTTCCGGGCGGGCTTCCATTCCGTCTCCGTGTCGCGGCGTTTGATGTGCCGCGGCCACAAAACCCGTTGACTTCACGACCCCGGAGGGCCATGAGACGTAGCTCCTCCCAGCTACGAGGCCGGGCGACGAGCGGCAAAAAGAGCACGCACTTGCTGTCCAGTACGCTTCACCGTAGAAGTCGAACGTCGGAGGAATGGGCGACTCAAAAAACCCGTCCGCGGCCACAGTGTACGGCTCGACGACGGCGAGGCTGCTGTCCGACCCCTAAACCGGGGTAACGATCTCAAAACCCGTCCGCGGCCACAGTTGTACGGCTCGACGACGGCGAGGCTGTCCGACCGTCGTAAACCGCGACGCGGTGCACGTTCCAGGCCTTCTTCAGCAGTGTCAGGTTGTTGATGACGCCCTCCCTTTCGGCTTCCAGTCGGACAGTGGCCTCCTCTACTTCGAGCTTCGCCAGTTGGGCCAGGCGCGCGTGGTCCGGACCGGTGCATAGTCTGCATGCCGTTGAGGGGTTCGCCCCGTGCGGTGCGAGAAGCGGCCGCCCCAGTGGAACTCGTTGGTGCGTGTCTGGGCCATGACTGCGTACTGGTGCTTCACCCGGTCCATGTCGCAGCGGCGAGCCGGCTTCACCGGGCGGCGGATGAGGCGGCCACGGGGAGTGTCGCGGGTGAGCTCCTGTGTCCACTTAACGTACTGCTTCGCCAGTGCCTTGCTGTCACGGAGTTGGATCGGCACATCGTCCTGCCCAGGGAGGTGCTTCGCTTCGGTGGCCAGAGCGTCCGCTTCGTCGTTGATCGGGACTTCGGAGTGGCCGAACACAAACTTCAACATGATGCGCCGCACGGACCAAATCTGGGAAATGTCGAGGAGCAGGTTCCAGCATTCCGTTTCGATCGGGCACAGGCTCTTTGCCAAGGGACCACGCTTTAAAGCCATGCGCGCCACAGTTGTACGGCTCGACGACGGCGAGGCTGCTGTCCGACCCCTAAACCGGGGTAACGATCTCAAAACCCGTCCGCGGCCACAGTTGTACGGCTCGACGACGGCGAGGCTGCTGTCCGACCCCTAAACCGGGGTAACGATCTCAAAACCCGTCCGCGGCCACAGTTGTACGGCTCGACGACGGCGAGGCTGCTGTCCGACCCCTAAACCGGGGTAACGATCTCAAAACCCGTCCGCGGCCACAGTTGTACGGCTCGACGACGGCGAGGCTGCTGTCCGACCCCTAAACCGGGGTAACGATCTCAAAACCCGTCCGCGGCCACAGTTGTACGGCTCGACGACGGCGAGGCTGCTGTCCGACCCCTAAACCGGGGGAACGATCTCAAAACCCGTCCGCGGCCACAGTTGTACGGCTCGACGACGGCGAGGCTGCTGTCCGACCCCTAAACCGGGGTAACGATCTCAAAACCCGTCCGCGGCCACAGTTGTACGGCTCGACGACGGCGAGGCTGCTGTCCGACCCCTAAACCGGGGTAACGATCTCAAAACCCGTCCGCGGCCACAGTTGTACGGCTCGACGACGGCGAGGCTGCTGTCCGACCCCTAAACCGGGGGAACGATCTCAAAACCCGTCCGCGGCCACAGTTGTACGGCTCGACGACGGCGAGGCTGCTGTCCGACCCCTAAACCGGGTAACGATCTCAAAACCCGTCCGCGGCCACAGTTGTACGGCTCGACGACGGCGAGGCTGCTGTCCGACCCCTAAACCGGGGGAACGATCTCAAAACCCGTCCGCGGCCACAGTTGTACGGCTCGACGACGGCGAGGCTGCTGTCCGACCCCTAAACCGGGGTAACGATCTCAAAACCCGTCCGCGGCCACAGTTGTACGGCTCGACGACGGCGAGGCTCTGTCCGACCCCGGGGGAACGATCTCAAAACCCGTCCGCGGCCACAGTTGTACGGCTCGACGACGGCGAGGCTGCTGTCCGACCCCGAAACCGGGGTAACGATCTCAAAACCCGTCCGCGGCCACAGTTGTACGGCTCGACGACGGCGAGGCTGCTGTCCGACCCCTAAACCGGGGTAACGATCTCAAAACCCGTCCGCGGCCACAGTTGTACGGCTCGACGACGGCGAGGCTGCTGTCCGACCCCTAAACCGGGTAACGATCTCAAAACCCGTCCGCGGCCACAGTTGTACGGCTCGACGACGGCGAGGCTGCTGTCCGACCCCTAAACCGGGGTAACGATCTCAAAACCCGTCCGCGGCCACAGTTGTACGGCTCGACGACGGCGAGGCTGCTGTCCGACCCCTAAACCGGGGTAACGATCTCAAAACCCGTCCGCGGCCACAGTTGTACGGCTCGACGACGGCGAGGCTGCTGTCCGACCCCTAAACCGGGTAACGATCTCAAAACCCGTCCGCGGCCACAGTTGTACGGCTCGACGACGGCGAGGCTGTCCGACCCCTAAACCGGGTAACGATCTCAAAACCCGTCCGCGGCCACAGTTGTACGGCTCGACGACGGCGAGGCTGCTGTCCGACCCCTAAACCGGGGTAACGATCTCAAAACCCGTCCGCGGCCACAGTTGTACGGCTCGACGACGGCGAGGCTGCTGTCCGACCCCTAAACCGGGTAACGATCTCAAAACCCGTCCGCGGCCACAGTTGTACGGCTCGACGACGGCGAGGCTGTCCGACCCCTAAACCGGGTAACGATCTCAAAACCCGTCCGCGGCCACAGTTGTACGGCTCGACGACGGCGAGGCTGTCCGACCCCTAAACCGGGTAACGATCTCAAAACCCGTCCGCGGCCACAGTTGTACGGCTCGACGACGGCGAGGCTGCTGTCCGACCCCTAAACCGGGGGAACGATCTCAAAACCCGTCCGCGGCCACAGTTGTACGGCTCGACGACGGCGAGGCTGCTGTCCGACCCCTAAACCGGGGTAACGATCTCAAAACCCGTCCGCGGCCACAGTTTTTTTTGACAAGCCCGTTGACTTCACGACCCCGGAGGGCCATGGGACATAGCTCCTCCCAGCTGCGAGGCCGGGCGAGCGAGCGAATTAAAAAGAGCACGCACTTGCTGCCAGTACGCTTCACCGTAGAAGTCGAACGTCGGAGGAATGGGCGACCGAAGGGGGTGGTCTGATGCGGCGCACACATCTCTGGCACCGGGGCAGTCGTGCCACCAGTGGTGACTCGACTCAATTGTCATGCCGGGAGCGTCGACTGCCTTGAAGTTGACGATGGAGTACCGGGTGGCCTTCACGACCGTGGCGTTAGGGGGGCGCCTCTTGCACCGCTCCATGTGGATCGTCAGTCCACCTCCCTTGGCCTTGGTCTGTGTGTAGGTGTTGCAGTACGGGCACTTCATCGCCTTCAACATCCAAACCTCCGGGTCTCCGGGGAACGCAGCGCCGGGTGCATTTGGTCGTAGTCCGCTCGCGACGCGTTGGGTGTTCCACGCCTTCTTCAGCAGTGTCAGGTTGTTGATGACGCCCTCCCGTTCGGCTTCCAGTCGGACAGTGGCCTCCTCCACTTCAAGCTTCGCCAGTTGAGCCAGGCGCGCGTGGTCCAGACCGGTGCACAGTCTGCATGCCGTCGAGGGGTTCGCCCCGATGCGGTGCGAGAAGCGGCCGCCCCAGTGGAACTCGTTGGTGCGTGTCTGGGCCATGACTGCGTACTGGTGCTTCACCCGGTCCATGTCGCAGCGGCGAGCCGGCTTCACCGGACGGCGGATGAGGCGTCCGCGGGGAGTGTCGCGAGTGAGCTCCTGTGTCCACTTGACGTACTGCTTCGCCAGTGCCTTGCTGTCGCGGAGTTGGATCGGCACATCATCCTGCCCGGGGAGGTGCTTGGCCTCGGTGGCCAGAGCGTCCGCTTCGTCGTTGATCGGGACTTCGGAGTGGCCGAACACAAACTTCAACATGATGCGCCGCACGGACCAATCTGGGAGATGTCGAGGAGCAGGTTCCAGCATTCCGTTTCGATCGGGCACAGGCTCTTCGCCAAGGGACCGCGCTTCAAAGCCATGAGCAGCGACTGCGAGTCCGTTGCGATGACGATGGCCTTGCGCGTCTTGCCGGGGAAGCTTTGCAGCTCCTGAAGGACGGCGCGTAGACAGGCGCGCATTGCCACTGCTTCGGCCGTGTACGAGCAAGCGTGGCGGCCTGCCGCTTCGGTTCCAGTGAGGCGGTGCTCGGTCGACGGGGCGTGTGGGCGCTTCGAGTAAACGACGTAGCCGGAGCCGGCCGCTTTGTTGACATAGAAGACACGCTCGTCGTCGTCACACCTGCGTCGGGGCTCGGTGTCGGAACCGCTATCGTCGGACGTGACATCGTCTTCCGGTCGTAGCACGCCATTGTCGAACGGCAGATTGTCAGGCTGTTCCGGGCGGGCTTCCATTCCGTCTCCGTGTCGCGGCGTTTGATGTGCCGCGGCCACAGTCGTTCCGGGCGGGCTTCCACGTGACATCCGTCTTCGCGGTCGTTTGATGTGCCGCGGCCACGTTGTACGGCGACGACGGCGAGGCTGCTGTCCGACCCCTAAACCGGGGTAACGATCTCAAAACCCGTCCGCGGCCACAGTTGTACGGCTCGACGACGGCGATGCTGTCGCGACCCCTAAACCGGGTAACGAGCCTTCTCAAAACCCGTACGGCTCGACGACGGCGAGGCTGCTGTCCGACCCCTAAACCGGGGTAACGATCTCAAAACCCGTCCGCGGCCACAGTTGTACGGCTCGACGACGGCGAGGCTGCTGTCCGACCCCTAAACCGGATGCGCCGCACGGACCAAATCCGGGAAATGTCGAGGAGGGTAACGATCTCAAAACCCGTCCGCGGCCACAGTTGTACGGCTCGACGACGGCGAGGCTGCTGTCCGACCCCTAAACCGGGGTAACGATCTCAAAACCCGTCCGCGGCCACAGTTGTACGGCTCGACGACGGCGAGGCTGCTGTCCGACCCCTAAACCGGGGTAACGATCTCAAAAAACCCGTCCGCGGCCACAGTTGTACGGCTCGACGACGGCGAGGCTGCTGTCCGACCCCTAAACCGGGGTAACGATCTCAAAACCCGTCCGCGGCCACAGTTGTACGGCTCGACGACGGCGAGGCTGCTGTCCGACCCCTAAACCGGGGGAACGATCTCAAAACGTCCGCGGCCACAGTTGTACGGCTCGACGACGGCGAGGCTGCTGTCCGACCCCTCCGGGGTAACGATCTCAAAACCCGTCCGCGGCCACAGTTGTACGGCTCGACGACGGCGAGGCTGCTGTCCGACCCCTAAACCGGGGTAACGATCTCAAAACCCGTCCGCGGCCACAGTTGTACGGCTCGACGACGGCGAGGCTGCTGTCCGACCCCTAAACCGGGGGGAACGATCTCAAAACCCGTCCGCGGCCACAGTTGTACGGCTCGACGACGGCGAGGCTGCTGTCCGACCCCTAAACCGGGGTAACGATCTCAAAACCCGTCCGCGGCCACAGTTGTACGGCTCGACGACGGCGAGGCTGCTGTCCGACCCCTAAACCGGGGGAACGATCTCAAAACCCGTCCGCGGCCACAGTTGTACGGCTCGACGACGGCGAGGCTGCTGTCCGACCCCCGCGGCCACAGTTGTAAACCGGGGTGTCCGACCCCGGGGGAACGATCTCAAAACCCGTCCGCGGCCACAGTTGTACGGCTCGACGACGGCGAGGCTGCTGTCCGACCCCTAAACCGGGGTAACGATCTCAAAACCCGTCCGCGGCCACAGTTGTACGGCTCGACGACGGCGAGGCTGCTGTCCGACCCCTAAACCGAGTAACGATCTCAAAACCCGTCCGCGGCCACAGTTGTACGGCTCGACGACGGCGAGGCTGCTGTCCGACCCCGAAACCGGGGTAACGATCTCAAAACCCGTCCGCGGCCACAGTTGTACGGCTCGACGACGGCGAGGCTGCTGTCCGACCCCTAAACCGGGGTAACGATCTCAAAACCCGTCCGCGGCCACAGTTGTACGGCTCGACGACGGCGAGGCTGCTGTCCGACCCCTAAACCGGGGTAACGATCTCAAAACCCGTCCGCGGCCACAGTTGTACGGCTCGACGACGGCGAGGCTGCTGTCCGACCCCTAAACCGGGTAACGATCTCAAAACCCGTCCGCGGCCACAGTTGTACGGCTCGACGACGGCGAGGCTGTCCGACCCCTAAACCGGGTAACGATCTCAAAACCCGTCCGCGGCCACAGTTGTACGGCTCGACGACGGCGAGGCTGCTGTCCGACCCCTAAACCGGGGTAACGATCTCAAAACCCGTCCGCGGCCACAGTTGTACGGCTCGACGACGGCGAGGCTGCTGTCCGACCCCTAAACCGGGTAACGATCTCAAAACCCGTCCGCGGCCACAGTTGTACGGCTCGACGACGGCGAGGCTGTCCGACCCCTAAACCGGGTAACGATCTCAAAACCCGTCCGCGGCCACAGTTGTACGGCTCGACGACGGCGAGGCTGTCCGACCCCTAAACCGGGTAACGATCTCAAAACCCGTCCGCGGCCACAGTTGTACGGCTCGACGACGGCGAGGCTGCTGTCCGACCCCTAAACCGGGGGAACGATCTCAAAACCCGTCCGCGGCCACAGTTGTACGGCTCGACGACGGCGAGGCTGCTGTCCGACCCCTAAACCGGGGTAACGATCTCAAAACCCGTCCGCGGCCACAGTTTTTTTTGACAAGCCCGTTGACTTCACGACCCCGGAGGGCCATGGGACATAGCTCCTCCCAGCTGCGAGGCCGGGCGAGCGAGCGAATTAAAAAGAGCACGCACTTGCTGCCAGTACGCTTCACCGTAGAAGTCGAACGTCGGAGGAATGGGCGACCGAAGGGGGTGGTCTGATGCGGCGCACACATCTCTGGCACCGGGGCAGTCGTGCCACCAGTGGTGACTCGACTCAATTGTCATGCCGGGAGCGTCGACTGCCTTGAAGTTGACGATGGAGTACCGGGTGGCCTTCACGACCGTGGCGTTAGGGGGGCGCCTCTTGCACCGCTCCATGTGGATCGTCAGTCCACCTCCCTTGGCCTTGGTCTGTGTGTAGGTGTTGCAGTACGGGCACTTCATCGCCTTCAACATCCAAACCTCCGGGTCTCCGGGGAACGCAGCGCCGGGTGCATTTGGTCGTAGTCCGCTCGCGACGCGTTGGGTGTTCCACGCCTTCTTCAGCAGTGTCAGGTTGTTGATGACGCCCTCCCGTTCGGCTTCCAGTCGGACAGTGGCCTCCTCCACTTCAAGCTTCGCCAGTTGAGCCAGGCGCGCGTGGTCCAGACCGGTGCACAGTCTGCATGCCGTCGAGGGGTTCGCCCCGATGCGGTGCGAGAAGCGGCCGCCCCAGTGGAACTCGTTGGTGCGTGTCTGGGCCATGACTGCGTACTGGTGCTTCACCCGGTCCATGTCGCAGCGGCGAGCCGGCTTCACCGGACGGCGGATGAGGCGTCCGCGGGGAGTGTCGCGAGTGAGCTCCTGTGTCCACTTGACGTACTGCTTCGCCAGTGCCTTGCTGTCGCGGAGTTGGATCGGCACATCATCCTGCCCGGGGAGGTGCTTGGCCTCGGTGGCCAGAGCGTCCGCTTCGTCGTTGATCGGGACTTCGGAGTGGCCGAACACAAACTTCAACATGATGCGCCGCACGGACCAATCTGGGAGATGTCGAGGAGCAGGTTCCAGCATTCCGTTTCGATCGGGCACAGGCTCTTCGCCAAGGGACCGCGCTTCAAAGCCATGAGCAGCGACTGCGAGTCCGTTGCGATGACGATGGCCTTGCGCGTCTTGCCGGGGAAGCTTTGCAGCTCCTGAAGGACGGCGCGTAGACAGGCGCGCATTGCCACTGCTTCGGCCGTGTACGAGCAAGCGTGGCGGCCTGCCGCTTCGGTTCCAGTGAGGCGGTGCTCGGTCGACGGGGCGTGTGGGCGCTTCGAGTAAACGACGTAGCCGGAGCCGGCCGCTTTGTTGACATAGAAGACACGCTCGTCGTCGTCACACCTGCGTCGGGGCTCGGTGTCGGAACCGCTATCGTCGGACGTGACATCGTCTTCCGGTCGTAGCACGCCATTGTCGAACGGCAGATTGTCAGGCTGTTCCGGGCGGGCTTCCATTCCGTCTCCGTGTCGCGGCGTTTGATGTGCCGCGGCCACAGTTTTTTTTTGGCAAGCCCGTTGACTTCACGACCCCGGAGGGCCATGAGACGTAGCTCCTCCCAGCTGCGAGGCCGGGCGAGCGAGCGAATCAAAAAGAGCACGCACTTGCTGCCAGTACGCTTCACCGTAGAAGTCGAACGTCGGAGGAATGGGCGACCGAAGGGGATGGTCTGATGCGGCGCACACATCTCTGGCACCGGGGCAGTCGTGCCACCAGTGGTGACTCGACTCGATTGTCATGCCGGGAGCGTCGACGGCCTTGAAGTTGACGATGGAGTACCGGGCGGCCCTTTCGACCACGGCGTCAGGGGGGCGCATCTTGCACCGCTCCATGTGGATCGTCAGTCCACCTCCCCTGGCCTTGGTCTGCGTGTAGATGTTGCAGTACGGGCACTTCATCGCTTTCAACATCCAAGCCTCCGGGTTTCCGGGGAACGCAGCGCCGGGTGCATTCGGTCGTAGTCCGCTCGCGACGCGGTGCGTGTTCCAGGCCTTCTTCAGCAGTGTCAGGTTGTTGATGACGCCCTCCCTTTCGGCTTCCAGTCGGACAGTGGCCTCCTCTACTTCGAGCTTCGCCAGTTGGGCCAGGCGCGCGTGGTCCGGACCGGTGCATAGTCTGCATGCCGTTGAGGGGTTCGCCCCTATGCGGTGCGAGAAGCGGCCGCCCCAGTGGAACTCGTTGGTGCGTGTCTGGGCCATGACTGCGTACTGGTGCTTCACCCGGTCCATGTCGCAGCGGCGAGCCGGCTTCACCGGGCGGCGGATGAGGCGGCCACGGGGAGTGTCGCGGGTGAGCTCCTGTGTCCACTTAACGTACTGCTTCGCCAGTGCCTTGCTGTCGCGGAGTTGGATCGGCACATCGTCCTGCCCAGGGAGGTGCTTCGCTTCGGTGGCCAGAGCGTCCGCTTCGTCGTTGATCGGGACTTCGGAGTGGCCGAACACAAACTTCAACATGATGCGCCGCACGGACCAAATCCGGGAAATGTCGAGGAGCAGGTTCCAGCATTCCGTTTCGATCGGGCACAGGCTCTTAGCCAAGGGACCACGCTTTAAAGCCATGAGCCGCGGCCACAGTTGTACGGCTCGACGACGGCGAGGCTGCTGTCCGACCCCTAAACCGGGGTAACGATCTCAAAACCCGTCCGCGGCCACAGTTGTACGGCTCGACGACGGCGAGGCTGTCCGACCCCTAAACCGGGTAACGATCTCAAAACCCGTCCGCGGCCACAGTTGTACGGCTCGACGACGGCGAGGCTGCTGTCCGACCCCTAAACCGGGGTAACGATCTCAAAACCCGTCCGCGGCCACAGTTGTACGGCTCGACGACGGCGAGGCTGCTGTCCGACCCCTAAACCGGGGTAACGATCTCAAAACCCGTCCGCGGCCACAGTTGTACGGCTCGACGACGGCGAGGCTGCTGTCCGACCCCTAAACCGGGGGAACGATCTCAAAACCCGTCCGCGGCCACAGTTGTACGGCTCGACGACGGCGAGGCTGCTGCCCGACCCCTAAACCGGGGTAACGATCTCAAAACCCGTCCGCGGCCACAGTTGTACGGCTCGACGACGGCGAGGCTGCTGTCCGACCCCTAAACCGGGGTAACGATCTCAAAACCCGTCCGCGGCCACAGTTGTACGGCTCGACGACGGCGAGGCTGCTGTCCGACCCCTAAACCGGGGGAACGATCTCAAAACCCGTCCGCGGCCACAGTTGTACGGCTCGACGACGGCGAGGCTGCTGTCCGACCCCTAAACCGGGTAACGATCTCAAAACCCGTCCGCGGCCACAGTTGTACGGCTCGACGACGGCGAGGCTGCTGTCCGACCCCTAAACCGGGGGGAACGATCTCAAAACCCGTCCGCGGCCACAGTTGTACGGCTCGACGACGGCGAGGCTGCTGTCCGACCCCTAAACCGGGGGGTAACGATCTCAAAACCCGTCCGCGGCCACAGTTGTACGGCTCGACGACGGCGAGGCTGCTGTCCGACCCCGGGGGAACGATCTCAAAACCCGTCCGCGGCCACAGTTGTACGGCTCGACGACGGCGAGGCTGCTGTCCGACCCCGAAACCGGGGTAACGATCTCAAAACCCGTCCGCGGCCACAGTTGTACGGCTCGACGACGGCGAGGCTGCTGTCCGACCCCTAAACCGGGGTAACGATCTCAAAACCCGTCCGCGGCCACAGTTGTACGGCTCGACGACGGCGAGGCTGCTGTCCGACCCCTAAACCGGGTAACGATCTCAAAACCCGTCCGCGGCCACAGTTGTACGGCTCGACGACGGCGAGGCTGCTGTCCGACCCCGAAACCGGGGGTAACGATCTCAAAACCCGTCCGCGGCCACAGTTGTACGGCTCGACGACGGCGAGGCTGCTGTCCGACCCCTAAACCGGGGTAACGATCTCAAAACCCGTCCGCGGCCACAGTTGTACGGCTCGACGACGGCGAGGCTGCTGTCCGACCCCTAAACCGGGTAACGATCTCAAAACCCGTCCGCGGCCACAGTTGTACGGCTCGACGACGGCGAGGCTGTCCGACCCCTAAACCGGGTAACGATCTCAAAACCCGTCCGCGGCCACAGTTGTACGGCTCGACGACGGCGAGGCTGCTGTCCGACCCCTAAACCGGGGTAACGATCTCAAAACCCGTCCGCGGCCACAGTTGTACGGCTCGACGACGGCGAGGCTGCTGTCCGACCCCTAAACCGGGTAACGATCTCAAAACCCGTCCGCGGCCACAGTTGTACGGCTCGACGACGGCGAGGCTGTCCGACCCCTAAACCGGGGTAACGATCTCAAAACCCGTCCGCGGCCACAGTTGTACGGCTCGACGACGGCGAGGCTGTCCGACCCCTAAACCGGGTAACGATCTCAAAACCCGTCCGCGGCCACAGTTGTACGGCTCGACGACGGCGAGGCTGCTGTCCGACCCCTAAACCGGGGGAACGATCTCAAAACCCGTCCGCGGCCACAGTTGTACGGCTCGACGACGGCGAGGCTGCTGTCCGACCCCTAAACCGGGGTAACGATCTCAAAACCCGTCCGCGGCCACAGTTTTTTTTGACAAGCCCGTTGACTTCACGACCCCGGAGGGCCATGGGACATAGCTCCTCCCAGCTGCGAGGCCGGGCGAGCGAGCGAATTAAAAAGAGCACGCACTTGCTGCCAGTACGCTTCACCGTAGAAGTCGAACGTCGGAGGAATGGGCGACCGAGGGGAGGGGGGGGGGGGGGGGGGGGGGGTGGTCTGATGCGGCGCACACATCTCTGGCACCGGGGCAGTCGTGCCACCAGTGGTGACTCGACTCAATTGTCATGCCGGGAGCGTCGACTGCCTTGAAGTTGACGATGGAGTACCGGGTGGCCTTCACGACCGTGGCGTTAGGGGGGGCGCCCTCTTGCACCGCTCCATGTGGATCGTCAGTCCACCTCCCTTGGCCTTGGTCTGTGTGTAGGTGTTGCAGTACGGGCACTTCATCGCCTTCAACATCCAAACCTCCGGGTCTCCGGGGGGAACGCAGCGCCGGGTGCATTTGGTCGTAGTCCGCTCGCGACGCGTTGGGTGTTCCACGCCTTCTTCAGCAGTGTCAGGTTGTTGATGACGCCCTCCCGTTCGGCTTCCAGTCGGACAGTGGCCTCCTCCACTTCAAGCTTCGCCAGTTGAGCCAGGCGCGCGTGGTCCAGACCGGTGCACAGTCTGCATGCCGTCGAGGGGTTCGCCCCGATGCGGTGCGAGAAGCGGCCGCCCCAGTGGAACTCGTTGGTGCGTGTCTGGGCCATGACTGCGTACTGGTGCTTCACCCGGTCCATGTCGCAGCGGCGAGCCGGCTTCACCGGACGGCGGATGAGGCGTCCGCGGGGAGTGTCGCGAGTGAGCTCCTGTGTCCACTTGACGTACTGCTTCGCCAGTGCCTTGCTGTCGCGGAGTTGGATCGGCACATCATCCTGCCCGGGGAGGTGCTTGGCCTCGGTGGCCAGAGCGTCCGCTTCGTCGTTGATCGGGACTTCGGAGTGGCCGAACACAAACTTCAACATGATGCGCCGCACGGACCAATCTGGGAGATGTCGAGGAGCAGGTTCCAGCATTCCGTTTCGATCGGGCACAGGCTCTTCGCCAAGGGACCGCGCTTCAAAGCCATGAGCAGCGACTGCGAGTCCGTTGCGATGACGATGGCCTTGCGCGTCTTGCCGGGGAAGCTTTGCAGCTCCTGAAGGACGGCGCGTAGACAGGCGCGCATTGCCACTGCTTCGGCCGTGTACGAGCAAGCGTGGCGGCCTGCCGCTTCGGTTCCAGTGAGGCGGTGCTCGGTCGACGGGGCGTGTGGGCGCTTCGAGTAAACGACGTAGCCGGAGCCGGCCGCTTTGTTGACATAGAAGACACGCTCGTCGTCGTCACACCTGCGTCGGGGCTCGGTGTCGGAACCGCTATCGTCGGACGTGACATCGTCTTCCGGTCGTAGCACGCCATTGTCGAACGGCAGATTGTCAGGCTGTTCCGGGCGGGCTTCCATTCCGTCTCCGTGTCGCGGCGTTTGATGTGCCGCGGCCACAGTTGTACGGCTCGACGACGGCGAGGCTGCTGTCCGACCCCTAAACCGGGGTAACGATCTCAAAACCCGTCCGCGGCCACAGTTGTACGGCTCGACGACGGCGAGATGTTGCAGTACGGGCACTTCATCGCTTTCAACATCCAAGCCTCCGGGTTTCCGGGGAACGCAGCGCCGGGTGCATTCGGTCGTAGTCCGCTCGCGACGCGGTGCGTGTTCCAGGCCTTCTTCAGCAGTGTCAGGTTGTTGATGACGCCGTCCCTTTCGGCTTCCAGTCGGACAGTTGCCTCCTCTACTTCGAGCTTCGACAGTTGGGCCAGGCGCGCGTGGTCCGGACCGGTGCATAGCTGTCCGACCCCTAAACCGGGGAACTCGTTGGTGCGTGTCTGGGCCATGACTGCGTACTGGTGCTTCACCCGGTCCATGTCGCAGCGGCGAGCCGGCTTCACCGGGCGGCGGATGAGGCGGCCACGGGGAGTGTCGCGGGTGAGCTCCTGTGTCCACTTAACGTACTGCTTCGCCAGTGCCTTGCTGTCGCGGAGTTGGATCGGCACATCGTCCTGCCCAGGGAGGTGCTTCGCTTCGGTGGCCAGAGCGTCCGCTTCGTCGTTGATCGGGACTTCGGAGTGGCCGAACACAAACTTCAACATGATGCGCCGCACGGACCAAATCCGGGAAATGTCGAGGAGCAGGTTCCAACGATCTCAAAACCCGTCCGCGGCCACAGTTGTACGGCTCGACGACGGCGAGGCTGCTGTCCGACCCCTAAACCGGGGTAACGATAACGATCTCAAAACCCCTAAACCCGTCCGCGGCCACAGTTGTACGGCTCGACGACGGCGAGGCTGCTGTCCGACCCCTAAACCGGGGTAACGATCTCAAACCCGTCCGCGGCCACAGTTGTACGGCTCGACGACGGCGAGGCTGCTGCCCGACCCCTAAACCGGGGTAACGATCTCAAAACCCGTCCGCGGCCACAGTTGTACGGCTCGACGACGGCGAGGCTGCTGTCCGACCCCTAAACCGGGGGAACGATCTCAAAACCCGTCCGCGGCCCGGGTAACGATCTCAAAAAACCCGTCCGCGGCCACAGTTGTACGGCTCGACGACGGCGAGGCTGCTGTCCGACCCCTAAACCGGGTAACGATCTCAAAACCCGTCCGCGGCCACAGTTGTACGGCTCGACGACGGCGAGGCTGCTGTCCGACCCCTAAACCGGGGGAACGATCTCAAAACCCGTCCGCGGCCACAGTTGTACGGCTCGACGACGGCGAGGCTGCTGTCCGACCCCTAAACCGGGGTAACGATCTCAAAACCCGTCCGCGGCCACAGTTGTACGGCTCGACGACGGCGAGGCTGCTGTCCGACCCCTAAACCGGGGGAACGATCTCAAAACCCGTCCGCGGCCACAGTTGTACGGCTCGACGACGGCGAGGCTGCTGTCCGACCCCTAAACCGGGGTAACGATCTCAAAACCCGTCCGCGGCCACAGTTGTACGGCTCGACGACGGCGAGGCTGCTGTCCGACCACCGGGGGAACGATCTCAAAACCCGTCCGCGGCCACAGTTGTACGGCTCGACGACGGCGAGGCTGCTGTCCGACCCCTAAACCGGGGGTAACGATCTCAAAACCCGTCCGCGGCCACAGTTGTACGGCTCGACGACGGCGAGGCTGCTGTCCGACCCCTAAACCGGGGTAACGATCTCAAAACCCGTCCGCGGCCACAGTTGTACGGCTCGACGACGGCGAGGCTGCTGTCCGACCCCTAAACCGGGTAACGATCTCAAAACCCGTCCGCGGCCACAGTTGTACGGCTCGACGACGGCGAGGCTGCTGTCCGACCCCGAAACCGGGGTAACGATCTCAAAACCCGTCCGCGGCCACAGTTGTACGGCTCGACGACGGCGAGGCTGCTGTCCGACCCCTAAACCGGGGTAACGATCTCAAAACCCGTCCGCGGCCACAGTTGTACGGCTCGACGACGGCGAGGCTGCTGTCCGACCCCTAAACCGGGTAACGATCTCAAAACCCGTCCGCGGCCACAGTTGTACGGCTCGACGACGGCGAGGCTGTCCGACCCCTAAACCGGGTAACGATCTCAAAACCCGTCCGCGGCCACAGTTGTACGGCTCGACGACGGCGAGGCTGCTGTCCGACCCCTAAACCGGGGTAACGATCTCAAAACCCGTCCGCGGCCACAGTTGTACGGCTCGACGACGGCGAGGCTGCTGTCCGACCCCTAAACCGGGTAACGATCTCAAAACCCGTCCGCGGCCACAGTTGTACGGCTCGACGACGGCGAGGGCTGTCCGACCCCTAAACCGGGTAACGATCTCAAAACCCGTCCGCGGCCACAGTTGTACGGCTCGACGACGGCGAGGCTGTCCGACCCCTAAACCGGGTAACGATCTCAAAACCCGTCCGCGGCCACAGTTGTACGGCTCGACGACGGCGAGGCTGCTGTCCGACCCCTAAACCGGGGAACGATCTCAAAACCCGTCCGCGGCCACAGTTGTACGGCTCGACGACGGCGAGGCTGCTGTCCGACCCCTAAACCGGGGTAACGATCTCAAAACCCGTCCGCGGCCACAGTTTTTTTTTGACAAGCCCGTTGACTTCACGACCCCGGAGGGCCATGGGACATAGCTCCTCCCAGCTGCGAGGCGGGCGAGCGAGCGAATTAAAAAGAGCACGCACTTGCTGCCAGTACGCTTCACCGTAGAAGTCGAACGTCGGAGGAATGGGCGACCGAAGGGGGTGGTCTGATGCGGCGCACACATCTCTGGCACCGGGGCAGTCGTGCCACCAGTGGTGACTCGACTCAATTGTCATGCCGGGAGCGTCGACTGCCTTGAAGTTGACGATGGAGTACCGGGTGGCCTTCACGACCGTGGCGTTAGGGGGGCGCCTCTTGCACCGCTCCATGTGGATCGTCAGTCCACCTCCCTTGGCCTTGGTCTGTGTGTAGGTGTTGCAGTACGGGCACTTCATCGCCTTCAACATCCAAACCTCCGGGTCTCCGGGGAACGCAGCGCCGGGTGCATTTGGTCGTAGTCCGCTCGCGACGCGTTGGGTGTTCCACGCCTTCTTCAGCCAGTGTCAGGTTGTTGATGACGCCCTCCCGTTCGGCTTCCAGTCGGACAGTGGCCTCCTCCACTTCAAGCTTCGCCAGTTGAGCCAGGCGCGCGTGGTCCAGACCGGTGCACAGTCTGCATGCCGTCGAGGGGTTCGCCCCGATGCGGTGCGAGAAGCGGCCGCCCCAGTGGAACTCGTTGGTGCGTGTCTGGGCCATGACTGCGTACTGGTGCTTCACCCGGTCCATGTCGCAGCGGCGAGCCGGCTTCACCGGACGGCGGATGAGGCGTCCGCGGGGAGTGTCGCGAGTGAGCTCCTGTGTCCACTTGACGTACTGCTTCGCCAGTGCCTTGCTGTCGCGGAGTTGGATCGGCACATCATCCTGCCCGGGAGGTGCTTGGCCTCGGTGGCCAGAGCGTCCGCTTCGTCGTTGATCGGGACTTCGGAGTGGCCGAACACAAACTTCAACATGATGCGCCGCACGGACCAATCTGGGAGATGTCGAGGAGCAGGTTCCAGCATTCCGTTTCGATCGGGCACAGGCTCTTCGCCAAGGGACCGCGCTTCAAAGCCATGAGCAGCGACTGCGAGTCCGTTGCGATGACGATGGCCTTGCGCGTCTTGCCGGGGAAGCTTTGCAGCTCCTGAAGGACGGCGCGTAGACAGGCGCGCATTGCCACTGCTTCGGCCGTGTACGAGCAAGCGTGGCGGCCTGCCGCTTCGGTTCCAGTGAGGCGGTGCTCGGTCGACGGGGCGTGTGGGCGCTTCGAGTAAACGACGTAGCCGGAGCCGGCCGCTTTGTTGACATAGAAGACACGCTCGTCGTCGTCACACACCTGCGTCGGGCTCGGTGTCGGAACCGCTATCGTCGGACGTGACATCGTCTTCCGGTCGTAGCACGCCATTGTCGAACGGCAGATTGTCAGGCTGTTCCGGGCGGGCTTCCATTCCGTCTCCGTGTCGCGGCGTTTGATGTGCCGCGGCCACAGTTTTTTTTTGGCAAGCCCGTTGACTTCACGACCCCGGAGGGCCATGAGACGTAGCTCCTCCCAGCTGCGAGGCCGGGCGAGCGAGCGAATCAAAAAGAGCACGCACTTGCTGCCAGTACGCTTCACCGTAGAAGTCGAACGTCGGAGGAATGGGCGACCGAAGGGGATGGTCTGATGCGGCGCACACATCTCTGGCACCGGGGCAGTCGTGCCACCAGTGGTGACTCGACTCGATTGTCATGCCGGGAGCGTCGACGGCCTTGAAGTTGACGATGGAGTACCGGGCGGCCCTTTCGACCACGGCGTCAGGGGGGGCGCATCTTGCACCGCTCCATGTGGATCGTCAGTCCACCTCCCCTGGCCTTGGTCTGCGTGTAGATGTTGCAGTACGGGCACTTCATCGCTTTCAACATCCAAGCCTCCGGGTTTCCGGGGAACGCAGCGCCGGGTGCATTCGGTCGTAGTCCGCTCGCGACGCGGTGCGTGTTCAGGCCTTCTTCAGCAGTGTCAGGTTGTTGATGACGCCCTCCCTTTCGGCTTCCAGTCGGACAGTGGCCTCCTCTACTTCGAGCTTCGCCAGTTGGGCCAGGCGCGCGTGTCCGGACCGGTGCATAGTCTGCATGCCGTTGAGGGGTTCGCCCCTATGCGGTGCGAGAAGCGGCCGCCCCAGTGGAACTCGTTGGTGCGTGTCTGGGCCATGACTGCGTACTGGTGCTTCACCCGGTCCATGTCGCAGCGGCGAGCCGGCTTCACCGGGCGGCGGATGAGGCGGCCACGGGGAGTGTCGCGGGTGAGCTCCTGTGTCCACTTAACGTACTGCTTCGCCAGTGCCTTGCTGTCGCGGAGTTGGATCGGCACATCGTCCTGCCCAGGGAGGTGCTTCGCTTCGGTGGCCAGAGCGTCCGCTTCGTCGTTGATCGGGACTTCGGAGTGGCCGAACACAAACTTCAACATGATGCGCCGCACGGACCAAATCCGGGAAATGTCGAGGAGCAGGTTCCAGCATTCCGTTTCGATCGGGCACAGGCTCTTAGCCAAGGGACCACGCTTTAAAGCCATGAGCCGCGGCCACAGTTGTACGGCTCGACGACGGCGAGGCTGCTGTCCGACCCCTAAACCGGGGTAACGATCTCAAAACCCGTCCGCGGCCACAGTTGTACGGCTCGACGACGGCGAGGCTGTCCGACCCCTAAACCGGGTAACGATCTCAAAACCCGTCCGCGGCCACAGTTGTACGGCTCGACGACGGCGAGGCTGCTGTCCGACCCCTAAACCGGGGTAACGATCTCAAAACCCGTCCGCGGCCACAGTTGTACGGCTCGACGACGGCGAGGCTGCTGTCCGACCCCTAAACCGGGGTAACGATCTCAAAACCCGTCCGCGGCCACAGTTGTACGGCTCGACGACGGCGAGGCTGCTGTCCGACCCCTAAACCGGGGGAACGATCTCAAAACCCGTCCGCGGCCACAGTTGTACGGCTCGACGACGGCGAGGCTGCTGCCCGACCCCTAAACCGGGGTAACGATCTCAAAACCCGTCCGCGGCCACAGTTGTACGGCTCGACGACGGCGAGGCTGCTGTCCGACCCCTAAACCGGGGTAACGATCTCAAAACCCGTCCGCGGCCACAGTTGTACGGCTCGACGACGGCGAGGCTGCTGTCCGACCCCTAAACCGGGGGAACGATCTCAAAACCCGTCCGCGGCCACAGTTGTACGGCTCGACGACGGCGAGGCTGCTGTCCGACCCCTAAACCGGGTAACGATCTCAAAACCCGTCCGCGGCCACAGTTGTACGGCTCGACGACGGCGAGGCTGCTGTCCGACCCCTAAACCGGGGGAACGATCTCAAAACCCGTCCGCGGCCACAGTTGTACGGCTCGACGACGGCGAGGCTGCTGTCCGACCCCTAAACGGGGTAACGATCTCAAAACCCGTCCGCGGCCACAGTTGTACGGCTCGACGACGGCGAGGCTGCTGTCCGACCCCGGGGGAACGATCTCAAAACCCGTCCGCGGCCACAGTTGTACGGCTCGACGACGGCGAGGCTGCTGTCCGACCCCGAAACCGGGGTAACGATCTCAAAACCCGTCCGCGGCCACAGTTGTACGGCTCGACGACGGCGAGGCTGCTGTCCGACCCCTAAACCGGGGTAACGATCTCAAAACCCGTCCGCGGCCACAGTTGTACGGCTCGACGACGGCGAGGCTGCTGTCCGACCCCTAAACCGGGTAACGATCTCAAAACCCGTCCGCGGCCACAGTTGTACGGCTCGACGACGGCGAGGCTGCTGTCCGACCCCGAAACCGGGGTAACGATCTCAAAACCCGTCCGCGGCCACAGTTGTACGGCTCGACGACGGCGAGGCTGCTGTCCGACCCCTAAACCGGGGTAACGATCTCAAAACCCGTCCGCGGCCACAGTTGTACGGCTCGACGACGGCGAGGCTGCTGTCCGACCCCTAAACCGGGTAACGATCTCAAAACCCGTCCGCGGCCACAGTTGTACGGCTCGACGACGGCGAGGCTGTCCGACCCCTAAACCGGGTAACGATCTCAAAACCCGTCCGCGGCCACAGTTGTACGGCTCGACGACGGCGAGGCTGCTGTCCGACCCCTAAACCGGGGTAACGATCTCAAAACCCGTCCGCGGCCACAGTTGTACGGCTCGACGACGGCGAGGCTGCTGTCCGACCCCTAAACCGGGTAACGATCTCAAAACCCGTCCGCGGCCACAGTTGTACGGCTCGACGACGGCGAGGCTGTCCGACCCCTAAACCGGGTAACGATCTCAAAACCCGTCGCGGCCACAGTTGTACGGCTCGACGACGGCGAGGCTGTCCGACCCCTAAACCGGGTAACGATCTCAAAACCCGTCCGCGGCCACAGTTGTACGGCTCGACGACGGCGAGGCTGCTGTCCGACCCCTAAACCGGGGGAACGATCTCAAAACCCGTCCGCGGCCACAGTTGTACGGCTCGACGACGGCGAGGCTGCTGTCCGACCCCTAAACCGGGGTAACGATCTCAAAACCCGTCCGCGGCCACAGTTTTTTTTTGACAAGCCCGTTGACTTCACGACCCCGGAGGGCCATGGGACATAGCTCCTCCCAGCTGCGAGGCGGGCGAGCGAGCGAATTAAAAAGAGCACGCACTTGCTGCCAGTACGCTTCACCGTAGAAGTCGAACGTCGGAGGAATGGGCGACCGAAGGGGGTGGTCTGATGCGGCGCACACATCTCTGGCACCGGGGCAGTCGTGCCACCAGTGGTGACTCGACTCAATTGTCATGCCGGGAGCGTCGACTGCCTTGAAGTTGACGATGGAGTACCGGGTGGCCTTCACGACCGTGGCGTTAGGGGGGCGCCTCTTGCACCGCTCCATGTGGATCGTCAGTCCACCTCCCTTGGCCTTGGTCTGTGTGTAGGTGTTGCAGTACGGGCACTTCATCGCCTTCAACATCCAAACCTCCGGGTCTCCGGGGAACGCAGCGCCGGGTGCATTTGGTCGTAGTCCGCTCGCGACGCGTTGGGTGTTCCACGCCTTCTTCAGCAGTGTCAGGTTGTTGATGACGCCCTCCCGTTCGGCTTCCAGTCGGACAGTGGCCTCCTCCACTTCAAGCTTCGCCAGTTGAGCCAGGCGCGCGTGGTCCAGACCGGTGCACAGTCTGCATGCCGTCGAGGGGTTCGCCCCGATGCGGTGCGAGAAGCGGCCGCCCCAGTGGAACTCGTTGGTGCGTGTCTGGGCCATGACTGCGTACTGGTGCTTCACCCGGTCCATGTCGCAGCGGCGAGCCGGCTTCACCGGACGGCGGATGAGGCGTCCGCGGGGAGTGTCGCGAGTGAGCTCCTGTGTCCACTTGACGTACTGCTTCGCCAGTGCCTTGCTGTCGCGGAGTTGGATCGGCACATCATCCTGCCCGGGGAGGTGCTTGGCCTCGGTGGCCAGAGCGTCCGCTTCGTCGTTGATCGGGACTTCGGAGTGGCCGAACACAAACTTCAACATGATGCGCGCACGGACCAATCTGGGAGATGTCGAGGAGCAGGTTCCAGCATTCCGTTTCGATCGGGCACAGGCTCTTCGCCAAGGGACCGCGCTTCAAAGCCATGAGCAGCGACTGCGAGTCCGTTGCGATGACGATGGCCTTGCGCGTCTTGCCGGGGAAGCTTTGCAGCTCCTGAAGGACGGCGCGTAGACAGGCGCGCATTGCCACTGCTTCGGCCGTGTACGAGCAAGCGTGGCGGCCTGCCGCTTCGGTTCCAGTGAGGCGGTGCTCGGTCGACGGGGCGTGTGGGCGCTTCGAGTAAACGACGTAGCCGGAGCCGGCCGCTTTGTTGACATAGAAGACACGCTCGTCGTCGTCACACCTGCGTCGGGGCTCGGTGTCGGAACCGCTATCGTCGGACGTGACATCGTCTTCCGGTCGTAGCACGCCATTGTCG
>OY843686.1:0-7904 GCA_963693005.1 Alphaproteobacteria bacterium CMAR1 | reverse complement strand
AAAAAAAAGTTTGTAGACCCTATTTTTTTGGGAATACCTCCGGTAATTTCATATTTTCACTTTTTGGGAAAATTTTTTTTGGGCCCAAAGTCCGGATTTTCCACCCCCGGACCAGGTGGCGTCCGTCGTCGTCGTCGTCGTCCGTCTGTCCCCCGCTCGTTCTCCGGCCTCCTGCGACCTCCGGAGCTGGCAGATGGCTCAATGAGTCGGAAAAGTGTGTAATCTTGGAGCCCCGGCCGGTTTTAGACGCTGCCGAGCCACCGCAACAAATCCCCACAAACTATGAGAATCCGGTTTTTGGCTTGCTGCTAAGCTATGGCAGCAGCAAGACCCACTTGGGGGTGACCAAAGTGGCCGAAAAAAAATATTTTTCAGGCGTCAAAATTACGTAACCCCGGCTAAAAATTGAAATACTCCCGGGTTTGGGTGATTTCCGGGCCCACAAACCCACATCTGGGGACCCGACCAATTTCGGGCCCCCGGAAAATGACCAAAAATGGCCCCGTACATGCTACCAGCTTTTTCGGCAGAAAAGCTCAAACCGTGAAAAGTTTGACAATCTCACCCACTGACGCTATTTCCGGTCCGATTTCCCACTTTCCCCACCGGAATACCTCTTTTTTCACGACCCGGCCCATGACCGTGGCCGCCTGCTTGACGACCGAAAATCGGCTCTTTTGACCCATTTTCAAGGGTCACACCTTCCAAAAAAAAAAAAACGAAAAAATGTCTCAAACACTCTAAAAACGGTGAATCCCACCCCGCCACGGTGAATACTGCCCGTTTCCCCACGTTTCCGACGAAAACACATGTTTTTTTCACCACTTGCCCACAGTCATGGTTGCCTATTGGCTACCGAAGAGCCGGCCCTTGGCCGTTTTCAAGGGTCGAAAACAGTATCCGGCTGCCGCATCGCTGCGGAAAACATCGGCTCGGGCACCAGAGAACTAGGGTTAGGTTTAGGTTAGGGTTAGGGTTAGGGTTAGGGTTAGGGTTAGGGTTAGGGTTAGGGTTAGGGTTAGGGTCCCGAGCCGATTGGGGGGGTCTTCCCACCCCAGAGGGAGGCCACCAACGTCGGAGGCAATACCCTTTTTCCCAAAATCCGGCCTTTCCCAACTTTGGTGAAAAAATATTTTTCCGTGGCGAAAAAAAAGTTTGTAGACCCTATTTTTTTGGGAATACCTCCGGTAATTTCATATTTTCACTTTTTGGGAAAATTTTTTTTGGGCCCAAAGTCCGGATTTTCCACCCCCGGACCAGGTGGCGTCCGTCGTCGTCGTCGTCGTCCGTCTGTCCCCCGCTCGTTCTCCGGCCTCCTGCGACCTCCGGAGCTGGCAGATGGCTCAATGAGTCGGAAAAGTGTGTAATCTTGGAGCCCCGGCCGGTTTTAGACGCTGCCGAGCCACCGCAACAAATCCCCACAAACTATGAGAATCCGGTTTTTGGCTTGCTGCTAAGCTATGGCAGCAGCAAGACCCACTTGGGGGTGACCAAAGTGGCCGAAAAAAAATATTTTTCAGGCGTCAAAATTACGTAACCCCGGCTAAAAATTGAAATACTCCCGGGTTTGGGTGATTTCCGGGCCCACAAACCCACATCTGGGGACCCGACCAATTTCGGGCCCCCGGAAAATGACCAAAAATGGCCCCGTACATGCTACCAGCTTTTTCGGCAGAAAAGCTCAAACCGTGAAAAGTTTGACAATCTCACCCACTGACGCTATTTCCGGTCCGATTTCCCACTTTCCCCACCGGAATACCTCTTTTTTCACGACCCGGCCCATGACCGTGGCCGCCTGCTTGACGACCGAAAATCGGCTCTTTTGACCCATTTTCAAGGGTCACACCTTCCAAAAAAAAAAAAACGAAAAAATGTCTCAAACACTCTAAAAACGGTGAATCCCACCCCGCCACGGTGAATACTGCCCGTTTCCCCACGTTTCCGACGAAAACACATGTTTTTTTCACCACTTGCCCACAGTCATGGTTGCCTATTGGCTACCGAAGAGCCGGCCCTTGGCCGTTTTCAAGGGTCGAAAACAGTATCCGGCTGCCGCATCGCTGCGGAAAACATCGGCTCGGGCACCAGAGAACTAGGGTTAGGTTTAGGTTAGGGTTAGGGTTAGGGTTAGGGTTAGGGTTAGGGTTAGGGTTAGGGTTAGGGTTAGGGTCCCGAGCCGATTGGGGGGGTCTTCCCACCCCAGAGGGAGGCCACCAACGTCGGAGGCAATACCCTTTTTCCCAAAATCCGGCCTTTCCCAACTTTGGTGAAAAAATATTTTTCCGTGGCGAAAAAAAAGTTTGTAGACCCTATTTTTTTGGGAATACCTCCGGTAATTTCATATTTTCACTTTTTGGGAAAATTTTTTTTGGGCCCAAAGTCCGGATTTTCCACCCCCGGACCAGGTGGCGTCCGTCGTCGTCGTCGTCGTCCGTCTGTCCCCCGCTCGTTCTCCGGCCTCCTGCGACCTCCGGAGCTGGCAGATGGCTCAATGAGTCGGAAAAGTGTGTAATCTTGGAGCCCCGGCCGGTTTTAGACGCTGCCGAGCCACCGCAACAAATCCCCACAAACTATGAGAATCCGGTTTTTGGCTTGCTGCTAAGCTATGGCAGCAGCAAGACCCACTTGGGGGTGACCAAAGTGGCCGAAAAAAAATATTTTTCAGGCGTCAAAATTACGTAACCCCGGCTAAAAATTGAAATACTCCCGGGTTTGGGTGATTTCCGGGCCCACAAACCCACATCTGGGGACCCGACCAATTTCGGGCCCCCGGAAAATGACCAAAAATGGCCCCGTACATGCTACCAGCTTTTTCGGCAGAAAAGCTCAAACCGTGAAAAGTTTGACAATCTCACCCACTGACGCTATTTCCGGTCCGATTTCCCACTTTCCCCACCGGAATACCTCTTTTTTCACGACCCGGCCCATGACCGTGGCCGCCTGCTTGACGACCGAAAATCGGCTCTTTTGACCCATTTTCAAGGGTCACACCTTCCAAAAAAAAAAAAACGAAAAAATGTCTCAAACACTCTAAAAACGGTGAATCCCACCCCGCCACGGTGAATACTGCCCGTTTCCCCACGTTTCCGACGAAAACACATGTTTTTTTCACCACTTGCCCACAGTCATGGTTGCCTATTGGCTACCGAAGAGCCGGCCCTTGGCCGTTTTCAAGGGTCGAAAACAGTATCCGGCTGCCGCATCGCTGCGGAAAACATCGGCTCGGGCACCAGAGAACTAGGGTTAGGGTTAGGGTTAGGGTTAGGGTTAGGTTAGGGTTAGGGTTAGGGTTAGGGTTAGGGTTAGGGTTAGGGTTAGGGTTAGGGTTAGGGTTAGGGTTAGGGTTAGGGTTAGGGTTAGGGTTAGGGTTAGGTTAGGTTAGGGTTAGGGGGTTAGGGTTAGGGTTAGGGTTAGGGTTAGGTTAGGGTTAGGGTTAGGGTTAGGGTTAGGGTTAGGGTCCCGAGCCGATTGGGGGGGTCTTCCCACCCCAGAGGGAGGCCACCAACGTCGGAGGCAATACCCTTTTTCCCAAAATCCGGCCTTTCCCAACTTTGGTGAAAAAATATTTTTCCGTGGCGAAAAAAAAGTTTGTAGACCCGATTTTTTTGGGAATACCTCCGGTAATTTCATATTTTTACTTTTTGGGAAAATTTTTTTTTGGCCCAAAGTCCGGATTTTCCACCCCCGGACCGGGTGGCGTCCGTCGTCGTCGTCGTCGTCCGTCTGTCCCCCGCTCGTTCTCCGGTCTCCTGCGACCTCCGGAGCTGGCAGATGGCTCAATGAGTCGGAAAAGTGTGTAATCTTGGAGCCCCGACCGGTTTCAGACCCTGCCGAGCCACCGCAACAAATCCCCACAAACTATGAGAATCCGTTTTTTGGCTTGCTGCTAAGCTATGGCATCAGCAAGACCCACTTGGGGGTGACCAAAGTGGCCGAAAAAAAATATTTTTCAGGCGTCAAAATTACGTAACCCCGGCTAAAAATTGAAATACTCCCCGGTTTGGGTGATTTCCGGGCCCACAAACCCACATCTGGGGACCCGACCAGTTTCGGGCCCCCGGAAAATGACCAAAAATCGCCCCGTACATGTTACCAGCTTCTTCGGCAGAAAATCTGAAACCGTAAAAAGTTTGATAATCTGACCCACTGACGCTATTTCCGATCTGACTTCCCACGTTCCCCACCAGAACAACCGTTTTTTCAACACCCGGCACATGACCGTGGCCGCCTGCTTGACGACCCGAAAATCGGCCCTTTTTGACCCATTTTCAAGGGTCACACCTTCCCGAAAAAAAAATCGAAAAAATGTCTCAAACAGTGTAAAAACGGTGAATCCCACCCCGCCACGGGGAATACTCCCGGTTTCACCACGTTTCCGACCGAAACACATGTTTTTTTCACCACTTGCCCACAGTGATGGTTGCCTATTGACTACCGAAGAGCCGGCCCTTGGCCGTTTTCAAGGGTCGAAAACAGTATCCGGCTGCCGCATCGCTGCGGAAAACATCGGCTCGGGCACCAGAGAACTAGGATTAGGGTTAGGGTTAGGGTTAGGGTTAGGGTTAGGGTTAGGGTTAGGGTTAGGGTTAGGGTCCCGAGCCGATTGGGGGGGTCTTACCACCCCAGAGGGAGGCCACCAACGTCGGAGGCAATACCCTTTTTCCCAAAATCCGGCCTTTCCCAACTTTGGTGAAAAAATATTTTTCCGTGGCGAAAAAAAAGTTTGTGGACCCTATTTTTTTGGGAATACCTCCGGTAATTTCATATTTTCACTTTTTGGGAAAATTTTTTTTGGGCCCAAAGTCCGGATTTTCGACCCCCGGACCAGGTGGCGTCCGTCGTCGTCGTCGTCGTCCGTCTGTCCCCCGCTCGTTCTCCGGCCTCCTAAGGCCTCCGGAGCTGGCAGATGGCTCAATGAGTCGGAAAAGTGTGTAATCTTGAAGCCCCGACCGGTTTCAGACGCTGCCGAGCCATCGCAACAAATCCCCACAAACTATGAGAATCCGTTTTTTGGCTTGCTGCTAAGCTATGGCAGAAGCAAGACCCACTTGGGGGTGACCAAAGTGGCCGAAAAAAAATATTTTTCAGGCGTCAAAATTACGTAACCCCGGCTGAAAATTTAAATACTCCCCGGTTTCGGTGATTTCCGGGCCCACAAACCCACATCTGGGGACCCGACCAATTTCGGGCCCCCGGAAAATGACCAAAAATGGCCCCGTACATGTTACCAGCTTTTTCGGCAGAAAATCTCAAACCGTGAAAAGTTTGACAATCTCACCCACTGACGCTATTTCCGGCCTGATTTCCCACTTTCCCCACCGGAATACTTGCTTTTTCACCACCCGGCCATGACCGTGGCCGCCCGCTCGACGACCGAAAATCGGCCATTTTGACCCATTTTCAAGGGTCACACCTTCCCAAAAAAAAAATCGAAAAAATGTCTCAAACAGTGTAAAAACGGTGAATCCGACCTAGCCACGGGGAATACTACGCGTTTCCCCACGTTTCCGACGAAAACACATGTTTTTTTCACCACTTGCCCACAGTCATGGTTGCCTATTGACTACCGAAGGGCCGGCCCTTGGCCGTTTTCAAGGGTCGAAAACAGTATCCGGCTGCCGCATCGCTGCGGAAAACATCGGCTCGGGCACCAGAGAACTAGGATTAGGGTTAGGGTTAGGGTTAGGGTTAGGGTTAGGGTTAGGGTTAGGGTTAGGGTTAGGGTTAGGGTTAGGGTTAGGGTTAGGGTTAGGGTTAGGGTTAGGGTTAGGGTTAGGGTTAGGGTTAGGGTTAGGGTTAGGGTTAGGGTTAGGGTTAGGGTTAGGGTTAGGGTTAGGGTTAGGGTTAGGGTTAGGGTTAGGGTTAGGGTTAGGGTTAGGGTTAGGGTTAGGGTTAGGGTTAGGGTTAGGGTTAGGGTTAGGGTTAGGGTTAGGGTTAGGGTTAGGGTTAGGGTTAGGGTTAGGGTTAGGGTTAGGGTTAGGGTTAGGGTTAGGGTTAGGGTTAGGGTTAGGGTTAGGGTTAGGGTTAGGGTTAGGGTTAGGGTTAGGGTTAGGGTTAGGGTTAGGGTTAGGGTTAGGGTTAGGGTTAGGGTTAGGGTTAGGGTTAGGGTTAGGGTTAGGGTTAGGGTTAGGGTTAGGGTTAGGGTTAGGGTTAGGGTTAGGGTTAGGGTTAGGGTTAGGGTTAGGGTTAGGGTTAGGGTTAGGGTTAGGGTTAGGGTTAGGGTTAGGGTTAGGGTTAGGGTTAGGGTTAGGTTAGGGTTAGGGTTAGGGTTAGGGTTAGGGTTAGGGTTAGGGTTAGGGTTAGGGTTAGGGTTAGGGTTAGGGTTAGGGTTAGGGTTAGGGTTAGGGTTAGGGTTAGGGTTAGGGTTAGGGTTAGGGTTAGGGTTAGGGTTAGGGGAAAAGGGTTAGGGTTAGGGTTAGGGTTAGGGTTAGGGTTAGGGTTAGGGTTAGGGTTAGGGTTAGGGTTAGGGTTAGGGTTGGGTTAGGGTTAGGGTTAGGGTTAGGGTTAGGGTTAGGGTTAGGGTTAGGGTTAGGGTTAGGGTTAGGGTTAGGGTTAGGGTTAGGGTTAGGGTTAGGGTTAGGGTTAGGGTTAGGGTTAGGGTTAGGGTTAGGGTTTTAGGGTTAGGGTTAGGGTTAGGGTTAGGGTTAGGGTTAGGGTTAGGGTTAGGGTTAGGGTTATGGTTAGGGTTAGGGTTAGGGTTAGGGTTAGGGTTAGGGTTAGGGTTAGGGTTAGGGTTAGGGTTAGGGTGTAGGGTTAGGGTTAGGGTTAGGGTTAGGGTTAGGGTTAGGGTTAGGGTTAGGGTTAGGGTTAGGGTTAGGGTTAGGGTTAGGGTTAGGGTTAGGGTTAGGGTTAGGGTTAGGGTTAGGGTTAGGGTTAGGGTTAGGGTTAGGGTTAGGGTTAGGGTTAGGGTTAGGGTTAGGGTTAGGGTTAGGGTTAGGGTTAGGGTTAGGGTTAGGGTTAGGGTTAGGGTTAGGGTTAGGGTTAGGGTCCCGAGCCGATTGGGGGGGTCTTCCCACCCCAGAGGGAGGCCACCAACGTCGGAGGCAATACCCTTTTTCCCAAAATCCGGCCTTTCCCAACTTTAGCGAAAAAAAATTTTTCCGTGGCGAAAAAAAAGTTTGTAGACCCGATTTTTTTGGGGATACCTCCGGTAATTTCATATTTTCACTTTTGGGGAAAATTTTTTTTGGGCCCAAAGTCCGGATTTTCCACCCCCGGACCAGGTGGCGTCCGTCGTCGTCGTCGTCGTCCGTCTGTCCCCCGCTCGTTCTCCGGCCTCCTGCGACCTCCGGAGCTGGCAGATGGCTCAATGAGTCGGAAAAGTGTGTAATCTTGAAGCCCCGACCGGTTTTAGACGCTGCCGAGCCACCGCAACAAATCCCCACAAACTATGAGAATCCGTTTTTTGGCTTGCTTCTAAGCTATGGCAGCAGCAAGACCCACTTGGGGGTGACCAAAGTGGCCGAAAAAAAATATTTTTCAGGCGTCAAAATTACGTAACCCCGGCTAAAAATTGAAATACTCCCCGGTTTAGGTGGTTTCCGGGCCCACAAACCCACATCCGGTGACCCGACCAATTTCGGGCCCCCGGGAAATGACCAAAAGTGGCCCCGTACATGTTACCAGCTTTTTCGGCAGAAAATCTCAAACCGTGAAAAGTTTGACAATCTCACCCACTGACGCTATTTCCGGCCTGATTTCCCACTTCCCCCACCGGAATACTTGCTTTTTCACCACCCGGCCCATGACCATGGCCGCCCGCTTGACGACCGAAAATCGGCCCTTTTGACCCATTTTCAAGGGTCACACCTTCCAAAAACAAAAATCGAAAAAATGTCTCAAACACTGTAAAAACGGTGAATCCCACCCCGCCACGGTGAATACTCCCCGTTTCCCCACGTTTC
>OY843685.1:0-4607 GCA_963693005.1 Alphaproteobacteria bacterium CMAR1 | reverse complement strand
GACCGTTTGCGCCGATGGTACTGCTATACCAAGTGGGAGAGTAGGTAGCCGCCTTTTTCGAAAGCCCCTTACTGTAATGTAAGGGGCTTTTTTTATACCTTAATTGGAAAGTGACCGGGGGTAATATTGGGAGTGCATGGTCATTGGAAATCTTATGGTTAAACTATGGTATGTGTTAACTTCTGCTAACTCCTTTCTTAAGTATCCATAGCTCTTCAGGTAATTTTTAGCATTTTGGATAATAGATTGTTTTTATAAGATGTTTAGTGAGCATTATTCTATCAATAGCTACTTGGTGTAGGTTCATTCATTAAATACAAAAAGCTTTATTGATGATACTGTTGTAAAAGGTCTAGTAAAAAGATATGCTCGATTCTTCTATATGGTTTCCGTTTTCTGTTCTATTAGCTAACAAGTTTTGGTTTAATACCTGCTCCATGGCTATTTGGTGTTTTATTTAACTATATCCAGGAGTTTTATGTTGTTGTATTTTTTTGTCAACCTAGTTTTGGTGGATAAAATTTATATAGCTAAAATAGCTTTGTTTTAATGTACATTTTGGTGAGGGTTATTCGTGTTGGTTAATTGGAGGGATTTAACGGTAATTTGTACTTTATAGATTTGGGGTTTGGTTATATTTCTGCTAATAAGAAATATAATTCTTTACCATTTTAGAAATGTCATTTGGTGGATTATACGCCATATCGGAAGGATATATGATAACTTTATTTCCGGGAACTATGCGTTTTGTTATTTCCTTGTTTTCTAACCCCCGTTGAATCAGGCGGGTATGGTCCGTTGCAAAAAACTTTGTATTTATTTTATAAAAAAGTCTTGTTCATTAGAAAATAGGTTGTAGATTTGCACCCCGCTAGCGAGGAAGACGAGTTCTGAATCGGGAGTCGGAAAAGGTTCATTTATATGTTGGTTGGTCTGGGGGAAAAAGAAAGAATATTTTTTTCGAAATAAGTTGCCAGGTTAAAAAACAGTTGTATATTTGCAGCCGCTTAGGGAAGCACCTAAGGGAAACGAAGCCGGGAAGGTCGCATGATCCAAGGGCGGAGTGGATGGAAGTTCATTGAAATATTGTGGAGATTATAAGAATCGAGAACGGGTGAGGACCTGTTCGAGAGGAACACGAATTAAGAAACATACCATATAATATGCCTTGTGCATATTTGGATATATTGAATCGAGAGTCGGGGCCGGGATGGATTTGGTTTCGTTGGGACGAATATTTACAAAACAACGATGAAGAGTTTGATCCTGGCTCAGGATGAACGCTAGCGGCAGGCCTAACACATGCAAGTCGAGGGGCAGCGGGGAAAAGCTTGCTTTTCCGCCGGCGACCGGCGCACGGGTGCGCACCGCGTATGGAACCTGCCTTGTACAGGGGAATAGCCCAGGGAAACTTGGATTAATGCCCCGTAGTACCGTATTTCGGCATCGTTATACGGTTAAAGCCTTCGGGCGGTACAAGATGGCCATGCGTCCCATTAGCTTGTTGGTAAGGTAACGGCTTACCAAGGCTACGATGGGTAGGGGCCCTGAGAGGGGGATCCCCCACACTGGTACTGAGACACGGACCAGACTCCTACGGGAGGCAGCAGTGAGGAATATTGGACAATGGAGGAGACTCTGATCCAGCCATGCCGCGTGCAGGAAGAATGCCCTATGGGTAGTAAACTGCTTTTATACGGGAAGAAAAAGAGCTACGTGTAGCTTACTGACGGTACCGTAAGAATAAGGACCGGCTAACTCCGTGCCAGCAGCCGCGGTAATACGGAGGGTCCGAGCGTTATCCGGAATTATTGGGTTTAAAGGGTCCGTAGGCGGGCCGATAAGTCAGGGGTGAAAGTCTGCCGCTCAACGGTAGAACTGCCTTTGATACTGTCGGTCTTGAGTTATAGTGAAGTTGCCGGAATATGTAGTGTAGCGGTGAAATGCATAGATATTACATAGAACACCGATTGCGAAGGCAGGTGACTAACTATATACTGACGCTGATGGACGAAAGCGTGGGGAGCGAACAGGATTAGATACCCTGGTAGTCCACGCCGTAAACGATGGATACTAGCTGTCCGGGACCTTGAGTTCTGGGCGGCCAAGCGAAAGTGATAAGTATCCCACCTGGGGAGTACGTTCGCAAGAATGAAACTCAAAGGAATTGACGGGGGCCCGCACAAGCGGTGGAGCATGTGGTTTAATTCGATGATACGCGAGGAACCTTACCAGGGCTTAAATGCATATTGACAGGGTCAGAGATGACTTTTCCTTCGGGCAATTTGCAAGGTGCTGCATGGTTGTCGTCAGCTCGTGCCGTGAGGTGTCAGGTTAAGTCCTATAACGAGCGCAACCCCTACCGTTAGTTGCCAGCATGTAATGATGGGGACTCTAACGGGACTGCCGGTGCAAACCGTGAGGAAGGTGGGGATGACGTCAAATCATCACGGCCCTTACGTCCTGGGCCACACACGTGCTACAATGGCAGGTACAGAGAGCAGCCACGTCGCAAGGCGGAGCGAATCTATAAAACCTGTCACAGTTCGGATCGGGGTCTGCAACTCGACCCCGTGAAGCTGGAATCGCTAGTAATCGGATATCAGCCATGATCCGGTGAATACGTTCCCGGGCCTTGTACACACCGCCCGTCAAGCCATGGAAGCCGGGAGTGCCTGAAGTCCGTCACCGTAAGGAGCGGCCTAGGGCAAGATCGGTAACTAGGGCTAAGTCGTAACAAGGTAGCCGTACCGGAAGGTGCGGCTGGAACACCTCCTTTCTAGAGATTGTCCTTTTAAGGACGGTCCCTGGCGAAACGAAGAATCGGAATAACGGTCCCGGTCTTTTGGTTTAATACGATTGTTTTTTAAAGTAAAGTGTTCGAATAAGAATAAAAGATCTCCATAATCATGATATATAAGTAATTGCTTTTCCGGGAAGGTATTTATACTGAAAAGGAAGAGTAGGGACAGTCCCATAGCTCAGCTGGTTAGAGCGCTACACTGATAATGTAGAGGTCGGCAGTTCGAGTCTGCCTGGGACTACAAA
Organism: Alphaproteobacteria bacterium CMAR1; assembly: GCA_963693005.1. GTDB lineage: Bacteria > Pseudomonadota > Alphaproteobacteria > UBA6184 > UBA6184 > Bodonicaedibacter. Next base: position 1,559 of record OY843685.1, on the reverse strand, counting down.
CAAGAAAGGCCGTTTTTAAAGGGACGGTACGTTCATATATTGAAATATTGAAGGAAATTTTAGAAGTTGGGAAACCAGTTTTGCAGTACACGGTATGTGGTACGCAGTACGGCATAGGCTGAATACTGTAAACTGAATACCGACAACTGAAAACGGGGGATTAGCTCAGCTGGCTAGAGCGCCTGCCTTGCACGCAGGAGGTCATCGGTTCGACTCCGATATTCTCCACTGGGCGATGCCCAGGGATAATTCAGTTTATCTCTGAGTATCGCGGATGAGAAAGATAGGTATTCAATTGCCTGTCGTGGCTCACGACAAAGTTCATTGACATATTGGAACAGGAGGTAAGATATTTGTCTTACCGACTAAAAAAGAAAGAAACACGAATCTTTATTAAGTAAAGAGTACGAATAAGATAGAATAGATTAAAGATCTGGCGACAAGCTGGAAAAGGGCGTATGGGGAATGCCTAGGCTCTCAGAGGCGAAGAAGGACGTGATAAGCTGCGAAAAGCTGCGGGGATCGGCACACACGATATGATCCGCAGGTATCCGAATGGGGCAACCCGTTATATTGAAGGTATAACATCCGCAAGGAGGCAAACCCGGGGAACTGAAACATCTAAGTACCCGGAGGAGGAGAAAACAAAAGTGATTCCGATAGTAGCGGCGAGCGAAATCGGATTAGTCCAAACCGTACATGTTCCGGCATGTGCGGGGTTGTAGGACCACGACATTCGAGATGTAATGAACTAGAACGCTTTGGAAATAGCGGCCATAGAGGGTGATAGTCCCGTATAGGCAAAGAGCATTTAGATAGTGGTATCCTGAGTAGTGCGGGGCACGTGAAACCCTGTATGAATCCGGCGGGACCATCCGCCAAGACTAAATACTCCTGAGAGACCGATAGTGAACCAGTACCGTGAGGGAAAGGTGAAAAGAACCGTGAATAACGGAGTGAAATAGATCCTGAAACCATACGCTTACAAGCGGTCGGAGCCCATATGGGTGACGGCGTGCCTTTTGCATAATGAGCCTACGAGTTACTTTTACTGGCAAGGTTAAGTTCTTCAGGAACGGAGCCGTAGCGAAAGCGAGTCTTAATAGGGCGCCATAGTCAGTAGTAGTAGACGCGAAACCGTGCGATCTACCCATGGGCAGGTTGAAGCTGTGGTAACACATAGTGGAGGACCGAACCCGTTGACGTTGAAAAGTCTTGGGATGACCTGTGGGTAGGGGTGAAAGGCCAATCAAGCTCGGAAATAGCTCGTACTCCCCGAAATGCATTTAGGTGCAGCGTGTAGATAGTTTTATAGAGGTAGAGCTACTGATTGGATGCGGGGGCTTCACCGCCTACCAATTCCTGACAAACTCCGAATGCTATAAAATGTTTCTGCGCAGTGAGGGCATGGGTGCTAAGGTCCATGTCCGAGAGGGAAAGAACCCAGATCACCGGCTAAGGTCCCAAAGTATATGCTAAGTTGATATAACGCGGTGGAACTGCATTGACAGCCAGGATGTTGGCTTGGAAGCAGCCATTCATTTAAAGAGTGCGTAACA
>OY843684.1:0-3717 GCA_963693005.1 Alphaproteobacteria bacterium CMAR1 | reverse complement strand
TGCGCAACTTGGGCGTTGTTGTGGTTGACCACGGTTTCGAGCCACCCCTTGATCGTCGCCACCGTCTGGGTATCGATCTGGTCCTGGCGTACGAGGAAGGCGTTGAAGGACGGGCCCAGGTGTTCGACGATGGCCCGGAAGAGCTCCTGCCCCATTGCTTGGAGGTAGGGGACCAACGCTGCGGCTGTGACGTCCGCGCCCCCGTGGACGATGGCGTCGATGATGTTCTGGACGGTCTTCATCTCGTAGTTGCCGCTCGCGGTGGGGGGCGGGACGAGCTGCCTCTGCAAGTGCTCCTGGGTCAAGGTGGTTGACGTCTCGACCGGGACGAAGGGCACCAGGGCACTGGAGTCAGGAGTTGGTTGAGCCATTTGCCGCGTTGAGTCGGATTTTCCAGTCCTCGGCGACCGCGCGCACCTACCGCCACAAGCAAAACAAAGACGGGTCAAACAAAACAAGCCTCCTCCTGGTTGTCAAGGATCGCCAAAACGATGCGCTTCTCATTTTTTTCCGCGCGGCGATCAAGGGAAAACAATACGGACGACCCGAATATGGGCAGATTGAGCCACCGACGTCAAACCAGACGCGACACGACACAGGACGTCGGGGCAGGATGGAGATGGGGCCTCGTCTCAGATACAAGACGGTGGGTAGGGGCTGCGAGCCAGCTCGGAAAGGAAGGGGGGGCACCGTTCACAACACGCGTCACACACGGGGGTCCCACACGCAGGCTTCAAGGAGGTTGATTGCGGCAAATTGGGAATTGATCTCAGCAACGAGCGTCGACAGCTTGTCGGGCTCACAGAAAATCGCAACATCGTCAGTGGCGCATCGGAGATACGCGGCGTGCTTTCGAACGAGAGGTGCGGTCACAGCCGCAAAGAAGAGAGAAGATGGAACCGATCCTTGAGTTTCACCACAGTGAATCGAGTATTCCTGCATGGCAGCCGCCCCGTTGAACCAGACGGCTGTGTTGTTCGTGTACTCGAATCGGAAGAGACCGACCAGCTCTGGGCAGTTTTCCTTGATGAAGTCGAAGATCGCTTGCCGAGAGATGTTGTTGAACGCACCACTGCAGTCACCAATGAACACCGCCAAGTTACGATCCAGCGCTACTTGCACGTCCTTGACCGTTGATCGAATGCCATCGAATCTCGCGACGGCTTGCTCCTGCGGAATGAGCTCACGGATCCTGCGTCGAGAGTGTTGCAGCATGAGGCGCCAGGAGACCTTGATCCAGAAGTCGCCAACCGCTACCGGTCTGATTTTGCCATTCGGTTTGACAAACGGGATTAGAATACCCGTGGAGTGCAAGGTCCGGAGTGATGAGTCCAGTTCGTCCCTGCAGATCCTCGTGATATGGGTGTCGACAAACACACCGCACATCGGATTGAAAAGGCATGGCAGCATCAGTTCGCGGGTCCATCCGGTGATTCCTTTGGCTTTCATGCGGCCGCACGCCTTGGAGACTGCACCTGGAATAAGCTCGGCCAGACCAATTTTTTTTCTGCCAGATTCCGCCAGATTCTGCCAGTTTTATGCCAGATTCTGCCAGATCTTGCCAGATTCCGCCAGATTCCGCCAGATTCCGCCAGACTCATGCCAGTTTCCGCCAGTTTCCGCCAGCGCTCGTCGGCTCGGCCATGCGCTGCTACAAAAACAAAGTTCGAAACACACGAGCGATTGGCGCAACTCCTTTTTTTTTTTCCCCCATTCCGGTACTATGGTGCAAACGCTTCCGGATACTGTGCTTGTAAAGCTTGGACTTCTCTCGCAGACCTGACATTGAAGTACTGAAGCAAGAATTGGCCTGCTTTTTTTCGTACGTCCCACGGCTTCGCCTCGTTCATGACAGTGTTTGCCGTTACTACGAAGAGACTTCCTTCACAGACCCCCCTGTTGTACGTCGCCCCGCAGAGTCGATCTTCTTCTTCGTCAGTGAGCCGGATTGCGCGCATTTTGAAGCGGGAGTTGTACACTTCGTGTGCACGAATTTCTTGCAACGCATACGCTTGTTTCTTCTGACAATGCATAAGGGGACCGTACCGTCCGGCGGGCCCATGTCGAAGATACATCTCTTTGTTGAGGAGACCTGCGCAAATTTGAACAGCGCCCCACAACAAGCTGTCATGGTGATCCCACCTGTGCAATCCTCGCCATCTGCCGAACTGCACTCGGGAATAGCAATGCTCGGTCCGGGAACGAAGCACTTGAATCGCGGCGTTGTGACGGAGCATAGCTTCGCCTTGCTGTGGACTTTCCCGCACCGCCGCTTTGATCGTATCCTGCCTGTGCGGTACGATCACGGCGTCTCTCGCAGTGAACACTCCGTCCGCCAAAGTGATGATGTTTTCCTCGCGGAGTTTGTCAAGAAGCCGTTCCCTGTCCATGATAACTTGGTCACTCGACGCCCCGGTGTAAAGGGCGCTCCCCACTGAACAGAAAAAACCCGTGTTGGTCGTCGTGGCGATAATCTTAACGACGTCACCGGCATACTTGGGCTGATTGGACTTGGTGAAGGACCACGACGTGAGCGGGAACGTATCAGTCGACACTGCAACACGCTTGCCAGGAAAAAGCCAGCCGTCGGCTCGATTGCAGTGATGATCAATGAGCTCGCGCGCGAATGAAATTTCCTTCTTCATGATGGGTGTCAGGACGCAGATCACCCGCTCGACAGTCTTGCTGAGAGTGTTACGCCCACAACCTAAGAGCGGCGCCATCGCGGAATAGTTGTTCGAAAGCCGCAACACGGCAAGCGTCGCTGCGATGTCGTGCTCCAAACGCTCCGGGTGGAGGAGGTAAGATGGCTTTTCAACGCCGTTGACGTTGACGGTTCCCATGAAATTGGTGCTGCGAACTTCTTCGACCAACCAGGCGAAACACTCCTTGCTCACTCCACTGAGCCGCCAGAGGGGGGCCGGCAGTCGACGCGACACATCCGACCATTGCTTCCAACCACAACACATTCAGCACAAAAGCCGGCCACTTTTTGTTTTCCCGAAGTCAGTTTTTTTTTATGCCAGATTCTGCCAGATTTTGCCAGATTCTGCCAGAAAGCATCCAGATTCTGCCAGATTCTGCCAGATTCTGCCAGGTTTTGCCAGATTCTGCCAGGTTCACGCCAGATTTTGCCAGACTCGTGCCAGATTTTGCCAGTTTCCGCCACGGTTTTCCAGATATGCCAGGTGCAGTCTCCCTTGACGGCGGCGATCACTCGGGCGCGTCTGGCATGGGAGACAGCCGGCGCGTCGGCAGACAAGTCAGTAATCGTCTGGGCGTGTGGGTTGAGCTTGCGTTCAATCTCAGCGGAGTTTTCAGCGGAGAAAGGAGCGACACCGGTGCGCGCAAAACACTCGAGCGCCTTCCGCCCGCAGCCCTTCCGAATCAGCGATTCTGCCTTCTTCGCACTGCGATCAACAGAAATCCCGATGTCAGGTGGAGGAGTTTGGTCGTCGTCATCATTTTGAGAACGTAGATTGTGTGTTCTTTTCGCCACACTTACGGACGAGCCGTCAGGGTGGGTGGTGGTGATGATTTCCTCATCAGCTTGTCGTAGCTTGTCGTAGCTTGTCGTAGCTTGTCGTAGCTCGCGGAGGTAGACCGATCCAAAAGGCACTTCCAAGAGCAATGGGTCTGATGACCGTCCCGGCCCGAAGGCGGGCACCACTCGAGCTCAGCAGAAGGAGAGGGAGAAGATCAAGGTGGTGAACCTCG
>OY843683.1:0-4351 GCA_963693005.1 Alphaproteobacteria bacterium CMAR1 | reverse complement strand
GCGCTCATGGCGAGGGGGTGACGAGGCGAAAAGTCAACGCAGTTGCCCCAGAAACAACATGCCCTTTGGCGGGGCGAGCTAAAGCGCGGCCACGGAGCGGACCCGACACCGGCAGCGCCGAGAAGAGCATTCAGCGCGATGACGAACGGCACTTACTGTAGTTTACGCCTCGGACGTTCTCCTCTTGGCCCTCTGAGATGATTCCGTTGTTGTGTCCGGTCAGCATTTCGTGGCTAGTCCCCGTTTGCTAGTGCCTCAGCGATGCCTGCAGCTGACCCGATCCCTATGCCGGACCCTGCCCCGCCTGCGCCGGGCGGCCGGCCATCTCTCGATGTTTCGTCGGAAGACGCCACTTCCGACGTCGAGGGCCGCGCCACACTGCCCAAGCCCCTCAAGCAGCCTCTCAAGGTGCCTTACGTCGACGATGACAAGGAGTCTCTCGGCCCAGCTACACCCGACCATTCACCCGCCAAGAAGATGCAACAGGGCGACGACAACGAGCGAATCCAACTCGCCAAGACGCCTTCGCGCCGCTCCACCCGCCGTGACAAGATCACGGGCGAGTGGGCCAGCGAGAAGAAGCGTGTCGGTGGCCCAATGCTGGAATCCCTGCGCAAGGTCTACACCCAAGCTGCTGGAGGCGTCGAGGAGTCGTCCAAACGCTCCCGCCACGGTGACACAGAAGACGGCTCTTTGGACGCCAGCGTTCGCTTCACCGCCTCCGTCATGCGTCAAGCCCTCCGTGCCCTCGGCCACAAGCGCGGCGCCGACGCGACCACCGATGCTCAGATCGCCGCCCCCGGGCTCGCCTCGAGCGTCGAGAGCATGAATGTCGCCATCTCTCAGCTGAACCAGTTGGGGAAAAAGTGGGACGCCACGGGTGTGGCCCAGCTCAACACCTCGGCGGCGGTCACCACTGACGCCTGCGGAAAAATTCTCGACGGACTGGCGAAGGTGCAGGCGCACCTGGCGAGTCAGGGCCCTTCGGACGCCAGCACGCTCCGTGCGACGGCCGCGAGCATTGCGCAGGAAGTGGCCAGTGACATCGGCTCTCGCACCGAGAGAATGGAGGCGGCGATGGCCAAACACACGCAGGACCTCTTCGGGAGCTACCATAACTTCGGTCAACAGGTGCACGCCGAGCAGGCTCGGATGGCCGCTTGCTTCGATAACGCGATGAAGCAGATGCAGTCGCAATCCGCCTCCGCCGTCGAAGCATTCAGTAACCAAACTGCCGCCATGTGCGCCAGCGTCGCGACCGACTCAGTGACCGCCGAAGTGGTGTCGAAGCTGTCCAAGGAGAACCACGACATGCTCGCGAAGATGGTGAAGCAGATCCCGGCTCTTGCTCGCCCGCACCCGAACCCGGACTCGGCGCTGACGGATGCCCTCAAGCGGATCGAGGCGAAGATTCCGTCCAGCGACAGCACGACCGCCACCATCTTGCAGTCTCCCGCATTCCTGAAGCTCTTGAAATCGCACTTGCCCGCGCCCGCGACGCCTGCCGACGTGGCCGCTCACCTGTCGGCAACGTTCCAGCACGACTTCACTAGCCTCGCCTCGGCGCTCAGCACTTCTTCTGATGCCATCGCCGCTCTCTCCGCGAAGGTCGACAAGCACGAGGCATCGGCGCAGCATGCTGACAGCGAAATGCAGCGTGTGGTGGCGTCCCTCGTTGACGATGTCGCCGCAGTGTGCAAATCGGCCCACTCCTCTCGCGCTGCCATCGAGACGCTGGCCGCGGATCTCGTCCGCTCGAACGCGATCTTGTCCAAAGACTTGCAGTCAGGGTTCGCTGATGTTGTTGCGCAATTCCGTTCAGTGCAAGCGGACATCTCCACTCGGGACGCTGAGGTCAAGTTCTCCTTGCAGCAAATCAGCGCCGAGGTCAGCGCCGCGGCGTCGTCGAGCCAGCAGGCGATGCGGAGCTACATCGATCGCGTCGCTAAGGACTACAACCGCGCACTCTGTGACGCTGTGCACGACGAAGCCGCTGAGCAAGCCCGCTTCCAGCGCGAGCTGGCGGCAGCCGCGCAGGCTAACCAAGCTAGCATGACTGCGAAGATGGACGCCGTCGCCCAGGACGTGCAGTCGCAAAGGGGCCGCATGGATGCCTTGCACAACGCTTTCGACAAGGTGTCCCTCAAGCTTCAGCAGAACCACGTTCCCGATATGGCCGATTTGCGCGTCCTCGTGCAGGGGCAAGCGGACCTGCAGGCGCAGTTACGCGCTCTCGCCAGCAACGGTGACCAGACAGAACGCCTCGGACAGGACGACATCGCCGCACTCGTGCGTTCGCAGGAGCTCATGCAAGCGCAGATCCAGTCGCTGACATCGCTGGTCAGCGCGGTTGCCTCGGGGCCGGCGCCTGCGCCTGCCGCCGCCCCACGGGTGCGCCCTGTCGCTGTCCCGGCCTCGCACCCCACGGCCGGATTCCACGCCCCACCACAACCCCCCGTGGCGATGCACCACCCGGGTGGCTTCGGCGGTCACGGCGGTGGTCACGGCGGCGGTCACGGCGGCGGTCACGGCGGCGGTCAAGGCGGCGGTCCCGGCGGCGGTCACGGCGGCGGTCACGGCGGCGGTCACGGCGGCGGTCATGGCGGCGGTCATGGCGGTGGCGGTGGCGGCGGTGCCGGGGCTTACGGCGGTGGCCGTGGGTTCGGTGGCGGTGGCTACGGCGGCGGAGGCGGCAACGGCGGTGGCTACGGCGGCGGCGGTGGCAACGGCGGCGGTCAGGGCGGCGGCGGGGCTGGCGGAGGTGGCGCTCCTCCTCCCCCTCCCCCCCCACCGCAGCCGCAGGCGCCCCCCGCCAACGGCTTTCCTCCTCATCAGCCGCCGGCGCAGCAGCCGCTGGCCGCCCAGTCCCAGGATATCCTCGACCATTTGTCCGCGCTGCCGCAGCTGGTGTCCCCGCCCGCCGTTCTGCCTGCACTCCGCTCGCTCGCGTGGGATCACTGTTTGTTCAACGACCTGGCCGTTCTCGCGTCGTTCCCGCAAGCTGACATCGACTACGCCCGCGCTGGCCGCTCCGACGACGAAATCCGCCTCGACATGTCGCGCCGTGAGATCGAGATCCGTGAGGTGTTCTCCCGCCACACCGGTCACCTTCCGTCGTGCGCTGCGCCTGTGGCGAAACTCATCGAAAAGCTGACCTTGCTGTGCTACGCCCGAGCGGCCGAGTGGGCCGCCGAGCGCTTCACATTCGATGTTTCCAGCCCTGTCCTCCGGCAGCCTGCGCAGGCGTGGCGGGCGCTCGTAGTCCACATGCAGTGCGACCTCTCTCCGGAGAAGTTCGACGCCGAAGCTCGCCGCGCCCTCATCGACACCGCGCAAAGTTTCGCCGTGCCCGTGGACGCTGATTTGTCGCCGTCTGAGTTGAAGTTCAAGCAGTTCCAGGACCGCGCCGACATCATGGCCGTCCTCAAGTTGAAGAAGGAGAACGCTGATCGGGCCCTGGCTGAGGCGAGCAAGGCCAAGGACAAGGCGGCCGCGGCCTGCAAGGAGAAGAAGATGACCGACGCCGCCAAGCTGCAGGCGGGTGTGCAGCGCGAGGAAGCCGCGGCCGCGTGGCTGAAGTGCCAGGAGGACGTCTTGCGTGCGGACGCTGACGTGGAGATGGCGCTGCAGACGCCGCTCGAGCACCGCCTCAGTCTGCCGTCGAAGGGAAACGGCGTCGCCGGCCGGGCGTTATGACTGGGCGGCCCGTTCCCGGCGGCAACCCCGACACGGCCCAGTCTCTCCCCTCCTCTCGCATCGTTTCACCGCGGGTATCTGTCGTCTCGCCTGACAGTACTTCCCGCGCGTCCGGGTCCGAGCCCACCAGGCAATGTCCCCCCCTCGCCGGTGGCTCGTCCCCCATCACCAAGCTCCATCCCGGGCACCGCTCCCCCACCGCCCGGTTCTTCGTTTTCTCATCGTTCCTCCTCCACGGTTGCCTCCGCCCCAGCCGCGGCCCTGCCGTCGCTGGCCGAGCACTATTCGACAGTGCAGCAGAGCAGCGAACGGGCGCACACGCGTGCAGCCGCTGTGCGCGCATCGCCTCCGACTTCTCGTCCAAGCTCCACCGCCCCGCACGTCGTGGCCGGCCGCGGCGTCATACGGCCTCCCGGTCGCGCGCCCAGCCCTGCCCCCGACGCGCGGGCTCCCCTACCACCGCTCAAGAAGGTGCCGTGCCCTCCTGCAGCGCGGTCGAAGTCTGCGCCGCCCAAGTGGATCATGTCCGGGCCGGGTCCAAAACACCGGGAGTACATCAGCCGGCTGCCTGCTGCTGCTGCCGCCGAGTCATCGGCGCTTCAGATCGCGCGGTCCCGGTTCCACCACGCGGGCTACAACGCGATCCGGAGGTGGG
>OY843682.1:0-11023 GCA_963693005.1 Alphaproteobacteria bacterium CMAR1 | reverse complement strand
TGGAAATCCGGCCTCGGAAAAATCCGGCCAAAAAAACAAAATAGCGGACCGAATAGCTGCGGAAATTTGCTATACATCCGGCGAAGACAACACTCGAAAATATTTTTTTTCGGCCCCGAAAGGTCACTTTGGTCCCCCTGACCCCCGCGTCCGTGTCCGTCCGTCCGTCCGTGTCCGTGCCCGTTTTCGTGTCCCTCGGCATCCGGCGTAGGAATGTCGTCCGGAGCTGGCAGATGGCTCATTTCACAGCTGGGAACGTGCCCTATGGACCCGAGAATGCTCACAGGAGCTGCCGAGCCACCGCAACAAAACCCCACAAACTATGAAATCCGGGATTTTGGCTTGCGGACATGCCTTGGGGGGTGCTGGGACCACCTTGGTGGTGACCAAAGTGGCCGAAAAAATATTTTTTCCCGACATCTCAAAAACGCAATCCGGGCTAAAAATTGGGATAGAATCCGGTTTGGGTGATTTTTCGGCCCAAAAATTTTTTTTTGGAGACCCGACCATTTTGGGCCCAAAATGGTCGACCAAAAAAAGTCGAAAAAATTTCACCCAAAATGGTGAATCCTACCCCGTGACGTGAAATTCCACCCGTTTGCCCACTTTTCCGACCGAAACACATTTTTTTTTCACCACTTGGTCATGGTCATCTTTGCCTATTGACTACCGAAGCAGCCGCCCTTGGCCGTTTTCAAGCCTCCAGAACACCTGCCTGCCGGGACTTCAAAACAATCGGCTCGGCGTACCAACGGACCTAGGGTTAGGGTTAGGGTTAGGGTTAGGGTTAGGGTTAGGGTTAGGGTTAGGGTTAGGGTTAGGGTTAGGGTTAGGGTTAGGGTTAGGGTTAGGGTTAGGGTTAGGGTTAGGGTTAGGGTTAGGGTTAGGGTTAGGGTTAGGGTTAGGGTTAGGGTTAGGGTTAGGGTTAGGGTTAGGGTTAGGGTTAGGGTTAGGGTTAGGGTTAGGGTTAGGGTTAGGGTTAGGGTTAGGGTTAGGGTTAGGGTTAGGGTTAGGGTTAGGGTTAGGGTTAGGGTTAGGGTTAGGGTTAGGGTTAGGGTTAGGGTTAGGGTTAGGGTTAGGGTTAGGGTTAGGGTTAGGGTTAGGGTTAGGGTTAGGGTTAGGGTTAGGGTTAGGGTTAGGGTTAGGGTTAGGGTTAGGGTTAGGGTTAGGGTTAGGGTTAGGGTTAGGGTTAGGGTTAGGGTTAGGGTTAGGGTTAGGGTTAGGGTTAGGGTTAGGGTTAGGGTTAGGGTTAGGGTTAGGGTTAGGGTTAGGGTTAGGGTTAGGGTTAGGGTTAGGGTTAGGGTTAGGGTTAGGGTTAGGGTTAGGGTTAGGGTTAGGGTTAGGGTTAGGGTTAGGGTTAGGGTTAGGGTTAGGGTTAGGGTTAGGGTTAGGGTTAGGGTTAGGGTTAGGGTTAGGGTTAGGGTTAGGGTTAGGGTTAGGGTTAGGGTTAGGGTTAGGGTTAGGGTTAGGGTTAGGGTTAGGGTTAGGGTTAGGGTTAGGGTTAGGGTTAGGGTTAGGGTTAGGGTTAGGGTTAGGGTTAGGGTTAGGGTTAGGGTTAGGGTTAGGGTTAGGGTTAGGGTTAGGGTTAGGGTTAGGGTTAGGGTTAGGGTTAGGGTTAGGGTTAGGGTTAGGGTTAGGGTTAGGGTTAGGGTTAGGGTTAGGGTTAGGGTTAGGGTTAGGGTTAGGGTTAGGGTTAGGGTTAGGGTTAGGGTTAGGGTTAGGGTTAGGGTTAGGGTTAGGGTTAGGGTTAGGGTTAGGGTTAGGGTTAGGGTTAGGGTTAGGGTTAGGGTTAGGGTTAGGGTTAGGGTTAGGGTTAGGGTTAGGGTTAGGGTTAGGGTTAGGGTTAGGGTTAGGGTTAGGGTTAGGGTTAGGGTTAGGGTTAGGGTTAGGGTTAGGGTTAGGGTTAGGGTTAGGGTTAGGGTTAGGGTTAGGGTTAGGGTTAGGGTTAGGGTTAGGGTTAGGGTTAGGGTTAGGGTTAGGGTTAGGGTTAGGGTTAGGGTTAGGGTTAGGGTTAGGGTTAGGGTCCCGAGCCGATTGGGGGGGTCTTCCCACCCCAGAGGGAGGCCACCAACGTCGGAGGCAATACCCTTTTTCCCAAAATCCGGCCTTTCCCAACTTTGGTGAAAAAATATTTTTCCGTGGCGAAAAAAAAGTTTGTCGACCCGATTTTTTTGGGAATACCTCCGATAATTTCATATTTTCACTTTTTGGGAAATTTTTTTTTGGGTCCAAAGTCCGGATTTTCCACCCCCGGACCAGGTGGCGTCCGTCGTCGTCGTCGTCGTCCGTCTGTCCCCCGCTCGTTCTCCGGCCTCCTGCGACCTCCGGAGCTGGCAGATGGCTCAATGAGTCGGAAAAGTGTGTAATCTTGAAGCCCCGACCGGTTTCAGACGCTGCCGAGCCACCGCAACAAATCCCCACAAACTATGAGAATCCGTTTTTTGGCTTGCTGCTAAGCTATGGCAGCAGCAAGACCCACTTGGGGGTGACCAAAGTGGCCGAAAAAGAATATTTTTCGGGCGTCAAAATTACGTAACCCCGGCTAAAAATTGAAATAATCCCCGTTTTGGGTAATTTCCGGGCCCACAAACCCACATCTGGGGACCCGACCAATTTCGGGCCCCCGGAAAATGACCAAAAATGGCCCCGTACATGTTACCAGCTTTTTCGGCAGAAAATCTCAAACCGTGAAAAGTTTGACAATCTCACCCACTGACGCTATTTCCGGCCTGATTTCCCACTTTCCCCACCGGAGTACTTGCTTTTTCACCACCCGGCCCATGACCGTGGCCGCCCGCTTGACGACCGAAAATCGGCCCTTTTGACCCATTTTCAAGGGTCACACCTTCCAAAAAAAAAAATCGAAAAAATGTCTCAAACACTGTAACAACGGTGAATCCAACCCCTGCCACGGGAAATACTACGCGTTTCCCCACGTTTCCGACCAAAACACATGTTTCTTTCACCACTTGCCCACAGTCATGGTTGCCTAATTGACTACCGAAGGGCCGGCCCTTGGCCGTTTTCAAGGGTCGAAAACAGTATCCGGCTGCCGCATCGCTGCGGAAAACATCGGCTCGGGCACCAGAGAACTAGGATTAGGGTTAGGGTTAGGGTTAGGGTTAGGGTTAGGGTTAGGGTTAGGGTTAGGGTTAGGGTTAGGGTTAGGGTTAGGGTTAGGGTTAGGGTTAGGGTTAGGGTTAGGGTTAGGGTTAGGGTTAGGGTTAGGGTTAGGGTTAGGGTTAGGGTTAGGGTTAGGGTTAGGGTTAGGGTTAGGGTTAGGGTTAGGGTTAGGGTTAGGGTTAGGGTTAGGGTTAGGGTTAGGGTTAGGGTTAGGGTTAGGGTTAGGGTTAGGGTTAGGGTTAGGGTTAGGGTTAGGGTTAGGGTTAGGGTTAGGGTTAGGGTTAGGGTTAGGGTTAGGGTTAGGGTTAGGGTTAGGGTTAGGGTTAGGGTTAGGGTTAGGGTTAGGGTTAGGGTTAGGGTTAGGGTTAGGGTTAGGGTTAGGGTTAGGGTTAGGGTTAGGGTTAGGGTTAGGGTTAGGGTTAGGGTTAGGGTTAGGGTTAGGGTTAGGGTTAGGGTTAGGGTTAGGGTTAGGGTTAGGGTTAGGGTTAGGGTTAGGGTTAGGGTTAGGGTTAGGGTTAGGGTTAGGGTTAGGGTTAGGGTTAGGGTTAGGGTTAGGGTTAGGGTTAGGGTTAGGGTTAGGGTTAGGGTTAGGGTTAGGGTTAGGGTTAGGGTTAGGGTTAGGGTTAGGGTTAGGGTTAGGGTTAGGGTTAGGGTTAGGGTTAGGGTTAGGGTTAGGGTTAGGGTTAGGGTTAGGGTTAGGGTTAGGGTTAGGGTTAGGGTTAGGGTTAGGGTTAGGGTTAGGGTTAGGGTTAGGGTTAGGGTTAGGGTTAGGGTTAGGGTTAGGGTTAGGGTTAGGGTTAGGGTTAGGGTTAGGGTTAGGGTTAGGGTTAGGGTTAGGGTTAGGGTTAGGGTTAGGGTTAGGGTTAGGGTTAGGGTTAGGGTTAGGGTTAGGGTTAGGGTTAGGGTTAGGGTTAGGGTTAGGGTTAGGGTTAGGGTTAGGGTTAGGGTTAGGGTTAGGGTTAGGGTTAGGGTTAGGGTTAGGGTTAGGGTTAGGGTTAGGGTTAGGGTTAGGGTTAGGGTTAGGGTTAGGGTTAGGGTTAGGGTTAGGGTTAGGGTTAGGGTTAGGGTTAGGGTTAGGGTTAGGGTTAGGGTTAGGGTTAGGGTTAGGGTTAGGGTTAGGGTTAGGGTTAGGGTTAGGGTTAGGGTTAGGGTTAGGGTTAGGGTTAGGGTTAGGGTTAGGGTTAGGGTTAGGGTTAGGGTTAGGGTTAGGGTTAGGGTTAGGGTTAGGGTTAGGGTTAGGGTTAGGGTTAGGGTTAGGGTTAGGGTTAGGGTTAGGGTTAGGGTTAGGGTTAGGGTTAGGGTTAGGGTTAGGGTTAGGGTTAGGGTTAGGGTTAGGGTTAGGGTTAGGGTTAGGGTTAGGGTTAGGGTTAGGGTTAGGGTTAGGGTTAGGGTTAGGGTTAGGGTTAGGGTTAGGGTTAGGGTTAGGGTTAGGGTTAGGGTTAGGGTTAGGGTTAGGGTTAGGGTTAGGGTTAGGGTTAGGGTTAGGGTTAGGGTTAGGGTTAGGGTTAGGGTTAGGGTTAGGGTTAGGGTTAGGGTTAGGGTTAGGGTTAGGTTAGGGTTAGGGTTAGGGTTAGGGTTAGGGTTAGGGTTAGGGTTAGGGTTAGGGTTAGGGTTAGGGTTAGGGTTAGGGTTAGGGTTAGGGTTAGGGTTAGGGTTAGGGTTAGGGTTAGGGTTAGGGTTAGGGTTAGGGTTAGGGTTAGGGTTAGGGTTAGGGTTAGGGTTAGGGTTAGGGTTAGGGTTAGGGTTAGGGTTAGGGTTAGGGTTAGGGTTAGGGTTAGGGTTAGGGTTAGGGTTAGGGTTAGGGTTAGGGTTAGGGTTAGGGTTAGGGTTAGGGTTAGGGTTAGGGTTAGGGTTAGGGTTAGGGTTAGGGTTAGGGTTAGGGTTAGGGTTAGGGTTAGGGTTAGGGTTAGGGTTAGGGTTAGGGTTAGGGTTAGGGTTAGGGTTAGGGTTAGGGTTAGGGTTAGGGTTAGGGTTAGGGTTAGGGTTAGGGTTAGGGTTAGGGTTAGGGTTAGGGTTAGGGTTAGGGTTAGGGTTAGGGTTAGGGTTAGGGTTAGGGTTAGGGTTAGGGTTAGGGTTAGGGTTAGGGTTAGGGTTAGGGTTAGGGTTAGGGTTAGGGTTAGGGTTAGGGTTAGGGTTAGGGTTAGGGTTAGGGTTAGGGTTAGGGTTAGGGTTAGGGTTAGGGTTAGGGTTAGGGTTAGGGTTAGGGTTAGGGTTAGGGTTAGGGGGTTAGGGTTAGGGTTAGGGTTAGGGTTAGGGTTAGGGTTAGGGTTAGGGTTAGGGTTAGGGTTAGGGTTAGGGTTAGGGTTAGGGTTAGGGTTAGGGTTAGGGTTAGGGTTAGGGTTAGGGTTAGGGTTAGGGTTAGGGTTAGGGTTAGGGTTAGGGTTAGGGTTAGGGTTAGGGTTAGGGTTAGGGTTAGGGTCCCGAGCCGATTGGGGGGGTCTTCCCACCCCAGAGGGAGGCCACCAACGTCGGAGGCAATACCCTTTTTCCCAAAATCCGGCCTTTCCCAACTTTGGTGAAAAAATATTTTTCCGTGGCGAAAAAAAAGTTTGTAGACCCGATTTTTTTGGGAATACCTCCGGTAATTTCATATTTTCACTTTTTGGGAAAATTTTTTTTGGGCCCAAAGTCCGGATTTTCCACCCCCGGACCAGGTGGCGTCCGTCGTCGTCGTCGTCGTCCGTCTGTCCCCCGCTCGTTCTCCGGCCTCCTGCGACCTCCGGAGCTGGCAGATGGCTCAATGAGTCGGAAAAGTGTGTAATCTTGAAGCCCCGACCGGTTTCAAACGCTGCCGATCCACCGCAACAAATCCCCACAAACTATGAGAATCCGTTTTTTGGCTTGCTGCTAAGCTATGGCAGCAGCAAGACCCACTTGGGGGTGACCAACGTGGCCGAAAAAAAATATTTTCCAGGCGTCAAAATAACGTAACCCCGGCTAAAAATTGAAATACTCCCCGGTTTGGGTGATTTCCGGGCCCACAAACCCACATCCGGTGACCCGACCAAATTCGGGCCCCCGGAAAATGACCAAAAATGGCCCCGTACATGCTACCAGCTTTTTCGGCAGAAAATCTCAAACCGTAGAAAGTTTGACAATCTCACCCACTGACGCTATTTCCAGTCCAATTTCCCACTTTCCCCACCGGAATACCCGTTTTTTCACCACCCGGCCCATGACCGTGGCCGACTGCTTGACGACCGAAAATCGGCCCTTTTGACCCATTTTTGAAGGGTCACACCTTGCAAAAAAAAAATCGAAAAAATGTCTCAAACACTGTAAAAACGGTGAATCCCACCCCGCCACGGGAAACACTCCCCGTTTCCCCACGTTTCCGACGAAAACACATGTTTTTTCCACCACTTGCCCACAGTCATGGTTGCCTAATTGACTACCGAAGAGCCGGCCCTTTGCCGTTTTCAAGGGTCGAAAACAGTATCCGGCTGCCGCATCGCTGCGGAAAACATCGGCTCGGGCACCAAAGAACTAGGATTAGGGTTAGGGTTAGGGTTAGGGTTAGGGTTAGGGTTAGGGTTAGGGTTAGGGTTAGGGTTAGGGTTAGGGTTAGGGTTAGGGTTAGGGTTAGGGTTAGGGTTAGGGTTAGGGTTAGGGTTAGGGTTAGGGTTAGGGTTAGGGTTAGGGTTAGGGTTAGGGTTAGGGTTAGGGTTAGGGTTAGGGTTAGGGTTAGGGTTAGGGTTAGGGTTAGGGTTAGGGTTAGGGTTAGGGTTAGGGTTAGGGTTAGGGTTAGGGTTAGGGTTAGGGTTAGGGTTAGGGTTAGGGTTAGGGTTAGGGTTAGGGTTAGGGTTAGGGTTAGGGTTAGGGTTAGGGTTAGGGTTAGGGTTAGGGTTAGGGTTAGGGTTAGGGTTAGGGTTAGGGTTAGGGTTAGGGTTAGGGTTAGGGTTAGGGTTAGGGTTAGGGTTAGGGTTAGGGTTAGGGTTAGGGTTAGGGTTAGGGTTAGGGTTAGGGTTAGGGTTAGGGTTAGGGTTAGGGTTAGGGTTAGGGTTAGGGTTAGGGTTAGGGTTAGGGTTAGGGTTAGGGTTAGGGTTAGGGTTAGGGTTAGGGTTAGGGTTAGGGTTAGGGTTAGGGTTAGGGTTAGGGTTAGGGTTAGGGTTAGGGTTAGGGTTAGGGTTAGGGTTAGGGTTAGGGTTAGGGTTAGGGTTAGGGTTAGGGTTAGGGTTAGGGTTAGGGTTAGGGTTAGGGTTAGGGTTAGGGTTAGGGTTAGGGTTAGGGTTAGGGTTAGGGTTAGGGTTAGGGTTAGGGTTAGGGTTAGGGTTAGGGTTAGGGTTAGGGTTAGGGTTAGGGTTAGGGTTAGGGTTAGGGTTAGGGTTAGGGTTAGGGTTAGGGTTAGGGTTAGGGTTAGGGTTAGGGTTAGGGTTAGGGTTAGGGTTAGGGTTAGGGTTAGGGTTAGGGTTAGGGTTAGGGTTAGGGTTAGGGTTAGGGTTAGGGTTAGGGTTAGGGTTAGGGTTAGGGTTAGGGTTAGGGTTAGGGTTAGGGTTAGGGTTAGGGTTAGGGTTAGGGTTAGGGTTAGGGTTAGGGTTAGGGTTAGGGTTAGGGTTAGGGTTAGGGTTAGGGTTAGGGTTAGGGTTAGGGTTAGGGTTAGGGTTAGGGTTAGGGTTAGGGTTAGGGTTAGGGTTAGGGTTAGGGTTAGGGTTAGGGTTAGGGTTAGGGTTAGGGTTAGGGTTAGGGTTAGGGTTAGGGTTAGGGTTAGGGTTAGGGTTAGGGTTAGGGTTAGGGTTAGGGTTAGGGTTAGGGTTAGGGTTAGGGTTAGGGTTAGGGTTAGGGTTAGGGTTAGGGTTAGGGTTAGGGTTAGGGTTAGGGTTAGGGTTAGGGTTAGGGTTAGGGTTAGGGTTAGGGTTAGGGTTAGGGTTAGGGTTAGGGTTAGGGTTAGGGTTAGGGTTAGGGTTAGGGTTAGGGTTAGGGTTAGGGTTAGGGTTAGGGTTAGGGTTAGGGTTAGGGTTAGGGTTAGGGTCCCGAGCCGATTGGGGGGGTCTTCCCACCCCAGAGGGAGGCCACCAACGTCGGAGGCAATACCCTTTTTCCCAAAATCCGGCCTTTCCCAACTTTGGTGAAAAAATATTTTTCCGTGGCGAAAAAAAAGTTTGTAGACCCTATTTTTTTGGGAATACCTCCGGTAATTTCATATTTTAACTTTTTGGGAAAAATATTTTTGGGCCCAAAGTCCGGATTTTCCACCCCCGGACCAGGTGGCGTCCGTCGTCGTCGTCGTCGTCCGTCTGTCCCCCGCTCGTTCTCCGGCCTCCTGCGACCTCCGGAGCTGGCAGATGGCTCAATGAGTCGGAAAAGTGTGTAATCTTGGAGCCCCGACCGGTTTCAGACCCTGCCGAGCTACCGCAACAAATCCCCACAAACTATGAGAATCCGTTTTTTGGCTTGCTGCTAAGCTATGGCATCAGCAAGACCCACTTGGGGGTGACCAAAGTGGCCGAAAAAAAATATTTTTCAGGCGTCAAAATTACGTAACCCCGGCTAAAAATTGAAATACTCCCCGGTTTGGGTGATTTCCGGGCCCCAAGACCCATATCTGGCGACCCGGCCAATTTCGGGCCCCCGGAAAATGACCAAAAATGGCCCCGTACATGTTACCAGCTTCTTCGGCAGAAAATCTCAAACCGTGAAAAGTTTGACAATCTGGCTCACTGACGCTATTTCCGGCCTGATTTAACACTTTCCACACCGGAATACTTGCTTTCCCACCACCCGGCCCATGACCGTGGCTGTCTGCTTGACGACCGAAAATCGGCCCTTTTGACCCATTTTCAAGGGTCAACACCGGTCAAGGAAATAATCGAAAAACTGTCTCAAACAGTGTAAAAACGGTGAATCCCACCCCGCCACGGTGAATACTCCCCGTTTCCTCACGTTTCCGACGAAAACACATGTGTTTTTCACCACTTGCCCACAGTCATGGTTGCCTATTGACTACCGAAGAACCGGCCCTTGGCCGTTTTCAAGGGTCGAAAACAGTATCCGGCTGCCGCATCACTGCGGAAAACATCGGCTCGGGCACCAGAGAACTAGGATTAGGGTTAGGGTTAGGGTTAGGGTTAGGGTTAGGGTTAGGGTTAGGGTTAGGGTTAGGGTTAGGGTTAGGGTTAGGGTTAGGGTTAGGGTTAGGGTTAGGGTTAGGGTTAGGGTTAGGGTTAGGGTTAGGGTTAGGGTTAGGGTTAGGGTTAGGGTTAGGGTTAGGGTTAGGGTTAGGGTTAGGGTTAGGGTTAGGGTTAGGGTTAGGGTTAGGGTTAGGGTTAGGGTTAGGGTTAGGGTTAGGGTTAGGGTTAGGGTTAGGGTTAGGGTTAGGGTTAGGGTTAGGGTTAGGGTTAGGGTTAGGGTTAGGGTTAGGGTTAGGGTTAGGGTTAGGGTTAGGGTTAGGGTTAGGGTTAGGGTTAGGGTTAGGGTTAGGGTTAGGGTTAGGGTTAGGGTTAGGGTTAGGGTTAGGGTTAGGGTTAGGGTTAGGGTTAGGGTTAGGGTTAGGGTTAGGGTTAGGGTTAGGGTTAGGGTTAGGGTTAGGGTTAGGGTTAGGGTTAGGGTTAGGGTTAGGGTTAGGGTTAGGGTTAGGGTTAGGGTTAGGGTTAGGGTTAGGGTTAGGGTTAGGGTTAGGGTTAGGGTTAGGGTTAGGGTTAGGGTTAGGGTTAGGGTTAGGGTTAGGGTTAGGGTTAGGGTTAGGGTTAGGGTTAGGGTTAGGGTTAGGGTTAGGGTTAGGGTTAGGGTTAGGGTTAGGGTTAGGGTTAGGGTTAGGGTTAGGGTTAGGGTTAGGGTTAGGGTTAGGGTTAGGGTTAGGGTTAGGGTTAGGGTTAGGGTTAGGGTTAGGGTTAGGGTTAGGGTTAGGGTTAGGGTTAGGGTTAGGGTTAGGGTTAGGGTTAGGGTTAGGGTTAGGGTTAGGGTTAGGGTTAGGGTTAGGGTTAGGGTTAGGGTTAGGGTCCCGAGCCGATTGGGGGGGTCTTCCCACCCCAGAGGGAGGCCACCAACGTCGGAGGCAATACCCTTTTTCCCAAAATCCGGCCTTTCCCAACTTTAGCGAAAAAATATTTTTCCGTGGCGAAAAAAAAGTTTGTAGACCCGATTTTTTTGGGAATACCTCCGTTAATTTCATATTTTCACTTTTTGGGAAAATTTTTTTTGGGCCCAAAGTCCGGATTTTCCACCCCCGGACCAGGTGGCGTCCGTCGTCGTCGTCGTCGTCCGTCTGTCCCCCGCTCGTTCTCCGACCTCCTACGGCCTCCGGAGCTGGCAGATGGCTCAATGAGTCGGAAAAGTGTGTAATCTTGAAGCCCCGACCGGTTTCAGACGCCGCCGAGCCACCGCAACACATCCCCACAAACTATGAGAATCCGTTTTTTGGCTTGCTGCTAAGCTATGGCATCAGCAAGACCCGCTTGGGGGTGACGAAAGTGGCCGAAAAAAAATATTTTCCAGGCGTCAAAATTACGTGACCCCGGCTAAAAATTGAAATACTCCCCGGTTTGGGTGATTTCCGGGCCCACAAACCCACATCTGGGGACCCGACCAATTTCGGGCCCCCGGAAAATGACCAAAAATGGCCCCGTACATGTTACCAGCTTTTTCGGCAGAAAATCTCAAACCGTGAAAAGTTTGACAATCCCACGCACTGACGCTATTTCCGGCCTGATTTCACACTTTCCACACCGGAACAGTTGCCGTTTCACCACCCGGCCGATGACGGTGGCCGCCTGCCTGACGACCGAAAATCGGCCCTTTTGACCCATTTTCAAGGGTCACACCTTCCCAAAAAGAAAATCGAAAAAATGTCTCAAACACTGTAAAAACGGTGAATCCCACCCCGCCACGGTGAATACTTCCTGTTTCGCCACGTTTCCGACGAAAACACATGTTTTTTTCACCACCTGCCCAAAGTCATGGTTGC
>OY843681.1:0-19202 GCA_963693005.1 Alphaproteobacteria bacterium CMAR1 | reverse complement strand
GGCGTCGGTGCTCGGCGGCTCCGTGGTCGACCCTCGCGGTGTCTCCGTGCGCTGCCCATCCACGACAGGAGCGGCCAGCTCGGTAGCGGTAGCGGTAGCGGCAGGGGCAGTCGTGGAAGCTGGGGGTGGGGCGGAGTAGTCGAGGTCGTCGTCACTATCGTGGTGGAGCGGCCCGACCACCGCCTCCTCCTCGTGCGGCGGTAGCGACCTCTCCTTTTCGTTGGAGACCCTTGGACTATCCCTCGGCTTATCCTCCGGTGCTGGGGGCGGGGTCGCTTCCTCAGCGTGTGGTGTCTTCTCCGGTTCCACAGGCGGTGCAGCGGGCGGTGGCGCGGCGTAGGCGAGGTCATCGTCGCTGTCGTGGTGGAGCGGCCCCACGACGGCGTCTTCCTCGTCGTGGTGCCTTGATGGCGACAGCTCCTTCTTCGTATCCGAGGCGTCCGCTGCCTTCGGTTGGGTGTGTGGTGCTTCCTCGGCACGTGGGGTCTTGGCGGCTGTGGGCTCCGATGGCGCTGGTGGTGCCGGTGGGGGAGCGGCGTAGTCGAGGTCGTCGTCGCTGTCGTGGTGGATCGGACCCACGACCACGTCGTCGTCGTGCGGCCTCTCTTGTTGCTGCGAGGCGTCGTAGCGCTCATCCGCCCCCACCTCGTCGGTCTTCTTCTCGGGTTCCTTGCTCTTCGCATCATCTTGCACCGCCGGCTCCTGGACTACCGGTGGAGGAGGCGCGCCGTAGTCGAGATCGTCGTCGCTGTCGTGGTGGAGCGGCCCCACCACCGCCTCCTCTTCGTCATGTGGCGGTGTCGACTTCTCCTTTTCGTTGGAGACCTTTGGACTATCCCTCGGCTTATCCTCCGGTGCTGGGGGCGGGGTCGCCTCCTCGGCAGGTGGTGTCTTCTCCGGTTCCACAGGTGGTGCAGCGGGCGGTGGCGCGGCGTAGTCGAGGTCATCGTCGCTGTCGTGGTGGAGCGGCCCGACGACGGCGTCTTCCTCATGGTGCGGCTCTTGCTTGCTCGCGGTGTCGGCGGTTCTGGGGCTCCGCACCGGACTCGGTGCAGTGTCCTTCTTCACAACTTCGTCGTCGGCCGTTGGCACTGGAGCAGGTCGAGGGGCAGCGTAGTCGAGGTCATCGTCGCTGTCGTGGTGGAGCGGCCCGACGACCGCCTCTTCGTGGTGACCGTCTGCCTTGCGGACGTCTTCAGCGGGAGCTGTCTCCTTGGCCGCGGGCACAGGCTCGGGTGGTGACGCGGTGTCTGGCTCAGCTTTGCGCGGGGTCGACGTTTGCTCCTCCCGTTTGTCGGTGGGAGCGGAGACAGGGGCGGAGTGATCGATGTCGCCCTCACCGTCATGGTTCTGTGACGGGGTGCCATCCTCCTCCACCACCTCGACGACCTCCTCAGCGACAGAGGTCTTCTCACCCCCCTCGTCCGACGCTTTGACTTTCTCCGGCGTGCCCTCCGCTGATGCCTTGGGGTCCGTCGTGGCCTCATCAGCGGCTGCACCGTCGCCCCGACCGGACGCTGGCGGTGAGGTCCCGGACACGGACGGCTCGGCCTCGGCATGGGCCGGGTCGGGCGCCTCCTGTCCGCCGCGGGATGACAGCTGTGTCGGGGTCGAGGCGCGGCCGTCGCCTGTCTGCTCGCGCTTCGCCCCATCAGGCGCCTCCACGTCTCCATCGGACTCCGCCCTGGAGCTGCGAGCGGTCCGGCGGCCTGAGTCCTCACCCGGGGCGCTGCTCCCTTCGCTCTGCCCATCGCGGGGTGTCGCCTCCGCCGCGGGAGCCTTGGGTGCAGCGTCAGCGTCGGGGTCCGCGGCGTCAGGAGCGACGGCGTCAGCACTAGAGCTCTTCCGGCTTCGCTCCGTCTCGGAGGCCTCATCACCAGCGTCGTTGTTGGATTTCCCAGCCCCAGGGGCCGGGTCCTCGAAGCCGTCGTCATCGCCGTAGTCGTCGTAGTCGTCATCGTAGTCGTCCTCTTCGCTGCCGGCCCCCTTATCCTTGCTTCCACTGTCCTTGCTGCCGCGCTTGATGCTCTCCCCAGCGCTGCTCCTGGCGCTGCCTTTGCCGTCACAGTCGCTCCGGCTGCTCGGCTTCGCGCTGTGGCGGGAGCTGTCCTTCGTTGACCGAGGCCGGGAGCTCTGCCCCATGGACCCCTCCTGCGCATCGGCGCCTTCTGCGTCCGAGCCGGACCCAGCGGAGTCGGAGGCCTCGGAGTCGGTCGGGGCAGTGTGGAGGACACCGACGGCGAGCTGCTCCGGGTCCTCGTCGGTGTCGCTGTCGCTGCCAAAGACACCCGGCGTGTGCTCATCGCTGTCCTCGCTCGGCGCCCCGGGCCCCGCGGACGTCGCCGCCTGCCGCCGCGCCCGCCACCGGGACAGGATGCCGCACGCCTCACCGAGGAGCGCCTCCCGCTCGGCGAGGATGGCCTCGTCCCGGGCGACGATGTGGGAGAGGAGTTTCCGGCGCCACGCGTGGACCTCCAGCGACGCGCCCTCCACCGCGGGCGGCGCGCTGCGGACGGCGGCGCCGGTGGAGGGCGGGGTGGGGTCGCTCACGGGGCACTGCCGCAGGAGGTTGCGCATGCACGTCTCCGCCCCGAGGTCCCGCTCCCGCGCCACGGCCAGCGCGATGACGACCTGCTCGTCCGGGAGGAAGGTGTCGCTGCGGATGCGGGGGCGGCCACCCCCGGCCTCGGCGCTCAGGTCGATCGCCCCGCCTACGTTGCGGCGGAACGTCTTCTCCAGCGCGGCGACGTTGCGGCGGAGGCCGAGGACATGCGACGTGGACATGATGCTCGTCTCCTTGGCCGCGTCCGCTGCCTGGCGCTGCGCCGCCTGCGAGGTCGCCCCGAGAGCGGCGGAGCCCGCCTCCGGGGCGGGGATGCCACTGCCGATGGTGCGGGAGGACTGGGACTGCCCGTGGCGGTGGCGGGGCAGGAGGGCGGACAGCACGCGCCGCTTGCGGCCCGCCTCGTAGTGCTCCCGCACCCTCTGCATCTGCACCTCCACGATGGCACGGTTCACGTGCCCGGCGCTGTACACAGGGCCCCGCTGCGGGGCGTTGGTCGCCGCCTCCGCGAAGCGGGCGAGCTCGTCCTCGCGCCAGGCAAGCTCGTCCTCCCACCGGGCAAGGCGCGTGGCCCACTCGTCGCAGTGCCGCTGGGTGTCCTCGGCGTCGGTGTGCTCCTTGGCGCTCCGCTGCGACGCCTTGGCCACACGAGCCGTCTCGCGTTTCATGGCCTTGCCCTTGGCTTCGAGCCGCGCCTTCTCGTCAGCGCACTGCGAGTGGGCCACAGCGAGCGCCTCCTCCCGCTGCTGCAGGGCCTCCCCTTGGGCGGCGAGGGCGGCGGCCTGGGCGACGAGCTCCTCCTCCCGCTGGGCCTGCCGCTTCGACACCTCGGCCGTGGTCGCCTCGGACCGCTGCAGCCGCGTCTCACGGGCGTCCGCGACGAGCTCCCGCTCCCGGAGCTCCGCCAGGGCGGTGTCGGCGTCCCCGGCCGCGGCCTCGGCCTCCTGCCTCGCGATGGCGGCGGCCTCCTTGTCGCGGGCGGTCTGGGCCTCGAGCGATCGGAGCTGGCGGCGGACCCGCTCGTCGTAGCTCTGGAGGTCGCGGGCGAGCTGCAGCGCCCCGTCCACGTCCTCGCGCGAGTGCCGCACCTGGGCGGCGACCTGCTCCATCTGCTGCCGCTCCGAGAGGGCCTTGTGGAGCGCCTCCACGGCCGCCGCCTCGGCCTTCACCGCGGCCGCCCCGCGCTGCTCGACCACCTCGGTGTGCGCCCGGTGGCTCGCGTCCAGGGCCGCGGTGGAGGCTGCGAGCCGCGCCTCCCGCTCGGCGAGCTCCTTCTCCTTCGCGTCGTACTCCAACAACTGGGCGTGGTAGGCTTCGGCGGCCCCGTCCTCGGCCTCCTCAAGCGCCTCGACCCGCTGCATCAGCTCCGCCTCCCGCTCCTCGAGGCTCTGCTGCGCCGCGGTGACCCGGGCCTCGAGGGCCTGCAGCTGCCCGTAGCGCAGCTCCCCGGCGGCGGCCCTGTCCTCGCGGGCCTTGACGACGACCTCGCGGCGGTGGAGGTCGTCCGCCTTGGACTGCAGCGAGGCGAAGCGCTTCTCCTGCGCCGCGATGAAGGCCTCGCGCTTGTCGATGTCGTCCTGGTGCTGCTGCAGCTTCAGCTCCCACGTCGCCCGGGATGCCGGCTTCGCCATCGCTGCCCACCACACACACTGACAGGAGGGCCCGGTCTGTTGGGGCTCGATGGCACACAACAAATAGGAGCATCGATCCAGGAGCACGATGATGTCACTGCATGGTGCAGCAGGTGGCCAGGTCGGCCGCGGCCGCGGTGTCGATGGATGCCCGGAGGCTAGCATCGACGGCCCGCACCTTGGCCAGCACCGCCTTGGAGGAGACGTCGGCAAGTTCCTCGGGGAGGAGCTTCGCCTGGAGGGCCCGGGCGATGGTGAAGAGCCGCTTGAAGGTGCACGTCAAGAGCCGCGGGTCGAAGGCCTTCTCGGTGAGCACGCGAGGCACGTTGAGCTCCTTCAAGCCAACGAAGGTCAGCCGCACCCCGAGCCCCTCGCCGCCCTCGAGCAGGAAGTACCCGAGGGCGGCCGAGCGGACGTGGGTGCGTAGGGCGGGCAGTAGGAGGTCCGGGCACCACGCCGCGGCGTACGCGACGTCGGCATCGGTGCCCACCGCCGCCCGCTGGTCGGGGTCCAGGGGCAGCACGGCGCTGTAGCGGAACAGGGCGTCCCGAGGGGTCGCCCCGGGGAGGTCGATGCTGAAGCGCATGTAGACCCGCAGCCCGTCTGCGTGGGCGGGCGGCTCCGGGTGTGCCCCGGGCCTCGGGGCGGGGTCGTCGGGGACGGTGGGGAACCACGAGGGCGAGGCTGGGGCGTCGTCGTGCCCGCCCACCTCCTCGAGGTCCTGCAGCCGTTGCTGGTGGATGCTGCTAAGGGGCTGCCCGAGGGGGCCGAGGGATTCGACGTGGTCGTGGCGGGGGAAGTGCTGCAAGGCGACGGGGGGCTGCCCGTCGTCGCAGCGGAGGAGCTGCGCCAAGGTGGCCGCGTGGACGTCGCCGGCCCTCTCCGTGAAGAGCAGCGCCGACTTCTTGCAGGCCGGGGTCTCCGCCGTGCGCAGGAGGCACGAGGGGCCCACCTCGGTGGGGGCCCCAAAGGACAGGGCGCCGAAGAAGTCAACAGCAAAGCGCATAAGGGGCGGCAGCACGCACTGCCCGACGCCCTCGGCACTCATAGAGCCTTCGAACAACACCACCATCGCACGACGACCTTCGTGTTGGGACACCAACGGTGGCTCCGGGAATCCGTCGTGGGGGACGTCAACAAAACGGCGTGGCGCCTCGGGTTGTGGTCAAGGGCCGGTGGCTCGTGACTGTCGTTAGAGCGAAAGGCGAATCAAATATCAAATAGAAGTCGAAGACATGTGGGAATGGGGTGATAGCGAAAACTGACGGGCGCCTGCGGGTCCTAGGCCGTCTTCTCCTTGCGGCCCTTGAAGTCGTTCATGGAGTCGCTCGTGCCGAGGAACTCCGCGAGCCAGGCGAGCCACGTCATGGGCAGGACCTTGAGCACCATGCTGAGCTCGACGAGGAACGGCATCACCACCTTCGGGTCGCCGCGCTTGATCGCAGTGACGATGCGGCCGGCGACGTAGTCCTCCTCGAGGATGGGCAGCAGGGACGGCCACTTGGTCTTGGCGCCGTCGAAGAGCCCACCAGGGCCGGTGTTGATGAAGAAGGGGCACACCATGGTCGCCCGCACCTTGGTGCGCCGCTTGCGGAGCTCGAGGTACAGCGCCTCGGCGGTCCCGACGGCGCCGAACTTGGAGGCGCAGTAGTCGATGAGCCCGGCGGTCCCGACGAGGCCGGCGGCGGATGCGACGGTGACGATGTTGCCGTCGTCGCGCTCGAGCATGCCCGGGAGGAAGGCCTTGATGGTCCAGAAGTGGGCGATGGTGTTCACCTGCACCGTCTTCTCCATGAGCTCGTCCGGGCACTCCAGCAGCGGCTTCCCGGTGACGATGCCGGCGTTGTTCACGAGCACGTCCACGCGGCCCACCTCCGCCGCGGTGGCGTACACGCGCTCGCGGTCGGTGACGTCGACGGTGTAGGTGCGGCACTCGGCCCCGGCGGCGGTGATGAGCTTCTTGGCCTCCTCCAGGGCCTCGACGCTCATGTCCCAGAGGACGATCTTGGCGCCCTGCTTCGCCATCTTGAGGGCCATGTTGCGGCCGATGCCGCGGGCCCCGCCGGTGATGAGCACGACGCGGTCCTTCACCGGGCGGGAGCGCCAGAAGAGCCAGCAGTAGGCACTGTACACGGCCCACACGGTGAGCACGGTGAAGGCGAAGAGGATCATGAGTCCTGCAGGCGCAACGCACGCTTGGTATTCCGTGCCACACGAGAGGGAACCCGGACAGGGGAGCACGCCCGCGACGGGAGGTCAGCAGGGTAGTGTACAAGCAGCGGATCGAGCGGCGGTCGAATCCGTCAGTCGTCGAGGAGCTGGGCCAGCGGGTCGTCCTGCTGCGTGCGCCACGGGACGCCCTTGTCCCTCTCCACGGCGAGTTCGAGGGAGGGGAGGTGTTGCAGCGTCGAGGCCATGAGCACGTCGAGGGTCGCCGCCTCCCGCCGCTGCTTCTCCATCTCCGCCCTCACCAGCCCCGCCGCGGCGAACCCATCGGTGACGGCCGGCGGTGGCGGGCGCCGTGGGGCCACCGCGCCAGGCGACGCGGCGCGGCGGCGGTAGCGCAGCAGCGACGTGCCTGGGGGCTGCGGGCGGATGTACCGGTGGGCCGCCGGCGGGGAGGCCATCGCGGCGAGGGCGGCCTTGACGTCCTCATCAGGCCCGGCGTCGCGCTGAGGCTCGAGGGTCGACACGGGCGGGACCGGCGGCGGCCGCGACGGCAGCGAGCGCCCACCGGGAGGCGCGGGTGCTGGGCGTGAGGGTCGCATCGCCACCGTCGTGACACTGTTGTCGGCCATGGGCGGCCACGCCCTGCGCAAGACACCAACGACAGTCACATCCTCTCCATATGGAACAATCGTGTCGCCTCTCACGGCTGGCTATAGCTTGGAGCGGGCGGCCCGCTGGGCGGCGACGACGAGGCCCTGGGCGTTGACGTCGATGGTCTGCTGCATCGCCGCGTCCGCCAGCACCTCCGCCCCGGCGCTGCGGGGCATCCCACGACCGAGGAGGTGCGCCGTCACGACGTCCCGCACGGCCGCGGTGGCGGTCAGCAGCACCGCCTCCGGGGCCTCCCCTGCCGCGAGGCGCTCCCCGACGTTGACCCGGATGGCGTCGTGCTGCTCCAGCAACGGCAGCAGCTGCGTCGCTCCACTCGCGACGTCCTCGCAGGCGCCGTAGTGCGTGGGAAAGACCCAGCGCAGGCCAGGGAGCGCGGCGATGCGACGGACGGCGGCGATGGCCGCGGGGCCGTCGAAATCGATAGGCGACGTCGTCGGGAGGAACGTCGACGGCGGCAGCGCCGGGGCGAGGCGGTCGTAGGTCATCCCGAAGCTGTCCCCGGTGAAGGCCGCCCCGCACGCCTCGTCGTGGACGACCATGTGATGCCGCGCGTGCCCCTCGGTGTGCAGGAACCGCAGCGGGCGGTCCGGGGCGAGCTCAACCGCCTCGTTGTCCTCCATGGCCCGCACCCTGTCGGGGTCGCACGGCCGCATGTCCCCGATGAGCGTCTCGTGCAGCTCCGGGGGGTACACGCGGCGGGCGCTCGAGATGAGGGCGGAGGGGTCGACGAGGTGGCGCCGGGCTCGGGGGTGGCACAGCACCGTGGCCTTGGGGCACTGCTCCAGCAGCACGCCTGTCCCGGCGGCGTGGTCGAGGTGGACGTGGGTGACGATGATGTAGCGCACGTCGCTCGGGGCTGCCCCGGAGGCCTCGAGGGCCTTCATGAGGTGCGGCACCGACGCGCTCGTGTTGTTCTCCACGAAGGCGACGCTGTTGGGCATCGGCGGGGCCGTGGCGGAGGGGGCGGTGGAGAGCATGTACATGGCGATGCTCCGCGGGGCGGTGTCCGGCAGGGCGTCCACGGTGGCCACCCTGTGGTGGAGCGTCTTCCCTGCCGCCGTGACGCCGTGCTCTGAGGTCACGAAGCTCCGGGCCGCGGCGGCAGCGGCGGTGCCGATACGGCGCATGGCTATCTGACGGATCACAGGGCACCAATGAGCGGAGCACACAGTCAACACCTGGAGGTCCCATCACTGTACAGTGCCAGAAGGGTATCGCTATTCCTCCTCGGCCTCCCCTTGCTCGTCCTGCTGGTAGACCGCCCACTGGCTGGTCACGTGCTCCGCCACCTCGGTCGCCGTGGGCAGGCGGACCCTCCCGGCAACGGAGCGGAGCACCGCCCCCGCGGCCTTCTCCGTGAGCGCCATGTGGGTGCTCAGGTCCGGCGTCGTGGCCCGGGCACGGGCGGCGTGCATCTGCCACGGCTGCGTGCGGCGCCCGAGGGGCACTGGCTGGCACTGGCGCTGCATCACGGTCGCCGCCGGAAGCACCGCCACTACGCCGGAGCTGCCCCGGCCGCCCCACACATGAGCCGGCGGGTCCGGGCTCGGGGTCGCCGCACCTCGTGGCCCGAAGAAGCGCAGCGGCTTGGGCTGATGCGGGGCCTTTTGCTGCACGGGAGCGGGGAGGCGGGGGAGCTGCGGCGATCCTTCGCTCGGCTTGAACACAGCCTGGCGGGTCAGGAGCCGGGCTGGGGTCGGCGGGCGGCGCAGTGCGCGAGGAGCGCTGGAGAGCCGTGCGGGCCGGCCCCCCGGCGAGCCGCCCAGCATGTCGAGCAGGGAATGGTGCGAGGGGAGGGCGCCAGGGTTGAGCGGGGAGGGGGCGGCCAGCGGGCTGCCTCCCATCGGGCTCGCTGCGTTGGGGCTCATGGGGCCGCTGCCCGGGCGGAGGGCTGGCGGCCTGCCTGGCCGAGGGGGCGTTCCGCGGCCCTTCTCCCGCGACGGCGTGCGCGGCGGCGTGCGCGGCGGCGATCGGACAGGAGTCGGGGGCAAGACAAGCTGCTGCGGCGCCGCGTCCAGGGCGGCCTCGACGGTGCGGCGAACGACGGCCCGGCGGTGGGCGATGATGCTCTTGCGCTCCTGGGCCACGGCGCGGTCCTCCAGGCGGCGGGTCTCCGGGGCGGCGGGCGTCGTGGTGACGGAGAGGGCGCGGCGGGCAATGTTGAGGGATGATGTCGGCCGAGTGTGGGCCCGTTGGGGGCTGCGGGTCCGGCGCCGCGGCGGTGTCTCCCGTGGGGTCTCGGGCTCCATCAGCGGCGGCGGGTCGGGGTGCATCCGGGGCGGCACGATGCCCTCGCCGGGGTTGGGCGACGTCGGTTGCTGAGTCGCAGGGGGCTCCTGTGGCGTACTCGGCGGGGGCCCGGGAGGGTCCCTGGCAACATCCCGCTCCGGCGAGGGCTGCCGCGGCGGGGATGGTGGGGCGGACGGCCGCAGGGACGGGCGGCGGCTCCGGGGGTCCTGCAGCGACCGGCGCCGCGGCGGAGTCCTCGGTGGAGTCCCGAGCGAGGCCGACCGGGCCCGGCACCGGGCGTCGTCGTCGCGGGCCACTCTCGCGGCAAAGTACCGCAGAGGGTCCATGGTCCATGGGAGGCGCTCCTCCCGCCGCGGCCCCACCGGCGGCAGGGCGCTGTACACCACGTGCGGCTGCAGCGGCCGCCCAAGGCTCACGGCCCGTGTGGAGGCACGATGGATGAACGCTGCGCACCGCCCCGCCGCGTCCCCGAGCGCCGCCGCAGCGGCCGCCATCGCCGCGTCGTCGGCCTCCAGCAACGGGAGGTCCGGCGCCGCGCTGAACGGCCCGGGGCTCTCCGCCCTCTGGCCCTCCTTCACTGGCTCTTTGGCTGGCTCCTTGGCGGGCTCCTTGGCCGGCTCCGGGGGCGGGGTGTGGGGCGTGCTGTGGATGGAGCGCCGCAGCAGCCGCTCCCTGTCGAAGGCGCGGAGCCCTGCGTAGCGCCCCTTGGCCTCGTCGAATGCCCAACTGAAGCGGAGCGTGAGGGCGGCCGCGTCCGGGGACGAGAGCGTGATGAGGTCGCTCGGGCCGGGCTCTACCGTAGTGGCCCAGAAGCTGGGGAGGCGCCGGCCATCGCCCTGGGCACGGTGCCACCGCAGGGCGCACCTGTACTCGGTGCGGGCCTCGGTGTAGGCCTGGTGCACCACCTCCATCATGGCGCAGCGGTCGGCGAGGCGCTCCCCCGACTCCTCGAAGAGCCCAGCGACGAAGTCACGGCCAGTCGTGGCGATGCCGGATGCCTCGAGTGTCTTGGCGAACCGGCTGCTGCGGCGCCACTTGGCTGTGAGTTGCGCCGCGGGGAGCACGTCGCCGACCCCAGCCCAGCGGTTGACGCAGCGCTCGAGGAAGTCATCGCGGCGCCACCGGTGCGCCCGCCACGCCCTCTGAATGCGGCGGACGTGGGCGAGAGTTCGGGAGAGGGCCCGGGTGAAGCACACCGGTCGGGACCCGACGTACGCCCGCACGGCCTCCCGCAGAGCCTCGGCCGCGCCCCCGAGCAGCGCGACGTTCCCTGTGCGGAGCCCGATGCGGCGGGCGTCCCTCGCTACGACGATGCCCTCCTCCTCAAGGCTCGCGTGACCCCCTAGCATCACGTACGCTGCGGCACAATGCACCATCCATGAGTCCACAACCGCCCCGCTGTGTACGCAAGGGTGAGACAACACTGACTGTGACTGTGTGACCACAGCGGCTGACCAAGGCCGGACCACACGGGGCACCGTGCTGCGGAGCACCCCCGCCCACCAGACCAAGATTGGTGGATCGGGACCAGATCAGATCTTCTTGGTGGTGATGACGGGGTTGGGGAAGCCCATGCGCTTCTTGCTGCTCTTGGAGTACAGGTGGCGGTTCTTCCGCATCCCCGCGGTGGACATGAGGCCCGGCACGGTGGTGGTCTTCTCGCCGAAGGGCACCGTGCTCGGGACGTACGGGTTCGAGATGCTGCCGCCGCGGAAGCCCTTGCCGTAGCCGCTGTTCTGCTGCGCCTCCTCCACCGTAGTGCGGCCCTGCAGCTGCGTCCCGCGGCGCTTGTCCTCGATGCCCGAGAAGTAGCGCTTCACGCGGAGGGTCTGCAGCCAGTTGTACGAGAAGTGCTCCATGGTCTGCTTCACGGAGGCCTTGGCCGGGTCGTACTCCCCGCGGTACGGCTTCGCCCTGTCCTTCTGCGTGCGGTACCAGAAGGGGTTGCCGAACTTCGGGTAGAGCCCGAGCTGCCGGGCACGGTGGAGGTGCGTCCGGAGCAGCAGCAGCGCCTCGGGGTTCATCGGGAGGATGTCCTGCCCGTAGAAGTGCCCGGTCCGCGTGAGGAACCTCGACAGCGTCGCCGGGTTTTTGTAGTTGAGCTTCATGTACACCTCCGGGGCCGGGGTGGAGAAGCCCTGCGTGTCCGGGCGCTCGAGGAGGTGCGGCTGCGCGTCCTTAAACTGCTGCAGCGCAACGTCGCCGACGAGCTCGCCGTGGCGCCAGCGGCTGAGGTTCGCGATGACGCGCTCGTCCGGGTAGCGGCGGTAGTGCAGCTGCACCTGCTCGTCCATGAGCCAGCCGCCCTGGCCCTCCTTGCGGCCGCGGTACATGGGGCCGGGGTTCATGTCGGCCTTGTACGGGACGGTGTCCTCGCGCGTCACGAGGCGGATGTACTCGTCCCACGGCTGGCGGCAGACGGAGAACTGCGCCATGGCTGCGCCGACGCTCGACGCCGCAGCTCCGGGCAGCATGGCAACGGGCGCTGTGCACAAGGAGGCATCACGGCATGGTGGCAGCACGGAGCGGCCATGCAGGCGGGGTACAGCGCTGCAACATCACTTCTTCTTGTCCGCCCGATCGGCGGACCGCTCGGCGAGGGACTCTTGGCACTTGGCGGCGGCCGTCAAGGCCTGCGTGTACTTCTCCTTCATGGTGATGACCGTGTCCACGTCGTGGTTGCGCACCGGCGGGGATACGAAGCTGTTAACGAGCCCGAGCATGAGCAGGAAGGCCACCGACCCCGCGATGATCGTCTTGGACTGCGACCAGGTCAGCCGGGCGCCCGTGGGGAAGGCCGAGGAGAGCACGGCCGAGGGGTTCGACGCCCGCTGCGGGGCGCCGCCGGACTCGGCGAGGGCGGAGCGCGTGATCTGCAGCTGCGCCTCGGCGTCGCGGAGCTTCACTTCGAGCTGCCGCACCTTGGCCGACTGGTCCTCCCGCACCCGCACCGCCTCGGCCGTCGTGTCGCTCTGCGAGGCCAGCCGCCGCTCTAGGCCCGCGATGCGCTGCTCCGCCTCCGTCCGCCCGGCCGCGTCGCCGCGGAGGTTCCCCCTGGCGTCCTGCAGCTCCTGCCGCACAGCGTCGGCGTCGTTGCGCGCCTGCCGGGCCGCCGCCTCGGCGTCCCCGAGCCGCTCGAGGGCTTCCGCCTCGCGGCCGTGGGCGTCGCGGAGTTGGTCCCGCAGCCGCGCGGTGACGGAGAGCTCGGCGTCGAGCTCGCGGCGGAGGGTGTGCCGCTCCTGCTCCCGCACCGCGTCCCCGTCCTGCGACGTGGCGGCCACGCGGTGGAGGGCGAGCAGCTGGGCCTCGAGGGTCCCCGCCCGCTGCGCCTCGTCCCCGAGCTCCGCCCGCAGCTCGTCCACCACGGCGTCGCGGTGGTGCAGGGCCTCGCGGCACTCCCCCAGAGAAGCCTCGGCCTGCTCCCGCTGCGAGCTGAGCTCCAGGCACTGCCGCTGCACCGCGGTGAGCTGCGACTCGTACTGCCGCCGCTCCGCCCCGAAGGCCTCCGCCGCCCGGGTGGACGCCTCCTCGGCCCCCGCTTGGAGCTCGCTGCGCTGGGCGATGCGGGCCCGGGCCTCGCGGAGCTCCGTGCGGAGGGCCTCGAGCGCCACCTCGTGGTCCCGGGCCGCGGTGAGGGCGCGCTCCTTCTCCGTCACCACCTCCTGCCGCAGGGTGTCGGTCTCGCTCTTGGCGCTGCGCTCGGCGAGCTGGGCCGTGTTGGCGCTGCGCTCCTGGCGGTCGAGCACAGCCTGCAGCTCGTCCTTCACTGCCGCCGTCGTCGCCCGGGCCTCCGCTAGGCGCCGCTCGCCCTCGGCCGACTGCAGCGCCGCGTCCTGCACCCGGCGCTCGGCCTCGTCGCGCTGCCCGCGTAGCTCCGTGAGGGCGGCCTCGTGTGCGGCGCGCTGCTGTTCGAGCTGCGCCGTCACCGAGGCGAGCTGCTCCTCCGACGCGGCGACTGCTGCCTTCGCGGCGCTGTCGCTCGGGGCCGGGGCGTCGCCTTCGGCAGAGGTGGGGCTCTCCGCGGCCTCCAATGCGCGGACCCGGCCCTGCAGCTCGGACACCTTGCGGTCTCTGGCGGCGACGTTGGCGACAGCGGTCTCGGTGCGCGCGTTCGCGGCGCGGAGCTCCTCCTCGAGGCGGCGCTGGCCCTGCTGCAGCGTCTCGCGGATGGTGTCGAAGCGGGCGCAGGCGTCCTCGACGTCGCGCTGCTTGCCCTCCTCCAGCACGCGGCGGGCCTCCTCGCCCTCGGCCCGGCGCTTCTTCTCGCGGCCGATCTCGTCATTGGCCGCGCGGAGCTCCTCCTTGTACTTGTCGACGGTCTCCTGCAGGCTGCGCACGAAGAGCTCGTCCGTGGACCCGCCGCTGCCGCTCGCCGCGCGGAGCTCCTCGATGAGCTTGTTGTCGCGGGCGCGGGCCTCCTTCATCTGGACCTGCCACTGCTCCACCTTGAGGCGGTACGCGTCGTACTCAGCGCGGAGGGACTGCGCCTCGCCGCGGAGGGCGGTGAACTGCACCTCCTTCTCCTGAACTGCTGCGTTGGCCCGCCCGAGGCGCTCGACCAGCTCGGTCTTGCTCAGCGAGTCGAGCTCGTTCGTGGGGGCCTCCTGGGCCGGGGTGTCCTCCCCGATGTCAATGAGCTGACGGAACAGCGACATGCTGCGGACACAACCGGCGGTGGGCACGGCCGCAGGACACAGCGTGGGTGGGCAGCACGTATAAACTGTAGCAAGGACTGGACTGCTGTCGTGGCCCGATCACACCAGGGGGGCAAGGGGCGCCCCTCACACGAGCCGCACCAGCTCGGCGACGTTCTTGCTCGTGAGCTGGCGCACCTCGACGGTGGGCGGCGGGGCGTTGACGACGTTGTGGGCGAGGACGGCGGTCTCGCCCTGGACCTCGCCCACCTTGGCCTTGGTGAGGAGGGCGTGCACGGCGTCGGCGTCGGCGACGTCGAGCATCGGGACAAGGGCGGCGGCCTCGACGGTCTGGAAGGCGCGGCTGATGGCGGTCACCATGGCGGCCCGCACGGTGGTGACGAAGTTGGGCAGCTCGTCGCCGAAGAGCTCGCGGTGCTTCGCGTAGAGCTCCCAGAAGGAGGCGAAGCGGGCCCGCTCGACGGCGTCGTCCATCTCGCACAGCGCCTTGATCTCCGGGGTGCCGTGGTGGGCCTCGTGCATCATGAAGAGCAGCACGGAGAAGTCGTTGGACTTCTTGTCGAACCGCGCGATGGCGGACAGCAGCGCCCGGGCGGCGAGGGGCAGGGAGAACTGCTTCGGGTCGGCGAACTGGAAGCCGCGGAAGAGCTCGACGAAGAGCGGGAGGTCGTACTGCCCGGCGGCGAGCAGCTTCTCCGCCTGCTTCATCAGGTCCTCGACGTTGGAGGTGGCCATCGGCTGACACACCACAACACAACCTCACAACAGGGCACCAGCGAAGAGAGGGTACAATAGAAGTATGAGTATAGTCAGCAGGAGAGCTCACTCCGGGAGCAGGTCGGCCGGGAGGTCCGCGCCCACGTCCCGCAGGAGCCGGGCGAGCAGCGGCGGGTGGACCCCCTGGACCCCCTGCACGGTGCCCTCCAGCCGGGCCACGCACTTGGACAGGTCCACGTCCTCGATGACGAAGCCGCCGCAGCACTGCAGCGAGTCGCCGCGGCCGATGATGGCGTCGATGGTGGCGTCGGGGATGTCGCCGAAGTGCGTCTTGGTGCAGTGCACCCCGGCGGCCTGCTGCCCCGTGGCGAGGTTCACCACCACGGTGGCAGCGACGGTCTCGACGTGGCTGTGGCGGTAGCCCTCGAGGAAGGCGCGGTTCTCGGCGGGGCCCTCCGGCTTCTCCCGCACCTCGGCCCCCGGGCAGCGGGCGACCTGGTCCGAGGCGAGGGCGAAGTCCCCGGCGATGCCCTCGGCCTTGAGCCGCGCGAGCACCGCGGTGAGCTTCGCCTCGGCGATGAGGGTCGCGGTCTCCTCGGCCGTCGCGCCGCGGATGGACTTCTCGTCGATGTCCGGGGCGACCTGCGCGAAGGCGAAGCGGGCCCCGAAGTGGTCGCCGATGACGCGGCGCCGCCACTTGGACGACGACCCGATCACGAGCAGTCCCGCGGTGGCCATGGCTACGTCACGACACCATGTCGAACCAGGACAGCGCACAGGGGGCGGGACAGGCCGCGCGAGTCGCACTGTAGCTGAACTGTGACAATGTCGCGTCTTGCGCCTCGCGCGGGGCAGGTAGCTACTGCGCGGCGGGGGCGGGGGCGTCAGCCCCTTCGCCGTCGTCGTCCGGGCCGAAGGGCTGGTCCGGGTCGGGCTTCCAGTGGGCCTTGGGGCGATGCGACCCGGTCGGGTTCTTGAGGGTCGGGAGCGGGGTGGTCTGGTACGACTGCGGGGCCTCCTGGAAGTTGGTGAGGATGCGCCCCTCCAGCGTCCGCATGCGGTCGACGGAGCCGATGTGGCGCTTGATGTCCTCCTCGCGGCGCCCCCAGAGGTCCGCGGTGTCGTCGACCTCGAGCTTCGCCGCCATGAGCTCGACGGTCTCGCTAATGTCCGGGCACGCCTCGTCGATCATCTGGGACGCCGTCAGCAGGCGGTACGCGATGAGCATCGTCACGAAGCACAGCACCTGGACGCTGCGCAGCGACCGCGGCGACAAGTGCCACTCCGTGCGGCGCACCTCCCACTCGAGGCAGGAGACGACGCCGAACTTGTTGATGTACAGCGTGCGGCTGTGGCGCTCGTCCTCTAGGATGTGGAGGTCGGCGTGGGCCTGCTTGATGAGCTCGCGCTGCGCCAGGGCCGACTTGATGCTCCGGTTGCGGCGGAAGCCGGAGCGGATTTGCTGGGTCAGGAGAATGCGGATCGTCCCGTTGGGCACGCGCGCCGCGCCCTTGAGGTACCGGCGGTACAGCAGCGCCACCGCCTCCGCCGGGACGAGCTCGGACATCCCGCTGGGGAGCCAACGCATGCACCATCGACCACAGACCCCCGCCCCCACACCTCACACAGATACCACGGGGCTACAGCTCAGGGCGAGGAGACGGAGAGCTCCGCGGCGTGCCGGGCCATGGTGTTGTCCAGGGCCTGCCGCATGCGGGCGTATGGGGTGACGAAGCCGTGGTCGGGCAGCGGGAGCGGCGCCATGCGCGGTGTGTGCTGAGCCCGGGGGATCGGCGAGACGTCCACCGCCCCCATGGCGCTCACCGGCCGCTCCGGTTGCTGCGGCGTCGGGCGGGCAGCGGGGTGCGTCCAAATGTCCCGCTGGGCCGCCCGGGAGCCGTCGCCAGCGAAGGCAATCGCGGCGGCGGTGATGGCGGACCCCGCCCCCTCGACCTCCACGTCGTCGAGGGAGTACCCGGCCGGAACAGCCGTCGCCTCGCGGTGCACCCGGCGCAGCGCGGCGATCTGGGAGTAGGCAGCCCGCACCATTTCCCCGAGGACGACGACCGCCCGGTGCCCGCCCTCGGCGCACTCCGGGACGCCCACGATGTGCCCGGCTGCCTCGCGGGACTGCCGCAGGAGCTGGTCGTGCACCGCCGCCTGCGACGACGCGGGCCGCTCGAAGAGGTCCCCGCGCTGCACACGGGCCGTCGTGGCGAGGCGCTCCTGGGCGGCGAGGCGGGCGTCGAGCGCGGCGGCGGCCAGGGCGTGCTGCTCCTCGAGGAGCCGGAAGACCTCCGTGGCGACCCCGAGGGCCTTCACCGCCGGCTCCGCGGACGGCCCCGGGGGCGGTGGCGGCACCGACCGAGCAGGACGAGCATCCAGCTCACGGCGGAGCTCGCGGACGTCCTCGGCCAAGGCGTCGCGCTCCTCGGCGACGTCCTGGTGCCGCCGCTGCAGGTCGGCGAGCTCGGCCGCGGTGAGCCTGTGCTGGTCCTCCAGCAGCGCGAGGTTCGACGTCGCGTGCTCGAGGCTGACGCCGATGGCACGGGCCTCGCCGTCGGCCTGCTGCCGGGCTTCCCCGAGCTCTGCCTCCAACTGCGCCACGCGCGAGGCAAGGGCACGGCTGTGGTCTGTCTCGCGGCGGCAGGCTGCGTCGAGGGCGTCCTGGTTGCGGCACGCGTCGCTGAGGGCGGCCTCGAGGCGCTGCGTCTGGGCCTGAGCCTTCACTACGCGCTCGTGGTGCTGCACCCCCTGGGCCACCAGCTCGTCGCAGCGCTCCTCGGCCGCGCGGGTTTCCTCTCTTGCCCTCGATGTGTCCCCCCTCGCCGTGGCCAGGTCCCGCTGGAGCTGCTCCGCGATGCCCTCGGCCGCCTCCGCCCGCCGTTGGAGGTCGTCCCCACGCTCCGTCGCTGCGGAGGCGCCCCGCACTGCGTCGTCCCTGGCAGACACCGCCGCCGCCGACGCCGCCTCCGCAGTCGCCCGTGCTTCGGTCGCGGCCTTCAACTGTGCCGACATGCCATCGAGCAGCTCTGCCCACTTGCGCTGCACGAGCCCTGCGTTCTCTTCGGAGGCCATGGGGCCGCACAGGAGGCGCTGCTGCTCGAGCAGGGCCTCCGGTGTGGCGACCTCGCCGAGGTCCATCACCGGGGCGGCCCCCGCAGCGAGGTGCTGCAGCAGCCGCCGGCCCCGCTCCACGTCATCAGCATGGGTGGTGTCCATCGCTGCGACAGGCAAGGACACCATCAGGCATCGACTCCGGAGCACGGTGGCCCAGCATGGACACACATCTACGGTGCACAGCCACCCCTCCGGTATCACCGGCGGCGGGCAAGGAGTGTCGCGGCCCCGGCCCCGATGGCAGCGGCCGCCACGGCAACGCCCAGCAGCGCCATGCGGCCGTCATCACCGGTCACGGGGATGGGGGCGGTGCCGTTGAGGAACGGGAACCAGCGCTCTGTGACGGCGTCGTGCGGCGGGAGCTCCAGCAGGCGGTGCCGGGCGGCCCGCACCACGGGCTCGGCAGGGTCGGCCCGGATGTGGGAGCAGAGCTCGGCCCAGGAGAAGCCGTCGAAGACGACGTCGGGGGTCAGCAGCGCCGCGTCCACCACCGCCGCCCCGTCGGGCCCCACGACCGCCGTGACCACCACAGGACCCGGGGCGTCCGCGACGGAGGCGGCGACAGGGGCGAATGCCTGCGTCACGGCTGCAGCGTCGATGCCGAGCGGCGTCATGACGTCGATGTGGGGCGGGCACACCTCCACGCACCGCAGCGCCCCCTGCACGATGCACCCGCGGGCCACGACGCCAGCCCCAAGCGCAGCGGCAGGGACCCACGCGGCGACGTCGGTGCCGTCGTCTCGGAGCGCCGCCTTGGCCGACGGGCTCTCCTGCAGCGCCGTGCGGGGGTCCACCGCGGCGCTGCGGTCGCACAGCCACCGCCGCCACATCACGTAGCGCTCCTCCACCGTGGCGGCCTTGGCTGCTTTGGTGTTGAGTGGGCTGGCGACAACGTGAGCAGCCTCCGCGGCGGCCTCGGGGCACGCGTCCCACGCCACGACGCCGTTGAGGACGAGCACGTGCCCTGGGGGGATGTCGGCGACGACGGCGTCGAGGTCGGCGTCGGACTCCGTGGAGGCGCCGCGCCATCCGGCGAGGGCGGCGACGACAGGGCCGAGCAGCGGCCGCACCACGGCGGGGCGGAGGGCAGCGGGGAGGGCAAGCAGCAGCGCCCGGGCATCCTCCTCCTCCGCGGCGTCGTCGGCGAACTCACCCTTGCCGTTGGCCCGGGCCCACTTGATGTAGGCGGTGTCCCGGAGGCGGGCCCGCTGGTCGTCGGCCACGACGCGGGCGAGGGCCATGCGGGCGTTCTCCTCCTCGACGTCGCGGAGGATGAACCCCGCGGTGTCCTCCCGCAGCTGCCGCTCCTGCTCCACGAGCCGGGCCAGCAGCTGCTGCGTGTCGCTGCAGTTCTGCTGCAGCTCTAGGCACATGCGGCGCCGCTCCTCGGGCGACAGCTTCTCCTGGTCGCCCTCCGCCCCCTCC
>OY843680.1:0-3622 GCA_963693005.1 Alphaproteobacteria bacterium CMAR1 | reverse complement strand
ATGTCGTCCGTCGGCGTCGGCACTGTGGCCGCCGTGACCGCTGTGACGGCGACCGCAGCGACGGCGACGATTGCGAATAGCAAAGGGGCGATGGGAGGCATGCTGTCGGAGGTGAAGGGCGGCACACACAACCTGAAAACAACAAACACGTACGCCACATGAAGAACACCGCCGTTTTTGTCGGTCCTTTCGAACGCATGCGCGCCGGTGGGCAATAATGAGCCACGGACGTTTCTCAAGTACAGGGACCAAAGGCAGTCCTACGCTGTCGAAGGATGGGACTGTGCTCGTTGTCGGGGAGGGGTTGAGTGCTTCACAGCGCGAGGGATGGAGGCCGAACAGAGAGCGTGAAAGAAGTGAAAACCGTCGAACAAAAACCGTTGAAGCACAATCGAACGCGGTGCTCTTCACTGTGCGATGCTGCAGGCGGTGGTTAACACCTCTGGGTGGCGCGTTCGAACGCCGTGAGTGCAGGCCTTCAACAGCAGTAACAGAGAAGTGCATAATTGATGGCGCTGTTGAATATTTCAAACTGAGTCGACAGTGTGCTGTTGTTTTGATTTTGGCGCGCGGAGGCCGTTTCTCGTTTTTTCCGCCAGGGTGTGGGACAGGACTGATGCCCCACGCTGGAGGCTGAATGTATCAAAAGGGATCGAAGAGACAGCGTTGCTTTGACCGTCAGCGGTCGTGTTCTGTTGTGTGCCAAAAAAAAAAAAAAAAATACCCCAGTGATATGCTGGAACTACGGATGATGCTGCGTGGACTGTGCTTTGTGAAAGTGGTATGCCAAAGGAGAGAAGAAGCAAGTCAGGAGACGACGAACACCCATTCTCTTCTCCATCAAGAAGAGGTAAAAACACACAAAAACCAATCGAAAATCGTGAACAAATACGTGGAAAAATACGGAAAGAAACACAGGCGTACAGAAGAAACGGCGAAGTCAGAAGAGCGCTCTGCTGGCGGAAGCAGTGCGGGTGCAGGGATTGGATTCATGGATGCATTGATGCTGGGAAGGGATGATGATGATGCTCATAACATCGGGATGATGCTTGGTGCGCACTGCAGTCTGCCGTCGACACTTCGTCCCGTTGCCTTGCTGGCAACGAACTCGTTTGACGGTGATACGTGGGTGTTCCCCGTGCGGTCGCATGCTGGACTCAGTGGGAGGGAGGACGTGGAGGGATCGGGTGAGGAAGCAGTACAAAAGCAGAACAAAAAAACAACTCAAAAACCTCCGGTCTTTGATTGAAATCGGGACCTGAGTGAGAAAGGTACGGTGGTATTAAAAAACGTGAACGCGAGAGACACTGTTGATGTCGCCGGTCCCGGGGTACGGCCCGGCCTCGCTCGCTTGTTCACTCGCGCCCTCTAACGTCCCCGTGGCCGCCATGGACTCGACGACGCGCATGGCCACACGCAGGCGCACGAGCTCGTCGGCAGGCATGAGCGAGAAGTGCATCTGGTCGCGGCGCCGGAGCCGCGGGAGGCGCCCACCGCTCGGCCCAGCGCTTGACGATGACCTCACGGCCGGCCATGGGCTCCGTGGCGAGCAGCGTCGCGAGCGTCCGGTCGGCGAGGAGGAGCTGCGGGAGAGTGACCCGCCCGGGGGCCCGCACCATGCGGGAGAGCAGCGAGCGCGCGCCGTCGACGGCGGTGGTCGGGGGCCGGGAGGCATCAGTGCTGGCGCCGGTGGTGGACTCGCATGCTGCCTCGCGGCCCTGCGACCCCTCGGTGTTTTTTGCCGGCCGAGCGGGCACTCTCGCTCCGGCCGCTCGAGTCATGGCTCTCGTCCCCGACGTCGACTTCGACGTCGAGGCGCAGCGGCGGGAACTGGCGGTCGGCAAACGCACGCGGGAGAACCTGGTGCAAGGACACCGGAGTGCTCAGCCCACGCAGCGGCTGCGGCCCGAAGTCGAGGATTGAAGCGTCCGGTGGCATCGTGTCTGGGTGGAGGGCGGCCATTGTATCCCCGGTGAGGAGGACCTGCCCGCCGTGCCCGACACCCCTCGACCCTCGCCGCGACGTTGACCACCGTCCCGTAGTAGTCGCGGTGCTTCGTCGTCTCGTCGATGATGATCCGCCCCGTGCCGTAGTGCACTCCGAGCCGCACTCGGATCCCGCGCCAAAGCCCGTGCGATGTACCATTGGAAACTGCTTTGCTCAGGTCCGGGTGCTGCTCCGACAGCAGCTTGTCGTAGACATCGTCGAAGGCAGTGGTCTCCCACGGGGCGTCGTGAAGCGCTGACTGTGAGGTGAGGGCGAAGCGCGCAGCGTCGTCGACGTCCTTGAAGGCCACCATGAAGGAGTCACCGATGGTCTTCACCTCGTACCCTTTGTGCCGAGAGATAAGGTCACGGAGGGTCGCATGGTGGACATCGATGCCGCGGCCCATCTGTTCAGGGTAGCGAGCCCACAAGACCGTCGAGGCCTGGATGTCGGTGAACACCATAGCAAAAGGGGGCATTCTGGTCCGTCGGGGCATGGCGGGCCGCCCACGACTCCCTGCAGTGGCGGTACACCAAGAGCCCGATGAACCCAGCGAGGACCAGGGCGACGACACCACCCGCTGCAGTAAGTGCGATCTCGGTGCCGGTGAGCAGTGGGTCAGACGGCGGCTCGGCGATGGCGGTGTACGCCACCCCAACATCCCGAGTGAGTGAAGGTGAAGGTGGGGACCTGCTCGTAGTCGGTCACAAGGGCCCCCTTGCCCACGGAGGCCGCCGTGTGGTTGAAGAGGGAGAAGGCGTTCACCGCCTTGCTGCACTGGCAGGCCCCGCCGGGGTGCGGGTACACTGATGTGGTCAGCCCAGCGCAGGGTTCGTTACTGAGGTGTGTGGCCGATGCCCCCTCGTACTGCAGGGATGTGCGCTTGAAGGCCTCGGCAGCCACCTCCGCAGGGGCTGTGCTCTTGTCCTGAGACCTGTGTGCGGCAAGGAGAATCCGACCGACGAAAGCACCGTACGCATGAAGGGGGCCGGTGAGGCCCGAGCTGCCCGGGAGCCCCGAGGCGAAGAGCACGTTCAGCGGCGGGGCCCGGACTGCCGATGTCACATTGGAAAGGAGCAGCTCCGAGGTGCACACGACGACGGTGGCGGCGGGGACGGACCCCGCGGCCCCGAGCACGGCGTCCACTACCGACGGCTCGTGCGTGGCGACGATCACGACCCGCGGAGGGTCGGCGCTCGGGGAGGCCACGGCCAGGAACCGGCGCTGAACGTCGGCAGCGGTCGGGGCGGCGGGGGGCGGCGGAGTCGGCTGCCTTGGCGGCGGCCCACTCCTGCGCCGCCCGGGCCTCGGAGGTGGCCGCGACGGGGTCGACGACGGCGTCGGTATGGACGATGGCCGAGGGCCGCATGCGGCGCCCGAAGCTCTCGACGGAGAGCCGCGCGAGGCGCAGGAGGTTCGCGCTGTCGACGACGGCCGCGACGTCGCCGGCCATCCCGCGCTCCGAGGCGAACGCGGCCGCGGTGTGCAGCAGGTCTGCCATGGCGGGGAGCACCTGCAGGACGTTTGGGTCGTGGTCGGCCGCCGGGACGGTGTCCCGGGTCGCGGTCGAGGAAGCGGAGGTCCGGCCGGAGCGGGGCGAGGGTCAGCAGCGGCCGCCCGGCGAGCGCCATCGGGC
>OY843679.1:0-1791 GCA_963693005.1 Alphaproteobacteria bacterium CMAR1 | reverse complement strand
CGTTTTAGCCATGGGAGGCTGTCCAAAATGGACTCACCCGAGGACGGTGACCTGGAATCGTAGAACTTCCTGACAACCCTGTAAGCTGTATCGTTCGGGGGGGGGGTGAGGCCGGCGGGGCCCCAATCCCCAGTGATGGTGATGATCCGGTGAGCCGATGTTCATCCTAGTTGTGTTCCGCTCAGCGGCATGCTGGCACACAGTGAGCCGCCTTCCGAAACCACGTTCGCACCACATGACCACCACATGATCGTCGAAAATGAAAGTGTTCAAAATATCCGCCTGTCGATACTTGTTCGTGGAGTCTTGAAAAAAGGAAAAAAGGAACCATTTGCACTTCAGGAACGCCCCGCGTTCCCCTTTATAGTGGAAAACGGACTTCCCATTTATGGGAAGGCCATTACCATCCCGAAGGTCAGGGCGCCGTGGCGCCGAGGAGGCGCAAGTTCTGTTGTGTTGTCTGAAAGCGGGTAGAGGAAAAAAGTCCTCCCGCGTTCCCCTTTATAGTGGAAACGCGCTTGTGTGTAAAGGGGGGGGGGGGGTCGAATTATTATGCGACGTGATTTAATATGCAGTTCCGCCGATTATTATGTCGTTTGCCTCACGCACTTCGTCGCTGCGGTAGGTCGCGGTCTAGGGAGCCAAACCCAGGCCAGGCAGGGAACGTCCGGGCTCGGGGGACCGGGGGGTGAGCGAGGAGAGAGGCGAGGAGTCGGGGGCTGCTTCTTCTGCCTCCTGCTTCGGGGAGGTGCGCGCGACCAGAGCATGTATGCCCACACGATGCTTGAGAGACGTCGTGGCCATGCATCCTCGCGGTCAAGGCGCGCTACGGCCGTCGAGGGATCGCGGATGCGTAGCTGCGGGGGCCGGAACCAAGGGTCGCCGCGGAATAGCGTGCACAGTCGGTGCCATCCGCTAAAGCGAGTGTGTCCATGCCAGGGGCCCGGTCTTGCCGACGGCACTGAAGCCGCTTAGCCATTTCTGGGGGGCAACTCTTGATGCCAAACCGCAAAAACACAGAAAACGAGAGAGAAATAAAAAAGTAGCGCCGGCGCATGGCGGAATAGCCGTGCACCGGACCTGGCCACAAAAAACAAGAAACACAAAACCTGATGGCGGATCTTCCGAAGCGAAGAAG
The DNA here is from genome assembly GCA_963693005.1 of Alphaproteobacteria bacterium CMAR1. Lineage (GTDB taxonomy): Bacteria > Pseudomonadota > Alphaproteobacteria > UBA6184 > UBA6184 > Bodonicaedibacter. The sequence continues at coordinate 653 of OY843679.1, read as the reverse complement.
CAGCATGCACAAACATTTTGCCGGCGTCTCAGCGGATGTTTCTTCCCCCGATGTGACGGCGCGCGGGGCGCGCCTTGACGATGTGTTTTGCAGTGTGCGCGGGGCGCACCTCGCGGAGTGTTTGCAGGGGCTTGGGGTTTTTGTCCCATTCGCGTCCGGGGCATTGTTTGCGACGCGCAGGTGTTTTTTGAAAATACAAAAGTGCAAGTTTTCATTATTTTTTTTTTCAAAGGTGAAGATGAAGATTGAAGATGAAGATTGAAGATGAAGGTGAAGATGAAGATCCTTCACTCGGACCACCCTGGGGGGTCTACCCCCTTCACCTTCACCTTCACTTCACCTTCACATTTCACATTTCACCTTTCACCTCCACCCACCCTCGCACCAGCAGCTGCACCACTCAAGAAAGCCCAGCTTTTCAATGCGACAAAAACCCCAAGCCCCGCGCACCGACACTGCCCTGACTCAACAACTTGGAAAACAGTAATACACGGGCAGGCATTCAACCGCGAAAAAAGAAAATTGGGGTGGGTGAACCTGGACCTTCACCTTCACCCGCCCACCCACAGACAGGGCTACCCAAGAAGCAGTGTGTTTTGGCCGATTTGGTAGTTTTCCTTCGTTGTTTTTGTTCGTGTTTGGGGTCACAACCC